>CAKSUT010000006.1 GCA_934502885.1 uncultured Eubacteriales bacterium | reverse complement strand
CCCGGGAAGATCGGTCGATGCTAACATAGGGTTCTCATGAACCCTCTCGAGTTGGTAGCCTCGGTTATCAACTCTTTCTTTTAGTCAGTGTCATTAGCGGCAAGGGTCCACCCGTTCCCATCCCGAACACGGAAGTTAAGCTTGCCTGTGCCTACAATACTTGGACGGTGACGTCCCGGGAAGATCGGACGGTGCTGACATAATACGCTCGTATGCCGGATGTCACGTCTTGCATACGAGTTTTCTTTGTATAGGAGGCTTTAGAATGTTCGGACAGAAAAACTCGAAGGCATACCTTGAAATTACGAATATCTGTAACCTTTCGTGCTCTTTCTGCCATGGCACTTCACGCGCAAAACGTTTCATGTCGCTTCATGAATTTGGACTCGCCGCCGACAAACTTCGCCCGTATTGCGAGTATCTTTACCTCCATCTTATGGGCGAACCACTACTTCATCCTCAGCTTGAACGGATACTTGCCTATGCCGCAAAGCTTGGTTTTAAGGTGATATTGACCACAAATGGCACTCTTCTCCGTGAAAAATCGGACATTCTTCTGAATGAGGGCGCACTGTTCAAGGTGAGTGTCTCTGTGCATTCATTTGACGCTAACAGCGTGTCATGTTTTTCCTCCTTCGACGATTATTTTTCCGAATGCGTGCGCTTTTGTGACTCTGCGGCGAGGAACGGCGTTATTTGTGTTTACCGTTTATGGAATGACGACGGCGAATCCTCTCCGGAAGAGAATAACGCCGATTTGCTTGCCACTATGAAAGAGTATTACCCGGGAGAGTGGAAGAAAATCTACAGCGGTTATCGTCTGTCTGAGGACAAAATCTTTCTCGAATGGGGAAAACGCTTCGTCTGGCCGGATATCGACCCCGAAAAGTCCGGCACGGAGAACAGTTCCCACTCCTGCTACGGGCTATGTGACCAGATCGGCGTGCTTTGCGATGGGAGTATTGTTCCGTGTTGCCTCGACGCTGACGGCTCTGTGATCCTTGGCAACATTTTTACCGACAGCATTGACGACGTCCTTTCTTCCCCCCGTGCTGTCGCTCTGCGTGAGTCATTTGATAAGCGCGCTGTGACCGAGCCTTTGTGTCTCCGGTGCGGTTACGCAGTTCGCTATAAGTAACAGAAATAAGGTGTTGTAACCGACACTGTACCTCACTGACAACTATTGCGATTTTAGTGTAAATAGCTCCGTACTATGCGGTTTGCAACTCAAAATGAAAAAGGCTCCCATATGAGCTGTTCGGAATTTACGAACGGTTCCATGAGAGCTTTACCGATAATATGTATAATCACGGGACTGTAAATCATGAGTCAGATAAACGGCCTTATGTCAAGAACCTGACGCAATGCGCGCCTTGACCTCAGAAGTCCCGGGAGTGCTGCCTGAAGCTCCGAGAGTGCGCACACCGCACCGAACATCAGGTGCAAATCACGCCACTGCGGTTCTGAAAGGTCGGAGCTTTCCAGATATTCCGTAAATTCGTGCGCAAAGGCTTTAAGTCTTTCTCGGCTCTCGCTGAGCCGATACCCTGACTGAACCGACGCACGATTCAGGGTGAATGCCCAGTCTATGTCGAGAAACCTCTGTCCGCGACCGAAGCTTTCCGGCATGAGTTTTTTGTCATACAACCTAATGCAACTGTCGATTAGCCTTTCGGCGTTCGGGAATGCACGTCTTGCGGCGTGGAAGCAAAAGAGAAAATGAAACCAGTCACCCATGTGATTCCACAGTGGGCTGATTCCGGCACTGACTGCACCTTTCACACTGATTCCCGTTTCGGGATCGTTGTACTTGACGAGATGTTCAAAGAACGCATCTTCCCACTCGGCAGTTATCGTTTTTGTAAGATACAGCGTCGAGAACACTCCGGCGCCTATGTGTCCCGAACGGTTTGTCGTTGCCCATTCTAACGATGACAGAAGCTCCTCTGCCGATGAAGCCGAGCGGTACTCGCTGAGTGCGTTGACGGGGTATCCGGGCGATTCCTGAAAGAGTTCAAGAGCGGCAATACAGTGTGCGGTGCAGTGATACGGATGATGTGTACCTTCGTCAAAGAGTCCGGTTTCGGGTGACTGAAAGTCCTTAAGACGCTCGGTCAGAAGGGTGATTTCACTGCGCTCCGGAATGTCGTCAATCGTGAACATGATATTCAGCGCATCGGCGATTCCATACTCATTGTCGCCCTTTTCGGGATATCTTGCGTATCCGGTTTCTGTCCTGTGGCAGTCAAGTGATTTTCTTACTTTTTCGATTATCGGTTCAATATTTATCATGGTTAATCCTCCGCTGTGTTGATTATTTTTCCTTCACGGATAACTACTGTGCTTTGGCGGTGACGGTGAAAGCTGGAACATTGGGATGAAGAAGATATGTGATGAGTTGTTTTCATATGGATTTCTCACGGAGATTGTTGCTGCAATTATAACACAAAGTGTGTGTATGATCAATATCGGAGGTTCTCTGAAAGTTATGAAATCAGATCCTAAGTCAAGAAAGAATGCGTCGGCAATAACAGAATTGCACGCCAGAATTATGTCGACCCCGGCGCCGGGTTTCCTTCTTGCCGGATATATTGAGCGTCCATCCGAGTATGTTTCGGAGGATCATTCACATAACTTCTGGCAGATTATAATAGTGCTCGGCGGAACATTCATTGTGGAAAGCGGAGGAATGTCCCATATTCTTTCGGCCGGCTGGGTACACATACTTCCGCCGGGAAAAAATCATATACTGAAAAGCGGTCCGGAGGGATATTCACAGGTTGGAATAGACATTGATTCGACCTCACCGGAGGGAGTCGCTCTGACCGAATGCTTCGATTCTGCGGCGATATTCAGATCGCCCGATGCAGAGAGGATCGGCTACGTTATAAAGGACAATATAAAGAGTTGTATCAAAGCGTCCGATGAGCTTGTTGCAGGTTGCGTGAAGAGTGTGGTTTGGGCGTCTGTCGCCGAAAGACAGCGCACCTCGATCGCCCCGGCTGCGAGGACGCTTTCCGAATGGATTGATCTTCATCTTTCCGAGCGCGTGACGCTTGAGAGGATCGCCGGGGAGATGTTTCTGAGCGTTCCGCATCTTGAGAGAATCTGCCGTAAAAGCTACGGATGCGGAGTAATTGCGCTTATCAATAAGCGGCGGTTTGAGCGTGCGTCGTCATATCTTCTTGCGACACAGCTGACGGTCGGCGAGATCGCAGAAACGGTCGGATTTGAAGAAGTCTCGAATTTCTCTGCATTTTTCAGACGACACGCCGGAGTTTCACCGCGCAATTACAGAAAAAGATAAATTGGTGCGACGAAGCATTGCTTCGTGCTGTCGCACTGCGTGAGTCCTTTGATAAGCGTGCTGTGACCGAACCTTTGTGTCTCCGGTGCGGTTACGCCGCACGTTATAAGTAACGAAAATGAGGTGTTGCAGTTGAAATTTTCAAATCCGCGCACAGCCGCAAGAATTGAATATATTGCTGCAATGTGCATTTTCGGAACAATCGGAATTGTCGTAAGTTCGCTTCCTGTTTCAAGCGGCGTTTGTGCTTTTTCCCGTGCTTTCTTCGGCTTTATTTTTATCGTCGCCGTCTCTTTTTTCAAAAAATCTGCGTTCGATTTTGCGGCGGTGAAAAGCAACATTCTTTCTCTTGTGTTGACCGGCGTGGTTCTCGGCGCAAACTGGATTTTGCTTTTTGCTTCGTATGAGTTTATCAATGTGCCGGCGGCGACCGTTTGTTACTACATGAACCCTGTTTTTCTCATACTCCTGTCGCCGATTTTTCTCGGGGAGAAGCTTTCCGTTCGAAAGCTTGTATGCGTCGCGACCGCATTCTGCGGAATGATACTTGTCTCCGGTATCACAAACGGAGTCGGTGCGGTAAGCTTTATCGGCATCGCTTTTGCCATTGCCGCCGCGCTATGCGACACGGTTCTCATGCTTTTGAGTAAGTGCCTCACGGGCGTTTCGGGCATAACGCGAGTCACAGTTCAGCTTGCCACCGCGTCGGTGATGCTGTTCGTATACGTTGCCGCGACCGAGAGCTTTTCCGCATTTGCTGTCGAACCTCGATACATTGCGCCGCTTGTCGGTGTGGGAGTGCTCCACACAGGCATAGCGTACATTATCTTCTACGAGGCGATATGCGTGCTTGACGCACAGAGTTTTGCCATATTCAGCTACGCCGACCCCATTGTCGCCCTTGCGGCTTCGGCTCTCTTTCTGCACGAGGTACTCGAACCGGTTGCAGCGGTCGGTGCGCTTCTTATCCTTGGAGTGACATTTGCCGACGGTATTGCAGACGGCATTGCTGCAAAGCGAAAATAGACCTTGCAAATAAAGAACAACACCTCAGATTTTCTCCGGGGTGCCGTTTCGTTTTATCCTCAGACCGTCTGCTTATTCTTCGATAGGTGTGAGCGCCTTTGCGTAAATCTCGGTATACACAAGACCGTCTCTTCCTCGCTCCGACTTCATAAGGCTCACACTGCGTATGTCGATCGGCTTTTCATAGGTGAACTCTCCGAGGTCACCGAGGCTTATGCCTTCCTTGAGTACAACCTCTCTGCCGAGAGTAAGGTGCGGCTTGAAATCGTTCTTGTCGAGCGATATGCCTTTTCTGACAAGACTTCTGTAGAGAAGCTTGTGCAGTATGGTAAGGCTCTGATTCTTCTCGACGCCTACCCAGAAAATGTCGCCGCCCGAGCGCTTGAATTTGCCCGTCCCATCAAGGCAGATCGAAAATTCCTCCATGTCTATGGAATCTATCGTATCGACTATTGCACCGATCTGCGTCGTCTCGCCGATAAACACGAGCGTGAGGTGGAGATTGTCACGCTTTGTGAAGTTTCCTCTTTCGGATACGGAGCGGAGTTTATCTATGTGAGCGCAAAGTGCGTCTTTGGTTTCGTCGTCAAAATTCACCGATATAAACAGTCTCATAATTACCCCTCAAACAGCATTTCCGACGCCTGTTGTGTTCGGAAACAGAGCATTTTTTATTCCTTTCGGACATACATATTATAACGCTTTTTTGTGTATATCGTTTTAATTTGAGCTGAATTTTTAAAGATGTTTTTGCTTTTTCACAATCAAGACCGCCGTTTGAACAAAGAAAAATCATATTTGAACAAAGACGCATTTTTTTGTTTACGGCACACTTGCCGCACGCGCTTTTTCACCTTTAAAACTCGCTGTTATCGGTTTTTCTGTGTAAATATTATTTCAAACTTTTAAATTGAGATTCGGCGTTTTACATACCTTTTACACCCTATTTTCGGTAACATTTCGGATATATTTGAATTATTTGAAAACTCGCACTCCGTTCAAAACTCCTATTATCGGCTTCTCGATTGCACTTTACAACAAAAAAAGTGTGTTTTCGGATAATCCTTTAAAAGAACCGTTGACATACGTTTTTCGCCGTGGTATACTGTAAATATGTAGGTCTGCGTGCCGATGGCGGCACAATATCAAATAATTATGAGAGGACGATAACGAATGAAAAAATTTATGGGCGAGGATTTTCTCCTCACAACGCCTACAGCAGAGTATCTTTACAACAACTTCGCGAAGGATCTCCCTATAATCGACTACCACTGCCACATAAATCCGCAGGAGATAGCCGAGGACAAGCAGTTTTCGAGTATCACCGAGGCGTGGCTCGGCGGCGACCACTATAAGTGGAGAGCAATACGTGCGTGCGGCTTCGACGAAAAGTATGTGACCGGCGACGCCTCCGATTACGACAAGTTTCGTGCGTGGGCGGAGTCCATGCCGTCGCTCATCGGCAACCCCCTCTACCATTGGACACACCTTGAGCTTAAGAGATACTTCGGCATCGATACCCCTCTTTCTCCGAAGAGCTGCGACGAGATATGGAATAAGTGCAACGCCATGCTAACCGGAGGCACGATGTCCGTAAAGCAGATTATAAAGAAGTCGAATGTCAAGGTTATCTGCACGACCGACGACCCTGCCGACGACCTTCGCTGGCACAAGGTTATTCGTGAGGACAAGTCCTTTGCGACAAAGGTTCTCCCGGCGTTCCGTCCCGACAAAGGCGTAAATATCGAAAAGCCCGGCTTTGCAGACTACATAAAGACAAAGCTCTCTGCGTCGGTGGGATATGAAATAAAGTCTGTAAGCGACCTTCTCCGCGCTTACACCGAGAGACTCGATTTCTTTGAGGAAAACGGCTGCAAGACCTCCGACCACGGTATGGATTACCTCGTATACGCTCCCTGTACCGAGGCGGAAGCCGACAGAGTATTCGCAAAGGTCATGGACGGCGAGGAGATAACGACAGAGGAAGCGGACGCATTCAAGACCTTCCTTCTCATCTTCTTCGCAAAGGAGTTCACAAAGAGAAATTGGGTAATGCAGATGCATTTCGGCGTTCAGAGAAACAACAGCGACGTAAACTTTGCAAAGATAGGTCCCGACGGCGGCTTTGATACGATAGGTGCCAACGACTGCATAAGAAACGGACTTGCGCTTCTCAATGCGTTCGAGAGAGAAAACTCGCTTCCGAAGATGGTATTCTACTCCCTCAATCCGACCGACAACGCCGCAATCGACGCAATGTGCGGTTGCTTCCAGGGCAACTCCGAGGGCATAAAGAGCAAGATTCAGCACGGTTCGGCGTGGTGGTTTAACGACCATCTCGAGGGTATGCGCGACCAGCTCAAGGGTTATGCAAGCATTGGTGTTCTCGCGAACTTCATCGGTATGCTCACCGACTCCAGAAGCTTCCTTTCCTACACGAGACACGAGTATTTCAGACGCATTCTCTGCGAGTACATAGGCGGCATAATCGAGAGAGGCGAGTACCCGAACGACCTTGAAACGGCAGGTAAAATTGTCTCCGATATCAGCCTTTACAATACCGAGAGCTTCTTCGGATTTTAATTTATACTTTCGAATACAAATATGCGGTGCGCTCATTTCGGGCGCACCGTTTTTTCTTTGTTCGGAGTACTTGCCGTCAGAGGCGGTGCGGTGTGCGAAACGGAGATTGAGAAAAGATGCGTAAAGCGACTCCGGATTATTTTCCGTGACGGAGCTGACGAGAGACGTTTCAGAGTGTTCCTTGACGGCAGAGAGATAATGTATTGAGTCGGCAAAACAAATATCTTTTGCAAATACACAAATATATTTGATGACACCTTCGGATATTTGCGGTAGAATATGTAAGATGAACCGAATATATTTGAAAGGAAGATACATATGCATTTTAACGTAAAAGAAGAGATAATAGCTCTCACTCCGCAATGGAAGGGCGAGAGACTTCCCGACGGTCGTCCCTATGTCGAGGACAAATATCTGAAGAAGCTCTGCGAGATGACTCTTGAGGAGGTATGGAAGCCGATATTCGTAAAGGGCTACGAGAATCAGTTTGTCGGCGGCGGCGTAAATCCGCTCCACGCGCTTCATGACGACGGCAGAAAGCTTGTAGGACGCGCCGTAACCTGTTCGTTCTGCCCGACAAGACCCGATCTTCACGAGACGATGTTCGCCATCGGTGCCGAAGAGGGAAGACACGGAAACTACAATCAGTGGGTTATAGACACGCTTGTCGAGGGCGACGTTGTCGTTGCGGATATGTTCGACAAGATTTACAAGGGGACATTTGTCGGCGGCAACCTCACGACCGCGATAAAGACCAAGACCAAGACCGGCGGCGCGGTAATCTGGGGCGGTGTCCGCGACGTTGAGCAGATGAAGCAGGTCGAGGGCGTTCAGGTTTACTACAGAGGCATCGACCCCACTCCCATCCGTGATTTCGTCATGACCGGCTTTAACTCGGTCGTAAACTTCGGCGGTGCGGTATGCCTCCCGGGCGACGTCGTTTTCGGCGCAGGCGGCGGTGTCCTCTTTATTCCGTCACACCTCGTTGCGGAGGTTGTTGACGGTGCGGCAAAGACTCACGTCAAGGACGACTTCGGCTTCGAGATGATAGCGCAGAACAAGTTCACGACGGCTCAGATCGACCGCAACACGTGGACGGAGGAAATGCTCGACATGCTCATGGACTTCATAAAGAACGACCCGAGAGGGGAGAAGTACCGTGACCTTGACTGGTCGCACGAGTATGACCTTGCGAGAAACGGAGACCCGACGGATACGCAGACAGCACTTTGATTAATTCGTAAGGGGGAGTTCGCACTCCCCCTTACGTTATCCCCCACATTAAGGACGTCGGCAAGCGACGTCCTCGCAAGGAAAAACTTCGTTATTCCTTGCGAAAGCAGATTCGTTCGCTCGCGCCAAAAGCTCACGTTTTTGCGAATCTAAAGGTGAAAAATTCGTGGCGCATGTCAATATTCATTGCGAAAGCTAAATGCTTTTGCAATGAATAAGAATTTTTCGGAATAGATAATATTCCGCCTGCGGCGGAAAAAAGGACGACGGAAGCGGCACGTTCGCATCAAAAAGCTTCGCAATTCGATTAATCGTCAACCGCAAATATAACGGATAACAAAAAAGGGGGAGTTTGCGCTTCCCCTTAAATTTATATTCTGTTGTGCCGAAAGAGCGGCGACGCCAAATTGAGAAAATGCAAAGCTTCCCTTGCCGCAATACTCCGTTCACCGAAAAAAGAATACCTCGGACGAACGCTTTAATCGTCAATTATCAATTGTCAATTATTTCTTCTCTCCCACCGCTATATGAGCATTCTCCGCCCCCGTCACCGACACGGAAAGTCCGGCGGCACGCATGAGAGAGAGAGTTGCGGCGAGACTGTCCGGGTAAAGCGAAAGGGTTCGGTTTCCGCATTTGAGAAAGAGGTCTGTACTTTTCGATATCGACAGCACAAACCGACCGCCGCGACGCAAAAGCCTTGATGCGCCGTCAATTGCCGCCTTTTTGTCCTCTATGTGCATGAAGGTGAGCGACGAGTAAACAACGTCGTATCTTTCGCCGCACTCCGCCGTATAGCCGAGAAAATCGCCGCAAATAAGAACGGCATCGGTGACTCCGGCAAAATTGACGAGGTTCTCCTCCGCTCGCTTTACTGATTTCGGAGAGAGGTCTATTCCGGTGAAGCTTTTAGCGAGAGGTGCTGTCCGCACCGCGAGTCTGCCTGTGCCGACTCCTACCTCGAATAGGTCTTTGTCACGCGTGTGACCGAGAG
Source organism: uncultured Eubacteriales bacterium (assembly GCA_934502885.1). Taxonomy (GTDB): domain Bacteria; phylum Bacillota; class Clostridia; order Oscillospirales; family CAG-382; genus CAKSUT01. The sequence continues at coordinate 143,472 of CAKSUT010000006.1, read as the reverse complement.
CGAGCTTTTCGAGAAACGCGTCTCCGTCCCACTTGTCCATATATTTCCGAAGCTCTTCGCCGTCGTATACCGGGTCGTTGCCCTCGTCAACAAGAGCGTCGTAGTGAGTTTTTACGTCGCAGTACTCGATACTCATGAGCCTTTCACCTTATGGCTTCGTCCGGCAAGGCGTATATCCTCGCCGATAAAGCGGAAGCTTCGGAACTCTCCGAGTATGCGCGAGGAAATTCTCTCGTCGTAAAGCTTCGCAACGCCGTTTGACGAGTCGAAATTGCCGCTTATAATCATGGCTTTGCCCGTGCAGATGCGTGTGTTGAGAAGATCATACAGCACCGTTATCGTGAAGCTGTTGCGGAATTCCGCTCCGAGATCGTCGATTATAAGAAGGTCGCAGTCAAAGTATTTTGACGTGTCTATGCTGTCCGAGACGTTCCCCGGCGAGAAACGCTTTGCCTCGAAGGTGCGGATTATGCTCTGCGCCGTGTCGTAGACGACGCTCATTCCCTCCTCAATGACTCTTTTTGCTATGGCGGTGGAGAGGTGGGTCTTGCCGAGTCCCGTCGCGCCGAAGAAGAAGAGATTGTCACGCTTCTCCGCACTTCTGAAGCCATCGGCGTACTTTTTCGACTCGGAGAGTATGTAGCGCATAACCCCTCTTGCCGACACGCCGCGCGAGTCCTTTTCGTCGGAATAGAGGGAGAGATCGAAGTTGTCGAAAGTCTGGTTTGTGAGTACGCTTCCGAGTCCTGCCGAAAGAAACGCTTCCTTTACGAGAGCCTTTTTGAAGCATTCGCACGGCTTTATTCCTAAGTATCCGGTGTCGGAACACAACGGACACTCGTATTTTACGTCGGAGTAGTCGGCAGAGTAGCCGGCTTTTTTGAGAAGCTCCGTGCGCATGGCACGTATATCGGCGTTTTCCGCCTTCATTCGCTCAATTTCCGCACCGACAGCACCGCCGTCCAGAGCCGCTTTGTACACACGAAGCCCTGTTGAAGCGAGAACCTCGTCTATCTGTGCGACCCCGGGCACTTTCTCGTGAAGCTCCGCACGCTTTACGTCAGCGGTCTCCTGCGCCGCACGGCGTTTCTTATCGAACTCATCCATCACTTTTTTGATTACATCAGCCGAATATGCCATAATGACCTCCAAAGATATCTTTCCATTATGATTATACAACAAAACCTCGCTTTTGTCAACAAAAATCGCAAAATGCGGTAGTACTGCGGTGAACAAAAAAATCCCCGCGGCATAGATTAGTATCAGAGAAGCGGTATCGGAGGTGCGGTACTCACGGTGCGCCGACATACGTCGCTTTTCAATACGAACAATCACAGAAGGCAATATGCCAAGGAGGATATTGATATGTCCGAAAAGAATAACTCTATCTGCGGCGTACTCGGGCTCTCGAATAATTCCGGCGTGGAGTGCGGTACATGCATAAGCACAGACAAGATCTACGACTCCGTAAGAATCAAGGAATGTCTCGAAGATCTCCGTGTGTTCGTCAACGAATGCGGTCAGGAGGCAATCGACCGCGCAAACAACATCCGTGTAAAGAGTGCAGAGGTTCTCTGGGCTTGTATCACGGTAAACGAGGTGGCTTTCAACAGAGGTTACTACTCCGTAAACGTCCGCTACTACTTCAAGATAGTGTTTGAGGCTTGCATTCCCGGCAACAGAGGAACGGAATTCTGCGGTATCGCCGTATACGACAAGAACCTCGTTCTCTACGGCGGAGAGGGAAGCGTAAGCATCTTCACGTCAGACCGCTTCAACAACGGCGTATGCTGCGACTGCTCGAGCGGCGGCGACTACAAGACAAATCTCCCGAAGGTAGTGCTTGAGGTTGCGCCTCCCGTAAGTCTCGGTGTAAAGCTTGTTGACAGAGCGTACAACTACGGTTGCTGCTGCTGCGAGTGCTGCCAGATTCCCGAGAATGTCAGCAACTCTGTACAGGGACTCACCGACAACTACGGCACGAAGAACCTCTATATCACCCTCGGTCTCTTCTCTGTAGTGAGAATGGAGCGTCCGTGCGCAATCCTCGTACACGCACTCGACTACTGCGTACCCGAGAAAGATCCCGATATTTCCGGCGATTCGACGAATCCGTGCGAGATCTTCAAGTCCATGACCTTCCCGATGAGCGACTTCTGTCCTCCCGCACCTCCGTGCTGCTCTTCAACGGGCTGCAACGGAACGAACGTTGGCGGAGCGAACACAGGCGGAAACAACAAGTGCGGATGTAAGTAATGCACAAGGGGGAGTTCGCACTCCCCCTTATGTTATCCCCCTCGCAGATTTGTACGTTCGCACCTCGCTTGAGGCGTCTCGCTTTGCTCGCCTTCTCTGCACTCGCAAATCTACAGGAGAAAAAACAGTGGTACATGCCCCCTGTTTTTTCAGAATTTATTGGAATCCGACTTCGTCGGAGCAACGGAACGAACGTAGGCGGAGCGAACACAGGCGGAAACAACAAGTGCGGATGCAAATAAAATAAAAATAAACGCACAAGGGGGAGTCCGCACTCCCCCTTATGTTATCCCCCTCGCAAATTCGTTCGTTCGCACCTCGCTTGAGGCGTCTCGCTTTGCGCGCCTTCTCTGTACTCGCAAATTTACAGGAGAAAAAACTGCGGCGCATGTCCGCAGTTTTTTCAGAATTTATCGAAATCCGACTTCGTCGGAACAACGGACAGTCAGCGGAGTGAAAACACAGCCGAAAAAAGGGGAGATTTTATTCTCCCCTTTTTTACCATACCTATTTGGCATTTGTTGTATTACTTTTTGAGCGCAACCGCCGCCTTTGCCTTTGCGGCTATGTTCTCGGCGGTAAGACCGTAAGCCTTGAGGACCTCCTTTGCCGGTGCGGAACAGCCGAATACGTCTTCGACGCCGACTCTGAGTACCGGTACGGGGCAGGTTTCGGACACTGCTTCGCAAACGGCACTGCCGAGACCGCCTATTATGTTGTGTTCCTCAGCTGTGACGATAGCACCTGTCTCTCTTGCCGCCGCAGTGAGAATTTCCTTGTCTATGGGCTTTATCGTGTGAATGTTGATAACTCTTGCGGAGATACCCTCGGAGGCGAGAATTTCTCTTGCCTTGAGTGCTTCGGCGACCATGATGCCGGTGCCGACAAGCGTTACGTCCTCTCCGTCGCAGAGCTTGACGCCCTTGCCTATCTCGAATTTGTAGGTTTCCTTATCGAAGAGAACCGGAACTCCGAGACGACCGAATCTCATGTAAACCGGACCGTCATGAAGTATTGCCGATTCAACTGCCGCTCTTGCCTCGGTGGCGTCCGCCGGGTTTATGACTACCATTCCCGGAATTGTGCGCATGAGTCCGATGTCCTCGTTGCACTGATGGGTTGCGCCGTCCTCGCCGACCGAAAGACCTGCGTGTGTTGCGCCGATTTTTACGTTGAGGTGCGGATAACCGACGGAGTTTCTTACCTGCTCAAAGGCGCGGCCTGCCGCAAACATCGCAAAGGAGCTTGCGAAAACAGTCTTGCCGGTGGTTGCGATACCTGCCGCAACCGAGATCATATTAGCCTCGGATATACCGCAGTTGAAGAATCTCTCGGGGTACTTCTTAAGGAAGGTTGCGGTTTTCGTGGACTTGGAAAGGTCCGCATCGAGAACCACTATATCGTATTTTGCGCCGAACTCGGCAAGAGCCTCGCCGTAGGCTTCTCTTGTTGCTATCATATCTGCCATTTTTTACGTCCTCCCTTAACCTACTGTTACTTCGACGTCGAGCTTTGCAAGGTCAGCCATGCCTGTCTTGTACTGCTCTTCGTTCGGTGCGTTTCCGTGCCAGCCGGCTTCGTTCTCCATAAATGAAACGCCTTTGCCCTTTATTGTCTTTGCGATTACCGCCGTGGGGAGGGCGGAGTTCTTCGCCGCCTCGACCGCCTCTTCGATTTCTTCAAAATTGTGACCGTCGATACATACGACGTTCCAGCCGAACGCACGGAACTTCTCGTCAAGAGGCGTGGGGTTCATGACCTGTCTTACGTCGCCGTCAATCTGAAGTCCGTTGAAGTCGATGAAAGCGCAGAGATTGTTGAGCTTGTAGTGAGCCGCAAACATAGCCGCCTCCCAAACCTGACCCTCTTCGCACTCGCCGTCGCCGAGAATTGTCCAGACTCTGTAGTTCTTCTCGGAGATCTTGCCGGAAAGAGCCATGCCGCACGCTGCGGAGATACCCTGTCCGAGAGAGCCGGAGCTCATGTCGATGCCGGGAGTGTGCTTCATGTCGGGATGACCCTGAAGAAAGCTTCCGAGCTTACGGAAAGTCTTAAGCTCTTCGACGGGGAAGAAGCCCTTGAGCGCAAGTGCGGCGTAAAGTGCCGGGCAGGCGTGACCCTTGCTGAGAACGAATCTGTCTCTGTCGGGGTTCTTCGGGTTCTTGGGATCGACGTTCATTTCCTCAAAGTAGAGGTAGGCGAGAATGTCGGCAATGCTCAGTGAGCCGCCGGGATGACCGGACTTGCCGCTGTAGACCGCCGTGAGTGCGCCCTTGCGTATTTCGTTGGCGATCGAGGAGAGATGTGAAAGCTTTGTCTTGTCCATTTTTTTGCAACCCTTCTTAAGATTTACGCTCCTATGTTGAAGCAGTGAAAATGCGCGGGAGCGCAAGCGCATTTGCACCGATAATTTACTTTGCCTGTTCCTTTTCGGCAATTTCGATTAGGTCGGCTATAGCACCGCCGTCGTTTGTGCCGACGACGATTATATTCGGTATCTTCTTAAGACTGTCGAGTCCGTTTGAGGGAGTTGCGCTCCTGTCGGCGGATCTAAGCATTATTTCGTCGTTTTCGTAGTCGCCTATGGCGTATATTACGGCGTTCTCGTTGCCGAGACACCCTTTCAGCTCCGAAAGCATTGAGCCTTTCGTTCCGAACGGAGACTGTACTTCGAATATAGTCGGACACGCAAGCATGTATGTAAACTTTCCGCAATCGACCGAGAGAACGTATTTGCGTATTTTTTCCACTCTGTCGGGCGTACTCTCAAAGGCTATCTTGTGCCAGTGACCTCGGGGAACTTTATCGAGAGAGGTTACGACGTGGCGTCCGTCAAATTTCTTGAAGCAATCGAAACACTTAAGGTCACGGTTGACATACTCCACACTGTCTGCGGATATGCGTATACCGACTTTCTCGTCGTCGCTGAACTCTTTCTCAACGCCGCAAACAAGCTCGAATGCCGCTTCGTCGTCGAGGAAAATCTCACGAACAAAGGTGTCGGTTGCAAAGTCGTAAAGGTACGCACCGTTACAGCCGATAATGGGAGCGTTTGCGATGCTTGCAATCTCGGGTATCGCCGGGGGTATGAGGAACGCCTCACGACCGGTCGCAACGGTGAAGTGACCGCCGTTCTTTTTAAGATACCGCACGGCTTCGAGGTTTCTCGGAACAAGCTTTCCCCGGCTGTCGAGAAAAGTGCCGTCGATGTCGGAGACGATTATAACATTATCGAATTTACCCATTTGGTAAGAATTATCCTTTCATGTTTCGCTTGTGAAATTACCGCTCGGACTCACTCCGCAGAACCGCAAGAGCTTTTTCGAAATACTCGGGCAGTGGAGCGGAAAATTCCATGTATTCGCCGCTTACGGGGTGCTTAAAGCCCAAAACCTCCGCATGGAGAAACTGTCCGCTCTCACCGAAACGGTTTTTGCCGTCCTTGGGAGAGTAGAGAGGGTCGGCGACGACGGGATGACCGATGTGCGCCATGTGAACCCTTATTTGGTGTGTGCGCCCCGTTTCAAGCTTCATCTCGCAAAACGAAAATCCCTTGAAGCTTTCGATTACACGGTAGTGCGTTATCGCCTCTCTCGCACCGGGATACGACGCACTAACAACCGCCATTTTTTTGCGGTCGGCGGGATTTCTGCCGATGTGGGCATTCACCGTGCCGCAAGGCTCTTTCGGTGTGCCGATGAGAAGCGTTTTGTATATGCGCTTGAAGTTGTGTCGCTTTATCATGTCGGAAAGAACCGTGTGCGACCTGTCGTTTTTTGCGACGACGAGAATGCCGCTTGTGTCCTTGTCTATTCTGTGTACGATTCCCGGACGTATAACGCCGTTAATGCCCGAAAGACCGTCGCAGCAGTGATACAGAAGAGCGTTCACGAGAGTGCCGGTGTAATTTCCGGGCGCCGGGTGAACCACCATTCCTTTCGGCTTGTTTACGATGAGTATGTCGCCGTCCTCGTACACGATATCAATCGGTATATTTTCCGGTACGGCACGGCACTCCGTCGGAAACGGCACTGTCACCGTGAGCTTTGCTCTTTCGCCAACCTTTACCGACTTCGACGTGCAGACAACTCCGTCAACGAAGACTCTGCCGTCCTCAATGTACTTTGCGGCGGCGGCACGTGAAATACCGTCAAAGCTCTCGGAAATAACCTTGTCAAGCCTGCCTCCGGAAGCGGCAGCCGCACTTTTTTCCTCACCGTCGAGTATGTCGTCGGTGTCTGCGTCGGTGACGGGCGGAAGCGTGAAGTTATCGTCAAGCGTTGCCGTCATTTACGTTTTCCTCCGCTTTTGCCGTTGCCGTTTTTTTCTCATGCGCTTTCTTTTCGTCGAGGATAACCGAGAGTACGAGAAGCACCGCTCCCACGCACACGAATGAGTCCGCAACGTTGAATACGGCGAAATTTATAAGGCGAAAGTCGATGAAATCAACCACCGCACCGTCGAAAAGCACGCCGCCTCTGAAGGTGCGGTCGATCATGTTGCCTATGGCGCCTCCGAGAACCATCGCAAGGCTGAGTGACGAGAGTTTTGAAAGCTCACGGCGGAACTTTATCATGACGTAAATTATCGCAGCTATGGCAAGCGTCGAGAACGTGAGAAAGACCCAGCGGCTCTCCGAGAGCATACTGAACGCCGCACCCCGGTTTTCGACGTAGGTGATGTGGAGTACGTCCTTGATTATCGGTATCGTGTCGCCGAGAGCCATGTTCCGGCTGACGAGAACCTTTGTGAATTGGTCAAGTGCGACCGCAATAATGGTAATTAAGGCAGAAAGCATGAAATTCCTTTCGTTATCAGCCGATATGGCATTAAACACGGCAAGCCGAACCCATGAGAGTCCGACTGTACCGCCGTTTGTATTTTCCGAAATCAGAAACCAATCTTTTTGAGGATAGCCGCACATCTCGGGCAGAGATGTCCTCCCTCGTCGTCGTCCTCGGCACTGTCGGTGACAAACCAGCACCTGTCGCACTTAACGCCGTCCGCTTCGGCAACGACCACCGCAATACCGCTTTCGGTCTCGGTGAATGCGCCATCGGGAGCGTTTCCGCCTGCGATTGTTACCTTGGAGGTGATGAATACGGTCTTAAGCTCGTCGGCAAAGTCCTCGAAGAGAGCCTTTACCTCGGGAGCGTTGTCAGCGTAAATCGTAACGCTTGCGTCAAGCGACTTTCCGATTACCTTGTTTGCACGGGAAAGCTCAAGAGCCTTCATAACGTCGTCTCGAACCGCAAAGAGTCTGTCCCAACGTTCCTCGAGAGCAGTGTCGTTGTACTTCTCCTCGAACTTCGGGAAGTGGTTGAGGAATACGCTTTCGGCGTTGTCTTCGTCGGTGTGAGGCATGAAGCTCCAGGTTTCCTCAGCCGTGAACGAGAGAATAGGCGCTATAAGACGTGTGAGAGAATTGAGGATGATATACATTGCAGTCTGTGCGCTGCGGCGGGGAATACCGTCCTTTTCCTCAACGTAGGTTCTGTCCTTTGTGATGTCGATATAGAGCTTGGAGAGGTCTATCGTGCAGAAATTGTGAACCGCATGATAGATTATGTGGAACTCGAAGCTGTTGTAAGCGTCGGTGACGTCCTTAACGAGAGTGTTGAGGCGGCAGAGAATCCACTTGTCTATATCGTAAAGCTTCTCATAGGGAAGCATATCCTTATCGGGATCGAAATCGGTTTCGGCAGTACCGAGGTTCGCAAGAAGAATACGGATTGTGTTTCTTATCTTTCTGTACGACTCGGAGAGCTGCTTGAAAATGTTGTCGGAGGCTCTGACGTCAACTCTGTAGTCGCTCGAAGCAACCCACAGACGGAGAATGTCCGCACCGTACACCTTGATTATTTCTTCGGGGGCAATTGCGTTTCCGAGAGACTTGTGCATTGCCTTGCCTTCGCCGTCAACGACCCAGCCGTGCGTGAGTACCGTCTTGTACGGCGCACCCTCGCCCTTTGCACCTACAGCGGTGAGAAGAGAGGACTGGAACCAGCCTCTGTACTGATCCGCACCCTCAAGGTACATATCTGCGGGCCATCTCATGCCGTCTCTTGCGAGTACGGAGAAGTGAGTCGAACCGGAGTCGAACCAGCCGTCGAGAGTGTCGGTTTCCTTGGTGAAGTGCGTGTGTCCGCACTCGGGGCATACGAAGCCCTCGGGGAGAAGATCCTTTGCGTCGAGGTCAAACCATGCGTTTGAGCCCTTTTCGCCGAATATCTTGGATATGCTTGCGATTGTCTCGTCGGTGCATATCGGTTTCTTGCACTTGTCGCAGTATACGACGGGAATGGGAAGTCCCCAGTGTCTCTGACGGGAGATGCACCAGTCGGCTCTCTCCTTTATCATAGAGACCATTCTGTCTCCGCCCCACTTGGGAAGCCATTCGACGTTTTCGCAAGCCTTTACCGCCTTGTCCTTGAACGCCTCGACCGAGCAGAACCATTGCGGCGTTGCACGGAAGATAATCGGCTTCTTGCATCTCCAGCAGTGCGGATACTGATGCGAAATCTTTTCGGAGGCGAAGAGACTGCCGTCCTCGACAAGCTCTTTGTAGATAGCCTCGTTTGACTCGTCGTAACGCATACCGGCGAATTTGCCTGCCGCCTCGGTCTGATATCCTCTGTCGTCAACGGGAACGAGAATTTCAATGCCGTAGCGCATACCGGTGAAGTAGTCGTCAACACCGAAGCCGGGAGCGGTGTGAACGCAGCCTGTACCGCTGTCCATGGTGACATAGTCCGCATTGCATACAAGACTTTCTCTGTCGAGGAACGGGTGAGCCGCCTTCATGTACTCGAAGAATGAGCCGGGTTCGGTCTTGATTATTTCGTAGTTTTCAATCTTGCCCTCTTTCATCGTCTTTTCGGCGAGAGCCTCGGCAACGATGTAGTATTCGTCCCCTGCCTTTACAACGGCGTAGCTGTCACGGGGATGAAGAGCTATTGCCATGTTTCCGGGGAGAGTCCAGATTGTGGTCGTCCAGATTACGAAGTAGGTCTTGGAAAGGTCGCACACGCCTGCAAGCTTGCCCATGTCGTCCTTTACGGCGAACTTTACGTATACCGAAGTACACTCGTCATCTGCGTACTCTATTTCCGCTTCCGCAAGAGCCGTTTCGTCGTTGGGGCACCAGTATACGGGTTTGAGTCCCTTGTAGATGTAGCCGTTCTTGAACATCTCACCGAAAACCTCAACCTCTTTCGCCTCCATGGAGGGATCCATGGTGCGGTAGGGATGTTCCCAGTCGCCTATAACGCCGAGACGCTTGAAGGACGCCATCTGAAGCTGAACGAAGTCCTCTGCGAACTTGTGGCACGCGCTTCTGAACTCGGATACCGACATCTTCTTGCGGTCGAGCTTGTTCTTCTTTATAATCGCACTTTCAATGGGCATACCGTGGTTGTCCCAGCCGGGAACGTAAGGAGTCTTAAAGCCCTGCATGGACTTTGATTTGTTGATGAAATCCTTGAGCACCTTGTTCATTGCGGTTCCCATGTGAATGTTGCCGTTGGAGAAGGGAGGACCGTCGTGGAGAATGTAGCTCTCATTGTCACGGTTAAGCTCAAGCATAGACTTATATAAGTTTTCGCTCTCCCACTTCGCCTGAATTACGGGTTCTTTCTGCGGAAGTCCCGCACGCATGGGGAACTCGGTTTTCGGAAGGTTGAGCGATTTTGAGTAATCTTTTGCCATGGTAATGTCCATTCCTTTCGTGTGATAGACGTGCCGAGAAAGCTCCGCACACCCAAAATGACAGTGTTCACCGTCTTACGAAAAAGACCCATGCGCACATTTAAGCGTCAAGTCCCTTTCGTCAAACGGCAAAACGGTCGGGGAGGAACATTTCTCTTCGGGTTCCGCCCTTTCCGCACCGTTTACTGCGTAATATGTAAATTTGAGAAACTGCCTCTGCGGCGTTTCACCGTACTTTGCGACTGTTTCAGCCGTTATGCTCGGAGCTGACTGCGGAAGCCTTCTCCTTGAACTTTTCGGTCGCCGCCGCCTTGAAATCCTCGACGGTGGGAACGCTTTCTTCGGGCGCTTCGTCGTTTGACGGGATTGTGCTGCAAAGAAGTCCCAGCTGTTTTTTGTATGCCTCAAGGAGAGATGCACGGAATTCCTGAGCTTTCTTTTCGGTCTCGATGAGCTTCTGACGCTCTGCCTCGTACTTCTCGCCGAACTGCGCCAGAGTCTCCTTGCAGCTTGCGCTCATGGCGTCGTTTATCTCCTTTGCACGTGTTTCGGCGGCGGAGATTATTTTGGCGGACTCCTCATTTGCGTGCTCCACCAAAGCGGCGGAAATTTCCTTGGCTTCGGCAATCATGGTGTCAACGGAGTTTTCCTTCGCCTTAATTTCGGCAAGGGTACTCGCCACAATGCGGAGTTTTTCCTCGGTGGTCTCGAATGCCGCATAGAGTTCATCATAGCACGCCTTGAAGTAGTCGATGTACTCGTCAACCTCTGTCGTACTGTAACCGCTTATGCCTTTTTTGAAAGACGCTGCGGATATTTCGCTTGGTTTTTTCAATGCAATCACCTCTTGTTTGGGTTTTGGGTCAGATAAATTTTCGCACAACGATGCGTATTCTTCCTTTTTTCGTGAGCGTTCCGGCACTGTACAGAAGAAATCTTCCGCTTCCTCTTATCGAGAGAAGATCGCCCTCCGAGAGTCCGAAGCTCTTTTCGCACACCTCGACGTGGTTTACGCTTACCGCACCCGACGATATGAGCCTTTCGGCTTTGTCTCTTGAAATCGACAGTATCGACGCCGCAACGCCGTCAAGCCTCAGCGACGCAACCGTGTCGGTTATTTCCTCGAATTTGCGCTCTGGCTTCGGCAGTGATGAAAAGTCCGTCACCGCACACGAAACGCCGTCTCTTCCCACTGAGGTAAGCTCCTCGGCAAGAAAAGCTCCGACCGTGTCGTACACTGCGGCATACGCCGTTTTTTCGTCGGCAATGTAAATGTCGCCGACCGTTTCACGGGATATTCCGAGAGAGAGCATGGCGCCGAGAAAATCCCTGTGGGTAAGCTCCCTGTAGCCGGAAAGCGATATACGAAGCGGCGTTACGGGAAAATATTCGCCGGGAGTCTCCTTTGCAAAAGGTGCAAGATATTCCGGGAAAAGTCCGAGAACGGTACGCTCCGCACCGTCAAAGCCGCCGAAAAACACAAAGCTTTCGCGGTATACGCTTGCTTCGAGACGCGGTAGAAGAAACGCTTTCTCCTCTTCGCGCAGAAACTTCGTAAAAAGCGGAGCCGATGTGCGTTCGCTTCTTTCGGCAAGGTCGAATATCTTTGCCGAAAGCTTGCTCTCACTTTCCGCTTTGTCGTTTCCGTGTCCGCTCATGCTCTCACCTCCGCTTTACCGCCGTCCGCACCGAAAAGGGCGCGGTTTTGCCGAAAAATCGGCACACCTCCCCAAGCGTTGCCTTTTTGCCCGTTTCGGGAGACAACGCCGGGAGAGTCAAAAAAGTCCGGACAACATTGAAAGAATTATCATCGTCACGAAAAACGGAATGTCAATCGGAAATTCCGAGACGAAATCAAATCTCTCGAGAACACAGCGCACCGGGTAAATAAGCGGCTCGGTTATCGCGTACAGAAAATCCTCGACCGGGTTGCCGTCGTCAAGCGGCAGCCACGAAAGAATCGCACGCAGAAACATCGCAAAGCTGAGAGCTGTCAGAAGCAGATGTACAAATGAAGAAAAAATATAGAAAAGAGAAGTCATATTCTGCCGACCGGGAAAAGTTCGGAAAAAGGTTTACGCCTCTGCGTTTTCGTCGAATTCCTGTGTCTCGGTGCCGGAGGACTGATTGTCAGCGCCGGAAACGTCAACGTTCTTGGGGGTAACGACGTAAGTTCTCTTTGCTATCTTCTTGATGTCACCGCCTATTGCGTAAGCAACACCCGTGAGAAAATCGATAAGTCTTCTTATCGTTTCCTTGTCGGCAGCCTCAAGGTTGAGAAGAATGGTCTTTCTCTCGAGAAGGTGGTCTGCGATAGGGCCTACCTCTTCGTAGCTCTTCGGTCTCTCGACTCTCATTTCGATGGGGGCACCGGAAGAGAGGGAGGTGTTGGAAGGAGCGGGATCGAGAGAGAGTCCGGAATCGTTATACGAATCGGTATCATTAAGATCCGGCTCGTAATCGTTCTCCGGAATAGTTGTGGGCTGCGGCGGGCGCATGAAATTGTCTAAGAGTCCCATGATAAATCCTCCATATATATTAAATATAAACTTGCATTCACTGTCTCTCGCCGAAAAGATACCTTCCCGGACGAATGACATCAGCACCATTCAGAATTGCCTCGCGGTAGTCACCTGACATTCCCATCGACAATATCCGCATAATACCACTATGCACATTACTATTATGGTCTAATTTTGATGATATGTCAAGAGCTAATTGCTTAACATTTTGAAAATAATTCGGAAAAGAAGTGTTGCATTCGGATTTTACGGCGAAATTCGGGTCATTTACGCTGATATAATCGATTTTCGGCGGTATAGCCATAAGACCGCACAGCTCAAGCCCCGGCATATCGAGCATACTTTTCGCAAGCGGCAGAACGTCCTCGGGAAAAACTCCCGACTTCGACTGCTCGCGTCCTATGTTCACCTCGATGAGAACTTTCATCACTTTGCCGATTTTTTCGCACCTGCGGCTTATTTCCTCGGCGAGTTTTTCGCTGTCAACCGAGTGGATCATATCAACCTTGTCGGCAATATACTTCACTTTGTTCGTCTGAAGCTTGCCGATGAAGTGGAGAGTCAGCCGTTCTTTGTCGATGTAATCATACTTTTCGAGAAGCTCCTGTACTCTGTTTTCGCCCATGTTGAATATTCCGCACTCCGGTAAAAGGTTTATCCTCTCGGGCGGCACGGTTTTCGTCGCGGCGACTATCGTTATATCCTCCGGTTTTCGTCCCGAGAGCCTTGCGGCGTCGGCAACGTCGGCTTTCAGCCTTGCTGCGTTTTCAAAAAGAGCGTCTCGTGCGGGAGGTGCATCGCTCATAAAATCACTTCCTTAAATAAATGTATGTGAAATAATGTATGCGCCGTTGGCGTCATTCTATGATTTTACCTTCGTAGATGTCCTTGCCGGAAACGACGACCTTGTCGTAAAGCGAGAGTCTCTCATTGTCCGATACCTTCGGCTTGCCGTCCGCACCGAGGTAGCTTGCCGTGCCGGCATCGATGATGTAGTAGTCGTTCGACTCGCAAAGCTCTTCGGCGTACTTGAACTTTATCGCATTTCCCGAGAGTATGTAAACTCCCTTTTTGCCGTCGATAACTCTCATTGCGGACTTGCGCACGCCGAGACCGGTGTAGCGCTTTCTTACGACCTCTACCTCCTGCTTGCGCGTATAATTGAAGCCCTGCGGCATGTAGCTTGTGCAGAAGACGAGGACCGCGTCATTGCCGTCGGTCTCCGCGATAATGCGCTCAAGGGTCATTGAAATTTCGGTGTTTCCCGAACTCGGAAAGATAATCGGATATTCATACCCGACGTCAAAGCCGACAATGTCCTTCTTGGTTCTCTGCACGATTATGCGCCATTTGAAGTCGGTGATTATCTTTCCCGACGCACCCTCAACGACTTTTTCGTCAGGCTCTGAGGAAAGCATATCGGCGATTTCCGAGGTTGTCATTCCGAAAAGCTTTTTCGGATCGAATATATTCTCGTAACCGTCAATGCTTCCTGAAAAGTAACCTGTCTTTTTTGAATATATGCGCTTCGGCACGCCTTCGAGAGAGCCCTGAAGCGAGAGCTTTTCGTTTTCAAGCTCGGCAATCTTGTCGTCAAACGACGACGCGCCGCCCGTCATGAGCTTTCTGCGGTTCATGCTGACGAGGAGGTCGTCGGTGAGAGCCTCGGCACGCGAAATTGAGTTTGTCGCCGTGTGGTAGAGAACGTCGATGAGTCCCGACTCTATCTTTTCGTCAACCCTTGCAATGTCGGTGACGAAGTTTCCGGACTCGGTGAGACTCTTCGTGAGCGTTGCTATTTTGTCGTCGATATCCTTTATTTTCTGTTCGGTTTCGGAGTCGTTTTCACCGCTGTATACCGAAAAAAGCACGCTGCCGACCGAAACTCTGTCGCCCTCGGAGACTGCCGGCACGACAATTCCGCTTTCGGAAAGCTCGAGCGTTTGCTCGGAACGCAGAATGTAGCCGTCGGCGTTGAAGGAGTCCTCGAGAGTTACCTTCATCGCGGGTTCGGTTTCTATCGGCTTTGAAAAATTGCGCGTCAGGTGTATTATTACATATACCGCTATTCCTATGCACAGAAGAGCCACTCCGATGTCCTTCAGAACTGCGGTGAGTTTTGACTTTGTCATGTGTGCATTTCACCTCCGTGAAAACCGTCTTCGAGAAAACGCTTTACAGCACCGTGCGCCTGCGCAAAAAGTGCGTCGGACGTTTCGTATTCGTCAACATTTAAGCGCAGCGCGTCTTTTCTGCGTGAAAACCACGTCATCTGCCGCTTTGCGTACCGCCTCGACTCGCGCTTGAGAACCTCCGTGCATTCTTCGAGTGTCGCTTCGCCTACGAAATACGGGATAAACTCCTTGTAGCCTATCGCCGCGCCTGCCGTCGGCGAGGTCAAGAGACCTTCTCCGATAAGTCTTTTTGCTTCGTTCAAAAGTCCGGACTCAATCATCCTGTCAACCCGTGCGTCTATTCTGTCGTAGAGCTTCTGTCTGTCGGCGAAACCGAGGACTATAACAAGCGCGGAATATCTGCTTCCTTTAAGAAGCGAACGCCGCTTTTGCTCGGTCGGCGTTATCCCCGACGAACGGTATATTTCTATCGCGCGTATCACACGCTTGACGTTCGCCGGGTGAATTTCTTCCGCGGCGACAGGGTCGATATCCCGAAGAATCCCGTGCAGTTTCTCTCTGCCGTCCTCTTCATCGGCGACTGCCGCAAGCTCTTCGCGAAGCCCCGGGAGATTGTCGTATTCGCCGAAATCGAGTCCCGAGAGAAAGGAATCGAGGTAGAGCCCCGTTCCGCCGCAGAAAATCGGAAGTTTATTGCGGCTCAGTATGTCGGAAACCGCGCTTTCGGCGAGATTTACGTAGTCGGAGACGGAAAAACTCTCCGAAATATCAAACACGTCCGTCAGGTGATGCGGAATGCCGTGCGCCTCTTCGGCGGTTATCTTTGCCGTGCCTATGTCCATGCCGCGGTAGAGCTGCATGGAGTCGCACGACACAACCTCGCCGTCAAAGCACTCTGCGAGTTTCACCGCGAGAGCCGTCTTTCCCGACGCCGTAGGACCGGCAACGGCAACAACTTTTTCTTTTTTCGCTTCGTCCACCGTTTCCGTCCCTCCCTGCCGGTATGCATTTCATTCTGTAAACATATATTATATACCGCAGTGAGGATTTTATCAAGCGGTGAATTGTAACATTTATAAAGAACCGTGCAAAATGTCTCCGCACCCCACTCTTTAATTGTCAATCGTCAATCGGTGAAACTTTCCGTGTTCTCGCACCGCCTCAAAATTCGCACTAAACAATTCAACGAAGAAAAGCGAAGCTTTTCCACCATAACTCCACTCTCCACTCTCCACTCTCCACTCTTTAATCGTCAATTGTCAATCGTCAATTATCAATTGTCAATCGTCAATCGCCAATCGCCTTGCGGACATAAACGGGTTTTGAAAATGTAACAATTTGCGCAAAACCCTTGATTTTCGTCGGATTTTGTGGTATACTGCAAATTAATGTTGTTTTATGCTAAATCATACTTAAAAGGAAAGGTGTTACTTCAAGTGAAAAGAACACTTCTCGTTGTTACGGTTTTGCTTCTCGCATTAAGCGTATTCTGCTCGTGTTCGCGCTCGGGCGAGGATTTTTCCCGTACTCTCATAAAGCGCATTCCGTCCGAGGACGGCGACGTCGAAAAAGCAAGCGCCTCCTCCGGCGAACCTCTCGTGTGGGCGGACAAAACCTACCTTTGCGCCGTCATAGAGGACTGCGGAAAGTACAAGGAGGAGGACTACACAAAAACCTCTTATGCCGCGTTTGAGAAAGAGGTCGAAAAGGCGCGTGCGGTTGCGGCGGACGATACCGTCGAACAGGAGGAAGCGGACAAAACGGCGCATGAGCTTGCGGAGGCGTATAAGCTTCTCATGAAGCGCGCCGATTTCAGCAAGACCGAAAAGCTTCTCGACCGCCTTGAAAAGCTTGACCGTTCGTGCTACACTGAGTCGTCCCTCGGATACCTTGATGAAGCCGTCGAGACCGCAAAAAAGATGATAGACCCCGATTCGTCTCAGAAAATCTCCGACGAAGCGTTCGACCTCCTTTCGGAGGCGGTTCACAATCTCGCCTGCAAGCCGGTTGAGAGCGGCGAAAAGGGAAAGTACGTCAACAGAAGCGTATTCCCCTCGAGAGGCGACGGCACGGAGTTTGAGATGAGCGAAGCTACAGAGAAAAAGTTTTCTTCGGCGGCGACGGCAAGACTCGGAATGGGATATTTCGTCCTCGACCTTGAAACCGGCGCAAACCTTACGTTCAACGCCGACATTCCGCAATTCCAGGCAAGTACGGCAAAGGCGCAGTTCTGCCTTTATATGTACAGCCTTATCGACTCGGGAAAAGCGTCGTTTGATGATGAGCTCGAATACAAGGAAAAGCACTATTCCGTCGGCTCCGGCGAGATAAAGAAAACTCCGTTCGGCTCGAAATACAAGCTGAGCTACCTTATCAACCGCGCGCTCACGATAAGCGACAACTGTGCGTTTCACATGATGGTCGATAATTATGACTACCGCGAATACAACAAATTCATAAAGGCTCTCGGCTGCAAGTACGCCGGAGAGGTTCTTCCGGGAGCGCACTTCGGTTCGTCGAGTCCGCGCGACACAATAAAGATTTGGACCGAGATTTACACCTACACACGCTACGGCGCAAACGGCGCGCAGTTCAAAGGATATCTCGAGAAATCGGCGTACAACTCGGTCGGAGAGGGAATACCGGAGTACGACGTCGCGCATAAATCCGGCTGGACGTCTGCGCAGTTCAATGACTTCGCCATTGTCTACGCTCCGCACCCGTACCTGATCGTAACTTATCTTCCCGTCGTTGACGGCTCGGAGAGAAAGCTTGTGACGAAGTTCTCGGACGCGGTAAACGACGTTATGAGCGAGTATCACGACTACATTTACGCGGACGACGAGTTTTTCCTGCACACCCTCGATGAGGAAAACACGGACGGTGCGGAAAAATCAGATAAAGAAGCAAAAAAGCAATAATTAACAATTTCTTTACCATGTATTAACCACGCGTAATTCCGGCGATGTTATACTTCATGTGGAATATATTACTGTTCTTGAAAGGAAGACTTAACATGAAAAAGATGATGTGCGCCGTTTCGGCGGTTTTGACGCTCATGCTCGTGCTGACCTCTCTCACGGCTTTTGCTGTCGAAAGCTACACTCCCGACAGCACGGGAAAGTTCACCGTGACCTACACCGAAGGCACGGCGGGTGAGTTTTACTCCCTTGTTATCGTCGAGGGAAACTACCTCGGCAAGGAAGCGCCCGGCTTTGGAGAGAGCAACATCATTTACATAGATCAGGTCACGGCAGGTACAAACGGCTATGCGACCTTTGCGTCGTTCTCTCCCATGAGAGACGTTATCGGTACGGTATACCTCGGCGGCACAACCCTCGAAGCACCCATCGTTCTCGGTACGGTTTCGTCCGAGAGACCCGAGTTTGTCTTTGACGATAACGGCGTTGTTATTGAGTACAACGGACTTGCAAAGAATGTCGTCGTTCCCGAGGGTGCGAAGAAGATAAAGGACGCAAGCGTGTTCGAGGGCAAGGGCATCGAGACGGTCAGAATGCCGGTTTCCATTGCGGAAGTGCTCACGGGACTTGAGGGCGTAAGACAGTACTATTCCGCAAAGTCCGGACTTGCGTTCGATGAGACGCTTCTCGGAGAAAAATATTTCATCATAGGCGACCTCAACAACGACGGCAAGACTGATGCGGCGGATCTCCGACTCTTCCTTGAAAACCGCGCAAAGGGCGAAGCACCGGCGGACAAAATTCAGTCAGACTACAACGGCGACGGAAAGACCTCGCTCGCGGACGGCTCGGACATGATGAAAGATATAGCTGAATAACAAAGCGTACACGTCGCAGAGAACGGAGGCGGTCTCTGCGACGGTTTTGTGTGATTGCAGTACGCACTGCGTACCCGAAAGGAGATTTGAGATGTATTTATCAAAGGAAGAATGGCTCGAAAAGAACAGACAAAACGACGACACGGAGAACCGTCTTTTGGAGCTTGCCTACACAACGCTCATGAACAACGTCTACGAACCCGAGGGCTATCCGTGGAGTCCTTACCGCTGTATAAGCCCCGGACGAAAGCTCCCCGGAACGAACGGAAGCTTCACCGGCGTCTGGAACTGGGACTCGGCGTTTCATGCGGTCGGCGTTTCACGCTGGGACACGGCTCTCGCACGTGAGGCGCTTCTCGGCTTCATGCAGTACCAAAGGGAGGACGGACTTTTCCCCGACGTCATGTTTGAAAACGGAAAGCTTGTAAATGAGTTTTCAAAGCCTCCGGTTCTCGCATGGGCGTGCGTGACCGTTTACAAGAGGGATAAAGACATAGACTTTCTCAAAAAGGTTTACCCCATGTTCGTGAAAAACGAGGAGTACTGGGTGAAGAACCGCACCGTCGGAGGACTTCTACACTACGATTCCGATGACAAGGAAAGCCCCGATTACGAGCTTCACGTAAGATACGAGTCCGGCTGGGACAATTCGGTGCGCTGGGATAAGTCGATTGCCGATATGTGGGCGGTTGACCTCAACTGCTTCATGGTGATGAACTACCGTGCGCTCGGATTCATGGCGAATGAGCTGTCGCTTGCGGACGACGCAAAGAAGTGGGTGGAGAAGGAAAATGCGCTTGCAAAGCTTATAAACGAGTGCCTCTGGGACAGCGAAAAGCATTACTACGCCGACGCAAATCTTTCCTCCGGCGAGGTGTCCGACGTGCTGACTCCGGCGTCGTTCATGCCGCTGTACATAGGAATTGCACCGTGTGAGCGTGCGGAATGCATGGCGGAGATTGCTAAGACGAGATTCTGCGGAAAGATGCCCACCGTTTCGTTCGACAACCCCGAATTTTCCAACGATTACTGGAGAGGCTCGACGTGGCTCAACGTCGCATACTTCGCCGCAAAGGGACTAAAGGATTACGGCTTTGAGGTTGCGGACGAAATAAAGAAGTCGATACTTGCGATGTGCGCAAAGGACAAAGAGCATATCTTCGAGAACTACGACTCAAAGCTTGAAAAGGGACAGTACTGCGACCATTTCAGCTGGAGCAGTGTTTTTATAATCGAGTTTATACTCAATTTTGGCAATAAGGAGTGAATTTTATGAACCACAACTGCAAACTCGAACATTTTGAATGGGTAAACGTATGGCACGACCACACCAACCTTACCCCCGAGGAGGAGGCTTCAAGCCGCAGACTTCTCTTCATCGGCGACTCGATAACGGTCAGCGGAATAATGACTGCTTTCCCAAAGAATACAACACAGAGGTAAAGGAGTGAGACAATGTTAAACGTTCGAACGGAGCAATGTGTTGAGTGCGGCGCAAATTTTGAAATTTCATTAGAGTGTGTTTCTAAACTCAATTATTTGAAAGAAATCGAATAACATCTTGCAAAAATCGCTCGTATCGTGTATAATATATTTATTGAAATAGATGTTTACAAGTAGTCCGATGCAATCTAAGCATTTCATGAAAAACTTGCCGACTAAACTGACTTTTGTGGAAGAAACCAACGACATCGGTATTCGCAAAATTAGCAGACACATAGAAAATTTTTTAACCTATGAGTATCTATGTGTCTGCTAAAGTGAAGTTATATGCAGAGGAGGTCATTTTTATGAACCGCTTTTTACCTAAAATCATAGGAGCAGTTGTGCTTGTATGCCTTTTTGCAACATTTATTTCTTGCTCATGTTCCAAATGCCGGGTAGAGACAATTGAAATAAACAACTTGCAGAATTGGATTAATTTTGTAAATGAATATAATAAAGGTAATGGCAGTTATAGCGAATCATTAAAGATATCTGTCAATACATCTTTGGATTTTTCCGAAAGTTCAAATTATAAATTGGGCTCTAAAGATGTAGCTTTCAACGGTGAAATCGATTTTAACGACAATTTTCTTGTGTATGGCGATTGCTTTATCGTAAATGCAGAAGACGTAAAAATTCAAAATCTTCATGTTTTTCAAAGAGAAGAAAATTGTGTATACGGTTCTTTAGTTAACAGGTGCTCTGGCAATGCGGAATTTGAAAACATTGTTATAAATTCGTCAATTGATAACCCATCCGATAGCAGTATTTTGTTTTCATCCAGTTTACTGATAAGAAACGGAGATTGCATAAAAATCACAGGATTAAGCATGTTTAATGCGTTCATATCTGACTATGAAAGCATTGGCGGACTTGTTGGTGAATGCAATAAACTTGAGATATATGATCTTGATATGAATTCAGTAACGGTTCAGTCGCTGAGTGGGTATCTTGTAACTGACGCAGGTTTAGTTGCTCGGAGCGTAAAAGAATTATTGCTTGAGGATTGTAATTTTGAGAGATCGACAGTTTTGACATTGCACTATGCTTCAGGCTGTGTCATTGACTGTGAAAAGGTGAATATTAACAATGTAGCATACAAAGATTGTTATATCATCACTTTTCCTACAATTACGTTGCCAAGTTCTTCCTCGGGACTTGTATGGAGAAACTTATCAGAATTCACACAAAAAAATCTGAGCTTCGATAATGTAATCCTCAATGCATCTGATGTAGGCTATATTACAGCCGATTCGCAAAGTGTTTATTATAAATACGATGTCTTTTCAGAATCAGATAAAATCAATAAGACAGATAAGACACAATAATTATAATATCCATCACCGCTATTTACCGATATTTTATCCAAAAATTCAATTATGCAATAATATGTCCACAAAGAAATTAGAGTGTGTTTCTAAACTCAATTATTTGAAAGAAATCGAATAACATCTTGCAAAAATCGCTCGTATCGTGTATAATATGATTACGACAAAGATAAACGAGGGGAGCGCAAAGATGGCAAGACGATATGAAATTGATGATGCCCAGTGGGAGAAAGACGAAAAACTCAAGCAGTTGTTTGAAAGTGTTCGCAAGAATCCGGATATGCAGGATCTGTGTATCGATGGAACTTATATCAAAGCGCATCGGTCAAGTGCCGGTGCAAAAAAGGGACTCTGGAATATGATGACCATCAGCATATCGGAATCAGCCGGGGAGGAAGATCCACCAAAATCCGCGCGGTAGTGGATGGACTCGGCTACCCCTTGGTACTGGAGCTTACCGGCGGACAGGTACATGATGGGAGCATGCTTCAAAATTGTCTTGAACAGCTCGATATTTCCGGCAGCACTGTTCTCGCTGACAAAGCCCATGGTTCATGGGAAAACCGTGAATACATTGCCAACCATGACGCTGACTTCTGCATTCCGCCAAAGGCGAACTCAGTTGATCCGTGGTACACCGATTTCTATCACTACAAAGAAAGGCATCTTGTTGAATGCTTTTTCATGAAGATCAAAGATCATCGCAGAGTCGCTATGCGCTTCGAAAAGCTCGCTTGCAGATTCCTCGCTTTCATTCGTTTGGCGGCTGCGCTGCTCTGGCTTGCATAATTTCGCCTGCTGATGACTTTGGAAACACACCCTAGAGGAGTTTATTCAAAAGCTCGACAACGGAATGAAACTTCCCAAACGCTGCCCTGACTGTCGGAAGGGAAGGAGAAAACACCCGGATTTTTACAGCGGACTCTTTGCTGCGATGTACCAATATCCGGCTGCAAAAGGACATAGACACAAAGTACACGGCGGCGTATTGCCGCTTTGAAAGGAGATATTAATGTGAACCACAACTGCAAACTCGAACATTTTGAATGGGTAAGCGTATGGCACGACCACACAAACCTTACCCCCGAAGAGGAGGCTTCAAGCCGCAGACTTCTCTTCATCGGCGACTCGATAACGGACGGCATGAGACGGTTTCTCCCGGCAATGCTCCGTGAGAAGTACACCGCCGCTCCCCTTAACGTCGATTTCATGACGACCTCCAAGGGTATCGACAACCCCGACCTTATCCGTGAGCTTGACTACATGACAAAAGACTACAGGTACGACTTCGTACAGTTCAACAACTGCCTCCACGGCTTCTCGGTGAACGAAGAGGATTACGAGACCTGCTACAATGAGGCCGTCGGCTTCCTTATAAAGAGAGTCGGAGCGGATAAGCTCGCTCTTATGCTCGGCACGCCTCTCTCCGCAAACGGCAACCCTGCCGAGTACGGCAACGGAAACGAGAGAGTAAAGGCGCGCAACGAAGCGGTAAAGAGAATCGCCGAAAAGCACGGACTCCCCGTCAACAACCTCTACGACGTCGTGTTCGGCAAGGCCGATATCCGCGCGAACGACGGCTACCACTACAACGAGGACGGCTACGAGCTTCTCGCCGATAAATGCTCGGATTTTGCGGTATCAAAGCTCTGATCATAAATGCTTACAGAGGGTCACGGGTTTCCGTGACCTTTTCCTTTTTTGTGCAAGGTTTACAAAATATAGGGGTCAAAATTGTGCAAATGCTAAAATCTGAAAATGTTAAGTAAATTGTGTTGATTATCTTTGCGAATTGTGCTATAATGTCGCTTAGCTTAAAGTGCTTACGTGTTTGTGCGAACGGCGCATCATGTCCGCGCTTTTTTTGAGACGGCGCTTTTTTCTGCCGCCACGCTTTTATACTTAGGAGGAAAAACTGTAATGAAAAAACTGCTTTCAATGCTTTTGAGCGCCGCACTTCTCGTTTCGCTTCTTGCCGGCTGTTCAGGAAGCACAGACGACGAAGAAACCGAAAAGGAAGTCGATAAGGGCGCCGAGATAAATATGTACGTCGGCGAGAGACCGCACGACCTTGACCCCGGAAAGCTCGTGTTCAATTCCGACGCTTTTCAGTATATGAACCTCATCTACGAGGGACTCTTCAAGCTCAATTCAAAAGGCAAGCCCGTTGGCGCCGTTGCAAGCGAGTGGAAGAGCGAAATCGATGAAAGAGACGGCAAGCTCAAGCTTCTCATAACCTTAAAAAGCACAAAGTGGTCCGATGGTATTCCCGTTGACTCCGACGACTTCATCTTCGCATGGAAGCGTATACTTCAGCCCTCCGCAAACAACCCTGCCGCGGCTCTCCTTTACCCCATCGAGAACGCCGCAAAGGTAAAGTCCGGAGAAGTTACCGTTGCCGACCTCGGCGTAACCGCAGTTACCGACAAAATCCTCGAGGTTACCTTTGAGGAGGGCTACACCGACGTAAACTACTTCCTCGAAACCCTCGCAAGCCCTGTTCTCGTTCCTCTTCGCGAGGACAAGGTAAAGACCGACGAGTGGGCGCAGGCTTCCACAACAATCTGTACGAACGGTCCGTTTGCGGTAAAGACTTTCGGCGTTGACTCCATGATACTCGAGAGAAGCACACAGTATAACTCTCTCCGTACCAGAGAAAAGCTCACGAAGTACGTAAATCCCTACAGAATAATCGTAAACTTTGACGGCGGCGACGACGGTCAGCTCGAGGCGTACAACACGACTCCCTCCGAGCCCGCCGATACGCTCTTCTACCTCGGCTCGTTCTCCAAGGAGGGCTACGACACAATGTCCTCTCAGAGCGGCTTCAATACCGCCGACACCCTCACGACCTATACATATTTCTTTAATACCGAGAACGACGTCCTCTCCGACGCCGCAGTCAGAAATGCACTCAGCACCGCTCTCGACAGAACCGAGATCGCCGCTATAGTCGGCAGAGGCGCAAAGCCGGCAACCGGTCTTGTTCCGAACGGCGTAAACGGCTCGGGCTACGGCAAGAGCTTCAGAAGCGAGGCAGGCGACGTTATCTCCGCGACGGCAGGAGACGCCGCAAAGGGCAAGGGTTCGTTCAACCTCACATATAACGCAGACCGCGCATATGAGAAAGAGATTGCCGAGTACGCGCAGGGCGTTTGGAAGAACCTCGGCTACAGCGTAAAGCTTGTTCCCGTAACCTCCGCAGAGATGATAAACCTCGTTGACACCGGCGATTTCGACGTTATCGCAATGGATTATATGTGCGTAACCGGCGACGCTTCGTCGATGCTCTATCCTTTCGCAACAAAGTACAGCGGACACACTGTTGACGTTACAAACCCCGACGTGTTCTACACGCCCCACTTCACCGGCTATGTGTCCGAGGAGTACAATGCGGTAATCGACACCCTCTGCAACGCAAAGACCACCGCCGAAAGATTCGACGCGATGAAGAACGCGGAGAAGATTATAGTTGCCGACGCCCCCGTCGCGCCGCTCTTCTTCAAGTCGACGTCATACATCGCAAAGAAGGATCTCTCGAAGATTTCGACCACGTTCTTCGGAACAAAGGACTTCGCCAAGACAAAGCTCGCCAAGTATGAGCTTTACAAAGAGGTTACCGATGACGAAGCCGAAGAGGAAGAGACTGCGGACGGCACTGCGGAGAAAACAGCAGAGTAAGTGCGTAAGTAAAACAGAGTACCCAAAGAGCCGACGCGGCTGTCCGCGTCGGCTTTATCCGTTTATTTGGGCTTTGTACCGAAACGGCGCGAGAAACAGTGAGTGCGTAAAAGCTTCTTTGTCTAAAACGTTTTTGAGGGAATATTTCGCCCGAAAATTGTAAGAAACAACAAATAAAACTGTCTCGTGTGTTTAAAATATACAAAACGGTACGCACAAAACCGACGAATTGCACAAACTTTGAAAAATTTTCAAAAAAGACTTGATTTTAAAAGCAAAAGAATGTATAATGTCACCAAGGTATAGTCTCTCGGGGTCTGCCCGTACCCTGCCGAAAAGCAAAATCCCAAGGTTCTTGTCATCGGCTTGTTTTGCAGGGTCAGAAAAACGCGGTGTGATTGCGGAGAACGTACACTAATCTATAAAGAAGGAGCGATAAAATGAAAAGACTCTCTGCATCCAAAAGCAGAGCGATGTGTCTTTGCCTCGCGGTGGCAATGATTTTCGCAATGCTTGTGCCTTTTACGGCGTCGGCGGTGGAATTACCCGAGTTCTACGTTAATAACGCAACGGCAAAAGCCGGAGCGGATGTTAAAATAGAAGTGGGCGTTTCCGGACTGACGGCGGAAAAGGCAATGGACACCTTCGGCGTAACTCTTACATACCCCGAAGGATTCACCTATGTTTCGGCGGAAGCCACAGCCAAAGTCACCGACGTGTGCAAGCTCTCAATCGACGGCGTTGAGGAAACGGCTTACTGGATCGAACACGACGCTTCAAAGAGAACAATCACCCTCGTTGCGGTAGTCAACACGGTTACTCTCGCAAAGGGCGGTATCGCCGAGGACGGCGTTCTCCTTGAAGCACATTTCACAGCCCCCGCAACCTTCCCGACGGAGGGTTACACATTCACCGCAACCGCACTCGAAAGCGGCTTCGTTGACCTCACCGGCACGACCGTTGAAGTTACCACTAAGGACGGCACCGTAAGAAATGTCCTTAAGGGCGACCTTAACGGGGACGGCGTAGTTAACAATAAAGACAGAACATATTTGGCGCGTTACCTCTCCAACTGGGAAGGATATGCGGATATAGACGAATATGCAGCTGACGTTAACGGCGACGGAGTTGTTAACAATAAGGACAGAACATATTTGGCACGTTACCTCTCCAATTGGGAAGACTACAAAGAACTTAAATAATGAAAGGAGTTTTGATTTTGAACAGATTTTCTAAATCATTGGCGGTGCTTCTTGCAGTTCTCATGATGTTCTCGTGCTTCACATTTGTTGCAAGTGCCGCTGATTCCGGAGAAGTCTACTTCACTGATGCAAAAGGTAAGCCCGGTGAAGAAGTTACAATCGAGCTCGTGAATAAGACAGAGATTAGACTTATTTCTGCTCGTATAGGCTTTGATTACGATAAGACAGTTTTGACGAATACTGCTTACACCGATAAAGGTGTTATCGCAGGATTTGATTCTCCCGCAATTGACAAAGGATTCATAAACTTCTCTTGGGCAAATGATACCGTTACATCCGATCTGGTTGTTCCGGCTGGTGCTGTACTCGGTACACTTACCTTTAAGATTAGCGAAGGTGCTAAGCCCGGCAAGTATACGGTAACACCTACTGCTCCCGTGGGAGACACATACGACTTCAACATGGACGACCTCACGCTCACCTGTACCGCCGGCACGGTCACCGTAGAGTCCGACGACCCCGTTGAGACTGTCAACGCTCCTTACTACAGCAAGGCAGCGGCAAATCTTGACAGCGCAGGCGGCATCTACGGCGGCGGTTCTGAGTTCGGCAAGTGCGACGGCTTCGGCTGGGACTACACCAACAAGTACGCTTACGTAAGAACCGTTCCGAACCCGGCAAGCGGCAACAATGCGCGCGGCTTCTACTTCAACTCTTACGACATCGGCACTCCCGAGTTCCCGGATGAGTTCTGGTACGTTGCGCTTGTTCGCACGAACATCGGCGGCAAGAAGCCTTCTCTCGCAATTTATCAGGGCAGCGGCGGTGAATCCGCTGAAGCCGCATCCGCCGTTAACGCAAACGAGTGGACAAGGGTTGTCATTAAGATGACAAAGAAGTCGGGCAACCCCGATACAACCTTTAAGCACCTCGCATTCCGTCCGTTCGGCGGTAGCGGTCTTACGGCAGATGAAGTTACAAACGCTTACTTCGACGTAGCCGCATGGGGCGTGTTCAAGGACGAATACAGTGCAAACAACTACGAGTTCCCCGTAACGAGAGACGACGGTATCACCGTAATATGGAAAGACGGCGAAACCGTTCTCGAAACAACCGGCACTCACCCCTCGAATGCGGTTTCCGTGATTGATATCCCCAAGAAGGAAGGCTTCGTGTTCAAGGGCTGGTCTCTCGCCGCTGACGGCGCCATTCTTACGGCAGAGGAAATTGCCGCTATCAAGGCAGACACCACTCTCTATGCACAGTGGAACACTGTCGGTGCGAACACCTTTGCAGTTAAGTTTCTTGATTGGGACGATTCTGAAATTGCTTCCTATAATATCAACGAGAACGCAATGATCGACACCAACATTCCCTCTGACCCGACAAGAGTCCGCGATGGGGAAAACTGGTACGCATTCAAGAACTGGACTCTCGGCGGCATGGCTGTTACAAAGGACGAGATAAAGCTCACTCCCGTAACCGCTGAGATTACATTCAAGGCGGACTACACCGTAACCGCACACAAGAATCCTCTCGTATGGCAGCCGGAGACAACAAACTTCGTAAATAACAAGGACGCTTTCAAGAGAGAAAGAGTTACCTTCAAGGGCTATAATGCAAATATGTACACGCCCAACGAAGCGAGAACGGTCAATGAGCCTCTCGCAATAGAGGGTGCGGGACAAGTTCCTGAGAACAAATCCGCACTCAAGGGTCCGAAAATGTTTGACCCCACCATTTACAAGACCATTCTTGTAAGATATTACTACGCTCCCGGCGCAACAACCGCATCAAGAAAGTTCACGTTCTGGAATCAGTCCTCCAACTGGCAGGACCCCTCCCTTAAGGCAGTTCCCGCACAGGATGTCGCAATGGAATCCGGCAAGTGGACATACGCAAAGTTTGACTACACCTCCTACGATCTTTCCGCGTACGACTGCAATATTCCGCAGTTCCATGTAAGACCGCTCACCGGCATAAGCCCCGATAATTGGACTGACGGCGAAGCAGTCTACTTCGATAAGGTTGAGTGGTATCTCGAAGCTCCCGATGTTTACAATGTAGAGTTCCGCGACAACGACGAAAACCTTCTCTACACCATCGACGCACTTAACGGCGAAACCGTTATCTACGGCGGCGCAGACGTTTCCGTTCCCGAAGGCAGCGAGTTCATCGGCTGGACAACCGAAAAGGGTACAGAGAACGCAGTCGCTCTTACAATAACGGGCAACACAGTATTCTACCCCGTTGTTACAACAGGCACAGCCGGCAACGTAATTTACGTTTCCGCACAGGGTAACGACGGCAACTCCGGTAAGACTCCCGGTCTTGCTGTTCTCACGCTCAAGCAGGCAGTTCTCCTTGCGGCGGCTCTCGCTCCCAACGCTGAAGACACGGCAACCGTAGTTGTATGCGGCGACGGTTCTGTAAGCGGTGTTCTCGAAAAACTGAATGTCAACACCGGCATGATTACGGTAACCTCCAAGTACGGTGCGGATGACTACACCGGTACTGCGAGAGTAAGAGTACTTACCGGCAACCCCGGAGCAAGCACTGTTGCATTCCTCAAATTCGAGAACCTCGTATTTGAAGGCCTTACCAGCGGCAACGGCTGGAACTTCCTCAATTCTCAGAACAACTATTTTGCATTCGGCGAAGGTCTCTCCTATGTGCTTCCCGAAGGCACAAAGCAGAATCAGATAAGATTCAGAGCCGGCGGCGAAAGCGGTGCGGTTGACTACAATAAGTTCGGCGGCAAGCCCCTTATCTTCAGTCTCCCGATGTCTACGCACCTCTGTACCAAGGGAGCTTTCACAACAAACAACATTTACGCAGTATTCAACGAGGGTTATACCGGCGGCGTCAATGTCGGCAACGACAGCGGCACAGGCAAGGGTACAATCACCGGCTACACAAGAATCGAAGTAAACGGCAAGGGCGTTACAGGTCTCGGCATGGGCACTATCGAGGCTCACAACGCTGACTACGCCGCTATCTTCAACGACGGCGCAAAGGTTGTAACCACAACGGTTGCCGCAGCAAACGACGGCAACACCTACAAGAAGTTCGTTCTCTCCGGCGGCGAGGGCTTCGTATTCCACCACAACGCCGACGTAACAAAGGTCGGCGAGTTCACGGTTGAGAAGTACCCCGATGGCAAGAAGTACTACCTCTACAACGGAAACGAGATTCTGCCCGAAAACTGGTTCGGCTCAATGGCGTTCTCCTTCGCTGAGAGCGGCACATACGCATTTGATTATGCCGACTACAAGGTAACCTTCGCTTACGGCGAAACCGCAAAGACCGTATACGGTAAGAACGGCGTTGCTGTTGCCGCTCCTACGGACGTAACCGCTCCCGAACACATGGAGTTCAAGGGTTGGGTTAAGCAGGGTACGGAGGAGCTTGTTGACCTTTCGGCAATCACCGAGGACATGACGCTTGTTCCTTCCTTTGCAAATATCACCTATACCGTTATGTTCGGTGAACAGACGCTCAACGGAATTTACAACGAAACTCTTACTGCTCCCGACGCTCCGGTCGGTGAGGAAGGCAAGGTATTCGCAGGCTGGAAGAATACGGCTGACGAAAACGACATAATTGCCGCTGCAGCAGCGTTTACGGTAAAGGGCAACGCTACCTACGAAGCAACATGGTCCGACGGCCCCGTAGACGATCCCGCATTCAACGGCGCAGTTGTATTTGCGGACGCTAACCCCTACGTTGAAGAAAACGCTGTAGGCATGGTTATTGCGGCTAAGGACGGAGTTGAGACAGGCGCAGAAACCACCGACACCTCCAAGAAGGGTACAGCCGTAAAGAACGGCGTTGAAGTACTCTGGTACAAGGGCGAGGGTCAGATGGAATACGACTTCGCATCCATCGTTGAAAACGACGCTGATTATCATGTTACTATCCGTTACGGTGCGAAGAGCGAAAACAGAGCATACTATGTCTCGGCCGGCGACAAGTCCGGTAAGCTCATCGCTGAGTCCTGCGGCGCAGAGGGCGTATTTAAGTATCTCACTTTTGATGCAGCCCTCACCACCGAAAACGCAAAGGTAATTATCAGACCCTCCTCCGACTTCGATGACAACGAAGTAAAGGTATTCGACCTTGCCGAGGTTATTGTTTGGAGAGACGGCGGCACGGTTAAGTTCGGCGAGACAACCTTCAAGGGTGTTCTCGGCACAAAGATTACGACTCCCGCAGCTCCGGCAGCTGAAGAGGGCAAGAAGTTCATCGGCTGGAAGAACACCGCTGACAACACGATCGTTGCGGCTGAAACCGAGTACGAGATTACCGGCAGTGCAACATATGAGGCAGCTTGGGAGACTCTCAAGTTCACCGTTAAGTTCGACGAAACCGTTATGAACGACGTTGAATACGGCACCTCCGTAACAGCCCCTGAGTACACCGGTGCAGTTCCCGGAGGCATGACGTTCGCAGGCTGGAAGAACATGGATGACGACTCGCTCGTTGCCGCAGGCACAGCAATCGTAGTTAAGTCCAACCTCACATTCGTATCCTACTTCAAGGGTATCGAGTATGACGTTGTAATCGACGGCAGTACCACTCCTTACACAGGCGGTTCCGTAATCACGCTTCCCGACGCTCCCGGAACTATCCCCGCCGGCATGAATTTCATCGGTTGGACAACGGTTGACGGCGGATCCGTTGAGTACGCAGGCGGCGCTAAGTACACCGTAACGGGTCCTGTAAGCTTCTACCCCGTATACATGGCTGAAGACGCAGCTTACTACTACGGCGAAGCTACCTACACAGTTCACAGCGGCTCTTACGTCGTTGACCTCTTTGTAACAGGCGACGCTATCAACGTCGGTGCGTTCGGTATTAAGTATCCTGCATCTCTCAAGCTTGTTAACTTCGCATACGGCGACAAGGCTGAAAAGTTCTCCCTCGCCGACTACAGCGTAAATGACGCCGCAAACGGAATCTACGCAGACGTTTATATGCCGAAGAACGCTATGGGCGGTAACTACGTAATCGACGCTAAGGCCGCACCCGTAAAGCTCGGCACATTCACATTCGAGGTGCTTGACAAGGCGGCGTTTGAGACGCTTACCGCAAACGAAAGATTCGGCAACGCAGTTCTCACCGCAGACTTCGGCGACGGCAAGTACTACGACGTAGCAAACAACACCACCCTCTACACGGCAATGGACGCAACCGATCCTCTCGCAGGCGGCAAGAATAAGCCTATCGCTGTTCAGTACGTAACCGAGAATGTGATCGAGAAGGTCGTTACTGTAAACGGTACTTACATTGCTTCCGAGAGACTTGGCGCAGTTGACGCAAGCATGAAGAAGGCTGAGCTTAACGTTTACAATAAGAACACAAATGCTCTCGTAAAGACTCTCACACTTGATGAAAAGATCGACAACCTCACAACAGCATACTCCGTTGAGCTTGCTCCCGGCGAGTACGAGTTCGTATTCTCCAAGACCGCTTACCTCACCGTAAAGGTTGATGTAACGGTAGCGGATGATGTTGACATGATGACGGCTGATACCGCAACCGCATTCGGCGGCGATATCTACGATTCAGTAGCCGCTAAGAAGAACGAAAAGGTTGACCTCGAAGACTTCGTAAGAATACTCAGAGGCTTCGACGATTCCGTTTCCGCAAGCACTGACTACATCAAGGAAGCCGACATCACCGAAGACGGCAAGGTTACAATCGACGATATGGCTGTAATCGGCAGAAACTTCGGCAAGACCGGCTACAATATCACTCCCTGACGTGACATTGCGTTCATGAAATAAGCAATCGGGTACTCCGCTTCTCAATGGGGCGGAGTACTTTTAAGTAAGGTAAGGAGAAAATCCGTGATAAGACTTGACAAACTGCTCTCCGGCTCACTGCCGTGTACGAGAAAAGACGCAACGGGACTCATACGTTCCGGGCGTGTTGCCGTTGACGGCGAGGTGCTACGGAAGCCCGACACAAAACTCGAAGAAAACGCAGAGATTACCGTTGACGGCGCACCGATAAACGCAAGGCGTTTCATATACATTATGATGAATAAGCCGGCAGGACTTATCAGCGCAACGGACGACCTCAGAGACAAGACGGTGCTGTCGCTTCTTCCCGACGAATATCTCACGAAGAATATTTTCCCGGCAGGGCGGCTTGACAAGGACACGACGGGACTTCTCATTCTAACCAACGACGGCGCACTTGCACATAAGCTTCTTTCGCCGAAGAACCGCTGCGAAAAGAGCTACCTTGCCGAGTGCGATATTCCGTTTGACGCAGACGACCCGGAGCGTGTGAAGGACGGGGTTATGCTCGACGACGGAAAAACCTGCCCCGTGAAAATGGAGCTTGTCGAGGGTGAGCCGAACAAGGCGGTCATCACCGTCACCGAGGGACGCTTCCATGAGGTAAAGCGCATATGCATCGCCATAGGAAAGCACGTCACCGCACTTGAGCGTATACGTTTCTGCGGACTCGACCTCGACCGTACTCTTTCAAGGGGCGAGTGGAGGACTCTCACCGACGAAGAAGTTGATGCGCTCTCAAAACAATCGTAAAAAATAAGTGCCTGTCGGGGACATAAGCGTCTGCGGCAGGCTTTTTTGCGTTGTTTGGACGTATAATGCAAAAATCGACCGAAGACTTGCGGTAACGACAAATCTCCGCCGGCATAGAATATATCGATCGGACGTAACTCTTGTCCGAAATACATCAAATACCTGCACGATAGGAGATAAATGTATGAATAACGAAGTAAAGTCCGGACTTTCCGGCACCAAAACAGAGCAGAACATGAGAGACGCACTTGCCGGTGAAGCGCTTACTCATACACGGTACATGATTTTTGCCGACGAGGCGCACAGAAACGGCGATCATGTCCTTGCAAAGCAGTTCGAGGAAACGGCGGACAACGAAAAGGAACATGCGCGCATCTGGATGGAGTATCTCGGTGATATCTCGGACGACCTCGGAAACGTGCTTGCCTCCGAAGCAGGGGAGGAGTACGAAAGCACGACAATGTACCCCGAGTACGCATCTGTTGCGGAGGACGAGGGTTTTGCCGAAATAGCGGAGAAGCTCCGTCAGGTCGGCTCTGTTGAGAAAACGCACTGTGAGAAGCTCTCCGCAACGGCAAGGGATCTTGAGAACGGCGACCGCTACGAGGGCAGTGAGAACACCGTCTGGGAGTGCGGCAACTGCGGCTACAGAGTCACGGGCATGAACGCTCCCGACAGATGTCCCCTCTGCTCCCACAGAAAAGGCGAGTTCTCGAAAGCGTAAAGGCGCAGGAGTGCGCAAGACGCACACAAATTAAGATAGGCAAAAAGATAAGAGCCGCACCTCAAAAGCGGCTCTGTTTGTGTGTTTACCGTAAACTTTACGCTAACTGCTTATCGACGGTCACGACGGTGTGAAAGTCCGAGCGTTTTTCCTTGACACGCTTGTCAATCATGTATTTCAGCTCGTCGTCGCTGTACTTAAAACCGTAGGGAACGCATATGTCAAAAATGAGGTTGGAGTGCCCTTTTCCGAACACGGCGCGGAAATCGTGCATGGTTATCTCCGGGGATATCGACTTTATCACGGTGTAGACAAGGCTCTGCGCTTCGTCGGTTTCCTCGCTGTCGGTGACGACCGGGTCAAGGTGAATTACAAGGTGAATATTCATCTTCGTGAGAAAATCGTGCTCTATGTTGTCGATTATCTCGTGGCTCTCGAGTATGTCACGTTCCGCCGGAACCTCGACGTGTACCGACGCAAAGCATCTGTCCGCACCGTATGAGTGAATAACAAGGTCGTGAAAGCCGAGTATGCCGTCATACTTCTTTATTCCGCCGACGATTCTATCCACAAGCTCCTTGTCCGGGGCTTTGCCGATGAGCGGATCGGCTGTCTCGATAACAAGCTTCACGCCCGAATACATAATAAACAACGCCACGGCAATACCTATGTAGCCGTCAAGCTCGAGTCCCGAAAGCATGGTGATTACCGCACCGACAAGAACCGCCGCTGTCGAGATTACGTCGTTGAAGCTGTCCTGCGAGGTCGCAAGAAGAGCTTCGGAGTTTATGCGAAATCCTACTCTGCGGTAGAATCGTCCCTGTAAGAGCTTTACCGCTACCGACAGCACGAGAACCGCAACAGATACTGCGGAGTAAGCCGTCTTTTCGGGGGAGAAGAGCTTCTCGAAAGAGCTTGTCAGCAGCTCAAAGCCGATTATGATTATCGCCGCCGAGACAAAAAGTCCGGTCAGATACTCCATGCGCTCGTGACCGAAAGGGTGTTCCTTGTCGGCGGGCTTCGACGCAAGCTTGAAACCGATTATCGTCATGAGCGACGAACCGGAGTCCGAGAGGTTGTTTATGGCGTCGGCGATTATGGAGATGCTTCCCGACAGCATTCCGACCGCCATTTTCACGGCGAAGAGAAAGACGTTCGACATTATGCCGACGGCACCGGCGTATGTTCCCATTGCCTCACGAATTGACGGATTTCTCGGATCGTCACGGTAAATTTTCAGTGTTTCGGATATTTTCTTCATAAATCTTGTCTCCGTGTTTGCGTTATTGTTGTATATTATACTCCGCACCCCCACGGTTTGTCAAGGCTAACAGCAGTGGGAAAGAAAAAGTGTGAGTTTTCTTGTTAAATTTGTCAACAAAATTCATGTTCTTTAAAAATCTTATCAAAAAAGCATACTTTCAATGAAAAATATAACAAAATCGTTGCTTTTTCGCTTGACTTTTTTTGTATTATGTATTATAATGTATCTGTGTAATAAAATTCTTTATCAAATAAAAGGAGAGATGGTTATGAAAGCAAAGAGAATCCGCGCGGCGATACTTGCAATGCTCCTTTCGGCGTCGATGATTGCGTCGAGTATGAGCGGAGCGGTGTTTGCAGCAGAGGGCGAGAACGAAACTGTTGCCGAAACGGTGCAGACCGAGCTTGAACCCTCCGAACCCGAAAAGGAAACCGAAGAGGCGCTTGAAGTCCCCGAGGAACAGCCCTCAGAAGAATCCGAGAACACCACCGAAGAAGAACCCGAAGTGACCGAGGAAGAGCCGTCCGAGGAAGCCGAGGAAATACCCGAAGAAGAGTCAGTACCCGAAGAGGAAGTGACTCCCAAGGAAGAGATTGAGACAGAAACACCTGTAACGACCGAAAAGGAAGAGGAAACAAAGGACGAAGAACTCCCGGAAGCAGATGACGAAGAGATTGTCCTTGCGGAAGCCGCAGAGCCGAGAGACATATGGTTCGGAACAGCCGGTCCAAAGGATCAGCGCTGCACTCTGACCATGGAAACGGACGTTGTCGAAAGAAAGTATCAGAGAGTTATCCCTGACGCAAGTGTTTACCCGAACAGCGACATAGCGCCGGCATTTTTCACAACGAAGACCGGTGAGAATGTAATCAAGATAGTTCTCAAGACTGCGTCTAATACCGTTCCGATGTGCAGTGTTTTCATTTCTGACGGAAAAGGCGGCTACAGCAAGAACGTGTCTCTCACCGCAAAGCACGACGAAGGCAAAACAATGACCGCAAATGCGTGGAACACCGTCTACATCGATATGACCGATACTCTTGCGGCGGCGGAATTCCCCTACCTTTGGGCATTTATGTTCCGGCCTTACGCCGGCGAAAAGGTTTCCGACCACCTCAGCGACTATGTCGAGATAGGCTACATGGGACTCTTCGGCTCTCTCGAGGACGCAAAGGCTCACGTCTCCGAGTTCGAGGGCAAACCCACGCTTAAGGATATCACGGTCGGCGGCAAGACAATTCCCGGCTTCGACGCCTCCAAGACCGAGTTTGAGTACGACCTTAACGGTGCGTATGAAACAGGCGTAGTCAAAATTCACTGTGCGGGCAACATGGACGGTATGTCCCTTGCAGGCACGGCTTACGACAAGACAACCGGCTCCTCCGAGGTGTTCATTCACAAAACCGGAGATACGACCGAGAGACTCTGCACTCTCAAGCTTGTGAACGGCGCAAAGAAGACCGACATAGAGCCTCTTGCAATGAAGGCAAGTATACTGCAACCGTCGGGCAACCGCTGCACGGGCGGTGATGCCGTTGATGAATTCGGCAGAACCAAAACTGTGATAAACCCCGTATGGCAGTATTATGACGAAACCACAAAGTCCGATATGGAAGCGAACGGTTCTGTTTCTCCCGGCGGCGGAGGAAGCGCTTTGAACGATGCAAAGTATACGACGATAAAGCTTGTATACAGAAGCACGAGCAAAAAAGTTCCGTCAATCAGCCTCTTCAGCGACGGATTTGCCAAGAACTGCTCAGGCAAGGTTGTGGAAAGCGTAACCGCAGATCCCGGAAATTGGCAGACCATCATCTACGAAAACGTCATGGATGTTCCGATGAGATGGTTTATGGTAAACTTCGCCGACTCCAACACCGAAACGGTTGACGGTACAAAGAAGGTTATCTCCGACGTATTCGAGATAGGCTATGTCGGCGCATTCGGAAGCGTTATCGACGCTATGGATTACGAGTCCGACTTTGAGGGCGAATTCACCGTGTCCGACGTTCTCGTCGGCGGAAAGTCTATAGGCAACGTAACGACCCATGAGTACGACCTCGCCGGTCTTTCGGATATCCCGGCACTCACCGTCAAGGCGACCGGCAATACAAACAGCGTAAAGATTAAAAACGGCACTCTCGGAACCGACGGAACGGCAGTTTCCACCGTGAAGAAAGGAAGCGACACCGTCGTAACCGTAAACTTCAAGAACGGCTCGACCGACTTCATCATCACCGGCATTCTCGTTGACGGCAAGGCGATTGCAGACTTTGACCGTGCGACGACAACCTATAATGTAGCTCTCGGTTACGGTGCGTCGACTCCCGTTGTTACCTACACCCACTCCGGCATTGAGTCCGAAACGGCAGAGGTAGTTACAACTAATGTTGACGGCGGCTACAAGACCGAGATCAGGGACGGCGGCACCGTGCTTTACACGATTAACTTCACTGTGGCTACCGAAAAGCCCGCTCTCATCAACACACTCTACAAGCTCAATACGGAGAAAAAAGTAACGGTCGGCTATCTCGGCGGCTCCGTTACCGCAGGTACAGGCTCTACAAGTTCGGAGAAGACCTCGTGGAGAGCGCTCACAAGAGAATGGTTTAAGTCTGCGTTCCCGAACGCAACCGTTACGGAAATAAACGACGCAATAGGCGGCACGGGCGTGATATTCGGTCTTTTCAGAGCGGAGAACAGATATTTCTCCAAGAACGGCGGCAAAGCACCCGACATCAACTTCATCGAAATGGCGATTAACGACGTCTATGACGGAGTAAGCGGAAACACGCAGTATGTTTACATCGAATCTCTCGTAAGAAAGATTTACTCCTCCAACCCCAAGGCTGATATCGTATTCGTTATCACCGGTGATTCCGGAAGATCCGCCGCTGAGGTTGCAAGCTCGACGCCGGTATTCGGTCAGGCTTATACCGACCTTGCGGCATACTACAATATCCCGATAGTATATCCGTTCAGAGAGCTTGCAATTAAGATTGCCGGCGAAAACGGCGGAAACGCAGTAACAAGCTCCGACAATGCGCATTGGAAGAAATACTTCACCGACGGAGTTCACCCGAGCGACGCAGGCTATGCGGAATATGCAAATACGATTGTAAACTACCTCGAACCCAATCTTCCCGCCTCCTACGCTCCCGAAGCGTCAGAGTACACCGAAAAGGTTCTTCCGACAGAAATTTACTGCGTAAAGAACGGCAAAGGCGATCTTCTCGTTGACGCATACGGCTTTGAACCCACCAAGATCACCAACACCGAGTATTTCGGCGGCTATGCCGTTGAAACCGCCGGAAGCTACAAGCCTCTTCGTTCCCGCAAGGCAGAGCAGGTTATAACCCTCAAGTTCAAGGCAGGCGGCATCGGCATCTGGACATGGTCCTACGGCACGAACAACGGCAAGAACGGCACGAACATCACCTACTCTGTAGACGGCGGCGAACGCAAGGTTCAGAATATCTACAGAAGCTACCCGAACCACAGAAGCTATATGCTCGCAGAGGGTCTTGATCCGACGAAGGAGCATACCATAAGAATCTTCCACAACGACGCGGACGCTGTTCTCGACATCTACTACTTCTACCTTTGGGATTTCGCCGAAGGCACGTCCTATGACGACGTCGCAATGAGCGCAGTTCCTTACCTTGACACAACCTCCGATGAGGTAAAGGCGGTTACGAAGGCTGAGGTTTCCGTCGGCGAAACGGTAAAGGATCTCGGCTTCAGCTTCGATAAGCACGAGTACACAATCCCGATGACTCTCGTTAACGGCGAATACGTCATAACTCTTGCGGCCGACGCCAAGACTTACCCCAAGCTCAACGTAACGCTTCCCGACGGTTACGTAGGCTACACCCTCACACAGGCAGGCGAGGGCGGTACAGGCACAAACAAGGCGGTTCTCTCTCTTGACAACGTCGGCGTTTACACGTTTGAGTTTGTCCTTGAGGGCGTTCCCGAAAACTACACCGTAACAAGCGCAACAACGGCATTCGGTTCCGACGCAAAGATAACATTTGACGAAGCGACAACGCAGAAGCTCGAGATTAAGCGCGACGATGAGAACGAGTACACCCTCTACGAAGCAGGAGTTACCGAGATAACCGGTCTCTCCGCAGGTCTGTATCAGATGAGATATACCGACGGCGAGAACGCAGGTGCGGAGATTGACGTCAGGGTTTGGGAAACCTACCCCGAAAACGCAAACGTTTACTATGTAACAGACGGCGGTACGGGCGACGGTAAATCTCCCGAAACTCCGGCGACAACAGGTAATGGCTTCGGCAATATTGTAAGCAACTTCAAATCTGCATTTTCTTCGTATAACGACAGAACAAAGGTTAACTATATAGTATTCCTCGGCAGCGTGACGACCAATAAGAATGCTATTGAAACAGACTTTGCCGGATTTACGGATACGGTATTTACCTCGGAATACGGTTCAATGTTCTACTTAAAAGCGCATCTCAAACACAAAAAGATCAACACGGATATCGGCGCATCAATGGGCAGAGTCACATGGAAGAACATAGATGTAACAATCGGAAACCCCGAAAACAGTTCAATTAATGGCGAGATTTATTATACTGCGTACGGACAGCCTGTCACCTTTGACAACTTCAGTATCGTCGGCTTTGCAAAGAATGTGAACGGTACCCTGAGAACTAAGGGTATGCATATCAACTACTTTGACGACGGCGCCGGCACGCATACACTTACAAATCCTCAGCCCATAATCGTAAACAGTCCGAAGCTCAAGATAGAGGGTGTCAGAACAAGTGCATACTGTGGTTCGGGAATGAACGTAACCTCCGATGCATACTTTGTTATCGAAGACGCAACGATCTCAGAATTCGGCATGGGACCGCACGGTAACGACAACAATGCAAGCACCACAACCGGTAATGTCTACGGAACGATAAACGGCGGTACGATAGGCACTGTTTACGTCGGCGGTATCAACGGCGGCGACAAGAGAATACTCAACGGTTCGGCTCTCGTTGTCGTAAACGGCGGCACGATAGGCAGAATCAAGGCGACAGCCGGCAACCCCACAAACGACAATGCGCTTATCGTAAACAACGGACTTACATACACCGTTGAAACGGCGAATATCGACTACTACCTCAAGTCCGGCATAAACGGTTCCGCAAATGCGGTTCTCGATTCCGAGACAAGAACCATAACGAAGTTTACCTTCGAGACGGAGAAGCGTTACGTCTACATCGACGCAGGCACGGCAAACGAGAAGAAGCTCGAGGTCGTTGACGGCAAGGCTGAAATCGCAGCCTCCGAGCTCGGCGTCGGCACGCACACCGCTGATTATCAGAACAATGACTTTGTCGTTAAGTACGACGGCGGCGCAAACAAGTACGCGACCGTTCCCGAACAGGCAGAATACGCAAACGGCGACACAATCGAAGCTATTGCAGATCCTACCTTCGCAAACGGCGAAAAGTACACCTTCCTCGGCTGGTCGGCTGACGGCACAAACCTCATAACTCTTCCTTACACCGTAAGCGCAAGCACGACGCTCACCGCACTCTGGGGTGTTGACAACACCGTTATCTACGTCTCCGACAAGAGCGGTCATCCCGACGGCGGCGACGACCCGTCCTATCCTCTCGGCGGCGCACAGGCAAGCGGCACGATGTTCACGGCAAAGAAGCTCGACTTTGTTCAGGTTAACACTGCGACAAACCCCGTTACCGTAAAGTCCACCGACGTTGTTGACGGCTATACCTTCGGTAATCAGAGCGTCAATACAAGCGCATACGTAAACGCAAACGGCAAGCTCACAAACGGCGGTACGCTCATCGTTACGGATGAAATGATTGTCACCGGAAGCGGCGCGGCAGGTACAGTTACCGTCAAGGGTCTTGACGAAAACTCCGTGGCATACATTGTCGGCGGTACGGATATTCCCAAGGGCGACCGTATTTACACCGATATCAAGGTTCTCAACGTATACACCGATGAAGCGGTTATCAGAACCGGAAACTACAACGTAACCTTCACCGATACCGCTTATGTCGGCAACGGCTATTACGAGATAGACGGCAAGCCTTACTACTACCTTAACGGAAGAAGCTACGGTACAAACGTATACTTCCTCTATGCAACAGGCTCCGGCTACACAGCGGGCGGAAGCGGATTCATAAGCGCATTCGTTCCTTATGAAACCTCCGCTCCTTACTACGGCTACAAGAAAGCTTCGACCACACCGAGAATAGGAGTATACAACTACAACGGAAACATTGCGATAGGCTCGTCCTCCGCAACGGTAGGCGCCGGCAATGTCGGAATGCTCCTTACCGGTGCAAACTACAACAACGGCTACGCAAAGCTCGTAAACGCTGTGAACGGCGACAGAACCGTTATGGTAAACGGCGGTTATGTCGAAACGATTGCCGCAGGTCATATGGCTTACTACAACGGCATCGGCAGAATGATTATAAACGGCGGTACTGTAGCGAACCTCCTGCTCGGCGCAAACCAGTCGAACAACACAGCAAACGGTCAGAGCGCAACCTTCGGTCTTATCTATGCGACCGTCAACGACGGTAAGGTATCAAATGCGTCCATGACAGGCACACTTCAGCCCGGCGTTCCGGTAACCGCAAGAGAGACTTACTCGACAGCGTTCACCGAAAACATCAAGAGCTACAAGCGCATGGGCGTATCGGTTCTTGAAGTGAACGGCGGTACGGTCGGAAAGGTAACCTCCTCGAACGCAAATGCGGATGTTCTCACAAGAGTAATAATCAACAACGGCGGTACGTTCACAACCGCTCCCGCAACAAGCGTATACGACTACTACGCAGAATCCGACGGCACCGTGGTTATCGGTGCGGAAGTCGATACCTCCGCAACCTACACCTACGAGAACGACAGCGTTGTATATCCTCTCGGCGAGAAATATTCCTTCACAGGCTTTGAGGTTGCTGTAAACGGTACAAAGACGCGCGACAAGCTCAAGATAACAAAGGTAACGACAGACGGCGAAACAGAGCTTGCAACGGTAGATCTCGTTGACGGCAAGGCGACGGTTGCCAAGGAGACCCTCGGCGGTACCGGCAGCTACAAGTTCTCTGCTTACAATTCCGCAGGCGACGAGGCTGAACTTCCCGTTAAGATCTACATCGACAGAAAGTCGTCCGCAACACCCTCCGCACAGAGCTATATGAGAATAGCGATCTACGAGACAGGTACAAACAACCTTGTGAAGTCGGTCGTTGTCGAGGGTGCGGACACAAAGACCCAGACCGAGACAGACGCTGACGGCAAGGTAAAGTACTACATCGAAGCAAACGCTCTCCTGGGTACTCTCCCTGCTGCAGGAAATTACGACGTAAAGATTGAGAAGAACGGTTACCTTGCAAGCACAATCTTCAAGAATGTAAGCGCGGCTTACCTCGGCGGTGTTACCGATATCTCGGTTTCCGAGCTTATCCCCGGCGATATCAAGGACAGCTTCGACGCAGTTTGCGGTAACGGAAGGGTAGATATCGACGACTTCATCAGAGTCATCAGAGGCTTCGACCCGAACGCAAGCGAGAATCTTCAGGCTGCGGTCGATATCAACGAGGACGGACACGTCACAATCGAAGATCTTGTGCTCATCAAGAACAACTTCGGCAAAACATCAGATTAACACGGTGCTTTGTCACCGCTGACTTACTCTCCTCTACGGAACTCCCCCGATTTCTCGGGGGAGTTCTTTCTCAAAACGCATATTTTCGTTCACGGAATCGGTGACGGGACGTGATTCTCAAATGCTTTTGCCATGCTTTCGCGGTATTGTACAACAATTTGTGAGTATGACAAAAAATTCATAAATTATACATAAATGTTACTTGACGTAAATCGTAAACTAATGTATAATTATCACATAATAGTCCGTGTTCGTGAGTTTGTAACGCAGACACAATCAACAGCAAATATATATCAGTATTCGGAGGTATGAAAAAGTGAAAAAGACTAACAGATTTCTCGCTCTTTTCCTCGCATTCGTAATGCTTGCGGCAAGTGCTGTGTTCTTTACCGCATCTGCCGAGGGCGAACCCTACGTGATCGTTCCCAAAGTTTACTCAAATGGCAGCGATACCGTTTTGAAGGCTGAGGTTTACCTGAGCGCCGGCACAAAAGGCGTTTCCGGAAATGTTTCCTTCAAGTTTGACACCGCACTTCTCGAAATTCCGGAGGCTGAAAGGTCGATTCCGGGAGTTGTTACACCGGCAAACGGCATCACTGTTGTTGACGCAGGCAAAACCTACGGCTGCACGGATGAGATGTTTATCAATACGACAGACGGCGTTATCGCTTTCCCGTGGGTAGTTGATCTTCAGGGCAGCATAGGTTCTGTGGGAAATAATGATGAGAACGTTCTCATTGCAACCGTAACCCTTAAGGTTATAGATTTCGATACAACGGATTTTGAGAAATATGCCGGCTATATAGATAACTTCAATATGAAGCCTGTAAGCGCAGCAGAGGCATCCGATGTTGAGAGCATAAAGATGTTTATGGGCAAGCCGAGCATCCTTCTTACAACCGACAACTATGTCACACAAGAGGGTGTTGCGACAGACTCTCTTGTCCGTCTTGGAGGCGTTACCGGTACAAAGGGCAACAAGAGCGCAACCGTAAGGTGGACTGTCAATGATAGGTACGATACCGTAAGAATTATAGCTTTAGACAAGGACGGCAAGATGCTTGAGTTTCGCACATGTGCTATGTCTGACAAGAAGAGCCAGTTCACCGGACTTAACAACGGCGATAAGTATGCGTTTCTCGTTTTTGCTGAGAACAGTGCGACAAACGAGTTAACAGTTCCTTCCAAGATTCTCTATGTTACTCCTTCCAAGAGCGGCTCCGGCTCAAGCTCTTCCGCAGGCGCAAGAAACTATGACGTAATCTTTGACCTTGGCAACGGCGAGACAGAGAAGATCACCGTAACCGCAGGCTCGAGACTCGGCGGCTATGATCTTCCCGAGGCGGTTGCTCCCGCAGGCAAGAAGTTCATCGGCTGGTCCGAGGACGGCAAGACCGTTATCAACACCTCCACATTCAGAGTATACGCCGCAACAAAGCTTTCTCCGATATTCGAGGATACCGACGAACCCGTGAACGAGTACCACAACGCTTACATCGGCGGTTACGACGACGGCACGGTTAAGCCGAACAACAAGATAACAAGAGCAGAGGCTGCGGCAATTATCGCCAAGGTTTCCGCCGACTTCGACGCCAAGGCTGTTTACGACAGCGACTTCACCGACGTTAAGAACACCTTATGGTACGCTGACTTCATCGGCTTCTGCGCTGAGAAGAAGATAATCACCGGTTACCCGGACGGCACCTTCAGACCCGACGAGAATATCACTCGCGCAGAGTTCACCGTAATGATAACACGTTATCTCGGACTTAAGGCAAGCGGCAAGAAAGCATTCTCCGATACAGGCGACCACTGGTCCGACGGCTATATCAACGCTCTCAAGAACGCTAAGATTGTTGACGGTTACACCGACGGCACCTACAAGCCCGAGAACGACATCACACGCGCAGAGGCTGTCAAGATGGTCAACCGTGCGGCAGACAGAGTTCCCTCCAAGGATAAGCTCGACGCA
The DNA here is from genome assembly GCA_934502885.1 of uncultured Eubacteriales bacterium. Classification (GTDB taxonomy): domain Bacteria; phylum Bacillota; class Clostridia; order Oscillospirales; family CAG-382; genus CAKSUT01. The sequence goes on along the minus strand of CAKSUT010000006.1, from coordinate 99,168 downwards.
TACGTTGAGGACGAGGGCATTCCGTTCACCGACCTCAAGAAGGACTTCTGGGGCTTCTACGACGTAATGGAAGCAACCGTAACGCACGTAGTTTCCGAGTACCACGAGTGATTTTGAAAACAGTATAAGACTGCGGAGAGGAACCTTTCGGGGTTCCTTTTCCGATATATGCGGAATTAAAAACATGATACATGAAATAATAGGGAATAAACGCTATAACACCTTCGACAACTACCTGAAAGCGCGCTTCGGCTGTAAGGTCGCAAAGGTGTCGCTCAACTGTGCGTTCGGCTGTCCGAACAGAGACGGCACAAAGGGAACAGGCGGCTGTATCTACTGCTCACCGTCGGGAAGCGGCGACTTTGCCGGGAATCCCGATAAGAGTGTGACGGAGCAGTTTTACGAGGTCAAGGCGGGACTCGACGCAAAGTGGCACGACGCAAAGTATCTGCCGTACTTTCAGGCGGGAACGGGAACGTATGCGCCGGTCGAACGGCTCCGCAGTCTCTACTTTGAAGCACTCTCGCTTCCGAATATCGTCGGCATGAGCATCGCAACGCGTCCGGACTGCATTCCGAACGACGTCCTCGAGCTTCTTTCGGAGATTGCCGCACGGACGTATCTCACGGTCGAGCTGGGACTGCAAACAGTGCATGACAAAACGGGAAAGCTCATCAATCGCTGTACCGACTACGCAGAGTTTCTTGAAACGTATGAGCGGCTATCGGAGCGTGGCATAAATGTTTGTGTTCACCTTATCAACGGACTTCCCGGCGAGACGAGGAATATGATGCTCGAGAGCGTCGAGACAGTGGGAAAGCTTCGTCCGCACTCGGTTAAGCTGCATATGCTTCACATTCTGAAAAACACCGCCGCGGAGCAGATGTATTACGACGGTAAGATTAAGGTCTTCGAGCTTGACGAATACGTAAACCTTGTTTGCGATGAGCTTGAGCTTTTGCCGTATGATACCGTCATTCAGCGCATAACCGGCGACGGCGGCAGAGATACGCTTGTAGCTCCCCTGTGGAGCGTGAAGAAGTTCGCCGTAATGAACGGCGTTGACCGCGAGATGAACAGGCGCGGCGTTTTTCAGGGGAATAAAGTCGATACCTGACAGAGAGGTGAAACTATGGACACATTCAAACCGCACTTTCCGTATGAGCCTATGGGCGACCAGCCCGAGGCGATAAATACGCTTGCCGAGGGACTCGAAGAGGGAAAAAAAGAGCAGGTGCTTCTCGGTGTAACAGGCTCGGGAAAAACCTTTACCATGGCGAATATAATCGCAAAGATGAACCGCCCGACTCTCGTTCTTGCCCACAACAAAACGCTTGCCGCACAGCTTTGCAGTGAGTTCAAGGAGTTCTTCCCCGAGAACGCCGTCGAGTACTTCGTTAGTTACTACGATTACTACCAGCCGGAAGCGTATATCCCCGGGAGCGGCACGTATATCGAAAAGGACAGCTCAATAAACGACGAGATAGACAAGCTTCGCCACAGTGCGACGAGTGCGCTCTTTGAAAGGCGCGACGTCATCATAGTTTCGAGCGTTTCGTGCATATACACTCTCGGTAACCCGGAGGAGTACAAGGCGCTTGTCGTGTCGGCGCGTGAGGGACAGGAGATGTCGAGAGACGAGTTTATAGCAAAGCTTGTCGCTATCCAATATGAAAGAAACGACATCGCCTTTGAACGCAACCGCTTCAGAGTCAGAGGGGACACAGTGGAGGTATTTCCCGCAAATTCAAGCACTCTTGCGCTAAGAATCGAGTTTTTCGGCGACGAAGTGGATAAAATTTCCGAAGTGAACCCTGTAACGGGACAAATCACGCGCTCTCTCGGATACGTTGCGATCTACCCGGCAAGTCACTATGTCACCTCCCCCGAGTTTCGCGAAAGAGCGCTCCGTGAGATCGAGGCGGAGATGGAGGAAAGAGTCGAATACTTTAAGTCGAAGGGAAAGTTCATTGAGGCTCAGAGAATAGAGGAACGCACACGCTACGACATGGAGATGCTTGCGGAGCTCGGCTACTGCACCGGCGTCGAAAACTATTCGCGTGTGCTGTCGGGCCGCCCGGCAGGAAGTACGCCGTATACGCTTCTCGACTATTTCCCGAAAGACTACCTCATGTTTATCGACGAGTCTCACGTTACCGTGCCGCAGGTAAGAGGCATGAGCGGCGGCGACCGCGCAAGAAAGAAGAATCTTGTCGATTACGGCTTCAGACTGCCGTCGGCATACGACAACCGACCTCTCTTTTTCGACGAGTTCACGGCAAAGCAGGGACAGACGATATACGTCAGTGCAACGCCCGGCGAGTACGAGAGACAGCATATGCAGACCCTTGCGGAGCAGGTTATCCGTCCTACGGGACTTTTGGATCCGTCGGTTGAGGTAAGACCCACGGAGGGACAGATAGACGACCTTATCGGCGAGATAAAGGCGAGAGTCGAGAAAAAAGAGAGAGTGCTTGTCACAACTCTCACCAAGAAAATGGCGGAGAACCTCACGGAGTACCTCGGCGGTCGCGACATAAAGTGCCGTTATATGCACTACAGCGTTGAGACGATAGAGAGAATGGAACTGCTTCGTGACCTCCGACTCGGTGTGTACGACGTTCTTATCGGCATAAACCTCCTGCGCGAGGGACTCGACCTTCCCGAGGTGTCGCTCGTTGCGATTCTCGACGCCGACAAAGAGGGCTTTTTGCGCAGTGAAACGTCGCTTATTCAGACGATAGGCAGAGCCGCAAGAAACGCCGACGGTCACGTCATAATGTACGCAGATACCGTGACACGTTCGATGAAAGCGGCAATTGACGAATCGAACCGCCGCCGCGAAAAGCAGGAGGCTTACAACAAAGCGCACGGAATTGTCCCCAAGACCGTCATTAAGGAGGTAAGGGACGTCATAGACATTTCCTCCAAGGACAAGAAGGGCAAAAAGGTGCAGACGAAGCTCTCCGCAAAGGACAAGACGGAGCTTATCGGCAAGCTCCGCGAGGAAATGCTCGAAGCGTCGGCAAAGCTCGACTTCGAGAGAGCGGCGTTCCTGCGCGACGAGATAATCAGAGTCGAGAAGCAGAGATAAGGAGATGTATATGGGAATAATCGGCAGAATAAAGTCTCACTTTGCGTCAAAGGACGAATCGAGTCCGGCTTTCCGACGCGAAATGGCGAAGAAGCTCGACGGCAGACATATAAAGTACGTCACGGTGCGTGTTGACGGAATAGAGGAAATAATCGGCCGTGAGGGGCATCTGAACATTCTCCCGTGCGGCGACGAGGTTTCCATTGTGTGCGGCATAGAGTCGAAGTTCAGAGGAAAAATCGACGACACCGCAATGTGGGAGCTTCTGAGCCTTGAGGGCGTCGTTATAACGGGAATTGACCTTGACAGCGGCGAGGAAAAGAGCATTACGGCTTATTATAAGTACTACAGATGAATTTACGGCGGTGCGTTTTCGCACCGTCTTTTTTGAAAAACAAAAAAACATTAATTCACAGTGTAAAAAAACTATTGACAAAGGCTAAAATGTGTGATATCATGGTGGCGTGGAAAAATACAGCATTCGGCTCTGCCGAAGAAAGGACATTGCTATGAATGATACGATTTTTAAAGACGGAGAATTTTTCGTCGGATGTAACTATTGGGCGTCCCATGCCGGAACAAATATGTGGCACGACTGGCGGCCCGATATAATCGACCGTGACTTTGAGCTTCTCGAAAAGGAGAACATAAAGTACCTCCGAATATTCCCCCTCTGGCCCGATTTTCAGCCTATCAAGATGCTGAAGGAATGCAGGGGAGTTGAGAAGGAGATACGCATGGGAGAAGATCCGCTTCCCTTTACCGAGGCGGGACGAGCAGGCGTGTCCGAGGAGATGGCGGACAGATTCGGAGTGTTCTGCGACCTTGCCGAAAAGCACGGACTCAAGCTTGTCGTCGGACTTATCACCGGCTGGATGAGCGGACGTCTCTATGTTCCCGAGCTTTTCGAGGGAGTCAACGTATTGCGTGACCCGAGGGCGATAAAGTGGCAGATAAAATTTGTAAAATACATGGTTCGCCGCTTCAAGGACAGAAAAGCGATAGTCGCATGGGATCTCGGAAACGAGTGCAATTGCTTGGGCGAGGCAGGAGACAGTGACGGCGCATACCTTTGGACAAGCGCAATTACCATGGCGATAAAAACCGAGGATGTACAAAAGCCGGTTATCTCGGGACTTCACGGTTCATTCCATGAGAGCGATTTCTGTGCGGAGAACCTCGGAGAAATTCTCGATGTGCTCTGCACGCATCCATATCCTCTCTTCACGCCGCATTGCATGACAGATCCGATAAATGAGCAGAAGTCGGTTATGCACTCTGTTGCAGAAACGCTTGTGTACAGAGGACTTTCCGGAAAGCCGGCGTTTGCCGAGGAGGTCGGAACACTCGGTCCGATGATAGCAAGCGAAGAGAACTCTGCGGCATACATAAATACGATTCTTCACCTTCTCTGGGCGCACAACTGTCACGGACTTATGTGGTGGTGCGGCTTTGAGCAGATCGCTCTTACCCATGCTCCCTATGACTGGAATGCCGTCGAGAGACAGCTCGGTCTTTTCAGGGACGATTTCTCGAAGAAGCCCGTGCTTCCCGTCATGACCGACTTTGCAAGCTTTGCCGAGAGCTTCAAGTATAAGTCTCTTCCCGGACGCATTGTTGACGCCGTATGCATTCTCACTGCGGAAAACGACACATGGCTTGCGGCATACGGAACGTTCATACTTGCAAAGCAGGCGGGACTTGACATTGAATTCCGGTACGTCACCGACGAGATACCCGAGGCGAGAGCGTACATCATTCCTTCTGTTGACACCGAACGCATAATGGGTCACACAATGAACCTCATTATGGACAGAGTGAAGAAAGGCGCAGTGCTTTACCTCTCAATGGGCAACGGCATGATAACGCCTTTCCGCGAGTACTTCGGTCTTGTTCCGCAGATACACTATAACCCCACAAAGCCCGATAAGGTTGCGCTTGACGGTGCGGAGTTCTGCTTTATGGAGAAATACAAGGTCGATTACAAAGAGCCGTCCGACGGAAGCGTTAAGGTTATCGCACGTGACGACGAGGGACGCCCTGTTATGAGCGAGTATAAGAACGGCGACGGCACGGTTTACTTCCTTGCGTACCCAATCGAAAATATCGCCGGCAACGTACCGGGAGTTGTAAGCGGAAAGACCGCACGCCCCTACTACAAATTCTACGAGGCAATGACAAAGCTCAGAAACCCCGAAAAGCTTGTCCGTTCGTCAAGCCCGTATGCCGTTGTGACCGAGCATATCGCAGACGAAAAGACGAGAATAGTCGTTGTCGTAAACTGCGTTCCGAGAGAGACAGAAACAGAGCTTTCGTTCGGAAATTACTCTCTCTCCGAAATTCTGAAGAATCAGGGCGCAGATATTTCCGCTGACGGAAAGCGCATCACGATGAAGCCGAACAGCGCAGTCGTTCTCGAAATAAAGGCGTAAAACGGTTCGGTATGAGACAAAACAACAATTTTGACTCAAAAACTGTGCATTTTCTGTAAAAATCATAAATTTCCCTTGAAAAAAACGGTGTCTTGCGTTATAATAGCGGCAGTGAGTGCAAAGTGCCTTGCGGCACGGGTACGCTTTACGTTTAATATGAACTTAAGGAAAGGAGATTTTTTATGGATAAGGTTCGTTTAGGTATAATCGGTCTCGGAAATATGGGTAACGGACATCTTAGGAACCTCAAGCAGGGACTTATTAAGAATGTCGAAGTTGCGGCTCTTTGCGATATCGATGAAAAGAAAATGGACGCCGTAAAGAACGACTGGAAAGACGCTGCCTATTACAAGGATTACAAGGATCTTCTGAAGTCGGGCAAGGTTGATGCGGTTCTTATCGCAACTCCCCACTATCTGCACCCCGTTATCGCAATCGAAGCGTTCAACGAGGGACTCAACGTTCTCTCCGAGAAGCCGATAGGCGTTTACACAAAGAAAGTACTCGAGATGTACGACGTTGCAAAGAAGTCCGGCAAGGTCTTCGGCATCATGTACAATCAGCGTACTACCCCCATGTATCAGAAGATGCGTGAGATAGTTCAGGGCGGTGAGCTCGGCGAACTCAAGAGAGTCGTTTGGATAATCACCGACTGGTACAGGACGCAGGCTTACTATAATTCCGGCGGATGGAGAGCAACCTGGGAGGGCGAAGGCGGCGGAGTACTTCTCAATCAGTGCCCGCACAATCTTGACCTTTGGCAGTGGATTACGGGTATGCCCGTAAAGGTAAGAGCCTTCTGCACCGAGGGCAAGTACCACAACATAGAGGTCGAGGACGACGTCACCGCATACGTTGAGTACGCAAACGGCGCAACAGGCGTGTTCATCACGACGACCGGCGAATGCCCCGGCACAAACAGACTCGAAATCTCCGGCGACAGAGGTAAGCTCGTTGCCGAGAACGGAAAGCTTACATTCACAAAGCTCGCAGTACCCGAGAGAAAGTGGTGCTTCGAGGCGGAAAACGGCTTTGCAGCTCCCGATAAGGAGGTTATAGAGTTTGACGTCTCCAAGAAGGACGGCGTTCTCTACGACCATTCCGGTATTCTTCAGAACTTCGTGAATGCTATCCTCTTCGGTGAAAAGCTTCTCGCGCCCGGTCTTGAGGGTATCAACGGACTCAATCTCTCCAACGCAATGTTCCTCTCGAGCTGGCTCGACAAGACGGTCGATATCCCCGTAGATCCCGACCTCTACTGGAATATGCTTCAGGAGAAGATAAAGAACTCCACCTTTAAGAAGGAAGTCAAGGAAATGACGGTTGATATTTCTTCGACTTACGGCGGAACAAGCAAATAACAAAGGTACATCGACTGCCGGTTCTTCTCGGATCGGCAGTTTTTTCTGATTATACTTCAAATATTCGGAGGACACAGTGAACGGAATACTCAACCTCTATAAACCTGAGGGAATAACCTCGCACGACTGCGTTTCAAAATGCCGACGCCTTTTCGGCACGCGCAGAATAGGTCACGCCGGCACGCTTGACCCCATGGCGACAGGTGTGCTTCCCGTGCTTATAGGAAACGCCTGCACGGCGCAGAGCGAACTCACCGACCATGACAAAACCTACACGGCAGGCGTGCGCTTCGGCACAGCCACAGATACGGAGGACGTGACGGGAAATGTGCTTCGCACGTCGGATAAGCTCCCGACCGAGAGTGAGGTCAGAGCGGCGGTGCTCTCCTTTGTCGGAGAGGACGGCTACGACCAGATACCGCCCATGTACTCGGCACTTAAGGTCGGCGGCAAAAAGCTCTGCGACCTTGCCCGAGAGGGAATAACGGTCGAGAGAAAGGCGAGACGCATCGTCGTGTATTCGGCGGAGGTTCTTGAGAAGGTGTCGGAGAGCGACTACGTCATACGTTTCTCGGTGTCCAAGGGGACGTATATCCGCACTCTTGCCGCCGATATAGGCGAAAAGCTCGGCTGCGGCGCGTGCCTTTACAGCCTTGAGAGAACGGTTTGCGGTGAATTTAACGTAAAAGACTCGGTTACTCTCGAGGAGCTTGCCGAAGTAAAAGAGAGCGCGGACGGCGACCCGGCTACGCTGGAAAAGCACCTCGTTTCGTGCGAGGCGGCGTTTGCGAAGTATCCGCCCGTGACTCTTCCCGAGTTTTACTCACGCCTCTGCAAGAACGGCTGCGAGATTTACCTTGCCAAGGCGAAAATTCCCGATTCGTCGTTCTTCCCGAACGGCAGATGCCGGCTCTACGACTCCGACGGACGTTTCTTTGCCGTGGGTGAGAAAAGAGCGTTCCCTGACGGAGACGCTGTTAAAGCGATAATGAGATTTGACATTGAAAGACAGTGACAAAAACGCACTCCGCTTCGGCGAGGTGCGTTTTTTTCGTTCTCAAACGGCGGCTTTCGACCACTTGACAAAAGCGAGTGTTTGTGATATAATGATAGACGTGTATCTATGTTATGATAAAATGCCGTGGGGAAGTGCCTTGCGGTGTCTGCGAATCACTCGGAAAGGTAATTAAATGCTGATATTGGGAATTGACCCCGGACTTGCAACGGTGGGCTTCGGCGTCGTGGACTGCTTTAAAAATAAATTTCGCGCGGTGGAGTACGGTGCGGTTTTGACCCCGGCAGACGTCGCCGTACCCGACAGACTCTCGGAAATATACGACGGTATCGGCGAGCTTTGCGATAAGTTTCGCCCCGATGCGGTGTCCATAGAAGAGCTTTTCTTCAACGATAACGCCAAAACCGCGGTCAACGTCTGTCAGGCAAGGGGCGTTATACTTCTTGCGCTCAAAAAACACGGTGTGCCGATATACGAGTACACGCCTCTCCAGATAAAACAGGCGGTCACGGGTTACGGCAGAGCCGACAAAAAGCAGATACAGTACATGGTGAAAACGCTTCTGTCGCTTGACAGTGTGCCTAAACCCGACGATACCGCCGACGCTCTCGCAGCCGCAATATGCCACGGTTACTCCGCAGGTTCTATCCTTTTCGGCTTGCAGTAACCGACCACCGGGAAAGGATGTTTTGATTTGTACTACTATTTGAACGGAACTCTTGCCGAGCTGTGGCGTGACAAGGCGGTCATAGACTGCGGCGGAGTCGGATATCTCGTTACGATTACCGGAAAGACCTATGAGTACCTTCTCGGCAAGAACGCATTTGACCCGTCGGGAAACATGACCGGAGTCAAAGTGAAAATATACACATATCACGTCGTCCGTGAGGACGCAAGCGAGCTTTACGGTTTCGCAAGCAGTGAGGAGTGCGAGCTTTTCAAGAGCCTCATTTCGGTTTCCGGCGTCGGTCCGAAGGGTGCGGTTGCAATACTTTCCACGCTGTCTGCCGAAAGACTCGTTCTTGCCGTGGCGCAGGGAGACGCAAAGGCGATTTCCGCAAGTCCCGGAGTCGGACTCAAAACGGCGCAGAAGATAATAATAGAACTGAAAGACAAGCTTGCCAAGGGCATAGATACGGCGGGAGACGATATCCCCGGCGGCGTCCCCGGTACGGGAGTACAGGCGGAGGCGGTCGATGCTCTTGTCGTACTCGGCTACAGCAAAAACGAAGCCTCGAGAGCGGTCGCGAAGTGCAAGGCGGCAAGCCTTGAGGGAATTATACGTGAAGCACTGAAGCTTCTCATGAAGTAAAGTGCGGCGAGGAAAGGTAAAGAATGATTAAGAGCACTAAAGAAAAATTGAATAACGGCGGTTTTTCCGAGGATGAGTTTGACTTTGAAAGCCGAATGCTCACGTCGAGAGCCATAGAAGAGGACTCCGAAAACGATGTGTCTCTCCGACCCAAAACGCTCTCTGAGTACGTCGGACAGGACAAGGTCAAGGAAAAACTCATAATCTCGATAGAGGCGGCGAAGATGAGAGGCGAGTGTCTCGACCACATACTTTTGCACGGACCGCCCGGACTCGGAAAAACGACGCTATCGGCGATAATAGCCGCCGAAATGGGCGTGAATATAAGAATAACGTCGGGACCAGCCATTGAAAAGCAGGGCGACCTTGCGGCACTGCTTACGAATCTCTCGGAGAACGATGTGCTGTTTATAGACGAAATACACCGTCTTCCCCGTCAGGTCGAGGAAATTCTGTACCCGGCGATGGAGGACTTCAACCTCGATATAATCATGGGCAAAGGACCGTCGGCGAGAAGCATAAGGCTTCCGCTTCCGCACTTTACGCTTATCGGTGCGACGACACGTGCCGGACAGCTTACGTCTCCGCTCCGCGACCGTTTCGGTCATCTTCTGAGGCTTGAGCTTTACACGGACGAAGAACTTGCAAGCATAGTCGAGAGAAGTGCGGAGATACTCGGTATTAACGCAAAGCACGACGGCGCGCTTGAGATTGCAAAGCGTTCGAGGGGAACTCCGAGAATAGCAAACAGACTTCTTAAGCGCGTGCGCGACTACGCGCAGGTCAAGGGCGACGGCGTAATAACAAAGGAAATGTCGGACGCCGCGCTTTCGATGCTCGAAATAGACGAGTTGGGACTCGACAACATAGACCGCCGTATGCTCGGCGCAATAATAGACTTCTTCGGCGGAGGTCCCGTCGGACTCGACACTCTTGCCGCAACGATAGGCGAGGAGTCGATAACTCTCGAGGACGTGTACGAACCGTACCTTTTGCAGCTCGGCTTTTTAAACAGAACTCCGAGAGGACGCATGGCGACGGAGCGCGCTTACAACCACCTCGGAAAAACCTATCCGCAGAGCGCAAAGGGAAAGACCGGAGGACAGACCTCCGTGTTTGACGAAGAAGACGACGAATAATATAAGTAAGGCGATGTGAAATAAGATATGGCAGAAAAGAAACCAAAGAAGAGCGGAAGAATAAAACAGTATGACATGACCGAGGCGGTCAATGCCGTCACAGAACAGCCCATAACGGCGACTCTCGAAACAAACTATATGCCCTATGCAATGAGCGTTATCGTGTCGAGAGCAATCCCCGAGATAGACGGCTTCAAGCCCTCTCACCGAAAGATTCTCTACACCATGCAGAGAATAGGTCTCATGGGCAATCAGAGACTCAAGTCGAACACCGTCGTCGGCGAGGTCATGAAGCTCAATCCGCACGGCGACTCTTCGATATACGAAGCAATGGTCAGACTTACGAGAGGCAACGAGGCACTTCTTCACCCTTTCATCGACTCCAAGGGTTCGTTCGGTAAGCAGTATTCGACCATATCCTACGCCGCATCGCGTTACACCGAGGTAAAGCTTGACGGCTTCTGCGAGGAAATATTCAGAGGAATAGACAAAGACGCCGTCGATATGGTCGATAACTACGACAGCACCCTCAAGGAACCCGTGCTTCTTCCCACAAGCTTCCCGAATATACTTGTGTCTCCCAACGTCGGTATCGCCGTCGGCATGGCGAGCAACATATGCTCGTTCAATCTCGGCGAGGTGTGCGACGCCGCAACGGCACTCATGCAGAATCCGAAAGCCGACCTTTTGGAGATAATGAAAGCCCCCGACTTTTCGACGGGCGGACTTCTCATCTACAACCGCGAGAAGATGGAGGAAATCTATCGCACCGGCAGAGGCTCTTTCAAGGTAAGGGCGAGATACAGCTACGACAAAAAGGCGAATTGCATAGAGATAACGCAGATTCCGTACACCACAAAGGCGGAGATGGTTATCGACAAAATAGCTGAGCTTGTCAAGGGCGGAAAGCTCAAGGATATTGCCGACGTCAGAGACGAAACGGGTCTCGACGGACTCAAAATTGCGATTGACCTCAAGCGAAGCGCAAACCACGAGGCGGTGATGAACAAGCTCTTCCGTCTCACGCCTCTCGAGGACAGCTTTTCGTGCAACTTCAACGTCCTCATCGGCGGCACACCCAAAACTCTCGGCGTTGCCGATATACTCACCGAATGGACGGCGTGGAGATGCGAGTGCGTGAAGCGTGAGCTTTACTTCAACCTCTGCAAGATGAAGGATAAGCTTCATCTTCTCATGGGTCTTAAAGAGCTTCTTCTTGACATAGACAAAGCGATAAAAATAATACGCGAGACAAAGTCCGAGAAAGAGGTTATACCCAACCTCATGAAAGGCTTCGGCATTGACGAGGTGCAGGCGGAGTACATTGCGGAAATAAAGCTTCGCAACCTCAATGAGGAATACATCCTCAACCGTATTGCCGAGACCGAAAAGTTAGAGAAGGACATTGCCGATACCGAGGCGACCCTTGCAAGCGAGAAGAAGGTCAAGGCGCTCATTGCAAAGCAGCTCAAGAACGTAAAGGAAAAGTACGGCAAGCCGAGAAAAACTCAGCTCATCTTCGAGGAGGACGCTCCCGTTTATGAAGCTCCCGTCGAGGAAGTGTACCCCATAAACGTCATGATAACGAACGAGGGCTACTTCAAGAAGATTCTTCCGCCCAAGTCCGTGTCTCAGAAGGTCGAGGAGCAGAACCTCAAGGACGGCGACTTTATCGCATCGAAGTACAGCACCATGAGCGACTGCGATCTGCTGTTCTTCACGGACAAGTGTCAGGTCTACAAGGCGAAAGCCGAGGACTTCGACGCCGTAAAACCCTCCGCGCTCGGCGACTATATCCCGGCAAAGCTTTCGTTTGACGAGGGAGAAAAGGTAATGCTCATGTGTCCGACTCGCGACTACACCGGCACTGCCGCGATCTTCTTCGAGAACGGCAAGGCGATAGGAATACCGCTTTCAAGCTACGCCACAAAGACCAACCGCAAAAAGCTTGCCAACGCCTACAGCGACGATTCGGGGGCGGTTGCGATTATGTACGTGCCTCCCAAGGATGGCAGAGAACCTGTCTGTGAGTTCATGATAAAGGCGTCGTCGGGCAAGGTTATCATAATAAACTCCGACCAGCTTCCCTCAAAGGCGACGAGAACCGCTTCGGGAGTTACGGTGTTTACGATAAAGAAGAGCCAGAAGATAGAAAGTGCGGTTAAATTTATCGATGACGGAAGCGACGAAATGAAGAAATTCTCGAAGTACAGAAAGAATAAGCTTCCCAGTACCGGTACGCTTTTCGAGGACTACGACATAAATGCGCTTCAGGTAAAAATGTTTGACGAATAAAAGCAAACGGAGATGATAAATTGGAAAACAAGACGGTAAAGCTCACAGCGCTTATTTCGGTCGGCGTAGGTGCGGCACTTCTCAGGTGCTGTGCGATTCTCTTGTCGCAGAGCGCATTTGCGGCGGTTATGACGCTTCTCGACCCGATAATTGTCATTGTAGCAGGACTTGCGTTCGGAATACTCGTCGGCGAGGGACACGGCTTTTGGGCGCCGGCGGCAATGCTTGTGTCGGTTATCCCGGGATTCTTCCTTGCGGCGACCTCGGGAATAGGTGCTTTGGTAACGGCGGCGACGCCGGCGGTTGTCGGAATATGCGTCGGCTCGGCAATTCTTCGGGGGACTGACAGAAGCACGGTCGTCGGAATAACGGCGTTCGTGTGTGCGGCGATGTTTACTGCGTCGGCGGTTCTTGCGGTGCTCTATGTCACAAAGATGACAGGCACGACTCTCGAGGCACTTTGGAACGACTGCCTTGCAAAGATAAACGCCGTGATGACGATGTTCACTGAGAGTGAAGACTTTGCCGTGCTTGCGAAGAATTACGGTATGAGTGCGGAGGATTTCCTCGCTGCGGCGAAGGCCTACGGCGGCGATATACTCAAAATAACGCTTATTCTCGTACCGGCGGTTATTTACGTTATGTACTACTTTACGGCGTTTTTCATCTCCTTTGCGTTAAAGCCGATACTTGAGATAAAGAAAGTGCCGGAGTTTGAGAAAAGCGTTACAAAAAAAATTGCCGGAAACGTCGTACACATATGCATAACCTCGAGGCAGCCCGGTTACGACAGCGAGTTTGCCGTAAGTCCGGCGACTAAGTGGGCGTACCTTGCAGCAATCGCCGTGCTTGCGTTCGGAGCATTCTTCGGCGCGGGAATAGCGGTGAGCGTCTGCGCTGCCGAATTTGCGATAGCTCTTTCACCGCCCTTTATAATTCTCGGCTACAGATTCGCATACTTCTTGCTGAAACCGAGACTCGGCGGTGCGGCGATTCCGATAATAGTACTCTTAAGTCTTATTCTTGCGGCGTATTCGCTCGCGGTTCCGACTGCCGTTATATTAGGACTTGCGTCTATGAGAGTATACGGCGGCGGCTTCGGCGGAAAAGCAGATAAATAAAGTGCCGTTTTTGCGGCATTAAGGGGAGACACACATGAAAAAGCTCAAAAGCGTGTTTAAAAGCTTTGCGTTTGCCACGTCAAAGGGCGGTATGGTTGCCGCAATTGCCGTGCTTGCCGCTTTCACGCTGATTAGTGCGATAAGCGGAGACAAAGTTTTGTTCGGAGTGGGACTTTTTCTCACGGTTGCGTATGCGGTGGTGTGCGTGATGATAATCCGAAAGGAATCCGCGGCGGCAGGGGTCGGAAACTCGGGACTTCTCTCGGGCATGACTCTCGACTTCGTGATGAACGTTTCGTCGCCTGTCGTAATAGTAGAGGACGGCGGCGCGATAATATGGCACAACAAAGCCGCAAGTGCGCTTGTTGACGTAAAGCCCAACGCCTACGGCAAAAATGTTTGCGATATTATTTCGCCGGAGCTTACCGACGACGCCATAGCCTCTCTGCGTTCGGGCAGCAGTATGCTCATCACGGCAGGGACACGCACATACGAGGTTGACGCCCACAAAATGGGAAACCTCGGCGCCGGTCACAGCATACTCATTTTCGAGGACAAGAGCGAGCTTATCGAAGCCGAAAACGAGCTTAAGATGAGCAGCGTTATCGTGGCGTATGTCGTTATCGACAACTTCACAGAGGCAATGCAGTTCGTGCAGGATAAGTACAGAACCGCACTTGCTATGATAGGCGGAGTTCTCGATAAGTGGTGCGGCACTCTCGGCGGTATCATGCGTGAGTCGGAAAAGGACAAGTACCTTTTCATCTTTGAGGAACGCCACCTTGAGGCTCTTACCGCATCGAAGTTCGAGATACTCGACAGCATAAGAAGCATACACATAGAGGGTATCGATATACCTTTCACGGCGTCGATAGGTGTCGCCAACATTATGGGAAGCTACTCCGAAAAGGAGAAAGCGGCGAGCCAGGCTCTTGACCTTGCTCTCCAGCGCGGCGGCGACCAGGCGGTGCTCAAAAACGAAAAGGGCATGGAGATTTTCGGCGGAAGATTCAAGAGCGTGCAGAAGCGTACAAAGATACGTTCGAGAATAATCGCCTCCGAGCTTATGCGTCTTCTTCGCTCCGACGGAAACGTTATAATTCAGGGACACAGATTTGCCGACCATGACTGCATTGCGTCGTGCATCGGCGTTGCGAAAATGGCGATGATTGCCGGTAAAAAGCCTAAGATCGTTGTCAACATAAACGACGCAAACCTAAAGCCGATATTTGCGATGATGAGAGGGAGCGACGTCTACAACGATATGTTCGTGGACGCTCTCGAGGCGCAGGATATGGTGCGCTCCGACACGATAAACATCGTCTGCGACGTAAACAACCCCGTTCAGTTTGAAGCGCGCGACGTTTTCGACAACGCGGCGGTAAACGTCATAATCGACCACCACAGAAAAACCGGCGAATACGCCATAACTCCGAAGATTTCCTACATCGAACCGTCGGCGTCGTCGGCGTCGGAGCTTGTGTGCGAAATGCTTGAGCAGATCTGCGAACCCGGCGCACTCACCCAGATAGAAGCGGATCTCCTGTTTGCCGGACTCATTCTCGATACCAAGCAGTTCTCGAAGAACACCGGTGTCAGAACGTTCGGCGCGGCTCTCTACCTCAGAGGCGAGGGCGCGGAACCCATGACGGCGGGCGAGCTTTTCAAAACCGATATTGCGGAGTTCAAGCGGCAGTCCGAGTTCGAGAAAAACGCCGAATATTACGGCAAAGACATCATTATCTCCAAGTATTACGGGGAGAGCAATTTCTCCGATAAGATACTCCTTGCAAAGGCGGCGGACAGACTTCTTTCCATTGCCGAGACCCGTGCGACCTTTACAATGTGCGCCATAGGAAACGACGTGCATATTTCCGCAAGGTCGAACGGCACGGTAAACGTCCAGCTTATCCTCGAAGCTCTCGGCGGCGGCGGTCACTACGACGCGGCAGGCGCGCAGCTTAAGGAAATGACGGTAGATGAGGGTTACTCAAGGCTCTGCAAGGCAATTGACGGCTATATGGAAAATGACGTTGTAACGGTGAAATAACCGACAGCGCAGACAATACTGAAAGGACGGTTTATTGAAATGAAAGTACTTCTTTTGGCAGACGTAAAGGGACAGGGTAAAAAGGGCGAGATAGTAAACGTATCCGACGGATATGCAAGAAACTTTCTTCTCCCCAAAAAGCTTGCCGCAGAGGCTACAAGCCAGATACTCAACGAGGTAAAGAGCAAGGAGGAGGCAAGACTCCGCAGAATCGAAGAGGACAGAAAAGCGGCAAAGGAGAACGCAAAGAAGCTTGAGGGCATCGTTGTAAAAATCTATGCAACCGCCGGTGCGGACGGCAGAATATACGGTTCCGTTACGTCGAAGGAAATTGCCGAGGCTCTTCTTGCGCAGTCCGGAATCGAGGTTGACAAGAGAAAGATTGCTCTCGACGGTTCGATCAAGGCATTCGGCACATACGTTCTCGACGTCAAGCTTTTCAGCGACGTTACGGGCAAGCTCAACGTTGTTGTCGCAAATAAGGAATAAAGTTCAAAACGGAACAAATCGCTACCTTTTCACGACTTATAACATAAGAAAAGCGCAAGACTTGTAACTGCGCATATTCATAACGGAGGACGACAATATGAAAATTACGACAAAGGCAAAGGTACTATCTCTTCTTCTTGCGGCGGCTCTTCTCACGTCCTGCACGCCTTTTGTAACTCTCCCGGATAACGGTGAGAAGAATCCCGTCGAGTCCGGTGACGCAAGCGGTGAAACGACGGTCGGCGAAAATGCCGAGAATGAAAGAAAAGATAATTCCGCAGGAGGAGTTCAGCTTAAGAATCCGCTTAAGTCAAAGGACAATCTCGACTTTACAAAAGAGGCAGGCTTTGCGGTGAATTTTCTTCCGACGGGCGACTGCCTCGTGACCGATATTTACTATATCGGAGACACGGGTATTGCGGAGATAAGAATGAATTCTGTTAACGAGGCGGTGTACACCTACAGAATTTCCATGCTGACCGACGAGGGCATATCCGGTGTCTACACTTCTTTCGACTCAACCGAGACGCTTACTGTCTGCGGAGTTGAGGGAGTAAAGCTCTCGGTGTCCGACTCGAGTCAGCTTGCCGAGTGGAGCTACGACGATTTCTCCTATTCCCTCTATTCCGAGGAATGCACGGAGGAGGAGTTCCGTGATACGCTCGACAATCTTATTCTCTACACAATGGTTGACCGAGATGAGAAGAAGCTTCTCGGCATACTCAACACAAACTACGACGGCTCGAGAGGTCCGGTTCCCGAACCCGATAAGGAGTACGACTTCGGCGGCTACGGTGACGGAGAGGATCACGGCGTTATCCCATATGAGTTCGAGAGCATTATCGTACCCGAAGAGGGAAGCTATATCACGGTATGCAAGTTCGACTTCAAGGAGGACGGTACGGAGTATCTCACCGAGATAGATTCGCTTTCCGCAACGAAGGACTTTTTCTGCGTGAGAATAGGCGATATGATCCCCGAGACAATGCCGTACTATGCGGTTGAGGTCTACAACGGAAGATACGTCGGAACGGCGTACATTTCCTACGACGGCAGGGGAGAGCGTCCCACTTTCCCGATATATGCCGACGAAACGAGAACCGCAGATACCCCGTTTCTCTTTGATTGAGAAAACACAAACTGACGTACTCACCCGGAAAAGGTGAGTACGTTTTTATAAGCTGTAAAAAAGAGAGGCTCACCGTGAAAAGTGAGCCTCTCAAAATTTTTATGTTGCTTATTTGCCGCTTAAGTATTCGTCAATAGCCTTTGCTGCTACCTTGCCTGCACCCATTGCCGAGATAACGGTCGCCGCACCCGTTACTGCGTCGCCGCCGGCGTACACACCCTCACGGGACGTGAGACCGTCCTCGTTTACGATGATGCCGCCGTGCTTGTTGACCTCGAGTCCCTTTGTCGTGGACTTGATAAGCGGATTGGGGGAGGTACCTATCGAGATGACAACCGTGTCAACGTCGAGAACAAACTCGCTGCCCTCGATCGGCATGGGTCTGCGGCGTCCCTTTTCGTCAGGCTCGCCAAGCTCCATGCGGATGCACTTGATACCCGTTACAAAACCGTTCTTCGGATCACGCTTGTCGTCAGGGTTTTCATAGCCGAGTACCTCGACGGGGTTGCAGAGAAGCTTGAACTCGATGCCCTCTTCCTCTGCGTGTTCGACCTCCTCGCGTCTTGCCGGAAGCTCCTCCATAGAGCGGCGGTATACTATGTACACCTTGTCCGCACCGAGGCGCAGAGCCGTTCTTGCAGCGTCCATTGCAACGTTTCCGCCGCCGACTACCGCAACGTTTCCGCCCTTCATTATGGGGGTTACGGGGTCGTCGTGATATGCCTTCATGAGGTTGCTTCTCGTTAAGAACTCGTTTGCGCTGTATACGCCCTTGAGGCTCTCGCCGGGGATACCCATGAAGTTGGGAAGTCCTGCGCCGGAACCTACAAATACCGCCTCATAGCCTCTCTCGAAAAGCT
The DNA here is from genome assembly GCA_934502885.1 of uncultured Eubacteriales bacterium. Classification (GTDB taxonomy): domain Bacteria; phylum Bacillota; class Clostridia; order Oscillospirales; family CAG-382; genus CAKSUT01. Next base: position 80,871 of record CAKSUT010000006.1, on the reverse strand, counting down.
CGTCAATGGTGAGCGTCTTTCCGATTACAACGTTTGTCTCAACGTCAACGCCGAGCTGCTTTAAGGTCTCAACCTCTTTCGCAACTATCGACTTCGGAAGTCTGAACTCCGGTATTCCGTAAACGAGAACGCCGCCGGCTGTGTGGAGCGCTTCAAATACCGATACCTTGTAACCCTTTTTAGCAAGGTCGCCGGCGCAGGTGAGTCCGGAGGGACCCGAACCGACTACCGCTACCTTGTGGGAATTGTGTTCCGGAACCTTTGGTGCTTCCTTGCAGTTTGCGTTGTGGTAGTCGGCAACGTATCTTTCGAGTCTGCCTATGCCTACCGGCTCAAACTTTATGCCGAGAGTACACTTCGATTCGCACTGAGTCTCCTGGGGACATACTCTGCCGCAGACTGCCGGGAGAGACGAGGTTTCGTTGATTATATCGTATGCTCCCTCAAAGTCGGATTCCTTTATCTTCGCTATAAATTCGGGAATGTTTATGTTAACCGGGCAAGCCTCTACGCAGGGTCTGTTCTTGCAGTGCAGACAGCGTTCAGCCTCCGCGACCGCGGTTTCCTTGTCGTAGCCGAGTGCAACTTCCTTGAAGTTTCTCGCTCTGACCTTGGCGTCCTGTGTGGGCATTTCATGTTTCTTGGGGTTTATAGCCATTCTTCTCATTCCTTTCTTTAGACGTTAAGCCGATGCTTCAGGCTTTTTTGTTCAGAAGATTGCAGGTCTCTTCGTAAGCGTGTCTTTCAAAGTCGGCGTACATTCTGCCTCTCGACATCGCTTCGTCGAAATCCACCTCGTAGCCGTTGAAGTCGGGACCGTCAACGCACGCAAACTTTGTAACACGCTTTCCGTCCTCGGTGAGCGTGAGTCTGCATCCGCCGCACATACCCGTGCCGTCAATCATTATGGGATTCATCGATACCGTTACCGGTACACCGAAAGGACGAGCCGTTTCAACGACGAATTTCATCATTATAAGCGGACCTATAGTGATAATCATATCGAACTTTTCGCCGCTCTCGAGCATCTCCTTGAGAGGAAGAGTTACGTTTCCGTGGCGACCGTAAGAACCGTCGTCTGTCATAACCGTGAGGTCGTCGGAATACTCCTTAAACTCGTCCTCAAGTATGAGAAGATCCTTGTTTCTGAAGCCGATTATCGACGTTACCTCCGCACCGAGTGCGTGGAATTCCTCCGCTATCGGCATAGCAATGGCGCATCCCACGCCGCCGCCTATTATACAGACCTTCTTTATTCCGTCGGTGTGCGTCGCAACGCCGAGAGGACCGACAAAGTCCTGTAAATATTCGCCTTCGTTCTTTGCGTTAAGCTTGAGGGTTGTGGCACCGACAATCTGGAATATTATCTTGACAGTGCCCTTTTCCTTGTCGCAGCCGGCGACGGTAAGCGGTATTCGTTCGCCCTCTTCGTCAACTCGAAGTATGATGAACTGTCCGGGCTTTGCCTTTGCGGCAACGAGAGGAGCTTCTATTTCCATCTGCGTGACAGTCGGGTTTAACGGTTTCTTTGAAGCAATTCTGTACATAGCGTTCATTCCTTTCTTTAAGGATAGTTTTATTACTTCCGACCTTATTTGATGTTTTGACTTACGCATATCATTATACATCATTTCCGCCGGTTTGTAAACAGGTTTGTGTAAATTCGGCGCAGTGAATGTGAGGAAATAAAGACATTATATGCCGTATTTCAGACTGAGAGCGATTCTTTCCTTAAGCTCATAGTTCACCGTCGCACCGAAGCGGACGATGTTTATTGTCTTTGCGTCACGGTCGAGAGTGTAGAAATTTACGAGATCCTCCGTCACCGTATTCGGTATTCGTGTAAGGTCGGAAAGCTCTTCGCCTATGTTGTGATAACCCTCGGGAAAACAGCCGGTACACGGCATACCGATAGAGAGCTGGTCGGGGTGAGAGGGGATATAGCCGACGTAGTCGCCGTGGGTGTGACCGCTTAAGTAGCAGATGAAATCGCCCTTCTTGCAGAAGCTTTCGTCAACCTTCACCGTCGCTCCCGTTGTTTCCCACGTGTATGTACCCTTCACCGGCTTTCCGTGACGGAATGCATCTACGATATCGGTTACGGGGTGCGCCGTGCGGGGCTTGGGTATTCCCCACGGATAAGGGGAGAAGTCCTGGCAGAAACCGAAATTATTTGCGCCGGCAGGAATTACCTCGTCCGATTCGTGAGAGAAGATTATGACTCCGAGATTCTTTTCTGCGGCGTCTCGAAGCGTTTCGGCAAGCCACTTTAACTGCGGCTCAAGTATCGTGTATTTGTCGCGCGGATTGTTGCTCTCGCACTCAAAATCGTAGTCGTTGAGTGCAATGAGACGGAGCGCAAATTTATCGTTGTCGGCGTAGTAGTAGCCGCCGTTTCTGCCGTCGCTCACCATGCCGGGCGTGCCGTCGATGAACTCACGGTGAAGAAAGGCGTTTGTGTTGGTGTGAGCGTTGCAGAAGGTTTCGTGATTGCCTATGCAGTTGTACACGGGAAAGTGGTATTCCTTCACCATGTCGCGGAAGAAATGATATCTGCTGTCGGTATTCCACTCGACGGTGTCGCCGGTGTGTATTACAAAGTCCGCACCGAAGTATTCAAAGAGCTTAAGAGCGTTGTCGAAGCGTTTGATGTCGGAGTGGATATCGGACATATGACCTATAACGACCTTTGTGTGCGATTCGGAAATCACGTTGTCGCGGATGAAGTTCTTTTTTGCGGCATAAAGATATTGTGCAGAGTGCATATTGCGCATTATGAGTTCGTTCATGCTTCCGTTCCTTTCATTTGAGCCGTATTGCGGTTTGTAACGGGACTGTTCCGCTCGCCCAACCATTATAATACAGTAACTTTGTTAATTTTTCAACACGATAAAACGACAAAAATCTTAATGTGCCGAAATAAATGAAGAGCATATGGCGCACGTGAAATTTGCGTACAAATATTGACAAAAAACTCGGAATATGTTATACTATAGAGGTTATCCGGCGTTTGCCGAAATTACAGCGGCGTGCGCATCTTTAAACTGAGAGGAAAGCTTATGAAAGAAGAAACAATGACGGTAAAAGAGTTTCTCGGCAAGGACGGAAAAACTGAGATGACTCTTGCGGATCTTCCGATAGGGGAGAGCGGAGTGATAAAAACAGTGGGCGGCGAGGGGGCATTGAGACGCCGCTTTCTCGATATGGGTATAACGCCGAAAACACGCATTATGGTGCGTAAGGTTGCGCCTATGGGAGATCCTATCGAAATATGCCTCAGAGGTTACGAACTGACTCTGCGACGAGAGGACGCCGAACGCATTGAGATTGAAGAGTGTACGGAGGCGAAAGAATGGTAGTTGCACTTATCGGAAACCAGAACTGCGGAAAGACGACGCTCTTCAATCAGCTCACCGGAAGCAATCAGCACGTCGGAAATTTTCCCGGAGTTACGGTTGACAAAAAAGAGGGCGGAGTGAGAGGTCAGAAGGACGTGACGGTTGTTGACCTTCCCGGCATATACTCGCTGTCTCCGTACACTGCCGAGGAGGTTGTGACGAGAGATTTTCTGTTAAACGAAAAACCGGACTGCATACTCAACATTGTCGATGCCACAAACATAGAGCGAAATCTTTACCTTACGCTCCAGCTCACGGAAGTGAACCGTCCCATGGTCGTTGCCCTCAACATGATGGATGAGGTGCGTGCAAGCGGCGGCACGATAGACGTAAAGGCACTGTCGGAGCACCTCGGAATGCCGGTAGTCCCCATATCCGCAAGCAAGAACGAGGGCGTTTCGGAGCTTATCGATAAAGTTGTTGCGGCAGGCAGAAGCGGAGAAAAATTGCAGCGTTTCGATTACTGTACGGGCGCTGTACATAAGGCTATACATTCGATAGCGCACATTATCGAGGATAAAGCGGAGGCTCTCGGCATACCCCCGCGTTTTGCGGCGACAAAGCTTGTCGAGGGCGATGAGCCTATGGCGAAAGCTCTCTCACTCACCGAAAACGAGAGGGACATAGTCGGTCACGTCACCGACGACATGGAAAAGGCTCTCGGCACGGACAGAGAGGCTGCGCTTGCCGATATGCGTTACGAATACATAGAGAAAATATGCGCAGAAACGGTCAAGAAACCGAGCGAGACAAAGGAACAGCAGCGTTCGGTGAAGATAGACCGTGTGCTTACTCACAAGTACTTTGCCATACCGATATTCCTTGCGGTAATGCTCTTTGTTTTTTGGATGACCTTCGGGGCTGTCGGCGCATTTCTTTCGGGGATACTTGAAAATGGCATAGACATATTCACGGATTATGTAAATACGGCACTTGTCAGATTCGGAACATCGGACGCCGTGCGCTCTCTCGTAATAGACGGAGTGTTCACAGGCGTTGGAAGCGTGCTTTCGTTTTTGCCGACGATTGTCGTGCTTTTCTTCTTCCTCTCTCTTCTTGAGGACAGCGGATATATGGCGAGAGTCGCTTTTGTGATGGACCGACTTCTCCGTAAAATCGGACTTTCGGGACGTTCGTTTGTGCCGATTCTTATAGGCTTCGGATGCAGTGTGCCTGCCGTTATGGCGACAAGAACGCTTTCAAGCTCGAGAGACCGCAAGATGACGATAATGCTCATACCGTTTATATCGTGCAGTGCAAAGCTTCCGATATACGCCGTGTTTACGCAGATTTTCTTTGAGAAATACCGTGCGCTTGTACTCCTTGCGATATACGTTCTCGGAATAGTCCTCGGCATACTTGCGGGACTTCTTCTCAAAACCACCGTGTTCAAGGGCAAACCCGTACCTTTCGTAATGGAGCTCCCGGCGTACAGACTTCCCTCCGCAAAGAGCGTCACTCTCCATATGTGGGAAAAGGCGAAGGACTTTATTTCAAAGGCATTTACGGTTATCTTTGCCGCAACCATCGTGATATGGTTCTTGCAGAACTTCGATTTTCGTCTCAATATGGTCACGGACAGTGCGGAAAGTATGCTTGCGGCTCTCGGACGTGTCGTCACTGTGATTTTCCGACCTCTCGGATTTGCTGATTGGCGTGCCGCAACGGCTCTTATCACGGGGCTTATGGCGAAAGAGGCGGTTGTCAGTACCTTTGAGATACTTCTGGGTGCGACGACGCACGAAACGCTTTCGGCGGTGTTCCCGAATATTGCAAGCGTGTGTTCGTTCCTTACATTCACTCTCCTTTATATGCCCTGCGTTGCGGCTCTTGCGGCGGTGAAGCGTGAAATGGGCGGTATAAAGAATGCAGCGCTTGCAATGACGTGGCAGACCTTCGTTGCGTGGCTTGCGGCGTTTGCGGTTTATCATATCGCACTTCTCTTTGTGTGAGGTGGCGGTGTGAATATTCCGGATATTATTGTTATTGCGGCTCTTGCGGCGGCTGCCGGCTTTGCGCTCATCAGAACGGTTCGCAGAGGAAAGAAAGGCTGCTGCAGCTGCGGAAAATGCGGCGAAAAGAACTGCCGGTGCGGCGAAAATGCTTCCGACCGTGAGAAAAAGAATTGAAAACGGAAATCCGCACATAAATAAAGATTCTTCCCGGCAAAAGAGAATACCGGGAAGTTTTTTTTGCAAATTGTGCCTTAACGAAAAAAGACTGCCCACATGGACAGCCTCATTCTTTTCGTATTCAAAAAGCTTAGTCGATATTGAACTTCTTCTTGAACTTGTCAACTCTGCCGCCGGCATTGATCATCTTCTGCTTGCCGGTGAAGAAAGGATGACACTTGGAGCATACGTCTACACGAAGCTCGCTCTTTGTGGACTTGGTTGTGAAAGTTTCGCCGCAAGCGCACCTTACAACTGCGTCGCCGTAGGTAGGATGGATTCCTTCTCTCATGATTACACCTCCGTATCGTGTACGATTTTGCGCACACTTATTTCGCAACGAATATTATATCATATACTTCCCGCTTTTGCAATAGGTAAAATGCGAAAAATGTAAACAATTTTGTAAATTTCAAAGACAAATTCTCTCGACCGACGTCACCTTGAAGTCGGAAAGACTGACTGTGAAGAGACAGCCGTTGAACATAATCTCTCCCTCGGCCTCCTCGTACCTGTGCGGCATCTTTGTGAGAAAGCGTGCAAGAACCGTTTCAAGCTTCATGCCGAGAACCGAATCGTAAGGACCGGTCATGCCGAGGTCGGTGATGTAGCCCGTGCCGCCGGGGAGAATTTTCTCGTCAGCTGTCTGAACGTGCGTGTGAGTACCGACGATTGCCGAAATTTTGCCGTCGAAGTGTCTGCCGAACGCAATCTTTTCGCTTGTCGCCTCGGCGTGAATGTCGCAGAATGCAAAATCGTAGCTGCCTTTTTCACGCTCAAGCACTCTGTCAACCGCCGTAAAAGGCGATTCGAGAGCGTCGAGAAAAACCGTTCCCATGACCGATATCACAAGAACCCTGTAGCCGGAGCAGTCGAAAATGACATACCCGTTCCCGGGGCAGGAGGGGGGATAGTTCACCGGGCGCAGAAGGCAGACGTTGGATTCGATATAGCTCTGAACCGACCTCTTCTGCCATATGTGGTTGCCGCTTGTTATGACGTCCGCACCGGAGGAGAAGAGCGTTTCGGCGGTGTCGGGGTCTATGCCGTTGCCGGGAGCGGCGTTTTCTCCGTTGAGGATTACCATATCGGCGCAGAGCCTTTTGCGTATTCCCCAAAGCTTTTCCTTTATGTACGCCGTGCCGCCGACTCCGACAACATCGCCCACCGCAAGTATTTTGATACAGCCGTTGTTCATGGCTCTCAAAGCCCGCCGTTTTCTATCTTCGAGATAAGCTCAACACGACCTGCGTGTCTGCCGCCCTCAAATTCCGCATCGAGGTACTCGTCGAGAATCATCTTCGCAAGCTCCGGACCGACGACTCTCGCACCCATGCAGAGCACGTTTGCGTCGTTGTGCATACGTGTGAGCTTTGCGCTGTAAGGCTCGCTTACCGCAGCCGCACGAATGCCCTTTACCTTGTTCGCCGCAATCGACATTCCTATTCCCGTACCGCATATGAGAAGTCCGAGAGAACCTTTATCCGAAAGAACTGCGTCCGCAACTCTCTTTGCCGCAACGGGGTAATCAATCTTTTCCCCGTGCTTTATGCCGAGGTCAACCGCTTCGCAGCCGTCCTTTTCATTTATGTGAGCGCAAAGCTCGTCCTTGAGGTCAATTGCCGCATGGTCGCATGATACGTAAACCTTTGTTTTCATTTGTCGTTACCTTTCTTTACTATATTTTAAAAATTCATTCTTCGGATGTGTAGTCCGCTGTGTAGTCTGTCTCGGTTTCGCTGAGTGCGGTTTCGGTCGCCGCGCTTTCCTCTTCGGCGAGAAAATCCGCCGTGCTTACGTAACCCGTGCCGTTTTCGGCAAGCTCTGCGTCGATTACGGGAGGCTTAAGCTCGTCGGTTGACGCAAGACCGAAGGTGCGCAGAAACACGGGCGTTGTGCCGTAGAGTACGGGTCGTCCCGGTGCGTCAAGCCTGCCCTTTTCTTCGATGAGTCCCTTTTCCGCAAGCGTCGATACGACCGACGGCGACTCAACGCCGCGCACCTTGTCGATAAAGGCTCGTGTTACGGGTTGGTGATAGGCAATCACCGCAAGAACCTCGAGAGCCGCCTTTGAAAGCGGCTGATTCTTTCGCAGCTCGAGAGCGCGGCGCACTATGTCGCGGTAGCGCGACTTCGTCGCAAGCACCGCACAGTCGCGCATTATGATAAGCTCTACCGCCGTCTCACGCTCGTCGTAACGCTTCTTGAGCGCAGACAAAACCTCCGGCACCTTCTCTTCGCTTATCTCGAGAGCCGCCGCAAGCTTGTCAAAGCCTATAGCACTTCCGTTTGCGAAGAGTACCGCTTCTGCGGCGAGAACGAGGTAATCTAAGTCAAAGATTACCTCTTGATTCGGATTTTCGTTCATGTATTTTAAATACCTCTATACTCAGTTTTGATCCTCGTTGTATTCTAGCTCCTCGTCGGAGATAAGCTCGATGTCGCAGTCGGAGTAGTCCTCGTCGTGTATGTAATGAACCACGGCTCTGCGGCTCTTTATAAGCTCGAGGACGGCAAGGAATATCGCAACAAGCTCATGCTTTGATTCCGCCGGGAAAAACAGACTGCAAAGCGTTTTTTTCTCGCCGACCTTCATTTCCTTTACGATAGTCGTTATCTTTTCGCCGACGCTCACCTGCCTTGTCGCCGTGAGGAGATTTTCTATAGGCTCCTCCATCGGGATAAGCTCGTCCGCCTCGCGCTTTCGCAGATATACGCGCATAAACGCCTCTTCGAGTATGCGTATATCGTGGCGCAGGCTGTATTCGGGTTCGTCGGGAATCTTTTCCGGCGGCTTTTCAAATGTTCCGGAGTAGGTAAGCTCGCGCTCGTGAAGCTCGTTTGCGGCGTCCTTTGCCTTTTGGTATTCGAGAAGCATATCGACAAGTTCAGCTCTCGGGTCTTCCTCGCCGTCGTCCTTGGGCGGAAGAAGCATTCTCGATTTTATCACCATAAGCTGCGCCGCCATGACGATAAATTCGCTCGCAACCTCCATGTTGAACATATGCATTCGGTCGATATACTCCATGTACTGCTCAAATATGAGAGAGATGGGTATATCGTAAATACTCACCTTGTTTTTGGAGATAAGAGCAAGCAGAAGGTCGAGAGGACCCTCAAAAACCTCTTCGAGAGAGAACGTGAGGGAGTTGCCGTCAGCTTCCGAAAGTTCCGCTTCGGGAAACTCAGCATAGGTCTCAGCAGTCAAGTCACGCTCGTTTGTTTCGGTCATTCGTGACGCCCCTTTCTCATCGGAATATCGGGAGAAGACTCCAGAAGTTTACGAAGCCGTTTGCCACCGCAGAACGTAAGAAGATAAGGGGAGAGTCGAGTACGCCGAGCCACAGCAGGGCAAATACCGCAAGCTGAATGTAGCGTTCGTAGTTGAAGAAGAACATCATCGCCTTCGGGGGAAGAAGTACTGTGAGAAGGCGCGAGCCGTCAAGCGGCGGTATAGGTATCAGGTTGAATACGCCGAGTCCTATGTTTATGAGCGTAAAATATTGCAGAAAGAGATGCGCCGCAATCGAAAAGTAACCGTTTCCGCCGTAGTAAGCGTTGAGAAGAAAGAAGAATGTACCGATAAAGCCGAGAATGAAGTTCGCAAGAGGTCCGGCAAGAGCGACAAGCACCATGTCGCGTCGCGGCTTTTTGAAGTTGCGCGTCATGACAGGTACCGGCTTTGCGTAGCCGAAGCCGAAAAGGAGCATCATTGCAGTGCCTATAGGGTCGAGGTGCTTTAAGGGATTTAGGGAGAGTCTGCCGAGGTTGCGCGCCGTCGGGTCTCCGCAGAGATACGCCGCGTAGCCGTGCGATACCTCGTGAAGCGTCAGCGACAGCAAAAGCGACGGTATAACGAGCAGAAACGCAAGAAGTGCCTCGGTTATGCCCATGTTGCCTCTCAAAATATCTAAAATCATGGCGTCTCACTTTCTTTTGTACGCACTGAAGCGCAAAATAACATCATTACAACTTACAGTATACCACAAAACGAGGCTTTTGTCAATATCGGCTTAAGCTTCGCAAACAGTTTTAACAATACCGCATTGAAAAATTCAGAAGTTTTGTGATAAAATAATAAAGTGTACCCGTAGATGAGAACGCGAAAGGAGCGTCTTAATGAAGATTTTTGAATCGGCGGAGAATTATCTTGAAACGATATATATGCTCAGCCTCGAAAAGCCCTATGTCAGGGCGATTGATATAGTAAACGACCTCGGTTTTTCCAAGCCGTCGGTAAGCATTGCAATGAAGCAGTTCAGAGAGAACGGTTATATCGAGGTGGACGGCGACGGCTTCATAACACTTACGGAGAAAGGGCTTGAGATAGCTCTTCGCATGTATGAGCGGCACGAGATAATTGCGCGCATACTTATGGCAATAGGCGTCAGCAGTGAGGCGGCGTATACCGATTCCTGCAAGGTCGAACACCATATAAGCGACGAAACCTTCGAGTGCCTTAAGAAGGAGTTTAAAAAGCTTGTTGCCGAAAACAGAGCGGAAGATGTTAACAAGATGTAAAATCGCATTTTCACTCTTGACAAAAGGCTTCCTCCATGGTAAAATTACAGCAACAAACAAATACCACATAAATGCGATGAACGGAAACAAGTAGCCCTTGTGAGCGTATGCAGAGAGACTGCGGCTGGTGCGAGCAGTAAACGCAAACCCCGGTGAATACATTCCGCGAGCAGCGCACCGAACCGACAAAAACAAGCGTCGAAGTAGGCTGCGACGGTGTTGCCCGTTAACGCGATAGAGTATTGACAGAAAGCTTTTCTGAGTACTTGACGAGGTCGGTTCTGTGAGGAATCGGCAAAATGAGGTGGTACAGCGTGTATATTCAAAGTATATTCGCCCTCTGACATACAAAAGTCGGGGGGCTTTTTGTTTGCCTGCGCCCTCCGTAAAATAAGAAAGGAATGGTAAAAATGGCAATCAAAGCGGTTCTTCTCGTAATCTTCTTCGCGGTAATGATAGGTGTCGGACTCTATTGCAGAAAGCACGCCTCCGACGTAAACGGCTTCGTACTCGGCGGACGCTCCGTCGGTCCGTGGCTCACGGCGTTCGCATACGGCACAAGCTACTTCTCGGCGGTAATCTTCATAGGCTACGCCGGTCAGTTCGGCTGGAAGTTCGGCATTGCGTCAACATGGATAGGACTCGGCAACGCCTTTCTCGGCTCGCTCCTTGCGTGGGCGGTTCTCGGCAGACGAACGAGAGTTATGACCCACAAGCTCGAAAGTGCGACGATGCCTGAGTTTTTCGGCTCAAGATACGGCAGTGAGGCTCTGAAAATCGGTGCATCGATTATAGTTTTCGTGTTCCTCATTCCGTACACCGCTTCGCTCTACAACGGACTCTCCCGTCTTTTCGGCATGGCGTTTGACATTCCTTATGAGGTATGCGTCGTTGCAATGGCGGTTCTCACGGGTATCTACGTAATCGCCGGCGGCTACATGGCGACCGCGATAAACGACTTTATTCAGGGAATCGTGATGATAGCCGGCATATGCGCGGTAATAGCGGGCGTTCTCGGAAACAACGGAGGATTTACGAACGCTCTCGCAGAGCTTGCAAGAGTGAATGACCCTGCGGTATCTGACGTCCCCGGTGTGTTTGCGTCGTTCTTCGGTCCCGATCCCGTCGGACTTCTCTGCGTTGTAATACTTACCTCACTCGGTACGTGGGGACTTCCGCAGATGGTGCAGAAGTTCTACTCAATAAAGAGCGAAAAAGCGATAGACAAGGGCGCGGTTATTTCGACTCTCTTCGCTATCGTCGTTGCCGGCGGCTGTTACTTTCTCGGCGGCTTCGGACGTCTCTACAATATTGACGCAGCGGCGGTCGGTTATGATGCGATTATACCCAAAATGCTCGAAAACTTCCCCGATATTCTCATAGGCGTGGTTGTGGTGCTTGTTCTTTCGGCATCCATGTCAACGCTTTCCTCGCTCGTTCTCGCTTCAAGCTCGACTCTCACTCTCGACCTCATTGACGGTCATATCGCAAAGAAGCTCGACGACGAAAAGAGAATGCTCCTCATAAGAGCGTTTATTGTAGTATTTATTGCAATTTCCGTGGTTATCGCAATATCGCAGTACAACAGCAAGAACACCTTTATTGCTCAGCTTATGGGTATTTCCTGGGGTGCGCTCGCAGGAGCTTTCCTTGCGCCGTTCCTTTACGGTCTCTACTCAAAGCGTGTCACGAAGCCGGCGGTTTGGGCAAGCTTTATCTTCGGCACGGGAATTATGATTCTCAATATGCTCTGCCCGAAAATCTTCCCCTCATTCCTTGCGTCTCCCATCAACTGCGGTGCGTTCGCGATGGTCGCATCGATGATTATCGTTCCCTTTGTGAGTGCATTTACGAAGGTGAGCGACAAGGAGCGTGTCGATGAAATATTCACCTGCTACGACGAAAAGGTTTGCGTGAAAGTGAAAACCTCTCTCGGAGACTGATACATAACCGCTTAGGTTTCTGTGCTGCTCGGAAAAGGTGCGGTAGCTTCGTTTTTGTGTTCTTTTGTTAATTTTTTATTTCAGGTGTTGCGTTTTACGTAAAAGTGTGATATAATTACAGAGTATGTACGAAGACGGCGTATATATTCGCAATTTTCCGTACACGAATTATTACGAAAAATCAAACATATCCGAAACGCTTTTTGTTTCGGCGAGGTCGGCGGCAATTTGCAGGCGAATCTCATAATTAAACGAAAGGAACGGTCAGAACAATGAAGGCAAGATTACCCAAGGGTGTGGGCGGCGGTCCGCAGAATATGCAGTCCATAATAAAGCAGGCTCAGAAGATGCAGGAGGATATGGAAAAACTCCAGGAAGAGCTCAACGAAAAGGAATATGAGGTTTCGACCGGCGGCGGTGCTGTAAACGTCAAAATCAACGGTAAAAAGGAGATCACCGAGATTAAGCTCTCCGAGGATATAGTCGATCCCGACGATATCGAGACTCTCGAGGACACCCTTATGGCGGCGGTAAACGAAGCCATAAAGAAGGTTGAGACGATAAACTCCGACGAAATGAATAAGGTAACGGGCAATATCTCGATGCCGGGTCTGCTCTGATGCCGGAGGGCAGAGGGCGTATTACCCCAATCGACAGGCTCGCGGACAGCTTTCGCAAACTTCCGGGCGTCGGAAAAAAGTCGGCGTACCGCATGGCGTTTGCCGTGCTTGATATGACCGACGACGCGGCGGCGGAGTTTGCGAAGTCGATAACCGATGCAAAGGCAAAGACAAAAAGATGCGCTGTGTGCCAGAACATTTGCGAGGGCGAAATCTGCCCTGTGTGTGCCGACGGCAAGCGCGACAAACGGCTTATATGCGTTCTCGAAGATCCGAGAGACGTTGCGGCGGTTGACCGCATACGTGACTACAACGGCGTGTACCATGTTCTTCACGGTGTTCTTTCTCCGCTTGACGGAGTGGGTCCGGGCGACATCACGATAAAGGAGCTTATCGCACGCATAAATACTCTTTCGGAGGAGGATCCCTCAAAGCCGATTGAGCTTATTCTTGCGACTAACCCCAACGTGGAGGGTGAAGCGACGGCTGTGTATATAGCGAAGCTTGTGAAGCCTTTCGGCGTAAAAACAACAAGGCTCGCATACGGTATTCCCGTCGGCGGCGACCTTGAGTATGCCGACGAAATAACGCTCACAAAAGCTATAGAGGGACGGCGCGAACTTTAAATTCAGGCGGAAATTCATGGGTTTATCTCTGATTTTCCGCTTTTTTTGTAAACGGAGGTGCTTACTATGCTTAAATTTTCTGTCTGTATCGATGCGCTTTTGACGGAGTATGACTACGCTGACAGAGTAAAGCGCACAAAGGAGCTCGGCTTCTCGGCGGCGGAGTTCTGGTTCTGGAAGAACAAGGACACCGACCTTATAGCAAAGGCGTCAAGGGAGTACGGCGTGCCGATAGCGGGAATGTGTACCGACACAAAACGCGAAAAGCCCGAGACCTACCACGGTCCGCTGTACATGGAGGATTCGGAGGAGTTCTGCCGCATAGCGAAGGATTCGGCGGAGCTTGCGAAAAAGATGGGAGTCGGCACTCTTATCATGCAGACCGGCGACGAAAGACTCGATATTCCCCGTGACGTTCAGCACGCAAACCTTGTCGTGAACCTTCGCCGTGCCGCAAAGATATACGAGGATGCAGACGTAACGCTTGTCGTCGAACCGCTCAACACGCTTTACAATCACAGAGGCTATTACCTTTCCTCAAGCTACGAGGGATTTTCGATAATCAGAGAGGTGGACAGCCCCAACGTAAAGCTCTTGTATGACGTATATCACCAGCAGGTGACGGAGGGCAACCTCATAAACAACATAACCGATAACATCGACCTTATCGGTCATATGCACATTGCCGACGTGCCGGGCAGAGGCGCACCGGGTACGGGTGAGATAAACTGGAAAAATGTCTTCGCCGCTATCGAAAAGAGCGGATACGATAAATATGTCGGACTTGAGTACTTCACGGCAAGTCCCACGGAGAAAAGCCTTGAGAAGTTCATCGAGGACTATTCGGAGTTCACACGGTAAATACGATTGACGATTGACAATTACATACAGACGTAAAAAAGAGCCGCAGCCGCGGCTCTTTTCTGTATTTCCGAACAAAAAGCAAAAGGGAGAACATAAGCGTCCCCCTTATTTGCGAGTGTTTATTTGTAAAACCTTGAAATAACCGCAATCGGCACAAGCCAGAAAAGCTGTATCAGAAGTACAAACAGCGAGTTCACTATGTGTACCGTGCCGGCAGGGTTCATGAAGTTGAGAGCAAACAACGCTATCGGAATGACAAAGCCGAATACCGTTCCCATCGCCTTGACGATGCTGTTTACCTTTATTGTGCGTCCGAGTCTGTCGCAGAGAATGTAGGTCTTGAGGAAGTTGTGAATGCCCGAAAGCGAGATGATACCCGAGTCGATATTCTTCGACGTGGAGGGCAGACTTCCGATTCCCGAACCCTTTACAACGCTTATCTTGTGGTTCTTTCCTCTGAGGTTGGAAAGAAGAATGTCGTTGTTTATGCAAGGGTCGGCGGTTCTCACCGATACGCAGATGCCGGCGTCGTTGAGTCCCGAGAGGATTGTCTCAAACTGCGGATTTATCGCATACTTTATGTAGAACTTCGCAACCGTCTCGTTGTTCTTTACCATGTAAAGAATGCTTCCGAGAGAGGTGATGTAGGAGTTGTCAACCGAATCCTCGTAGCACGCAAATCCGTTTGCACGGAGGAATGCGCTTGTTGCGAGAAGGTATTCGTTCTTTCCTATCGCCGCCTTTATGGCGTCCGGGTAAACGGCGAGGATTTCAACGTTGTCGAGGTCGCTTCTGTCATAAGTAACCGCCTTTGCGAATACGTTTGAAAGAGGACCGCCGAGCTTCTTCGAGATGAACGCTATATCGAGTATTGCGCTGTCGAGAGCGGTGTTTCCGTAAACACGGATACTCGAAACGCGTACATCCTTGGGAGGAAATACCTCTGTGTCTTCAAAGGAAATTACCGATACGTTTTCGTATTCCTCGTGTACGTTCTGACCGACTATCGCGCAGTTGTGTCTGCTTGCCTTCTTCGCAAGAAGATAGCGTGGAAGCGCCGCCGCAAGATACGTGCCGAACGATATCGACGAAAGGAATATTACGAGCGCCGACGTGAGCGCAACGTAAAGGTCAAACGTGCTTAACACGTAGACCGCCGCGCCGACCGCAAGCGATACGAAGAACGATATCGCACACTTCACGCCGAATCTGTTCTCGCACTTGGGAACAGTCTCGTTTCTGGAGGTGAAGTTCAAGTACTTTTCGCCCTTCTGAATGGTGAATGCCTTTGAACCGGCGGTCATGTACTCCTGGAAAGGAGCGCAGTCTTCACCCGTCGGATCAAGCTCAACCGAACCGTACTTCGACGCCGGAGACGCCGCTATTCTGAACGCAAGGTAGTCCGAAGAGGACTTGTAATAATCGTAGAGGGAGACAAGGAACAGCGCGAAACAGCCGACCGAACCGAAGGTGTAAACCTCGTCATTGCCCTTGCAGGTAATGGCGCCGTATACCGAATACGCCGTTATCATCAGCGTCATCACGAGAGTGACGCATTCGGGAGAACCGAATCTGTCGTAGAGGTCAACCGCTCCCTCGATAAGCTTGTCGAGCGCACACATCGCCGCGAAGAACATTATCTGAAGGTCAACCAGTATGTAAACAGCACTGTAAGTTCCTGGCTTCAGAAAGTCCGAAATAGGGAAGAAGTTCGCGCTCAGCGAATAGAATATCGAAAGAAGGAGGAAGAACCCGGTTCCGATAACCGAAAGAAGAGCAAGACGCGACTTTTTGAACATGAAACCGAGAGAGCGGTTTATACCCTGCTCGGAGGAGAAGTCCGCCTCCTCGCGGTGAAGTATTTCGTTCGCCGCCGCACGCTTCGACTGCTTTTTCTTACCGTTTCCGTAACCGTCGCCGTCGCGTACTATCGGATTACTGCCGGTTGTTGAGCCGAAGAGCGTTTCAAGACCGCTCTTGACCTTTTCTCCGGCGTCGTTTCCTATATTTTCTTTTGCACTGTTGAAAGCGTCGCTCTCCGGCGTTATCTTACCGTTCTGCTTCGCTTCGCTTTCAAATTCGTCAAAGCCGACGTCCGCAAACATCGGATCTCTTTCGCCGTCCTCGCCGAAGAGTGCGTTTCTGTCAACCGTACCCGTGCCGGCGGTGCTTTCATCTTCGGCTTTTGCCGTCGGAAGCTCCTCGCCGACCTCGTACACGTCCTCAGGTTCGGATTCCGCTTCCACCGAACCGTATATGCGAACGTCGTCGGCGTCATCGTCCTCTTTGCCGGCGGAGACCTTGTCGGTCGTGCCGGTTATTTCGTTTATTGCGTCAAACAGCTCCTTTACGGAGTGTGTTCCCGTTATCTTTACCGTTTCGCCGGTCTCGCCGGTTCCGCTGACCGCCGTTCCGAACACAACTGTGTTCCCGGCGTCGGGGCTGTCGTTATTTTTTTCGCTCTCTGCCTTTGCATCGCTCGGAGTGTTTCCCTTTACGACCACCTCGTCAAACAAGGCCTTGACCTCGGCTTCCTTTCCGGCAAGGTAATCCGCTTCGTCCGGCGCGGCTTTTGCCGCCGGCTCGGACTTTGTTGAGGGAGAAGCGTATTCAGCGAGAATACTGTCAATTGAAAACTCCGACGTTTTGGCGTTGCCGTCCGCACTGCCGCCTTCCGATAGACCGGACGCACCGGTAAGCTTCTCATTATCGCTCATGCTTATACATTCCTTTCGGTTTTGTTTGTCTTGCTTTTCCTCTTTACTCGGAAATGCCGCGCTGTCTGAGTGCCTCGTAAAGAAGTACGGCGGCCGCCGTCGAAACATTGAGGGAGTTTACCTTTCCCCTCATCGGTATCGAAACTATGTAGTCGCACTGCTTTTTCACAATGTCCGAAATTCCGTTTTCCTCACTGCCCAAAACTATCGCGCAGGGAAGATCGAACTCCGCTTTTACGTAATTTTGACCGTCTGCCTCCGCACCGAATATCCAAAGGCCTTTGTCCTTGAGCTTGCGGAGAGTGTCCGCGACGTTCGAGCATTTAGCCGCCGCAAGGTGTTCCACCGCGCCTGCCGACGACTTCACAACCGCCGGAGTGATGCCTGCCGCGCGCCGCTTCGGAATAATGATTCCGTGCGCGCCCGCGCCCTCGGCACACCTTATTATCGCGCCGAGGTTGTGAGGGTCGGAAACTCCGTCGCACACAACCACGAGCGGCTTTTCGCCGCGTTCCTCGGCAATAGCCAGAATGTCGTCTATCGTCACATACTCCTTTTCGGAGGCTATCGCGACGATTCCCTGATGCTGTTCGTAACCGCAGAGTGCGTCAAGCTTTGGCTTTTCAACCTCGATTATCGGTATTCCGCGCTTAATGCTTTCGGCGACAAGCACTGTTATGGAGCCCTCGCGTTCGCCGGAGCTTACGAAAATTTTCTCAATGTCGCGCCCGGATTTGAGAAGCTCTCTCACGGCGTTCCTTCCCGGGACCGCACCGTTTGCGATTTCCTCATCGCGGTTTTTCTCCGCCCTTTCGGGACGTGACGAGGACTTTGCCGCTCTCGGCGCACCTTTGCCGAACGAGCCCCCCTTAGCGTAACCGCTCTTTTTCTGCGAGCCGAATCTCGCACCTCGGTTCTCCGAACCGTATTTCTTGTCCGATTTACTGTAACCCATCTTGTTTTCTCTTTCATTTTTTGATATAACTATACCTATTGTGTATTATAACACAACTCGACACTTTTGTACATAGCATTTTTGACGAAAACATAATTGTTTACATTTGTGAAACATTTCACACAACAAACGACGTATAACGACAGGATTTTCATGCCGTCAGAGGTAAAATGAGGTAGATAGGGGGGAATGATACCATGCCGTTCGGATTCTTTAAGTCGGCAAAAAAAGCACATATTATGCATGAAATGTCACACACCGGTAATACAGCCGCCGACGAAGTGCGAATAACCAATATAAGTCCGAAGCTCATCGCGCCGAATCCGTCACAGCCGCGGTGCGACTTTGACGAGGGAGCTATTGTCTCGCTTGCCGACAGCATATCGAAGTACGGCTTTATTCAGCCGCTTTGCGTGAGAGTGAGCGAGGAGGGGAAGTATGAGCTTATCGCAGGGGAACGTCGGCTTCGCGCCGCAAAGCTTCTCTGCCTCGAGCGAGTGCCGTGCATTGTCGTGCCGAGAGGCACCGACCGCAAACGCTCCGCGGAGCTTGCGATAGTCGAGAACATACAGCGCGAAAACCTAAACTTCTTCGAGCAGGCGGCGGCTATACGCGAGCTTATGTACCTTTGTTCGTATACGCAGACCGAGGCGGCCGAACGGCTTTCGCTTTCGCAGTCGGCTGTCGCAAACAAACTGCGGCTTTTGAAGCTTTCGAAAGCGGAGCGCGCCGCCGTTCTTGACGCAAAGCTCACCGAACGCCACGCAAGAGCGCTTCTCACCGCACCCTCCGAAAAGCGCATGACGGTAATTTCGCTTGCGGCGGAGCTTTCTCTCGGAGTGGCGCAGACCGAGAGTATCGCGAGGTTCGCCTCCGAAAATGCCGACGCAGACGACGGCGACCTCGAACGCGAGGCGAGACGCATAAAATGCCGTGCGGAAAGCACATATCATAATAGGAAGAAAAGTGTGCGGACAAACGAAAACGGCAAGACCGAGGGCGGCTTGAAAATGAAAATCGCGGTGCGCGACCTCGGAATATTCGTGAACTCCTTCGAGCATCTTGCCGAGCTTGCGGAAAGGACGGGTGCCGTCGTCGAGAAGAGCATCGACGAAACGGGAGGCGGCGTGGAGTTCCGCATGAGGATTACTCCGAATCCGCCGGAGGAAAGCGGCGATACGTGAGTATTCGTGCAAAGGTTTGCCGCGTTTGGGCAAAGTATACAAAAACGCACATGATTTTTTTACATATTGCACCGAATAAACTTCGTAAAAAGACTTGCTTTTTTTCTCGAATTGTTGTATAATGTATCTGTGTAATATTGGATGGGTGTCTTTGTCAATGCAGAGTGCCCGAAACACAAATACAATTAAAGGAGACAGAAACATGAAAACCAGAAAAATTCTCTCGTTGATCCTTGCGGTTTTGATGGTCATGTCGGCAGGAACGGCATTCACCGCTTCTGCTGAGGAAGCTGTCATTGAAGCTGCAGCAAACGAAGAAACTGTCCTCGAAGAGACTCCGGCGGAGGAAACTCCCGCAGAGGAAGAAGTTCCTGCCGAGGAAGAAACTTCCGTTGAGGAAGAAGCTCCTGCCGAGGAAGAGACCCCGGTGGAAGAAACTCCTGTTAAGGAAGAAGCTCCCGAAGAGAAAGTCGAGCTTGCGGAGGGGGAAACTTACCCTGCTTCAGAAGTCCTCACCGACGGCGAGGGCAACCCGAGGGCGGTAATCCACGACTGGAGAGCAGAGGCCGACAACTCAGGCTTCACCAAGGACGGAAGCTACTACTTTGCGGCAAATAATAATCCCAGACCTAAGTTTGCAACATGGAACGGAAGCAATGTGCCCTCTATGGAGAACGGTCTCTTCAAGTACACAATCGGCGCAAATACCGCTATGCTTGAGATTGACCATCTTACGCAGAAAACACCGGCTCTCAATATCACCTCCGCAACAAGACTTCTCAAAATGAGAGCAAAGACGGTCGGAACTGGCGGCGGCGACGTAAATGTTTCCGTTGTTATGAACAGAAGCAAGACCGAGCTTGCCGACGGTACAACGACTTCCGCTGACGTCAGACCGAGAATCACTTCCACGCTCAAGGCTGACGGCGAGTGGCACACAGTTACTCTTGACCTTGCGGGAAAGTGGAAAGAGTTTATTGACTCTACCGACTACACCGATCTTGTAAAGACTCCCTATGAGTATAAGGGAAGCAGCCAGTACAGAATCGACTTCGGCACAGGCACGGGCGGCGGCGTTTACATAGACTACATCGGCTTCTTCAAGTCCGAAGACGACTTTGCGATCTATGACTCCGAGTCCAGAACCTTCAACGATCCGGAGATTGCAAAGAAGCCCGAGGGGCTTAAGGCCGTAAACGCAAGTGCGGCTGACGCGGCAGACGGCAAAATCACCGGCGTTGACGAAACAATGGAATACTCCTCCGACAACGGTGCGACATGGACGCCTGTTACCGGTACCGAAATTGCAAACCTCGCAGTCGGCACATACCTCGTAAGAGTCGCAAAGAACGGCGGTGTTCTCGCCTCCGAAAGCGTTTCTCTCGAAGTAGGCTACACCGTGACAGAGGTTCCTTACCTCCACAACACCTTCAAGAAGCTCGCTTCCGGCGAAGCCGTTAAGATCGGTTATTTCGGCGGTTCCGTAACCTACGGTTCGGGTCTTGAAAACGGTAAGGACAGAGACATTTATTCCTGGAGAGGTCTCACCGGCACATGGTTTAAGAACGCTTATCCGGGCGCCGAGATAACTCTCAGAGACGCCGCAATAGGCGGTACCGGTTCGAGATTCGGTTCGTTCCGTACAAATTCCTACCAGACAGGTCTTGAGCTTGACAAGCAGGCGGCTGACCTCGTATTCATAGAGTTTGCTATAAACGACAACTACGAAGCAAGAGCCTCCGAACCCGAAAAGGTAAAGAGCGACATGGCTGTCATCTTCAACAAGATTTGGGCGGCTAACGAAAACGCAGATATCATAGTTGTTCTCACCACAGACAGCGGCAAGAACGGCAAGACCTACGAAACCTCCAGAGCGCACATTGAGGCGGCTGAGGCTTACGGCATCAAGGTTATCGACGTCGGCGTATACGCTTACGAAAAGATAAGAGAGCTTGAAGGACTTGCGGCGGACGCTTCCATTCCTTACGACAGCGTATGGCTCAAGTACTACTCCGACATCGTTCATCCCAAGGCGGCAGGTTATCAGATTTATGCCGATTGCATAATCTCCTACCTCGAAGAGCAGAAAGCAGCCGCACAGGCAACCCTCGGCTCTGCATACGTTACTCACGAGGTTGACACGTCAGTAAACCTCAACAGAGAAGTTGTTTCCAACGCCTCCATCAAGGGCTTCAAGGAATATGCGGCGGCTGGCGGCTTCGCAGGTACATCCCAGATTTCCGGTACATCAGAGAACGCCGCAGTATCGTTTAAGTTCACGGGCGTTAACGCTTACATCTGGACCTCAAAGAACGGCACAAACGGCATCTACGAGGTGTACGTAAACGGCAAGAAGTCCGATTATACGATTGATCTTTGGAGAAACTCTACCGGCGGTCAGCAGCATGCACTTCCCGTATTCGCAGAGGATAAGGCTTACGGCACATACGAGATCACTCTCGTGCTCAAGGCTCATCCCACAAACGGCGGCACGGACAACTATATCCAGGCTATCGCAGTTTACTCCGATGCGGCTCACGCGCTTGACATTACAAAGCCCGAGACCTTCGTTGAGTTTATCGCAACCGACAGAGACGCTCTCGGCATTGGCGATATAAATTATCCCGACACGGTTGTCGTTCCCGGAACCTTCTTCAAGAAGACCATGAACTGGTGGAAGGACGGCGTAGGCACAAACGCAGGCGGCCTCACCTTCACAGATACAGAGACAATCGACGGCGTAAAGGCTCAGGGCTTCGTTCCCGTTACCACCTCGAGAGAAGAGGGGGCGCTCAGCCAGCCCGATAAGAGCAACAATATTGTTGCCGACGGTTACAGCTTCGACGCATTCAATGTAATGCCTTACGTTTATAAGTATGCGGTTATTGAGTACTACTATGTACTTCCCGAGGGCATCGACGCTCCCTCCGGCAGGCTTCCCGGCTTCGGAGTTGCGGCGCCCAAGTATGTCGATAACATTCAGTTCACCAATGCAAGCAATACTCTCGAGACAAACAAGTGGGCTATGGCTTACGTTGACCTTTCGACGGTTGCCGCATGGAACAACACCGATAACTACGGCAAGGGCGTAACATTGAAACATACAAACCTCTACCCGTTCGGCAGCGGCGTAAAGGGTGAAGCGTTCCTCAAGGACGGCGTCGCAACGGGCGAAAAGATTTATGTCGCCAATGTCACCTTCGTGAAGGAAGCTCCCAAGCCTCAGGCAGAGGCGCCCAAGAATATTGGCTTTACAGCCTCCACCGGCGACAACGCTGACGGCAAGATCACAGGCGTTGACGAGACCATGGAATACTCCGCAGACGGAGGCGAGACATGGACTAAGGTAACAGGAACGGAAATCACCGGTCTTGCGGCAGGCACATACCTTGTAAGAGTTGCTGCAAGCGTAGAGTTTGATGCCTCCGAAGCGGTCGCTGTAATTATAGTGAGCAGTGCCGACGGCGAGATAGTAAACTACATCAACGCAAGATACCCCGACGCAACAGGGATTTATTACGTATCCGCAGAAAAGGGCAGTGGCGCTAACGACGGCTCCGTTCCCTCCAAGTCGAAGGCTAAGGTTTCCGATGTCACGACGCTTCTCAAGAATAAGGGTGAAGGAAAATACGTAATAGTTCTTCTCGATAATTATGCATTCAACGGTACAAACGGTTCCGGTATAAACCTTGAAAAAATCAGCGGCAGTGTAGTTCTTACAACCGTTCCGTCTCTCTACACCGTTGGTATTTGTCAGACAATCAAGCTCACGAAAGCAAACGATGCAGAGCTGGTTCTCGACGAAATCCCCTACATTCTCGGCAATCCCAACGCTTACGCATACAACAAGCAGCAGAGCTGGATGAATGCAATCAATGCCGAAATTAATTTTGAAGCTACAGGCGAAAATGTTAAATTCTGTGAAGGCTTTGTTCTTGTTGACTACGTTATGTCGTCCGCAAAAGGCGTTGAGAGTGACGGCACTGTCGTCGACGCAGCACCCGTAAAAAGAACGGCGGATTTGGGCTTCCATGCTCTCCGCGACGGCGGCAGCGGAACGTTCAACGCAGGCAAGGTTCAGACGATTCTCGGCGGTACATGGAACTACATTAGGGCTACCGGCTATAATCAGGGTAACTTTACGGGAGATGTTGTTACCGAGGTGGGCGGTAATGCTGTTGTAAATAGCTACGGTCTTGCGGGTCACGGTCCGAAGTCCGTAAACATCGGCAATATGTACGGCACGGTAAGCGGCGGTAATATAAAGGGAGGCGCATACATCGGCGGCTTGTCCGAGGGTAAGCTCACCGGTAACGCAATACTTGAAGTAAAGGGCGGCGAAATCGGTACTGTCGCATTCGGCGGCGCTTCAGGAAACGCAACCGTAAGCGGCGACGCTATCGCAATCCTTACAGGCGGCAAGATTGGCAAGATTATAGATAAGGGCAACGTAGCCGGCAAGAAGATACTCCTCTTCAAGAACGGCAAGACCGAAGCTGATTTCGGCATCGGGTCCGTTGCTGATTCCATCAACTACATCGTTTACGCTCCGTCCGAAGAGTTCGGCACAGTTGAACTCACCGTTGCCGGCGACGGAAGCTATGCGTTCAAGGCAGTTCCTAAGGACGCAGAAGCGTTTGTATACGTCAACGGCATAAAGGCAAACACCGACGAAAACGGAGTGTTCATGCCGATGCCCGGAAAGAGCGTTGTCACCTTCGCAAGAGAGCTTGTTTCTTTCAAGGAGGAAAACACCGAGTTTGCGATAAACGGCAGAGGACTCAGTTCCGCCGAGCAGGCAGAGGATATCGCTAACCTCGGTCTCGAAGACGCATACATGGGTCTTGAGGTTACACTCAACGACGCCGCTACGGGTAACACCGTAAATCCCACCGATAATTTGATGCTCAAGATACCCAAGGCGGCACTTGCAGGAGTTTCGTCCGACACAAAGGTACTTGAGATAACGACTCCCGACGGTACGAGGAGCGCTGCAAACTCCGACTCCGACTACTACTACTTTGAAGTACCCGCAGGCGCCTTCACGGGCGGCAAGGCTCGGGTATACTTCTCCGATGTCAAATCCGCAGATCTCGGTACTGCATACTATGTGCTCAACGGTAAGTACGACGCCGAAAAGGGCGGACTCTTCATTGACGTTAACCTCGTCGGCGACGATATCGACACCGCAGGCTTCAGCTTTGAGGTAAACGGCAAGAATGTTGAAGGCTTCAAGTTTGAAGAAAACGTATTCGACACCTTCGCTAAGTTTACGGTTGAAGGCGGCAAGGTATACGGCGGCGTTGCGGCTTCCGTGGATGCCAAGTACTTTGCGGCAAAGAACGGAGAAGTTAAGGTAGCGTCCTTCGAGATTCCCATGTCCCTTGAAGAGTACAAGAACTTCAAGACAACCGACATCAAGACGGTTCTTACCGGTGAAGTCCTCGACGGCTACTTTGACGCAACAAATATCTACTACATCAAGCATATCGGTCAGAACACCGGCGTAAAGAAGCTCACAATGCTCGAAACCGTGGTTGAATTCGACAATATGCTCACCGTAACCTTCGAGGGAGTAAACGATCCTGCGACCGAAATTCCCGATGTTGACTACGGCGTAGAAATGTTCAAGGATTACACCTTTGCGGCTAACACAACAGCCTCCGAGATTACTTATAAGGTAGGCAACGGCGGCTCCAAGGTTCTCACAAAGGACGAAGCAACCGGCCTCTACACAATCCCCGGAGACGAAGTAACAGCTGACATCGTAATCACCTTCAGCTACGGCACACCTATCACCGAGATCACTCTTAAGGGTCTCACGAAGCCCGAACCCAAGGCAGCACCCGATAAGGACGTTGAGGCCGAGGAAGGCGCAAACTACACGGTAAGCGAAGTAACGTGGACTCCCGATGTAACCGAGTTCGATTACAACACCGAGTACACCGCTTCCGTTACAATTACGGCAAACGAAGGCTATGCGGTAAACGATATGACTGCGGTAACAATTGACGATCGCATTGCAGACGTTACAAAGAACGCTGACGGCACAATCACGGCAACCGTTAAGTACACAACCAAGGATCGCGAGAGAATTGCCAATATCGCGCTCACCGACCTTGTAAAGCCTGTAGCCAAGGCGACACCCGATAAGGACGTAACTCCCGAAGAGGGCGCAAACTACACGGTAAGCGAAGTAACCTGGACTCCCGATGTAACCGCATTCGATTACAACACCGAGTACACCGCTATCATTAAGATTACACCCAACGAGGGCTACACCGTAGACCTTTCCACGGTCGTTACGATTGACGGTACCGGCGCATCCGTTTCCGACAACGGCGACGGCACAATCACCGCAAGAGTAAGCTTCATAACGGCAGACCGTGCGGACGCTCGCAACCTTGAGATACTCATCACCGCTCCTGCGGCAACGGGTACTCCCGGAATGGCGTCCGAAAAGCTCCCCGAGGGCGAAACCGATTCTCCGTTCACCGTAGTTGATACCAAGTGGACAGACGAAGATGGAACGATACTCGATCCCGAGAATGATAAGTTCGGCTTCGATAAGATCTACAGCGCAGAGATTACCGTAAAGCTCGACGATGGCTATAAGCTTCCGACAGACTTTACAATCACCGTAGGCGAGACGACGATAACCGCTCCCGACTACACATATGATGATGCTACACGCACAATCACCTTCAAGGTAACATTCCCGAAGACCGGCAAGAACAAGGCAACCTTCAACGGTAAGATTAAGCTCCTCAGAGCTGCCGACAAGGCTCCGACCGCATTTGCCGAGATCAAGTTCTACGACGCAGAGAACAACCGCATTTACACCGCAGAGCTTGAGAATGCAGAGACAAGAACCGTTGACAACTACATCACAATAGAAGAAATTGTCCTCGACTTCGCACCCGGTACTTACTCCGCAGTCATCTCCAAGAACGGCTACCTTGACTTCACGGTAAACAACATTGTTATCTCGCAGATGACCTCCGAGACAGAGTTCACCAAGGTTTCCTTTGAGGCTGAACTCGTAGCCGGCGATATCACCTCCACAACAGGTAAGGACGGCAAGGTTGATATCCAGGACTTCATCTTCATAATGAGAGCATTTGCAAGTGCCGACACGTTTGCCAACGAAGCAACCTACAATGCGCTCGTTGCGGCAACCGATATCGATGAGGACGGCGTTGTAACAATGCTTGACCTCGGATATATCAGCAACGGCTTCCAGAAGACCGCGGCTGACTGCAAGACAGACGCTGTTGTTATAGGCTAAAATCAAAAAGACTACGGAGGGGGTGCTCTCTGCACCCCCTCCGCACAGTGTAAATACGGAGCACCGAAAGGCACAAAAGGAGAGAAGATTTCTCCAATCTTCAAAGACGAAAGAGCAACGAAGTAAAGACTTGGAAAGTGCTGACATTTGCTTTTTGCCCGCCTTTGAAGATTGGAGAACGGCATACCCGAAAACAGAAACGAAAACCACAAGAAAGGGACGTAAAACATGAAAAATGCAAACAAGATACTCGCACTGTTACTTTGTTTAATCACGGTTGCTTCCTGCTTCGTCTTTACCGCAGGCGCCGCCGAAAAGAATTACGGCTTCACAATGAAGGTCTCTTACGATAAGTCCGCAAAAACCGTTACCGCAACGGTTACCGCACTTGACGAGGATATTGTCGGCGCGGCAATGGCGATAGGCTTTGACCCCGATGCTCTAACTCTCTTGAAGAACGACGGCACAGAGGGTGAGCCCTCCGATTATAATGATCTCTACGCAAACTATTTCGACTTCAATAAGGAAGTAGTTGCAACGAATGCCGGTGCGCTCGACAAGGTTTACGACAAAAAAGCGGCAAGTGTTTTCATGGCATATATAATCACTCCCGGAAGCAAACTTGAAAGCTTCGCAAAGGGCGAGGAGATTGTGTCCGCCACCTTCAAGGTAAAGGATGAGGCAAAGCTTTCGTCCCTTGCGTCCATAAATAAGCTTGTCTACTTTGCAAACGCCGCAAACGATATCTACGACGACCCCTACCTTCTCTATAACTACATGGAAAAAATCAAGAGAACCGAGAACGGCAAGATCGTCGAGGACGAGATAATGAGAAACGGCAAAGCCTACTTCAACCATGCCCCCAAGGCTACTCTCAAGTACGATTACGACGGAATAGATACAGACATTAAAGTCGGCTCTTTTACCGTCACAGTCGTTGACAAGAACGGAAAGCCACTCGCAGGTGCGGCAGTTAAGATTGACAATCAGACAAAAAAAACAGGCTCCGAAGGTAAGGCAAGCTTCGAGCTTCCTTATGGCGAATATGCAATAACGGTTACTCTCGACGGCTACGCTGTCGGCGAGGGCGAGGTTAAGGTCGGCGATTCTACCAAGGATCCCGAGATCAAGCTTGAAAAGAAGACCGTTCCCGGCGCACCCGATGCTCCCAAGATTACGGCTACAGGCACAAACTACATTACAATCAAGTGGTCTGCTCCCTCTGATAAGGGCAACTCCGCAATCACCGGCTATAAGATAAGCTACGGCAAGACTGCGGCGGCGAACACCTCGGTTGTCGAAACAAGCGCAACAGTTCTCACAAAGAAAATTACTTCTCTCTCCTCGAACACCAAGTACTACTTCAAGGTGGCTGCCGTAAACGCAGAGGGCGAGGGTGAGTATTCCGACATCGTTTCCGGCACGACCGACTCCATAAGCGGCGGCAATACCGGCGGCAATACAGGAAGCGACACAAGCGGCAGCGATACTGTTTACTACACGGTAACGTACAAGATAGGCGGCGGCACATATGTCGGCTCTCTCTCCGAGACCGTGCAGGCAGGCAGAACACCTACTAAGGCTCCTACCGTTACGGCACCTGCCGGCAAGGTATTCAAGGGCTGGTCCACCGACGGCAAGACCGTTAAGAACCTCGCTGCGTTCAACGTAACCTCGAACCTTACGCTCATAGCAGTTTACGAAGACAAGGCGGCGACTCCCACGACTCCCACCGAAGATACGCACAAGGCGTACATGACCGGTTACAGCGACGGTACGGCTCGTCCCGACAAGACAATCACAAGAAAAGAAGCGGTAACGCTTATCGCAAGAATATGCGCAGACTTCGACGAGAACAAGACCTACACAGCCTCCTCTTTCTCTGACGTTGCGGCTGACGCATGGTACAAGAAGTACGTTGACTACGTCGTTGAAAAGGGATATGTAAAGGGCTACAGCGACGGCACGTTCGGTCCCGACAGAGAGATAACCCGTGAAGAGTTTGCGACGATTATCTTCCGCATCGCAGGCTACACCGCAGACGGAAGCATGACGTTCTCCGATGTCCCGGCAACTCACTGGGCTAAGGACAACATTTCCACTCTCGCGGTAAAGGGCATTATCACCGGTTACAGCGACGGCACATTCGGTCTCGGCAAGTCGATTAAGAGAGCTGAGGCGGTAACAATGCTCAACCGCTACCTCGGCAGAGTCCCGAACGCAGACCTCGTTAAGACAGCATACAACGGTGCGGCAGTTCCGGCGTCCGATATCTCCGGTCACTGGGCATTTGCACAGATGATTGAGGCAATGGTCGAACACGACACGGCTAAGTTCCACGGTTAATTGCATCTGAATGTAGAATAAGAATCTGCGGCACGGCGATAACTTTGCCGTGCCGCAATTTTACACTTAAAGAGACGCCAAGATATATTTGCGCCGAAAGGAAGACAGTATATGAAGCTCAGATTTTTGGGAACAGGCTCATGCGAGGGAGTTCCGGCAATGTTTTGTAAGTGCGCCGGCTGTGTCGAAGCGAGAAAGCGCGGCGGAAAAAATATCCGCACACGCTCACAGGCGGTAATTGACGATAAGATCCTTATCGATTTTCCGAGCGACGCATATATGCACTCGCTTTACGGCAATGTTCCTCTTGCCGATATACATTCGGTTATTCTGACCCACGCTCATGAGGATCATCTTTCGGTAAATGATCTTCTCATGCGTGACACGAATAAATTCTGCTTTGACGGCAGTGACGGCGGCGTGCTTACGGTTTATTCTTCCGAGGCTTCCGGCGAAGAAATACGCAGACGGCTCGGTTCGGAAGCGGCGCTTAAGGCGCACGGCGTTGTGAATAAGGTCGTCGTACCTTACACCGAATACGACAACGACGGCTATAATGTCATTCCCGTCAAGGCGTCGCACGCTTTCGAGCTTGATTCTTATAATTACATCGTCGAAAAGGACGGACGATCTCTTCTTTATGCCGTCGATACCGGCTATTTTCTCGACGAAACATGGGATTTTATCGAAAAGCGCGGAAAAAGGTTTGACACCGTCGTTCTCGAGAGCGCATACCTCGACGCTCCGGGGGTGAAAACGCACATGGGTATTCCCGACAATATAAAGGTGCGTGAAAGACTTCTCTTGAAGGGACTTGCCGGCGGCGACACAAAGTTTTACATCACGCACATGAGCCATTACCGCCGCCCTCTCCAGGAAGAGACCGAAGCAAGAGTAAAGCCTCTCGGCTTTGAGGTTGCATACGATTATCTCGAAATTGAGATCTGAAGTTTTGCAATACGCGAGAAGCACACACCTTTTTGTGGTGTGTGCTTCTTTTATTTTTTGCAGTCTTTCGGATTCTTTCCGAACACCTGCTTAAATATTCTGTTGAAGTACGCAAGATCGGGAATGCCGACAAGCTCCGCCGCCTCGCCGACCGTGTACTCGCCCGTTGAAATCAGCTCCGCCGCTTTCTTCGCACGAAGCGTGTTTTTGTACTTCACCGGCGACATTCCGGCGTATTCGTGAAACAGACGTCTGAACGAGCTTTGGCACATACCGCACGTTTTCGCAAGCTCGTCGGTAGAGATATTGTCTATGTAGTTGTTTTCAAGGTAAAGTATCGCTTTGTAAATGCTTTTGTACGAACGGCGCAGCTCTGATTTTACACTGTCAACGCAAAGCCTGTGAAGAAGCTCAAGAAAAAGCGCACGTGACTTTAATTTATAACCGAACTCACCTCGTGTCCATACGTCGTAAAGTCCTGTGAATCTGTCCATGTACTCGCTTCCCGTGTCGTTTGCGACAATCCTTATCTCGTCGAAAAGTGAAAATCTTTCCCCCGAGGCGTCGTTAAGTATAAACTCCGCGGTTATGTAGCCGATGTCGTTTTCATCCTGCCATTCCGAAAAATATGCGGCGTCGTAAGGAAGATACACCACACTTCCCCCGGCGGCTTCAATACTCTTTTCGTCAAAGTCAAAACGTATCTTTCCGCTTGCCACATAGAAAAACCTGTCCCACTTGCGAAGATTTTTGGTACAGCGGAATACCTTGTCCGGTTTCTCCTTGGTTTTGTTCACCGACAGAAAACGCACGCCGAATTCTTTGTCGGCAAGTGTCGCAAAATCGCAGTACTCCATTTTCCGATGCCTCCCTTCACGTCATATTATACAAAAAATAAATCATATTGTCAATAGCATTTTCGGAAAAGCTGTGATACAATGGTCACAGTGAAAATAATACGTTCGAAAGGGATGATGACACGGTGAAACCGAAATTCAGCGTCTGCATAGACATGATGTATGCCGACGCGGCATTTGAGGACAGACCCTCGCTTGCAAAATGCGACGGTGCGGACGCAGTGGAATTCTGGAAGTGGTCAAACAAGGATATAAATCTTCTTGCCGATAATCTGCATGAACTCTCGCTTGATGCCGCTCTTATGAACCTTGACTCCGCTGATGAAAAGCTTTCCTTCGATATGTCAAGAGGCGTACTGTCGCACAGGCGCACTGACGACCTTGTCCGTGCAATACACGAGACCGCTCCCGTAATGCGCCGCCTCGGCATGAAAAACGCAATAGTACTTGCCGGAGATAAGGACGATGAAATAAGCGGCGGCGAAGTCCTCGAAAACATTGAGTATACGCTCCGAAAGGGCGTAAAGGCGGCGGAGGACGAGGGAATAACGCTTCTTCTCGAGCCGCTTAATACCTTCGACCGCCCCTCATACGTCCTGCCGTACTCCGCACCTGCGCTTGAGATTGTAAGTAGCGTCGGCAGTCCCAACCTCAAGCTGCTTTTCGATATATACCACACGGTACGCATGGAGAGTTCCGAGACGGAGTATCTCACGAAAAAGATAACCGAAAACATCGGACTCATCGGACACTTCCACGTCGCAAACTCCCCCCTGCGCTGTGAACCGCCGAACGGCGAAATCGATTATCCGGCGGTGTTTGACGCCATAGCGGCGACCGATTATGACGGATACATAGGCTTTGAGTACAGACCGTCGGAAAAGGGAAAGAACTTTTCTCTCGGCGAATGGCTTGCAAAATATAAGAACGAAAGGAACCGGTAACAATGGGTATAAAAATAGGAATAGTCGGATTCGGCGAATTTTCGGAGAGCTTTCTCGATATTTTTCTCACGCACCCCGACGTTGAAAAGGTGGTCGGTGCAGAGCTTATGCCGGAAAGACGCGAGCATATAATGAAAAAATTCGGCGTCGCAAAAATGTATGAGTCGTATGAAGATATGCTTGACGGTGAGAGCGATCTTGACTGTATCGGAATTTTCACGCAGAGGCATATGCACGGACCTATGGTAATAAAGGCTCTGAAAGCCGGAAAGAATGTTTTCTCGGCAGTGCCGATGACCTGCGAAATCGACGAGGCAAGGGAGATAGTCCGTCTTGTAGAGAAAAAGCGCCTTATATACATGGCGGCGGAGACCTGCTACTACTTCCCCTGCGCAATATTCTGCCGCGAGAGATACAAGGCGGGAGCGTTCGGGAAGTTCGTTTTCGGCGAGTCGCAGTACTACCACGACATAACCGAAATGTTCGCCTCTTTCTCAGGTTCGGGTGGCAGTGAGTGGAAAAAGATTGCCGGCATACCGCCGATGTACTACTCCACGCACTCAATGTCGATGATGTTCCTCTCGGTAAACGAGCATCCCGTCGAAGTGTCGTGCATGGGCTACGAGGACACAGAGGGCGACGGCATCTACGGCAAGGGCAACAACTATTGGGACAACCCGTTCAGCAACGAAACGGCAATCTTCAAGATGTCGGGCGGCGGAGTCGCGCGCATAAACGAGTTCAGACGATGCGGTACGAATAAGCCGTCGTCGTACATAACAAGCCTTATCGGCACTCACGCAAACTATCAGTGCGCCGGTATGCACCACACCTTCACCGTCGGCAATGTGTTCGGTCAGACGCCGTCGGTCGAGTACGTGAGCAACCTCATCAATACAAAGAAGTACGTCGAGAACCGGGATAAGATTGACCTCAATCACGACCCCGTGAAGTACGAGTACCACAGAGGATATTCCGCCATTCACGACCTTTCGAGACTTCCCGAGGCTCACCGCAAAATAAAGGACGGCGGTCACAACGGTTCTCACGCTTTTCTCGTTGACGATTTTGTCCGTGCCGTTATGACCGGCAAGCTTCCCCCAAACAACGCATGGGACGCCGCAATGTGTATGATCCCCGGCATAATCGCTCACGAGTCCGCAATGCAGGGCGGTAAGGTGCTTCCCATTCCGTTCTTGGGATATGCCCCCGGGAATTGGGAGCGCATTGACTACAACGACAGAAAATACTGATATGGGAGGTGAACGATATGAAAGCTGCTGTAATCGGCTGCGGCATGATAGCGAATTTTGCGCATATCCCGGCGTATAAGCACCTTGCCGACTGCGAAATTGTCGGTGTGTGCGACGTAAACGAAGCGAGTGCAAAGGACACCTCTCTCCGTCACGGCATACCATATTACACCTCCGACGCCGCAAAGCTCCTTGCGGACACAGAACCCGATATCGTGTCGGTGTGCGTGCCGAATATGTTCCATTACGGTTACGTAAAGCTTGCGCTTGACGCCGGTGCGAACGTAATCTGCGAGAAACCGCTTGCGGTCAAATACCGTGAGGCAAAGGAGCTTTTCGGACTTGCGGAAAGTAAAGGTCTTCTTCTTTGCGCCTGCCAGAGCATGAGGTTTACTCCCGACAGACTCGAAGCGAAGAGAATTATAGAGAGCGGTGCGCTCGGAGATATATACTACGGCGAGTTTTCACGCATACGCCGCAGAGGAATACCGAAGTGGGGAGCGTTCCATATAGAGAAGATAAGCGGAGGCGGCGCGTTTCTCGATATAGGCGTGCATATGCTCGACGCCGTCGTGTGGCTCATGGGAAACACCGGGGTGCGGTCGGTTGCCGGTACAAAATGCGCAAAGATTGCAAAACGCGACAGTCTCGCCGCAAGCCTTAAGGACAGCGGAGCTTTGGCAGGCACGGTTTACTCAGAGAGAGTGTACAGCGACGACGAATTTGACGTTGAGGACTTCGCAAGCGGAAGTATCTCGTTCAAAAACGGCGCAAGGATAAACTTCAAAACGGCGTGGGCGGCGAATCTCCCCGATGAAACGAGTATTGTGCTTGCCGGAGACAGATGCGGCGTAAAGCTTCCCGACTTTACCTTTTACGGCGGTTTTGCCGGGAACGTCGCAGATATTTCACCGAAGATAAATGACGTAAACCCATACCCGAAAGAAGAATTCTCAGGTCACTTCAGACTTTTCGACAATATTGCCGACGCACTTTCCGGTAAAGCCGAGCTTGCGGTAAAGCCTGAGGAAACGCTTGCTGTGAGTGCGATTATCGATATGTTCTACAGAAGCGCAAAAGAGGGAAGAGAGGTGTTCGCAGATGAGCTTTAACGGAAAAATACGTGCCGTGATTATCGGCTTTGCGCATATGCACGTAAACGAGGTTGCAAAGTACATTTCCGACGAAGAGGATATGATTCTTGCGGCTGCCGCCGACACAAAAGCGACCGTCCCGGAGGTGCCGAAAACACGGTATACACGTGCATGGAACAAGGAAAACATACGTGAGAATTACTGCAGCGTCATATACCCCGACGGCGAATATTGCAGAATGCTTGACGAGGTGAAGCCCGATATCGCCTTTATCCTCACCGAAACCGCACGAAAGTCCGAAATTGTGAAAGCGTGCGCCGACAGGGGAGTGAGCGTCAGCATAGAGAAACCCATGGCGGTAAGCTTTGAGGAAGCATTGAAAATCGAGGAATACGTCAAAGAGAGCGGAATTTTCGCAATGGTCAACTGGCCTCTCACGTGGCGGCCGTACCTCCACACAATGAAAAAAGCTCTCGACGACGGCAAAATAGGAAAGCTCATAAAGCTCCGTTTTCTCATCGGAAACACAGGACCTGTCGGCAAGGGCGCACTTCACAGAGGAGTCACCGAGAGAGTGCAGGATATGTCCGATTCCGATAAGGCGTCCATGTGGTGGTACAGGAAATCCGAGGGCGGCGGTGCGCTTCTCGATTTCTGCTGTTACGGCTGTATGCTGTCAAACTGGATAACGAAAGAGAGCGCGGTCGCCGTGACCGCAAACGCCGTGAATACCGCTCATCCCTTTGCCGATATATACGACAACGCCGCCGCACTCGTCGATTTTCCGTCGTGGCTTGCCGTGCTTGAGGGAACGTGGACAACTCCGTCGAGAGCGATCCCGGCAGGACCGACCTTCTTCGGCACGGACGGAGTCATTGAGTGCAGACGTGAGGGCGACAAGGTAGTCCCTTATGCTTTTGACATTTACGGAAACGATATCGAGATTAAGGAAGCACCCTATCCGGAATACCTTAAAAATATAGCGGCGATGTACGTACACCACGTAAAGACCGGCGAACCCGTACACGAAACTCTCGACTTCGGAAATAACATGAGGGTCATGGCGATACTCGACGCCGCCGCAAGATCCGCCGAGAGCGGACGCAAAGAGAGCGTGAAAAGGCAGTGAGTACGCTTTTCGGAAGAATAGCCGACATTGAGCGTTCGTCATACGCTGACGGACCGGGTATGAGAACCGTCGTGTTCTTCAAGGGGTGTCCTCTTCACTGCGCGTGGTGTCACAATCCCGAGTGCATCTCGCCGGAGATTGAAACCATGTTTTACACCGAGAAATGTATCGGCTGCGGAAGGTGCGCCGAGGGGTGCTACAGCGGAGCGAAGGTCGTGTGCGGAAAAGATTACGCACCGGACGCACTTATGCGCGAGCTTCTTTCCGACCGCGGCTACTTCGGCGAAAAAGGCGGTGTTACATTCTCAGGCGGCGAACCGCTCATGCAGAGGGAGTTTTTGCGTGAAATGATAACGCTCTGCGAAAAGGAGAACGTGAGAAGTGCCGTCGAAACGAGTCTTGTGTACTTCGATGAGGATATTTTCGCAAGGCTTCAGGTTGTCATGGCTGACTTCAAGGCGTGGGACAGCGGCATTCACAAAAAGTATACCGGCGTCGGCAACGGGGGGATAATCGAAAACTTCAAAAGGCTCGATTCTCTCGGAGTGCCGATAATCGTGAGAACGCCGATTATACCCGGAGTGGAGCAGGGGACGGAGGAGATCGAACGCTTTGCGGCAAGTCTTAAAAATACCGTGAAGTACGAAAAACTGCCGTACCACTCTCTCGGAGTCGGAAAAAGCCATGCACTCGGA
The DNA here is from genome assembly GCA_934502885.1 of uncultured Eubacteriales bacterium. GTDB lineage: Bacteria > Bacillota > Clostridia > Oscillospirales > CAG-382 > CAKSUT01. The sequence continues at coordinate 45,318 of CAKSUT010000006.1, read as the reverse complement.
CGTGAACAACGGGATTTTACGGAGGTAAAGCAATGACAGGCGAATACACATACAAAAGCCGCCTTGCGGAAATGAGGAAAACCAAAATACGCCACACTCTCGAGAAGCGTGCGCAGAACGGCTATACCGACCTCGATGACTTCGGCACCGTACCCATTCAGCCGGGTTATAAGGCAGTACCTTGGTATAACAGCGAAAACGGAAGCTTTTACGGCTTCGACGGCATGAGCGAGAATTTCTGCCGCGTTATAGATGCCCATGCGGCATACGTCGATAAAAACGAGGCTCTCTGCGGCAGATGGCGCGATATGCTCGTAAACTACAGAGGCGATCTCCACTATATGCCCGACTGGCTGAAAAACAACCTCAAAAACACCGAGCTTGCCGCAAATGCTACGAATCAGTGGAGCAAGCGCTGGGACGAGAGCCGTTTCCCGTATGATGACCTCAAGCCGCTTCAGTTTAAGTACAACATACAGACCGGCATCGACGGCGACGCACATTTTGCGTGCGACTACAGAATAGGCTTCTCCCTCGGTTTCGGCGGACTTTTAGAAAAGGTGCGGCACTACAGAACTCTGAATCCCGAACACGCCGATTTCTACGACGCCGAGGAAAAGTGCCTTGCCGCCATTGTGCGCTTTATCGATAAGCATATAGCGAGAATAGAGGAGCTTATCGCAGAGGAAACCGACCCGGACGTAAAGGCAAACCTCGAGGAAATGCTCCGTGTAAACAAGGCGGTGCGCCTCGGAAAACCGGAGACTTTCCATGAGGTGTGTCAGTGGACGGCGTACTTCAACTGCGCCTCGCGAATATACACCCGCGACGGAGCGGGCTTTCAGCTTGATACGCTTCTTCTGCCGTACTACGAAAACGACGTGAAATGCGGTATTCTCGACGACGAAAAGGCGAAGTTCCTTATAGCGAACCTGCTTCTCATCGATCCGCACTACTATCAGATTTCCGGCGTTGACGAAAATGACCATGATGTGACAAACCACCTATCTTACCTCATTTTGGACGCCGCAGACTCAATAAACATCGCCTGTAATCTCACGGTGAGAGTCCACGAAAATTGCGACAGTGACTTTTTCCGCCTTGCCGTGAAGTATCTTCTCAAAAACAAAAACGGTTGGCCTCGCTTCTGCAACGATAAAACGCTTGCCAAAGGGTATATGAGAAACGGCGTCGATAAAAAGACGGCGCGTGAAAGAATCGCCGTCGGCTGCAACTGGATGTGCGTCCCCGGCAGGGAGTTCCCGATGAACGACACCGTTAAGATAAACGTCGCAAAGGTTTTTGAGGTTGCAATGTGCGAAATGAGAGAGGGCGAAAGATCGACCTTGCGCCTCTTTGACCTCTTCAAAGTTCACCTTGCAAAAGCGGCGGAGGTCACTGCAAAGGGAATAAACCTCCACCTTGACCATCAGTGGGAGGTAACGCCGGAGCTTATAATGAACCTCATGATGAAAGGCTCAATCGAAAAGGGACTCGACGCCTCGCAGTGCGCTGAGCTTTTCACGGTAGGCGTTGACGGTGCCGGGCTTGCCGTTGCGGCGGATTCCTTCGGAGCACTGGAGCAGAGAATAGAAAAAGAGGGCATTCTTTCGTGGGATGAGGTGTATTCCGCACTCGACGCCGACTATGATGGTACGCCTCACGCAAGAGTGAGGGCGGTGCTGTCCTCTGCCGGGAAATATTGCTCCGGAGAAAGTCTTGCCGATAATTGGGCGGTGACGCTTACCGACGCATGGGTCAAGTGCATCGAAAACGAGTCGTCACGTATGCCGAAAGGACGAAAGCTTGTCCCGGGGTGGTTCAGCTGGGCGAGAACGATAGAGTACGGAAACGCCGTCGGTGCAACTCCCAACGGAAGAAAAAAGGGTGAGACTATCTCTCACGGCGCAAACCCCAACCCCGGCTTCAGGTGCGACGGTGCGGTGACGGCGCAGTCGAACGGTATTGCGTCGGTGCAGTGCGGATACGGAAACACAGCCCCCCTCCAACTTGAGTTTGACCCATGCGTCGCCGATATCGAAGACGGCGTGCAGATTGTTTCCGACCTTATCAGGGGACACTTTGCCCGAGGCGGCACTCTCATAAACATAAATGTCCTTGACGGCGAAAAGCTTATGCGTGCAAATGAAAACCCCGACCTTTATCCCGACCTTGTCGTGCGCGTGACGGGATTTACCGCATATTTCTCCTCTCTTTCGCCTCGGTTCAGACAGCTTGTCGTTGACAGATTTTTGAGGGGACGTTAACGGAATAAAAAAGTCGGAGTATCCGAAAAGGAAACTCCGACTTTTTGCGCCGTTTTAAGTTACATATAGCTCGACATACCGTTAAAGAGCGAACCGAGAGCCGCACCGAAAACAGCAAAGCAGAGAATTGTGATTACAACGCCGATGAGCATGAGGATAAGCTGAGCCTTTGCCCAGTTGTTGAAGGACTCTTCCTTTGTCTTGTCGCCTGCCCATACGAACAGCATTACGATGTAGATGATCCAGCCGACAACCGGAATGAGGTTGATGAGATAACGGAGAATGTAGCCGCCTGCCGTTACGGGTTCTCTGTAGACGGAAGTCTGAGGCTGAGGAGCGGACTGTACGGGCGATGCGTAGTAACCGCCGTTCTGAGTGCTCTGCTCTTCGATTTTTGCGCCGCAGCTCTCACAGAATCTTGTTCCCGGAGCTGCTTCTTTTCCGCAGTTTGGACATACCATGATAAATCCCCCTTATATGTAAGATACTTTAAATATAGCGCATTGCGGTTAAAATGTAAACGGTATTTATTAAATCTTTTGTAAAAAATGTCGAAAGAAAGTCTTTGCGCACTCAAGTGTTCTCCTTCCGCTGAGCTTTACGATATTCCGTCGGAGATATTCCGAGACGAGCCTAATTCTGCGACGGTAATCCGACTTTTTCCGCTTTAAAATTTACAAAAAGTACTTGAAAAATGTCGTGTCATAAGATAAAATACTCACCGAACCGAACTTAATAATCAGGGGTGCTTGTAAGGCTGAGATGCGGAACGGCGCTAAGTGCGTTGTCTGCGAACCCTTTAAACCTGTACGGATAATACCGGCGTAGGGAGATTTAAATATTGCTTCTGCAATTTATTTACCGCACCGATATTAAGTGCGGTATTTTTATTTTAAGGAGCTGTTCTTATGACGAACACAAAAAAACTTTCTACCTGTGCGATACTTGTCGCAATGGCGACAGCACTCGCGCTCATTTCAAAGGTGCTTCCCCTCGAGCTTCCTTTCGGCGGAAGCGTGACCTTTGCAAGTATGCTCCCCATTGTCATCTGCGCCTATATGTTCGGCGTTAAGTGGGGACTCGGCAGTGCGTTTGTTTTCTCGATAGTCCAGATGCTTCTCGGCGGCAAGACGGTTGCTTCATTCTTCCTCCCGGGTGACAGTCAAATGATCTGGTGGCAGGCAATTCTCGTTTGCCTTATCGACTACATCGCAGCATATACCGTTATCGGCTTTGCCGGAATATTCTCGAAAAAGGATAAGAATCCTTCGGTCGCTCTCTGCGAGGGTGCTGTTTTCGGACTTCTTCTCAGATACCTCTGCCACTTCGTTTCGGGTGCAATCTTCTTCGGAATCTGGGCTGAGTGGTTCTTCTCCGAGGCAGGCGCATTCGGCGAGTGGGTTCTTGCGAGAATGAGCGGTGCGGGGCTTGCAATGTTCTACTCCGTTTTCTACAACGGTCTTTACATGATCCCCGAGATAATTCTCACGGCAGTTCTTGCTTTCATTCTTCCGAAGTTCCTCGGGAAGTACATCAAGGTCTGCGACTGATAAATCCCGGCATATATGGTTTTACGATACACTGTGAGGGCGGTTTTCCGTCCTCCGTTCTTTTTACGACCGAAATGTACTTTGCCGAATAAAATATTATAACATTATTATAAAAAACCGCCTTTTCAAAAGGTAAACAAAGTGCTATAATTTTGCATAAAGATACAGCCGAAGGGTGGAATTATAAATATGCCGGAACAGGCTTCGACAGTGCCGAATACAAGCAAGCGTGATTCTTTCCGTCTCGGTATGCACGACGGACTGCCGATTTGTCTCGGATACCTCGCCGTGTCGTTTTCACTCGGCATAACGGCGAAAAATATAGGTCTCGGCGTTTTCGAGGCGGCTCTCGCAAGCTTTCTCAACAATGCCTCCGCAGGCGAATACGCAGGCTTCACGGTCATTGCCGCCGATGCACCGTATGCGGAGATGTTCATCATAACGCTCATCGCCAACGCAAGATATCTTCTCATGAGCTGCGCACTCAGTCAGAGAATGAACCGCAATATGCCGCTTTACCAAAAGCTGATAATCGGTCATTACGTAACCGACGAAATATTCGCAATAGCCGTCGCAAGGCGGGGAGAGCTTGACCCGTATTACGTCTACGGCGCAATTTCGCTTGCTTCTCCCGGCTGGGTTTTGGGTACGGCACTCGGCGCGCTTGCGGGTGCGCTTATGCCGGCGAGACTTGTCAGTGCGTTCGGCGTCGCACTTTACGGAATGTTCCTTGCGGTGATAATCCCCAAGGCAAAGGAGAGCCGGGTTATAGCCGGACTAATCGCAGTGTGCTTTGCGCTTTCCTTTGCGGCGTCGAAAGCTCCCGTCGTTTCGTCACTCTCCGAGGGAACGAGAACCATCATTCTCACGGTCATGATCTCTGCGGCCGCCGCAGTTCTTTTCCCGGTGAGCGACAAGGATACGGAGGTGTAAGCTATGACGCATAACGTATATATATACATATTCATTATGTTCGCCGTGACATATGCGCTGAGAGTTCTTCCTCTCACACTCTTCAACAAGACAATAAAGAACCGATTTATCCGTTCCTTTCTCTGCTATGTGCCGTCGGTGACTCTTGCCGTTATGACGTTTCCGTCAATGATACACGCCTCGGACAATATGACCGCCGGTATTATCGCGCTTGTCGTCGGAATTGTGACGGCGTGGCTTGACCTCGGGCTTCTTCGCGTTGCGGCGGCTTGCTGTGCGGCGGTCTTTGTGGCGGAGCTTGTTATTCCCATGCTTTGATTACCGACAGCGTACTTATGCAACAACAAGAATACACAAAAATTGACACCGTAACGTTTTCGGAACGTCGCGGTGTCTTTTGTTTTGCATTTGTTATCTGTACTGCCTGAACCTCGAGGTTGCGGACTCTATATCCGGGACAAACACCTTCGTACCGCTGTCGCTTTCTGTTTCGTGACCGGGATACTGAGACTCTGTCTTTATAAAGTTTGCGTAAGAGCTTATCATGCCCTCGTTTGCCGCAAAGTCTTCGGCTGTGAAGCCGGTGTCGGCAAGACCGAGAAGAAGGGAGATGTTTTCCTTTACGTAGTCAAGCTTTGACGACGAAATGAGGGAGAGTATCGACTTTGCAACACTCGTTTGAGTTGCGCACATTCCCACAACTCCGTTGTCGTAGCCTGAGAATCTGAGAAGCTGAATAAGCTTTCTGCCGTTAAGCGTCTGATTACCCTGCTTGAGATTTATCGTCGCGATGCTCGAATTTTCGCCGTACTCAACCATATCCTGCGGTACGTTGTAGTTAAGTCCGCCGAGGTTGTCGATAAACTCCGAGAGTCCCGACTCGGTGAACTCCAGCCTGTAGTCGAACTCAACTCCGGTTATTGCATAGAGCTTGTCGTAGAAGAAATCGCGGTCGTGATAAAGGAGAATGTCCGAGAGGGGAGTGTCAACGTTGTCAACCGGGACAAGCATATTCATCGGATACGCCATGAACCAGTAGTTTTTGAGCTGTTTGTCCGCCTTTATCACACAGGCGCTCTTTACCTTCGTTTTTTCGTTGTCAAGCACCGTGACAATAACGGAGAAGGTGTCTCCGACGATGCTTTCCTCGTTTATGCTTCCGTCTCCGAACTCGACGACGTCGTTGTCCGAGGGGTCGGGGAGCGTCGAGGTGTTGATGTCGTTCGGCGTGTCGGTTCCGCCGGAGGTGAAGTACTTCACAATGCTTGCCGCCGCAAGCGAAAAGACGACAAGACATATGCAGAATGTGATAAAAAAGTTTCTCAGATTTGCCACGGTATGTATCCTTCCTTCGATTTTGTTGCGTCCGCCGTGCCTTTTTCGTTTACCACGGCTTGAATTCCTTCGGGTAATCGGTTACGTAATCCTCCGGCATAATGTAGGGCTTTATGTAGTTTATCGAGAACTCGATGCCCCAGAGACCCTTGTTTCCCGTCCAGTTTTCGGGAGAATGCGGTTCGAGAGAAAGCGTACCCTTGTAGTTGTGGTAGTAGAGCATATTCATGACAGCCCCCCAGTTTGTGGAATCGAGTCCGATGGGCGGATCGTCGAAACGCTTGCCGTCGATGTATATCGAACCCTTGAGGTGGAAGTGGTATATCCTGTTTCCGTATTTCGCCATTTCACGCAGATAATCGCCGCCTCTGTTCACGCAGTGAGAAACGTCGTACTTAAGCCCAAGCTCCGGAACACGGGAGAGAACAGTTTCCCATGTGCGTTCGTCGTAGACTTCGTTTTCCCATGAGCAGTTGTACACCGCAATTTTCACGCCGAGAGACTTTGCGTATTCGATAAGACCCTTGAAGTAGTCGGAGGCGATGTCGCAGTTCTCGGCAAAGGTTTTGTTTTTCGCAAAGTTACAGCCGCAGTTGAACACCGGCGCACCTATCGCCGCCGCAACCGAGATGATGTTTTTGTCGTGCGCAAGAGCTTCGGGAATGACGTTCCCGTCGTCGTCAATTCTCTTCATGCCCCACCTGCCTACGGCACAGCAGGAAAGTCCGTGACGATCGAGCCTTTCCTTTATGTTTGCGGCGTCGGCAAGAATTGCTGCACTGTCGTTACCGTTGTTCATGCAAAATTCAAGGTATTCAAGCCCCTTTGACTTTGCAAACCTGAAAAAATCTTCGTTGTTCCAGTTTCCTATAATTCCGAGTTTCATGGCGTTTTCCTCCGAAGTTTCAAATGTTTTATTTTTTGCTGCGCTCATGCCTGCAAACAGCGTATTTTGTGTTAAGGCAGTTCCGTTTCTACGACGCACACACGTGCCGTTTTGTCGGTGCTGACCGAAACCGCAATATTTTCGGCTGTACTCGCCTTGGGCAACGTTTTTCCGCTTTCAAGCACGGTAAGACACCATCCCTCAAGCGACTCTTTTGCGTTTCCGAGAGTCTCTTCAAATGTGTCGCCGCAGCTTTGACAGCCGGGCAGGTCGGGAAATTCAACCCAAAACGCTTCCCCCTCTTTGCGGAATACGGCAGGGTAGAGAAGTTTCACAAAAGCATCTCCTTTTTTACGGTTTTGCCGCACGCGCCTTGCGTAAAAAGAGACAAAAGCCTCTCGGCGGCGGCGTTTCTTTCAAATTGGCGTTTCGCCGCAAGCGGCGCATTGGCAAGGTGCTTTGCGCCGGAAATAAGCGTGAAGCCGTCGGCAACTGTGCTTTTCGCAAGCTTCAGGAGTCTGTATCCCTCGTCGTTAGACGCAAGAACCCTCGTGTACAGCGGGAGCGGCGCCATTTCGGCTTTCGTTACACGCGTGAGCGCAAACAGAAGCATTCGCCTTATTTTGGTGTCGGTTATGTGCTTTGAGCGCACCGCTTCAAAAAGCTCGCCGTAGCTCTCCGCACGGAATGCCGCGTCGTAAAGACTGTGTTCGAGTCCGTGAGGTATTTCCGCTATATCCGAAAGGCCGTCCGTGCCGAGAGAAAGTATCGCCGACACCGTGAGCCGAAACAGAAGGTCGCTGTCGGTTTTAATGACGCAACCGAGATTTTTCGCCGTCTCGGGTGTCACATACCGCAGTATCTCGTCCGTGTTTCCCCCGTGTATTGCGCGGCGGAGGTATGATGCGCTCGCTGTGCCGTCCTCGGACGAAAACGTGCCGTTGTGAGGCGCGCCGGTTCTCGGAAGAGCAAGCGGTGAGATATAGTCCGCATGGAGCTTTTTGAGTGCTTTCAGGTATTCGACGCCGAGTATGTCATTAGGTTCGGTGAGGTTTATTCCGACCTTTTCGGAAAGTACGGCGCTTCTTGCCCTTGCATATCCGAGTGAACGGTCGGCATTCATTTTTTCCTCGACGGCCGAGGTGAAATCGTCGGTCAGAAGAAAGCTTGCCGCATCGGACAAAAGCGATATGTCCGCGCACTCGCTTCCGAAAGCAAGAGCGTTTACAAATCCGCATCCGCGCATTACAGAGACGCCGCTCATCGCAAATCTCTCCGCGCCGAAGCACGAAAACGGAAACGGGAGTTCAAGCACAAGATCCGCACCCGACGCCGCGGCACTCTGCGCACGCAGCTCTTTCGGGAGTATCGCAGGTTCGCCGCGCTCGACAAAGCTTCCGCTCATTACGCATACAACCGAGTAACCCATCTCGCGAAGCCTTGCGATTTGCAGCCTGTGACCGTTGTGAAAGGGATTGTATTCGCAAATAATACCGCAGACCTTCATAGCGCACCGTGTCCTTCTGTATTTCGGGCATAACTTTCACTCTGCACCCTTAATAATAAAAGTATACCATAAAATATAGCTCCTGTCAAGAATTTTCGTCAATTATTCACTGTTGGCAATTATAGGCAGACCGCAGATAAGTAAATCGGTATAAAAGGTTTTGCGTGTTCCCAGGCCCTCGGAGCAAAAGGGCAGACCGCAAAAGCTCTGCACCATTTCGGGTGAAGCCCGAATACAATATATCACCTATAGATTCGCGAGTGAAGAGAAGCGTAGCAACGCCGATATTGGCGGCGTTGCGGAGCGCCTCAAACGAGACGCGGGTGTACGAAGCTCGACCGTAACGTAAAACGAAGTTTTGCGTTACGAAATTATTTCGTACAAAAACCTATTGACTTTTTCCGCACAGACGTTATAATTGTAGATGTTTCAAAGAAAGGAAAGGTGTATATGACCGCAACCGAACTCAAACCCGAAAAGGATATCTACCGTACAAGCCGAATATCGTACATAATCGAAGCCGCACTCGAGTATTTCATCGCCATGCTCATCTCGGACTCGTTCCTCGCAACGCTTCTGACAAGAACCGGTGTGAGCGACGCCTCCGCAGGTATCGTAACTCAGCTTGCTTCTCTTGCCTTTACAATGCAGCTGGTGTCGGTGTTTGTCCGTCCTCGTCACGGCGTAAAGCTTCTTGTAACGGTGCTTCACCTTGTGAATCAGCTCATGTTCGTGTCGCTCTACCTCATTCCCGGCACGGGATTTCCGCAGAGTGTGAAGGTGGCGGTGTTTGTCGTGATGTTCTTGGGCGGTCACATAATCGCAAATATTGCACAGCCCTATAAGCTCTCATGGCTCATGTCGCTTGTACCGGATAAGTCGAGAGGACGTTTCACCGCAAACAAGGAGATAATCTCTCTTCTCGGCGGCATGGCGTTTTCCTACGCAATGGGAGCTGTCGTTGACCACTATAAGGATATCGGCGACGAAAATATGGGATTTACCCTCTGCGGCATCACAATATTTGTCCTTGCCGTGCTTCACACAGTGTCGCTTGTCATCGTAAAGGAGAAGCCCGAAGAGACGGCAACCGACGAAAAGGTAAGCTTCGGCGAGGCAGTGCGCAAGACCTTTACAAATAAGGCGCTTTTGAAGATACTTATGATAGACGTCCTCTGGTACGTAACAACGGGAATTGCCGTGTCGTTCTACGGCGTCTACAAGACAAACGACCTCGGCTTTTCTCTTAAGTTCTGCGCCGTTATTACGATACTATACTCTCTCGTGAGATCCGGATTCTCGCGCTTCTTGGGCGGACTTGCCGATAAGTATTCGTGGGCAAAAATGCTGCTTCTCTGCTTCGGCATTGCAGGACTTGCGTTCTTTGTCAATATCTTCACCGTCCCCTCGAACGGAAAGGTCATGTTTACATTATACTATTGCCTGTATGCCGTTGCGATGGCAGGTATAAACAGCGGACTCATGAATATCACCTTCGACTACGTTCCGCATGAGGACAGAGCCGCCGCACTCGGAATAAAGTACGCACTCGGCGGTACGGTCGGATTCCTTTCCTCGATAGTCGGAAGCCTTATCGTGAAGCATATTCAGGAAAACGGCAACACCTTCGCATTCTTTGGCGAGGTCTACGCACAGCAGGTGCTTTCCGCAATAGCCTTTGCCGTATGTGTCGTCCTTGTTTTCTACATAAAACTGTTTGTGCCGGCGCGTAAGTAAAGCCGCATAAACGAAAACCGAGTCTCATTTCGTGAGGCTCGGCTTTTTTTGTACACTTTTAAGATAAAAATACGCAATTTTGTATTTTATCCCGTTTTATATTGACGTTTTGAGGATGAAATGGTAAAATTCAGGGTGAATAATTACGGTGTCCGCAATTACGGAAAGGCAAGGTTGCATATGAGAATATTTATTATAAGACACGGCGACCCCTACTACCCCGCCGATTCTCTCACGGAAAAGGGAACGAGAGAGGCGGAGCTTCTGTCGAAAAGACTGATAAAAGAGGGGATAAAGGAGATTTACGTTTCCCCCCACGGCAGAGCACAGCTCACCGCCGCCCCCACCGCCGAGAAGCTCGGCATCACTCCCACCGTCCTCGACTGGCTTCGCGAGTTTCCGGCACAGATAAAGACCGAGTACACCACCGACTTCTACGAAAGCTTTCACTCCGGCTGGAATATGCCGCCCGAACTTTGGACGGAGGATAAGGACAATTACAGCATCGAAAACTGGAAAAACGCCGAAATTCTCCGCGACTCGAAAGTTGTCGAGACCTATGACAGAGTCTGCGCCGAGTTTGATAATTTCACGGCGGCTCACGGCTATACACGCGACGGCAGTGGCGGCATGTACAGAATATCGGACGATGCCGACGAGGAGAACACGATAGCTCTCTTCTGTCACTTCGGACTCGGCACGGCTCTCATCTCGCACGTCCTCAATATGCCGCTTGTACCTGTGTGGAACTCGGTTTTTCTCCCCACCTCGTCCGTAACTACACTCTATATGGAACGTCACCTTGCGTCAAGACCGATAGCGCACGGAATTTTCGTCGGTATCGGCGACACTTCGCACCTTTTCGCCGGAAACGAAACTATTTCCTGTTCCGGTCTCCACACAAAGAAGCTCATTTGAGGCTTCGTTCGTCCGGCGACCCGAGGTAGCCGTCAACGAAATCGTTGACAAGACGGTATATACTTACGCCGTTGTCGCTCGTTTTCCGCTTCAGCCGCTCGTATTTTTCACGCTCAAGCCATACGCGGAGCTGACGCCTGCTTTCGCCGAGATACTTTTTCTGTGCCTTGTATTTCACGGCAAAATCCCCCTTTGCATAAAAAGATACCGCAGAGCTTTTTTCTCTGCGGTATTATTTTATTACATTACGTGTCCTATAAACAGGACTTTAAGCGCGCCGCGGAAAGACGTTCTGCGGCGAGAGTGTCTTACTTTCTTCCGTAAAGGGAGTTGAGTCTTCTGTACTTTGCGCGGTCTATGCTTCCGAGCTGATCGTGCGTGACACGGTACTGCCAGTTGCCGTCCGCCTTGCCGGGGATGTTGAGTCTTGTGTCAGAGCCGTAGCCGAGAAGATCCTGTATCGGCAAAATGAGAATACCGGCGGCGCTTGCATACATCGTGCGGACTATGCTGTCATAGCCTCTGTCCCAGTCGGGAGCGGTGTAGCCGCAGTATTCGAGAAGCTTCGTTCGTGTCGCAGGGTCGAGATCCCAAACGTAGCCGAGAAGCGTGTTGTTGTCGTGCGTTCCGGTGTAGGCGACGCAGTTGTTTATATAGTTGTACGGTCTGTGAGGAGTGTCGGCGTCGTCAAGGAAACCGAACTGAAGCACTCTCATCCCGGGGAAGCCGCTGTATTCGACGAGCTTCGCAACGTCCTCCGTGATGTCTCCGAGATCCTCCGCAATTACAAGTCTGCCGTCGGCTACCTCGTTTATTACGTCGATAAATTCCTTGCCCGGACCCTTTTCCCACTTGCCCTCACGTGCCGTTTTTGCGTCCGCAGGAATGCACCAGTACGACTCAAACGCACGGAAGTGGTCGATTCTCACGCCGTCGAACATTTCAAACATATGAGAGAGTCTGTCTCTCCACCACTTGTAGCCGTCGGTTTTCATGTGCGCCCAGTCGTATATCGGATTGCCCCAGAGCTGACCGTCTGCGGAGAAGTAGTCGGGCGGAACTCCGGCAACGCATCTCGGGTGACCGTCCTCGTCAACGAGAAACTGCTCCTTGTTTGCCCAGACGTCGCAGCTGTCGGGAGCGACGTATATCGGTATATCTCCGACAATCTTTATACCCTTGGTGTTTGCGTATTCTTTGACCTTTGCCCACTGACGGAAGAATTCGTACTGAATGAACTTCCACATAAACTCAATCTCTGCGTCGGCGTCGAACACCGTCCATTCCGCATGGTATGCCTCGCGGTTTGCCGCCTTGAGCGCCATGAAACGGCAGAAGTCGGCGAGGTATTTGTCGGAGGCAATGAAGCTCTCTATTTCCTCGCGGTTCTTCACGCGCTTTGACGCATTCATGAGGAGCGAATAACGTGTGTGGTAGAGCCTTACGAATTCGCAGCTGTAGGGAGTCTGCTGACGGAAACGCTCAAGCTCGTCGTCGGTGACAAGTCCCTCTTCGCGTAGTGTGGGGAGGTCAACAAAGTAAGGATTTCCGGCAAAGGCAGAATACGATTTATAAGGAGAGTTGCACTCGTCCACAAGTCCGAACGGGAGAGTCTGCCATATCGTAAAGCCGCTGTCGGCGAGAAAGTCGATAAAACCGAGGGCCTCCTTTCCGAAGCTTCCGCAGGAATATTCTCCGGGGAGCGACGATATGTGCATGAGTACACCGCTTGTTCTTTTCATAAAAACCAAACCTTTCGTTGCGCTGTGCGCCGTTCATGCGTATATTGTACCACTTACCGTGCGTTTTGTCAAGCGTTATCGACCGTTCAGAACGGGTATTTTGTCGGTGAAAAGCCGGTTTCCTTTTTGAACACCGCAGAAAAATAGTATACGTCCGAGAAACCGCACATTTCGGCAATCTGTGTTACGGAGAGTCCGTCTGCGGACAACAGCTTTTTAGCGTGGGCGATTCGCAAATCGGTAAGATACTTATTTGGGGTTGTTTCGTAATGCTTCTTGAAAAGAGTGTTGAAGTGTCTTCTCGATACCCTGCAAAGCTGTGCCGCCGATGCAAGGCAGTCGACGGAAGAAAAATGTGTCTTCATGTACTCGGCTGAACGGAAAATCCTTTCGTCCGAATGATGATACCGGCGGCTGCGGGCCAAAGATATCTCGGAACACAGATCATATACTTTTGACATCAAGGAAAGCTCGTCCGAAGCCGATAAATATAAGCGCTCGATTCTTTCGAGGAGACCGATGATTTTACGAGGATTGTTGATTTTTACACAAAAGCTGTCGGTCTCAATCGGTTCATAGGTCTTGAAATGAACCGAGAATGCCACACCTTTTTCAAGTACTTTTACACTGTAATCGTCCGTTTGATTGAGAAAATACACACAGCTTTCTCCCATGACAAAGGATTTGTCGGCGAAAATATGTTCAGCTTTGCCGCTGATTTGTATACCAACAATGTGATGTTTTTTTGAGGTTGATGTAAAATTCATCGCATCCGGCGTGAATCTTACCACAATATCCGTTTCCTTAATTCTCAAATTTTCAAAACGCATGACAATTAACTTCCTTTACAGTCGCACTGTATATACACATCATACATGATACGGCACACATGAAAAGTACGTATGAACGCATTGAAACAATTTCCTTATTTCACAAAAAGTCCTTATTATATATTTACATTGTGTGCGGTGAATGTTATAATATGAGTGCAAGAAAAACTTGCGGAAAGGCGGGAGAAAAATGAAATATAATGAATTGCGTAATGAAATCAAGAATTATTACAGTATCGTGTCGTACGAGAATGCGAAAAAGTATCTTGAGGACGGTACAAAAAGGCTTGATGCGCTATATGACAAAAATATGTCAGCATACGATATGAAGGTTTTGCAATATAGAATAATTTCGGACATTGCGGAGCCTGTTTTGTTTGAATATGCACCGTTTTACTATGAAACGGGAATTATTCCGGGGTTTTCCGACGGAGCGAGAGACTATCACGGAGCAAGGCATATCGGCGGCTGGACATATTGGAAAAACTCCCATAAATTCAGGGAACAGGATAAGGAAACATGGGATTTGAAAAATCGTCAGATGAAAGAGAGGTTTTACCTGATATGCGGCGCATATAACGATGACACGCAGCATTTTTTGATAAATCACAGACCGATTTTTGAAAAAGGATTAAAAGGCGTATATAAAGATGCAAGAAACGCATTAAACGCTGCGGGAAATGCCGAGGAAAAGCAGTTTTTATCCTCAGTATGCGAGGGACTGCTATGCGTAAAAAAAATAAGTGAAAAGTTCGCTGATAAGGCGGATGAATTATTAAAAGCACAACCTGATAATACAAATCTGAAAAGGATTTCGGCTTCGGCAAGACGCTGTCCGTGGGAAAAACCCGAAACATTTTATGAAGCACTGAACACGTATGCCTTTATGCGAAAGGTCATGGGTTCACTCGAAGGAATCGGACCGAACTCCTTCGGTCGTGTCGACATGGATTTGCTGCCTTTTTACGAGGCGGATATAAATTTCGGCAGAATGACAAAGGATGAGGCATTTGAGCTTGTCTCACAGTTTTTAATTATCTTCGACTGTTCCTATGACCATGACGGAAAAATGGTGGGATATGCAGATCATGAGCTTGAAAACACCTATGTTCTCGGCGGCTGTGACAAAGACGGAAAACCGCTGTTTAATGATCTTACAAAAATATTTCTGAAAGCAAATGCCGAAGAAAAGATTATATTTCCTAAAATAAAATGCCGTTTTTCGGCAGATTCGCCGAAAGAATATCTTGATTTGATTGACGAGCCTGTGATACACGGAACAAGTACGATTCTGTATCATAATGATGACTCAACAATTCCTGCGCTTATAAGAAGCGGCATATCCGAAGAGGATGCGAGAGATTATGTTGTAGCCGGCTGTTGGGGGATACAAGAAAATTGCTGCGGTCGCAAAGACGGCGGAAATTACGTTAATCTCCTAAAAGCGTTTGAATATCAAATCCATAACCGTACGGATATGATGGATGAAGTAGGCATGCACTTTGACGCTATTGACAATGCAGAGAGCTTTGAGAAAGTATATAAAATAACCTGTGACAATATAAATACACTTTTCAAAGAAAGAAACAGAATCACCGCAATAGGCGGACATATTTGGAAACAGGTTGACCCGCTGCCGCTTTTTTCGTCGCTGTTCGGAGATTGCATAGAAAACAGAAGCGATTTTACAAACAACGGTTCAAGGTATAGTGACGAAACTTATATGTGCGTCGGATTTCCAAATATTGTTGATTCTCTTCTGGCGATTAAAACGCTTTGCTTTGACAAAAGAAAATATACGCTGAAAGAAATGCTCGGTGCGGTAAGAAACAACTGGAACGGGCATGATGAAATGCGTCTTGATGCAATAAACTGCTGCGGTTGGGGTGACGGAAGTAAAGAATCCTGTGCTTTGGCGAAAAGGTTTAACACGGATCTTTACAAAATGCTGTCAGAGCTTACGGGACAATACGGCGGAAGGGTAAAACTCGGACATTTGACCTACACGGAAATAAGATTTTGGGGAGAACAAACGCTTGCCACACCTGACGGAAGATACAACGGCGACTATTTTTCACAGGGTCTTACCCCGTCAAGACTTAAAAAAATTCCGTTTGTTACCGATGTAATAAATTCTATGGCGGCGCTTGACAAGACGGAGCTTGCCGGTGATAATGTGCTGAATATAATTCTCCCGGGGACAACACCTCTTGACGTATGCGAGGCGTTTTTGAGGACTGCGGCAAGAACAGCGGTTGAATCTCTTCAGCTTAACTGCGTATCAAAGGAAACCTTGCTTGACGCACAGAAGAATCCCGAAAAGTATCCCGACTTAATCGTGAGAGTTTGCGGATTTTCGGCTAAGTTTACCTCGCTTTCTCCCGAATGGCAGAAGGAGGTTATTACAAGAAATTTCTATAAATGATCATGTAATGACCGAGTACCTTGTCGGTGAAAAGCCGGTTTCCTTTTTGAACACCGCAGAAAAATAGTATACGTCCGAGAAACCGCACATTTCGGCAATCTGTGTGACAGTGTAACGCCCGGTGATAAGAAGCTCCTTTGCGTAATCGACACGCATTTTTGTTATGTACTTCACCGGAGACATACCGTAGTTTTTTCCGAAAAGCACGCTGAAATGAGAGTATTTCAGTCCCGTTTCGCGGCAAAGAGCGGAATAGTCGAAGTCGGCGTCGGTAAAATGCCTTACCGCATATTCGTGAGCCTTTTCCATATATTTTCGCTGTGCGCCCGAAAGGTACCCTCCCGCCTCGTTTTGCAGACACGCAATTAAATCGTAGAAAACCGCCATCGATACGGCGTAATAATTTATATCTTTCTTTTGCCAAATGCCGAGAAGCCTTGCGAATTTGTCGCGATACTCTCTGTCCGCTTCAAAGTTGAAGGCGTGGAGCGGCATTGCGGAATCGGTGTCGAAATATATGTCTATACATGAAAACGGAACCTTGTACGGAAGCGACGTATATTTTCCTTTCATCCTGCCTTTGGGGAGGTACCTTATTGTGCCGGGAAGATCTTGCATCTCGGTTCCGTCGGCCATGACGAGTACTTCTCCGTTCAAGATGTATATCAGCTCGTAATGACCGAGTGAAGAGCTGTATTCGTTCGGCACCTTCGGCACGGTGTCTCTGTCGTATCTGTTGACCGAGTGTATTTTTGAAATGACGGTTTTTTCGTCCGGAAACACTTTCACGCCTGACACATCCTTTTTGAAGTATATTCGCATTGTATCACGTTTGCCGAAGCATTGCAATGAATAATTTGCAAACACTTTGCACAAACACGCTTTTTTTGAAATCCGACAGTAATAAATCACAAAAACGTAGCGTTTCACATTTACATTTTCCGACGGCAAAGTATAATGAAGACGTAAAATTTCATTATCGGAGGAAAACCATGACAGAGAGAATTGAAAAGCTCACAGAGCTTACCCTTAGTGGGGAAATGTATGTAAATCCCGTGAAAACCGAGTTTGACGTCAAAGACCTTCTTTTGCCGAGGGAAAAGTGCGACGTAAAAAGACTTTGCGAATATATCATAAACCAAGAGCCGAAAATCACGGAGTACTCGTGTTTTACCGGCTTCTTTCGCTTTGACGGCTCCGTGGTCGGCGACGCCTTCAACAGAGGAGGCTACCGTGAAACACAGGCAATTCTCATGAAGAACTTCTACTGTAAAAACATAGACGGCATCTCGACAAACGAGTGGCAGCACGCAACAGCCGACTATAAAAGGGTGTTGGAAAAGGGAATTGTCGGCATCATCGGGGAAATAGACGACTCGATATCAAAGCATACAAAACAAGAAGAAATCAATTACCTTGAGTCGCTGAAAAAGGTTGCGGAAGCGTTTATTGCATGGGGAGAAAAGTGTTCGGAAAGAGTTTCCGAATTTGCGGAGAGGGTGAAAAAAGCGGAACATCGGGAAAATCTCGAAAGACTTTCGACGGCTCTTCTGAAGGTGCCGAAAACCAAACCGTCGTCCTTTTACGAAGCTGTGCTTGCGATATACATCTGCTACAGTGCGGATCCCGACAGCGTGGGAACGCTTGACAGATATCTTGCGCCTTTTTATGAAAAGGATCTCGCCGACGGCACTCTGACACGTGACGAAGCAAAACAATACCTGCAGGAGCTTTTCTTAATGCTCCAGGCGAAAACGAGTGTAAACAGCCCCAATTTCACACGAGGCGGAGAGTCGCATTTCTGCATCGGAGGATATCTTCCGAACGGCGAAGACGCCTTTTGCGATATTTCCCGACTTATCGTGGAAAGCCTTGCCGAGCTTCCGATATTCTGTCCGCAGATAACGCTGAGGTGGACAGAGAAAACTCCGCACGAGGTGTTCCGCTTTGTCCTTGATACCGAAAGACACGACAGGTATAAGCGTTTTGCTTTTACAAATGACGAAAAGCGTTTGAAGTGTTACACCGAAATATGCGGCATTCCCTTTGAGACGGCGACCGGCTATACAACGGTCGGATGCAACGAGCCTGCATTTCTCGGTTCGATAACAGGCGGTAATTCAAAGGGCAACATACTTCGCTGTGTTACCGACCTTTTCCGTGACGACTCCGAAAAGCTTGCCGAGTGTGCCGACTTCGACGAGTTCTTCGCATTGTTTGAGAAAAAGCTCTGTGAGACCATGGATATAATATGCGATTACGACGATAAATACAATCTTATCCGTGCAAGAGACACCGACTATGTTTCAAGTCTTTTCTTCAACGGCTGTATCGAGAATGCGCTGAGCCTCACAAAGGGCGGCGGCAGGGTTGCGATAGCGTCTCCCATGCTTCTCGGAATTACGAACGTTATCGATTCTCTTATTGTTGTGAAGCAGTTTGTTTTCGATGAGAAAAGGGTTGCGATGACCGACCTTATCGCAGCGCTTAACGCCGACTGGAAAGGTTTCGAAGAGCTTCGTGAAACGATTATCAAAACAGGACATTTCTTCGGCAATGACGACGAGACGTCAAATTCGGTCGCACGGCGGTTTTATGACAGTATGTACCGTTACCTCAAGGATAAAACCAATGTTTTCGGCTATCACTTCCTTATAGGCGATCTTGTCGGCTACAATGACCACCACCGACAGTTAGGAACTATAACCGCAGCCACTCCCGACGGCAGACGCTCGGGCGATATGCTGAAATTCGGCTTCGGTCAGAGCGAGGGCAGAGACAGGAGCGGACTCACGGCTCTTCTCAATTCGCTTGCCAAGGCGGACCCTCACGCCATAGCCTGCGGTTCGACAGTCACGAATATATCTCTCGACCCTGAGCTTGTCGGAAACGACGAGAGCTTTGAGAAGCTTGTTTATCTTTTCGAGACCTACTTCAAAAACGGCGGAGTTCATTTTCAGCTCACCTATGTGTCAAAGGAAGATTTGCTGAACGCAAAGAAAACTCCGGAAAACTACGCTAATCTCCGTGTCAGAGTGACGGGCTTTTCCGACTATTTCGTGAGACTTTCCGAGTGTATGCAGAACGATATAATCAAAAGGACGGAGCAGAGATAATGCTTGAAAGTGGAAGAAATTCCGCAACAATATTCGATATTCAAAGAGCATCGTTCCTTGACGCTCCGGGTATTCGGACGGCAATGTTTTTCAAGAGGTGCAATCTTCGCTGCGCATGGTGTCATAACCCGGAAAGCCAAAAGGCAGTGCCAGAGATGCTTTTTGATGAGTCAAAGCGTACCGGAAGCGGCATATGGCATGGGAAGATTAGTCGAAAAAATTTTCTTAAAAATTTCGTTTTGCTCTTGACATTCCACATATAGTATGCTATACTGTATACAGAATGATTTACATGGAGGAAAAGATGGAAAGCAAATACTCGGCGCCGGCAGTTGAAAAGATGCTTGCGATCATTGAGCTTCTCGCAAAAGAAGATATCGGATATTCGATAAATGAAATAGCAAGGCTCACGGCAAGTCCCGTTAACTCGGTGTACAGGATATGTTCCGTTATGCGCGATAACGGATATCTGGTGAACGATTCGGAAAGCGGTCACTATGTTCTCGGCAGCAAATTTTACTTTATCGGGAAAGCGGCGGAACGTCATATGACGCTGAACAATGTTGCAAAACCTGTTCTCGACGGTCTTACTCTCAAAACCGGAGAAACATCTCAGCTCATTATGATACACGGCGACCGCGCGGTGATTCAGCTTCAGTCAGAAACGACAAACCCCATACGTATACATGCCGAAACCTGCTCTTTGATTCTGCCGCACTGTTCAGCGGCGGGAAAGGCGATTCTTGCATTTGCGGAGGAGGAGGAGCTTAAAAAATTTCTCGGTGTACCTCTCGACCCACTCACGCAGAATACAATTTCCGATCCGGTTAAGCTCCGAGACGAGCTTGCCGATATCCGAAAAAACGGAATTGCTTATGATCGCGAGGAATATATGAACGGACTTCGTTGCATAGGCGCACCGGTATTTGACGGAGAGGGAAAATGCGTTGCCGGCATCGACGTTATGTTCCCGGTCTACCGATTCTCGAGAGAAATTGAAGAAAATGTTGTACCGCTTGTAAAAAAAGCCGCCGAGGAAATTTCGCACGGACTCGGATATGATGGATAATAAGGGAGGAAAAACCATGCACTACGAACCGCTCAGACCAAACAGAATGTACGGCTCTCCGGAACCGTATGAATTTACACACGGCGACGGAAGCGTCTGCGTCTATGACAGAAAGACACTTGACTTTGTAAAAGAGATAAAGGTCGGCACAAAGCCCGACTGCCATGCGGTTTCCGGCGACGGAAGATATCTTTATATTGCCTGCTTCGAGGGTCTTTATTGCATAGGAATAGAAAGCCTTGAGGTTGAAAAAATAGTCGATACCGGAAAAATCTACGCCACAAATGTTCTTCCCGACGGAAACACGCTGCTTGTACACGACCTCGAGGGCGGAGTGCAGGTAATAGAAAACATAAATGACATGGAAAAAATCCGTGTTGCTTTCAGAACTCAGGTGTTGCCGGAGAGAAAATTCCGTTCCGAAATCGGCGGTAAGGGTAATTTTATAGATAAGGACAGATTTTATCTCTGTGCCGGATGGCGCTCCGCAAAGCTGTATCTGCTTGATGCCGCAAATAACTTTGAACCGTCGATATTCATTGATTATGACGAAAGACTTTCCGGAAGCGACGATCTCGTTCTTTCACACGACAAGAAAAGGGCGTATACAGCTTGCCACAGAGGAAATGAAAACCGTGCCTATGTCGCCGTAATTGATGTAGAAAAGCGCTCGATTCTGAAGCTTATCCCGACGGGAGTCGGAAGCTGCGGACTCACCATGACATGCGACGAGAGGTACGTTATAGCCTCTAACGACGGCGACGATTCCATATCGGTCATCGACACCGTAACCGATGAGGTTGTTAATACTCCGTGTGCGAGAGAGGGCTTCGAAAAGCTTGGCATCACAGGGTACATTCAGGGAATAAGCTGTGACACGGACGATTCAATCTATGTTTACGGCTGTTACGGCAACGGTGCAATCGTAAGATTTACGGATATAGTAAACTCAAACAGTTACGAAATAAGCTACCCCACCGAAAAATATTTTTCAAAGTAAGAAGCAAACAGGAGGAATTATAATGAAAACAGTGCTTGTTACAGGAGCAACCAGCGGGTACGGACTTGAAACCGCAAAGGTATTTAAGAGAAACGGATATATTACCCTCATTGCATCAAGAAACTCCGAAAAGGTCGAAAAGTGCATCAAAGAATTTGGGTTTGATAAGGGCTATACCCTTGATGTCACCGATTTTGACGGTTGGGTAAAGCTGAAAGAAGAGGTCGTGAGAGATTACGGACACCTCGACGTTCTCGTCAATAACGCCGGAGCCGGAATCAGTATTGTCAACACGGTCGATCAGACAAGGGAAAATATCGATGCGATAATAGCACTAAATCTCACAAGCTCCATTTACGGTTCAAAGGTTTTTGCACCGGTAATGATTGACCGAAGAGATGGTGTGATAATCAATATTTCCTCGATTTGCGCTCGCCATCAGTGGGCGTCGTGGACGGTTTACGGATGTGCAAAGGCGGGTCTTCTCAGCTTCTCAAAGGGACTTTATGCCGAACTGAGACCGTACGGAATAAGGGTTTCCTGTATCATGCCGGGACAAGCGAGCACCGGATTTCAGAGAGGCTCGGGGATCGGCGAGGTAGTCGAGTCCCTCCGTGCGGAAGATATCGCAAACGCCGTGTGGTATTGCGCTTCTCAGCCGAAAGAGGTCGTAATTGAGGAAATTACGGTTTGGGGAACATCACAGGATGTTCAGCCTCTTTGATATTGGCGATAGCTCTGCAAAGGAGGTCTGATAAGCATGAAAACACTTCGTGAGGTTGAACCGTTCGCATACGGTTATATGAATGCCGATTGCGACGACGTTGGATGCCGTATCGCAAACGGACTCCGAGAATATGCCCGCTTTGTTCCGCTTGAGATTGACGGAAACGGTCTGTATGTAACGATAAAGGACCGGAGAAATCCCTCGTTCGGTGCGGTTTACGCCTGCAATACGGGTATATCGGCAAGTAAGGTCGGATTTGAAAAAAGCATGGAGGAAAATCCCGGGATTGCGGACGAAATACGCAGTGCCATGGATTATATGCTTCCTCTCGACACGAGTACCGCACTCGAAGCCGTAATACCTGATGACTGGCGCAAGCTCAAGGGCGACATTCCCTGCGAAAACGGCAAAAAAGTACGTGTTTGTTGGGGCGGAACATGGATAGGTCACGGAAATCCGGACTACCATATGCTTCTGCACATGGGTACTGCCGGACTTCGCACAAGGGTGGCTCTCGGAAGAAAAGTAAACCCCGGCAAGGAAGCTTTCTATGAGTCTCTCTCAATGTCTCTCGATGCACTTGATATACTCGGCGAGCGTGCTCGCAAATTGGCGTATTCTCTGGGTAAAAAAGAGATTGCAGAGGCGTTTGAGAATGTCCCGAAGAACGAACCGCGGAATTTCCGCGAAGCGTGTCTTATGTTCTGGCTTGTTTTCATATTTGACGGTGTGGACTCGCCCGGTCGGTTCGACTACACAATGGACGATTACTGCACACGCTGTACCGAGAAGGAAAGAACGGAGTATATGGAGGGTCTGTGGCAACTTTTCAAGGGTATACGCGCATGGAATCTCTGTATAGGCGGAAGTGACGAGAAAGGCGGTTATTTTTCCAACGTCATAACGGAGGATGTTCTCCGTATTGCGAGAAAATATAAGTACAACACGCCAAATATCACAATGCGTATAAGCTCAGCAACGCCGGACAAACTTCTTGCCGAGGCGGCGAAAACCATAGCTACGGGAATAGGCATGCCGGCACTCTACAACGACGAATGCGTATGCCCGGCACTCGAGGATCTCGGCATAACACCTGTTGACGCACATAACTATTGCATGAACGGATGCAATCAGATAGACATATTCGGAAAGTCGCACATGGGACTTGAGGACGGTGAGCTTAGCCTTGCAAAATGCCTTGAATTTGCCCTTCACAACGGAAAATGTGCGCTTTCAAACGAAAAATTCGGAATTGACGTTGGAGATGCGACGGACTTTGAAACTTTCGATGAGCTCTTTGCTGCATATAAGCGTGAGGTTGAGTATATGACTGACATTGTTGTCGAAATGTCGAATTACGCACAGAAGTTTTATGCCGAATATGCACCGAATCCGCTTCGCTCCAATCTGATCTGCGGATGCGTGGAAAAGGGACTCGACTATAAAAACGGCGGTCCGATTTACGGTCATGGGCAGATTCTCGCCGAAGGTATAGCCGACACGGCGGACTCTCTTGCGGCACTTCGAGAGTATGTGTACAAGCGTAAAAAGTACACTCTTTCCGAGGTCGTTGCGGCTCTCGACTGCGATTTCGAGGGATACGACGAAATGCTTTTCGATTTTAAGTCGTTCCCAAAGTTCGGCAACGATGTCCCCGAGGTTGACGAGCTTTGCGCAATGGTTGTCGGACACTTTTACTCGTACCTCGGCACTAAGCGTACCTTCCGAGGAGGTATATACGGAGGAGGGTGCAGTACATTCAACCGTGCGGCAATTTACGGCGGCAGTGTTGGGGCGCTTCCGAGCGGCAAGAGAAGAAATTCGGATTTGTTTGCGGACAGTGTGGGTGCTGTGCCGGGTAACGATAAAAAAGGTCCTACGGCGCTTCTCAACTCGGTTGTGCGTCAGCCGCAAAGACTTGCCAAAAGCGGTCATGTGCTGAACCTCAAGTTTACAAAAACGCTGTTTGCCACCGACGCCGGTGAGAATGCGTTTGCGAAGCTGGTGAGAACCTATTTTCAAAATGGCGGTCAACAGCTGTCTGTTTCGGTTGTGTCGGGTCAAGAACTCAGAGAGGCGCAGAAACATCCCGAAAAATACGGTAATCTCATCGTGCGTGTGGGTGGATACAGCGACTATTTTAACAATCTGTCCAAGGGATTGCAGGATAATATCATTGCAAGAACGGAGATGGAATTATGACACCGTTCAAAGGGAAGACCGGAACGATATTCGATATACAGCGTTTTTCGATTCAAGACGGTCCCGGTATACGGACAACTGTTTTCCTAAAGGGGTGCAATCTTCGGTGTGCGTGGTGTCACAACCCTGAAAGTCAAAAGGCAGTGCCGGAGATGCTTTTCGATAAATCAAAATGTACCGGCTGCGGAAGATGCCGGAATGTCACCGCAAGCGATGCCGAATTTGTGTGTTTTTCCGGTGCAAAGCGTATCTGCGGAAGAGAATATACGGTCGACGAGGTTTATGATGAGGTCGTAAAGGATATGAGTTTCTACGAAAATTCGGACGGCGGAGTGACCTTTTCCGGCGGAGAGTGTATGCTTCAGGCGGAATTCCTTGAAGAGATGCTGAAAAAGTGCCGCAGGAACGGTATACATACCGCTGTTGATACGGCAGGGGACGTTCCGTGGAAGAGCTTCGAGAGAGTGCTTCCGTACACCGACCTCTTCCTGTATGACGTGAAAATGTACGACAGTGAAAAGCACCGCAAGTACACCGGTGTACCGAACGGGCGCATACTTGATAACCTCGCAAAGCTCTTTGGGGCTCACGCTCATGTGTGGGTTCGCATACCGGTTATCCCGTCGGTCAACGATGATGATGACGAAATGAAGCGCATACGTGACTTTTTATCTCACTTTCCCCCCCACAAAACCGAGCTTCTGCCGTACCACGCCATGGGTGAGCATAAGTACCGTGAACTCGGCAGGGAGTGCGAAAGGTTTGCCGTGCCGACGAAAGAGAGAATGTCCGAGCTTAAAACCTTGTTCGGACTTTGAATTGTTACAATTCGGCACTTGATAACGCTTGCGGAATGTAATAAAATGGTCAGGAAATAAAGGCGTTCGCCGAAAGGGAGAAAAGACCATGTTTGAAGAGCTTACAAAAACACTTGACAGTTTTATAGAAGATTACGGAATACCGTTTTACGACTGCATTGTTATGCAGAACGGTGAATGCGTTTACCGCCGTGCAAACGGATTTACAAACGCCGCAAAAACAAAAACCGTGAGCGGCAAGGAGCTTTACAATATTTATTCATGCTCCAAGCTCATCACCTGCACCGCCGCACTTCAGCTTTACGAAAAGGGAATGATAAAGCTTGAGGACGAGCTTTGGCGATATATGCCGGAGTTTCGCAACATGACGGTGAGAACCGAAAGCGGCGTCGTCCCGTCAGAGAAAAAGATAACCGTCGAGAACCTTTTCACCATGACCGCCGGCTTAAGCTACGATCTCAATTCACCCATGCTGAAAAAGTGCCGTGAGGAAACGAACGGCGAATGCCCGACGGTCGAGACGATGAAGTACCTTGCGAAAGAACCGCTTCTCTTTGAGCCGGGCTGCCGCTGGGAGTACAGCCTTTGCCACGACGTCCTTGCCGCACTTGTAGAGGTCGTGTCCGGAATGAGGTTCGGCGAGTATGTTAAGAAAAACATCTTCGACGTCTGCGACATGGAGCATTCGACTTTCCTCCCAGACGCCGAGACAATCGACAGCATTGTGACCCAGTACAGATACAACGAGGCTGAAAAGAGAGTTGAGGAGTGTCCGAAAAGCAACGGTTACAGAATCGGTACGAAGTACGAGAGCGGCGGCGCAGGCTGCGTTTCGTCGGTGGACGACTACATAAAATTTCTCGAGGGAATCCGCACGTATAAGCTTCTAAAAAAAGAGACGGTGGACCTTCTTGCGACAAACCGCATAACCAAAGAACAGCGTGATATGCCGTCGTATTGGGTAAAGGACAAGCGAGGCTACGGACTCGGACAGCAGTGCCCGTGCGAGGGTGACACGAAAAGACCGGACTTCGGCTGGGGCGGTGCGGCGTGCGCCTACTACTTTGTTGACAGAACGAGAAACGTCACGGCTTATTTCGGCACTCACGTTCTCGGTTACGGCGCTTTTTCCGAAAGGAGACCGGTTATCGTCGAAATAATACAGAATATACTGAATTGATGCGCAGTATAAAAATCCGCACCTCTTTTTCGGGGGTGCGGACAACTTTTTTGCTTTTGTTTACCGTTCGGGTTTCGTGCATTACTTCGCAAACTCAAACGTAATCTCTCTTGCGTCACCGTTCCACGACACGTTTCCGAATGCGGCGAGGTCGTCAACGAAGATTATCGTGTAGCCGCCGATGTTGTAACCCTTGACCTTTTTGCCGTCAACGTAGGTCGTGATGTCGGTTGCGTAAACGTCCATAGCATACGAGCCGACCTCGGCGGTATCTTTCGGAATGTCGCCCATGCCGACCGCCTCGCCGCTTCCCTTTGTCACAGAGAGCGTCCTCGCCTCGCCGTCCCACGCTACGCCGAAACCGTAGTTCAGAAGATCCTCCGCAACAATCGCCGTGTTTCCGTCAATGTTGTACGACCGTATCGCCTTGCCGCCTATCTTGCACATAATGTCGGTGTGGAGAACCTTGTTTATCACAGAGCCTGCACCGGCGTAAAGCCGCAGAATCGCAATGCTGTTGCCGTCGGTGAAGCCGAAGTCGGTGTAGGAGTCTTCATCGTGTGCGGAATATATATAATAGTCGTATTCGGAGACGGTACATCTGCATTCAATAACCGCAATACTAGTCGAATCGTATATGACATCTGCTATGTTACCGGGTTTGTTCTCGTTACAGATTACATAGTAGGTTTTGTTGCCGACGGTTACAGAATAACTATAATATTTGTATATACATGGAAGAACAACATTTCCGGAGTAGTCATAAAATCCAAAGTTGTCTTTATCTGTTACTTCAATAAGACCATTGTCGAGTACCCAAACCTGAGAATAAACTGCCGGAATAACGGTATTGCCGTTTTCATCAATAATCCCATATTTTTCGTTTTGTTCTATACGAAATAATCCCGGTGAAACTTCGTTGCTCTTTTTATAAGGTACAATAATGTTGCCGTATATGTCTACGGTTCCCACATATCCGTTTGTTGATAGCCGTAAAGTTGTATCACTATTAAACCATATTGAGTCATATATGAACGGCAACATTTCCCAGCCTATTGAGTTTAATAATCCGTATTTTCCGTTAAGTTTTGCAATTATATAATCATTTTTTATTTCAATGCTGTCATACTTGCAATCAAGGATAACATTTCCGTATTCATTGAGTAAACCGTATTTGTTGTTTGAACTTGTAATGAGAAATTTACAGGTTTCATAATAGTAAAAGCCGTTATAATCACGAATTGAGTCGTATTGCCGTAAATCTTCCAATGCATTCCCATTGGCGTCAATTATGACGGTTTCATGGTTGCCATTGATTAAGTCTTTTGTTGCAATTATTACGTTCTCTCCTAATACATCAATGTGTGCATATTCCGGAGATAGTACAGTCCTCCCGCTTTTGTCGATTAATCCAAATTTTCTGTATCTATAATCAGCAGAATTCATAACTATATAGTAGCTATTGTTGGACCCGACAACATAATAATACCCCCTGTCAGCTTCTATTTTCATCATATATTGAATAGGAACGATCAAATTTCCGGAACGGTCAGCAATTCCGTAATATGTACCGTCAAGACTTACAGCATATCGATGCGTTTCGTTTTGAATGTCATTTACAATATCCTTATACTTTGGTTGCAGAATGGTTTTTCCGTTTGCGTCGATTACACCATTTAGTTCGTTAATTGTCGTTTTAAAGTCGTATGAGTTTAAATAGTAGTCAATCTGGTCATAAATTATATCGGTAAGCACGTTCCCGTTATAGTCAAGCAATCCATATTTTCCGTTTTGCGATGCCAGAAAGTATTTTTTATCGCAATGGTTTATTCTTTCAAGAGAGGCATACACGGGAGAAACGACAATGTTACCGTTAATATCCATTGCTCCGTATTTTCCGTCAATACATATAGAGAAAGCATTATTGTCAAAGCTTGTGTGGCGAAGGCACAAATCATATTGATAAGAAACTCGCAAATAGGATATATCATCGTAAATGAAAGGAAAGACTGCCTTATTCTGTGTGTCGATAAAACCATATTTGCCGTCTTTTTTTGCTTTCAGTAACATTTTTTCACCAAAATCATAACGCTCTATGTAAGTGTCATACTCGAACGGAATAATTACATTTTGTTCACTGTCAATAACACCATACTTAGTGCCTCTTTTGATTGAAACCAAGCTTTCATTAATTACCGTAAAATTACCAACAATTAGATCCATGTTGTAACCACATTGCACACATTGTTCGTAATTCTTTACGCTTTCCTCCGCCTCACTACACTCAACGACGGTTTTCCCCTCGCTCGTAATAAGTCCGACCCTATCCGCATAATCGACTACGATCCAAAAGTCTCCGTCGGCGTGGCTTATTGCTTTGTAGCCCGACGTCGGCTCAAGCGCCCACTGCAAAGCCTCTGCGGCACTTGCGCTTCCTCCGAGAGTCATTGCCGCCGTGAGAATGACGCATAAAGCGGCGGTGATAATCCTTCGTGTGTGTGTCCTGACAGTTTCTCTTTTCATTCGCAGTACCTCTCATTCATCAAATTCCGTACCGGATAAGTTCTTTAATGCCTGCAAGCATTGTAACATACTCGGGCGATTTATTCAACAAGTGCAAAACAATATTAACAAATGCGCAAATAAATATTTATCAAGATGCAAAAAAGAACCGACCCCCACGAGCCGGTTCCGTATGTATGTGCGTAAATGCGCTTTTATATCTCAACCTCGCCCGTGAACAAAGTCTCGGGACTTCCGGTGAGGTAGATCGTGCCGTTGCAGGCGCATTTCACAGTGAGCTTGCCGCCCGGCAGATGAACCGATATGTCGGTGTCGCAGGGGCAGAAGCCTCTCTTGACCGCAGCGGCGGCCGCAGCGCACGCACCCGTTCCGCAGGCAAGAGTCTCGCCGTTTCCGCGCTCCCAAACACGCAAAAGGAGCGTTTTTTCGTTTATCACCCGGCAAAACTCAACATTCGTCCTCTCGGGGAAAATGTCGGTGTAATTCTCTATCGCACTGCCCTTGCCGCATACGTCGAACTTCTCAACGCTCTCGTTTTCGCCGAAGAAGATTACCGCATGAGGGTTGCCGACCGATACGCAGGTTATCTCGCAGTCGTAGCCGCCAACGCTTATTTTCTCGCCGACGACCTCGTCACCCTTGAGGTTTACCGGTATTTCCGACGGCTTGAACGATACCTTGCCCATGTCAACGCGCACCGTTGCGGTTTTGCCGTTGCGGAGAGTGAGGTGCAGATTCTTAATGCCGCTCGCCGTCTCGACCGTCATGTCGGTTTTCGTCACAATGCCGTTGTCGTAAAGATACTTCGCAACACAGCGTATCGCATTGCCTGCCATTTTGCCCTCACTGCCGTCCTTGTTGAACATACGCATTGCGGCGTCTGCCGTCTCGGATTTGCCTATGAGAACAACACCGTCGCCGCCTATGCCGTTGTGACGGTCGGAAAGACGCACCGAAAGTCCCTCGGGGTTGTCGATGGGAAGACCCGAAACGTCAAAATAGATGTAGTCGTTCGCACAGTCGGTCATCTTGGTGAAACAGCGGCGGAGCTTTTCGCTTCTCATGTGGTTTATGTCAACTATCTCGACCGACGACGACGAATAGCGCGAGAGAAGACTGTCTGCGAGAGCGTTTGCCGTGTCAACCGACGTGAGGCAGGGAATACTGCGCTCTATCGCCTTTCTGCGCAGACGAACGCTCTCCTTCGTGGGATTTCTTCCCTTCGACGACGTTGACACAACATAGTCGATAACTCCCTCGTCGATAAGCTCGGACTCGCTTTTGTGAGCGGTGTCGCCGGTCTTTCCGCATACCGTCACCGGAAGCTCCGACGCCGCAAAGCGTGCCGCCGTGCCGGGAGTTGCGTAAAGCTTGAAGCCGAGACGGTGGAACTTCGCCGCAACGTCCGCCATTTCGTCCTTGTCTATGTCACGCACCGTGAACAGCACGCCGCCGCTCTTTTTGAGCTTGTAGCCTGCCGCCGATATGCCTTTGTAGAGAGCCTCCTCGAGAGTGTTCGCAATGCCGAGAACCTCGCCCGTGGACTTCATCTCGGGTCCCAACTGATTATCGACGTCGAGAAGCTTCGCAAACGAGAATACCGGCACCTTCGCACAGTAGTAGGGTGAGGTCTTGTAAAGTCCCGTGCCGTAGCCGAGGTCGGCGAGAGAGGCTGTCTTTTCGGGGGCGGACTCGTTTCCGACGCTCACCTGCACCGCAAGGTCAACCATGGGAACGTACGTCACCTTGCTGATGTAGGGAACGGTTCTCGACGAACGGGGATTCACCTCGATTACGTAAAGCTCGTCGTTGTAGATGAGATACTGAATGTTGATAAGACCCTTCGTGCAGAGACTCAGCGCAAGGCGGCGTGAGCAGTCGATTATACGCTCTTTCATGGCGTCGCTCACGTTCCACGCCGGGTATACCGCAATCGAGTCGCCGGAGTGTATTCCGGCACGCTCTATATGCTCCATTATACCGGGAATTAGAATGTCGTGTCCGTCGCATATCGCGTCTACCTCAAGCTCCGTGCCGGAGAGGTATTTGTCTATGAGTATCGGATTTTTCTCCGTGTGCGTGAGGACTATCTTCATGTACTCGTGTATGTCGTCCTCCGTGAAAGCGATTATCATGTTCTGACCGCCGAGAACGTACGACGGACGGATAAGCACGGGGTAGCCTATCTCTTTCGCAACCCTTACCGCTTCGTCCTCGGTGAATACCGTGCGACCCTCGGGACGCTTTATCTCGAGCTTTTCAAGAAGTGCGTCGAAACGCTTTCTGTCTTCCGCGGCGTCGATGCTGTCCGCTGACGTTCCGAGTATCTTTACGCCTGCCGCCGCAAGCTTTGCAGTGAGCTTTATCGCCGTCTGACCTCCGAACGCAACCACGGCTCCGTAAGGCTTCTCGGTGTTGATTATGCTCATGACGTCCTCGATGTTCAGCGGCTCAAAATAAAGCCTGTCGGCGGTGTCGAAGTCGGTGGAGACGGTCTCTGGGTTGTTGTTTACGATAACTACCTCGTATCCGAGCTTCTTGAGCGACCACACACAGTGAACGCAGGCGTAGTCGAACTCAATGCCCTGACCTATGCGTATCGGTCCCGAGCCGAACACGATGACCGTCTTTTTGCGTTTTTTCTTCGACTCGATAAACGCCTTAGCTTCGTTTTCCGTGCTGTCGGCCGAGCTGTCGTAGGTCGAGTAGAAGTAGGGCGTCTCTGCCGAAAATTCCGCGGCGCAGGTGTCAACCGTCTTGTATGACGCATAGAGTTTCTTTTTAAGCGGCTTTCCCGAGAGGGACTCTATCGTCTTGTCGAGGAAGCCCATTTTCTTTGCCGCAAGGTACTTTTCGTCGGATATCTCCGCATTGATGAGACTTTTCTCAAAGTCACAGAGCTTCTTTACCTTGTGCAGAAACCACATATCAATCTTTGTGATTTCGTGAATCTTTTCGAGAGAAACCTCACGCTTCATCGCCTCATATATAAAGAAAAGACGTTCGTCGGTGCATTCTCCGATGTGCTTCATTATTTCGTCGGTGCTTATGCCGGCGAATGCCTTTACCGTCGGCGTTTCGAGAGAGAGCTCCGCTCCTCTTACCGCTTTCATGAGTGCTTCCTCGAAGCTTCCGCCTATCGCCATTACCTCGCCGGTCGCTTTCATCTGCGTGCCGAGGGTGCGCTTTGCGTAGACGAACTTGTCAAAAGGCCACTTCGGGAACTTCACCACAACGTAGTCGAGAGCCGGCTCGAAGCACGCACAGGTCTTTCCGGTGACGTCGTTCTTTATTTCGTCGAGAGTGTAGCCTATGGCAATCTTCGCCGCAACCTTTGCTATCGGATATCCCGTCGCTTTCGACGCAAGTGCCGACGAACGCGATACACGGGGATTTACCTCGATTACGGCATAGTCGAAGCTGTCGGGCTTGAGCGCAAACTGGCAGTTGCAGCCGCCCTCGACCTTAAGCTCGGAGATTATGTTCAGTGCGGCACTGCGCAGCATCTGGTATTCTTTGTCAGAGAGCGTGAGCGCCGGAGCGGCGACTATGCTGTCGCCCGTGTGTATGCCGACGGGGTCGAAGTTCTCCATGGAGCAGACGGTGATGACGTTGCCGAGAGAGTCGCGCATCACTTCAAATTCTATTTCTTTCCAGCCGGATATACACTTCTCTACAAGCACCTGCGTTATCGGCGAAAGCCTCAGTCCGTTGCCGCATATTTCGCGAAGTTCGCTGTCGTTCGATACAATTCCGCCGCCCGTGCCGCCGAGGGTGAACGCCGGACGGATAATCACGGGGTAGCCTATCTTGTGCGCAAATGTGAGTGCGCTTTCAACGTCGGTCACTATCTCCGACGGAATGCACGGCTCGCCTATTTTCTCCATTGTCTCCTTGAAGAGCTTTCTGTCCTCGGCTTTGTCTATCGTCTCGGGATTTGCGCCGAGAAGCGTCACTCCGTGAGAAGCAAGAAAGCCCTCCTTCGCAAGCTGCATCGAGAGAGTAAGTCCCGTCTGACCGCCGAGGGTCGAGAGAAGGCTGTCCGGCTTTTCCTTTTCGATAATGCGTTTTACCGTTTCAAGGTTCAGAGCCTCTATGTATATTTTGTCCGCCATGTGGTTGTCTGTCATTATCGTTGCCGGGTTGGAGTTTACGAGTACTACCTCGAGTCCCGCCTCCTTGAGAGCGCGGCAAGCCTGAGTTCCGGCGTAGTCAAATTCCGCCGCCTGACCTATCACGATAGGCCCTGAGCCTATAACCATTACCTTTTTGAGATTTTTATTGAGCGGCATTGACCTTTACCTCCTTGCAAAGCTCCAAAAATTTGTCGAACAGAAACTCGGTGTCGTGAGGACCTGCGCACGCCTCGGGGTGAAACTGCACCGAAAAAGCGTTGATGTACGGGTATTCCGCACCCTCGCAGGTGCCGTCGTTTGCGTTTACGAAAAGCTCCGACGCGCCTTCGGGAAGCGTTGCCGAAAGTACGGCGTAACCGTGATTCTGGCTTGTGATGTAGGTTCTGCCGTCCTTTGAGTATTTCGCCGGCTGGTTTGCGCCTCTGTGACCGTACTTTAACTTCACCGTGTCCGCTCCCTGCGAAAGTGCGAGAAGCTGATGACCGAGACATATTCCGAATATCGGTATCTTTTTCTCCGTAAGACGTCCTACCTCGGCTATTACACCGGCGTTGTCCTTGGGGTCGCCGGGACCGTTCGAGAGAAGCACGCCGTCGGGAGAGTATGCGAGTATTTCGTCTGCGGTCGTGTCCGAGGGGAATACCTTTACCTCGCACCCCCTCTTTGTCAGCTCACGGAGCATATTCTCCTTTTTGCCGAAGTCGAAGAGAGCGATTTTGTACGCCGCTTTTCCGTCGGGAGTCACGGTGTGCGCACTACGGCAGGTCACCTTT
This sequence comes from uncultured Eubacteriales bacterium, assembly GCA_934502885.1. Taxonomy (GTDB): domain Bacteria; phylum Bacillota; class Clostridia; order Oscillospirales; family CAG-382; genus CAKSUT01. The sequence continues at coordinate 11,644 of CAKSUT010000006.1, read as the reverse complement.
GCGACGGGATTTTCGCATTTGTACGCCTTTATCTTTTCGAGTACCGCCTCCGTCACTTCGCCGCACTTCGTAATTACGCCGTTCATGACTCCGTGTTCGCGCACGCGCTTTGTGAGCGAACGTGTATCTATCCCGGAAAGACCGACGAATCCGTTTTCGGAAAGATAAGCGGAGAGAGTTTTTTCGCATCTGAAATTCGACGGCTCTTCGCACGCTTCTTTTACTATGTACGCCGAAAGTCCCACACCTCTGCTCTCGAAATCCCCCGATATTACGCCGTAGTTGCCGATAAGCGGAAATGTCTGGCACACAATCTGACCCGTGTAGCTCGGGTCGGTGAGCGTTTCGATGTAACCCTCCATGCTCGTCGTGAATACGACCTCGCCGTAAATATCTTCATCTGCGGCATGTCCGAACCCATTTCCACAGAATACCGTGCCGTCCTCGAGTATGAGATAAAGCTTGTCCGACATATATGTGACCCCTGTCCTTTCGTGCTGTCGTTTTTCGTATAAATAACCTGTGTGTTTTTCGATATATGCAACATATGTACCTTTTATTGTATAATTATACATTTATAACGGATAAAAATAAAGTGCATTTCGTATCGATAATGTAAATATTTTTTTGCCGCAGAGCGACGGTTTCGCATTATTCGGAAACGGATGGGTTGAAATCTTAATATATGTCCGCTATAATCGTATACGGAAAGAGAGGTTCTGCAAAATGCGCATAAAGCTTGCATATACGGAAAAAGGTGCGGGAGAGCCGCTTGTGCTGCTTCACGGAAACGGTGAAAACGGCAGGTGCTTTGCGGCGCAGACGGAGTATTTTTCGGATAAGTACAGAGTCATCGCCCCCGATACGAGAGGACACGGAGACTCCCCGAGAGGGAATGCCCCCTTTACGATTGAAACCTTCGCCGACGACCTTGCGGAGTTTTTCGGCGATGTAGGCGTTGACAGTGCCGCCGTTCTCGGCTTTTCCGACGGAGCGAACATTGCAATGAGATTTGCGCTCAAATATCCCGAGAGGGTAAAGTCGCTCATACTTGTCGGCGGAAACCTCGACGCATGCGGAGTAAAGCCGTCGGCACAGATTCCGATTGAGACAGGATACAAAATCGCACGCTTCTTCTCGCACTTTTCCGAAAAGGCGGCGGCAAATGCCGAGATGCTGGGACTTATGGTCACCGAACCGCACATTGCGCCGTCGGAGCTTGCGGAGATAAGTGCGCCGACTCTCGTTGTTGCGGGAACTCACGACATGATAAAGAAGGAACACACGGAGCTTATCGCAAAAAGCATCCCCGGAGCGAAGCTTTTGTTCCTCGAGGGCGACCACTTTCTGCCGTACAAAGAGCCGCAGAGCTTAAATTTTGCGGTGAATGAGTTCCTTTGTGAGTGCGCAAAGTGAAAGATTTGCACTTTTTTTCGCCAAAACATCAATTTTTCCGAATAATCTAAAAATTAACAATGCTTAATATAATGGTGACGGAACCGCACATTGCGCCGTCGGAGCTTGCGAAAATAAGTGCGCCGACTCTCGTTGTCGCAGGCACTCACGACATGATAAAGAGGGAACACACCGAGCTTATCGCAAAAAGCATAGCCGAAAAAGAGCAGTCCGAACTCGCCCGAAAAGGCATAATTCCGGCATCTTTCGGCTTGTCGTCTTCGGAAGGCGTATAGCATTCCCACATCCTCCGCACCAAAATCTGCTCGTAATTCTGCTCTTTGCGGGTCGAAGAATTTTGAGAGAGCCGATTTTTGTTTGCACAAGGCGAAAACTGTAGGTAACGCTTGCGCTACCGGAAATACTATACGTATTAACGATATTTTTAACGATGCTAAGGCGGAAATCAGCCTCTCAAAATCGGGTTCGGACTGCTCTTTTTCGGCTACCCGGGCGAAGCTTTTGTTCCTCGAGGGCGACCACTTTCTGCCGTACAAAGAGCCGCAGAGCTTAAATTTTGCGGTGAATGAGTTCCTTTGTGAGTGTGGGAAGTGAAAGATTTGCACTTTTTTCCGCCAAAACATCAATTTTTCCGAATAATCTAAAAATTAACAATGCTTAATATATTTGCCTATAAATCTTCAAAGGAATATGGTATACTGACAGACAGCCGTATAACTGCGTAATATATAATGAAAGGAACGGTAAAACAAATGAAAGCGGTAATAACTGTAACGGGAAAAGACACACAGGGAATAATAGCGAAGGTGAGCGGAAAGTGCGCCGAATACGGAGTAAACATCATCGACATTTCACAGTCCGTACTCAAGGAGTACTTCGCAATGATTATGCTTGTCGAAATTGACTCCCTTACCATAAAGTTCTCCGAATTTGTCGATATTCTCGAAAATCTCGGACGTGAAAACGCTCTGTCCATACAGGCAATGCATGAGGAAATATTCAATTCCATGCACAGAATATAACGATTTGCGGCAAGGAGAATACTTATGCTTAATATTTCCGATATACTCGAAACGATAAACATGATACACGAGGAGCACCTCGACGTGAGAACCATAACCATGGGAATCTCTCTTCTCGACTGCGCTCCCTATTCGCAGGACAACAAAACGCTCTGCGACAGAATCTACGACAAGATTACAAAGAAAGCCGAACGCCTTGTTTCGGTCGGTGAGGACATAGAGAAGGAATACGGCATTCCGATAGTCAACAAGCGTGTTTCGGTAACTCCGATTGCTCTTGTGGGAGGAAGCCGCAGCGCCGAGGATTACGTCAGCATCGCAAAGACTCTCGACAGAGCGGCACACACTCTCGGCATAAATTTTATCGGCGGATTTTCCGCACTCGTGCAAAAGGGCGCAACTCCGGCGGATAACTTTCTCATGGATGCTATTCCCGAAGCTCTTTCCGAGACAGAGAGAGTCTGCTCCTCTGTAAACGTCGGAACGACACGCTCCGGTATTAACATGGACGCCGTTCTCAGATGCGGCAGAATTGTCAAGGAACTCGCCTATCGCACAAGAGACGCCTACTCTATCGGCTGTGCGAAGTTCGTTGTGTTCGCAAACGTTCCCGAGGACAACCCCTTCATGGCAGGCGCATTCCACGGCGTCGGCGAACCCGACTGCGTGATAAACGTCGGCGTTTCCGGTCCCGGCGTTGTAAGAAGTGCCGTTGAACGTGCCGGAGACTGCAATTTCTCCGAGCTTGCGGACATAATAAAGAAAACGGCGTTCAAGGTAACTCGTATGGGTCAGCTTGTCGCCTGCGAGGCGTCGAGAAGACTCGACACGCCTTTCGGTATCGTTGACCTCTCGCTTGCGCCTACGCCTGCGATAGGCGACTCGGTCGCTCACATTCTCGAAGCGATGGGACTTGAAAAGTGCGGCGCACCCGGAACGACGGCGGCTCTCGCAATGCTCAACGACGCAGTTAAAAAGGGCGGCGCAATGGCGTCCTCGCACGTCGGCGGACTTTCCGGCGCATTTATCCCGGTTTCCGAGGATCAGGGCATGATAGACGCAGTTACCGCGGGAGCTCTCACGATAGAGAAGCTCGAGGCGATGACCTCGGTATGCTCGGTCGGTCTTGACATGATAGCGATCCCCGGCGACACGACCGCCGAGACAATATCCGCAATGATAGCCGACGAAGCGGCAATAGGCATGATAAACGGCAAGACAACCGCTGCAAGGCTTATCCCGGCATACGGCAAAAAGGTCGGCGACAAGGTTGAATTCGGCGGACTTCTCGGCTATGCTCCGATTATCCCCGTAAATGAATTTTCACCGGAGAGGTTCATCTCCAGAGGCGGAAGAATGCCGGCCCCCATACACAGTCTCAGAAACTGACGTAAAAAGCGTAGTTCGGCGAGACTTCTGCCGCAAGGCTTCGGAAATGCGTAAAAAGACGATTGGAGAAAAGTTATGATTTATGACGTAGTTATTGTCGGTGCCGGAGTTACCGGGTCGATGACGGCGAGAGAACTGACGAAGTATAAGCTTTCTGTCTGTATTCTCGAAAAGGCGGACGATGCCTGTGCCGGAAGCTCGAAGGCAAATTCCGCAATAGTACACGCCGGCTTTGACGCCGAAAACGGGACTCTCAAGGCAAAACTCAATGTGAGAGGCTGTGAGATGATGCCCGAGGTCTGCCGTGAGCTTGACGTTCACTATAAGAACACAGGCTCGCTTGTCGTGTCGTTTTCCGAGGAGGACGATAAGGCGCTTGACACCCTGTACAAAAGAGGCGTCGCAAACGGCGTAAAGGGAATGAAGATAGTGTCGGGCGAGGAAATGCGCAAAATAGAGCCTCACCTCTCCGAAAACGCACGTGCCGCTCTCTACGCTCCGACGGCAGGTATAGTATGTCCGTATGAGCTGACCATAGCCGCCGCCGAGAACGCCGTGCAGAACGGTGCGGACGTAAAATTCGGCTTCGAGGTTTCGTCGATAACCGAAAAAGACGGATATTATGAGGTCTCCGACGGAAAAGAGACGGTTTATGCAAGATACGTTGTCAACGCCGCCGGACTCTACTCCGACGCTATCGCAAAGCTCACCGGTGACTGCGATTTCGAGATAATTCCCCGAAAGGGCGAATATATGCTCTACGACAAGAGCTGCGACGGCTTTGTGCGCACCGTTCTCTTCTCCGCTCCCACAAAGGAGGGCAAAGGAGTTCTCGTCGCACCGACGGTTGACCGAAACACTCTCGTCGGACCTAACGCCGAGCGCACCGACAAAGAGGACACCGCAACAACCGCCGAGGGACTTGCCGATATAGCGAAAAATGGCGCAAGACTTGTGTCGCTTCCGCTTCCGTCGAGAAAGACGATAACCTCGTTTGCAGGAGTGCGTCCCACTCCCGCAGGCAGAGACTTTGTAATAAAGAAGTCGTCTCACATGAAAGGCGTGCTTCATCTTGCCGGTATCGAGTCACCGGGACTTGCCTCGTCTCCGGCAACTGCCGAATATGCGGCAGAGCTTCTCTCGGAAATGGGACTTCGCCTCGAAAAGAACGAAAGCTTCTGTCCGACAAGGCAGAGAGTGGTGCGCTTCCGTGAGATGAACGACGAAGAAAGAGCTGCTCTCATAAAGGAAAATCCCTCCTACGCAAAGATAATCTGCCGCTGCGAGACTGTGACGGAGGGTGAGATAATCGACGCAATACGCCGTCCCATGGGCGCAAAGACGGTTGACGGAGTAAAGAGACGCGCAAGAGCCGGACTCGGAAGATGTCAGGGCGGCTTCTGTATGCCGAGAGTGGCGGAGATACTTTCGCGTGAACTCGGCGTGCCGCTCACGGAAATAACAAAGGACGGCAAAGGCTCAGACCTTCTTGTCGGCAAGACGAAGGAGGGCAATTGACATGAAAAACTGCGAAGCTGCCGAAAAGAACGTAAAAATAGCGATAATAGGCGGCGGACCTGCCGGACTTGCTGCGGCTCTCGGCGCGGTCGAGGGCGGCGTGAAGCCGTCTGATATACTCATAATCGAGCGTGATTCCTATCTCGGAGGCATACTCAATCAGTGCATACACGCCGGCTTCGGCCTGCATATGTTCGGAGAAGAGCTTTCGGGTCCCGAGTATGCGCTCAGATATATAAACAAGGTAAAGGACGCCGGTATTCCCTATGTCACCGACGCTATGACACTGTCTGTCGGGCGTGATAAGACCGTGACCTACGTTTCACCGCGCGACGGTCTTGTGAAGCTCCGTGCGGAAGCGGTGATACTTGCAATGGGCTGCCGTGAAAGACCGAGAGGAGCACTCAACACCCCCGGTACAAGACCTGCCGGAGTGTATACTGCCGGGACTGCGCAGAGATTTATCAACATTGAGGGATATATGCCGGGTCGTGAGGTGGTTATCCTCGGTTCGGGCGATATCGGACTTATCATGGCACGCCGCATGACCCTCGAGGGGGCGTCGGTTAAAGCCGTGTGCGAGCTTATGCCGTATTCGAGCGGACTTGCGAGAAACATTGCGCAGTGTCTCGACGACTTCGGCATTCCGCTCAAGCTCTCCCACACAGTTGTGAAGATTCACGGCAAAAAGAGAGTCGAGGGCGTGACGATAGCCAAGGTGGACGAACATCTGAAGCCTATTGCCGAGACTGAGGAGTATATTCCCTGCGATACGCTTCTTCTCTCGGTCGGACTCATCCCGGAAAACGAGCTTACCGAAATGGCAGGCATCGAGATGGACCGCGTGACAAGCGGCGCTGTAGTAAACAATTACCGTGAAACAAGCGTCCCCGGCATATTCGCCTGCGGAAACGTGCTCCACGTTCACGACCTTGTAGACTTCGTTTCGGGCGAAAGCGAGCTTGCCGGAAAGTCGGCGGCGCTTTACGTTGATGGAAAGCTCAAAACCGGCGGCAAAGAGATAAAGACCTCCGGTGAGAACGGCGTGAGATACATCGTTCCTCAAAAGGTATCCGAGGAAGCTCTCGCAACAGATACGGAGTTCTTCTTCAGAGTCGGAAGTGTCATCAGAAACGCATACATTGAGGTGCGCTCCGGAGGCGAGGTAATCTACCGCAAGAAGAAGCCGAGACTCGCTCCCGGTGAAATGGAGCATCTCACGCTTGACGAAAAAGCGGTCGAAACGGCGAAAAAGAACGGCGAGCTTGTCTTTTCGATAAGCGAAAAGTGAGGGGGAATGTAGCATGAAGAAAACTCTTACCTGCGTCGTATGTCCCGTCGGCTGTGAAATTACGGTCGATTACGAGGGAACAGAGGTAAAATCGGTCACGGGAAACACCTGCAAAAGAGGAGACGCATACGCGAGAAACGAAATAGTCGCTCCGTCGAGAACGCTTACGACGACGGTTCGCGTCAATGGTGGTGAAATGCCCCTTGTGCCGGTAAAAACCTCAAAGCCGATACCGAAAAATATGCTTTTCGAGGCAATGAAGAAAGCCGACGCATATGCCGCGGACGCTCCCGTGAAGTGCGGCGACGTGCTGATAAAGGATTTCATTGAGGTGGGAACGAACCTCGTTGCCTGCCGCGATATAGCGAAAATCTGAGAAAGGATTACACCACTATGTACAACAGAGACGACAGAAAAAAGTTTGCCCCGATCTCCGCAAAGATTCCGCACATGATCCACGGCGGCGACTATAATCCCGACCAGTGGCTTCCGATTGATCCCGACGTTCTTCCCAAGGACGCAAAGGTTTTCCGTGTCGCCGGCATCAACAGCGCTTCGGTCTGCATATTCGGCTGGGCATCGGTTGAACCCGAGGAGGGCGTGTACAATTTCGAGTGGCTCGACAAGACGCTTGACACTCTCTATGAGAACGGCATATACACGATTCTCGCAACGCCCACAGGCGCAAGACCCGCATGGCTTGACGCAAAGTACCCCGAGGCGATGAGAACCGACAACTGCGGAGTCAAGGCGACACACGGCAGACGTCACAACCACTGCTACACCTCTCTCAAGTATCGCGAGCTTTCCAAGGGTATTATCACAAAGCTCGCCGAGAGATACAAGGATCACCCCGGACTCATGATGTGGCATCTTAACAACGAGTACGGCGGCGAATGCTTCTGCGATAACTGCAAGGCGGCGTTCAGAAGCTGGCTTCGCGAAAGATACCGCGGTGATATAAACGCTCTCAACACCGCATGGTGGACCCGGTTCTGGAGTCATGCGTTCACAAGCTTTGAGCAGATTGACCCTCCGAGTCCCATAGGAGAAATGGCAATTCACGGTCTTGACCTCGACTGGCACAGATTCGTTACCTTTAAGACAAACGAATATATGAATATGGAGTTCGACACCGTAAAGTCGATTACTCCCGATGTCCCCGTCACCGCAAACTACATGGATATGTATCAGGGACTCGATTACGCCGAAATGCGTGACAAGCTCGACGTTATGTCGTGGGACAACTACCCCGAGTTCGGCGCAAACGGCAGGGACGACACAAAGGCGTTCACGAGAGCCGCATTCAATCATGACTTTTTCCGCACGCTCCGGAAGAAGCCCTTCCTTGTGATGGAGTCAACCCCGAGTGCCGTAAACTGGAAGAGCATAAACAAGCTCAAGCGCCCCGGACTTCATCTTCTCTCGTCGCTCCACGGAGTTGCTCACGGTGCGGATTCGGTTCAGTACTTCCAGCTCAGAAAGTCGAGAGGTGCGTCCGAAATGCTCCACGGTGCGGTTATAGACCACGTCGGTCACGAGCTTAACCTCAAAACAAGAGTCTTTCACGATGTCGTGTCGGTCGGAGAAGCTCTCGCAAAGCTTGACGATATAGTAGGTACCTGTACGCCGAGTGAGGTCGCAGTGCTTTACGATATCGACAACAGAAATATGCTCGACGTGAAGCAGGGCTACAATAACATTAAGAAGAACGACCGCTACGTCGAAACCCTCTTCACTCACTACGGTATGTTCACCAAGGGAAGCGTGAATGTCGACGTTCTCCCCGTCGCCGACGATTTTTCGAGTTACAAGCTTATCGTTGTTCCCATGCTCTATCTCATGAAGAAAGACACCGTTGCGAAGCTTGAAAAGTTCGTCGTAAACGGCGGTACGGTCGTTATGACCTATCTTTCGGCATACGTCGGAGACACGGGACTTCACTATATGGAGGGACTTCCGGCTGATGAGCTGAAGAAGGTGTTCGGTATATGGAACGAGGAATGCGACGCACTTTACCCGAACGACAGAGTCGGCGTGGAGTATCTTGACAACAACATAGGACTCACGGACAATACGGAAGCCTCCACCTTTGCCGAGCTTGTACATCTCGAGGGCGCAAAGGCGATTGCACGGTACACGACGGAATTTTATGCCGGTATGCCTGCCGTCACCGTGAATGAGTACGGCAAGGGTCGTGCATACTACATAGCGGCAGAGCTTCCCGAGAAGGAGCTTCGCAGAATTTACGACGGCATTATCGCCGAAGCAGGCGTGTCCCGCACACTCGAGGGACTTCCCGAGGGAGTCGAGGCAACTTTCCGTGCCGACGAAAAGAGCGAGTATGTCTTTGTCATGAATATGACCGAGGACGAAAAGAAAGTGCATATCGACGGCGGCGAAAAATACGTCGATATTCTCACGGGAAATAAGGTCGGCGAGGATTTTACAATGCCCTCCTACAGCATAATAATCTACAAAAGATGAAAGGACTTGAATATAATGGCGGAAAACTGTACTCATAATTGCAGTACCTGCTCGTCAAACTGTGCGTCCAAGGACAAGGAGAGCTTCCTTGCGCCTCTGCATGAGCTGTCGAGCGTAAAGCACGTTATCGCAGTCGCAAGCGGCAAGGGGGGCGTCGGAAAATCCACGGTCACCTCACTTCTTGCGGTCGCAATGGCGAGAAAGGGCTACAACACGGCGATTCTCGACGCCGATATCACGGGACCTTCTATTCCGAAGGCATTCGGCATTACCGGCAAGGTGAGAGCCGACGAAACGGGACTCATGCTCCCTGAGATGTCCTGCGGCGGCGTGAGCATTCTTTCTGCAAACATGATGCTCCCCAACGAGGACGACCCCGTTATATGGCGAGGCGCGCTCATTGCCGGTGCGGTAAAGCAGTTCTGGCAGGAGGCTCTCTGGAACGAGGTTGACTATATGTTTGTCGATATGCCTCCCGGAACGGGAGACGTTCCTCTGACGGTGTTCCAGTCGCTTCCGATTGACGGTACGGTTATCGTCACCACGCCTCAGAAGCTTGTTTCCATGGTCGTCAAAAAGGCAGTCAAGATGGCGGAGAAGATGAGCATTCCCGTTCTCGGACTTGTCGAGAATATGAGCTACCTCAAATGTCCCGACTGCGGCAAGACTCTCGAGATTTTCGGAAAATCGACCGTCGCCGAAATGGCGAAGGAGTACGGTATAGACGCCGTCGCAAAGCTTCCGATTGATCCCGCTGTCGCAGAGCTTGAGGATACGGGAAGCATCGAGAAAGCGGATGTAACGGCACTTGACGCCGTCGTTTCCGCAATAGAGAGGCTCTGATCTGCTCCGAAAGGACGCTCAAAGTCTGAAAATAAGCTCCGGTCTACGCAAAGCAAGGATCGGAGCATTTTATTTGTAAGGCCGGAAAGGAAAATTTATGGACAGAATTACCGGTTTGATATTCGGCGGCGGAATATATATGCTTCTGGAGGCGTATGTGTTTTTTTCGCTTTTTACTCCCCGATACAGCAAAAAACTGACTGTTTTTCTGTATGCGTTGAAAATGGCTTTATCGGCGGCGAAGCACTACTTTTTGTTTGAAAACATGGTTCTGCGCACACCCCTTGAGTGGGTGGTTTCGCTTGTCTTTCTTGCACTCTTGTTTAAAGAGCCGTTCTGGAAAAAGTTTTGTACATACGTCGGAATGGTTGCGATTGTGGGGATAACCGAAAGCGTCATTGCTTTTGTGTTCACCTCGATTATAAACGGCGATTATTACCAAACGCACGACTTCCTCGGAAACGGACTTTTGCTTGTGTATTCGGTTTTACTGCCGATTTTTTTCCTCGCTTACGTCCAATTTCTCAAACGGAAAAGCGATACCTTGGAGAAAAAATCGTCCCGTTTTATCGTTATGTACGGTCTCATTCAGCTTCTCTTGCTATTTATCATTTACGCAATTCTGTGGGACTACCGCCTGAACGCCACGCCGATAATGCTCCTGTTTCTCGCCGTCATCGGCGTATCGGTCGGCTTCGGAATAGCACTGGTAAGACTCGTCAAGGCAAGTGCCGCGGAGACGGCAAGAGCTGAGCAGATAGAGGCGCATATGAAGCTCTCGGACGAGCATTTCAAACGTTTGCAGTTGCAGTATGAACAATACCGCAAGCTTCGCCACGACTACTACAACCACGTCAGCACCATTAAAGGCATAAAGGACGAAGCGGAGCGTGACGCCTACATCGACGACCTCACGAAGCAGATTGAGAGCCACCGAGGCATAACTTTCTGCTCAAACGCCGCTGTTGACGCACTTCTTTTCAACGAAAAAGCACAGGCGGATAAGGTCGGCGTAAAGATCGAGTTCAAGATAGCAGACCTCGACAGCCTCACAATTTCGAGCATCGACCTTTGCACGATTTTGTCGAACCTCATCGACAACGCAATAAGAGGTGCGTCTGAGGTTGACGGTGAGGATAAGCGTTTTGTCAGTGTCTCCGTCTTCCCGAGGGCAGGGCAGTTAATCGTGAACGTGCGCAACGGCAGTCTGCCGCCGAAAGAGGATTTTTCAACAACAAAGAAACACGCCAAGGACGGCGAACACGGACTCGGGCTGACAATCGTGCGTGAGGTCGCCGAAAGGCACGGCGGTGCGGCGGTTTATAGCTTCTCGGACGGTGTGTTCGAGGCGTCGGTGAGCGTGGGGGAGTAGAAGCGAGCGAAAATATACACCCTGCCGCGGTGATTTAACATTTCGCGGCGGCAAAATGTAAACTTTGTGGGAAACTCATTGACAACCGCCTGCCGTTGTGGTATACTTATCCCGTTACATAAACGGGATGTAGCGCAGTTGGTAGCGCGCGTGGTTTGGGACCACGATGTCGCAGGTTCGAACCCTGTCATTCCGACCAAAATCGCGGTTTTGACCGCAAGAGAGCCGCAAGGAATAACCTTGCGGCTCTTCTATTTTTTTACTTGCGGAGGTTCATTGTATGAGTATTAGACGAGAAATGGGCGA
>CAKSUT010000005.1 GCA_934502885.1 uncultured Eubacteriales bacterium | reverse complement strand
CCTTCATTACGGTTCGGGAAGCATTAAGAAAAACGGACTGTATGACGAAATATGTGCCTGCTTGAGAGCTGAAAATATAAACTTCACAGAGCTCGGAGGAGTTGAACCGAACCCCAAGCTCTCACTTGTGCGTGTCGGTGCGAAGCTGTGCAAGGAGAAAAATACGGACCTCATTCTCGCTGTCGGCGGGGGCAGTGTTATAGATTCCGCAAAAGCTATTGCAATGGCGGCCGTTGTTGACTTTGACTTTTGGGACTTTCACGACAACCCCGATGTAAAGCCAATGTCCGCTCTTCCGGTTGCGGCGGTTCTGACGATTTCTGCGGCAGGAAGCGAAACGAGTACCAATTGCGTCATAACAAACGACGAAACCGGATATAAGCGCGGTCTTAAGTTTGTTCCGCCTCTCTTTTCGATACTGAATCCGGAGCTTACATATACCGTATCGAAATATCAGACGGCCTGCGGAATAGTAGACATAATGATGCACACGCTCGAAAGGTATCTCACTATGCCCGGTGTCGCGTCGCCGACTGACGAGATATGTGAAAGCATAATCAAAACGGCGATAAAGTACGGGCGCATCGCGATAGATGATCCGTATAATTACGAAGCGCGCGCTTCGCTTATGTGGACAGGCAGTCTTTCACACGTGGGCCTTACAAGCGCCGGACGCAATTTCTACATGATTTCTCACCAAATCGAGCATGAGATAAGTGGTATGTATGACAGAGTCGCTCATGGCGCAGGACTTGCCGTTGTTTTCCCGGCGTGGCTTAAATTTGCTTATAAATTCAATCCCGACAGATTTTTCAGATATGCCGTACAAATATGGGGATGCGGCAAAAACGGCGAGCGTGAAAGCGTTATTCTCGACGGAATTTCGCGTACCGAAGATTTTTTTAAATCTATAGGAATGCCTGTAAGACTTTCCGAGCTTGAAATTGACGAATCGGTGTTTGATGCAATGGCGTCCAAATGCACGAACTACGGAAAGAGACGTCTCCCCGGGTATATTGATTACAATGAATCAGACATTAAACGGATTCTGATGCTTGCAAAGTAAATACATTTTTTTATAAAAGGAGTGCTGTATATGAAATCCATTATTACGATAAGCAGACAATACGGAAGCGGCGGAAGATTCGTTGCTGAAAAGCTTGCGGAACGTCTTGGAGTTCCCTTTTACGACAATAAAATTATAACGATGGCTGCAAAAAAGAGCGGATATGCCGAGTCGATTTTTGAGAACGCCGAGCAGACGACAACACACAGCCTTCTGTATTCTCTCTCTATGTTCGGAAGCACTGCCGGCGTATACGGCTTGCCTCTCAGCGACAAGGTGTATATAATTCAGTCCGATGTCATAAAGAAAATTGCCGCCGAAGGACCGTGCGTAATAGTCGGAAGATGCGCCGACTACGTTCTCCGTGAGCAGAAGAATGTCATAAACGCATTTCTTCATTCGGACATAGAGAAACGAATTGCACGTGCCGTAAAGTATTACGGTCTCGACCCGGAGAAAGCCGAAAATGAGATACGCAAGATCGATAAAAAGAGAGCCGCATACTTCGGTTACTATACCGGAGAGACATGGGGCGAAGGCACAAGATATGATATAAGCCTCAAGACAGACGCCGTCGGCGTTGAAAAATGCGTTGACATTCTTGTCGATTTTATTAACGCAAAAGAATCCGAAGAAAAGTAAACCCCATACTTCCGACTGCTGTCGTATTCGGCGGCAGTCGTTTTTATTTGCTGAAAAACAGTTTAAAACCGCTGTCTTTTTTGGTGTCACAGCAATGTTCCGGCGCGGAATCGAAATTCAAGCCGAATACCTCTTTTACTATGATAAAGTCGTCACCTATACGCTCTATTTTGTCCCATGGAACGCATATCGGTTCGCTTTTTTTGAAACACATAATGCCGTTGTCCGGTTTCACGAGAAGATACAGTATTTTTCCGCACTCGGCGTCAAAGGCGGCGTCGCAGGCAAAACCGAGGCTTTTTGCCGCCGCACAGTTAATCACTTCTTTTTCGCACAATTCACTGAACAATATCTTCATATGCTTTCCTCCGAATACAGAATTTACTTTTATCTCATGAATGTATAACAATTATATGATAAACTGTAGCCTGAAATTACATTTGATTTACAGTAAATTGAAAGTGTGGAATAATATCAATGAGAATTAAAGTATACGAAAACGCCGAAAAGCTTTACGGAGCGGCCGCGGAGACCGTAGCGAAGCTCATTCGCACAGAGACAGAACGTCATTTCGAGTACTCCTCCAAGGAGCCTGAACTCAATGTGTGCCTTTCCGCCGACAGCACAAATATGGGTGTTCTCGGCGAGCTTGTTTCCGAGGACGTTTCGTGGAAGAACGTGAAGCTCTATTCTTCATGGGAATTTCTCAACGAAAACAGTGTTTCGGAAATCAGCAGACGGAAAAAGATTGATAAGGCTCTTATATCAAAGCTCACGACTTTTGACCGTGATAAAAACGGCGGTTTTTTTGAGGGCGTATTTACCTCGGACACCGTGAAGTCGGTTAATTCGGAAATGAAAAAAGGCTTCGACGTACTCTGCCTTGAAGTTATGCCTTACGGTTCTCTTCTCATGAACCTGCCGCTTACAAATACATATGATTGCAGGGAAATGTACCGTGAGTCAGAGGATATACTCGGTTCCGCCGTTGCGACGGTTTCACCATACGGTGTTCTGAAGTCCAAACATCTTGTACTTGCGGCTTCGGGATATAAAACGGCGCAGTGGGTTGCATATATGCTGAAATGTGAGTTTTCGTCGAAGTGTCCCGCGGCAATTGTGAAAGAACACGGCGACTTTATACTTCTTCTTGACAAGGAAGCCGCTTCATGTGTGCCGCAGTGCTATCTCAGCTGACGCATCAGTCGTTCAGCGGTTCGTCAAGCTGTGTTTGCGCGCCGAAATCCATTACGTCGCCAACAACGCTTTCGGGACCGTAAGTTACTCTCGTGTATGCTTCCGGAACTTTTCCGACAATTACGGTTTCCGCAATGCAGACGCTTGAGGTTACGTCCTCGCAAACATTTGAAAACGGTACGGACACTCTTATTGTTGCGTTTATATTCAGCATAATCCTGTGATTTGTTTGGTTTATTCCGGCATCGGTAAATTCGTTTGACACCGTCGCGCTTACCGCACCGACACGCAAAAGTTTTATTTTTACGTGCGGACCTTTTCCGGACATGAATGCCGAACTGCTCACTATGTTTCCGAGAGGTACAGTGATTTCGGATTCCGAAAGAGAATCAAGATTTCGCGCCGACGCCGCAGTGACGTGAGATTTAATCAATCCTATTTTCTGAATGTTGGTGGTTAGGGCACTGACATTTCCCTGCCCGTCTCTTTCGACGGTTATTATGTCGTCGTAGTCGGTAGGATTGGTGGCTATTTCATCGTATATCGTTTCGCTTAAGATAAGCGTTGCGGCGTTTCTCGCCTTTGCGGCGGCGAAGCTTCGCAGATGCGGAGTTATACGCATTTCTGCAACGATAACAAAACCGCCCACACAAAATGCCGCGAGGCACAGAATTATTAATGCTTTTATAAAAATCTTCCTGACCTTACGCTTAAATAAATATGTATTCAAAAAAACCGCTCCCGTGGCATATGTAAAGATGATGCTCTTCACATTATATGCGCGCGTGAGCGGTTTTGTTGTTATTTGTCTTGCGGAAAATCATTTAAAAGTTTCGCTGTTATTCAGCACAAGTGTGCTGTACAGAAACAGGACATCAGTGTTGTCTCCATATAAATCTATGAATTTGTCTATCACCGACGGAGAGATATACCGTATATCAATAAGCGATATTTCGGCGTAGCTGTCAATAAACAGCGGTGCGATACTGCTTCCGAAAGAATCTCTGAAAAGGACAAGCTTTCTGTCGGAGGAAGCGTTTTCGTTTTTTATAGTGAGAAGCGATTTTGAACCGGATAAAAACATTTCGTACGGATCTTTCCCGGCAAGCTTCTCTTTATCGTAAACGGATATATACTCCGAGTTTTCGTAGTCGTAGACAGTGGCACTGTCGATTGTTTCGCTCTCGAGATATTTCAGAGTATCGGCGTCGAGCGGAAGTGCCGACTGACCGTAATAAACGCCGTAAAAAGGCTCGTCCGAGGTCGCTTCGCTGTATTCGCGTACAGGCGGAATCTGTCCCATTGCTTCAATCAGCCTATCCGCAATGTCGGTTATACACTCCTGCCGCCAGTGAGTATCCGTCTTGTAGTAATCCGCAATGTCGGTGAGATCCGTTATGTCGATATAGTCGGCGAAGTCCGCACTCTTTTTTATATACTCAAAGTAATTGCCGTAGTTTATTGACGGATAAACAGAACCTTCGCCTGCGAGAAAGCGGTTTTTATCGGGAATTACGGATATATAGATATTTGCGTCGGAATCCTTGAAGTACTTTTCGTAAACATAGCGCATTCTGCTTATTGCGTAGTCTGCGGAATCGTAGTTTTCCGGATATTCGAGCTTTGAAGCATAACCATCCTTGATGTATATACCGTTGTTGTCAAGCTTTCCGAAAATATAGAATGAGGTAATAGATTTCAGCCGCCTGAAAGAGTCTCTGAGCGGAAATTGGTCGAGAGAATAATCCTCAAAATCAGAGGTGAAACTTCCGTCAGCAACGCTTTCTGCACTCAGCGTCGGCATTTGTACGAGAGGACGCCTTTCACTTATAGAAAATTCGTCATCCTTTTTCAGTATACCCCATGCGGAGAATCCGAAAAGGAACAGGGAGGTCATGACTACAACCGCAATATTTTTAATACTGCCTATTTTTTTCATTACGCACTCCCCTCTCTCAGAATCTGAAATACAAGAACGGATTGAATGAGCCGTCCACCAAGAACGCTGTACAGACAGCAAAGAGAATTACCGTAACGACAGGTTCGGCGACAGCCGAAGACACTGTTACGACGATAGAATCAGACTCGGTGATCCGCTTATAACACCGCGAAAAAACGGGCGTCGCAGAAACTGTGGCAATAACGAAAATCACGGCGTAGCCTCTGAGTGTGTATAACGCCTCTCTCGTGACGAGAGGGATATTTCCGGATCCGAACATTGCGCGTACCGCTGAAAAACCGTCGGAGAGACTTGCGGCGTCGAATATAACAAAGCTTACCATTACAATAAGCATGACATATACGTGACGAAATCCCTTTGCCTTGTCGAGAAATTTTGCAAAGAACAGTTTTTCAAACACCAAAAGAACCGCGAACATACCACCCCAGAAGACGAAATTCCACGCCGCGCCGTGCCAAAGTCCGGTTGCCATCCATACAACGGCTATGTTGAATATCCAACGCGGTTTTGAAACTCTGTTTCCGCCAAGCGGAATATAAAGGTAGTCTCTGAACCAAGAACCGAGAGAGATGTGCCACCTTCTCCAAAACTCTGTAATGCTTTTTGAAATATACGGATAATTAAAGTTCTCGCAAAAGTCAAAGCCGAATATTTTGCCGAGACCTATCGCCATATCGCTGTAACCGGAGAAGTCAAAATACACATGAAGCGTGTATGCGGCGGCATATAGCCAGTAGAACAGCAGTGACTTTTCATCGGATGCCTTAAAGGACGAAACCAGCTCGCCCAAGACATTTGCGAGAAGTATTTTCTTTGATAAGCCTATAACAAACCTCTTTACGCCGACGGAGACCTTTTCGATACTGTGAGTACGTTCGGTGAGTTGTTTTTCAATATCGGCATAACGCACTATGGGGCCTGCTATCAGCTGCGGAAACATCGAGATATATGCCGCAAGGTTTATAAAATTTTTCTGAGCGGTGATATCTCCCCTGTAGACATCGACAACATAGCTGAGAACCTGAAACGTGTAAAAACTTATGCCTATGGGAAGAGCTATTTTAAGAAGCGGCAAAGAAAGTCCCGTAAGCGCATTGAAGTTCTCTATAAAGAAGTCGGCGTACTTGCAATATCCCAAAAGAGCGAGACTCACAAAAGCCGACAACGCGAGGAATAGCTTTGACAGGCGTTTTCCTCTGAATTTTTCGGTGAGTATACCGAACGCATAGCCCTGCGTTATCGAGAAAATCATAAATACAAGATATTTTCTTTCTCCCCAGCCGTAAAAGAAAAGGCTTGAAAGGAGAAGCACCGTGTTCTTTAAACGCCGAGGCGCAATAAAGTAAAGCGCAATAACACAGGGCAAAAAATAATACAGAAAAGGAATGCTCGAAAACAGCATTTTTCACACTCCAGTTGGGCGTCAGCTTATGGGTTCGTCAAAGACAACCTTTGCATCGGAATATTCGCCCGTTACCTTGTCTTTGAAAGTGTCGACAAGCTCCTCGTGCCCGAATGCCGTAACTATAAAGTTGTCTGCCGTTATTACTATATACTTGTCGGGGAAACCGCACATCCAATGACGCGACGCTATATTATCGCTTATGGCTTTTGCGACCGTGTCCATATCAGTGTCTGCTTTAACGATAAATGCTCCTGCGGTAAATGTATTTGTATTCATCATGTGTATAAGAGACGCCGCCGATTCGATGCAGTCAGCCTCTGCTTCGGGAAAACCGAGAACACGGTCGATTTCCGACTTGTCAGCGGTCGAGAAAACTCCGGGCTCGCCGTCGCGGACGTTTTCTTCGGAGAAGTCACCGCCTGCCGCAGGGAACTTTTCATCGTCAGTGTATTCGCCCCAAACTTTTGTAAGAATATCGACAGCAGCTCCGTCGGATTCGTTATCGGGGGTGTTTTCGTCACCATTGTCGGCGTTGTCGTCTTTCATGTTGCCGTCTGTACTGTCGGACGGGAGTTCGTCGCCGTTTGCGGAATTGTCATTGTCGGTTACGGCGCCGTTGATGTTGTCGGCATCGTCGGTTGTCTTTTTCTCTCCGCACGCAGTGAAAGAAAGCACGAGAAGTGCCGCGAGGATAAGTACTGTAAGTTTTTTCATTTTGATATTTCCTCCGTTATTTTAATAAGACCGCGATATATGTTCGCGTCTGTGTTATAAGACGGCTTTCTCAGAAAAATGTTCCGAGGTAAATATTGCCGAATTGATAATTTTTCGGCAACATAGATGTCGAAGCACTCACATTCGGAATGCTTCGGTATAAAAGTGGGCGATATCAAAGTTTAAAGTCCGGCAAAAATTCTTATAGCATTCATGACGTTATGCTTCATCGCATTTTCCGCAGAAACTGCGATATCATGGAAGAATGTCAGTTCATCGGAAGCCATTTTCTTAACCGCTTCTCCGCCTGATTTTGCCATGTAGGTATAGTAGTTTATCTTGCGCACACCGCAACCGATTACCTTTCTGTAATCCTCCTCGGAAACGCCGCTTCCGCCGTGCATGACAATCGGAGCGTCAATGAGGGAATAAATCTTGCGCACCCTCTCAAAATCGAGCTTCGGCTTTTTGAGGTATATTCCGTGCGCCGTTCCGAATGCGCACGCAAGTGCATCCACGCCCGTTTCATTTACGAATTTTACCGCAAGCTCCGGGTCAGTGTAAATGCTGTCCCCCTCTCCGCTTCCGGATTCGCGCGAACCCATACTTCCGACTTCGGCTTCGACCGATACGTCGTTTCCGCTTCTGTCAGCAAGGTCTCTTACAATGCAGGTGTTGGCAAGGTTTACCTCATATTTCTCTTCCGAGCCGTCATACATAACGGAGGTGAATCCAAGTTCTATTCCGCGATTTACATAATCGAGATCTGTTCCGTGGTCGAGGTGTACGCACACCGGAACTGAGGCTCTCTCTGCCATGAAAAGCATTATAGGTGTGATTTCATCCATTTTGCAAAGACCCATTTCTTCGTGAATCTCGGCGTGCATTATTATAACGGGCTGATTAAGCTCCTCTGCGGCGCCGATTACCGCTTTTAGACTTTCAAAATTCGGGGTGTTAAAGGAACCGACAGCACATTTCTTTGCTTCCGCAATTTTCAGTATATTCTTGAGGTTGGTTAACATTGGCTTTTCTCCTTAACAGTAAACTGTACACATGATTATATCATATCGTGCAAAGAGTATAAATCAAAAATTTGCGTAAAAATGTAAACATTATGACAATATGTCCTTTACCGCCGGATACATTTTCTTATACCTCTCAAGCTGAGCGGCATAGAATTCAGCGTTAGCGGCGTTCGGAGTATACACTTTCCGTAAAGACGAAACCGCTTTGCCTTTGGTGTACATCCCTACCGCGCGACCGGCAAGATATGCAGTTCCTGCCGCGCCTACTTCCTCTGTATCAAGTGAGGAAAGCGGAACTCCGAGAATGTCTGCCTTTATCTGCATCCACACGGGCGATCTTGCGCCCCCTCCGGTTGCCGTAAGCTTGTTCGGCGATATTTCGTACCTTTTCAGAATATCAAGGTTTATGGCTATTTCATATGCCGTTCCCTCCATAAGTGCCTTGCATATATCGTATTTCGTGTGCTCAAAGGTGAGCCCCACTATTGCGGCTTTGCTTGAACTGTCCATGTACGGAGTTGCCGCTCCGGCAAAGTGCGGAAGTATGAGAATATCGGTAGGCTTTTCGGGAACTGCCGCGTCAATTTCGGCATACGTATTGTCAGTGAAACTGTCGCGAAACCATTTCAGCGTTGCGCCGCCGCAGTAAGAAAGGACGTAACAGGCATATTTTCCGTTTATGTGCGGAACGACAGAATAGCCGTATTTGTAAAGAGAGGGATCATCCGGGATACTGTCAAACACAACGGGAACACATTCAACAGTGCCGGTTCCGTCCATTGCCTCTCTGCTTTCAAAAACTCCGGCACCCGTGAGCGCGGCTATCTGGTCATGACAGCCGGAAACAAGGACTGTTTCTTTTTCAAGTGACAATTCTTCGGCAAGCACGGGCTTTATTTTCCCTGCAATTGTTCCGGAAGCTACAGGCTCTGAGAAAAGCTCTTTGCTTACACCGCAGTAGTCGAGAATACTGTCAATGTAACGCTTTTTCTTTATATCAAAGACGGCGGTGCGCGCCGCAAGAGAATAATCTATCTGCGCTTTTCCCGTGAGCATATACACTATGTAGTCCTGCATAAGAAGAATGCGCCTTGCTCTTTTGAAATTCTCCGGCATATTTCTCTTTATCCAAAGAATCTTTGCTATCGAATACATTTCATGCGGTTTTGTGCCTGTAAGACGCGCAAGGTTGTCCTCTCCGAAAGCCTCGGACAGTTCACGGCACTCTCCCCTCCCTCTCGGGTCTGTATAGAGCATTGACGGGGAGCATACTTCATCGTTTTCGTCAAGCATCGTGAAGGTTTCGCCGAAGCTTGTAACGGCAATTGCGGAGATGTTTTTTTCGTGAAGTTCTTTTATGACACACTTAACCGAGTCGAAAATCTCGCGTGCGTCAACCTCGTGGAGTCCGGAGAAACGCCTGACGTTGTATTCTTTGCAGGCGCTCTTTACGAATGAACCCTCTTCGTCGTACAGTGCTATCTTACAACCGCTCGTACCGATGTCGAGTCCTCCGACGTACATTTATTTGCACCTCCGATCAAAGTTCAATCATGTCATACCCGAGGTATGTTGTGAATGCTTCTCTAAGTATGCTTGCCATGTGACCTTTTCCGACCGATGTGTGATGTCTGTAGCCGTTTTTTGCAAGAAGTATAAGCTTCTTCTGAAGCCCGTCTATCTTGGCAACGCCGCCGCAACCGAAGTATTCGTGTTCTATCGGTTCACCCGTGAAAGTACCTTCGTCAACATAAAAAGTGAGCTTGCCTTCCTCGGTCTTACAGTTGGAGTAGGTCATATCAAAGGCGGCAATTTTTCCCTCGTTGCTTCCCCATCCGCAGCCGGGGCAGCCCTTGGCAAACATCTTGTGGTCGGTGACTGTACCTTTTTTCTCCATGAGGCTCTGCGCGACAGGACCGCAGTGGAAGAGGATGACCTTATCGGGGTCTTCGCCGTAGTTGTTGTTCCAGTCAAGACAGGCTGTCGGTTCTTCTGAGGCGAGAAGCATCGAATACATACTGATTGCGGAGCAAAGGTCGGTTTCACAAGACGCAACAATACCTCTGTCATTAATCTCGCTCAAAAGGACACACGGTGCAACTCCGAGAACCGTCTGCATTTCCTCCCAGCAACGGAGCGTTATGCAGTCGAGACGGTAGGCTTCCATCATGTCGTCAATTGCGGCGGATATTTTCGCGAGAGTGACTGTCTTTTCGTGAGGAACAGCGGAAAAATCGGTGTAGCTTACAAGTCTTTCAACCTTTTTCAATACCTTTTCGTCGTTATCACTCATTGTTTCAACGCGGTGGAACAGCTCGGAAAGGTCGTATGTATCGCAGGTAATGCCGTATTTCTGAAGAGTTATTTCGTCATAGCGCACGGTTTTGAATTTTGTCGTTCGCGCACCTATTACTCCGACGGTGAAACGCTTCATTCCGTTTACAACACGGCAGACCGCGGCAAAGTCACGCAGATTTGAAGCGAATTCGGGAGTGTTTGGGTGAACAACGTGCGGAGGGAGAATTGTAAACGGTATTCCGTATTGGTGGAAGACGTCGCAGATAGAAAATTTACCGCAGTATGAATCGCGTCTGTGTTCAAAATCCATCTTTCCTATCTCATCCGGATAAGCCTGTATGAAGATAGGAACTCCGCAGTCTCTCACTGCCGCAACCGCGCCGTTTTCATCACTGAAATTCGGAAGAGACATAATAAGCCCGTCGTACTCGCCGCGGTGTTCTGAGAGCCATTTCGCGTATACAAGCCCCTCGTCCTTTGTCTCAACCGCGCCGTATCTTGTCATTTCCGCAGGAGGCATTATAAAATCAAAGCCTGCCGCCTTGACCGCAGACGATACTTCATCACGTGCGGAGGCAATCAGCGTTTCGGGGAAAAATCCTCTGTTTCCGAAATAAAGTGCAAAAGTCTGTGTGTGTTTTGTCATCATAGCGTTTTCTTCCTTTCGGTTTTAAATTGTTCTCATATTATACCTTGATTTTATCAGAAAACGCTGTATAATAATAGACAAATTTATACTGTTTTTTGCGAATTTGTCCGAAAGGCGGGATTGTTTTGAGTATCAGGCTTAATACCGACGAACTGAGAGGGATTCTTGAACTTTTTTACACGCTTTCCGGGATACGTATAGTTGTTTTCGACGAAAACCACAACGAGCTTATCTCGTACCCCGAAAAACTCTGCGCCTTTTGCAATGAGATCCGTTCGGTTCCCGAGCTTGCGGAAATGTGTGCCGAAAGCGATAATGCTGCCTTTGAAAAGTGCAGAAGCGGGTCCGGCGAAGGCATACGCATTTATAAGTGTCATGCTGGTCTCGTCGAGGCGACGATTCCCCTCAAAGCGGAGAACAGAACGATAGGCTATATCATGTTCGGTCAGATTACCGATATCAAGGACAAGGACGAGCTTTCGGCTTTTGTCGCCGATATCAATAAAAAATACGGTATAGATTCAAAGGCTAATGGACTTAAATACAGAAGCCGCAAGCAGATAAACGCCGCCGCAAAGCTTCTCGAAATATGTACGAACTACATTCTGTTAAAGGAGCTTATCGCTCCGGCAAACGACAGAATCACACGTCTTTCGAGAGAGTACATAGAGGAGCATATTTCCGAGGAAATAAGAATAAGCGCGCTTTGTGAATATGCCGGGACGAGCAGAACGAAGCTTTATGAGGCGTTTAAAGCCGACTGCGGCATGGGTGTCGCCGAATATATACGAAAGCGCAGATTATCGGCGGCGTACAATATGCTAAAAACGGCGAAAACCTCCGTTGCGGAGGTTTCCGAGCGCGTGGGTTTCACGGATTACAACTATTTCAGCAGAGTCTTCAAGAACGAATACGGGGCATCGCCGCACAAACTTTTTAACAAAGTCGGTACTGACGCAAAGTAACAAAAAAACTGTTGCGCCGAAACGGTAAAATTTCACCGTTTTGTCATTATATAAACAGAAATTCATGATATAATCTTTAAGCTGTGTGAATAATAACTCTATCGCAAAGTGTTGACACCGGATTATCGGCGGCTGTTTTCCCGAAGGTTGTCATGCTTTATGATTTTATCGGCAAGTATACCGAAACCGACGGCAATAAACAGACTGCAAAGAGCACTTTCAAGAGTGTAATGTGCTCTTTCAAGGAGCCTGAAAAACGAAAGGTCATTGCAATCGGCAAGTTTCGATATGTAGAGTATCAGCACAAGACAGAGAAATATAACGGCTTTAAGTGAATGGCTGGTGTAGCTCACTGCGGCTTTATCCGCATTTTTCAAAAAGAATTTGATTTTTGTTTTAATCATTTTGTTTCCTCCTTTAGAATGTGTTATTTATTATGAAAGGACGTTTAAGCAATGTCAAGGGTCGGTATATCAACTGCCTGTTTTTATCCCGAATGTGTTTACGATTCGCTGAAAAAGGTTGCAAACGCTCATACTCCCGTGACGGAGGTGTTCATAAACTCTTTTTGCGAAATGACATCGACAAAACTTCGTGAGCTTTCGGAAACGGCAAAATGCGGCGGAACCGAGATAATAAGCTTTCACCCGTTTTTATCGGCGGCTGAGCATATGTTTTTCTTTTCGGGATACGAGCCGCGTGTGGAGGACGGCATAGAGCTGTACAAACGCTTTTTTGAAGCGGCGGCGGTTTTAGGTGCAAAGTACTTTATATTCCACGGTGAGAAGATGCAAAGCAGGGACAGTGCACCGTCACAGCTCCCTAACGAAAAGCTTTTGAATGTTTACAGCAAGCTTGTGTCGGAAGCAAAAGCCGCGGGCGTTATGTTTACGCAGGAAAATGTAACCATGTTCCGCTCGGAAAACACAGAGCTTATCGCTCTTCTGAAAAAGGAATTCCCCGAAATGGGTTTTGCACTCGACATAAAGCAAGTGTTGCGTGCCGGAAAAGATATTTATCATATGATCGAAACAATGGGTGACAGGATAGTGCAGGTTCATCTGAACAATTATAAGGACGGCGCGTGTACCCTTCCCCTTGGCGGTTCTGCGGATGTTTTGCAAATCCGTGAAAAGCTTCGCGGCTTCGGGTATACCGGGGATTATTGCATCGAGGTTTACAGAAGCAATTTTTCGTATGACGCAGAGTTGTTTTGCGCGAGAGAAGAAGTCAGCAAATTATTTGAATAAACCGACCATTGAACCATTAAACGAAAGGAAAAAGAACATGAAATGTCCCGTATGCGGTAATATTGAATCCAAGGTTCTCGATTCGAGACCCAACTCCGACTATTCAAGCATAAGACGCAGAAGAGAGTGCCTTGCCTGCGGTAAAAGGTTTACGACTTTTGAAACCGTTGACATTGTGACGTTTTCGGTCATAAAAAAGAACAAGAGCCGCGAACAGTTTGACAAGAGAAAAATGCTTGACGGAATGATAAAGGCGTGTGAGAAGCGTCCCGTTTCGATTGCCGAAATCGAAAAAGCGGCAAACGACATTGAAGCGCAGCTTCTCGCCTCCATGCGAACCGAGATACCTTCAACAGAAATAGGAGAGCTTGTTATGGATAAGCTCAAGTCTCTTGATGAGGTGGCATATGTCAGGTTTGCGTCGGTATACAGACAGTTCAAAGACATAAGTACATTTATGGATGAGCTCAAGAAAATACTCGGAGAGACAAACAGCAAATAATCGTCAGATCTATACATAAAAAGGCAACCCGAAATTTTCCCCGGGTTGCCTTAAATTTATGTCGATGTTTGATTATTCGGGTATCTTTATGCCCCACTTGAATACGGAAACGGGGTTCGTGTAGGTCGAGCCTATGGAGACCGCGAAGAGCATATACGATGTGTCTTCAACAAGGAATCCGGTTGAACCTACAGTTCCTATAACGGAATTTTTCGCAACCGTGTCGCCGACAGAGCAGTCTATCGAACCAAGGTGGAAATAGTAAGAGAATACGTCGAATCCGTGGTCAATGATAATCGTTTTTCCGGTAAGCGAAAGCTCGCCCGCGAAAGCAACCTTTCCGTTGTGCGTCGGATTGACCGATGTGCCTTCCTCCGCGTATATGTCGATACCTATGTTGTGTACGGCTTCTTCGTCGCTCATAATAAGTATTCTTCCGAAATTGGAGTAGTCGCCTTTACAGGGAGCTACGAAATCATCGTCGTTTGTCCAATACTTGTGACGTTCACTGTTCGGGAGGACGGACGCGACCGCTTCGAGATACTGATTCTTTGCGGCGTCGGTGAAATTGAGAGCCGCGGAGGAGCGGTTTATTCCGTCGTAGGTCTCAAAACTGTTCTTTTCGCGAACGGGAAGAGAAATCTTTGTAAGTCCCCATTCCGAGGAGGTAAAGCTGAGTTCGCTTTCGCTGTTCGCTTCGCACTTGAAGTCGGCCGGAATAATGGCAAAGAATTTTCCGCCGTTTTCCTGCACGCGAACATCATCCGCAAGATACATATCTCCGGAAACGGAGAATGTTTCACCGGGATTTGCATTTTCGATATCAACTATCGTAAACTCGCCTATGCCGACGCTTGAATCCTGTACTCTGTACGTAGTGGGAACGTCATAAAGTGCCTTTGCGGAGAAAGTAACGTCGCCACTGTAGTCACGGGAATCGTTCTGCAAATACGTCGCAGTCAATTCCAGAGTGTATTCCGTATCGTTGTCGCGGGATATTGCAGACTCGCCGAATTCTTCAGGTGTTCCGGAGAAAAGAGTTTTTTCGCCGTCGGCTATGCGTATTGTGACGGTATCGGGTTGTTCTGTGAAGTTGAACGCATATGTTCCGCCTGCGGAAAGCTTGATGTAATTCGTGCTTGCTGCCGTGCCGTCATAGGTGCATTCTTTGCTCTCGCCGTTTACGGTCTTAACATTCCAGCTATACTTGTTTGCTTTGAGTTCCGCACTGCGCGACTGCACAACACCATTGACCTCGACATCGCAGGAAAATGTCGCGGACGGGAGTGTGCCCTCGGCATAAACATACGCAAATTCGGTGCGCAGTAGCAGTCTTTCGGCGTCACTCGGGGTTATTCCGAAGAAGTTGCCCTCACTGTCCGAGAAAACGCAGTTGTGTATATTCTGCGACATATAAAAGTCATACGATTTTGTAGAGCCGTCGCTGTCGGTTATCTCTATCTTGTAAGTCGTTGACTGATCGAGATCGCTTCTTGCTCCCGATATGCCGGTTGCGTTGGCAAGAACCTCGTCGTAAACCGTGAGATTTTCATTGTCCGAGGTTTCGGTCTGTACGGTGTCCTCATATTTCACTACAAGCGTTCTGCCCGGTGTCGATATGTATCCGTCTCCGTTCTTGGTTATCTCCACTGCGGCAAACACAGCAGCCGCGATCGGTACGCACATAATAAGGCACAGCACGACCTTTAATGCCGAATTTTTCATTATTGTCATTCCTTTCCGGGCAATAGAGCGCATTATGGAATATCATACGGCGCAAACCCACGTATACATTATACAATAAACGCCGCGTTTCGTCAATAGCTTTTATGAAATATATTATTAACTTTTAGTTTCCGATTGAGGTATGATTTCACTTTTGTTGAAATGGAGTCATGCTTTGGGGAATTTCCGATGTACTTTTCTCGTTCTTGTTGTTTGTTGTTAAGATATCGTTCAGATTTCTGTTTTACTCTTGACAAATCGGCGCGATTATTGCAAAATAATGGCATATAGTGAGCGACTGCGGTAAACCCACGGTAACTTTCAAAGATTTACCGCCGCAAATACTTTGATTGCTTTTGAGAGGCGACAGAATTGTACTTATATCGGATTTTCAGTGAAGACTTATATTCCGACGAGTTCGGAAACTACATAGGCTACGGAATTGAGGCGCTTGACGGAATGCGTATCGTGGCGTCCGTATCAGACATTTCAACCGACAAAGAAATGGTGGAAAAACTCTGCCGCGATTGCACGGAATTGGGACTTTGCCCGAGACAGCTCGAGAACGTGGTGGAGGATAAAATAACTTGATTTCAAACCGACGGGTGTTATTGAGCTCAAATTTTCTTACAAGGCAAAAACATTATATGACTCTCATGTAAACTTCACCTTTGCGAAGAAAAGCGGAGTTATTGATTTTTCTCTGCTACGTGAAATGAAGTTTTGCGGTACAATCAAATAATTAACTTTTATTTTCAAAATGCACATCAAATTTCCTTGACATTTAAACATAACTCTGATATGATATAGGAAAGCTTTAACTTTTGAAGTAATACGGAAGGTCGATTATAAATAAATGACAGAATTTCTCAACAACGCAGTGAGCGGATTTGAAAGCGGAACCGCTGTTGCGCTCGGCAATTTTGACGGCTTTCATAAGGGACACACGGCTATTGTCGATGCAATGAACGAATTTGCACGTCAAGTAAACCTTGTTTCGTGCATTTACACTTTTGAAGTTCATCCTTCAAGCTATTTAGAATCGGATTCCGAGGAAGGATGCGTTCCGCTGCTGATGACAAACGCCGAGAAAAGCAAGCGTGCATCCGATATGGGAGTCGGTGCCATTGTTTACGACGATTTTGAAGCGGTTTGCGATATGTCGCCGGCGCTGTTTTGTGAAGAGGTCGTAATCGGCAGACTCAACGCCAAGGCTGTCTTTTGCGGTCAAAACTTCCGTTTCGGACAAAACGCAGAGGGCGATGCCGATTTTCTTAGGGCGGAGCTTTCAAATTACGGCGTTCAGGTGTTTACCGTGCCGTTTGTGAAACACGGCGGAGACATAGTTTCTTCGACTCTTATACGCGAATTTGTTGAGTTTGGCTCAGTGGAGATTGCGGAAAAGCTTCTCGGACGTCCGTATTCAATTGAGTGCGAGGTTATACACGGTATGGAGCTTGGCAGAAAGCTGGGCTTTCCGACCATAAATCAACTTTACCCAAGTGAAAAGGTTGCGCCGCTTCGCGGCGTATATGCCTCTGTTTGTACGGTTGACGGCGAGAGATATGCCGCGGTTTCAAACGTCGGAGTAAAGCCGACTGTCACGGATCCCCAAACAGCACCTCTTCTGTGCGAGTCGTACGTAATTGGATATAATGGGGATGCATACGGGAAAATTGTCAAAACGGAGTTTTGCAAAATGCTTCGCCGTGAGAAAAAGTTTCTCAACCTCGATGAGCTTACCGCTTCGGTTTTGAACAATATTGAAGAAACCAAGGCGTTTTTTGCAAAGGAGAACAGATATGGTATCATCCTTAAAAAATGGGAAAATATTGAATAAAGTGTTCTGCGTCCTGCTTTGCGGTGCGTTTGCGCTGAATATTGCCTCGATAGGAGTATACGCAAAAACGGTATCGCCGAAGTATTTTAATTCAATGACACTTTCCGAGTTTGCATCGGTTGAAGCGCCGGAAACGCTCGGATACTCAAATATTGTTATAAACCTTGAAACTGAATCCGTAATGTTCGATAAGCGTTCACAGGATCGCGTCTACCCTGCTTCTACCGTCAAAATTATGACAGCAATAATCGTGTATGAAGAGATAGCGGATCTTTCGGTTGAAGTTACGGCAGGCGAAATTGTTAACAGCAGTACGGGCAGAAGACTCGGTATTGAACCGGGCGATGTTTACACAGCCGGAGACTTACTTCATGCGCTCTTGCTGACCGGTGCAAACGATGCCGCACTTGTTCTCGCGGAGTATGTCGGCGGTACTGTCGAAAACTTTGTCGATATGATGAATGCAAAGGCGGATAAAATCGGTGCGCAGAACACGTTCTACAAGAACCCGACCGGACTTCACAACTCCGAAATGTCAACAACCGCACGCGACACTGCTCTTATCGCTTCGTATGCCTACTACATAAACGATCTTATAGAGATGTCGTCGCTCACGAATTACTATATTACGCCGAAAAACAAACCCGATGATACGCATCTTCTTTACAACAGAAACAGTTTTGTCTCACGTTCAAACGGCATAACGCAGTACTATTACCCGGGAGCAAAGGGCTTGAATTCCGGAAGTACTGAACAGGGTGGAAACTGTCTTGTCACTACCGCCTCGAAAAACGGTCTGACGTATCTTTGTGTTGTTATGTCGGCACCGACAACCGACGGCGTAATAAACTCATACACTGACGCCAAACTCCTTCTCAACTCCTGCTTTGACAACTTTGCAAACACGCAGGTGGTAAGCACGGGCAAGGTTATATGTGAAGTTCCGATTAACCTTGTTGCAAATGTCGATCATATGACGCTGTATCCCGAATCCACGCTCGAGGCTCTTCTTCCGACAAATCTTGACATTGACAATGACCTCATTTTCGACAGAGTCATATACAATGAGTCGGTTGATGCTCCGATTTCCAAAGGAGAGCGCTTCGGAGAGCTTCTCATAAAGTATAAGGACGACTACCCTATCGGAAAGGTTTACCTTGTCGCAGATTCCAATTACGAAAGGAGCAGACTTCTGTATTTCTTCGACAGAGTGGAAAAGTTCCTGACAAGCGAGTTTTTCATTGTGACGGTGGTCTCTGCGGTTATTCTCACCGCAATTTACATTTTTGTGTCTTACAGAATAAAAAAGAAAAGAAGAATGTTCTGAGTGCGCGCATATGCGCAGCGTATGTGCAGCGTATGTTTAAATTTGAAAGGACGGACAGATTATGAAGCTTTTGGAGGAAAGAATTTTAAAGGAAGGTCACGTAAAGCCCGGCGGCGTTTTAAAGGTTGACAGCTTTTTGAATCATCGCTGTGACATTGAACTGTACAATGAAATAGGAAAAGAGTTCTACAGACTTTTCGGCGGCGACAATATAACGAAAATTCTCACAATTGAGGCGTCCGGAATAGGAATTGCCTGTATAACGGCGCAGTATTTCGGTGTGCCTGTTGTGTTTGCGAAGAAAGCAAAATCGAAAAACCTCGACGGTGAAATGCTCACCGGAAAGGTTGAGTCTTTTACATACGGAAAGACATACGATATACTTGTCTCGAAGAAGTTCATTTCTCCGGACGACAGAATACTTCTTATCGACGATTTTCTTGCTAACGGAAAGGCGCTCATCGGACTTTCACAGATTGTTCAGGGTGCAGGCGCGACCATTGCCGGCGCCGGTATTTGCATAGAAAAGAGCTTCCAGTCCGGTGCAGGCATAATTAAGGGAATGGGTATAAAGCTCCGCTCTCTTGCAAAAATCAAATCCATGAGCGACGACGGTGTAATAGAATTTGAAGACGAATGTGAAGACTGATGTACAACAAACAGTATGAATCGTCAGCTTTTGCGGAGAAATTAAATGCATAGAATATATAGCGCGATTATCGAAAGTACAGCGGCGGCAGTTTTTGTAATTCCTCTTTGTTGTGTGTATAATAAGCTCCGTTTTCATAGTCTGAAGAGAACTGTTATCTATACAGTATTCGGATTATATCTTACCGCAATTTTGGCACTCGTCGGTTTCCCGAATGTGACCTCTTTGAAAATCGACCTTGGGGTAAATATAATTCCATTTGCTGGTATGGTATCGGATTTTACAAATGCGTGCCTTAATATACTTTTATTCGTCCCGTTCGGCTTCTTTTTGCCGGTATTATGGGAGACGTTCAGAAAATTAAAAAGCGTTGCATTGGCAGGATTGACAGCGACACTGTTCATTGAAATATCGCAGATTTTTACGTTCAGAACCACTGATATAAACGATATTATAACAAATACCGTCGGTACTGTGGTCGGATATTTTATAGCACGATGGGTAACAAAAAGATTCACGAAGCGAATCATGTTAAATTCTGAAATGTGTGACTTTTATCTGATATCCGGCACAGTTGCGGTAGTTATGTTCTTTTCCCAACCGTTTATTTCATCGTTGTTGTGGGAAATGCTGCTGTAACCGTTAAGTGCCGAGATTATGGATAAATGGATAAAATTTAACGCTCAAAAGCTGTCTCTAAGCAAAATGAGAAACGACCTCCTACGGTGTGTGCCGTCGAAGGTCGTTTTTTGTATATCAATTTTCCGTAAATCGCGACGAGGTGCGGTACGGATAAGTGTTCCTTCTGTATTCGCCTGGTGAAGAGCCTGTTTCTTTCAAGAAGATTCTGTTAAAGGTTCTGATTGAGCAGAAGCCGGATTCCGCGGCGATGTCTGAAATGCTCTTGTCGGTATTTCTCAGAAGATATTCCGCTTTATCGAGCCGCAAAGAGGTTATGTAGGATTTTACGCCGTTATAGCTGTGTCCGCAGAATACCTTCTCAAGCTTTGAGACTGCAACCGAAAGTGTGTCCGCAATTTTCTGAACCGTAATATTGCCGCTGAAATTTTTACAGCATATGCACATAGCGGAGCGGAAAATGCCGTTTTCTTCCCTATCGCAGAGTTCGGTACCGCAATCTTCGATTATCTTTGCGATAAGAGACGAAAACTCTTCAACCATGGATTTATCTGTCGCGATGACGGACTCATTGTCCTCAAAGCCCGGTGAAGCATTGTAAAGAAGCGACAAAAAGCACTCGACATGCTCACCTATATCGGAGAACGGGAGAAAAGCACGAGTGGGACGGTAATGCATGAATATATCCTTCAATGCCGGGAAGAAGCTTACACCGAAAGTTATCACAAGGCACTTGGCACCGGCAGAATTTGTTCTGTAGCTGTGAAGTGTGTGGGGAAACACAATAACGGCGTCGCCGTTTGAGAGGGCTCTTTTTTGATTCTCAACGCTAATCTCAACATTACCGGCAATTACTATAACAAGTTCCACGTGGCTGTGGCAGTGCAGGGTCCTGTCCCCGGCATTTCTGTAAACGATATGCGGTTCCGATGAGGCACTCGCCGAATACCGATTTATATTCATGAACATTTCACCTCATAAAAATGTATAAAGCAAGCTGTGAAACATAACAAATTGCTGTAATATTATATCATAAAAATCTTAATTTGTCAATATATCTTAGCAGTAATGCGGCAAAGGGTGTTTCATGCGTTGTTTCGGGAGCATTATGGATATAATATGTTAAAATATGTAAACAATTTGAAAATCACTTGACAAACCGCTTTTGCTGTGATATAATAACAGCATTGTCAGGTACGGGAGCTTAGCTCAGCTGGGAGAGCATCTGCCTTACAAGCAGAGGGTCAGAGGTTCGAGCCCTCTAGCTCCCACCACAAAAACGGTCTTGTTCGTCAGAGCAAGGCTTTTTTATTGCAATAATAAGTGTAAAGGAGTTATTCCGATGAAAGAGAAAGGCTTACTCAAAACGGCGTTCTTCATGGCGTTTGCGGTTTTTCTTTCAAAAGTGTTCGGTCTTTTGAGAGATGTTCTTCTTGCAAGCAACTACGGAACGACGGTTGAGGCGATTGCTTTCGATACCGGTTCGAGACTCCCGATTCTTTTGTTCGATTTTATTATAGGCGGTGTCATAACTGCGGCGTTTATACCGATTTTCAATGAGATAATGGTAAAGGAGTCGAAAGAAAAGGCTCTTCGCTTTGCTGACAGCTATATGACGCTTATTGTGCTTATAACCGCTGTTGTCGCCGCACTTGGGATTGTTTTTGCCGCTCCTCTTGTTGATTTTCTGGCACCGGATATTCCCGAGGAAGCAAAGGTTCTTGCCGTAAGGCTTACGCGCATCATGTTTCCGATGATAATTTTTACCGGACTTGCCTTTTCTTATGTCGGAATACTTCAATCTCTCGGCGAGTTCCGCCTTCCTGCGATTATAAGCCTTATCTCAAACGGCATAGTTGTTCTGTATTTTCTCACCCTCGACGGTTTTCTCGGAATTTACGGCTTGTCTGTCTTTTTTGTACTCGGTTGGGCTGTTCAGGCGTTTGTACAGATTCCGAAAGCGAAGGCTCTCGGATATGTCTATCATCCGCGCGCAGGATTCAATTCACCGTATATCAAGAGTTCCCTGCTCTGCGCTCTTCCGATACTCATAAGCTCGTGCGTTCAGCCGCTCTGCACGCTCATAAATACGAGATATGCCTCCGGTATCGCTGAGGGACGCGGCGTGACCGCTCTTAATTATGCAAATAAGCTATATATAATTGTTGTTGGCATATTCTCGTTTGTCGCGACGAATCTTCTTTTCCCAAAGCTCTCGAGAGCTTCCGCTTCGGGTGAAAAGGAGGACGCAAGATCGCTTGTTGTTGTGTCGTCAAAGCTCCTTGTGTTTATTGTCGCGCCAATAAGTGCGGGATTTGCGGTCCTCGCTGAGCCTTTTATAAAAATAGTATACGAACGCGGTGAGTTTACGGTTTCCGATACCTCGCTGACAGCCGCGGCTCTTCGTTTCTTCGCGGTCGGAATGATATTTATGGCGATTAACGAGGTGCTTACGAAATCTTTCTTTGCAACGAAAGACACAAAAACTCCAATGATTACGGCGATTGTTTCCATGGCTGTTAACTTTGTGCTGGTCGGCATTCTCACAAGTACCTTCGGCATAGGTGGCGTTGCGTTATCCTCCGGAACGGCGACGGCAGTTAACTGTATTTTGAACTATTTGCTTCTCGGCAAAAAAAGCGGCCGCGGATTTTTTGAAAGAGGCGACCTTGCGGATATGATTAAGTGCATCGTTTCCTCCGGCGTTATGGCAGTATGCGTGTATTTTGCGCACTCGTTCCTCGGCGGAATGAATGTATACCTGTCTTTCGGGCTCTCGGTTGCGGCAGGAGTTATTGTGTATGCCGTTCTCAACATTGCGCTCAAAACAGAGGAAATGATGTTTATTCTGCACACCGTAACCAAGAAAAAGGGTTAATTACGTACCGATTATTCGGTCGGAAATCAGAGGTATAAAATGCCACAAATAAGAGTATTAAATGTAATAACGGACACAAATTTCGGCGGTGCCGGGCGTTTGCTTGTCAACTACCTTAAAAACTTTGACCGTGAAAAATTTGACATTGAAGTAGCGATTCCCGAAAACAGTCTGCTCACGCCTGAGATAAAAAAGCTCGGTTACAGAGTTATCGAGACAAAATTCGGTGCGGACAAGTCGTTTGAAAAGGAAGCCGTTCGCGAGCTTATGAGAATAATTAAGGAAGAAAAGCCTGATATTGTTCACGCTCATGCGTCGCTCAGCGCAAGATTCGCCGCATATTTTTGCGGCATAAAATCAAGAATATATACACGCCACTGCTATTATGATCTCTCAAAGCGTGACACGACTTTCCCGAAAAAACAGATAACAGGCTTTATCAATAACCTGCTGTCGACAGAGATTATCGCTGTTGCCGACGCCGCCAAACAGAATCTTCTTGACACCGGCGTCTCCGAAAAGAAAATAACGGTTATAGTAAACGGTGTCGAACAGATGAGAATTGCGGATAAGGATGAAATCGCGGCATTGCGCAAGTCAATGAGCGTAAAGGATACCGAATTTCTTGTCGCTATTTCCGCAAGGCTTGAGCCTGTCAAGGGACACGACACTTTTCTCAAGGCGGCGAAAATCGTCTGCGATAAATGTGACGACGTGAAATTCATGATAATGGGAACCGGCTCTCTTGCAAACGCACTCAAAGAAACGGCAAAAGAGTACGGTATTTCCGATAAGGTGATTTTCACGGGACTTTTGTCCGATGTTTCCGGACATGTCAATGCAATGGATCTCAACGTAAACTGCTCTTACGGTACCGAAACGTCGAGTCTTGCTCTTTCGGAAGCAATGAGTGTAGGCAAGCCTGCGCTTGCGACGGATTTCGGCGGCAATCCGTATATGATCACGGACGGCGTGAACGGCTATCTCTACCCTACCCACGACGCCGACAAGCTTGCGGAGCTGATACTCAAAATAAAGGATGACAAGGAGCTTTACGGCAAGCTCTCCGACGGAGCGCTTAAGTGTTACCGCGAAAAATTTACCGCGAAGAAAATGACGGAAAAGCTCGAAGAAGTGTACATTTCGGAATATGAGCACCGCTGCGGAAAAAAGTAAACTGTCTTTGAAGTGAACTTTGTTAATTTAATTTGCATTTTTAGCAAAACCTATTGACAATTTTAAGAAAATCGTATACAATAGTAGTAGTCGAGCAGGAGATGCTTCGGCGGATAGGAGTTGATATAAATGGCAGACGAAAAGAACCTTAACGAAGAGCTTGATGCTCAGGATGAAAACGAAATGCTTGAAGAAGATGTAGAGGTCGTCACACTTACGGACGAGGACGGAAACGAAAGCGATTTTGAAGTAATCGGTGAGCTTGTGGTTGACGGCGTTAAATATATGGCATTCATGGCAATTGAAGGCGACGATGACGAGTACGTTGTACTCCGCTGTGAAACAGATGATGACGGTGAGCTTTCTCTCGTGACAATCGACGACGATGATGAGTTTGACAGAGTCTCGGATGCTTTTGACGAAGTGTTCAGAAACGAGATAGACTACGACGCAGAGTAATCCGCTCGGATAAGTTCGTTTACTTACCCTGCTATGTACGTGATGACTGTGCTTGTGAACCCACATTACAGAAACGGAGTCTATATTCCGGCATAGGTATGCAGACCTCCTGCCCTTCCTGCTCCCCGTCATTTTGTCGGAAAAGGACCGGAAGACGCAGATGTTGGTAGCACAAAGTGTCGGAGAGGACGCCACCTTGCGAGAGCAGGGTTTCTTTACGCAGCACACGGCAGTGCGGGATAATTTGAAGATGCCTTTTCGGCGTCTTCATTCATAAAAAAGTCAGTGCAGAGTTTTTACACTCTGCACTTTTCATTTGCTCTTATTCCTGGTTCTTATTTTCCGTAGCTTTCGTCATATTTCTTCAAGGCACGCGCGAAGCAGTGACCGAGCTCCACGCCTTTTGATTGCGTGAAAATGTTGTCCGATGTTCCGAAGTAAGCCGTTTCAAGTGTTGCGGCGAATTTTGCACCGCCGACTTTGTACATATATCCAATGTAATTCGGATTGTCGGACGACGCCCAAAGGTAGTCCGCAGGATGATCGTCGGAAACGTGATATTTCATGGATTCGGGAGTAATACTCTTTTCAAAGAGTGCACCGAAAGCGTCGTATTCCGGCGTTTTTTCTTTAAGCTTACGAACGATAAACGCTTTGTCGTTTTCACCGCTGAAATGCCACGGAGAATGAAAATCGAATGCGTAAACCACTCCGCCTTCCGCAAACTTACGTATCTCGGCAGTTTCGGGATATATTGCCTCAACGCCTTTTTCGTAATCCCTGTTGTGGTCATGCGGTGCTCTCGATTTACCTTGATCTCCGTCTATTACGCCGTCATAATCGACGAAAGGCACGCAGATAATGCGAGTGTCGTCAAGCGGATTCTTTATGAGTTCGTCAAGAACACCCTCCAAAACATAGCTTCCGGTGGATTCACAGGCGTGATGACGTGCCGTCAGGAAAACAGTGCGTTTACCGTCACCGAGGGTGAAGTAAGGAACACTGCGGTCTTTGCGGCTTTTGCAAAGCTCGCGCAGTTCAATGCCGTGCGTTTTTGCAAATTCAAAGAACCTTTCGGGGTGGTACAGCATATCGTGTGCAAAATATACCTTATCCTCATTTTTCCCGAAGGTATAAGTAAAAGAGTTTTCTTCGCCGGATTTGCCGTACCACTCCCAGTTTTTCAGATCATGGCTGACAGCAGGTCCGTAGTAACCGAGTCTGACCTCGGGAAACCTGAAAGTGACGGTTTCTCCCTCTTCACCCTCGGCGCAGAACGCCCAATAGAACCAATCCTCTTTTGTGTCGCGAATTTCGTTGTTAAGGTAGTATATATCCCCCTCTTGCTTTTCGATGCGGATATTTCCGCCGGTAAAGTCTTTTGAGATTTTCACTTTGGCACTTCCTTTTCGTTATTTAAAGTCTGCTGAGAAAATGTGCGCTTTTTCACTGCCGTGCGTTGACGTGGGGGTCAATACAATTTCCGAACATTTCATGTTTACCGGAATTTTGACAAGACGTTTGCGGTTTGCTTTGACGTCGGCGATCACTTTGCTGTTTCCGTTTTCGTCAACAGCTGTTACGGTGAACGACTTCACGAGAGTTTCGGGAAGCTTGTAGTCCGGCTCATTCAGAGCAAAGCGGCAGGGCATATTTTTATAATTTCTGTCGAGGTTACTGTCGAAAACAATTCTCATTTCGGAGATGTCGTTTGCACCGCCGTCAAACGCAAACACAAGCGGCTCTCCGATTTCCGCATCACAGCGATTAAGACCGTCGAAGTCTTCCCTGTCGTGACCGTTGCGAAGCACATCATCGGGATACTTTGCGCTTTCGGTAATGCGAGAAATCTTTCGTTCAACACCAGGAATGTAGCTGTCATCCCAAAGAAGCTGTTGCTGAAGTGCGTCGGTATTTATTTCCCAAATGGGTGTGTCCGTTTTAACGGCAATTGCCGCCGCCGTACCGAGTGCCTGACCGAGAAGTCCGCAGGTCGCCATAACACGCGATGAACTGAGTGCCGCGTGAGTTACACTTATATTACGACCGGCGAAGAGAAGATTGTCCTTGGAAGCGGATACAATAGCCCCGAACGGAATCATCCAAGGTGACGGTGCCGGGTGATAAATTGTCGGATGACCGCCCTCGTAGTAAAAACCCTGCGGAAAATGGTCGTCCATGCTCCACCCGGCGTAGGCAATTGCTTTGTCCTTTATGCCGCCTTTTTTGACATCGTTCTCGGTTATGACTGTTTTACCGATATATCTTCTGCTCTCGCGCTTGCCGGGGAGAAATCCTACCCAGTCGAGCTGCCAGTTGTCCGCGCCGTGGTCTCCCCTGTTCTTTATGTGGTCCCAAACGCCGAAAGCAATTTTGATAAGCTCATCACGCATGTCCTCTGTATCGTGTATGCTGTCCTTGTCGCCGCCGAGTTCTATCCACCAGAAGTTGCAGCCTGCCGACAGACTGTGATCACGTTCCTTGAGTGCGTCGTCATTTTCATAAACATACGCCCACTCCGGAGGTATAAACTCTTGCTTTCTGTCGGTTTCACGCGCCTGCAAAAGCACGCTCATGCCCATCGTCTTTTTGTCGGCGGTTTCCGGAGGTATCGACTCGCCGTATTCTGACTTTGCCTCTCTGCCTATTCTGCACTCAGCACCTGTGAGCGGAGCAAGGATTGAGTCGCCCGAGCAGTCGGCGAAGTACTTTGCGTTTACCTTATGCTTCGTTTCAGTTGTCATCTGCCAGCCGGTGACACTCACGATGTGATCTCCCTCATTTTCGGCATCAATGCAGGTGCAGTTGAGAAGAAGAATAATATTATCCTCAAAACGTGCCTTTTCGTAAAGCACACTATCCCAAATCGAGTATGAGTTGCTCTGGTTTCTATAGTAGTTCTCAAGCATCAGTTCTTCAACAATGCCCGACTCACGGTTGAATTTGCCATGCGCTCCGCATATCCACATTCTTATTTCCGATGAAGCGTTTCCGCCGAGAACGGGTCTGTCCTGCATAAGCGCAACCTTTATGCCGTTTCTTGCGGCAGACACGGCGGCACAAAGACCGGCTATTCCTCCGCCGACAACGCAGAGGTCAACATTATGTTCGAGGTTTCTCATTTTACTTCACCTCGGAATCTGTAATAAGATTCTGAATTTCTTTTACGTCTACCTGTGATGGGAGAATGTCTTTTTTTACCGCAATCGAAGCTGCATAACCTGCCGCTTCACCCATTCCGACACATATCGGCATCACACGGTAATTTGAGTGCGCTTTGTGCGTTCCGGAAATACATCTTCCGGCGAGAAGAAGCCCTTCGGTTTTTTCCGGAACAAGACAGCGGAAAGGAACCGTATATCCCTTTGTCTGAGAAAACTTATGCTGTACGCCGTTCTTGTCAAGACCTGCTCCATCGATATTGTGAATATCAAAGTTAAAGTAGGCGTCCTTTACAACCCAATCGTCAAATACACGCGCCGTGAGTATATCTTCTTCGTTGAGTGTGTATTTTCCCTTGAAGTGCCGCGTTTCACGCACACCGATAAGCGAAGCGGAGGAAATGATAAAGCAGTTTTCGTAGCCGGGAGCGTACTCACGCAAGAACTTGACTATTCTTTCCATCTGCTCTCTGCAAACGAGAGTCGCCTTCGTGAGATCCTCTGCCTTTGTACCGTCTATGCCTATGCAGTTTGTCATGTTGCAGGTAACAACGCCGGGAAGAGTTGATTTGTAGAGAAGAACGTGTCCGGCAGGATGACCGATTATCTTTTTTCCGAGTGCCTGAAGCTCGCCCTTTTCCGTCGGGACAAGAGTTTCAAACGATCCCGGGAAAACGGCTTTGTCCGTGTCAACACCGGCAACCTTGAACATAATCGTACACGGCTGCATCTTGTTGTCTTCCTCTCGACCGAGAATGTACTCTGCACCTGCCTTATACGCTACGTCTCCGTCGCCTGTTGCGTCTATGACGACATCCGCAAGAATCGCACTGCGCCCGGTTTTGTTTTCGATAATAACGCCGCAGACTCTGCCGTTATCGACAATAGTGTCGCTTATAAAAGTATAGAGCAGAATTTTAACGTTATTTTCGACCATCATCTTAAGATATATTGTCTTGAGTTTTTCGGGATCTATTACGGGGACTATTTTCCCGTGAAATTCGCCTTCGTTTGCATCGGCGCTTCTCCGTAAGATTTCAGCGTATACGGGAGAGCCGCTTCTGCCTGTCCAGTGACTCATAAGACCTGTGGTCGATATACCGCCGAGATCTCCCTGAGCCTCAATAATCATGGTATTTGCACCGCTTTTTCCTGCTGCGTATGCCGCGCCTATTCCGGCAGGTCCGGAGCCGCAAACCAGTACTTCGACCTTTGCCGATACGGCAATG
Source organism: uncultured Eubacteriales bacterium (assembly GCA_934502885.1). GTDB lineage: Bacteria > Bacillota > Clostridia > Oscillospirales > CAG-382 > CAKSUT01. The sequence continues at coordinate 124,373 of CAKSUT010000005.1, read as the reverse complement.
TCTCCGAGGTTTCCGAGTTCAGTCATTGTATTCACCTTTCCCTTCATTTTTCTATTGACATTTTCCGATTTCTATTATATAATCGTAATGTGAAAATTACCTTGAATTTCAGGCACAAAATCTATAAAATTCTGCAAAGGAGCAAAGTATGGAAAGCTTATGCACTCAAATCGGCAATTATATAGATTATCTCCGCCTTCATATGAATATGAGAGTTACGGTTCACAGTGCCCCGGGGGCTGTTCTCGGAGAGTCAATGGGCAAGCTTGCGCCTTATAATATACATTCCTGCGCTTACTGTATGCAGATGAAGTCCAATTCCGATATATGGAAGGAATGTATCATAAGGCAGGAAAAAGTACTCACAAAACTGCGCGACGGCGAGTTTTTCGGAATATGCTATCTCGGAGTGAGCGAATATGTTTTTCCAATAATCCTTGACTCTGATACTGTAGGTTTTGTGTGCGTCAGCGGTTACAGAATCAATGACGATGTTTCTCTTGCGAAAATAAAGAGAGCCGCAACAGAGTTCAGGCTGAATTTCGATAATGTTAAGTCGGCGTATTACAGAGAGCTTTCGCCGAATGTACCGCCCAAAAAAGAAATCGAAACCATAATCGCGCCGCTTATTAGTATGCTTCGCGAGTTTTGCGGCGACGAAAAAAGAGCTACCGGCAATCGCTTAAACGGTAACTCTTATGTATACGGACATATTCTTGAGTACATTAACAGAAATTTCGCTGTCAAAAAGATAACTGTCGATGAAATTGCGGCACTCTGCCACTGTTCTCCGTCACACATCAGCCATGTTTTCGCAAAGTACTGCGGAAAAGGCATCGCGGAATACACGAATGAACTTCGGGTATCGTATGCAAAAGAGTTTCTTTCTTCAACAGATATGCGCATTCAAGAAATATCGGAGGCAGTCGGCTTCGGTGACTCAAACTATTTCTCTAATGTATTCCGCAAACATACGGGATTTTCACCGCGCAAATACAGGGAACTTCACGGCGGAAACCGATGATCAAAGCTTATCGGCGCTTCTTTGCGGTGCGCGCATTCAGCATAAGAGAAACCGCAACGGCAAATATCGCCGTTGCCGCGCACAGTGCAAGAAAGCACAGCACCGCAGTGTACGTTAAGTTTGCTTTCCCTTTCTTACTGCGCAGAAGCGTGTCATTCTCATCGGGTGCGTATGACTCTTCCTTGCTCGCGAATGATTCAAGCGACATTTCCGCGAGCAATGCCGCCTTCTCCTCGTTTTGCGAAGTGTATGAAATAAAGTACTGAACGCCGTCGTCGTAAAGAGCATATACACGGCTGTTGCCGCCATATTCGCCGCCGCTTATGGACGAGCAGAGCTTAGGTTCGGCGTCACAGCCGCATAGTACGGGACTGTCGCATTTGACCGCCGATATTTTTATACTGTCGCGCGATTCAAAATCAAGATACTCTGTTTTGCCGTCCTCCAAAACGGTTTTAGTCCATCCAATGGGAATATTAACTGTATATGCGCCGAGCGTGACGCATATTTTTTCTTTTATGTCCGCATATGTTTTGCACTTGGAAAATGTACAGGCGGCAACAAAGGCGTCAAGGCCGTCGGAATCGTCTCCGAGACGCGCAAGAGATATAAGGTTATCACCGTGGACTGTGGAATACGAGGTGCTTATCACATTGCCGCCGAAAAGGACCGAGTACTTTATAAAGGTTTTATTTCCTATCGTATACTCACCGAGCGGAAGGTATTCACGTCCGTGCTTTTCGAGCTTTTCCTTTATGCGGCGATCCGCCGCACCGATACCGTCGCCGTCAAGTTTCTCCGCGCACAGAATATAGCGCGACCAAGTCTGATAGTCAAGCGACATGAGATACACGTTGTTTGCGCGCATATCACTCACGGCAAGATCAACTTTGAGACCGGTGCTCTCCGCTCTTTCAGCGGCTGCGGTATCGGGATTCAATGTAAGCGTGACATATTCGGACGGCAGGTCGAGGCTCACACCGAGTTTTTCAAAAGTGTAGGTATTGCAGTTCTCCGCGGCAAGCACGCCGTGTGTCGGAACAACGGCAAAAACAAGCGAGAATGCTATGAGTATGTAAATAAATCTACAGAAATTATTCAAAACAATCACCGAATAGGACAAATCATTCATCAAATTATATCATAGATTTAATTTTTTGTCAACCGCTTTTCGCTACTTTGAGATAATATTTTAAAGGTGGGCGCAAAAAAGAGAGGTTCGCGGTGCGACCTCTCTTTTTACAATTTGCAATGTCACATATTCTCTATGTACTCCACCGCTTCCGAAACATCATCGAGACTGTGCGGATGATGACCGCACTCCGGCTTAAAAAACAGTTTGAAGTCTGCGTTGTGAGCTTTATATTTCTCTATCATTACTTCGGCGTTTTCGCTGAAAGGCACTACGTCGTCAGCACCGCCGCAAATAAAGCAGATCGGTATGCCGTTGTCAATGAGTGCGTCTGTGCGGTCAATCGGAAAGTTTCTGTAATTTATAAAGCCGCCTTCATCAAGACCGTAGACTTTTTTGCACTTCAGAACATCATCTGTGCTTCCGCAACCCTTGCCGAATCCGAACGGCCAGCTCAAAAGATTCAGCACCGGAGCGTCAAGGTAAAGACCTGACACATCTTCGGGATGCTCTGCGGCGTAGTTTACTGCATAGAGTCCTCCGCGCGACATACCGCAAATAACGGCTTTGTCCGACAGGCCGTACTCTTTTACAATGTAATCGTGAAATTTTTTCATTGAGCGTATTGCGCTTTCGTGTCCGAACATATCGGAGAGCTTTATATAGGCGATATGCCAACCGTCTTTTACAAGAGCATTGTCAACATTTGCGAAAGCACCGAAAAACTCCGCTCTCCAAAGCCATTTGCGTTCGGGACACGGCGTTTCGGGGATTACTACCACAGCGGAAGTTCCTTCAAACTCAAAGTTTATCTGTCCGGCACCGCGATTTTCTGTGTTCTGCATGAAGCTTCCTCCCCATCACTCGGCGGAATATCCGAGGTTGAACGCCTTTATGTTAATGTCGATTGTTTTTGCGGGCACTGTTTCGCGAATTGCCTTCTCCCACACATCTTTTTCGATGTGAAGGAATTTTGCGCAGACTCCGAGAAGCACGAGATTTACGCATCTTGCAGAACCGGCGTCCTCGGCAAGTGCAAGAGCGTCAACATCGACAACATTTATTCCGAGAGACTTTACGCTTTCTATTACGCCTTCGGGATATACTGCGTTGCCGGTTATAACGGACATAGGATCCATTTTCTGAGTACTTGTAATCATAACGCCGTCAGGCTTGAGGTACGGAAGCCATCTTGCCATTTCAAGCTGTTCAAAGGAAAGCACGATATCCGCTTCGCCCTCTTCGATGAGAGACGACCAAACCTTATCGCCGAATCGAACGTATGTAACAACCGAGCCGCCGCGCTGGCTCATTCCGTGAACCTCGCTGACCTTTACGTCATAACCGAGGTCGGTGAAAACCTTTCCCATGAGCTTTGAGGCAAGCAGAGTTCCCTGACCTCCGACTCCGGCGATTATTATATTCTTTACTGCCATAACCTTGTTACCTCCCTTATTCTTCAACGATAGCACAGGGCTTGCAAGCTGCCTTACATACGCCGCAGCCTACGCACTGTGTGGGATCTATAACGGCTTTCGTCTTGCTACCGAAAGGTTTCTGCGAAAGCGCGGGACATCCGACCTTCATGCACTGTTTGCAGCCGATGCACTTATCCTCGTCTATTTTGAGAGGCGGAAGTCTCTTCACTGTCTTAAGGAGTGCGCAGGGACGTCTCGATATAATAACCGACGGTTCGTCGGCTTCAAGCTCTTCGCCGATTACCTTGCGCGTCGTTTCTATATCGAATGGATCTACAACGCGGACTCTGTTTATGCCTACGGCTCTGCAAAGTGCTTCAAGGTTAACCGCAACCGTAGGATCGCCCTTTATGGTAAGTCCGTTGGCAGGGTTGTTCTGGTGTCCGGTCATGCCGGTAATGGAGTTGTCGAGGATAATGACGGTCGAAACGCCTTTGTTATATGCGATGTCTATAAGTCCGGTTATTCCGGAGTGTATAAACGTAGAGTCGCCGATTACCGCAACCGATTTCTTGGCGGAATCTTTGCCCATTGCCGTGTTGTATCCGTGAAGTCCGCTTATCGAAGCTCCCATACATACGCAGGCGTCCATACTCGAAAGAGGCGCCTGCGCACCGAGAGTATAGCATCCGATATCGCCGCTTACATAGGGCTTGTACTTTGAAAGTGCGTAGAAAAGACCTCTGTGCGGACATCCGGGGCAAAGCACCGGAGGACGTGCCGGAATATCGAAATCAACTTTAAGAGACGGAAGCTTCTCGTTTTTGAGTGCCTCTCTTATAGTCTTCTGGGTAAACTCGCCGAGGAAAGAGAACATCTCTTTTCCTATTGCCTTGATACCGAGCTTTTTGAGGTGAGTCTCGAATATATCGTCAAGCTCTTCTATAACATAAAGAGTGTCAACCTTTGAGGCAAAGTCTAAAAGAAGCTTATCGGGAAGAGGATTCACCATTCCGAGCTTAAGGTAGCTTACGCTGTCCCCCATTACCTCTTTTATATATGTATAAACCGAACCGGAACATACGACGCCCACGGAGCTGTCTTTTGCGTATTCAACCTTGTTTATATCCGAGGTTTCGGCGTATTCCGTGAGAAGCTTTGTGCGCTTTTCCACAAAAACGTGGCGCTTCTTTGCCATTGCCGGCATCATAACGTTCTTCATGACATTCTTCTCGTATTTTTTCATCGGCGGAACATTTCTTTCGCCGACCTCGACAAGCGAACGGGAATGTGCGATTCTTGTCGTGAGTCTGAGAAGCACAGGAGTATCGAATTTTTCCGATATTTCGTAAGCACGCATTGCAAACTCCTTGCATTCCGCAGCGTCGGACGGCTCAAGCATTGGAACTTTTGAAGCAATCGCGTGATGACGGGAATCCTGTTCGTTCTGCGAAGAATGCATTGCAGGGTCGTCAGCAATGGCGCATACCATTCCGCCGTTTACCCCAATGTAAGACGCAGTGTAGAGCGGATCGGCCGCGACGTTGAGTCCGACGTGCTTCATCGCGCAGAAAGAACGTGCACCTGCGGTTGCCGCACCGAACGCGACCTCGAACGCAACCTTTTCATTGGGGGCCCATTCCGAATGAAGATCCTCGTCCGGATACTTTGCTATTTCTTCGGTTATTTCGGTACTCGGAGTTCCGGGGTATGACGAAACTACCGTTACACCCGACTCGTAAAGTCCTCTTGCAACAGCTTCGTTGCCGAGCATAAGCTTTTTCATATATCATACTTCCTTTCCTTATTCACTGAAAAGCGTGTAAAAAACACATTATAACAATCCATATTCTATCATATACTGCGACTCTTATCAAGGCGATTTCACACGTATATTGTAACTTTTTTGGCAAAAGAAAAACCGGGAGAAACCACTCCCGGCAAAGAAAAAAGTGCATAACAGTGCGGAAATTATACTCTGAAACGGTAGCCTATTCCCCACACCGTTTCAATGTATTGCGGCTTTTGAGGATTATCCTCGATTTTATCTCTGATTTTTGACATATGAACTGTGACGGTGGTTGTGTCGGAAAGAGCGTCCATTCCCCAAATACGCTCAAACAGCTGATCTTTGCTGAACACTCTGTTCGGATTTTTCGCGAGGAACGTAAGAAGCTCATATTCCTTTTGGGTGAGTGTAACTTCGCGTCCGTTTATATATACGCGTCTGTCCTTTTCATCAATTGTAAGTCCGCGAACAGATATGGTTTTTACTTTCGATTCGCCTGTCGATTTCAGCTTTTCGTAGATTTTAAGGTGTCCCTTGACACGCGCGACAAATTCACCCATGCCGAAAGGCTTTGTCACGTAGTCATCCGCACCGAGTCCGAGAGCTTTTACCTTATGCATCTCTTCATCCTTTGCCGAGAGTACAATTATCGGAATATCCTTTGTTTCACCGATTTCGCGCAGAATCTCAAAACCGTCGGTTTCGGGAAGCATGAGGTCGAGAACGACAAGGTCGAAGTTTCCTTTCTTTATCATTTCAAGACCTGTTTTGCCGTCGAAAGCACGTTCAACCTTGTATCCGCTCGTCTCAAGGTAATCTCTCTCTATGTCTGATATGCTGACATCGTCCTCAATCAATAATATTCGGCTCATCTCCCGTTACCCCCTTTATAAATCTGAAAGACAAAAGCATCGAAGTGCCTTCTCCGTCTTTTGATGTTGCCCATATTTTGCCGCCCATTCCCTCGACGGTCTGTTTTGCTATTGTAAGACCGAGACCGCTTCCGCCGTCGTTTTTGCGCGCGCTGTCTCCCCTGTAGAACTTATCGAAAACGTGCGGCAGATGCTCGGGCGATATGCCGCTTCCGTTGTCGTGAACCTCGATTATCACGGAGGAATTGTTGACTCTTGATGTAATGTCAATTTTACCGCTGCCGTCGTGCGGCACGTATTTTGAGGCGTTGTCTATGATATTCTGCATTACTCTCGTGAGTTTTGTTACATCAATGTTTATGCAATAACCCTCTGATATTTTGCCGGAATACGTGAGTGCGACGCCTTTTTGCTCACAGTCGGGCGCAAACTCCGAAACAATATCTTCAAGATATTTCCCAGCGCTGACCTTCACCGACTCGAACGGAACCTGTCCGAGGTCAAGCTTTGAATACAGAAGCAGATCTTCAATCATAACTTTGACGGTGTCGGCTTTTGCACGCGCGGAGATAAGATAGCTTCTCACCTTATCCTCTGTATTGGCGACGCCGTCGAGAATGCCGTCTATGTAGCCGCAGATTGCGGTTACGGGTGTGCGCAGATCATGGGAAATTCCCGATATCAGAAATTTCCTGTCCTCATCGTACTTTTCTCTGAAATATACCGACTCGGCAAGCTTTGCTCTGAGTGCTTCAACCGAATCGTAAAGCTCGCGGATTTCCTTACAGCCGGTACTGTTCACAGGCGTTTCAAGGTTTCCTTCGGCAATGCTGTCGGTTATGTTCCTAAGTTCCTCAATAGGATTTTCGATCTGCTTCCTGTTATACGACGAAGCAATCGCACCTGCTGCTATAAATGCCAGAAGAAACGCCGAAAACGAAAACATAAGAGTATTTCCGAGATCCTTTGATACGTTTATTACCGGCGTCAGCTTGATTACCTCAATGGCACTATTCGGCGGCTTTTGGTTATTCTTTGTGTTGGTTGCGGCGAAATTATCCAAGTTACCGCCGGGAAAAAGCTTATTTGTTTCGGGAAGATTCGGCTTGTCGCGAACAATCGAATATTTCACACTGCCGATATTTATATACTGTTCGTTAAGATCGTCGGCAAGGCGTATATCCCGAATTACATCATTGGAAACGCCGTCGCTCTTGTACACCTCATCCCCGTTTTCGAGGACAATAACAAGGCTGTCGGCGTTGCCGAAAACCGAGCTGTCACGCATAATCACCCTTACGTAAATTGCGGTAGCCGCCGCCACAACAATGAGCGTTGACAGCACGACTGCCATACGCTGAACGGTTATTGCATGTTTTAGCTTCATAGTAAAACCTCTCGTGCGTTACGCGGCACTGTTATATTGCGCGCTTTTCAAAGAAATGATATCCTGCGGAGAAAAACGCCAGACCGTAGCCTACAAACAGGGAGAAAAGACGGATAATTTTACCGATATTTACCGAAGTACCTATTATCAGATTATACCAATCAAAGCCGGAGGTGAAAAGGAAAGAACGTGCCTGAGGTATAAACATTTCGAGAGCTTTGAAGGCTATAAAAATAATAATCGAAAGCATAAACGCCGAGGCGCTTCCGCGTGCGAGGTTGGATATAAGTATAACGAGCTGAGAGAGAACGAAAAGCGGGACAAACGCCGCAATATACGCCGTTATGGCATCTGAGGCGGATTTAATCGTTATATTGAAAAATGCGGAGAAGATGAGAGAAACCGCGAGAGTAAACGCAATAAAAGCCGCGGTAAAGGTCGCCGACGCAAGCGTTTTCGCGAGAAAAATCTTGAATCTCGAAGCCGGGCGTGTGAGAGTAAGTTTTATCGTCTCCGCGGTAAACTCTCCGCTGAACATATCTATGCAGATAAATGCCGTAAACAGCGGTATCAGAGTATACATGAGAAAAGGCAGAACAAGAAGTGCAAAGTTACCGCTCGATGCAAGTCTTATACCGACTATTGTGTCTATACTCATAACGACTGCCGCCGCAAGCAAGAGTGCTGAGACGGCAAGTACACCTGCGACGATAAGCTTCTTTTTCTTTGAAATCTTAAACATTTCGTTTGCATATGCCGCTTTGAGACTATTCATTTTCGCCCACCTCACTCAAATAGTAGTTTTCAAGCGTGGAGTAGCTTTTCAGTATTTCATCCATGCTTTCGATATTGATAAGTTTTCCGCCGTATACTATTCCTACCCTGTCGCAAGTGAGTTCGACGTCGTGAATCAGATGGCTTGAAATGAATACAGTGGTCTTTTTTGTTTTTGCAAGGGACTTAAAGAGGTTTCTCATATCTACCATACCTTCCACATCGAGACCGTTCAGCGGCTCATCGAGAATGAGTATGCGCGGCTCGGATACAAGAGCCATGGAAATACCCATGCGCTGTCTCATGCCGAGGGAAAAATTCTTTACGCGTTCCTTTTTAAAACGGAGCATTCCCGTTCTTTCAAGGCAGTCGTCTATTCTCGACTCCGCACCGCCGTAAAAGCGTGCGCAGAGCTTTAAGTTCTCCTCAGCTGTGAGGTACGGAAACATTGCGACGCTCTCGATTATGCATCCGACGTTTGCCATTGCTTTCTCGTAGTCGGAAACAATACTGTATCCTTCAATCAATACGTCGCCGGAATCAGGCGTCATAAGCCCCGTCATGATTTTCATTGCCGTAGTCTTACCTGCTCCGTTCGGACCGAGAAAACCGAATATTTCACCCTCGCCGACAGTAAGGCTGATGTTTTCTATACCCCTGTTATTTTTATATTTTTTTGTAAGGTTTATAAGCTCAATGGCTTTGCTCATTCTGTCACTTCACCTTTCATGCGCAATGCGCACCAAGGTCGGGAAAACCCAAAGACTTTCCCGACGAGGTACTTAAAATTTCATTTCTCACTTAATTCTGAAGAACGTATATCCGACGTCCTGAGTGGTGATTTCTCCTTCGGTATCGTTGCCAATATAATCGTTGCCAATATAAACGAAGAAACTTGTTTCTTCACTGCCTCTGTCTATGAGACCGTACTTTGTCTTTCCGTTCTCGTCCTTGTACTCAAAGTTTGCAAGATAGCAATACTCATAATCGCCGTAATTTGCTTCAAATTCGTAGTGAACCGTCTTATCCTCTTCGCCTTCTTCGCCGTTGTAAACTTCTGTGTATTCGCAAAGTGCCGTTCCGTTATCCTCATCGACCGACTTTATCACGAAGGTCTTTGAACCGACAATCTTGCCGCTGTCGTCGTCGGAAACGATAACTCTGTAGTACTCACCGACATCGGACGGGTAGAGTGACATATAAATATTCTTCTCAGATGCTGAGGACATTTCGTTTGTCTCCTCTATTACCTCATACTCTGCACTCTCGTAGTCGGGGACGGTGACAACGGTGCTTCCGACATTGTATACGTTAAGGTACATAGATACCGTATACTCATGCTCTATTTTGTTTACGTCGGTTGCCTTGAAATATGCTTCAGCCGAAAGAGAGGTTATAAGACCGTCTTCGTTCTGAACAGCCTTTCCGTCGGCGCCCGTCATATAGATGTCGCCGTCTATTGCCGCCTTGTTGTCGTTGTAACCTATCGAATCGAGAATGCCGTACTTCATTACAAAGGAAGCAAGAGCGTTTGCATACGACGGAATCTGAGTGCCGTCAATGCTTCCGGTGTAAAGAGTCTTTCCGTCTCTTTCCTCGGCGCTTATAAGACTGCTTAAGTTGCCGACAAACGCATCAAGCACCTTTTCCGCGGATTTCACTTCATCACGCTCGAAAATATTCTCGCTGTCAAAGGAATAAGAATTTAGTTCAGTGTTGTCGCGGTTATAGAGATAAACTCTGTACATTCCGTCATCGCGTCTTGTGACGGTCTTTTCGTCGTCGGAATAACGGTAGGAGCTATACTTTTCACCGTCGTAAAGAGAAACACTGTCATTTACCGTTTCACTTATTTCACCGTCTTTCTTTGAAATGCTGTGTTCACTCATAATGACTTCGTTTCCGTCTTTTATGGAGAACTCGGCATCCACCGTGCAATTGTCGCCGTAGGTAAAGCCTTCGCCGGAATCAAGTGCAAGGTAGGTTTTCTTTGCGGCGGCTTTCAGACCGTCGTAACCGGAGCCGATAATCATATCGGCGAATGCGGAGGTTGTCAGTATTGCAACACCCAGCACAAAACTTGCGGCAACCGCCGCTTTCTTCGGAAATTTCATAATATCGTCCTTCCTTCAATTGTATTGTACTCGTAAACGTTCACTTTGTACGATACTATATTACCACCATTACCTTGAAATCAAATAAAGTATTTCTTAAATTTCTATAAAATATATCGCATATTTAATTCTACCATACTTTCCGCTTTATGTCAAGAGAAAAACGGAGCCTCGACAAACACCGAAGCTCCGCAAAATGTATTGTTTACCTGTACATTCAGTTAACCTATGGGCAAATCGTAAAGAAAGTCTTTCTCAGCAAAGTAGAGCTCAGGGCTGCTTTCGATACCGCTCTTTATCATAGCAATTCTTACCGTATCGTCAAAAGGAAGGTTTGACGTAGGATTAATTCCGTACCTTCCGAGAGTACCGGTGCCGCCGACCGTCTGTATCCATGTGTTTCCGGAGAATAACGGAAGCCAGCCTTTCTTTCCGGCACCGCAATGAATCATCATGTGTCGGCTTCGGTCAAAGACATTGTTCTTTATAACGAAATTCTGTGCAGGGTTATAGTGATCCCAACCCTTGATGTGAGCAGCAGTACCGGTATCGGGACGCTGTTCTCCGAAACCAAAGCCTGCATAACGGCAGACGTTGTTTTCCATGAGAATGTTGTTCTGCATTCTGTATGCTTCCTCGTCACTCACAGAGGGTTTCCCGAGAAAATACTCTATGCTGTATGTGCAATACTCGATAAGGTTATTGCTGTATATAACGTCGTTCATGAGCAAGCTCTGTGTGCCGCCGGCGGCAAGCTGATGTGTCGGACCGCAGTCGTATGCCTGATAAATGTAACAATTGTCAACGACAAAACCTTCGCAGCCACCGTAGATCTCAATTGCATTTCCGTATCTTCCGAAAGAGCCGTCAGACTCATAATGCATAGAGCCGCCGCCTATCCAACCGAATTCGCAATTGGTGACATTAAGTCCTTTGCAAGTGCCGGAACCTATCCCGTGGAAACCGCCGTACTTTACACAGAGATTATCATAAGTTGTATAGTCGCTGCCTCCGTTAACAATAACGTGTTCGGGAATATTAAACTCTATATCTGTAAATATTTTGCCGGGATTTCCCTTTTCGCATCTGAGATAAAGCTCACCCGTGCAGACGGAGGACCCAACTTTCGGAACGTTTCCGGACATAAGGCTGTTTGCAAAGTTTACGTATTCAAGATCGTTCTTGAGATATACCTTGGGATCAACTATCGTCTTTCTGTCGTATTGGTCTACGAATTTGCCGTCAACGAAACTCGGAGTCATCTTATATCCGTGACTTTCGCCGTCATTGAACACAATGAGTCCGCAGTCAGGCATAGCCTTATAGAATTTCCAAATATTCTCCGTGCCTTCAACAAGCGACCATTTCGTCTCGCCCGCTCCGTTTTCGGGAGAACGATAAAGTCGCGGTTTGTCACCCTCGCCAAACGCTGAATAAGTAACACCGGTTTTGGAAACAAGCTGACCTCGGAAAATATCGCCTCGTCTGAAGTATACGACATCACCCTCGGAAAGAACAGCATTGCTTACCTTTGCGAGAGTTTTCCATGCGGTTTCCGGAGATTTGCCGTCTGATGTGTCATCCCCGTCCGCACTCACATAATACTCTGTACCGAACGCAACAATATCCGTCTTTGTGTTTCGTATGTCGTTTCTCATCTTGTCGGCGCGCTCGTCAATTTCCATGATTTTTGCGGCGGTGGAGGCCGTGTCTATCTTCTCATGAACCCTTACCCAGCTTTCCGCACCGTCATCGGCGATAACAGCGGTATGAGAAACTGCCGCCTCATAGATTTCTCCAATTGCCCAATATGTATCGGCAACATCGGAAAATCTCGATACATTAGAAATATCGAAGGTCGCTCGCTCAATTTTTCTGTTAAAATACGTGTTTGCTACCTTAACAGCTTCAGCGCGTGTTATTGTATTGTCGGGGCGGAATGTGTTGTCGGGATAACCGTTAATGCATCCGACGGAATATGCGGAGCTTATTGCCTTATAGAGTCTGTGTGTCTTAGGTGTATCGGTGAAAGAAAAATCTTTTGACTCGGATTCCTTCACGGGGAGAAGACTTACATATTCTGCCCTTGTAATTGGTGTAGAAGCGTTAAAACCTGATGAAACATCGAAGGCTGAAAGAAGTCCTTTAGATTCCATGAATGCAACGGCATTAAAATACCATGCGTCATCGGCAACGTCCTTATACGATGCTGATTTTGTGTACTCGGATGTATTCATCCCGAGAAGTCTTGCGATAACAGATACCGCCTCAGCACGGGTTATTGTCGCAGTGGGTCTGAACGTGCCGTCGGGGTAGCCGTTTATATATGCTGTATGTTCAAAGACACCGTTGGATTCCGTAACCTCATTGATTTTTTCATCGGTTGAAATGTAGGAAACCGACTTCAGCGTATATACCGTTTCGACATTCTCACCGAGAGACGGGTAGTCAATACGTATTCCGCCGGCGTCCATGGAGCGTGTTGCCCACGGTGAACCTTCCGTATAAGGATCGTATTTACCCTCACTGTTCTTCATAGTCCATCCGTTAGGACTGTTCAAATCAATGAGGATTTCCTGAAACTCACCTGTAAAGTCAACGTACACCGTCTTTTTAAATTTGTTGCCGAGTGAAACAATTGAAAGAGGTCTCTTTGATGCTTTTGCGCCGCTTTTTATAATAATTGAAAGTGCATTTTTTCCGGGGGCATTTTCTCTTATGACTGCAGGCGCACCGTCAAGCTCAGTCATCATACTCGCACCATGCTTTGAGTGTTTTATTACAGTACCTTCGCCCGTCAATGTAAGAGTGACATCCTTTGACCACGTGTACACCTCAGGAAAAACAATTGACGAAGAATTGTGACTCGGGAAAAAGCAGTCTCCGTTTCTTCCTTTGCCGTAAGGGAGTGCATCACCGGATTCCAATCCCTCGAAGGCAGTAAAATCGTAAGTTGCTGATGTATCTGTTACATCAACCGCTCCGTAAACCGGGAGTAACTGCAGGCTCAAAACAAGTGCCAGAAACAATGATAACAGGGTGAATCGTAAAAGTTTCATAAATATTACCTCCGTGCTTTTGCAAGATCTTGATGATTATACCATGTTTTCTACAGTATGTCAATGCTTTTTTTGTGAACAATTACAAGAACTCTCGGCTCATATACTTTCATAAAAAAACAGTCCTTCGCGGTATTTGAAGGACTGTCACATACATTTCAAAGGTTAGAGGACCGGGAGTGCTTACAATTTTTTTGCGGTAATGCTCTTGATAACAAGAAGCGTACCGATCATGAGAACTATTGCTATAGGAAGAACGATAAGTGCATTTGGCACAAAGCCTGCGATTATGTATGAAACGAACGATACCGCAGCAACAGTAAATGCGTAAGGAATCTGTGTGGAAACGTGGTTCATGTGGTTGCACTGAGCACCTGCGGAGGACATAATTGTCGTATCGGAAATCGGAGAGCAGTGGTCACCGCAAACCGCACCGGCCATACAAGCGGAAATTGCAACTATGGTAAGCTTGCTGTCAAAGCCGCCGAACGCCGAGAGAACGATCGGGATAAGAATACCGAAAGTACCCCACGATGTACCGGTCGAGAACGAAAGTCCGACAGCGATAAGGAAGATGATTGCAGGGAGGAATGCCATAAACGAGCCGGCAGAGGTTCTTACGATATCTGCAATGAAAACCTTTGCGCCGAGACTGTCAGTCATACCCTTAAGAGTCCAAGCGAAGGTAAGAATGAGTATTGCGGGCACCATTGCCTTGAAGCCTTCGGGGAGAGAGTCCATTATATCGCTGAACTTGAGAAGACCGAAGCGTGCAACGAGGAAGTAAATGATGTTGATAACAAGTGCTATTACCGAACCAAGAGCAAGACCGACGGATGCGTCACAGTTGGAGAATGCGGTGACAAAGTTTCCGTAAGCATCAGATTCGGGGTCAAAGATACCGCCGCTGTAGGTCATGCAGATTACACAGCAGATAATAAGGATAACTACAGGGATAACGAGGTCGATAACCTTGCCCTTTGTTGTTTTGCACTGTGTTTCGCCGTTGTCAACATTGCCGCCGAAAGTGAAGAGGTCGCCCTTTTCCATTGCATTTGTTTCATGGAGCTTCATGGGACCGTAATCAAACTGACCTATAGAGAGCGTGAACATCATTACGATTGTGAGGAGCGCATAGAAGTTGAAAGGAATTGCGCTTACGAAAAGCTCAAGACCGTTCATTCCGCTTCCGTCAGCAAATCCTGCAACAGCCGCCGCCCACGAGGAAACGGGGGCGATTATGCAGATAGGAGCCGCCGTCGAGTCAATAAGGTATGAAAGCTTAGCGCGAGAAACCTTGTTTGCATCAGTTACAGGGCGCATAACGCTTCCGACGGTGAGGCAGTTGAAGTAGTCATCAACAAATATGAGGCATCCGAGAAGAATTGTTGCGATCTGTGCACCGACTCTTGTTCTTATATTTTTGCTTGCCCACTTGCCGAATGCTGCGGAACCGCCTGCCTTGTTCATCATAGCAACCATTGCACCGAGGATAACAAGGAATATGAGAATACCGACGTTGTAGGAATCGGCGAGACTTGTAACAAAACCTGCCTCAACAACGTGGTTGATCGTACCTTCAAAATTAAAGTTTGCGTAAAGAAGACCGCCGGCAAGTATTCCGATAAAGAGCGAAGAATATACTTCCTTCGTGAGAAGCGCAAGAGCAATTGCTATAATCGGAGGGATTACCGACCAGAAAGTCGCATATCTGTGGGAAGAGTTAGCTCTTATGATGCTTATCGCTTCGGCATAATTTTCTTCTACGTCGGCGTCATTCTGAATTGCGTCATCGTAAGCATCAACATAGCTCATTGCATAGTCGAAATACTCATCTTCAGACACGGACTCGGGAGCTTCATCCATACCGGAAATGACGTATTCAACGTAGCCGGGATAAGATGCGTTTGTCTCGTCGGCGACATCCTCGGTTGCGAACACGGGGAAAGCGACGAGTGCGAGCATTATAAAGAGTGCCGCTGCAAGTGCGGACAATCTCTTTACGGACATGGTGTTCATACAAGAACCCTCCTAAAATATAAAATTGCCGCTCGGCTGCGAACAGCATCACGGCAATAAAAACACAAAGTCAAAATGAAGTGCAATAAATGCACCGCAAATAACAACGGATTTTGTTACAATGATAGCTCTCCACAAATATTGTGACAGTCCGATGCATATTCTACACCGTCCCAGCAGGAAAAGCGGTATTCCCCACTTCGGCGATAAACCCTTTCGCACAGCAAAGCAACCGTTAAATGAATACTCGCAGTGTTACTCTTGATTACCGCAACCTCTACCAAAAAACCACTTATACTTATACCACAATTTTCTTGTTTTGTCAAGGGCTTTTGCAAAAAAATATTAAAAATTCGACAATTTTCCTCGCAAAACGATTTTTGTGAATTAAAACGATTGACAAAACGGCTATTGTCTGCTATAATATACGGGAAAGTACGGAGATCTCTTTTGATTTGTCCGTCATTTATTTGCGCATATTCGACATAAGTTAAAGGAATGGTCGTTTGAAATGAACAGAACCTGCAAAATATACTCCTTTGCAAATCAGAAGGGCGGCGTCGGAAAAACGACTTCTGCCGTTAATCTTGCCGCAAGCACGGGAGCACTCGGCAAAAAGACTCTTCTCGTGGATCTCGATCCTCAGGGTAATTCGACGAGCGGCGTCGGCATCAGCAAGCGAACGGACAAGTCGGTTTACGATGCTCTTATAAACGCGAAATTAGTAACTGACATAGTTGCGAAGACGAAGTTTCCTAATCTGGATCTTCTCCCCTCCAACATTGCTCTTGCAGGCGCGGAGGTTGAGCTTGTAGATATAAACGAGAGAGAGTTCAGACTTACAAAAGCGCTTGACCTTTTGAAGGACAACTACGACTACATTTTCATAGACTGTCCCCCGTCGCTGAGCCTTCTTACGATAAACGCTCTTTGTGCGGCCGACGGCGTGATTGTGCCGATGCAGTGTGAGTATTACGCACTCGAGGGTCTTTCTCAGCTCACGATGACAATCGCACAGGTAAAGCGCCTTTACAACCCCACTCTCGAGCTTCTTGGCGTGATTATCACGATGTTCGACGGCAGACTCAATCTTTCCCTTCAGGTTCTCGAAGAAATTAAGAAGCATTTCCCGGGAAAAATATACAAGACTCCCGTCCCGAGAAACGTAAAGCTTAGCGAAGCGCCGAGTTACGGCACACCTGCGCTGTTTTACGATAAATACTCAAAGGGTGCGGCGGCGTATCTTGAAATTGCCCGGGAAATAATCAGAACAGAGGGGTAATTTTTAAATAGCAAACGAAAAAGAGAGACGATGCTTTCGCCTCTCTTTTTTTCGGTCTTATATTTCCAAGCCGTCGTAAGCGACCGTTATCTTGTAGGGTCTGTCAAGCTTTTCGAAATACTCACACTGCTCCTTGTAATTCGAGCCAAACGGCGATGTGTGCGTAACAAACAGCTTCGATGTGTCGTCAATGCAACCGATTTCGCGGAGCTTATCGAAAAACATAATCGTGCGTTTTGTATCCATGTGTACGGCGACACCGCCGGGAAAATCCTTGTCAAGAGTCGGAAATGTATGCTCTGTTATCGCAACGTCGAATTTGCAGCCGCGTATTTTTTCAAAAGCATCGTCCGGGTAAAGACCTGTGTCAAGCGCGTAAAGAAGTGTTTTGCCGTCAGCTTTTGACTTGAATATGAGATTGTTGCTCAGATTTTCGTATGCGGTGCGGTGGAATCCCGGTATTGCGGTGACGAGATAGTCTCCGCAATCGGTTTCTTCGTAATGCCTGAGAACATGGAGCTTTACGTTGCTTTCACCGAAGTAGTCCTTTGAAGTTGCGGTGTATTTGCAAGTGTAGAGAGAGTCCTCAAGTACACGTATTCCCTCCTCCGAAAACCAAAGATTCAGCGGCTCGGGAATGTGCTCCGCAACGCTTCTTGTCCATATGAGCTGGTGGTCAAAATGGTCGTCGTGAGTGTGCGTGTAGAAAACATTGCGTACATTTACAAAATCAACGCCGAGCTTTTGCGCCGTTGCAACGCTGTCGTGACCGAGGTCTATCGCGTTGAATTCGTCAAGCCTGAACGAAGAACGGAGTCTCAGTTCTCTGCCGCCTCTTTCGCGTGCAGTCACACAATACTTGCACTTGCAGAACGGTGCGGGCGTTCCCTCGCCGGCACTTGTTCCCATGAACATCATAGACTTGTCCTCCTTATCTCTCAAAGAAAGCGCAGAAAGCCTTATGAGCCATATATACGTCGGTTTTCGATACAACTTCATAGGGTGCGTGCATACAGAGTACGGGGACGCCTACGTCTATCGTATCAACGTTAAGCTCGGAAATATACATTGCGACAGTACCGCCGCCGCCCTGATCGACCTTTCCGAGTTCCGCCATCTGCCACGTAACACCGC
This sequence comes from uncultured Eubacteriales bacterium, assembly GCA_934502885.1. Taxonomy (GTDB): domain Bacteria; phylum Bacillota; class Clostridia; order Oscillospirales; family CAG-382; genus CAKSUT01. Next base: position 106,369 of record CAKSUT010000005.1, on the reverse strand, counting down.
CGTTGTCGAAGATATTGCGTATCTCGGCAACATACTCCGCGTGAGCGTCGTTTGTGCTGGACTTGCCTCTTGCACCGGTAAACTTCGTGACAGAAACGCCCTTGTTGATAAAAGCGGCGTTCTTCGCTTCGTAAACATCCGCAAAATTCGGGTCAAAGCAAGCGTTTACGTCTGCGGAGAGGCACTTTGACTTAGACATCATCTTTCTGTAATTTGCGCCGGTTGCGAGAGCGAGTTCCGCAAGCATATTCTCAAACGCATATGACTGCATACCGGTGTTTCCGTCGCTTCCGGTTTCTTCCTTATCGGCAAGGATTGTTACCATTGTATTCTTCGGATTGCTGTTCATAGCTTCGAGGGTTGCCGTCACGATGGGATATGCGCACACTCTGTCGTCGTGACCGTAGGAAATAATCATACTGCGGTCAAAACCGAGATCCCTCGGCTTTTCAGCAGGGACAAGGCAGAGTTCGGACGAAAGGAAATCCTCCTCTGTAATTCCGTATCTGTCGTTGAGATACTCAAGAACCTTGAGTTTTATCGCGTCGCCTTTCGTGAGCTTTTCGTCGTCATAGGGGCGGCTTCCGACAAGAATGTTGAGGTTCTCACCGGTGAATGCCGTTCCGAGAGTTTTTGCCGACTGCTGTGCGCCGAGGTGAGGCAGAAGGTCGGTTATGCAGAATACGGGATCGCTTTCGTCTTCGCCTATGCAGACATCGATTTTCGTACCGTCCTTCTTTACGACAGTGCCGTGAAGCGCAAGCGGTATAGTCACCCACTGATACTTCTTGATTCCGCCGTAGTAGTGTGTCTTAAAAAACGCCATGCCGCCGTCCTCATAGAGGGGATTCTGCTTGAGGTCTATTCTCGGGCTGTCGATATGAGCCGCGGCGATGGAGATACCCTCGTCGAGGCTGTCGCTTCCGACGACGATAATGTATATTGCTTTGCCTCTGTTGTTGAGGTAGAGCTTGTCGCCGCACTTATATTTTGCGCCGTACTCAAACGGTTTGAAACCGTTCTCAAGAAGAAGCTTCTCTGTTTCCGCTACGGTTTCTCTCTCTGTTTTTACGTGGCGGAGAAAATCCATATAACCGTCACAGTATTTGTAGGCGGCTTCCGTTTCGGCGGCGTCCATAGCACTGTAGGTGTCTTTCTTCTCGGCGAAAAGTTTCTCTTTGAGTTCTTCGCCCTTTGTCTGTTCCTTATCCATTAAGCACACAACCTTTCTTTATCAATACAATAATTCTTTATATGCTTCTACCGCATCGTTTACTTTTTTTACATACTTTCTTGTTTCCTCATACGGTATGTAGGTAAGTCTGCCGTCCTCTGCGTATTCTGCGTTTTCAAGCCACGAGCTTACCTTTGTTTCGCCGGCGTTGTAAGCAGCGAAGCAGTTTTCCCATATTCCGAAGCGATCCCAGAGATAGCTGAGGTAATAAGTTCCGTACTTTATGCTTGTCTCGGGATTATAGAGAGAATCTCTCGTCTCACCGAGCTTTGTGCAGAGCCAATCGTAGGTTTCGGGCATCATCTGCATAAGTCCCACAGCACCCTTCGGGGACACGGCGTCGGGAACAAAATCGCTCTCGCATTTTATAACGGCGTATATCACCTCCTGAGGAACGGAATACTCGGCTGAGTACCTTTCAACATATTCCTCGTACTTGAAGCCGTAATTTCTTAGCATCAGCGCTTTGTCTATTCTCTCCCACGCGGCACCTATACATACCGAAACAATAATAATCGCGACAATCGCCGCAAAAGTCTTTTTCATGACATGAATTCCTTTCGGTTCGTTTTAATATGCTCTTTAAGCTCAAAGCAAAAGCTTGCAATCGCTTCGCTGAAAGCAGCTTTGTCGGAATCGTTTTTTATGACATAGTCGCACTTGCTTTCATAGTATGAGTTGTCGTGCTGAGCTTTACAGCGCAGAAGCGCGTCGTCACGAGAAATTCCGTCACGCTTCATTATACGCTCAACTCTCGTGTCAAAGTCGGAAATTACAGCGGCAGTTACGCCGCAAAGAGAGTCGACGCCTGCTTCAAACAGTGTCGGAGCGTCAACGACACATCCCACTGCTCCGCTTTCCTTTGCCTTGGCTATATACTCCTTGAGAAGAATCTTTATATGCTTATGCGTAATACCGTTGAGCAATGCGAGCTTTTCTTTGTCGGAAAATGCAATCGACGCTAACTTTTTTCTGTCAAGTTCGCCGTTCGGCAAGAGAATCTGTTCGCCGAACGCCGCGACAAGTTCATCAAGGCATTCAGTACCCTTTGCCACAGCCTCGCGCGCGAGCTTGTCGCAGTCGATATGAACAAATCCCTCCGACACAAGCTTCTCGGCAAGAGTCGATTTTCCCGAGCCGCTCTGACCGGTAAGTCCGAGTATCAGCATAACTTCACCTGCCTTCACATATTGTGTCCTCAAAGCTTTACGACATTAAAACCCGAAGCCTTAAGAAGCCTGTTGTATACAGCGAGTCCGACGCCGTGAAAGTCACCCGTTGTACGCGCATATATTTCCGTTACCTTGCCGTTGTCGAGCGAATCGGTAAGTCTCAGCGCATCGAAAACGTTTCTCCCCTGCGCGTCAAGGTCGTGTTCACGACCTATTGTTATGACGTGGGTTGCCTTAATGAGCTCTTTTTCTTCGTCGAAGCACAAAACGGCGCAGTCTTTCCCGACAGCCTTTTCGTTTATGTACTTTACGGCGCTTTGCGAGCCCCCTATAACAAGAACAACTGGCGCTTTGGGCGCATAGTGACGGTACTTCATTCCGGGTGCTGCGGCAACCTCACCGCTTTTCATCTCGGAAAGAACTGCGGACGACACCGCGACTTCACCGAGCCGTGATTCGAGAGTTTCAATGCTTATTCCGCCGGGACGAAGAAGTGTCGGCAGAGTTGTGGCAAGCGTGACAATCGTCGATTCGACTCCGACATCACAGCTTCCGCCGTCGATTATGATATCCGCACGTCCCATCATATCTTCAATGACGTGTTCTGCCTTTGTCGGACTCGGACGTCCCGAAAGGTTTGCGGACGGAGCCGCTATCGGAACACCCGAAAGCTCGATGAGTTTTCTCGCAATGCGGTTAAGAGGTATTCTGAAGCCGACGGTGTCAAGGTTCGCGCTTACAACATCTGGTATAATGCCGCGCTTCTTCAGTATGACGGTAAGCGGGGCCGGGAACAAATCCGAGATAAGCGGAAACAGCTTATTTTCTGACGCATAGGCGTATTTTTCGATATCCTCCGCCGACGAAAGGTGTACAATGAGCGGATTATCCTGAGGTCTGCCCTTCGCCGCGAATATTGTTTTGACGGCATCGGAGTCAAGTGCGTTTGCGCCGAGACCGTAAACGGTTTCGGTCGGGAACGCTACAAGCTTGCCGTTGCGTATCGCCTCCGCCGCTTCGGAGAGCTTACGGATATCGTCGTCCGCAAGTTTATCCGAAACGCGGAGTATTTTCGTGTTTTTCATAAAAATAATCGACTGTCCCTTTCTTGGTTTTTATCAGAATTCCGCAGACGACAGCTTTTCCGCGCGGTCCGCGTTTATGAGCGCATCTATCACATCGCCAAGCTTTCCGTTGAGTATGGCGTCGAGCGAATAAAGTGTGAGACCTATTCTGTGGTCGGTGAGACGCCCCTGCGGAAAATTGTATGTGCGAATGCGTTCGCTTCTGTCTCCGGAGCCGACCTGACTCTTTCTTTCGCTTGCGATCGCCTTCTCCTGCTTCTCGCACTCTGCGTCAAAGAGCTTTGTACGGAGCATTTTCATAGCCTTGTCTCTGTTCTTGTGCTGGCTTCGCTCATCCTGACATTCGACTACAATTCCCGTCGGTTTATGCGTAATTCTGATTGCGGAATCGGTTTTGTTAACATGCTGACCGCCGGCGCCTCCGCTTCGGAAGGTGTCTATTTCAAGGTCTGACGGGTCAATTTTGACATCTATTTCCTCCGCTTCCGGAAGCACGGCAACGGTAACGGCGGAGGTGTGTATGCGTCCCTGCGCTTCGGTTTCCGGAACACGCTGGACTCTGTGTACGCCGCTCTCGAATTTGAAGCGCGAGTAGGCTCCGTCTCCCTCGACCATAAAGGAAACTTCCTTGAAGCCGCCCATTTCGGTTTCGTTGGCGTTCATAAGCTCCACTTTAAAGCCTGCAGTTTCGGCATACATATTGTACATTCTGTAAAGGTCGTAGGCAAACAGCGCCGCTTCGTCTCCTCCCGTACCGGCACGTATCTCAATGATTACGTTTCTGTCGTCGTTCTCGTCTTTCGGCAGAAGAAGTATTTTAAGCTCGCCGATCACTGTCTTAAGCGTTTTTTTGGACTCCTCAAGCTCCTCCTCTGCAAGTGCCGCAAGGTCACGGTCGGAATCTTTGTCCGAGATTATTTCCTCGTATTCCGATATGCTTTTCAAAACGGCATTGTATTCACGGTATTTCTCGATTACCGGTGTCATTAACTTGTGTTCACGCATGAGCTTTGAATATTTTTCGGTGTCCGAAACGATATCCGGCTGCATGAGCATTTCGTTTATTTTCTCGTATTTCTTCTCGGCTTCCGCCAATCCTTCAAACATAAATGCAAACTCACTTTCGTATTTCAGTTTTCGCTTATCACTCTTTTTATATTTTTCTCAAGCTTTATTCTCGCAACCGACACTTCGTGACGGCAGTTACAGCATCTTATTTTTATATCACTTCCGAGGCGAAGAACTTCAAATTTATCCGCCGAGGGCGCGCAGGCGTGAGGCTTTTTCATGAGAAGTATATCTCCCACAGAGAACTGCCTTATCTTGCTTTCCATGAAACCACGCTCCTTAGTTTTGTGTTTTGGGTACACCACCACACTTTTACGGTAAGTATATCACTTATTTAATGCATTTTATAGGCTTATTTGGTAAATATTTTTTCAAAGTCATAATTTACGTCGATTATTATGAATTATTTAACAATTACTAAGTGGAAAAAAAGTGCGAAACGTGGTAAAATCGGTCGATTATGTGTAAAAGGGGACGTGTAAATGTTTAAGATAGGTTTTGACAACGACAAATACATCAAAATGCAATCCGAGCAGATAAAGAAGAGAATTTCTCAGTTCGGCGGAAAGCTCTACATGGAGTTCGGCGGAAAGCTTTTTGATGATCACCACGCTTCGCGCGTGCTTCCCGGTTTTCAGCCCGACAGCAAGCTTAAAATGCTTCTTCAGCTTAAGGATCAGGCGGAAATCGTAATCGCGGTCAGCGCACAGGCGATAAACGCAAAAAAAAAGAGAGGCGATCTCGGCATCACTTATGACAATGAGGTTCTGCGCCTTATCGATATGTTCAGAAGCGTAGGACTTTATGTCGGAAGCGTTGTAATCACGCAGTATGAGGGTGAACCGGCGGCTGATGCGCTGAAAACCAAGCTTTCTTCCGGCGGCATTAAGGTGTTTACGCACTATAAAATCGAGGGGTATCCCTCCAACATTTCCCTCATCGTGAGTGATGACGGCTACGGAAAGAATGACTACATCGAAACGACGCGTTCTCTCGTGGTTATAACTGCCCCCGGTCCCGGTTGCGGAAAGATGGCTGCCTGCCTTTCACAGCTCTATCACGAGCATAAAAGAGGCATAGAAGCAGGCTATGCAAAGTTTGAGACATTCCCGATATGGAATCTTCCGCTCAAGCACCCGGTAAATCTTGCGTATGAAGCGGCAACGGCGGATCTCAACGACGTGAACATGATTGACCCGTTCCACTATGAGGCATACGGCAAGGTTACGATAAACTACAACCGCGACATTGAGATTTTCCCGGTTCTGAACACAATGTTTAAGAAGATATACGGCGAATCTCCCTATAAGTCCCCTACCGACATGGGAGTCAATATGGCAGGCAACTGCATATTCGACGATGAAGCTGTGTGCGAAGCGTCAAAGCAGGAGATTATCCGCCGTTATTACACGGCTCTCTGCGAAGAGAGAAAGCACGGTACTCATATAGGCGAAGCTGATAAGATTGAGCTTATAATGAACAGTGCCGGCATTTCCACCTCCGACAGAGCCGTCGTCACCGCGGCAGAAAGAATAGGACGCGAAACCGGTGAACCGGCGGCGGCAATCGAGCTTAAGGACGGCACGATAATAACCGGCAAAACAAAGGAGCTTCTCGGAGCGTCGGCGGCGGTTGTACTCAATTCGCTCAAGCATCTCGCCGGAATAGATGATGCCTATGAGCTTATTCCATCAACGCTCATCGAGCCTGTCCAGGATCTCAAGGTCACGTATCTCGGAAGCAAGAACCCGAGGCTTCATATCGACGAAATTCTCGTTGCGCTTTCTGTAAGTGCGGCAAACAACAGCACAGCGGCTCTTGCGCTGTCTATGCTTCCCGAGCTTGCCGGATGCGAAGCACACTCATCTGTAATTCTTTCGTCGGTTGACTCGTCGATATTCAGAAAGCTAAAGGTGAACCTCACCTGCTCTCCCGAGTATCAGAATAAGAGCCTTTTCCATATCTGATTTTGCGTTGCATAAAACAAATGCACCCAACGGCAGTGTGAGCCGTTGGGTGCATTTTATGTTAATTTCAGGCACTCAGCTTGCAGCCTCCGCTTCAGGGTTCTGCTCTTTTTTGGAAGCTGTAGAGTGTATTATCTTGCGCGGACATACCTCTTCGCACTTGCCGCAGTCCGTGCAGAGACTGTAGTCAATCTGGGCAACGGAATCGGTGACTTTGACGGCTCCTGCCGGACAGTTCTTTTCGCAGAGCTTGCAACCGATACATCCGACGTCGCAATAGCTCTTTGTAACCGCACCTTTGTCGTGCGAAGCGCATCCGACCCAGTGTTTGGAATCAAACGGCACAAGCTTTATAATGCGCTTGGGACATGATCCGACGCACGCACCGCAGGCGACACACTTCTTGCTGTCAACAACGGCAACTCCGTTCTCAACGGATATTGCGCCGAATTTACACGAAGAAACGCAGGTTCCGAGTCCGATACAACCGTTGGGACAAAGCTTGTCGCCGCCGGCAAGAGCCGCCGCGGCTATACAATCGTGTACGCCGTCGTAAATGTACTTTTTCTTGGCAACATCATTTGAACCCGAACACATGACCTGAGCGCGGTATCTCTCTTTCGCTCCGGAGGACTCAACACCGAGAATGGCGCATATTTCGTTCACCTTCTCTGCTGTCATTGCGTTGCAGGAGTTCGCCGGAGCGTCGCCTTTTACAATTGCATCGGCAAGTGCCGCGCAACCGGCGTATCCGCATCCTCCGCAGTTCGCGCCGGGAAGAATCTCGAGTACTTTTTCGACTCGTTCGTCGGTTTTAACTTCAAACACCTTGCTTGCGACGGCGAGAATAACACCGAGTACGCCGCTTATTACCGCAAACCAAAGCACCGCTGTCAAAATATCGTTCATCTTCTCCCCTCCTTATGCTATTGTTACGCCTTGGAAGCCGGAGAATGCCATCGCTATAAGGCCGGCGGTCACAAGGGCTATGGGAATACCTTTGAAAGCACGGGGAGGCTCTGCGAGTGCAACTCTCGCGCGGACACCGGCAAAGATTACTATTGCCATGGTAAATCCGAGCGCGGAGAAGAAGCCGTAGAGTACCGAGTGGATAAAATCGTAGTTCTTCTGGATGCAGAGAATAGCACATCCGAGAATTGCGCAGTTTGTCGTTATGAGCGGAAGGTAAATTCCGAGCGCCGCATAAAGCGACGGAACATAACGGCGTAAAAACATCTCGATAAGCTGAACGAGAGCCGCAATTATGAGGATAAACGCTATTGTTTTGAGATATTCGAGGTGATAATTTACCAGAATGAGGTTATAAACGAGGTTAGTTGCGGCGCAGGAAAGCGTCATAACGAACGTAACCGCGCAACCCATACCGACAGCAGTCGAGGGGTTATCGGAAAGTCCGAGGAACGGACAGCATCCGAGAAATTTCACGAAGATGAAGTTTTCGAGAAGTATTGCCGTAAGGGCGAGCATGAATATTTCCATTTACTACTCCGCCTCCTTTTCAAGTTTCTTTTCCGCCGTCTTTGCCTTTATTGCGTTAACCGCGGCAATTACACATCCGAGAGTGATAAACGCGCCGGCAGGCAGAACAAGCATCTGAAGAGGGACATACGAACTCGGCATTACCTGCATTTCGAAGAATTTTCCCGTACCGAGAATTTCGCGTATCGTTCCGAGAATTGTGAGCGCGAAAGTAAATCCTATACCCATGCAGAAGCCGTCTATCATCGACGCTGCAGGACCGTTTTTCGAGGCAAACGCTTCCGCACGTGCGAGAATGATGCAGTTTACGACGATAAGAGGTATAAATACACCGAGCTGTGTCGCAAGGTCTGGGAGAAAGGCGTTGATAAGAAGTTCAATTGCCGTAACAAAGCCGGAAATTATCACTATGTACGAAGCAATTCTCACCTGCTTTGGAATAAACTTTCTCAAAAGAGATATGAGAAGGTTCGACATAACGAGAACCGCCGTTGCGGACAAACCCATACCGATTGCGTTGTAAACGCTTGTTGTGACGGCAAGTGTCGGGCAAGTGCCGAGAAGCTGTACGAGAATCGGGTTGTTGTTGAAAAGTCCGTCGGCGAGGCTCTTCAAAAATCCGTTGTTGTTCTTACTCATTTTGCCGCACCTCCGTTTCCGTATATTTCATTAATGCATTCGACGGCGGAGTTGACGCCTGTCGTGACTGCTTTCGAGCTTATAGTGGCGCCGGATATTGCGTCAACATTCTTTCCGACGACAAGTTCACTGCTCTTTCCGGCAAACTGCGCGGTAAATGTCTCGCTTGATTTTACCTTGTCTCCGATACCCGGGGTTTCGGAAAGCGAAGATATGCTTACCGACGTAATCACCTTGTCGGTATCAAACGCAACAAGCATTTTTATAACGTCCTTGAAACCGACAGGCTCGCATATTACCGCATAACCTATTATATTTCCGTCGGCGTCGAGGGCTTCGTGAGCCGAAACGACGTTTGCCGTCGTTATTTCACCGTCATACGCCGAGAAATCCGCGGCTTCGGGAAATGCCTCGGTCAGAGCGGCGTTTGTCTTTGCCGCTTCGTTCGCGGTTATTCTGTCGGCGGTGATGCCGTTTACGAAAGAAACGAGAAGCGCTATAACCGCACATATAAGGAGAAGCTTCAGCGGTATGAGGATAAGCTCTTTCTTTTCAGTGTTACTTAACGTCATTCTTTTTCACACCTCCGAATATTCTCGGCTTTGTAGCCTTATCGATATACCAAACGAAAAGATTCATAATAAGTATCGCAAAAGAAACGCCCTCGGGGTATCCGCCGAAATATCTTATGAATACCGTTATAAGACCGCATCCGATACCGTAGATTATTCTTCCGCCCTTTGTCGCCGGAGACGTGACGTAATCGGTAGCCATAAAGAAAGCTCCGAGGAAAAGACCTCCCGTCAAAAGCTCGCAGAGCATAAAGTCGAGTCTGCCCATACCGCCGACCGGGAAAAGGAAGGTGACAAGAGCAACGGTGCCTATATAAGAAACGGGAATGTGCAAAGTGATAACACGTCTGAGAAGCAGGTAAAGCGCACCGCAGAGTATCAGCACCTCGGACACTTCACCTATACAGCCGCCGTGATATCCGTATGCAAGCTCGCCGAAGGTGAGTATCTCGCCGCCTACTCTCGGCGCATGACCTATCTTGAGAAATTCATTTGCGAGAGGCGTTGCGGAGGCTGTTGCGTCCGCCGCATTGCCGAACCATGAAAGCTTGTTAAGTGAGAATGCGGACGAACCGAAGTAATTCGGGAAACACGCAAACATGAAAACTCTTGCCGCAAGCGCAGGATTGACGACGTTCTTTCCTATGCCGCCGTAGAGCTGTTTTACGATTACTGTCGCGAAAAACGCACCGATAACGATTACCCACAAAGGGAGAGTGTGCGGAACGCAAAAGGCAATAAGAACGCCGGTAACGGCAGCCGACATATCGCCTATTGTCGTACTCTTCTTCATGAGCTTTCTGTAGAGGTACTCAAAAAGAACACACGATATAACCGAAACAAGAGTCAGCGTGAGAGCTCTGAAACCGAAATTCATCACGCCGAAAACAAGTGCCGGGAAAAGAGCAATAAGAACATCCGACATAATGGAAGCAGTCGTATCCTCGTGCTTCATATGCGGAGATGACGAAACCTTAAAAAATTCCATTTCCAACTATCCTTTCATATCATCGAAATTTAAACAAGTCTTTTCCTTGTGCAATCACTTTTTGAGCATGTTTTTCTTTTCGCGTATTTTGCCTTTGGCAACTCTTATGTGCTGAACTATCGGCACGTTGCCGGGGCAGGTATATGTACAGCATCCGCATTCGACGCACGACATTACGCCGAAGCTTTCGCAGGTGTCATAGTCGCCATTGGCCGAAAAAGCGGCAAGGTAGTTGGGCATGAGGTGCATTGGACAGGCGGAAATACAACGGCCGCAGTGAATACAGTTGGGGTTGTTTTTTTTGATTTTCTCGGGAGAAAGCGCAAGAAGAGCCGACGTACCCTTTGTAACAACCGCATTCATATCCCACTGTGCAAAGCCCATCATGGGACCGCCGTTGACAAGTCTTTCGGGCTGTTTCGAGAAGCCGCCGCAGAATTCGATAACGTCGGCAAAAGATGTTCCGAGGGGAACGGAAAGATTTGCCGGCTCACTTATGCAGTCTCCGGCGACGGTCACTATACGTCTTATAAGAGGCATTCCCTCATAGAACGCGTGGCGCACTGCGGCACAGGTCTCGGTGTTGAAAAGCACACAGCCGACATCCGCAGGGAGCTTGCCTGCCGGAAGTTCGATTTTTTTGAGAGCGTATATTATCTGGCGCTCATCGCCCTGGGGGTACTTTGTTTTGAGTACGGCAATCTCGACGGAGTCGTCCTCGCTTGTGAAGTCACGCAAAAGCTTTATCGCATCTTTCTTGTTGTCCTCAATCGCAAGCGTCACCTTTGAAAGTCCGAGTGCGTGCATAAGAATCTTCGCGCCGTATACGACGCTTTCGGCGTCTTCAAGCATCAATCTGTGGTTTGCGGTAATGTAGGGTTCACACTCTGCGCAGTTGACGATAAGATCCGTCGCCTTTCCGGCAGCCGATGCAATTTTTGCGTAGGTCGGGAAAGTTGCGCCTCCCATACCCGATATTCCGGCGTTGCGGACAATATTCACGATATCCTCGAGTGTTGCCTCCTCAAGCGGTTTTCCAAAGGGGGCAATGCTTTCGTCAAGCTCGTCTTTACCGTCATTTTCTATGACAATATAAGTTGTCTTGCCTCCCGAGGTATAGGAATTTCGCTCTTCGATATCGACGACCGTTCCGGAAACGCTTGCGTGTACGGGACATGACAGAGCATCATCGTTTCGTCCGATGACCTGTCCCATTTTCACGGTGTCGCCTTTCTTTACAAGCGGCAGAACCGGTGCGCCTATGTGCTGACTGAGAGGTATTGCGACCTTCGTCGGAGTAGGCATTGTCTTAATCTGCGAGGACGCAGTATCTTTGTGTTCATCGACGTGTATTCCGCCTCTGAATGTAAAAGCCATAAACACAGTCCTTTCATAAATTTATCTCCACGACATTATACTCTTTTTTTGCATAAATTTCAAGGTTTTTCGGTTATATTTTTGCGCTTTTGCAAATTTTTCCGTTTTGCACAAAAGCGTCAGAAAAGAGTCAATCAAATTCACTGTGCATTTCCGAGGTAATTTACCGAAACGGTACTATTTTATTGCAGATATCGCGGTATTTGAGATATTGTGCATGCGCTGCCTTTATTTGTGCAGTGACAAAAACGTATACTTCGTATTATAATACTACAAGGAGTTCTCATCTTCAGGAAAGGATTATTGCTATGGATTTCATAACAGTAGATAAAACCAAGCTTAAGGTCATACTCACACCGCGTGACGTCGAGTCGCTTGCCTTTTCCGACAACTCGGACATTTCGGAAAGTGAGACGAAGGCGGTCTTCAAATCGATTCTTGCAAAGGCGAAGTGCAGAACGGGTTTTTCCGCCGACGACTGCAAACTCTTCGTGCAGTGCTTTCCGTCAAAGGACGGTGGGTGTGAGCTTTTCATAACAAAGCTCTCGGAATTGAGCGCCGACGGTCAAAGAAAATACGGAGTGGCAAGATTTTTGTTCCGCACATTTTCCCTCGATAATGTTTTGAGAGCGTGTTCCTATCTTGCAAAAGTCGGCTATGCTTTTCGCTCTGACATTTACTACGACGACAGTACCGGATACTGTCTTATACTCGCACTCCCGAAGTTTCCGTCGTACACGTCGCATATTCCCGACAAACTGTATCTGTCTCGTCTCGGCGAATTCGGCGAATACTCGGAGTTGTCAAATGAAAAAAGGCTGTACATAAAAGAGCATTGCAGACTGCTTTGCGCCGCCAATGCGGTGAAAGTTTTTTCAAAGTTTTCAAAATAATACTTTTTTATGTGCATTGGGTGTGGTACTATATTGCAAAACGATAAAAACGGAGGCATTGTAAAGTGGACAGCAGCAACAACTGGGACGAGCTTTATGCCAAGTGCAATATGTGTACCGCCTGCCCTCTTCACGAGACAAAGACAAATACCGTATTCGGCAAGGGATGCAGGACAGCGGAGGTATTGTTTGTGGGCGAAGCACCGGGAGAAAAGGAGGACCTTTTGGGCGAACCTTTTGTCGGCGCGTCGGGAAAGCTTCTCGACAAATACTTTGAAGCGGTTGATCTCACTCTTGACGACATATACGTCGCTAATATCTTAAAGTGCCGTCCTCCGAAAAACAGAGATCCTTTGCCTGCCGAGGAGGATGCGTGCATAGGTTATTTGCGCGAGCAATTTAAGCTTATAGAGCCGAAGCTCATTGTATGTCTCGGACGAATAGCCGCAATGCGTCTCATAAAGCCCGATTTCAAAATAACCGCGGAACACGGTAAGTGGTTCAAAAAAGGCGGATATCTTTTTACGGCGGTATATCATCCTTCCGCGCTCTTGCGCGATCCGAGAAAAAAAGCGGATATGCTTGCGGATTTTGCCGAGATACGCCGAGTTATTGATAACGGATATACACCGTAACTGGTACTCTTTTTTTAATATTTACGTGAAATTTTCCGTAATATGCGGAAGTTACGCATTTTAACGATGCTTTAAAGGAGATTTTCAAATGAGTGATACGCACGTCGGAAGTGAAACGTGTGCCGCTCTTTCTTCGGGAAAGGGCAAAGCCGGAGTGGCGCTTATAAGGATAAGCGGAGCGGAGGCAATCGAGATTTCGTCAAAGGTGTTTGTGCCGAAACGTATGCCGCTTTGCGATGTTCCGTCGAACACGGCGGTTTACGGCGATATCTTTTCGGGCGGCGAAAAATTTGACAGCGGACTTGCCACCGTTTTTCGCGCGCCGAGGTCTTTTACCGGCGAAGATACGGTTGAGATATGTTGTCACGGAAGCGAGATAGGCGTATCAATACTTCTTTCCGCGCTCTTTGAAAACGGTGCTGTTCCGGCAGGTCCCGGAGAGTTCACCAAGCGTGCTTTTCTTAACGGGAAACTCGACCTCACGCAGGCTGAGGCCATAGGCGAGCTTATAGATGCTGAGAGTGAATCAGCGGCGCGGTTGTCAAACGCAAAGGCAAACGGTCTTCTCGGAAAGAAAATAGAGGAAATTTGCGCATCTTTACTCGGAATACTCAGCGCAATTTACGCTTTTATAGATTATCCCGACGAAGACATAGATGACACGACGCCGGAAGAAATGCAGGAGGCGGTTTTTTCGGCAAAAGCGCAGATTGAAAAGCTTCTGTCAACCTACGACGCCGGACGCGCCATATCAAAGGGTATAAACTGTGCAATAGTCGGTGCGCCGAACGTCGGAAAGTCCTCGATGCTCAATATGCTTTGCGGTCAAAGCAGAGCAATTGTAACGGATATTGCCGGAACTACGAGAGACGTCATAACCGAAAGCGTGAAAGTCGGAAACATCACGCTCTTGCTTTCTGACACGGCGGGAATACGCGACTCCGATGACCCGGTTGAGAAAATAGGCGTGGAGCGTTCCTTTGAGGCGTTGGAAAATGCGGAGCTTGTCTTTCTTCTTTTCGATGTTTCGAGAAAGCCTTCCGAACTTGACATAAATCTTGTTGAAAAGGTAAAAAGCGTATCCGAAACTAAGCGTGTTATAACGGTTGCAAACAAATCCGACACCGGAAAAGGCTTTTCCGATGAAATCGAGAGGCTTTTGAGCGACGCCTCCCTGCCCTTGCCGGTTTACATAAGTGCCGCAAGCGGCGTCGGCGCGGAAAAACTCGCAGAAGCGGTTGAAAGCTTTTATCCGTGCGGCGACAGCGAAATAAGAAGCGGTCTTATTCTCACTACCGCAAGACAGCATTCGTCGATGAAAAAAGCACTCGACTTTCTCGACAACGCTCTGATTGCGCTTGAAACTCTGACCCCGGACATGGCTTGCTCCGAAATAGAAAACGCCGTTGCGGCACTCGGAGAAACGGACGGCAGAAATGTAAACGAAGAAATTGTTTCGGAGATTTTTTCGCACTTCTGCGTCGGAAAGTAAATAAAGCAGAATAAAGACGGAAATTCACCATGCGGCAAAAATGCCGCATGGTGAATTTAATTATCCGAAGCATTTCAAAGCTTTTCGAGAAGGTTTGTGCTGCCTGAGATGAACGCTTTAAGTTCGTCGGACGTCAGCTGTCTCTGAGCAACGAGAGCAAGCATATACACCTGCTTTGCGATTGCTTTATTGAGATCAAGTCTCTTTTCGTCCGAATATGTCTCGGCTATTTTTGCAACAAGCGGATTCGAGAGGTTGACGACGAGAGTTTCCTCAATCGGCATACTGCCGCTCATGCCCATATCACCGTACATCTTCATCATATCCGAGAAACGTCTCGACTGCTCGGAGAGATTGAGAAGTGCCGGAACGTCGGCGTCTTTAAGTGACTCACACTCGACTTTGGTTTTGTCGTCAAAACCGAGGGCGTCTTTGAAAAATGCACAAAGTCCATCGTTTGAAACAGCGTCGCCATCCTTCCTCATCGAAGCGGAGAAACCGGAGTCTACACGGCTGAATTTGTACTCTTTTGTAGCTTCGTCGTCTTTGAACTTCATTTCGAGGAACGATATAAACTGCGCGTCAATTACCTTGTCAAGAACTGCGACGTTTATGTTTTCGTTCTTGAACATAGAGATATATCTCGACTGCTTTACGGTGTCGTCGGTGTAGTAAATCGTGCCGTCGAAATTCTCTGCCGCCGCATATTCCGAGACGGTCATAAACTTATCGTCGGTTGTTTTGAAGATAATCGAGTCCTTGATTCTGTCGTAGAATTTGTTATCTTTCATACAGCCGTACTCGGCGAAGGGCTTGAGCTGTGTCCAGATTTCCTCCATGCGGCTTCGTTCCGTATTGAAAAGCGAATTGATTTTATCGGCTACCTTTTTAACGATATGTGCGGATATCTTCGTCACGTAGCCGTTTGCCTGAAGATAGCTTCTCGAAACATTGAGCGGAAGCTCGGGACAATCGAGAACACCCTTGAGTACGAGAAGATAGTCCGGTATTACCTCTTTTATGTTGTCGGCAACAAACACCTGATTGTAGTAAAGCTTTACCTGACCTTCGATATTACTGTACTCGTTGGAAAACTGAGGGAAGAACAGAATGCCCCTGAAATTAAGCGGATAGTCGGCGTTTATATGGATATAGAAAAGCGGATCTCTGTAGTCTCCGAATACCTTTTTGTAAAACTCGTTATACTCCTCGGGCTTGCATTCCGACGGCTTTCTCTGCCAAAGAGGATTCGTGTCGTTGATGGGCTTTTCTTCTTCGTTTTTGTCGCTATCGCCGCTCTTTTCGGCACCCTTTTCGGTGAAGTATATTTCGACCGGCATAAACGAACAGAATTTTTCAAGTATTGCTTTCAGTCTGTAAGCGTCGAGGAATTCTTTCTCATCATCATTTACATGGAGAGTTATATCAGTACCCTGCGTGTTCCTTTCGGTCGGTTCCATTTCAAATTCGCATGAATCGTTGCCTTTCCAGTGCATGGCCGGAACGCCGTCAACGTACGACTTTGTGACAATCTCGACGTTATCCGCAATCATAAATGCGGAGTAGAAGCCGAGACCGAAGTGACCGATTATGCCGTTTCCGGCGTCGTTCGACTCGTTTTCATACTTTGATATAAAGTCAACAGCACCCGAGAGAGCTATCTGATTGATATATTTGTCAAGCTCTTCCTCGCTCATTCCGATTCCGTTGTCGGAGAAGGTTATTGTGCCGAGTTCCTTGTCGAGTACAACATCTATTCTGTATTTGCCGTTAAACTCCTTCGCTTCGCCGAGAGAAACGAGTCTCTTGTGCTTGGTTACGGCGTCGCAGCCGTTTGATACAAGCTCTCTAACAAAGATTTCCTTGTCGGAATAGAGCCACTTTTTTATGATAGGGAAAATATGTTTGGCGTCGATTGAAAGTCCGCCTTTTTTGATTTCTTCGCTCATTATGATCATTCCTTTCTTAGAAATGCCCGAAACCGTTGTTCCGGGCATCAAAGTGTATTGTACTATAATTCTCGGCAAAATGTTATATATAAATGTAAAAAATGTGAAAATCATTCTTGTGCACAGCTATATCAATTTACGTGAAGACGTAATTATTTGCCGAAAAAGGTCTCACTCCGTCCTCCTGTGGATAACCCTGTTGATTCTGTGGATAACTTTTTCTCGGAAATACGTGCAATTGCGGAGTTTACACAGGGTTTTCCACAAGTGTCTGCGGAAAACCCATGCACAAAGCGGCGGCATTCGTAAAAACGATTGCCGCCGTGGGAGTTTGCAAACTGTCATTTTTTTGCCGACTTTGAAATATCGCTCACGCATTTCAAAAAGTAGTCGGTTTCGTTTTTGGTGTTGGAGAAGCTGAGCGACGCTCTGACTGCGCCGTTGTCGCCGGTTTTCAGCGCGGCGTGAGCAAGAGGCGCACAGTGTAGTCCGCTTCTCACGCATATATGCTTTTCGTCAAGCATTCCGGCGGTTTCGTCGGAGGTAAGACCGTCAATATTGAAGAGAGCAACCGGAGTGCGTTTTTCGCAACGTCCGTATAGTTTTACCCCTTCGATGTTTTCGAGTCCGTCAGCGAGGTAATCCGCAAGAGCAAGATTCTTTTCGTATATGCTCTCGATTCCGTGACCGACAACGTACTTTATTCCTTCCGAAAGTCCGCAGATTCCGGGGGTGTTGAGTGTACCTGCCTCAAGGCGTTCGGGAAGCTCATGCGGCATATCTGTGTCCTCCGAATTTACACCGCTTCCTCCCTCCATGAGAGTTGCAAGGCTTACTACCCTTTCGGATATCGCCATAAAGCCCGTTCCCTGCGGACCGTAAAGTCCTTTGTGTCCTGCCGAGCAGAGAATGTCACAGCCTATTTCGTCAAAGCTTACCGGAACACAGCCTATTGCCTGCGCGCCGTCAACGATAAGAGTTATGCCTCTGTCGTGACATATACGCGCAATTGCGGCAGTCGGCATTATTTTTCCGCAGACATTCGATGCCATTGTGATAACTGCCGTTTTTGTATTCGGACGAATTGCTTTTTTGAAGTTTTCGATTATTACGTCATCGTCTGCGAGAGCATCAATGACACTGTAACTGCTCCCGTTGACTCGCTTCAAGGCATGAAGCGGACGAATGACGGAGTTGTGTTCAAGATTTGTTATGACGGTGTGAGAGTCCGGAGAAACCGTCCCCTTAATCGCCGCATTGAGTGCATGAGTTGTATTCTGAGTGAAAACGATCCTCTCGGGACCGTCGAAACCGAGAAGTCCGCAAACCGCCTCCCTGCATTCATACACCGCTTCAGCGGCCTTTCGCGACAACTCATGAGAGCTTCGCCCGGGGTTGCCGCCTTTAGCGGAAAACGCCCGAGTTACGGCTTTCACAACCTCGGGCGGCTTAGGGTATGACGTTGCCGCATGGTCAAAATACACCAAAGACGACCCTCTCATGATATTTTCACGGTGTCCGTCACCCGTATTCTCTCTTTTTTGAGGATTGAGAGCGCACGTTCAAGGTTTGCGTCAATCACGCGCAAGCCGTATCCGCACCCTCTTTTTGATTGGGTTGTTGTCAGTTTTTCAAGCAAAGACGATATTCCCTGCGACATAAGAATACGCTGTGCCTTAAGCGCATAGGTTACGGAACTGAGAACTATGACCGTATAGCCCATAAACAAGCTCCTTTCATATGGTACATAATCTCAATACATTCTATGCGAAAGGAGCGATTTGCGTACTTAAAATAGCTTATTTCATGAGTGTGCAAAGAACTGCTTTCTGCGCGTGAAGTCTGTTTTCCGCCTCGTCGAATATCTCGTTGGCGTGCTTTTCAAAGACCTCCGCCGTAATTTCCTCACCTCTGTGCGCCGGAAGACAATGCTGAACCATGCAGTCTTTTTTTGCAACGGAAAGGAGCTTTTCATCTACGCAGTAGCCTTTGAAGTCGTTCTTTCTCATCTCGGCTTCGCCCTCCTGACCCATACTTGCCCATACATCGGTAAGTATTACGTCCGCATCCTTTGCGGCTGCATATATATCGCTTGTTATCTCGAGTTTTCCCGGGTAATTCTTCGCAAATTCTATAACGGAACTATCGGGTCTGTAGTCGTCGGGACAGCCAACGGAGACGCACATACCTGCGGTAAGTCCGCCGACGATAAGAGAGTTTGCCATGTTGTTTCCGTCGCCGATAAAGGTCATCTTGAGTCCGTCAAGATTCTTACCCTTGTACTCGCGTATTGTCATGAGGTCGGCAAGTACCTGACAGGGGTGGCAGTAGTCGGTAAGTCCGTTGATTATCGGAATATCGGCATACTTTGCGAGTATTTCTACCTTTTCCTGCTCAAATGTTCTTATCATTATACCGTCAAGGTAACGCGAAAGAACTCTTGCGGTATCCTCGATAGGCTCTCCTCTGCCCATCTGTATGTCTCTGTTGGAGAGAAAGAGTGCGTTTCCGCCGAGCTGGTACATACCGGTTTCAAATGAAACTCTGGTTCTTGTCGACGACTTCTCGAAGATCATTCCGAGTGTTTTTCCCTCAAGAACGTGGTGAGGTATCTTGTTTTTTGTTTCGTACTTGAGTTTATCCGCAAGTTCGAGAAGAGAATAAAGTTCGTCTCTCGACAAATCAGCCATTTTCAAAAGATCTTTTTTCATACCGCATATCCTTTCTTATTCAGTATATATTTACAGCACCTCGGCAAGAATCGACACGCCTTCGTCGATCTGCTCTTTCGTTATTGTGAGCGGCGGAAGGAGTCTTACGACGTTGCTTCCGGCAGTGAGAACAAGAAGTCCCTTTTCGAGAGCCTTTTCGGCGGCTTCTTTCGGAGAAGACTGTATTTCTATTCCCACCATGAGTCCCTTTCCTCTTACCTCGGTGATATTCTGAGAGTCGATACTTTTCAGCTTTTTCGTAAGGTATTCGCCTTTTTCGCTGACGTCCTTCAAAAATCCCGGAGCGGATACTATTTCAAGCACTTTTGTTGCGCCTGCACAGCAAACGGGGTTTCCGCCGAAGGTCGAACCGTGATCGCCTTTGCCGAGAACGCCGGCTGTCTTTTCGTTGCAGAGAAAAGCTCCTATGGGAAGTCCTCCTCCAAGTCCCTTTGCGACTGTTATAATATCGGGCTTGAAGCCCGCGAAATGCTCAAACGCAAACATCTTTCCCGTTCTGCCTATGCCGGTCTGAACTTCGTCCGCGATTATGAGTATATCCTTTTCGCGGCAAAGACTTTTCAGCACCGCCGCAAACTCATCCGTCATGAGGTTTACTCCGCCCTCACCCTGTATCGGTTCGCACATGACCGCGCAAACATCTCTCGTAAGAGCCTCGGCGAGTGATTTTTCATCGTTTAGAGGCGTGTACTTGAAGCCTTCGGTGAAAGGAGAAAAGTACTTGTGAAAATGCTCCTGACCGGTTGCGGCAAGAGTTGTAACGGTGCGTCCGTGGAAAGAATTGTTGAAGGTTACAATTGTAGACCGTCCGCTTCCGTACTTGTCACTGCTGTACTTTCTTGCCGTTTTAATCGCACCCTCGTTCGCTTCCGCACCGGAATTTGCAAAGAACACCTTCGACATAGACGACACGTTTGTAAGCATCTCCGCAAGGAGCATTGTCACCGGCGAATAGTAGTAATTGGAGATATGCTGTATTTTTGACAGCTGTCCCGTGACCGCCTTCATCCAATCGGGGTTCGTCGCTCCGAGAGAAAGCGTTCCTATGCCGCTTGCAAAGTCAACGTATCTTTTGCCGTCTACATCATACTGATATGCTCCGTCGCCGTGGTCTATAACCGCAGGCATTCTGCCGTACGTGCCGAGTATGTAGTCGGAATCGAGTTTCATATAATCTTTTGAATCCATAATCTCACCTCTCCCTGCTTTCGGATATCTGTTTCACTCTACGAACATCGTGCCGATACCCTCATCGGACAGCATTTCTATAAGTATTGAGTGAAGCTGTCTGCCGTCTATTATATGAGCACGCTTTACGCCGCCCTTTACGGTTTTCTCACAGCATCTTACCTTAGGTATCATTCCGCCTTTGACGACTCCGGAATCGATAAGCTCGTCTATTTCATCAAGCTTTACCTCGGGAATGAGAGTATCGTCATCTTTTGGATCGGTCATAAGTCCTCTTACATCGGTGAGAAGTATGAGCTTTTCCGCGCCGAGTGAAATTGCAACCTCTGCGGCGGCGGTGTCGGCATTGATGTTATAAACGTCGCTGTAGTCGTCAATACCGCATCCTATGGTTGCCACAACCGGCATATATCCGTCCGCGAGAGCGTCTTTTATTATTTCTGTATCAACGCCGCATATTTCACCCACACAGCCGTAATCGAATTTGCCGTCCTCAAGCTTTTTCGCTTTTATCATAGCTCCGTCAAGACCGGAAAGACCGACCGCACGACCGCCGATTTTTTCTATACTCTTTACAAGAGATTTATTTGTTTTTCCGGCAAGCACCATTTGAACAACTTCAATAGCCTCTTCACTTGTGTAGCGAAGACCGTTTATAAACTCTGTTTCGATACCGTATTTTTCAAAAGCCTCCGTTATCTCCGGACCGCCGCCGTGTACGAGAACGATTTTTATGCCTACAAGAGTGAGAAGTACGAGGTCGGAAATAACCGCCTCCTTCAGACCCTCGTTGAGCATTGCGTTGCCGCCGTACTTGACGACAACCGTTTTGCCGTAGTACTTCTGAATGTACGGCAAAGCCTGAATAAGAATTTTCGCTTTGTCTATATTTGATATAAGAAGATCATCCATTTTTTGCACCTCCGCTGTGTCTGCACTTTCTTCTATACGGTTGTTACGGTTGTTAGCTTCTGTAATCGCCGTTGATTCTGACATACTCGTAACTGAGGTCACATCCCCAGGCGGTCGCTTCTTCGCTTCCGCACTTCATGTCAACGTCAATTATAACTTCGTCCTTGAGGAGAATGCTCTTTGCTTTTGCTTCATCAAAGCCGACGTCGCCGCCGTTTTTGCAGACGTTTATTTCACCGACGTTCGATATAAAGCTTACATCCACTTTCTGCGGATCAAAGTCAATGCCGGCATATCCGAGCGCGCAAAGTACGCGTCCCCAGTTTGCGTCCGCACCGAACATTGCGGCTTTCACGAGCGGAGAATTGATAACGGATTTTGCAAGAACCTTTGCTCCGTCCTCCGACGAGAAGTTGCGTACTCTGCACTCGATAAGCTTCGTTGCCCCCTCGCCGTCTCTTGCAATGTGACGTGCAATATATCTGCAAAGTTCTTCAAGAGCGGTGTAAAAAACAAGTGCGTCGGGAGAAGCTTCGTCGGTTATCTTTTCATTTTCGGCAAGTCCCGATGCGAGAATACAGAGCATATCGTTTGTGCTTGTGTCGCCGTCAACGCTCACCATATTGAAGGTTTTGTCGGCGGCTTTTTTGAGAAGCTTTCCGAGAACAGCGGAGTCGATGCTCACGTCTGTCGTGATAAATCCGAGCATTGTCGCCATGTTTGGGTGTATCATTCCCGAACCCTTGGCGATACCGCCGATGTATACTTTTTTGCCGTCTATTACGGTCTCGAAGCATATCTCTTTCTTTCTCGTGTCGGTTGTCATTATAGCCATTGCCGCGGCATAGCTTCCGTCGCCGTCGTGGGTAAGCTTTTCGGCGAGTACGGGAATACCGGTAACAATCGGTTCAAGCGGAAGCGGCATTCCGATAACTCCTGTAGAGGCAACTATTACGTCGTCGGCGCTTATTCCGAGTGCTTTTGCCGTCACGTCACACATTGCCTTTGCTTTTTCCACTCCGTCAGGACAGCAGGTGTTGGCGTTGCCGCTGTTGCATATGACAGCCTGAGCGATGCCGTTTTTCAGGTGCTCTCTTGTGACGGTAATCGGCGCGCCGTAAACCTTATTTGTCGTATATATCGCCGCCGCCGAACACGGCACATCCGCTGCTATCATTGCAAGGTCACGCTTTGATTTGTTCTTTCGCAAGCCGCAGTGTATGCCGTATGCCGCAAATCCTTTCGGATATGTAACGCCGCCTTCAATGCGTTTAAGCTTTTGTTCTGTCATATGCGTTATCTCCTTTTCCGTATTTTAGTCAATCTTTCAGATATTTGTCCGCAAGCGGATCAAGTATTCCTTCAAGGGCTTTTGCCATACATATAAATCCGAGGTCATTCGGATGACAACCGTCAACCGTTCCTGAAAAGCCGCCCATTATGTCTTTCATTTTCTCTCCGTCGATAAAGAAGACGTTCTTATCCCCGGATTCGACGGCGTTTTTATATGTCTCGAAGACAACCGCCTTTCTCGCTTTTACATTCTCTGTATCGTTGTCAAAGGGGCGTGTCATCATTATGATAGGAATATCGGGATGAGAAGCGCGGATTGTTTTGAACATCGATTCATGCGTGTTTTTTAAATGCTCGACGGTTGGCGCATTATGGTCGTAATCGTATACGAACACCGACATTTCGAGAGAAGCAATGTAATTTGCAATTTCCGTTTCACCTCTTGCACTTCCGGAGAAGCCGAGGTTTACAAAGTCAGCGTTGTATCGTCTTGAAAGTATTGCCTGATATGCGTTTCCCGGTCGTGATGCACAACCGCCCTGCGTTATCGATGAACCGTAGTAAACTATGGGCTTTGAACCGATATATTTTCCGCCGCATTCAAGCGATGAGCCTTTATCAAGACCGATATAAACCTCATCAACGGCGTTGTACAGCGGAAAGTTAATCGTGATATCACGCATCTCGGAAGTTCCGAATTTATGTATATCCTCAAAAGAGTTGCCGGTTTCGTGAGTCGGATTGAAGGTTTTAACATATGCGTACTCACCGTCCGAGAAAGTATAAACGTCAAATCCGGAGGTTCCCGT
Source organism: uncultured Eubacteriales bacterium (assembly GCA_934502885.1). GTDB lineage: Bacteria > Bacillota > Clostridia > Oscillospirales > CAG-382 > CAKSUT01. The sequence goes on along the minus strand of CAKSUT010000005.1, from coordinate 82,864 downwards.
AAGCGGCATATGAGGGAATTTCGTGATGTAAGGATACTCGACCCTGATTGCAATGTGAGGAGAGTCGGTTTTAAAGCGGACTCTGCCGCCAGCGGTGTGCGGCCCGAGACTTGCCACTCCGGGATTTACTCTGTCCGCCACTTCTTGAGGAATACGCAAAAACTTTTCTTTCCGTGCAAAGCCATAGAGAACAAACGGTTCATTTTTCACCGAAAGATATACTGAATTCACTTCGTTTACGGAATTTCCGCTTTTGAAGTTCTTGTCGATTTCTTCTATCTTCATAAAACTCTCCTTTAGAATGCCGGCGGAAATGAAGATATGCCGGCACATTCTTCAAAGCCGAAGCGTATATTCATGTTCTGAATTGCCTGTCCCGCCGCACCTTTTACCATGTTGTCAATGGCTGAGGTTATAATGAGAGTTCCGCTTCTCTCATCGCAATGAAGTGAAATATCGCAGAAATTCGACATTCTCACATTCTTTATGTTTGCATAATTGCCGTTTTTCATGACTCTTACGAAATACTCATTCTTATATGCTTTTTCGTAGCATTTACGTATTTTCGCAAAATCAGCCTTCATCGTGCAGTAGATTGTCGACAGTATTCCTCTGTTAACCGGGAGAAGATGCGGAACAAAGGTAACGTTTACGTGCTTTCCCGCAAAATGCGAAAGTGTCTGCTCGATTTCAGGGGTGTGCCTGTGGACGCCGGCTTTGTACGCCGAGAAAGCCTCGTTGTTGTCAGGAAAGTGGGTTGTCTGTGAAAGACCTCTTCCGGCACCGGTAACACCTGACTTTGAGTCGATTATAAATCTGTCGGCATCTACAAGAGCGTTCTTAACAGCAGGCATAAGCCCAAGCGCAACGCTCGTCGGATAACAGCCGGGGTTAGCTATGACATTACATGACTTGATTTTGTCACGGTTATACTCGCAGAGACCGTAAACGCTCTCTTTATGAAGAGCTGCAGCGTCATCCGAAAAGCCCTTGCCGTACCACTCACTGTATACATCGGAGCTTTCGAGTCTGAAGTCCGCACCGAGGTCGATAAGCACCTTTCCCTTTTGCGCACACTTTACGGCAAGTTCTTCCGAGAGTCCGTGAGGAAGTGCGGCGAATATGCAGTCAGCTTTTTCTGTGAGTGAGTCGGCATCGACAAGAGTCATGTCGCATCCTTCGGCAAGCGACGGATATATTTCCGACATTTTCTTTCCCTCAAAGGAAACGGATGAGACGGCGGCAATCCTGACATTCGGATGTCCGAGAAGCAGTCTGACAAGCTCCGCTCCGGCATATCCCGTTGCGCCGACAACACCGACATTAAGTATATCTTTTGTCATAGGTTCTCACCCCCCTTGGCGGAAAAGTAATTCTCGAGGTTCAGTATCTGTTCTTTCACGGCACTTTCGGCAGGTCCGCCGTAAACCCTGCGTTCGTTTACACAGTTTGCAATTTTAACAAAATCATACACATCGTCGGAAAAAACATCGCTTGCGGCTTTGTATACGTCGAGCGGAAGCTCTTCAAATGACGAGTCAAGCTCGATGCAACGCGCTACAAGTCCTCCTGTTATCTTATATGCTTCTCTGAACGGAACGCCCTTCTTTACGAGGTAGTCAGCGCAGTCTGTTGCGTTAATGAAGCCCTTCTTTGCGCCGTTTGCAAGGTTTTCCTTTTTGAAAGACGCCGTTGCAAGCATACGTGCGAAAACTTCGAGACAGAGTTTGGTGTTGTCAATGGCATCGAAAAGCATCTCTTTGTCCTCCTGCATATCCTTGTTGTACGCAAGCGGAATGCCTTTCATAACGGTAAGAAGACCTGTGAGCGCACCGTATACACGACCAGTCTTTCCGCGTACAAGCTCCGCGATGTCCGGGTTTTTCTTCTGCGGCATTATGGAGGAGCCTGTGGCGAAAGCGTCGTCAAGCTCCATATATGAAAACTCAGACGAACACCAGAGAATAATTTCCTCGGAGAAACGGGACATATGCATCATAATTACCGAAAGGCAGAACGCAAATTCAAGAACAAAATCACGGTCGGATACAGAGTCAATACTGTTCGCCGTCGGAGACGAAAAACCGAGCGCATCCGCAGTCATGAAACGGTCGATCGGATAGGTTGTAGATGCAAGTGCGCACGCGCCGAGAGGACACTCGTCGGCAAGCTCAAGACAATTCTCAAGACGCTTGCAGTCGCGCTTGAGCATCTGTGCATAAGCGAGGAGCTGGTGAGCGAGCGTTATCGGCTGCGCTCTCTGAAGATGTGTATAGCCCGACATAACGGTATCTGTGTTTTCTTTCGCGGTTTCTATCACGCTTTCCGCAAGAAAAACAACCTTGTTCTTTACACTTTCGATCTCGTGCTTTACGTACATTTTCATGTCAAGTGCAACCTGGTCGTTGCGGCTCCTCGATGTGTGAAGTCTCTTGCCGGTTACGCCTATTCTTTCGGTAAGCACTTCTTCGACAAACATATGAATATCCTCAGCGGTATCGCTTATTACAAGTTTGCCGCTTTCTATATCCGAAAGAATGCCCTTCAGGCCTTCGACGATTTTTTCGCTCTCCGACACGTCGATTATTCCGCATTTGCCGAGCATTTTTGCGTGTGCAATACTTCCCGTAATATCCTCTTTGTACAGCCTTTTGTCAAAGCGTATCGAGGAGTTAAAATCGTTAACCTGTTTGTCCTCTTCTTTTTTGAAGCGTCCCGCCCACATTTTCATAAAAGCACCTCATTATAGTAGCAGAAAGAGACGGTGCGCAGGCACCGAACTCTTTCTCCTATTTGCGTTATTACTTATTTTCCTTATTCCACTTAGCCTGCATCTTCGCGCGTTCCTTTATAGGAAGTCCGAAGAGGTTGATAAAGCCTGCGCTGTCCTTCTGGTCGTAGTCGTCGTCCTCACCGAAGCTTGCGGTCTGTTCATCGTAGAGCGTATAGGGAGACGTTACGCCGGCATTGATAAGGTTGCCCTTGTAGAGCTTGAGCTTGACATCTCCGGTAACTGTTTCCTGCGTGCTGTCAACGAAAGCCGAAATAGCTTCGCGCAAAGGCGTAAACCACTGACCGTTGTATACAAGGTCTGCGAGCTTCTGTGCGACAATTTCCTTGAAGTGAGAGGTTTCTTTGTCGAGGGTGATGGTTTCGAGAACATTGTGCGCCTTATAAAGAATCGTTCCGCCGGGTGTTTCGTATACACCCCTGCTCTTCATGCCGACAAGACGGTTTTCGACGATATCGAGAATGCCTATACCGTTCTCACCGCCTACCTTATTAAGAGTTTCGACGATTTCAACAGCACCCATTTCTTTTCCGTTTACTGCGGCAGGAATACCCTTATCAAAGTGAATTGTCACATATGTGGGCTTATCGGGAGCTGCTTCGGGAGCAACTCCGAGTTCAAGAAAACCGGGCTTGAGATAGTCGGGCTCGTTTGCGGGATTCTCGAGATCAAGTCCCTCATGGCTGAGATGCCAAAGGTTCTTATCCTTGGAGTAGTTCGTCTCACGGCTTATTTTAAGCGGAATGTTGTGCGCTTCCGCGTAGTCGATTTCCTCGTCACGGGACTTGATATCCCAGATACGCCACGGAGCGATAATCTGCATATCAGGTGCAAATGCTTTTATCGCAAGTTCAAAACGAACCTGGTCGTTGCCCTTTCCGGTACAGCCGTGGCAAATAGCGTCAGCGCCTTCGGCGAGAGCGATTTCAACGATACGCTTTGCAATGCAGGGACGTGCGTGGGAGGTGCCGAGAAGGTAATCCTCATATTTTGCACCTGCCTTGAGGCACGGGAAGATATAATCTTCAACGTATTCCTTTGTGAGATCCTCAATGTAAAGCTTGCTTGCGCCGGTCTTCTTCGCTTTTTCCTCGAGCCCTTCAAGCTCGGAAGCCTGACCGACGTTTCCGGAAACTGCGATAACTTCACAGCCTTCATATGTCTCTTTCAGCCACGGAATGATAATCGATGTGTCAAGTCCGCCGGAATAAGCAAGTACTATTTTCTTAGGTGTTTTCATTTTCAACAGCTCCTTATAATTATTCATTGCCACCGTCCGCCGTTGCGGATTTTTAATCGGTATTCTCTTGTTTTTTCTGTGCCCATATTATACTGCATAAATATGCATTTGTCAAGTGGTTTTTTACATTTTAAAGTTTTGTTTACATTCTTTTACGAAATTCATATTTAATTCCGATCGCAATGGTTTGATTTGTTTGTTTTGACGTATTTTCTTCAGAATGAGCTTCGTTTTAAAGCGCAAAATACTCTCAGTGAGGTGATAACAAAATGAAAAAGCTTTATTTGGCAGCTTTAAGCCGACTTGTGATTTATTCACTCATAATGAATATCGCGGTCGTTTATGCACATGAATATACAGATTCATATTCATGGTATCTTCAATACGGAGAACCGAACACCGCGCCGCAGTCGGTAGATCTTTCACAATTCAAAGAAGAACACGACCTTATATGGCTCGACAAAAGCGGAAGCGGCAAAGTGTATCTTACCTTTGATGTAGGTTACGATGACGGAAATGTTGAACCAATACTCGATGCTCTGAAAAAGCACGGTGCAAAAGGCGCGTTTTTTGTACTTCCGAACTTTATAAAATCCTGTCCCGATCTGATTGAGCGCATGAATGCGGAGGGTCATCTTATCTGCAATCATTCAACGCATCACAGAGATATGTCAAAGGTAACGTCAAGGGAAGAATTTGCGTCTGAGCTTTCAGATATTGAGAACTTATACCGTGAGCAAACAGGTCATGAGATGACAAAGTTCTTCCGTCCTCCCGAAGGGCGATTCAGCGAGAATACGCTGAAATTCGCAGATGAACTCGGATATAAAACGGTGTTCTGGTCGCTTGCGCACGCAGACTGGGATAAAAACAAGCAGCCGAATCCCGCAAAGGCTCTCGAAAAGCTTCTCTCGCGTATACACGACGGAAGCGTTGTGCTTCTCCACCCCACATCGGCGACAAATGCGAAAATAATGGATGATCTTCTCACCGGCATTGAGGCAAAGGGCTACAGATTCGCGACGCTCGACGAGTTTCCGATATCCGAGGACGGAGGCAGACAGTGAGAAGTAAGAGAATTATATCATTGCTGACAACCGCAACGCTTGCCGTTTCGGCAATGATCTCCGGCACTTTTTACCGCGACGCGAGCGCAGGCAGAATATCTGATTTTGTTTACGACGACGAAAAGGGAGCTGAGGGAATATTTGTTGCAAACAGATACGCTGAAAAGTGTGTTGCGCTTACTTTCGATGACGGACCGCATCCGACCTACACAGGTGAAATCCTCGACATTTTGAAAGAAAACGGCGCGCGTGCGACCTTTTTTATTATAGGTCAAAACGCGGAGCAATACCCGGAAATTGTTCTGCGCGAGTACAGCGAAGGTCATGAGATCGGTAATCACACTTACAGCCACCCAAACATGAAAGCTCTTGATGTGAAAAAACTTGATGAAGAGATATCGAAAACGCAGAGCGTCATAAAGGAGATAACCGGCAGTGAACCGAGACTTTTCAGACCGCCCGGAGGCTATCTGAAAAACGACTTTGTTGAAGCGACTATCAACCGCAACTGCACCTCCGTGCTTTGGTCGTGGCGGCAGGACACGAGAGATTGGTCCTGTCCGAGTGTAAACAGCATTGTAAAAACAGTTCTCAACAACATTCAGAACGGCGATATCATACTGTTCCACGATTTCAACGGCGGAAAAAGTCCGACTCCCGAAGCACTCAGAATTATTCTTCCGAAACTGCGTAAAATGGGATACCGTTTTGTGACGGTATCGGAACTCATGGACGGTGCGGTAAGCATGAGATAAAATCCGCAAACACAAAGGCGGAGACGGCAAAAGCCGTCTCCGCTCACGTTTACATATCAAGACCCACTCGAAATATCAGCTTTTCGGTATAATCAAGCCGTAATCGTCATTCTTTCTTCTGTAAACAAGATTTACCTCATCGGTCTCATCATTTAAGAACAGGAAAAACTCGTGTCCCACAAGATTCATTTGAAGTATTGCCTCATCCACGGACATAGGCGTCAGCTCAAATTTCTTGGTACGGGTAATCTTATAGCTGTCCTCAGGCTCCGATGCATCTCCGAACGCCGAAAAATCGACGGTACGGAGCTTCTTTTCAAGTTTGGTTTTATTCTTACGTATCTGACGCTCGATTATATCCGTTGCCTTATCGATAGAGCTGATAGGATCGCTCTCGAACTCCTCCGCTCTGAAAATCGTTCCTTTGCAGAAAATCGTAATCTCGACCCTGTGGCGTCCTCTTTCCTCGGAAAAAGTAACGGTTGCATCCGCGCTTGTTTCATCATTGAAGAATTTATCGAGCTTTCCGAGTTTTTTCTCGAGCCTTTCTTTAATGTCGTTTGTCAACTCATACTTTCTGGAAACGATTGTTGTTTTCATATTGCTCCTCCTATCGTTGTGAAGTAGAAGATGTAAGATCAACCTTCAAACGTCTTTTATTTTGGCATTCTCCTATCTCATCTTCTATGCATATTATAGCACAAAACAAATGAAAAGTAAAGGGGTATTTGTGATAATTTACAAATTTGTTTCTGAAATTTACGTGAAACGCAGGTGGAAACGTTATATCTCGCATTCGGCGTGACGTGTTACGTGGCATCCGACGTTAACCGCGCAAGGAAGCCCTGCGATATGTGTCGGCGCATATTCTATATTTACGGCGAGAGCCGTTGTTTTGCCGCCGAAGCCCTGCGGACCGATGCAGGTTTCGTTTATCTTTTCGAGTATATCACTTTCGAGTGCGGCGTAATCCGGATTTGAATTACGCACCGAAATATCACGGCACAAAGCTTTTTTTGACAGCACGGCGCAGTAATCGAAAGTTCCGCCGAGGGCAATGCCCAAAACGATGGGAGGACACGGATTTCCTCCGGCAAGCTTTACGGTTTCAACCGCAAAATCGATAATATCGCCGCGCTTTGCGGAGGGGGTGAACATCTTTGTTCTGCTCATGTTTTCGCTGCCGAACCCTTTCGGCGCCGCTGTCATCTTAATTTTGTCTCCGGCGACTATTTCCGTATAGATTACAGCCGGCGTATTGTCGCCTGTATTGACACGGTTAAACAGCGGCTCGGAAACAACGGATTTACGCAGATAGCCCTTGTCATACGCTCTTGCAACGCCGCGGTTTACCGCCTCGGAGAGGACACCACCATCGATAAAGACCTCGTTTCCCACCTCGATAAAGATAACAGCCATGCCGGTATCCTGACAGATCGGAAAAACGCCGTCGTTTGCCGTTTTTGCGTTCACTTCAAGCTTTTTGAGAATTTCCGCGGCACGTTCGTCGCTCTCATCTTCGTATGACCTTACGATTGCGTCGCAAACACTGTCCGGCAGTACGTAATTCGCCTTAATGAAAAGCTTTTCAACCGCATCTTCGATTTCTTTTACGCTGACTGTTCGCATACCACGTCTATCCTCTCTGCAACCACTGAATTACCGTCACTTTCTTCTTCCGGAGCTTTTCTTGGGATCACCGTACTTTTTGAGTACCGACATTTTTTCGTCGCTTGCCTGCTTGAACGAATGCATCATTTCCTCAAAATCGTGGTTATCGTGTCTCGCACCGAAAAATTCGGGCGGAGGATTGGAAAAAGCACCGTTTTTTGATCTTGCTTCGGTTCGCGCCTGCTTTATCGAAAGACTGACCTTGCCGCGGTCGTCAATGCCGATAACCTTGGCTTCGACGGTGTCGCCGATTTTCAGATAATCCTCAACGGATTTGACAAAGCCGTCCGAAATCTCCGAAATATGTACAAGACAGTTTCTCCTTCTGCCTGTCGGTGTTTCGTCGGTATCACCGTCAACCTCAACAAATGCGCCGAAATTCGTAATTCCGACGACCTTTCCCTTCACTACTTTTCCTACCTCAAGCTCCATAAATTAAATTTTCCTCCGTCAGTTTGGTAAATCGCTGTAGTAAACCTTAGAATCCGGCGGTATAAGACCGAGTTCATCTTCGGCAGCTTTTTTAATGTATTCATCATCTATTTCTTTATCAAGCTCTTTTTCGAGCTGTTCGTTTGTATACTCTATATCGCTCAGTTCGTCTTTCAGGTTCTCGTTTTCCTCAAGCAATTTGTTGGTTCTGACCTGTAAAGAAAAAGCGACGATTATCAGTGCGGCAATAACAATTACCACAACCGTACTTATCATAAACTTCGACATTCAATCACTTCCCGTCAATATTGAACCCCTGTGAGGCATCCTTAACAATTACCGCACGCATACGGTCCGAAAAACGCTTCGCCTTCTTTGCTTTGCTCTTTACGGAAAGCTTCTTTTGCAAAACTATCACCGCACAAACCAATGCTGCAAACGGCTTAACGGCAAACGTTTTGACAACAAACACAACTGCCGCGATAAGCGTCTTTAAAAGTGCCGTTCCCGCCTTTACGGTAAATTGCGAAGCACTCATTCTGTAAAGCGTGAACGATAAAAAGGGACACATTATTTCGTACCAACGCATCATTCCGTAATTCGCCTTGAGTACGCAAAGTGTAAGCAGAGCGTATGTAACAAGGCAAAATAGGAAATCCTCGGCGAACATAACTATTCCGGAAGCTCCGAAAACGCTCCTTTTTATGAGGATCACGTCGTACAAGACAGCCGCCGCAATACCGACCGCAAGCGTGTACATGAGAACCCCGAGCTGATTTGGAAAAAAATACTCCATGGCATATTTCAACCGAAGAGCCTTGATATTATTCCGCTCTTTTTTACCTCGCCGTCAGAATACGAAAGGCTGTAAACAAGCCCCTCAATCGCCACTTCGCCGTCATCTAAGTTAAGCTTTGTAATGCTGAGTCCGTCGCCCTCGACGGTAAGCTCGTTGTCGGGCATTTCGAGTGTAACCGAATACTCACAGTAATTCAAAACATTCTTCACGCCGTTGAGATGAAGACTGTGCCTGTCTTTCAGTTCGACCGTTTCTTTCGCGGTTCTGTCCATTCATATCACTCCGTATCGATATTTAACTTTATATTCTGCAATGAGTATATGAACGTATACTTCCGAATATTACGGTTATTACTCCGAAAGTGCCTCGTACATCGACGAAGCCTCATCTTTGGAAACGTGTTCTTTTACGTCTTTTACCTTGAATTTAAGCGTTTTTTCGCCAAAGGCTATCTCGACGATATCGTTTATTTTTACGTCATACGATGCCTTGGCAGGTCTGCCGTTGACCGTAACTCTCGAAGCGTCGCAGGCATCGTTTGCAACGGTGCGCCGCTTAATTATTCTTGTCAGCTTTAAATACTTGTCTAAGCGCATTTTCGACCTTTCTTTTACCGTTAAAAAATGCCCATGCTTTTTAAGGCATAGGCATAAAGGATTACTTACTTTCCGGGCTTGTATTTTGCAACAGCATCCTTGAGGCTCTTGCCTGCGGAGAAAGCGGGCTTGTAAGAAGCCGGAACCGTAATGCTCTCGCCCGTTCTGGGGTTCTTGGAAACCTTTTCGTTTCTGTACTTAACAGAGAACGTACCGAAGCCTACGAGCTGAATCTTGTCGCCTGCGGCGAGTGCATCGGACATTGTACCGAACACTGCGTTAACTGCGTTAGCAGCCTGCTCCTTTGTGAGACCTGCCTTTGCGGCAACTTCTGTAACCAACTGTGTCTTATTCATTGTTGTTTGAACTCCTTTGCAATTATTTTAGAACATACACATTATACTATAGCCTTATGAAAAATGCAAGAGTATTTTTGAAAAAAAGAAGTTTTTTTACAATTGCGTGATAATTTGACATATGTTTCAGCCGAAATAAGCTCATTATTCGCCTTTTTCCGCTTTTTTAACGTCATTCCAGATGCTGTCCATCTGTTCGAGCGTCATGTTTTCGAGTCTTTTTCCCTGTTTTGCGGCTTCGTTCTCGACCTTTTCAAAGCGTTTTTCAAACTTATCGTTTGCGTTGTAGAGTGCCTCTTCGCTGTTTACGCCGGCAAGTCTTGCGACGTTCGCGACCGCAAAGAAAAGGTCGCCCAACTCCTCGGCAAGATTCGCCTTTTTCCACTCCGACAGATTTTTGAGCTCTGCCGCAACCTCCTCCGTTTCCTCTCTGACCTTGGCAAGCGCATCCTCGGCATTGACGTAATCGAAGCCCACCTTTGCCGCTTTAGCTTGAATCTTGCTTGCACGGACAAGAGACGGCAGTGCCCTTGACACGGATTTGAGCGAATCGGACGCGGATTTCTGTCCCTTTTCCTTCTTCTTCAACTCGTCCCAGTTTTTGAGTACTTCGTCGGAGTTCTTTACAAGCGTATCTGCGAAAATGTGAGGGTGACGGTATATGAGCTTCTTACATATTCCGTCGGCAACGTCGTCAATGCTGAAATCTCCGCTTTCCTCCGACATACGCGCGTGAAAAACCACCTGAAGAAGCACGTCTCCGAGTTCTTCCTTCATAATCTCGTTATCGTTTTTGTCAACACCCTCGACAAATTCGTAGGTTTCTTCTATAAAGTTGTTGCGGATAGACTTATGAGTCTGCTCTCTGTCCCACGGGCAGCCGTTTTCACCGCGCAAAATCTCCATTATTTCGCGCAGATCGTCAAAATTGTAGTTTTTCTTTTCCAACAGTGCTTTTACGCTCATTATAATATCCCTTCCTTAGTGTTCTTCCGTTTCCCGTCAGGAAGCGAGAACCTTGAGTTTCTTGAGTATTCTGCAAATCTTTTCGCCTTTGGGCATAAGGAGTATATCCTCTTCGACAAAGCCCTTCATTATTCCCATGCCGCCGAGATATACTACTCCTGCGGCGCAGATTGCAACCGCGGTTGAGATGAGGTTGCCTGCCTTTAGCGAAGCAAGGTTATAGACAACAGCCGCGACAATACCGCAAGCGGCGGCGGCGATAAAAGGCTTTAAGAAGACACGAGAAATCTTCGGTACATAGCCGGTATACTTTATTATAAACGCCGTATTAACCGCAAGTATCGTAAAATAGCATATTGCGGTGCTTATCGCGAAGCCGCGCTCGGCAATACCGGGAATCGGGAGAAGTATATACGCCGAAACAAGCTTTGCGGCAACACCTGCGCCTGTTGCGACTATCGCCATGTATTCACGGTGCCATGCCTGAAGAACGGAGTTGGTAATTGCTATCAGCGATATTGCGAATATGGCAATTGACATTATCGAAAGCGTTCTTTCACCGACATCTGCCGAGATAAGCTCACCGGGAATTATCACCTCTCCGCTCGCACCGGGGAAAACAGCCGTAATTATGGGGCGTGCAAGGACCGACATTCCGACAGAACAAGGAAGAGAGATAATTGCCGCCATTCTGAACGCCGCCTCTGTCGTTTTGTGCGCCTTTGTCATATTCTTTGCGGCGTATGCGGCGGCAAGAACGGGGATTATACTAATGCCGAAGGGATATACGAGAGTCGGCGGCATATTGAAGAGCGATATGGACATTCCGGTATATGCGCCGTACACCTTTGTTGCCGCTTCGCGCGAGTATCCGCAGTTGCCGAGAAGCGGTTTCAAGAAGGTATCGATATTGTTTGGAAGCGACATTATTGCGGCGCTTACGGCAATCGGTATTGCGATTATTATAAGCTCACGAAGAAGCTCTCCTGTTTTCTTTGTACCTGTGGTGCTTTCTATACTCGGCACCGTTTCCTTTACCGCGTTATTATACATTGCCTTGTATATCATTATGTAAACGGTGCTGAGCGCGACGCCTATCGTGACGCCGACAATAACCCATGCCGCGGTGATGTGTATTTTCTCACCGATACTTGTAGAATAGAGTGCCGCCGCTATTCCGACAGAAAGCTTTCCGACCGCTTCTATGACCTGCGAAACGGCGGTAGGAATCATATTCTGCATTCCCTGGAAAAAGCCTCTGTACGCCGAGGAAATACAGATAAAGAAAACCGTGGGCGCAATGGCAATCATGCAATAGACGGCATTGTCAAGCTGAGCCTGACGTGAAAAGCTCTTTGCAAGTGCTATCATGACCGTCGTTCCGACAATTCCTATTACAAAGAAAAGAGCGAGAGCAATGCGGAAAACCTTATTTGCCTCTCTCCTGTCCCCTTTTGCGTTTGCGGTCGCAACCATTCGCGAAATCGCGACGGGAAGACCGGCGGTCGATATCTGATAAAACATTACATAAACGTAATACGCCGCATTGAAGTATGCCATACCCTCGGCGTGTATTATGTTCATGAGCGGAATTTTGAATATTGCGCCTATGACCTTGACGGCAAGATTAGATATCATAAGTATCATCGCACCGAGGACAAAGTTCTGCTTTTTGATGTTTGCTTTTTCCGACAATATAATCACCTCTCTACTGAAATCAGCCGAAATATTCGGCGTAAAACTTCTCTGTCGCTTTCTCCGTATCCTTACTCTTAAATCTTTCGTCGTCCGAAAGATACTCATACGGATATTTATGATTAAAGAGTCTTTCAATATGCGAAGAATCGGGAGAAACAAGCTTTGTAACCGCTCCTGCGCCTACAGAAAAAACGCTGTGAAGCTCTTCCATCATACAGATGTTGTATATGCCGTCGTGACCGTCGAGAGAAAATCCGACGTTTTCGAGATTGCCGACAGTATTCTTCTGCCTGTATATGTAGTACGGAGAATATCCGAAAGACGACAGCGTGTTCTCGGCGAACGAAAGCATATCCGATGCAAGCAGAGTTTTCTCGGTAAACTCGAAAGATTTGCCGGTCTTGTACTCCGAAGAACGCTTCATGGAAAGCGAATGCACGGTTATATTCTCCGGCTTCGCGTCTATTACCTTTTTAACGCTTTCGCAAAAGCTCTCGACGCTCTCGCCGGGAAGTCCCGCAATAAGGTCGGTGTTCACCGTCTTGAAGCCGACTTTGCGTGCTTTCTCCATTGCTTCGAGATAGTCGCCGAAGGTATGCATTCTTCCGACTCCGCGAAGAACCTCATCGTTTGCGGTCTGCGTATTTATGCTCACACGGTCAACGCCGTAATTGCGAAGCACACGGAGCTTTCCCTCCGTTACTGTATCGGGACGACCGGCTTCGTATGTAAATTCACGCAGATGAGAAAGATCAAAACTCACGTTCACTGTTTCGAGAAGACGTGCGCTTTGCTCTTCGGTGAGTATTGACGGAGTTCCGCCGCCGACATAAACCGAAATAATCGGTATGTCAAGGTGCTTTATCAAAAGAGAAAGCTTTTCAATCTCCGCCGTCACTTTTTCAACATAATCCGGCATCATAGAAAGCAGTCTCTTTGTGGAAACAGAAACGAAAGAGCAGTACTTGCACCTTGTCGGACAAAACGGAACAGATATATAAAGGCTCGCGGATTTTTTCGGAAGATCGTTCATAAGCTTCTTTTCACGCGATGCGACCGTGCAGATAAGTCTCGCTTTTTCCTCGGAGGTGAGATATGTATCGTGAAACACTCTGACAAGTTTATCGAAATCGCGTGAAGTGCCGTCAACATAGGGCAAAACAAGCTTCGCAGGTCTCACGCCGGAAAGTATTCCGAACGGAGGAATGCGTTCGAACGCCTTTTCCGCGCATTTCAGAAAGGCTCTGCCGACAAGTGTTTTCTCCATTCCGAAAATGCCGAGCTTTTCGGAGATGTCTGCTTCACGTTCGCGTGAAAAGTACTCCGTACCGTCTTTTTGAAGTGTGACCTCAGCCTCAAGAGTACCGTCGCCGAGACGCGAAAGCTTCACAGTAAGACTGTCCGAATCGTCAGCGCCTGTCTCTTTTTCTGAAAAAGTTTCGCACGGGTAGTACAGCAGAACCATATTCCTTATGCTGTTTTCATTTATGACGGCACCGTCGCAAAAAAGGTTTATCTTCATTCGCCGTGTTCACCCTCAGTTTTTGTTTTTCTTTTTCGCATCATTACTGTCGATTATTATCGTAACGGGGCCGTCGTTCTTTAGTGTTATGAGCATATCCGCGCCGAAAACGCCTGTTACGGTATTTATGCCGTGGACGTTTCTCATTCTTTCGACAAACCGCTCATACAGCGGTTTTGCACCTTCAGGCTTCATTGCGGCAAAAAAATCGGGTCTGTTGCCGTGCGAACAGTCGGCGCACAGTGTAAACTGCGACACGGCCATAACGCTCACATCCTCGCCCTTTTCCTTGAGCTGAACGAGCGAAAGATTCATTTTGCCGTTTTCATCTTCAAAAACACGAAGCTTTGCAATTTTGTCGCAGACGTAGTCGATATCCTCGGGAGTATCACCCTCTCGCACGCCTACAAGAACAAGGAAGCCTTTTCCGCATTCGGAAAACTGTACGCCGTTTGCAATAAGGCTTGATGAAAGAACTCTCTGAACAACTGCGGTCATACCGCCCCTCCTTTTACTTAGGAAAATCCTCTCGTTACGTCTATAACTCCCGGGATCTTCTTTATGCTTGATACTATGCTTTTCACGTGTTCCGTATTTTTAGCGGTGATTGTAAGGTTGATGAGAAGCGCGTCCTTGCCCGTTGTTTTTGTATTCATGGAATGAACGGGAATGCGTATTTCGTTGAACATATTGGAGATATCAGCAATAATCTTGAGGTTGTTATTTGCGTAAACCTGCAAGAGAGCCTCAAATCCGAGTCCGCCGGAGGAGGTTTCGAGAGAACGTCTTGACCAGCGAACGCTCACCCATCTGTCTTTTTCGTCCTCTTTCAGAAGACCGGCTTTCGCATTCGGACAATCATATTTGTGTACGGAGACGCCGAAGCCTCTTGTGACAAAGCCTATAATGCTGTCGCCGGGAAGCGGATTGCAACATTTTGCGAATCTTACCTGACAGTTGTCTATACTGTCAACGATTACGCTCTGCGTTGCGTCTTTCTCACGGGCTTTTTTACGGCGTGCATCCGCCGCGCGCTGACGTTCCGCCGCCGCCGCTTCAATCTGCTTTTGCTGAACCTCGTTTACCTCGGGTTTTACTATTCTGTCAAATTCGTCCTTGAGACGACCCGAAATCTTTGCAACCGAAAGTCCGCCGTAGCCGATATTGTTGTAGAAATCGTCCGCGTCAAGCACGCCCATTCTCTTTGCGACGTTTGCCGCGACCTCGTTTCGCTGCGCTTCGGTGTAGGCTCTGCCGTACTTTTTAAACTCACGGTCTATCTCATTTTTACCTTCGACGATATTTTCAGAACGCTTTTCTTTCTTGAACCACTGGCGTATCTTGTTCTTCGCTTCGCCGGTCTTTACAATTTTGAGCCAGTCTCTGCTCGGACCTTTTGACGAGGACGACGTTATTACCTCCACTATCTGTCCCGTCTCGAGAGGAGTATCAATAGGTACGATCATGCCGTTAACCTTTGCACCCACCATACTGTTTCCGACAGCGGTGTGTATGGAGTATGCAAAATCAATCGGCGTTGCTCCCGTAGGCAGATTTACAACATCGCCTTTCGGCGTGAACACAAAGGTCTCATCCTCGAAGATATCGATTTTCAGCGGACGAAGAAATTCCTCTGCGTCTCCTGGGTCTTTTTCCGTTTCGAGGAGTGTCTTTATCCAGTGAAGCTTTTGAGCAATATTTTCCTTGTCGGCGTCTCCCGACTTATACTTCCAGTGCGCCGCAATACCATACTCAGCTATTTCGTGCATTTCATGTGTTCTTATCTGAACCTCGAACGGAATACCATGTTTTCCTATAACAGTTGTATGGAGTGAGCGGTACATATTCGGCTTCGGCGTTGAAATGTAGTCTTTGAATCTGCCGGGAATGAGGTTGAACATCTCATGTATGACTCCAAGAGTTGCGTAGCAGTCAAGTTCGGTATCTACAATTACTCTTATGGCGTAGAAATCATATATCTCGTCGAAGCTCTTGTTTTGGTTGTACATCTTTTTGTAGATGCTGTAAATCGACTTTACACGTCCGCTCATCTCGAACTTTATGCCAACCTCGGTGAGCTTGTCGGAAATCTTCTTCTGCGCGATATCGAGAAAATCCTTGTTTTCGCCGTATCTGTGTTCGATATCCTCTTTTACCTCGTTGTAGCCGATAGGGTCAAGATACAGAAGCGCGAGATTTTCAAGCTCTGTCTTAATTTTTTGTATACCGAGACGGTGCGCGAGAGGCGCATAGACGTGCATCGTTTCAAGCGCGATGGAACGCTGTCTGTCGGCAGGCTTTGCGCTCAGTGTGCGCATATTGTGAAGTCTGTCGGCAAGCTTTATGAATATAACGCGGATATCCTTTGACATTGCAAGGAACATCTTGCGCAGATTCTCAATGCTTTCGTCCTCTTTTTCTTCAAAATGAATATCCGTAAACTTCGTAAGTCCTTCGACCATTTCAACGACGTCTTCGCCGAAGTTTTTGCGAATATACTCGATATCAACCTTATCTTTGCAGTCCTCAAGCACATCGTGAAGAAGTGCAGCGCAAACGGCGTCCGTATCAAGTCCAAGCTGCGAAACTATGCAGGCAACCGCAACGGGGTGGCAGATATACGGCTCACCGGATTTTCGCATCTGTCCCTCGTGCATTTGGGAGGCATACTCAAACGCCTTGTCGATCTTTTCAAAATTGTAAGGGAGTCCGGTCTCCTTAAGACTGTCGAATAATGTTTTTCTGTAATCGTGCTCCATATCTTGTTCCTTCCTTCGGAATAGAAAAAGTACTACTGTATATACGCGCAGGCTTTCAGCGTTTTAAGAACCGGTGAGCTTTCAATATCAACTTTCCCGACGCCCTTATTCAGCGAATACGAAACCGTCGCGCAGTCATCTATGCGGTACTCGGCAAGTCCGAGTCCTTTGAACACCTCGAACATATAAAGGTATATCTCATACGGAAGCTCCGTGACTCCGCGCTCCTCCGTGCGTGAATACTCTCCGAGAAAGCTTCGTGCGAAAAGCCAAAGGTTAACGCCGGTGTTGAAACGTCCTTCATTCGCTCTTAGGTATTTGTAAAATTCACGCATTATATGTATGCTCGGCACTGCGGACATTCTGCATTCCGTACCCGAAACACCTTTATCAAAGGCACGCCGTGCATCGTGAAGCATATTCCGCACCTTAGCGCACGGACGTATGTCCCTGACAATGAGCTGAATTGTTCTGCGCCCGGCAAAATTGTTAATATCAAAGCTGAAAGCAAAATCGGCAAGGTCTCCTCGTTCAAGAAGAAAATCATCCGGTCCCGTGCCGAAAAGGAGAGCCGTGAAGTTTCTCTCCTGCTTTCGCAAGATTAGCTTCAGGTGTTTATTCTGTCCGATCGGCGTAATATCCGTAATCTCCGCATCCGAAAAAGAGAATAACGGTACGGTATTTCCGTTTCCGTATGGCTCAAGCAACGAAAGCTCTTCAACGCTTTTATCGTAAACGTCCGATTGAAAAAGCTCTGATTCTATGTCGAAGCTCTTAACGAGCATATCACTTGAAATGCGGTCCCGCGCAAAATCGTTAACGGCTTTTCTGAATGCCCCGATGTTTTCCTCGGGAAGCGTGAGCCCAGCCGCAAGTTCATGTCCGCCGAAGCGAGTCACAAGACTTCTGCACTCGGATATTGCCTCATTTATGTTAAATCCGGGAACACTTCTCGCCGAGCCTTTTCCCTCGCTGTCCTCAACCGAGATGAGAATAGACGGAAGCTTGTATTTCTCGGTGATTTTCGATGAAACAATTCCCACGACGCCGTGATTCCAGCCTTTATGTTCAACGACGATCACCTTGTCATGTGCAAAATCGTGCGTTTTCTCTATTATTCCGCACGCTTCGGCGAAAATCGCTCCCTCAATGTACTGCCTTTTGTTATTGAGCGTGCAGAGCCTGTCGGTAAGGTGCGCCGCTTCATCTTCGTTTTCGGTGGTAAGGAGTGCTACCGCGTCCGCAACGTCGCCTATTCTTCCGGCGGCATTGATTCTCGGTGCAAGAACAAAGCCAATGAACGACGAGTCCGCTTTCGGCGCGGTTTTGCCCTTTTCTGCAGCACTTGCTCTCATTATTGCCGCGACACCGGCGCACGGGTTTGTATTCATAACCGCAAGCCCTTTGGCGGCAAGGGTTCTGTTTTCTCCGCAAAGCGGCATCATATCGGCAATTGTGCCGATAGCCGCAAGCTCAAGAAAATACTCCGGAAGCGGAGGAAGTCCGGTGTTTGCGGCGCATACGAATTTATAGGCAACGCCGACTCCGGCAAGGTGCATAAACGGATAACCGCACCCGGGTCGCTTCGGGTTTATCACCGCAACGCAATCGGGAATCTCGCTTCTGCATTCGTGGTGGTCTGTGACAATTACGTCCATGCCAAGCTCCGCCGCACGCGCAATTTCCGTCGCCGCGCTGACGCCGTTGTCAACGGTGATTATAAGATTTACGCCGAGAGAAGCTATTTTCTCCACTGCGGCTGCATTCATTCCGTATCCCTCGGAGAGGCGCTCGGGAATATAGTAGAGAAAATTATCGAAGTTTCTGTATTGAAGGTACTTGCAGATAAGCGCAGTTGAGGTTATTCCGTCAACGTCATAGTCGCCGTAGACGCATATTTTCTCGTTTTCGGCTATTGCTCGGTTAAAACGATCGGTCGCTTCTTTCATGCCGTCGAACAGAAACGGATCGTGAAGTGTCGCGCTTGCCGCCGACAAAAACTCCTCAGCTTTTTCGTAGGTGTCGTAATCACGGTTTACAAGCGGTATCGCCGCAAGCCTCGATATCTTTAATGAGTTGCGAAGCATCGCAACCTTCTCGGTGTCCGGTCGGGCGGTATTCCATTTGCTCGCCCCGACATTGATACTCATATATTACGCTCGCTTTCACTGTAGAGAATTTTTGAAACATTGGTCTTTATTTTGCCTCGCAAGGCGCGGTCTATACCGAAAAACAGCCCCAAGCACGACAGTACGAAAAGTACAAACGAAACGGCGTAGGGCATAATAAGGTTTTCGCCGCAAAGCGCGTCCGTCACAAAATATGACACAAATCCGACAAGGAGCGGTACTATAAATACCGTAAAAGCAATTCCGAGAGTCATGGCAGTCGATGAGGTATACTCTACCTCGTCTCCAATCTCCGCGCCGACCGCGTTTCCGGCAAGTACCGTAACCTCCGCGCTTTTCGAGCATTCGCCGATGAGGCTTCCTTCACACGCAGCCTTGCCCTCACAGGCATCACACGCCGATTTTCTTATAACGCGAATGAGTGCGTTTTTTCCCTCAACCGCAATAACTTTTCCTTTTCCCGTCATGCATTTCACCACTTTCAAAATGGATTTACCGTTTCAGGTTCTCGATATACGCAAGCGCCGTTTTTATGCCGTCAACTGCGGCGCTTGTAATTCCGCCTGCGTATCCTGCGCCTTCGCCGCACGGATAAACGCAAGGATATTTTTCGGCGGTTCTCAACTCTCCGCGCGGCATTCGCACGGGAGATGACGTTCTCGTCTCGGGAGCCGTAAGCATTGCTCCCGCATCGGAGAAACCTCTGATTTTTTTCTCGAACCTCAATATTCCCTCTTTAAGCATATCCGAAACAAACGGAGGGAAAACTTTTCGGATATCGCGGTTCTCGGTTCTGCCGGTGTATGTGGGTGTTACATTTATGCCGGCTGACGCTCCTTTTCCGAGAAAATCGCCAACCGTCATGACAGGCGCACCGCCGTGGGCAAGGTCAAAGGCACTTGCCTCTATTCTGCGCTGAAAATCCATTGCGGAGAACGGATCGTCACGTCGTTCAAGATCGTCAAGTCCCACCGAAACAGCAACGGCGCTGTTCGCATTAATTCCGTCGCGCGCGTAACAGCTCATACCATTGGTGACAATGCCGTCTTTCTCGCTCGACGACGCCACGACTGTGCCGCCGGGACACATACAAAATGTGTAAACCGCCCTGTCGCCGTCTCTGTGAGACAATGCGTACTCCCCTTTCGGAAGTGCAGGATGTCCGACGCTCTCGCCGTACAGAGCCTCATCGATTTTCGACTGCAAATGCTCTATTCTAACGCCGACCGAAAACGGTTTCGGAACAATATCTATTCCGTTTGAGTAAAGCTTGCCGAAAGTATCGCGCGCGCTGTGTCCCATACAGAGAAAGAGTGCGTCTGTAGATACGGCATTCTTTTCGCCGTTTACAGTAAGAGAGGCAATTCTTCCCGACGAATCGAAAGAACAGCCGTCAAGTCTTGTGTTGAAACGAATCTCGGCACCGCAAGCTTCCGCTTCGCGCCTTATCGACTTCACTATAAGTCTCAGTTTATCCGTGCCGATGTGCGGCTTTGCGTTTGTAAGAATATCATCGTTTGCCCCATGCTTATGGAATGTTTCGAGGACAAAAGCACAGAGCGGATCGTTTATTCTCGTCAAGAGCTTGCCGTCGGAAAACGTCCCTGCTCCGCCCTCGCCGAACTGTACGTTCGTTTCGGTATCAAGCTCGCCTTTAGACCAATATGCGTCAACAGCCTTTTGGCGCGTATCGACATCCGCTCCCCTTTCGAGAACAATCGGACGCAGTCCTGCCTTTGCAAGCACAAGCGATGCAAACATACCGCAAGGACCGAAACCGACTATCACTGGACGGTAATCCGAATGCGCCTCGGGAAAGTCAAAGGGGGAATTGGGTACAATTTCAATTCCCTCTTTTTCGCACGCCGAAACAAGTGCGGCGTCGTTCTTTATCCGAAAACCCGCGCCGTATTCAAACATTACCGAGTACACAAAAAGCAACTCGTTTCGTTTTCTTGCATCGACGGATTTTTTATATACGGCAAACTTAGGATTTGTAAGCCTCCCGAAAAATGCCGAACACTTCAAAATTTTCGCCGCCGCTGAAAATGCGGCGTTGTCGTAATCCTCGGCTTTCAGCCACTCGGGTTTGAGCGGAACTTTTATTCCTCTGATTACAAATCTGTACGTAATTTCATTCATTGAAATACCATTTCTTTCACAAAGTGCGGTGTATGCCGCCGTGCTGTCAATGTTACTCACTCTTTTCAAGCGTAACACTTACCGCATACTCGCCGTCAACGTCAACCTCCGTTCCGCCCGATATCGGCACAACCTTGGCAGGGACTTCATATTTTCCCGGAGCGGCATAATCTTCAAGATCGACAAGAACGTAATAATCACTCTCTTTGAGTGAAGCAAGAACCTCAGTGCTTCCGACAAAGCGCACTTCGAGACTCTCCGGCTTGTCGTTGTCCGAGACCTTAAGGTTTGCGGCAGTATTCACGAACACTATATTCTTTAGCGTGAGAGTTTTTCCGGTGTTATTGCTTATTTTAACCTCGACTCTGTCGTCATCGGAATCGAGAATAATGCCCTCCGGTATGACAAGCTCATACATTGAGGTGCCGCCGCTTCCCGAAACAAGGTTGATCGGTGTCGTCATGACTCTGTCTATTCCGGCAAGAAGATCTGCGTCCTCGCTCTTTATCGTAACAAGCTGCGGTTCTATCTCGCAGGTGTAGCCCTCAGAATCAACGCCGGAAAAATCGGGGAACACACGCACAGCTTTGGATGTGTAAACCGGGATATGCGCGTTTACCGAACTCGGTGTTACGCTAAGATAATCGTTCACTATCTCGACGCCGCTTGCGTCTATAAGGTGTACCTCGCCGCTTACGTCGGCAGACGCGGTTATTACTCCTCCGAGGTCGAGGTCAACGACAGCCCCGGCAATATTCGAGACAATTTCCGCCGGTCCTTCAACAGTAACCTCGTTTACGTCAAGCTTTACGCTTATATTGTTTACGGAGGTATCCTTGACGCCGCCGGAAACTATCTCGGCGGTGAGCGGAATGGTTTCAAGCTTCATCTTGTCTATGTAGACGCTGAGAGACTCAGGGGAAATGCTTACTGTGCTGACTCCCTGCGGCGTATTGAGTTTAATCGGGAGCATATAAAGCTGACTCGACGTTATTCCTCTGAGGCTTACGTGGGGAGAAAGATCCTCTGCGGTAAGCGCGTTAAGCTGGCTTCTCTTTCCGCGGACGGTTACGGTCGTTACCGCTTCGCGGTTTGTCATGGCTTCAAGTCCTGCTTCAACTATGCTCTCTTCACCGTCCATTGTTACGGGGACATTTTCAAATGTAATTTCATAGGTCTGATCTCCTGCGACATACAGCCACATGATAAACGCCGTAAAAACGCAAAGAAGCTTCGGTATCAGTCCTATTCCCTTTTCTTTCTTTACTGTACCCGTTTCGGAAGCACCCGAAACCTGTTCTCTCTTCTCTTCACCGTTAGTTTTCATCGGAAACTTTCACCTCCGTATTCTCGGTGCTCTTTGAGATGCTTTTCTTATGCTTTTGCTTCTTCGGCTTTTCATTGCGGTCAAGCTCCTCCGCACCTATAAGCAACGTGAGAAGCTGAGTCTTAAGGCTCTTTTCATTGAGATTGCGGATAAGCTTTCCCTCAAAGGCTATGGAAACGACGCCCGTTTCCTCGGAAACAACAAGTACAACCGCATCCGAATTTTCGCTCATACCGATTGCGGCGCGGTGGCGTGTGCCGAGGTCTTTGATTATGTTTTCGTTCTGCGTGAGAGGCAGAAGACATCCTGCCGAATAGAACCTGTTGTCACGGATAATAAGCGCACCGTCGTGAAGCGGCGCTTTGTTGAAGAAGATGTTCTTCATGAGGTATGCAACCGGATCGGCGTTGATAACAGTACCGGTCTTAATGACGTCGCCGAGCTTGGTTCCTCTTTCAAAGACGACAAGGGCACCCGTCTTTTCGGCTGAAAAGTCCATTGCCGCCGAAACGACCGCCTCTACGCAGTCAACCGTCTGCTTGAGCGGCTTATGTTCAATCCGCTGACCTATGGTTTTTATCGACTGACCTCCGATTTTTTCGAGGAAGCTTCTGAGTTCGGACTGAAACAGTATAATTATTCCGATTATTCCGACCTGTACGATATTGTCGATAAGGAAGTTCAGCAGGTACATATTGAAGAATCGGCTTAGAATCATTATAACAAATATAAAGAATATGCCGAGAGCGAGTTTGCCGGCGCGTCTGTCGCGCACAAATTTGTATATGTAATAAAATGCCGCGGAAACTATAAGTATATCGAGAACATCAAAAAACGTCATGTTTTTGACCTGAACAAGTAAATCATTAAGCAAGCTTATAAAGCCGTTCACACAACGCACCCCTCTCTGATTTTTCGCTATGTTATATTTAAGCCGGAAACCGCCGGGACGGTCGGCACAGTATCCATAATTTATATTATATCACAAGCGAGGACGCAAAATATGTATATTTTTCAAAATTATTTCGTTTATTTTTTAATTATGTACGATATGCTGTCGAAAATAAGAAAGCAAGGCGGGAAAACACAGAGTTTTCCCGCCTCAATTCACATATTCCTTTCGCTCATTCGGGTCTTATGCTCACGTCTCCCGAGTACAGCATCTCAAAATGACCGTCGTCATAATGGACACAGAGTTTTGCGTCGTCCGTTATTCCGTAAACGTGCGCTTTCACAACCTTGTCCTTGCCCTTAATGACGTAAACATTCTTTCCGACAACAACGGAACGCTCACGGTAAGTTTCTATGCAAGCCGAAAGGCCCTTGTACAGGTAGTGTTCAAGCTTTTCGAGAATTCTTGCACAAAGTTTTTCACGCACATTCGCTTCAATGATCTCATCCGCTCTGTCACCGGCAATTTCGGCAAGCGAATACGCTCTCTTGCGAACCTCCGCGGAGGCTTTGCGCGAAATTGACAGAATGTTCAGTCCTATTCCGACAATCAGACAGTTTGTGTTGCCGTATCTTACAAGCTCGCACAAAATACCGCACACCTTTTTGCCGTCGTAGAGGATATCGTTTACCCATTTTATACCGAGCGTTTCGCGCTCAAGCCCGAGAAAATCCTCAAGTGCTTCGCAAACCGCAACGCCGGTTTTCACCGTTGCCGATGAAATATCCTCCGTGCGCAGGTCTTTTACGAGAAGACTCATGTACAGTCCGCCGGACGGAGACTCAAAGGATTTTCCGAGCCTTCCCCTACCGCCGGTCTGAAGATTCGCAACTGCGGCAAAACCGTTGTCAAGGACCGCCGCATTGCGCTTGAGGTATGAATTTGTAGAACCTATTTCCTGAAAAAAGGCATTCTTTCGCCCTAACTTCTCGGTTTTCAGTTCGTCGAGAAGCAGTTGCGGCTGAGGTCTGTCTTTTATCTGAATCATTTAATCTTATACCCCCTCAACGAGTTGATTACAACGAGTACAAGCACGCCGACGTCAGCGAACATTGCAAGAAGCATATTGCCGTAGCCGAGAGCGCTTATTAAAAGAACCGCAAGCTTAACCGCGAGAGCAAAAACGACGTTGCACTTTGCCTTCGCAACTATTCTCTTTGAAATATCGATTGCGTAAAGAAGAATCTCTGGTTTGTTGTTCATAACGAGACCGTCCGCTGTCTCTATCGTAACGTCAGCACCGTCAATCCCCATCGCGAGTCCTATATCGGCAAGTGCGATAACGGGAGCATCGTTGATACCGTCGCCGAGATACAGCGTTGTTGCGCCTTCCGGGGTATCTTTTATAATGCCCTCGAGAACTTTGGATTTTTCATGAGGGAGAAGTCCGGAGAATATCTTATCGGGAGCAAGCTTTTCACGGCACTTTTCAACGCCGGCACCTCTGTCACCGGTGAGTACATACGTTGAAACACCGCGCGTTCTGAGTCCCGAGATGAGAGCTGCGGAACCTTCACGGATAGAATCGGAAACGACTATTCTTCCGATGAGCACGCCATCGCACGCAACATATATACCGGAAAAACTCTTGTCGGTGTTTTCGTATTCGATGCCGGAAAGCTTAAGAATTTCCGTGTTGCCGCAGTAAACCGTTTTGCCGCCGACATTACCTTTCATACCCATTCCGGAGATTTCCTCGACGCCGTCGGCAAGCACTGAAGCAATGCCCTGCTTTTCGGCTTCGCCGCAGACCGCTTTCGCAACCGGGTGATTTGAGTTTTTCTCAAGTGCGTGTGCAAAACCGAGAACATCGGAGACGGAACTGCCGTTTTCGGGAAGAACGCCGGAAACCGTAAGATGACCGTCGGTGAGAGTACCGGTCTTGTCAAAGGCAGCGTTTTTCAGTACGGCAAGTCTTTCTATAAAGTACGAACCCTTAAGCAAAAGTCCCTTCTTTGAGAGGAAACCGAGTCCGACAAAGAACGTAAGCGGCACGGAGATAACGAGAGCGCAGGGGCAGGATACAGCAAGGAACATGAGTGCTCTGTAGAGCCAATCCTTAAATTCGCCCGTGATAAATCCTCCGGCCAGGAACAGGACGAGAGCAAGAATCATTACGGCAGGAGTGTAAACCTTCGCAAACTTCTTGATAAATGTTTCGCTCTTCGACTTCTTGTCAAGGTTCTCCTCCATTGCTTTTATAATCTTCGAGAACGTACCGTCGGCATAAGACTGTGTTACGCAGACGTCAATCGGCGCATTTACGTTAATATAACCGAAAAGCACCTCGGAGCCTTCGGAAACTGCGACCGGGAGGCTTTCTCCGGTGATTGAGGAAGTGTTGACCTCACCGCTTCCCGAAACAACGTAGCCGTCCGCACCGATGATTTCGCCGGGCTTTACCGATATGATATCGCCCTTAACGAGGTTTTCGGGAGCGCAGGCGCGGAACTTACCGTCGGGGAGCTTCTTTCTTACCGTCTTCGGCTTCATATTGAGAAGGTCGCTTATATTTTTCTCAGCCTTGCCGGACGCATACTCTTCAAGGAACGCGCCTATTCTGAAGAGAAGCATTACAAGCATTCCTTCGGCGGGCTCGTCTATGGTGATTGCGCCGATAGAGGCGATTGTCATAAGCATATTCTCGCTGAAGAACTCACCGCCGAGAAGCTGAAATACAAGTCCGTAAAACACGTTGCATCCGAGTGCGATGTATGCCGCAACGAACGCCGCGGCACTGTAATCCGGGAGTATTCCGCCGAATTTCATCACAAAGCCCAAAACACCGAGGGCAAGTCCCGCAATTATTAGTATCTTATCGAGTATCCCCGGAAGCTCATGTTCATCGTCGCCGCCACAGCAGGAGCAACCGCGGTGACGGCCGTGTCCATGTTCGTGGTCATGGTTGTGTTCATCACGGTAACAGTATTTTTCATTGCATTCATGGTAATGGTCGTGATGATGCTCTTTTTCGCAGCTGTGATCGTGGTCGTGTTCAGTGTGATCGTGACCGCAGGAGCATTCGCATTCATGCCTTTCTTCGCTTTCGGAATCTTTGCCAACAAATTCTTCGTCGTTGTCTCTGCTCATACCTATTTCCTCCGTTTCATTCTCTAACGTGGTCTTGCGCTTCAACAAAAATGTCTCTTACGTGTTCGTCATCAAGCGAATAAAGTATTGTTTTGCCTTCACGTCTGAATTTGACAAGTCTTGCTTTTTTCAGTACGCCGAGCTGATGCGACACTGCCGACTGCGACATACCCACAAAATCTGCTATATCGCAAACGCACATTTCCCTCTTTAAAAGAAGACTCATAATTTTCATTCTTGTTTCGTCTCCGAACACCTTGAAAAGCTCCGCCATTGCGCCGAGATCCTTATCGCTCGGCATTGCAAACATACCATTTTTTTTATCGGGATGAGTGTGCTTGCCGTCGCATATTATCCGCTCTTCTCCGTTCGCCGTGTTTGTCACTGTATCACCGTCCTCATTTCAATTATCATTCATATGAACCAGTATTCATATGATAGCACATTCATATGATATTGTCAACAGGATTTGCGCAAATTAACATTTTATTTACATTTCTGCTTTTGCGCAAAAAGAAAACCGTATGCCGTGCAGAAACACAAGGCATACGGTCATGCAATTCATTATTTTTACGTATCGCTTCCCGGAATGACCATATCAAAATCTACAATCCGAGAAAGGATATAATTCGAGACGTACATTCCCTGTTCCGTAAGCGCATAGCCCTTTCCGGTTCTTATAATGTGTCCCGATTTCAAAAACGGCGTTATCTTGGCAAGATATATCGACTCGAAGGTTCTGCCGAAGCGTTTTTTAAATTCGGAGGACACGATTCCCTCGGAAAGCCTGAAACGGAGCATTACATATTCCGCCATACCGGCGCCGGGGAGAATATCTATGCACTTATCGACAATCGTTTCGCCGTAATAATTCTCGGTAAAGTTTCGGATATACAAATCGGCGTTGTTTTTGTAGTTGAAGCGTTTGTTTCCGAAGAATGAATGCGCCGACGCGCCGAAGCCGATATACTCGTCGCAGTTCCAGTATTTGAGGTTGTGTCGGCTTTCAAAACCGGGACGCGCGAAATTCGATATTTCATAGTGTGTAAATCCGGCGCTCTTCATATACTCACAGCCGGCAAAGTACATTTCTCTCTCGGTGTCCTCGTCGGGTAGCTGCAGGGTGTTCTTGAGCTTATCGAACGGTGTCCCCTCTTCGATTTTGAGCCCGTAGAGCGAAACGTGCGATGCGCCCATCTTTATTGCCATATCGATACTTCCGAGAACGCTCGTTACCGTTTGCCCGGGCAGACCGAACATAATATCGACGCTTATATTCTTAAATCCGGCACGTTTTGCGTCGTCAAGCGCAAGGTAGTTGTCGCGCGAGGTGTGTATTCTTCCGCAGATCTGCAAATCCTTATCAGCTATACTCTGCCATCCGATGCTGAGTCTGTTGACTCCGGCACATCTGTAGCCTCGTAACTTTTCATAGTTTACGGTACCGGGATTTACCTCCATGGACACCTCGCAGCTGCGCTTTACGTGAAAAGTGCCGCGGATTTTTTTCATGATATCACTTATCTGCGAAACTGTGAGAAGAGACGGCGTGCCGCCGCCGAAATACACTGTATCGACGTTATACTCGGCAAGCTGCAGCTTATGCTCTTCGATGTGAAGAATCAGCGCGCGGACATAAAAATCGCGAAAGCTTTCATCCGTTCCCGGGACGGAATAGAAGTCGCAGTATCTGCATTTGCGTATACAGAACGGTATATGAAAGTAGAGACCTACATTTTTCCTGACGGCATCAAATCTTATCTTTAATCCCGAAACAGCCATGTGTTTCCAAATCCTTTCAGTTTCAGTGAGTATCAGTCCTCGTCGAACTTGAGGACAGCCATGAACGCCTCCTGCGGAACCTCGACGCTTCCGAGAGAGCGCATTCTCTTTTTGCCTTCCTTCTGCTTTTCGAGAAGCTTCTTCTTTCTCGTTATATCGCCGCCGTAGCACTTTGCAAGGACGTCTTTGCGCAGCGCGCGGACGGTTTCTCTTGCGATTACCTTTCCGCCTATCGCCGCCTGAACGGGTATCTCGAAGAGCTGTCTCGGTATATTCTCCTTGAGCTTTTCGACAATCTTTCTCGCTCTGCCGTAGGCTTTGTCGGTGTGAACGATAAAGGAAAGAGCATCGACAACATCGCCGTTGAGGAGGATATCGAGTTTAACAAGCTTACTCGGCTCATAGCCCTCCATTTCGTAATCAAGAGAAGCGTAGCCCTTGCTTCTCGATTTGAGCGCGTCGAAAAAGTCGTATACTATCTCGTTGAGCGGCAACTTGTAATGAAGCTCCGTTCTGTTGGTGTCGAGGTATTTCATATCGACGAAAATTCCGCGTCTGTCCTGGCAGAGATCCATTATTCCGCCCACGTATTCGGCAGGGGTTATTATGCTTGCTCTTACAATCGGTTCGCTGACGTACTCTATTTCGTCGCCTGTCGGGAAGTTTACGGGGTTATCTATGAAATACTTCTCTCCGCCGCGTTTTGTTACCTCGTAAACAACCGAGGGAGCGGTTGTGATAAGGTCGAGGTTGAATTCACGCTCGAGTCGTTCTTCGATTATTTCCATGTGGAGAAGTCCCAAGAAGCCGCATCTGAAGCCGAAGCCGAGAGCAATTGACGTTTCGGGTTCAAAGGTAAGTGCGGCGTCGTTGAGGCAGAGTTTTTCGAGTGCGTCTCTGAGATCGCCGTACCTTGCGCCGTCGGCAGGATATATTCCGCTGAATACAACAGGCAGAGCCTTCTTGAATCCGGGAAGAGCCTCCGCTGTTGGGTTTGCGTCGAGAGTGACGGTGTCTCCAACGCGCGTGTCGGAGACTGTTTTGATAGATGCTGTTATATATCCGACCTCTCCGGCGGAAAGTCCTTCGTCCTTTTCGAGTCCGAACGCGCTCATGTGTCCGACCTCGTTTACCTCGTAAGTGACTCCGGTTGACATGAGTCTAATTATATCTCCGGTTTTCACACAGCCGTCGAAGAGACGGACGTAAACGACAACGCCTCTGTAGGAATCGTAATAAGAGTCGAAAATAAGAGCTTTAAGCGGAGCGTCGGGATCGCCCTTGGGCGCAGGAATATCGGTAACTATCTTTTCAAGAACATCTTCAATGTTAAGTCCCGCTTTTGCGGAAACAGCCGGACAATCCTGCGCCGGAATGCCGATTACATCCTCAATTTCGTTTCTGACGCGATCGACATCCGCAGAGGGAAGGTCTATTTTGTTTATAACAGGCACTATTTCAAGGTTATTGTCAACGGCAAGGTAAGCGTTTGCGAGAGTCTGCGCCTCGATGCCCTGCGTTGCGTCAACAACGAGAAGCGCACCCTCGCAGGCTGTGAGTGAACGTGAAACCTCGTAGTTAAAGTCAACGTGACCGGGGGTATCTATGAGATTGAATTCGTACGTCTCGCCATTGTACGTGTAGTTGAGCTTTACCGCTCTTGCTTTTATCGTAATGCCTCTTTCACGCTCGAGATCCATATCGTCAAGAAGCTGCTCCTCCATCTCACGAGTGGAAACGGTGTCCGTCTTCTCAAGTATTCTGTCCGCAAGGGTCGACTTGCCGTGGTCAATATGAGCTATAATGCAAAAATTGCGAATCTTTTTCATTTTTTCTTTGTTGTCTGCCATTCCTGTATTCCTTTCACAAAAAGGTTGCGCCGCTTTATGTGCGCACTCAAAACCATTGTCTATTATACTCCGCATTGTGCTTTCAGTCAAGTATATTCTTTCAACAAAGCAAGAATTTTTTTGAATGTATGCAGTACTCTGCGGCAGGTATATTTTTTTGTTTACATTCAGTTGTGACAATTTTAAAAAAATCTTGCCTTCACCTATTGCATTTTAGTGGAATCTGTATTATAATATCAGTGTCGGTGCAAAAAATACTCCGGCATCCGATGCAATGATTTTTTGACGCCCGTGCGGTACGGAAAATTGTGCCGTTCGTTTGCGTTTGACATAAAGACAGGTAGTACAAAAATGAAAAACAAAAGAGTAAGGCTTGCATCGCTCATTACCGCGGCGGTTCTTGCCGCAAATCCTCTGACCGAATTCTGCGCCGACACGGCATCGGCGGCAGTCTTTACCGACGTTGCACAGTCGGACTGGTTCTGGGAGGACGTCACCTCTCTTTCCGAAGAGGGTGTTCTTCTCGGTTATCCGGACGGAAGCTTCAGACCCCACAGCTCGATATCGAGAGCCGAGTTTATAAAGCTTCTCTGCGTGACGCTTCGTCTGAAGCCGAGAACAGGCGCGGCATATGACGGTTCGCAGTGGTATTCCGAATACATTTCTGCCGCACTTGAAGCCGGTATATTGCGCACTGATGAATTCTCCGAGGGCAAGCCTAATCCCAACGAGGTTATATCACGTGCGGAGGCGGCAAAATACATATGCCGTTCGCTTGATATTTCACCGTCTCCGTACACCTCGCCTTACTGCGACACTGACGATATTTACGCTTCGTCTCTTTATGCGGAGCTTATCATGGTGGGAAGCGTAAAGGAAAGCAAGCGCTGTTTCAAGCCGGACAGCGGAATTACACGTGCGGAATGCAGTGCGGTAATAAGAAGAATCGCGCAATATTCCGAGAATAAAACGGCGTATAAAAGCGTGCAGTCGCAGGAAACGCCGACCCCGTCCGCGAAACTGAACTCTTCTCCGAGGGCGCATGAAGATTTTTCGCTTTATCTCATGCACATGATAAAAAACGGAATCTACGACGCAAGATTCACCTACGGCGACTGTCCGTTCGGTTCGGATAAGCTTGCGGAAATTAAAAAGACCTATCTTGAAACCTTTGGCGAGGTGTACAACAGACACCCGGAGTATTTCAGCCTTATGTCAACCGAAGTTTCGACATCCGGAAATTCCGGTGTCGGGTATCTCAATGTGAAGCTCACGGTAATACCGGAAAGCGGCATCGGCACGGAGGATCTCGCAAGACTCGGGGTTCAGGCAGCCGGTAAAGCAAAGAGTATTGTGGGAAACATTATATCGCCCGATATGTCAACGCTCGAAAAGGCGTCGGCGATACACGATTACATAGTTTCCTGCACCTCATACGAAGTGCCGCAAAAATCAAAGTCAGGTTATACGGCATATCTTGCTTACGGTGCTCTCGTCGAGGGGATCGCGGTTTGCCAAGGATATGCCTCCGCGTTTAACCTCCTGTGTGCGGAGGCCGGAATACGCTCCTGCGCCGTTTCAAACGGAAGTCATATGTGGAACGTAGTTCTTGCGGACGGTTCATTTTATGTTTTCGACACCACGTGGGACGACCCGGTTCCTGATGTTCCGGGGAAAGTAGAAAAAAAATACTGCGGCATTTCGCTCGCAAAAGCAGAGTCCGACGGCGTACACCTGTCAAAGTACTTTGACATAAAATATATTTACTGACAATAATATTGAAAGAGGTCTTGTTTTGGACACTATATACTTCGATAACGCCGCAACGACCAAGGTTTCCAAAGAAGCCGCGGACAAAGCGGTACAGATAATGACCGAGCTTTATGCAAACCCTTCCTCGGTTCATTCATTCGGAATACGTACATACAAGGAGCTTGAAGCGTCGCGCAAGAGCATAACGTCGGCACTCGGTTTTTCGGCAGGCGACGGCGATGTATACTTCACCTCGGGCGGTACGGAGGCGGCAAAT
Source organism: uncultured Eubacteriales bacterium (assembly GCA_934502885.1). Classification (GTDB taxonomy): domain Bacteria; phylum Bacillota; class Clostridia; order Oscillospirales; family CAG-382; genus CAKSUT01. The sequence continues at coordinate 50,911 of CAKSUT010000005.1, read as the reverse complement.
CTTGCACTTCTCGGGTTCGCTCACGCGAACAGACGCCGCGGAAAGAGAATACTTGTTTCGGATTCCGAACACCCTTGCGTCAACAATTCCATGGCAATACTTGCCGATGAGGGTTTTGAAATCGTGCGCATACCGACAAAAGGCGGCGCACTCGACCTTGATTTTGCCGCGGCGCACATGAATGACGACGTTCTTCTTATATCGGCAATGTCGGTAAACAACGAAACGGGCGCGGTTTACGATATACGGACACTTAACGACCTGCGCAAAAAACTTGCGCCGAACGCCGTACTTCACACGGACGGCGTGCAGGCATTTCTGAAATCCGCTTCTCCCCTTTCCGCGTCGGGCGCGGATCTGATTTCGGTAAGCTCACACAAAATCCATGCTCCGAAAGGAAGCGGTGCGCTGTGGGTAAGAAAAGGCGTGCGTCTCTCCCCCATTCTCTTCGGCGGAGAGCAGGAAAATTCGGTGCGTCCCGGAACGGAGGCGCTTCCGACGATATGTGCGTTCGGCGAAGCGGCAAAGAATGGCGCAAAATTCGCAAAAGACAACTTCGATTACGTAACAAAGCTGAAAAGCTACACGGCAAATAGGATAAGGGAATGCTGCGGTGAGGTGCGCTTCAACGAGCCGAAAATCTCGTCGCCGTACATTTTGAGCGTTGTCGTGCCGGGGATAAGGAGCGAGGTTATGCTTCGTTTTCTCTCGGACAAAGGTATATACGTTTCCGCAGGTTCTGCCTGCTCGTCAAAGCACCGTGAAAACAGAGTGCTTTCGGCGTTCGGTCTTTCCGACGGTGACGCGGACTCTACGATAAGAATAAGCTTTTCGGAGCTTAATACGACAGCCGAGGCGGATATTCTCGCAAAAGCGATCGCACTCGGCAAAGAAACACTTATCCCGGTAAGGGTTTTCAAACGGCAGTAATCAACTAAACACAGAAAGGATTGATATCATGAAGCTTTCATATATTGCTTCCGCCTGCGGACTCGAAACCGTCGGCGATTTCGCGGATATTGACATAAAAGGAGTAACGAGCGATTCGAGAAACGTAAAGCAGGGTGACTTGTTTATATGCATTAACGGCACGGTTTCCGACGGACATAAGTACATTCCGGATGCTGCGGCCGCCGGAGCTTCCGCATTCGTAATATGCGATAAGGAGGCGTTTTACGCATACAGAACCGCCCTTCCGCGCAAGGCTATATTCCTTTACGCTCCCGACTGCCGAAAGACTCTTGCGAAGGTATCTTCGTATTTTTACGGTGAGCCGTCAAAGAAGCTCAAGATTATCGGCATCACCGGCACAAAGGGAAAAACGAGTACCTCCTTCATGATAAGAGACATTCTGAAGGGTTCGGGAATTAACGTCGGCCTTATAGGAACTACGGGTGCTTACTACGGTGATAAAAAAATTGAGCTTGACAACTCGACGCCCGAGAGCCTCGAGCTTAACAAAATCTTTTACGACATGGTAAACGCCGGTGTCACTCACGTTGTAATGGAGGTCTCCTCGCAGGGTATAATGATGGACAGAGTGTACGGCATTGAGTTTGAAACAGCCGTATTCACAAATCTCTCTCCCGACCATATCGGCAAGAACGAACACAAAGACTTTGAGGAATACAAGCAGACAAAGGGTGAGCTTTTCAGACGCTGTAAGAATGCCGTTATATCTGCGGACAGCGAGTATTCGGAGTTTTTCGAGAATATCGCGCGCGAGGCCGGAGCAAAGGTGACGACTTATTCCGCTCTCGGAAAGAATGCGGATATATTCGCAGTAAACCCCAAGTTTATAATTGACGAGGGCCTTGAAACGACCTTTGACCTTTGCGGAAGCATTCCCGTTAAGGTTTCGACTCCCGGACAGTTTACAGTGAGCAACTCTCTTGCGGCAATCGCCGCCTGCGAAACAGTGGGTCTTGACAAGGAAGCCTGCGTCGGCGCATTGCAGCATGTAAGTGTTATCGGAAGAACAGAGCCTGTAAAGCATCCGAAGTGCGATTTTGCCGTGCTCATCGACTATGCACACAATGCGTTGAGCCTCGAAAGCCTTTTCAACGCGGTGCGCGCATACTCACCGAAGCGAATAATCTGCGTTTTCGGCTGTGGCGGCAACCGTTCAAAGTTGCGCAGATACGAAATGGGCGAGATTTCCGGAAAGTACGCCGATATATCCGTTATAACGTCGGATAATCCCCGTTTTGAAGAGCCTGACGACATTATTGCCGATATTCTCATCGGCATGAACAAAACCACCGGCAAATATGTAGTCATAAGCGACAGAGTAAAGGCGATACACTACGCACTTTCAATCGCGAAGAAGGGCGACATTGTTCTTCTCGTCGGCAAGGGAAATGAGATGTATCAGGAAATTAAGGGCAAGAAGTATCACATGGACGAAAGAGAGATTGTGAAGGATTATTTCGATTCTCTCGAATAACTTTAATAGCAATACGCATACAAAAAAGAGGTCCGAGCCGTTCGGTTCGGACCTCTTTAATATTATGCGCTCAGTTGAATTTTGCCATTGCCTCTTCGGCTTTTCCTTTGACCAAAAGCTTTGCCGCTTCGTTTACTTTCTCAAATTCATCAAACAGCACCTTTTTTTCTTCCGCAGAGAAATTCGAGAGAACCCAGTCTGCAAGATCCATTTCCTTGTGCGGCTTTTCGCCCACGCCGACCTTAATTCTCGGAAAATCCTGCGTGCCGAGGTGAGCGATTATAGACTTTATACCGTTGTGACCTCCGGCGGAACCGCTTTTCCGTATGCGGAGCTTACCAACCGGGAGGCTTATGTCATCAAAAATCACTATCACGTTTTCAGGCGCAACCTTATAAAAATCGCAAGCCTCCTTGACGGCTTCGCCGGAATTGTTCATGTAGGTCTGCGGCATCATGAAAAGACAGCGCTTTGTACCGAACACTGTGTCGGTCACAACCGCCTTGAAACGCGAACGTGAGATTGAAAAGCCTTCTTTTTGAGAGATGTACTCGAGAGACAGAAAACCTGCGTTGTGGCGTGTGGTGATGTACTCTTTTCCGGGATTGCCGAGTCCCACGATTATGTGGGACACAGGCACCGACGCCGGCTTCTCTCTCTCTATTTTTGCAAAAAGATCAAATATTCCTGCCATAGTTTTTTCCTTACCGTAAAAACGCCGCACTTCGGCGCAGATACTAATCAAAGTTTTGCCGGGACTTTCGCCCCGGCATTTTCGTTAATCGGAACTCTTATCTTTCGGAAAGGCGGCGGCGAAAAGCTCGCGTTTGCGCCCTTCAAGTCCTGCCATATGAAGATAGCCGAAAAGCGTCTCGAGAGCTGTGGCGCGTCTGTACTGAACCACCTCTCCGTGCTTCGGGACAGAGTGAGTTTTCACATTTCTGCCGCGCTTATATACCGTATTTTCGTCGTCGGTCAAAAGCGGAAGTATTCTCTCTACCGCATCGCTCTGCGACTCGAGGGTTACAAAATCTTTCGACGCCTTGACAAGGTCGCCGGGATGGGCAAGCCCCTCGCCGAGAAGTCTCTCGCGCACCAGAAGTTCAATGACTCCGTCTCCGAGATATGCGAGGGCAAGTGTGCCGTACTGCGCCGCTCTCATTTTGCGTTCTGTTATGCTTTCTTCCATTTTACACCCTGAGCGGTATCCTCAAGAACGATTCCCATTGCCTTGAGTTCGTCTCTTATTCTGTCGGCCTCTGCATAGTTCTTCGCCTTCTTTGCGGCGGTTCTTTCAGCGATCATTTTTTCTACCTTTGCCGCAAGCTCGCCGTCAACGCCGTTCTCGGGATTGCCGTCGTTTTCTCTGAAAGCTTCGGCGTTCTTTATGAGGTCAAGCGAAAGAACCTTATCGAAGTCCGCTATGAGAGCAAGCTTTGTTGTGTCGTTTGCATCGGACTTGAGAACCGCATGGAGCGCGGTTATTGCAAGCGAGGTGTTGAGGTCGTTATCCATAGCCTCTTTGAATGCTGTTTTAAGGCTCTCGTATGCAACACCGTCAGCCTCGCCCTTGTTCTCGAGCTTTGCAATTCTTGCAATAAGCTTTTCGTATGCCGCCTTTGCGTTGTCAAGGTTCTCATACGAGAATACAAGCGACTTTCTGTAGTGCGAGAGCAGGCAGAAATATCTGTAGACTATGGGGCTGTAACCCTTAGATTCAAGGAGAGAAACCGTGAGAAATTCACCCTTGGATTTACTCATCTTTCCGCTGTCCGTATTGAGGTGGAGAACGTGGAACCAGAAATTGCACCACTTATGACCGAGATATGCTTCGCTCTGCGCAATTTCGTTTGTGTGGTGAGGGAATGCATTGTCGATGCCGCCGCAGTGAATGTCAAGATATTCTCCGAGGTATTTCATCGATATGCAGGAGCACTCAATGTGCCAGCCGGGATAGCCGACGCCCCACGGAGAATCCCACTTAAGCTCCTGGTCATCAAACTTGGATTTCGTGAACCAAAGAACAAAGTCTGCCTTGTTTTTCTTGTTGTCATCCTTTTCGACGCCCTCTCTGACGCCGTCCATGAGGTCATGCTCCTCAAAGTTATTGAAAACGTAGTACTGCTTGAGTTTTGACGTGTCAAAGTATATATTTCCGCCGGCTTCGTATGCAAAGCCCTTTTCGATAAGCGACGATATGACCTTGATAAACTCGTCTATGCAGCCGGTCGCAGGCTGGACAACGTCGGGGTACTTGATATTGAGCTTTTTGCAGTCGTCGAAAAATGCGTCGGTGTAGAATTTTGCAATTTCGAGAACCGTCTTATGCTCGCGTCTTGCGCCCTTGAGCATCTTGTCCTCGCCCGTATCGGCGTCGCTTGTGAGATGTCCGACGTCGGTTATGTTCATGGCGCGCTTAACGTCGTATCCCGCGTATCTGAGATACTTTTCGAGAACGTCCTCCATGATGTAAGTGCGGAGGTTTCCTATATGGGCATAGTGATATACCGTAGGACCGCAGGTATACATTGTCACCTTTCCCGGCGTATGCGGAATAAACTCGTCCTTTGTATGAGTGAGTGAATTGTAAAGTTTCATTACTGTCCCTTCCCTTTAGACTTATTTGCTTTTTGTGTCCGAGGCGGCGTTCTCGTACTTTTTGAGAAGCTCCTCCAAACGCTCGACTCTCGCCTGAAGACGGCAAAGCTCGATTGAAACGGGGTCTGCAATGTGTATCTGGTCGAGGTCGTTCTTTTTTGTCTCTGCGCAGTTCTTTTTACCGTCGGGGTAGATTATCCTTGCCGGGACTCCCACAGCCGTACTGTTTGCCGGCACCTCCGCAAGCACAACCGCGCCTGCCGCTATTTTGGAATTGTCGCCGACCTTGAACGGTCCGAGAACCTTTGCCCCGGAGCCTATCATGACGTTGTTGCCGATTGTGGGATGACGTTTCCCGGTGTGCTTTCCCGTGCCGCCGAGTGTTACACCCTGATATATCGTACAGTTATCGCCCACGACCGCAGTTTCACCGATTACGACTCCCGAGCCGTGGTCGATGAGAAGACCTTTGCCGATCGTCGCACCGGGGTGAATTTCAATTCCGGTGAGAAATCTTGCGTTCTGTGAAATCAAGCGCGCGATAAAGAACATTTTGTGTTTGAAAAACCAATGCGCAATTCTGTGATAGATAACTGCGTGAAGTCCCGAATAGACGAAAAGAACCTCAAGACTTGTTCTCGCCGCCGGGTCACGCTCCTTAATGGAATTTATGTCGTAGATAAGATTCTTAAACAAAGCTGTTACTCCTTAATCTCTTTGCAGACTTTCGGAGGGCATCGCAATCACTTTGCGTCCTTCAAAAAGTCCTTATATTTAACAATATAGTCAATACCCGAATAGAGTGTGAAGAACAACAGCAAAATCATACTGAACCAAGTGAGCGGACGGTACTTTGCGAAAAAGTCGATCTTTCCGAATATTACGGGTTCGAGAAAAGTTATCTCTATCGCAATGCACTGAACGGTAGTCTTTATCTTTCCGAGCATACTTGCCGAAATGACAACCGACGAAGTACCTGCGGCGATAAGTCTTATGGAGGTTACCGCAAGCTCACGGAGCATAACAGTTATAGCAACCCAAACCATGACGCCTCGAAGCTCGTCGTACTTTGCGACTATGGAAAGAAGTGCACCGAATATCATGAATTTATCCGCAAGGGGATCCATAAATTTTCCAAAGTTTGTTACAAGGTTGTATTTTCTTGCGATTTTGCCGTCGAACATATCCGTCAAGGCTGTAACTCCGAAGAGCACAGCCGCAATACATCGCGAGGTTATGTCGGGCATGACGCTCTCGGGCATGAGAGCGAAAATCATGAACACGGGTACGAGAACAAATCGCATTATCGTAAGTTTGTTCGGTAAATTCATGGATAAATCTCCTTTTCAATTGTATGTATAGATAACACCTGCACGGCGTTATCTGTTTTCCTCAAGTTCACCCACGAGGTCGTAATCTATCACGTCGGTTATGCGGACATTTACAAACTCACCCGGACGAACCTTTCTTTTCGCTGAGAAGTAAACCTTTCCGTCGATCTCAGGAGTGTCGTAAATGCTTCTGCCGTAATAGCACTCGGAAACCTTGTCGTAGTTCTCGCAGAGCACTTCAAGCACCTTTCCGAGCTGCTTTTTGTTAAACTGTTCGTGTATCGTCAGCTGGTTTGACATAACGGCATCGTATCTGCGCTCCTTCTTATCCTCGGAAATTTTACCGTCAAAGGAAGCGGCCGGTGTTCCCTCCTCCTCGGAGTACTTGAATGCGCCGAGACGTTCGAAGCGCGTTTCCTTGAGATACTCGGCAAGTTCTGCGAAGTCTCCTCCCGTTTCTCCCGGGAAGCCGACTATTACCGTTGTGCGAAGCGCAATTCCCGGCACTTTTTCGCGCAGTCTCTTCACTGCAGATTCAACCGCTTCGCGTCCTCCCCTGCGGTTCATGCGGCGAAGAACGTTATCGGAGATGTGCTGAATAGGCATCTCGAGGTACTTTACTATCTTATCTTCCGCAGCGAATACATCGATAAGCTCATCGGTTATTTCCTCGGGATAGCAGTAAAGCACTCTTATCCACTTAAAGCCGTCTATTTTGCAGAACTCACGCAAAAGCTCCGGAAGCTTTGACTCACCGTAAAGGTCACTTCCGTATCTTGTTGTGTCCTGCGAGATAACGATAAGCTCCTTTACGCCCATTTCGGCAAGCTCTTTCGCTTCCTTAACGAGATCTTCAATCGGACGTGAGCGGAATTTTCCTCTTATCGAGGGAATGGCGCAGTATGTACACTTATTGTCACAGCCCTCGGATATCTTTATGTATGCGGTGTATTCGGGTGTACTTACCGCACGGTCGCCGCCGAGAGGCTGATCTTCGGGGGCGGAAACTCTTCTGTAGGGGCAGTCTGCTTTTTTCATGCCCTTGGCATAGGCGTGACGAACCGCCTCAACTATGCTGTCGAGGTTGCCGACACCGACTATTGCATCGATTTCGGGGATTTCATCGAGAATTGTGTCGGCGTATCTCTGCACAAGACATCCTGCCGCGACTATACCTTTGAGGTTCCTGTTTTCCTTAAGCCACGCAACGTCGAGAATGGTTTCTATGGCTTCTTTCTTCGCTGATTCGATGAAGCCGCAGGTGTTAACCACCGCAACGTCCGCGTTTATATCGTCTTCGACTATTTCCATTCCTGCGTCGGAGAGCTTCTTTATCATGACTTCACTGTCGATAAGATTCTTCTGACATCCGAGCGATATGAAAGCGACTTTGATTCTTTCGTTATTGTTCAATTTCAGTGTTCGCCGTGACCGTATCAACGGTTTCCTTTCATAAACCTTATGCGAAGATTTCTCCGCACAAACAATTATTATTCATTATACCACACACTTAATGAAAATTCAAGACTTTTTTTGAAATTGAACGGTAATATTGTAAATATTCGTTTCAAAGACGAATTGAGTGCAAAAAATGCAGTTTTCCATGCTAAAATTGCATTTAAATATTGACTTTGACAGTTATATGTGGTAGAATAGCATGAATAATTGTTTTTTAGATTAGTGTCGTCGCTTGCAAAGGTTCGGCGGAATAATCAAGAAAGGAAAATATCATGGAACTCAAAGGAAAGAAAATCAATTTTCTCGGAGACAGCATAACACAAGGCGTCGGAGTGGACAGCCCCGAGAAAATATATCTTAACGTACTCAAAGAGAAATGCGGACTCGCGGAAGCGAGAAATTACGGAATATCGGCAACGAGAATCGCACGTCAGTCGTGCTATATGACCGAAAATCTTCCTGCGTTCTGCGACAGATTTTCCGAGATGGACGATGATGCCGACGTTGTTGTTGTTTTCGGCGGCACAAACGATTACGGTCACGGTGATGCAAATCTCGGCGATTTTACCGAAAATGACGAGACTACTTTCTACGGTGCGCTTCACGTTCTCATGAAAGGACTTCTCGAAAAGTATCCGACCTCGGAAATCGTATTCATGACCCCTCTTCACAGAGGCGGCGACAAGCGTCCGTGCGAAGCCAACAAGAGCGCAAATCCCGAACCTCTCGGAACATATGTTGAGGTTATCAAGGAGGTTGCGAAGAATTACGGCATTCCCGTTCTCGACCTTTATTCGACAAGCGGCATAGTCCCCGATCTTGAAATAAGCAAAAAGACCTTCTGCCCCGACGGACTTCATCCGAATGCTTTGGGTCATGAAAGAATTGCTTCCCGTCTTGAGGGCTTCCTGAAGAGTCTCTGATGCGTATGTCTTACGAAATAAAAGAACTCCCGAAGGAGAAATACGATTATCACGAGCTTCACTACACATACCGTTCGGATTTTTGCTACAGAGCAAGCGTTGTCAACAGCGATGGCGGAGAAATTGTTTTCAGATATGTAAAGGAAAAACTCAGCGAGCCTGTTTTGCATGACAGCTACGATACCCTTTATCAGGAGTACTGGCAGGAATGCACGGCATACGGATATTTTGAAGACAGCGAAAACGAACCCGCGGCATACCTCGAGGTTAACCGCGAGTTTTGGAATTTGAGACTTATTGTAACTCAGCTACTCGTTCGAGAAGATAAGCGCGGCAAAGGTATCGGGACGATTCTCATAAACAAGGCGAAAGAAATTGCGGAAAATGAAGACTTTCGCATGATAAGCCTTGAGACACAGACCTGCAATGTTCCGGCGATAGATTTTTACAGAAAATGCGGATTTGTATTTTCCGGAACGAATATTTTCTTCTACTCGAACGACGACATCTCAGAGAACGAGGTTATGCTCGAAATGGCATACCTGCTCTGACCAACAAATGTACATTATAAACAGGAAGGATAAAACGAAATGGAACTTAACACCGAAAAGCTTCAAAAGCTTGCCGCACTGATTTTCCCGGATCTTGACGAAAACGACACGGTCGAGAGTCTCGAAAAGAGATTTCCGCCGAGAAACATTCCCGAGGGTGCGAAGGTAACGAGACTTGCCCCCAGCCCCACAGGCTCCATGCACCTCGGCAATCTTTACGGTGCTTTAACCGACGAACGTGTTGCTCATTCGACAAAGGGCGGCGTTTTTATGCTCAGAATTGAGGACACCGACGATAAACGAGAAGTTCCGGGTGCTGTCGAAAAGATAATAAAGTACCTCGGAGGCTTCGGACTCGGCTTTGACGAAGGCGCGACCGCAGACGGAGAAATTGGCGAATACGGTCCGTACCGACAGCGTGCGAGAGCGAAGATATATCACATAGTCGCAAAGAAGCTTCTTCTCGAAGGCAGAGCGTACCCCTGCTTCTGTACAGCCGAGGAGCTTGAAGAGATTCACAAAATGCAGGAGGAATCAAAGGAAAACTTCGGTTACTACGGCAAGTGGGCGCGTCACCGCGACATGGATATCGACGAAGCAATAAAGCGTATCACAGACGGTGAATCGTTTGTTCTTCGCTTCCGTTCCGAGGGCAATCCCGAAAAGAAGATAAAGTTCAAGGACTCCATAAAGGGTGAGCTTGAAATACCGGAAAACGATCAGGACTTTGTTCTTCTCAAGTCTGACGGCATACCGACCTATCACTTTGCGCACGTTGTTGACGACCATTTCATGCGCACGACCGACGTAATAAGAGGCGAAGAGTGGCTCTCCACACTCCCGTGGCATATTGAACTTTGGGCTGCGACCGGCTTCAAGAGACCGAGATTCGCTCACACCTCGCAGGTTCTCAAGTTCGATGAGGAGCTTGGTTCAAAGCGCAAGATGTCCAAGAGAAAAGACCCCGAATGCTCTCTTGAGTTCTACTATATGCAGGGTTATCCCGTTCAGTCGGTTATCGAATATCTTATGACGCTTCTCAACTCCAACTACGAACAGTGGAGAAGCGCAAACAAGGACAAGAGCTACAGGGACTTCCCCTTCTCCACGAACAAGATGAGTGCCTCCGGTGCGCTTTTCGACCTTGCAAAGCTCAACGATATTTCGAAGAATGTTATCTCTCAGATGTCTGCCGACGAGGTTTACAGCGGTGTTGAAGCGTGGGCGAAGGAATATGCTCCCGACTTCCATGCAATAATATCGAGAGACCCCGAATACTCAAAGGCAATATTCGCAATAGGAAGAGGCGGAAAAAAGCCGAGAAAGGACTTTGCGGCATACGCAGAGGTTCCGGCATTCGTTTCGTACTTCTTCCCTGAGCTTTTCAAGGTTGACGAAAGCGAATATCCCGAAAATATTCCTGCTGAGGAAAGACGCACGATACTCACGGAGTACGCCGACCTCTACAGTGCCGCCGACGACAACAACGGCTGGTTCGAGAAGGTCAAGGCTCTTTCTGAAAAGCACGGCTACACAACCGACATGAAAGCGTACAAGGAATCTCCCGAAAGCTTCAAGGGTTCTGTCACCGACATTTCCACCCTCATAAGAGTTGCGGTAACGGGACGTGCAAATTCTCCCGACCTCTGCACAATATGCAAGCTTCTCGGCGAAGATGAGGTAAAAGCGAGAATAGCAAATGCCGCAAAGTAAAAGACGGTGAATCCGACACACAACGAAAGGATGATATAAAGATGGCAGAAGAAACGACAAGCACAAACTTTATACATGAAATAATAGAGGAAGATTTGAAGAACGGCAGAGTAAAGAAGATACACACACGTTTTCCGCCGGAGCCTAACGGTTATCTTCACATCGGCAGTGCAAAGGCGATATACATCAACGCAATGACCGCAAAGAAGTACGGCGGACTCTTCAACCTCCGTTACGACGACACAAACCCCGTAAAAGAAGACGACGAGTTTGTTAAGTCAATCGAAGAGGATCTCCGCTGGCTCGGCGCAGAGCCGACGGGCGGCATATTCTACGGCTCGGATTACTTCGACCTCTGCTATGAATACGCGGTAAAGCTGATAAAAGAAGGCAAGGCGTATGTGGATGACCTCACGGCGGAGGAGATGCGCGAATACAGAGGAACGCTCACCGAACCCGGCAAGAACAGCCCCTACCGCGACAGAAGCGTTGAGGAAAATCTCGATCTTTTCGAGAGAATGAAGAACGGTGAGTTTGCGGACGGCACTCACACGCTCCGCGCGAAAATAGATATGTCGTCTCCCAACATGAATATGCGCGACCCTGCAATTTACCGCATACTTCACACGCATCATCACAGACAGGGCGACAAGTGGTGCATATACCCTCTTTACGATTTTGCGCACCCCATTCAGGATGCAACCGAGGGTATCACGCATTCTCTCTGCTCGATTGAGTTCGAGAACCACAGACCGCTTTACGAGTGGGTAATAAACAATGTCGGTTTCCCCGAACCCGTGCCGATTCAGCGCGAATTTGCGAGAATGAATGTCACACACACCGTTATGAGCAAGCGGTATCTCCGCGCTCTCGTCGAGGAAAAGCTCGTTGACGGTTGGGACGACCCGAGAATGCCCACGCTCTGCGCTCTGAGAAGAAGAGGATATACGCCCGAGTCGATATTCGAGTTTGTAAAGCGTTCCGGAATTTCAAAGTCTCTTTCGCTCTGCGATATCGGACTTCTCGAGCATTGCATACGTGAGGAACTCAACTCCACCGCAACGAGACGCATGGCTGTTCTCGACCCCATCGAAATTGAGATAGAGAACTATCCCGAGGGCAAAACCGAATACTTTGAGCTTCCCAACAATCCCGAGAGACCCGAGGACGGAACGAGAAAAGTTCCGTTTACCAAAACGCTCTATATTGAAAGAGGCGATTTCTCCGATAATCCTCCGCCAAAATTCCAGAGACTCAAGCCCGACGGTGAGGTAAGACTCATGGGCGCATACATCGTCAAGTGCAAAGAGATAATAAAGGACGCTGACGGAAACATCGAAAAGATAATCTGCACGGCAGACCTTGAGACCGGAAACGGTATGCCGACCGACGGACGCAAGGTAAGAGGCACAATTCATTGGGTAAGCGTCGAGAACGCAAAGCATTTCAACGCAAAGCTCTATGACTACCTCTTCACAATTGAGGACACGGGCGCTATCCCCGAGGATAAGTCTTTCAGAGACTACCTCAATCCCGATTCCCTCAAGGAAATGCCGAATGCGGTTATGGAGTGTGCCGGAGAGAACGATCCCGAGGGCATAAGATATCAGTTCGTGCGCACGGGTTACTTCATAAAAGACATACACGACGCAAATTCCTATATCCGCATAGTCGGACTCAAGGACGGCTACAAACCGCAGACAAAATAATTATTACGGAGGTACTCTATGGCCGGACCGATGAAAAAGGTAGCCGATTCGTACACGGAGCAGGTTCAGGTGCTGACACAGGGAAGTCTTAACGGCTACAACAGACTTTTCGGAGGTCAGCTTATGGAATGGATAGACATCGTCGCCGCAGTCGTCGCAAGACGTCACAGCGGCTGCAACGTAACGACCGCTTTTATAGACTCTCTCGACTTCAAGGCGGCGGCATACGCAAACGATACTCTCGTGCTTCAGGGAAAAATTGTTTACGTCGGCAGAACCTCAATGGAGGTTTGCGTCAGAACCTTTGTCGAGGAATTAACCGGTATTCGCAGACTCATCAACCGTGCATACATCATTCTTGTCGCTCTCGACGAAAACGAAAAGCCTACCCCCGTCCCCGGACTCATTCTCGAAACAGAGCTTGAAAAAGAAGAGTGGAAAACTGCCGAGGAGCGGAGAATGCTCCGCAAGAAGAAAAACGATATCAACACATCAGACGGAAAGGAAGAAAAGAAATGAATCGACCCTTAAAGAGACTGACGGCTCTTTTTCTTGCGCTTCTTTGCGCAGTACCGTTTATGCTGTCGGCGGCTACCCCTTGGACTTACGTTGACTCAATATACATTTATGAGGATAACGGCGACTACAACGGCGCGATGGGTGCCATTCAAAAGGTAATTGAGAACGAGTCGTATTTCACTGACCCCAACGTCGTTGACGCCGCAAAGGCGAAGCTCAAGCACTACGGAAACGAGATGCGCCTTTATACCGAGACCGACAAGTATCAGTCTTATGTCGGCGCACTTCACGAACCCTCAAAGGGTGTGCGTCTTTCCACCTGCACGGCGACGCCGTATGACTTCGATACGGCGATTCTCTGCTACGGCGATCTTCCCGGTATGCTCGGAATTGCGCGCCGCGACGGCAAAGCACTCCTTTATGCGATGAACGTAAACGATGAAGGAAGCGGTATCCGAAACACCGACTTCACATCAGAAGCAGAGTATGTCGCAAAGCTTGCCAATCAGTACAGCGACGTGCAGATATTTGTAAGATTCGGTGCCGAAATGAACATCTGGACGGATATGTGTACGCCGAATGAGTATGTTGCGGCGTTCAGAAAGGTTTCCGGCATAATCAAGAGCAAGTGCAAAAATGTCGCGATGGTATGGGGACTCAACTACGTCTCCCACAGCGGCGTAAACTACATGGACTACTACCCCGGCGACGAGTATGTTGACTGGGTCGGAATGTGCTTTTACGCGGATATGCATCAGGACGGAACGGTTTACACGGGAGATCAGGCATTTCTCAACAACATATGCGACACAATGTACTACAAAGGTCCTGCGGCTGATCCTGTTATACCGCTTCGCGAGCTTTGTGATATTTTTCACGCAAGAAAACCCGTTATGATAACCGAGTGCGGAGCATCGTACAAGGTAAACTTTGGCAATGCGACCGGCGAGGACACGCGTTTATACGCACTCTCGGCAATGCGCAAAATTTACGAGTATGTTCCGATGGTATGCCCCGAGGTAAAAATGATAGCGCACTTCAATTCGAACCGTCCCGGCGAGGTTGGTTGCTATTCACTCACAGGTGCGCCCGGTCTCGAAAGCTTATATAAGGAGATTGCAACAAGAAAACACTTTGTGACCGACATATCAAAAGCGGATGACGCAGTAGCGTACAAGGAGCTTACAGACGGTTTCACGGTCTATGACTCGAAGCTTCCGGTAAGTACTTATATAAAGAATTACGCCGTCTACGAGCCGAGCGCAGAGTACTACATTGACGGAAACCTTGTCGCAGTGAGCGATACCATTCCGTACAGAAAGACACTCGACCTTTCGGCGCTTTCGAACGGTGCTCACACACTGCGTGTTGTCTCGGCTTACGGCGGAAAGCTTATACAGGAGAAAACCTGGAATTTCACGCTTGCAGTTCCCAAAATCGGCGACAAAATAAACAATGTTCTCTCCACCGATATAAAAGCATATATAAACGGCGTTCCCGTAAAGAGCTACAACATTGACGGCAACACCGCGGTTCTTGCTGAAGAGCTTGCAGGCTACGGCTTTGACGTTGCGTGGAACGGCTCCGACCGCACGCTCTCTGTTTCAAAGGGAAGCGGAAGAGTCACGGCAAGCTTTGCTCCCGAGGCGCAGACGAAACCGAGCGGCACTCCCGTTATGGACGTTCTTTTTACCGATATAAAGACGTATGTAAACGGCGCACCGGTTCAGAGCTTCAACGTCGGCGGCTCGACAATCATATTCATCGACGCTCTTTCACCTTTCGGAACGGTGTCGTGGAATCAGAGTACGAGAAGTATCTCTTTTGTTTTTGACTGAATTACACATCGGCGCTTCGGGTATTGCTTTCCCGTGGCGTCGGTTTTAACTTACCGTGTTTGTAGTCAAATGTTAACATATGGTTATTATTGTTCTGTTGAATTTCAGCACTTTGCGGAGTATAATATCAAGCTGTAATGCTATCTGATTATTTCATTTTTACGGAGGAAAAATGGCTGTAAAGACTGCAAAAGCCGAGTCGAGAGTGGATATGCTCAACGGTCCTCTTCTCGGCAAGATTATTGTATACACGCTCCCGATTATTTTCTCGGGTTTTCTGCAGCTTGCTTATAACGCTGCGGATATTATTGTTGTAGGAAAATTTGCCGAGAACAGCACTCACGCGCTTGCGGCGGTAGGCTCCACGACTTCACTCATGAACCTGTTCGTCAACATCTGCATGGGTCTTTCCGCAGGCGCTAATGTCGTTGTTGCGCGTTTCTACGGTGCAGGCGAAAAGAACGAGGTGAGCCGCGCAGTTCACACCTCCTTTGCGACCGGTATAATAGCCGGCTTCGTAATAGGTGCTATCGGTTTTATGCTCACCCCCACCCTTCTTGAAATTCTCGACTGTCCTCCGGAAATTCTCGGCGACGCCTCCCTCTATATGCGTATTTGCCTTGCCGGAATGACGTTCCAGATGACATACAACTTCGTTTCCGGTATAGTAAGAGCCGCAGGTGACACAAAGAATCCTTTCATAATTCTTGTAGTGTCGGGACTTCTCAATATTGTACTTAATCTTATAACCGTCATTTGCTTCCACCTCGGCGTTGCCGGAGTTGCTATAGCGACTACGTGCGCAAATTTTCTCTCGGCAGTTCTTATAACGATACTCCTTGTGCGTTCAAACGACTGCATAAAGCTTCATTTTAAGAAAATACGCATACATAAAGATATACTTCTACAGATTTGCCGAATCGGTGTTCCGTCGAGTATACAGGGCATAACCTTCTCGCTCTCAAACACGCTTCTTCAGTCCGCGATAAACGCAAAAGGACCTATCGTTATGGCAGCAGGAACAGCGTCGTCGAACATAGAGAACTTTGTGTACATTTCTATGAACTCGTTCTACCACACAACGCTTGCGTTCGTCGGTCAGAACCATGCCGCGCGTAAATTCGACCGCGCGAAGAAGACCGTGTTTATATGTCTTGCGCTCGTAACGCTCTCCGGTGTTGTATTCGGAGGTCTTGTTAACATATTCTCCGAAACGCTGTTCGGCTTTTTCATAAAGAATGACGCGAACTTTGCGGCAACCGCTGCCGAGGGAACAAGGCGTCTTCTTGTAATTGCGGGGCCGTACTTCCTTTGCGGTTGGCTTGACGTGCTTGTCGGCGCAATACGCGGCATGGGCGTTTCGCTTATCCCGATGATTTCGAGCGTTGTCGGGGTGTGCGGCATAAGACTCATCTGGATATACCTTGTTTATCCGTATTTCGACGACACAATCTGGCTTTATATGTGCTACCCTGTTTCGTGGCTCATAGTCGATATTCTCCACTGCATAACCTTTATTAGCATAATGCGAAAATGCGAATTGACAATTCCGAAGTCCGGCATGGAGCAAATTCCGACCGAAGCAGGCCAAAACTGATACGGACAAGTGCCTGTATAAATTGCGGGTGCTTTCTTTAATTTTCCCAATGCACTTCTTAGCGAAATCTTAGCGGATATCGGCATAATTTTAGCACCGCCTTATCACATTTTGTGTTATAATGTATGTATGATGATACGAAAGGCGGTGTTTTATAAGTGAACGCAATTCTCGTACTTGCCATCTGCGCGGGCGCACTCATAATTTTTCCTCTTATTGCGGTGATTATATACGGAGTTTACAATGCTTCAAAGAATTCCAAGAAATAATCAAGAAACTCTTAACGTAAAGAAGCGGAGTCGTTTTTTGCGCAATTTACCGTTCCCGCATTGGGTTAAACCGAATATTTACAGAAATTTACTTATACGTTTCGGAAAAATTGCATATGGAGCGGTATAATATATGTCGAAGACCGGCAAGTGACTTTTCACAGCCGACTTCGGCATATTATACTTTTACGCCGATGAGGAAACGGCGAAAGGATCTCCGGTTATGATAAATGTAAAAGAAAAAATCTATGAACTCAAAGAGTATTGCATCGAAAACAAGCAGAGTATTTCATCGTTTTTCAAGGTGAATCAGGCTGATGTCATTATTTCGAGTGCGATTACGGTTGCGGCGTTCGCACTTTGTGCGATTATGGGTGTCGGGTTTCAAAACGAAATGCAGGCGCCTATGATTTTTGTTCTCGCGGTGCTTATCGTTTCGAGGCTGACAACGGGATATTTGTGCGGAGTGCTTGTTTCGCTTATTGCGGTGGTAGGCGTAAACTACGTTTTTACATATCCGTATTTTGAACTCAACTTCACTTTATCGGGATATCCGCTCACTTTTGTAACAATGCTTGCGGTTTCGCTCATTGTAAGCGCACTTACATCAAGAATAAAGATACAGGAAAGCATACGCATCGAAAGCGAAAAGGACAAGATACGTGCGGATCTTCTGCGCGCACTGTCCCACGACATAAGGACGCCTCTTACTTCAATCGGCGGTGCGGCGAGCGCAATTCTCGAAAACGGTGAAAAGCTCGACAGCGAAAAAAGCAAGGAGCTTCTCACGGGAATATCCGAGGAGTGCAAAAATCTCGTGCGTCTTGTCGAGAATATACTTTCCGTTACGAAAATCGATGACACGGCGCACATAGAGAAGCGTGAAGAAGTCGTCGAAGAGGTTGTCTCCGAGGCTGTTTCCCGTTTCAAAAAATATGGCACAAAGACAGAGGTTACGGTTATAATGCCGAAGGAGCCGCTGTTCGTTCCGATGGACGCGGTGCTTATCGAGCAGGTAATTATAAATCTTCTCGAAAATGCCGTAAATCACGGTGTAACAACCTCTGAAATAATTGTTGAAGTAAGACGTGAGGAGGATATGGCACTGTTTTCGGTGCGCGACAACGGTCTCGGCATCAAAAGCGGAAAGCTTGATGATCTCGAAAACTCGTGTGAAGGCTTTGACTCCGGAGAACGTGCGGATACAAAACGCAATCTCGGCATGGGGCTTTCGATGTGCATAAGCGTTATTCACGCTCACGGCGGAACCATGAAATCGGCGAATGCAGAAAGCGGAGGTGCGGAATTTATGTTCCTGCTTCCTTTGGAGGAATAATCTATGACGCTTAAGGACAAGGTGTTGATAATAGAAGACGATATCGGCATATCGAGATTTATTGCCACGGTGCTTACCTCAAACGGTTATGAACCGATAGCCGCCAAGACTGCTGCCGAGGGGATGGCGATGTTCGGGTCGTATTTTCCGGAGCTTGTTATACTTGATCTCGGTCTTCCGGACGAGGACGGCGGCAAGGTTATAGAGAGAATCAGGGAAAGATCACGTGTACCTATAATTGTGGTTTCCGCACGCTCACAGGAGAGTGACAAGGTAACTGCTCTTGACATGGGTGCTGACGATTATATTGTAAAGCCGTTCGGCACGTCCGAGCTTATGGCGCGAATACGTGCGGCAATAAGACACACGCGGCTTGACAGCGCAAGCGACGGGGTTGCACTGAGCGGTATCTTCCGTTCAGGGGATTTCACCATTGACTACGGCAAACACAAAATAACGGTGCGTGACAGAGATGTAAAGCTCACGCTGAACGAATTCAAGATAGTGGCACTGTTGGCGAAGTACGCTGGGCGAGTCGTCACCTATGATTTTCTCATGAGAGAAATATGGGGACCGGTTACGTCGGGCGACAACAGAATACTGCGCGTCAATATGGCAAACATAAGACGTAAGATAGAAGAAAACCCCGCCGAACCTAAGTATATATTTACAGAGGTCGGCGTCGGATACAGGATGTCGGATGAAACAACGGCGTAAATTTGCCGTGTGACTTTGGAAAGGAAGCAAAACCGAATGCGTAAAACAAAAATCATCTGCACTTTGGGACCCTCGTCTTGCGACGAGAAAACAATAGCCGAAATGGTGCGTGCCGGAATGAACGTCGCGAGACTTAATTTCTCCCACGGCACTCACGAATACCACAAAGAAATCATTGAGAGAATAAAAAAGGTGAGAAATGAGCTTAAGGCACCCCTTGCAATAATGCTCGACACGAAAGGTCCCGAGATACGCGTAAAGTCGTTCAAAAACGGCACTGAAGTACTCGAAACAGGTGCAAAATTCGTGCTTACCACAAACGACGTCGAAGGAACCAAGGAAAAGGTATCGATAACATATCCGGGTCTTCCCGTTCAGCTCACCGAGGGTCAAAAGATTCTTATCGACGACGGCAACATTACTCTCTGCGTAGATTCATGCACCGACACGGATATTAACTGCACCGTGCTTTTCGGAGGCGTAATTAAGAACAACAAGGGCATAAACGTTCCGAATGTTCGCATGGACATGAAATACCTCAGCGAAAAAGATGAGGCAGATCTTGTGTTTGGTGTTGAGAACGACGTTGATTTTGTCGCGGCTTCATTCGTAAGAAGAAAGGAAGACGTTGTTTCTCTCCGCAGATTCATCGACTACCACGGCGGTCACAACATTAAGATAATATCAAAAATCGAAAACATCGAGGGCGTCGAAAATTTCGACGAAATACTCGAGCAGTCGGACGGAATAATGATAGCACGCGGCGACATGGGCGTTGAAATAGAATACGAAAGACTGCCCGGCATTCAGAAAAAGGCGATAAGGAAGATATACCGCGCCGGAAAAATGGCGATCACGGCTACTCAGATGATGGAGTCGATGATTCACAATAACCACCCCACAAGAGCCGAAATATCCGACGTTGCAAATGCCGTGTTCGACGGTACGTCTGCAATAATGCTCTCGGGTGAGACCGCCGCCGGAGATCACCCCGTAACTGTTGTCAAGGCAATGGCAAAAATTGCAAGGCAGGCCGAAAAGGACGCATTTGAGATGGACGCATACAGAGGTCTTAAGTGCGACAACGATATAGCGGATATCACAAACGCAATCTGCGACGCTGCCTGCACAACCGCAAGAGACGTTGACGCAAGCGCAATTATAGCGGTCACGAAGTCAGGCTACACGGCAAGAAGAGTTTCAAAATTCAGACCCGTTGAGAACATTGTTGCCGCAACACCGTCGGAAAAGACGTTTAACCAGCTTGCTCTCTCCTGGGGCGTCTACCCTGTTCTCGCAAAGAACCAGACCGACGAAGAGAAGCTTTTCCGTCATGCGGTTGACTGTGCAATGTTCACCGGACTCTTGAATGAGGGTGACAGAGTTGTAATTACCGCCGGTATGCCGCTCAACGTTGAGGGAACAACAAACCTTCTTAAGGTCGAGACTATAGGCAAAGCAGCAAAATAAAACAAAATGTACAGATAACCTACTCCGGATGTATTGAAAACCTATTTATTTTTCCCTCCGTATCGTTTATAATTGTAACGTAACAGATACAATAAACGCGCATACGGAGGTATTTTTATGAAACTGAATTTCAAAGACTACAAGGACAAAGTGAGAGCTTGCTTTCTCGGCAAGAACATCGGCGGAACTCTCGGCACTCCGTTTGAAGGAAAAAGAGGCGTATTCGACGTAAAGGGATACACCCACGACATTTCGCAGGGCGCTCTTCCGAACGACGACCTTGATCTTCAGCTCGTATTTCTCTGCGTTGCGGAAAGATACGGCACGAAGCTTGACGCTTCCATTCTCGGCGAATTCTGGATGAACAGAATCATTGCGCACTGGTCTGAGTACGGCATGGCAAAGTGCAACATGAGACTCGGACTTACGCCCCCTCTTTCCGGATGGTACAACAACCCCAACGGCGACTCCTGCGGCTGCTTTATCAGAAGCGAAATCTGGGCTTGCCTCGCTCCCGGACATCCCGAAATTGCCGTAAAATATGCGCTTGAGGACGCAATAGTCGATCACTGCAACGAGGGTGTTTACGGCGAAATCTTCACTGCCGCTCTTGAAGCTGCGGCTTTCGTCGAGAAGGACAGAGAAAAGCTCATTGACATCGCTTTCTCCTATATTCCCGAGGACAGTGCTGTTGCCGGTGCGGTTAAGCTCGTAAAGAAGTGCTATGACGACGGTCTTTCATGGAAAGAGGCAAGAATAAAGGTACTCAACGCTTATCCGTCGTCATTTGCTTCAATAGATCTCTCAAAGGACGAAACCGAAAGAGGACCTGTAGGCAGAGTTGGTTTTGATGCTCCCGCAAACATCGGTATCGCAATGATCGGTTGGTACTACGGCGAGGGTGACTTCGGAAAGTCTCTCTGCATTGCCGCTTCCTGCGGCGAGGATGCCGACTGCACCTGCGCAACACTCGGCTCGATATTCGGCATAATAGGCGGCACTGCAGCAATACCCGAAGAGTGGATAAAGCCCATAGGAGAAGATATAAAGACTGTTTCACTCGACCTCACTGCCTTCGGAACCGAGGGTTGCAGGACCATAAATCAACTCAGAGACAGAGTTTCAAGACTTGCTCCGACGTTCCTCGGCAAGGACTTTAGAGTAAGCGATGACGGTGCGGCTGAAATAGTTATATACGAGGACAGACTCTTCAACAAACCCTACCATTGCAGTTTCGGAAAGCCCTTTAAGTTTGATTTCAAAGATGAGCTTAAGAGACGTCAGCCTTGGACGGTAAAGGTTCAGAGTCCCATATTCGATGCGTTCCTCGATTACTGCGGAAGCATTGAGATTCGTGAGGGGGAAGAAAAGGAGCTTCGCTTAAGCGCAGAGACCTTTGCCGATCGTCAATTCTGGTCGAATGTTACGGTATATGCTCCGAACGATTGGGAGGTTCTTCCGGCAAGAAACTCGATGTTCCTTATGAACGTCCGTCCTCTTTCGAGCGGTCTTTCATCCGAAACCGCGATAAAAATTATTCCTCACAATCTCACCGAGGGCATTTACAGGTTCCCGATTGAGATACATATAACCGATCGTCCTACTTCGGTGTTTATCCCCGTAACGCTTATAGTCAAGCAGTAACTTTACCGAAACATACCAACGCCCCGGAAAAGTCCCGGGGCGTTGCGTTATATGTCAACCACTGTGAACTTTATGGTTAATGGTAATCGGTTTGATATGAAACAAAATGATAATATTGTTTTAATTCATGAATTACATCTTGACAAAAGGTTCTGCGCGGTGTATAATTGGATAAAAGTGCCGTGCATAAAGCACGGCGGCAAAGGAGAATAACACAATGAATAAGAAAATATGCGCACTGCTTCTCACAGCCACACTCTGCCTCGGAGCAACCTCATGCGGACTCATAAGCAAGAAAGGCGACGACGAAACTCATGATGACACTAACATTGCAGTCGATACAAACGACACTGCCGACACAGAGAAAAAGGACAACGCCGAAGACGACACGAAGACGCCTGCGGATGAAACCGATAACGACAAGAACGATGACCCTGTAATCACTCCCGCGCCCGAGGTCATAAATCCCGACCTTGCCGAAACAAAAACCGCAAAGGCAGAGGGAATTCTCGACGGCAACTACTTCATGGCACTCAACATAGGACTCGGCAAGGACGAGGACGGAAACGAATCGAGCATGTACTGCGAATACGCGATTGACGAAAACAATTCGTTTTTCAGATTCACAACAGAAAAGCCCAGTATGGACTTCTCTCTCCTGCTCACTCCCGAAACACAGTATACAATAGACAATTCGTCCAAGCAGTATGTTGAGGGCGTTGCTGAAGCACTCGAAACTCTCACCTCCGTTGTAAAACGCATAAAGCTCGGAGACGTTTATAAAGAAAATGCTTCCCTTGCTTCGGAGAAAATGACACTTAACGGCGTTGAATACGACTCCGAAACCTTTGAGGATGCGGACGGTTCCTCCGATGCCGTTTCAAAGTATCTCTTTGATTCCGAAGGAAACCTCAAGTACATAATTTTTACAGACGCGGAAACCGAAACCGTAATTGAGGTAAAAACTCTCACCTCGGAGCTTCCCGATGGAATATTTGAAATTCCTGCCGATTATACGGAGTACGTAAGCGAAAATACCGGCGCGGAAAAATAAATCACATTTTTTCAAACATAAAGCGTCCCATCGCGCATAGCGATGAGACGCTTGCATTTACATATCCCGGCACGAATATAATTTAACGTGCCGGGATATATTTTACCGTATTATCCGAGGTAACTGCTGACGAGTTTCTCTATGCAGGATTTGCATATCCACTTATCCTCAAATGCAACAACATTATCGTTAGATCCGCAAAAAGTGCATCCGTCAACGTGCTTCTTGATTATTATTCTGTCTCCTTCGGAAATAACCTCGAGAGGATCATAATCACCAATACCCAAATTTTTTCTGATAGACTTAGGGATAACTATTCTTCCGAGTTTATCGATTTCTCTGGTATAAGCACTTGTCTTCATTTAGAAGCCACCTTTACTATTTTGGCTGTATCGCCTTTTGTTGCAGTTATTATATCACAATTGTCGGATTTTGTCAATAGTATTTTTTTACCAAACGGTATATCAAATTAGAATTTCGGTATATTAAAACTACCGAACACAAAATGAAAGGGAAATTTCTTATGCTCGGAAAAATTTTCGGCTATTTAAGCACTTTTTCACTTATCTGTGCGGTAATAACGGGACGCACTGCGGAGCTTTGCAACGCTGTTCTCGAAGGTGCTTCGGCGGCGGTTGAGCTGACGCTCGCGCTCATGGGTGCTATGTGCCTTTGGACGGGCATAGCAAAGGTCCTCGATATTGCCGGATTTACGGCTTTTCTTTCAAAGCTGTTGAAGCCGATTTTCAGAGTGTTGTACCCCGAAGCCTCCTCAAAAGGCGTCGCAATCGACGAAATATCGGCGTCCTTCGGAGCAAATCTTCTCGGACTCGGAAATGCCGCACTCCCTTTCGGTTTGCAAGCAATGGAGGCGTTAACGTTAAAAGGTAATGGTAAGGAAATATCCGATACGGCAAGCGACGACATGGTTATGTTTGCGGTATTGAATACAGTCCCGGTACAGCTCATGCCGGCAAGCCTTATTGCTCTCAGAGTGGCGGCAGGCTCAGCCGCTCCTTACGAAATTATCCTCCCGGTATGGATATGCTCCGCCGCAACAACCGCGTTTGCCGCGATACTGTGCAGGCAATCCGCGAAGGCATTCAGATGAGCGGAGGCATTATAAAGGTTTTCGGTGAGCTTGCGATGCCGCTCTTCGTATTTGCCGCCGGAATCGTAATGATTATGAAAAAGGACGCAGCAGGTGCTTTTATTTCGGGTGCGAAAAGCGGTTTCTCATCTTGTGTCAGGCTTCTGCCGACACTTATTCTCCTCATCGTTGCGGTACATATGTTTTCGGCAAGCGGTGCTCTCGACATTGTCTGTTCGATTCTTGCACCGCTTGCAAAGTTACTTCACATTCCGAAAGAGGTTCTTCCGGTTGTGATAATGCGTCCGATATCGGGAAGCGGAACAACGGCAATGATGCAGAAGCTTCTTTCGGAAACGGGTCCCGACACCTATGCCGGGAGGTGTGCGTCCATACTCATGGGAGCGTCCGACACTGTAATATATACGCTCACCGTATATTTCGGAAGCGTCGGTGTAAAGCGCACAAGGCACGCTGTTTTTGTGTCATTCGCGGCTCTTGTTTTCTGTGTAATAATGTCAGCGGCACTTACTTCAATATTCTTTAATGTTTGAACGCAATTGAAACATTTATAATGCGAGCTTGACAAAGGTCCTCAAATATGGTAAACTCTTCACTACCGTATATTATGTGCAAAATCAAGGAGCAAACCAAATGTTGAAAAGATTCATTTCGTATTACAAGCCGCATAAACTGATTTTCTGTCTCGATATGCTGGCTTCGCTTTTTGTATCGCTGATAGGTATTGTTTACCCTGTAGTCACACGTGAAATGCTGAACGACCTCATTCCGAACAAGA
This sequence comes from uncultured Eubacteriales bacterium, assembly GCA_934502885.1. Taxonomy (GTDB): domain Bacteria; phylum Bacillota; class Clostridia; order Oscillospirales; family CAG-382; genus CAKSUT01. The sequence goes on along the minus strand of CAKSUT010000005.1, from coordinate 25,849 downwards.
ATTACCGCATGATTGTAATTGCCGGAATAGGACTGCTTGCGCTGTATCTCGTCCGTATGTTTTTAAACTACTTCATACAATACTACGGTCACGTGATGGGTGTTAATATGCAGGCGCAGATGCGGCGCGATATGTTTGAGCATCTTGAAAAGCTTCCCTACTCTTTCTATGACAACCACGAGACCGGAAAAATAATGTCGCGAATGACAAACGACCTTATGGACGTAAGCGAGCTTGCGCATCACGGTCCGGAGAATCTTCTGATTTCCACGATAACAATTGCCGTTTCGTTTTGGTATCTCTCGTCAATCAATCTTACGCTTTCTCTTATGATATTCGCCTGCGTGCCGTTTCTTGTATTCGTCACGGCGAAGCTCAACAAGAAGATGACCGACGCTTTCATGGCGAGCAGAGAGTCGGTAAGCCACATAAACGCCGCTCTCGAAAGCAGTATTTCGGGCATAAGAGTGACAAAAGCGTTTACAAACTCCGCCAAAGAAGAAGAAAAATTTGAAGTCGGCAACGGCAAGTTCGTAAAGGCACGGTGCAGTGCTTACAAGGCAATGGGACAGTTCCACTCCGCAACAGTCTTTATAACCGACATTTTCAACGTTGTAATTCTCATTGCGGGCGGACTTTTCATGTACAACGGTGTCATAAACTTTGCAGACTACTCGGCATTCGTTGTTTCCGTAAACCTTTTCATCACGCCCGTTATGACGCTTATCGACTTTATGGAGCAGTTCCAGGACGGAGTTACCGGATTCAAACGCTTTATTGAGATAATGGACGCAGAGCCTGAAAAGGATGCTTCCGACGCTGTCGATATGGGCAAAGTAAAAGGACACATTGAGCTTCGCAACGTCACATACGGATACGGCGAAGGTACGGATGTTCTCAAGAACGTTTCTCTCGATATCGGAGTCGGCAAGACATTTGCACTTGTAGGTCCCTCAGGCGGCGGAAAGACGACAATATGTCACCTGATCCCCCGTTTTTACGACCTCGGCTCAGGAGAAATTCTCATTGACGGCAAAGAGATACATTCGGTTACGGCGGAATCCCTCAGAAAGAACATAGGCATCGTACAGCAGGATATTTACCTTTTTAACGCGAGCATAAAGGAAAACATTCTCTACGGAAAACTTGATGCGACCGACGAAGAGGTGATTGCCGCCGCGAAGCGCGCGAATATTCACGATTACATAATGACGCTTGAAAAGGGCTACGATACGCAAATAGGCGAACGCGGCGTGCGTCTTTCGGGAGGTCAGAAGCAAAGACTCAGCATTGCGCGTGTATTCCTCAAGAATCCCCCGATACTGATACTCGACGAAGCGACAAGTGCGCTTGACAACACGACCGAGATTCTCATACAAAAGGCACTCGATGAGCTTTGCAAAGGCAGAACAACACTCGTTGTCGCTCACAGGCTTTCAACAATCAAGAACGCGGACGAAATTGCGGTTATTTCCGAGGGAAAAGTCGTTGAACAAGGTACGCACGACGACCTCATGAAAAAGAACGGAGTCTACGCAGGACTCTACAACCTGCAGTTCAGAGCGAATACACCGGCGTGAAAAAGAGCGGCTCGGTTTATTCTCCGGGTCGCTTTACGTATTATTCGGCTTTCTTCGCCGCACATCTTACCAGTCCGTTTACGCAATCTGCTTTTTCAAATAACCCGTTCGGCAAAAGCTCCGCCTTTTCGAGAAGCTCCGGATGATGTGAATTGACAGCGGTATAGTGGTAGTTTTCAACCTCCGCATTCTCTATGCCGTCTCCGATTATTAGCGCCGGAGAATCGCTTTCTGCTGTTATGCCGGAGATTGAAACATTGGCTATTTTGCCTGTTGTTCCTGCGTTTGTTACGACAAAAGGCTCTCCCTTTCCCCACCAGCCGGCATATACTCTTGACCGAGATGTGACGTTCTTTATTTTCACATTTCTGACGCTTCCGGAATTTCCCGAAAAAACTGCAATACAACGGTTTGTATCATAAATCGGCGGACGTAACAGAACGGTTTCCGACATATACCGTCTAAACACGAGAGATTTCGACGGAAAATATATTCTTAGTTTACATTATGTTCTTTCAATTACAGTTGAATTTTGCCGTAAAACACTGTATAATTGGGAAGCAGAGTAAAGTTACGGCATACAGCTTTACGGCATGACAACACGGATTTCGGTTCGGGAATGTGTTCTCGGGCTTTCATAAATGGATTACGAAAAGAAAGGAATGAAAAAGATGGACACCAATCCCATAAAGGATTTCGACCTTGATGAGGATGATGAGGTTATCGAGGCTCTTAATCCTCCGAAGAATTTTGTAAAAATGGGCAACGCGGAAAGTGACGACACCGTTATTTACATCAAGCAGGACGTTTACAACGCAATTGAGGAATACTCAAAGGACAACGCAAAAAAGGAAGTCGGAAGTGCGCTTGTAGGCGACTTCGGCACTGTCGGAGAAAGACCGGCGGTTATCGTTGATGCTTTTATCGAGGCGAAGTTTACCGATTCCACAAGCACCGCGCTCACATTCACGCCCGAGACATGGGGATATCTTTACAAGGAGCTTGCGGCAAAGTTCCCCGGCAAGAAGATTGTCGGCTGGCACAGGACGCATCCCGGCGAGGGCGCGACACTCTCAAACTACGATATGTACATCGAAGAAAACTTCTTCAATTCACCGTACAGAACCGCTTATGTTATTGACCCTGTCACCTCTCAGCGCGGATTCTATTGCTGGAAAAACGAAAGGATTGTAAAAATGAAAGGTTTTAATATGTACGATGACGAGGGAACGCCGATTAACGTCGCACGCCCGAAGTCAGCTCAAAAAGCTCCGCAGAACGCAAAGCCGTCGAACACATCGCACATTTCGCCACAGCCGCAGAGAACAGTTCACGTGAAGAGCGGCACAAGCGTTCCCGTTGTCTTCTCTCTCGGAGTGATAATACTTCTTCTTATTGCCAACCTCGTCTCCTCAATCGGCTCGAACATGAAGTTTAACACGCTTATCGAAACTCTCGGCAACTCCAACACGCAGATTGAGGAACAGCGCATTGAAGCGATAAACAAGCTCGCTGACGCAATTTCCTCCTCGGCACTTACAAATCCTGCGCCGAATGCCGACAATGATGTAAAGAACGACGCACAGAACGGTGATTCCGACGTAACCAAGCCCGACGATGCCAACGTAAATACTGACATTCCCGACACGAAACCGACAGGCAGCGACGTCACCGTCCCCGACGACACGACTCCCACAGATACAACACCGAGCGGCAATGATGAGACACCGACCGCTCCCACCGACAGCTCCGTTGTCACTCCCCCGACAGGCACGGACGAAAATACTCCCACAACAAGCGATCCCGAAACGCTGCCTCCTGCCGACGACAACAAGGTTCGCAACGCCGACGGCCTCGAATTCTTCCCGTACAAGGTAAAGCGCGGCGAGTATATCTCGCTCATCTGCTCGAATCTCGGTATTAACTATGAGAAGTATTACAGAGATATTCTGAAGCTCAGCAACATTGCCAACGCGGATCAGATAGACGTCGGACAGACAATATATCTTCCCCTGCTTCCCGGTGTAACCGTACCCGAAAACTAAATTATTACGCCCCCCGAGAGAATCTGTTCCCTCGGGGGGTATCAAAAATTCAGAGAATATTCATACATATTTTATTGCACCGCCTTGACAATTGCGGAAGAAAGTAGTATAATACATGTGTTGCGGCTGAGTAATCGGCGCATACTTAAATCTGCCGAAATGCGGCTTCATTTGCGGGTATGGCGGAATTGGCAGACGCGCCAGATTCAGGTTCTGGTGGTCGCAAGGCTGTGCAGGTTCAAGTCCTGTTACCCGCACCAAAAAGAAACGACGGTTTTCGGCTGAAGATTGTCGTTTTTTTTGTTTTTAAAATGTTTATGCACACAGCACGGAGGTATCGAATTGATTAAGCTCGAAAAGAACAGCACTGTTTTATTCTACGGAGATTCAATCACCCACGGCGGACGTCTCAATTCTATGGACGGAAATCACGTCATAGGTCACGGTTATCAGGAAATGCTCTCGGCACGCATGGGTTTTGAAAACCTTGAAAATATGCCTAAGTTCATAAACAAAGGCGTCAGCGGTGATGCGGTTTGCCAGCTCTACGGTCGTCTGACCGCGGATGTTCTCAAATACAAGCCCGATATGATAAGCATTCTTGTGGGTGTAAACGACATATACAGAGGTTTCGGTTTGCCGCACGGAATGACAACCGACAAATTCATCGCCGTCTACAGAATGATGATAAACGATATACGCACCGTACTCGGCGATCCGACAATTATAATATGCGAACCGTTTTATCTCGACTACAAAAAGCCGGAAGATTCCTACAAAAACACTCCATACGTCGTTTGTGAGACTCCGTTTTATCCGGGTTACTTTCTCACAAACAGCAATGAAATAGAGGAATTCTCAAGAAAAGAAATGAGATATATGCAGTCTGAGCTGAAAAAGCTTGTAATAGACAGCGGTTGCATTTTCGTTCCTCTACAAGAGGAATTTGACAAGGCGGCAGAAAAAGTTTCGCCGGAATATCTCATTTGGGACACCGTTCATCCGACGATTGTCGGTCATGAGATTATAGCCCGCAGGTGGTACGAAGTAGTTGACGGCACTCTCGGCTGAGTTGCTGAGTTTATGTAAAAAGGACTTCGCTTTAGCGCAAAGTCCTTTTTCGCAGTCCTGCCTTTTTCTGAAAAGAAGCACTTTAGAAGTCGAGATTCTTCCTGTTCTTATCCTCTTCGCCGCGCTTGCTGCGGTCGTTGTTATTCTCGACCGAATTTCTTTCGCGGTTGTTCTGAACATTCTGCTCCGTGCGGCGGTTCTTCTCTTCATTGTTCTTGTTTTGATTTTTGTGACTCATCTTTATTTCTCCTTTCGTTTCGATACCTTTATTATTGACCGCATTCGGAGGAATATTCATATTACTGTCAGTCAAAGGAGATTTTTAAAATGAACCATTACCCTCTTTTACTCGAATCGGTCCTCAAAAACATCATTTGGGGAGGCAACAAACTTTCCGAGGAATACGGCAAAGGTACTCTCGGAGAGAAGATAGCCGAGGCGTGGACGCTTGCGCTTCGCTGTGACGGCGTAAACAGAATAGCAAACGGAGAGTACAGCGGTATGATGCTTGACGTTTATTCAAAGCTCTTCGGCATGGAGTCGCTTTGCGGTTACGGAGCTTCAAACAGAGACTTTCCCCTTCTCGTCAAGCTCATCGACGCCGAGAACTCCCTCTCCGTACAGGTACACCCCGACGACGCCTATGCTCTCAGGCACGGTCTTGATGCCGGAAAAACCGAGGCATGGTATATAGTTGACGCAAAGCCCGGCGCAAAGATAGTCTACGGCTTAAAACCCGGCGTCGCTTACGAACCGCAGAAGTTCAAAGAAGCGGCTCTTTCCGGAAACCTCGAGGAATATCTCAATTATGTTGAAGTAAAAAAAGGCGACATATACTACATTCCGGCAGGTCTTGTTCATGCAATCGGCGCAGGAATACTTATCGCCGAGGTACAGCAAAACTCGAACACAACCTTCAGAATCTACGACTACAACCGTGTTGACGCAAACGGAAATAAGAGGGAACTTCATATCGACAGCGCACTTGAGGCAATAAAGCCCGACGCTCTAAAAGGCGAAAGCTTTGAGGGTAAATACGAGGACGAGCAATATCGTGAGCTTATCAACGCAAAGTACTTTGAAATAGGTTGTCTTACACTTTCGCCGAACGACGGCAGAGGATTTGACAGCGGAAAGATGTACCACCTTATATGCACGGACGGATGTGCGTCTGTTCTGTTTGACGCAAAGGAATACCCGATGAAAAAAGGCGACGCATACCTTATTCCGGCGGCGATGGGATATTTCACGGTATTCTCCGAAAAGGGAGCGGAAATAATTACGGCGTCGCCGAAAATATAAGGAAGCGTGGCGGCAATATGAAAAAGATTCGGATTAGCAGTGAGGCTGTTTACTTTATCGCAATTGCAATGCTTGCGTTTTCGGTTGCCATGTGCGCCTGCACGAATTACGGCGTATCGATGATTGTTGCACCGGCTTATATTTTAAGTCTGAAATTTCCCTTTCTGACGTTCGGACAGTGCGAATACATCGTGCAGGGGCTTCTGTTTATCGTATTCTGCATACTGATGGAAAAAGTGAAGCTTGTCTACTTCTCGTCCTTCATCACGGGACTTATCTACGGTGCGGTGCTTGATTTCTGGCGTCTTGTTATCCCTCACTTCAACGCAAACGTCACCCCTCCCGGCAGTCTTCCTACGGCAATGAATATCGTTTACTTTGCTCTCGGGATGCTTCTCACCTCCGTTTCAATCGCTCTCTTTTACGGAATATACCTCTACCCTCAGGTTTACGACTTTTTTGTAAAGGGAATAAGCGCAAAGTTCGGTATTGACAGGACAAAGTTTAAGATGTGCTTTGATGCGGCGTGCCTTGCGGTCTCTTTCATACTTACGTTTGCGCTGTTCGGAGGAATACGCGGTATCGGCGTGGGAACCGTTATAATCACCTGCTTCAACGGCATACTGATAGGCTTTTTCGGACGTCTTTTCTCAAAGATACTCATTGTTGAGCCGCACTTCAAAAACTTTGCGAAGAAGTTCGATATAGACTGAATACACATAAAAACCGAGTCGAGACTTTCACATCCCGGCTCGGTTCTCACTATATTATCAATGGATTTACGCTTTGTCAGCTGTTCATGATGTCGAGCTTGAAGGTAATGTCAAATTCTCCCTCGCCGTCTCTGAACACGGTGATTGTTACCTCATCGCCGGCCTTATACTTATTCTTGGCAGTGTTTATCTCCTGTGCGGTCTTTACGGTCTCGCCGCAGAACGCCGTTATAATATCGCCTCTGCGAAGTCCTGCCGCCGCTGCGGAGCTGTTTCTGTTTATCTGGATAACGAGTATTCCCTGAGGAATGTTGTAGTATTCAGCTTCACGCTCGGTTACTTCGGAGTACTGCGTTATACCTATAGAGCCCTGACCCGTTACAAAGCTTCCGTCACGGTCCGTTACCTCGCCGTCGGCGATAAGCTGGTTGAAAATCTTTACTGCGCTGTTTATCGGAATAGAGAAGCCGATACCCTCATACTTTGAAGTGAGCTTCAACGTGTTGATACCTATAACCTGACCGCGCGAGTTTATGAGCGGACCGCCGGAGTTGCCGGGGTTAATGGTTGCGTTTGTTTGGATAAGGGTCATGGTCTTTACAACCTGTCCGTAGTTGTTTGTTATTTCAACGTCGCGGTTAATGGCGGATATAACACCGTCGGTAACGGTACCTGCAAACTCAATTCCGGCAGGGGTTCCTATTGCGACCGCAAGCTCACCGACTTTTACGCTGTCGGAATCTCCAAGCTCTGCGACGGGAAGGTCTGTTGCGTCAATCTTTACAACCGCAAGGTCGGTAACCGAGTCTCTGCCGACGAGAACGGCGTCAAATTCTCTCTTATCGTCAAGAAGAACCTTTATCGAGTCGGCCCCCTCAACGACATGGTTGTTTGTTGCGATATATCCGTCGGCAGAAATGATGAAACCGGAACCGACACCGTTCGTTGTATAGAAGCCGTTGGAAGCGGTAACTTCAATACCGACTGCGGAGGGCTTGCACTTCTCTGCAATCTGCGGAACGGTAAGCTCGCCGTTTACGGTGTTTCCGGGCTGAACAACAGATGTGACCTGTTCGGTGTTCTCGTTATCTTTTGACGTGCCGGGCGACGGAATAACGGGTGTTGTTGAAATCGAAGGATTATTGCTGTCGTTCATGCCGCCTCTTCCGGAAATCAGCACTCCTGTGAGAGTTATCGAAGTTATAAGGAAAGCGACGCAGACAATCGCCGCAAATATCGCAAGACCGTTGGACTTTTTGTGAGGTCTCATATTGGGATGCTGAGTCACTCTGTTGTAGTTCCACGAATACTCGCCGCTTCTGTTCTTATCGTAGCTTATTCCTGCTGTGTTGCGGTCACCGGGATAAACGGGATGAGGGTTCTCACTGCTTGCGTTCGCACTTTCATGAGGCACTGTAAAGCTCGGCTGTTCGCTCGGGCTGTCCGTGCCTGTCGGCTTTGCGCTCTCGGTGCCGTTTGTTTCGGTGTTCATTTCGTTTTCGATGTTCTTGTTTTCGTTGTAATTATTGTCATCGTATCTCATAGTTTTTACCTCCTTAAGATATTTGCTTTATTATTGGCATCACGGTCATATGCAACTTTGCCTTTTCTTTTTTATTTTGTGAGCTTATTATAAACCGCGACATTGTTTTTGCCGTGATTCCTATGTGAAAGTTCGGTGATTTTTTTTGAAATTTACGAGAAAACTCTTATTTTCATTTTTCTGTTGACAAAAGCATTTCTGTGTGCTAAAATGTGCACAAAAAGACAACCATTCACGAAAGGAAGTAAACATCATGACAAGCAGACACACATGGGAGCTTGGTTCTTCTACCTCTACGGTCAGAGAACTCTCCGAAAAAACCTTTGAGTGCTTCGCAAAAAACGGCATTAAAAAAGCGGAAATTTCACACACACTCGAATATCTCGAAAACTTCGGCTTTTACGGTCGCCACAAAGAGGTACTTGCATGGGCGGATAACGCCGGAGTCGCTCTTCATTCGTTCCATCTCCCTTTTTACTATGATTTTTCCGTATCCTGCCGAAACAAAGCTTCGAGAGACAACACCATAGAGGTCTGCAAAAAGCTTATCGACACAATTTCCGGCGACGGCTACAAGACCGTTGTAATCCATCCGTCGAGCGAGCCTATTCCCGACGAAAACCGTGCCGAGGAGCTTGAGCTGAGCATTGACGGTCTCGGACAGCTAACGGAGTTCATGAAAGGTACGGGAATGAAGCTCTGTGTTGAGGATCTCCCCCGAACCTGCCTTCTCAACTGCTCATTCGAGGCACTGACTTTCCTCAATTCCGTTCCCGACTCTTATCTCTGCTTTGACACGAACCACCTTCTCATGCAGACAAACGAAGATTTTCTGAATGATCTCATCGACAACGGCATGACCGGAAGAATTGCGGCCGTTCACATCTCGGACTACGATTTCATCGACGAGCGTCACAAGCTCCCGGGTGCCGGCATCAACGATTGGAAGATGATTCTCTCAAAGCTTGAAGCTCTCGACTACAGCGGTGCTTTCGTTTACGAGGTTGCCGGCAAATTCTTCGAGGGCTTCGACACAGCGACAACCTCCAAAGCTGTTACAGAGGACGGATATTTGCGCACGGTAGGCGACATATACGAAAATCACAAAATGCTGATGACGCTTTGATTTGAGCGGCTTTTGGACAAAATCACCCCCTGTTTGCGCAAAATAGGCGGTAGACATTTTCTGTGGTGTGTTGTATAATGCTGACACTGAAAATTCAGAATAATTATACGCACGGAGGACTGTCAATGTTTGAAAATGCAAAATGGATATTACCCGAAGAATCGCACGGGAATTCTCCCGTTCTTTACAGACGAACCGTAAAGCCGTCGCGTGCTGTTGAAAGTGCCGTCCTTTACTTAACGGCTTGCGGTGTGTACGAGGCGTTTATCGGCGGTGTAAAGACCGGCAAGAACGTACTTGCTCCCGGATTTACCGTTTACCCGAAGCATCACCTATATCAGGCATACGATGTTACAAAGCTTCTTTCCGCGGAAAGCAGTCTCACTGTAAGCGTCGCCGCAGGCTGGTATGCCGGAGAAATTGCGAGAAAGCATTTTCCGCTTGAAAACGGATTTGCGCTTATCGCGGAGCTTGATATCACTTACACAGACGGCGAAAAGGAAAGTATTGTGACAAGCGATGACGGAACATGGTTCTGCGGATTCGGAAACATCCTCGCCGCCGATATTTACAACGGCGAGATATACGACGCAAGAATAACGCCCAAGGCAGAGGGAAAAGTCCGCGAACACATTCTTGATAAGTCTCAACTTGTATTACAGGACGGTGAGAATGTTGTTGAGCATGACGTATTCGCTCCTATAGCAAAGATTATCACTCCGTCCGGAGATACCGTTCTTGATTTCGGATGCAACATCACCGGCTATCCCTTTTTCGAGAAGCTTCACGCAAAAGACGGCGAAGTTGTAGATCTCTCTTTTGCCGAAGTACTCGACAAGGACGGCAATTTCTACAACGCAAACTACAGAAAAGCGGAGTGCAGATTCAATTACACCTGCCGCGACGGTGTTCAGTCGTTTAAACCTCATCACACCTACTACGGTTTCAGATACGCGAGAGTCAACTCTTTCCCCGAAGGTTCGGAGCCGCTTGACATCCTCCGCGCAACCGATGTTTACTCCGACATAAACCGAAACGGAACGTTTGAGTGCGGTATAGAGCTTGTAAACAAGCTTTACGGAAACGTAATAAGAGGTCAGAAAGGCAATTTCCTCGATCTGCCGACCGATTGTCCGCAGAGAGACGAGAGACTCGGCTGGACGGGCGACGCTCAGGTTTTCTGCAAGACCGCAATGTTCAACTTTGATACAAAAAAGTTCTTTACGAAGTGGCTTCGCGACATGAAAGCCGATCAGGCGCCTGACGGCGAGATAGGACACACTGTTCCCGATATCGGCTGGGGTTACGGTGCGGCGGCATGGTCGGATGCAGTGACTATAATTCCGTGGACGATGTACATAATGTACGGCGACAAGGATATTCTCCGTGAAATGCTTCCGGCGATGAGAAAATACGTTGACGGACTTCACGCTTTCGGCGGCGATACATATCTTCTCAAGGGAAAAGAACAGCCTTACGGCGACTGGCTCGGTCTTGATGATCCGTCCGGAAAAACTCATGTCGGCGCTACCGACAAGGAGTATATAGGCGCTGTTTTCTTCGCACATTCGGCACTTCTCGCGGCAAAGGCAATGGAGGCTGTCGGTGAAGACGGAAGCGAATACTTTGAGCTTCACGACAAAATAGTCGATGCAATACGTCGTGAGTACAACTACAAAGAGTTTACGACACAGACCGCTTGCGTGCTTGCTCTTTACTTCGGTATTGCGACCGACGGAAACAGAGCCGAGATAGCGGCAAAGCTTGCCGAGCTTATCCATGAGAGAGGCGACTCCCTCACGACGGGATTTGTAGGCACGCCGTATCTTCTTCATGCGCTGTCCGAGAACGGTTACACCGACCTTGCGTACACACTTCTTCTCAGAAAAGATTATCCCTCGTGGCTCTACCCTGTTACAAAGGGTGCCACGACGATATGGGAACACTGGGACGGCGTGCGCCCCGACGGCTCGATGTGGGATGTCGGCATGAACTCGTACAACCACTATGCTTACGGAAGCGTTGCTGACTGGATGTACGGAGTTGTGTGCGGTATAGTACCGTGCGAGGGTGAAAACGCCGGCTTTGCGAAGATTAAGCTTGCGCCCGGTCCCGACAAGCGTCTCGGATATGCAAAGGCTTCCTACACGACGAAGTACGGAAAACTTGTTTCCGAGTGGAGGTATGCGAATGATAAGTTTACTTACCGCTTTGAAATACCCGAGGGCATGACGGCGGAGCTTGCGCTTAACGGCAAGACCGAAATTCTCACGGGCGGAACATACGAGAGATAATCGTTCAGACAGAAGTACCGACGGAAACTAAAGTGTTTCCGTCGGTACTTTTTTTATGTATTTATTTCCTGTCAGATGTTGACGTGAAGGTTCTCGCCCGTAATCCACATAGCCGCGCCCTTATCGGCAAGCTTCTTTACATCGGGATGTGCGATGAGCCACTTGTTAGTTCCCCAGAGAGTTTCGTCGAGAGGAGAACGCTCTATTTCATAGTTTGTTCCCTTGGGAAGAACTACAACCGACTTGTAACCGCACTCATGCACACGGCAGGGAGCATAGTGGAGAGTTGTTGCGTACATCTCGAAAGCGGTGCCGGCAGGTACATAGAATGCCTTTACTTTTGCGGAGTCGAACTTCTTATCAACAATATCGTCACGTCTTGCGACAAGCACGATAAGGTCGGTAACGGCAATTACAAGCTCACTCGACTTGTGATATTCGAGAGCATCGAGAGAATCTGTCGTGCCGTTTGTGTAGCCGAACTGCGAGGGCATACCGCCGCAGAAAACGGAAACGAGCTTCTTTGCGGAGTCTGTTGCCTCCATTTCGGGAACGGTGGGACAGTACTTACAGCCGTCGGGAATTTCGGTGTTGTTCTTCATGTAGTCGATAAGCTCTGTAAGGTCATAGCCCGTTACAACCTCGCCGTATGGACGGTAAGAGTCGTCGGTTATAAGCTTTAAGCCGAGGTGAGGATTCTTTTCGCATAGTTTTTCAAAGGTTGTCATAGTTAAGTCTCCTTATCTGTATTGTTTAGTGTGCGCCTTGGCACACACATTCGGTACAACTGATATGATACCATAATTTTATGTATTTTTCAACACAAAACCGTGCTTTTTAAAAATTATTTTTCAAATGCGGCATACCGAACAATTATTCCTTGCGCCGATTCAACATTAAAAATTTACAAACATTCGCGAATTTTCCGAATACCCCTTTACAAGGCGATTTATTTGTGCTATAATAGTAAAAAGCAAAGCTATCATTGACCGTTTTTCGGCTTATTACTTTCCTAATTGTAATACGTTAACTTAAATCGAAAGGATCGGTAAACTTCATGAAAATCAGTACGATCAAAGAACTCCTCGGCGCCGAGGTTTTGTGCGGCGAGAACCTTCTTGACAAAGAGGTAAATTCCGCCTGCGGAAGCGATATGATGAGCGACGTTTTGGCGTTCGTCAAAGACCACGCGGTGCTTCTCACGGGACTTGTAAATCCGCAGGTTGTGCGGACGGCGGAAATGATGGACATCGACTGCATAGTTTTCGTAAGAGGCAAAACTCCGCCGGAAAGCGTCATAGAGCTTGCCGAAAGTATGGACATTGCGATTCTCTCAACGCCCGAGAGAATGTATGTTGCGTGCGGAAAACTGTATGCCGGCGGTCTTGCCGGAGGAAGTGTGATAAGCGATGAGTGAGCCTGTAGTACTCCGTTACGACGTTGACGGAGAGAATTTCACTTCCGCCGGAGAGGCGTCGGTTGCCGTCAAAAAATCGTTACGCCAAATGGGCTTTCCGCCCGAAACCATACGCCGTGTATCGATTGCAATGTATGAGGGTGAAATAAACATGGTTATCCATGCCGACGGCGGTGTCGCGACGGTAAACGTTTACCCCGAAGAAATAGAAATAATCCTTGCGGACAAAGGTCCCGGCATCGCCGACATCGACCTTGCAATGAAAGAGGGATACTCAACAGCACCCGACAACGTGCGCTCTCTCGGCTTCGGTGCCGGAATGGGACTTCCCAATATGAAAAGGTACACCGACGAAATGACCATTGATTCGACGGTCGGCGTCGGAACGACGGTGCGCATGGTTGTAAAGGTTTAATACTCCGACCCTGAAAGGAGCGAGATCATTTGAGGGAATTTATCCATTCCGTATCGCTCGATATCGAGAAGTGCAAGGGCTGTACAAATTGCCTCAAGCACTGCCCCACCGAAGCAATACGCATAAGGAACGGTCATGCGGTAATAAATTCCGAGCACTGCATTGACTGCGGCGAATGTATAAGAAAATGCCCATACAAAGCGAAGAAAGCGATTTATGACCGTTTTTCCGAAACAGCGCACTTCAAATGGAAAATTGCGCTTCCGGCGCCTGCGATTTACGGTCAGTTTGACAATATAGACGACATAGACTGCATACTGAGCGCGATACTCGAATGCGGTTTTGACGATATATACGAGGTTGCGCGCGGCGCAGAGCTTGTTTCGGCATACACGCGCTACTACATAAACAGCAAGAACGTGAAAAAGCCGATTATCAGCTCAGCCTGTCCGGTTATCGCAAGGCTTATAAGCGTAAGATTTCCGTATCTCTGCGAGAATCTGCTGCCCATTCTTCCGCCTATCGAAATTGCGGCGGCAAAAGCGCGCAGGAAAGCTCTCGAGGAACACCCGGAGCTTTCGCCGGAGGATATCGGCGTATTCTTCATATCGCCGTGTCCTGCTAAAGTAAGCTACGTAAAGAACCCTATCGGTACGGAGAAAAGCTGTATTGACGCGGTGCTTTCAATAAGCGAGCTTTATTTCATGATTCTCGGCAAGCTCAAAAACATCAAGACTCCCCTGCCGCTCTCACGTGCCGGAGTTATCGGTGTGAGCTGGGCGGGAACCGGCGGCGAGGCGTCCGCACTTTTCAACGACAGATATCTTGCGGCGGACGGCATAGACAACGTGATAGACGTTCTCGATCAGCTTGAAAACGACAAGCTCTCCGACGTTGAGTTTATTGAGCTTAACGCCTGCAGCGGCGGTTGTGTCGGCGGTACGCTCACGGTTGAGAATCCGTTTATCGCCAAGGCAAGGCTACAGAATCTGCGGCGTTATTTGCCCGTAACGCAGAACCACCCGATACACAAATTCGACGAGAATGCCGAAAACGGCGGTGTACCGGACAGCATAATGTGGTCGGACAAGGTATCGTATCTGCCGGTGGCACAGCTCGATTCGGACAGGGCGTCGGCTTTACGCATGATGAACGAAATAGAGGAATACCACAAAAAGCTACCTCACCTCGACTGCGGTTCCTGCGGTGCGCCGAATTGCCGTGCGCTTGCGGAGGACATAGTCAAGGGTGAAGCGGATGAAAACGACTGCATAATCAGGATGAAAGAACAGATTGAGATGGTATACAAGAGCCTCGGCGGACTAATCGGTCGTGACAAAAGCGGCGAAGAATAAAATCACATACAAAAAGAAAATCTGCGGTTTGGACAGCCTTTCCGCAGATAAATTTATGCCGTTTTACATGAGGGCGTTTTCGTATCCGAAGCTTTGCGAGTACTCGGTCGGCGTGAGTCCGAAGCGTTCCTTGAACATTTTACAGAAGTGGTTTGAGCAAGAGAATCCGCAGGCATCGGCAATACTTGCAACATATGGGTTGCTTGCACGCAAAAGCTCCTTCGCCTTGTCAAAGCGTTTGCGGAGTATATACTCTTTCGGCGATATTCCGCAATACTTTGTAAAGAGCTTGCGCAGATACACCTCACTTATCCCCGCGCTTTCCGCCGCCTCCGCGCAGGAAAGCGCACAGTCAGAGAAAGAATTATCGATAAAGCGTATTGCGTTGGTAAGAGTATCCGGTATAAGTTCCTTGCATGAAAACATCTCGGCAAAAATCGCGTACAGGTACGACATACAGGCAGAGTGCGCTTCGCGTGCTCCGAGAAGAAAAAGGTTCTTCATTTCGTCGAATTTTTCAAACAGCGGTTCGTTATCGGAAATACTGTAGACCGAAAGGGCGTCAAACTCAATATCAACATTAAAGCTTATAAGCTTGCACTTGTCCGGCTTTCTGCAATACACATCGTAGGAGGTTCCTTTTGGGAGAAAAACTATGTGTGTGGAGTCGGCTATGTATTCGACGCCGTTGCAAACATAAACAATACAGCCGTTTTGTGCAATAGAAAGCGAGGAATATGGTCTGTTTTTCATAACCAAATGATCCTCAAGCCCCACGGGAACATAGTTAATCATCTTAAGCTCGGTTACAACAGCCTTTGATAAATCCATTTTCATCACCGAGGAGATTATATCATAAGCAAGCGGTTTTGTCAACAAGAAAGTATCGAAAATGAATATAAGTGTATCGATAACAACATTGCAATCAGGTGATTTCGTGTGTATAATGTTCCAAAAAGAAAAACACATCCGAAAGGAGCAATAAATATGGAAAAAAGATTTGAAGGCCGTGCAGCGGTAATAACAGGCGCGGCATCGGGAATGGGACTTCTCTGCTGTAAAAGGCTTGCGGCAGAGGGGGCGAATGTGGTAATGATGGACGTGAACGGTGAAGCACTCGAAGGTTTTGCCGCAGAGATAAACACTCTCGGCGTCGGCAGAGCCATACCGTTCAAGTCTGATATCAGAAATTATGATGAGGTTGAAGCGGCGGTAAAGCTCTGCCTTGAAAAATTCGGAAGAATCGACATAACGGCGTCGTTTGCCGGAGGTTCGGCAGGTCGTGTTCTCAAGGAATTCAAGGCATTTGACGGTTTGTCGATAAATGCAATAGATTGGGGTATTGACGTTAATCTCAGAGGTCCGATGTATCTGGCACGTGCGGCAATAGGTCCGATGAAAGAGGCAGGCAGAGGCGTTATCGTCAATATAGGCTCTGCGACCGGTGTTTCAGGAGGTCACGATGCGGAATATGCCGCCGCAAAGAGCGGTCTTTTGGGATTCACAAAAGCAATGGCTCTTATCGGAGCACCGCACAATGTAAGATGCGTTTGCGTTTCGCCGGGACCCGTTCTTACACGTGAGGCAATGGCAAAGTGTAAGACGCCTCTCGGACGTGCGGCTGAGCCTGATGAACTGATAAACGTGGTTCTCTTCCTTGCTTCGGATGAAGCCTCCTATGTTACCGGCGATAATCTTACCGTAGACGGCGGAGCGCAGTGCGGCTGGAACAGATAACAGACTATATGCAAAACTTCCGCAGAGGGTGACTTCTGCGGTGTTTTTATATTAAAAGTTGTTTTTTCATATTTTATAGTCAAAAGCACGTTTTTTGTCCTATAAAAATGCCGAAATAACCTTTATAATTATACTGTAACACACGGTATTACTCACTTATTATCAAATCACTTATCCGATTTGCACTGAATACAAAGAGCCGGATCACCGAGAGGAGCATCAGCAGTGAAAAACAACAAATTTGACCTCAATCTGTTTCTGAATCCCCCCTGCGAGTTTCACCCGTATTTTGCTTGGGTATGGAACAGCAAGGTTGACAGGGAAATCATAAAAAGCCAGCTGACCGATTTTTACAATAACGGCGTAAGGTGCTTTTACGTTCTCCCTATGCCGAACGATTTTCGTCCCGACGCCGGGCTTCGCACGCATCTCGATATGCCGTATCCCGGCGAAGAATTTTTTAACCTTGTCGCATACGCCGCCGATCTTGCCGAAGAGCTGGGTATGGTTATGTGGCTTTATGACGAGGGCGGCTGGCCGTCAGGCGGCGCCTGCGGAAAAGTACTTGAGATGTATCCCGATGCCAAAGTAAAAGAGCTTGCCGAAAGAAAACCGGGAGACGGCGATACAGAACCGCTTGCAATGTTTGACAGCAACGGAAGCAGAGTTTACTCAAATGACCATGCGAAGTATGAGTACTTCATAAATGAACGAGGCGGAGGAAACTTAAACTTTGTAAATCTCCTTGATCCGCTTGTGACAAAGGCATTTATTGAATGTACCTATGAAGGTTACAAGAAGCACCTCGGACGGCATCTCGGCAAGACAGTAAGGCTCATTTTCACAGACGAACCCCAAGCCGCATTTCCTGCATGGACAAGGGACTTTGACAAGCTCTTTCGAGAGAAATACGGCTATGATATACTTGACTATTTACCGTATATATGCGGCAGAGAAAGCTGTAAAACAGAGGCACAGAAGAAAGCGAGGATAGATTATTCGCATCTCTGCGCAGAGCTTTTCGACCGCAACTTTCTCGCTCCTTTACAGCAGTGGTGCCGAGAAAACGGCATTCTCTTCGGCGGGCATCTTGACGGCGAACACTCTCCTTCGAGAGTACGGAGCAACGGTTACGGAAGCTTCACGTCCTCACTTTCGAGAATGGACGTGCCGGGTGTTGACGCAATATGGCGGCAGATATTTCCGCACAGCAACGGACGTGCAATATCAGACGAGGTAGAGACCTCATTTTTCCCGAGATATGCGTCATCGGCATCACACATAAACGGCAGTGAAATAGCTCTATCCGAAACCTTTTCGGTCTACAGCACCGGCTTGACGCAGGAGGAAATGCGGTATACCGTGAACTATCAGTTAATACGTGGTATAAACCTCTTCAACTTTATGTCTCTTGTCAGTGGACGTGACAGAGGACTTATGTACGGAATGCGCCCGCACTTTCTGCCGCAGAAGCCGGGCTGGGACAGTGTTGCACAGCTTTGTACAGAAACCGCAAGGCTTTCATACGTTGCCTCCTGCGGTAAAAGCGGCATAAGAACCGCACTCTATTTTCCGGAGGATGATTTTCTTATCGGTGAAAGTGACGGCAAGTCTGCGTCTGAGAGCTTTAACAGACTTGGAGAGGAGCTTGAAGACGCAGGGATAGAATTTGACATAATCGGCAATGCGGAAATTCTGTCAGCAACCGCAAAAGACAAAGCACTTTCGATAGGAGAAGCAGTGTACGACACGGTTTTTATACCGCACTGCTCACACATGCCGGAGCATGTAAAGAACCTACTCGCTGCAGTTAACTGCGAAAATGAAGTAAATAGAAAATCGGAGATAAGTGCCGACGAGAGCAAGCTTCGACTTATGAGCAGAATCTGCGGTGAAGAAAGACTTGTGTTTGTGTACAATGAAAGCACGACTGCTGTCACATCGAAAGTTCACCTAAATGCAGACGGCAACATATATGTTCTCGACCCGACGACAGGACTTTCAGAGGCGGTTAAGTCCGACACACCGGAAATAACACTGCAAAGCGGAAGATGCGTAGTTTACCTGATTACAAACAGAACAATTGACGTTCCAAATATTTGCAAGGAAAAGAAAACAGTATTCTGTTCGCCTGTGCCGTTATCCGCAAAACGCTTAATCATAAGAGAAGGAAAATTCACCTATAACGACATACCGTTTTCCGAGATGAAGCTTGACAAATATTCAGGATCTGTTGCGGTCCGATTCGACTATACTCTCGACAGTGTGCCGAATGGGGACTATGTAATACTTGAAACTGATATCATAGGCTATTCCGTGAGCATGACCCTGAACGGAAAAAAGCTCGGTGCGATGTCGGCGTCTCCAAAGAGACTTTGTGTAAAGGCTGAAGAATTTCCGAAAAGCGGCAATATAGTGCTTACCGTTGAGAACACGGAAGCCTGTGAGATAGTCGCAAAAATTGATGAGCTGCTGCGTGATTTCGGTGCTGAAACGCGGCTCTATCACGACAAAAATATTGCTTTTGAGAAAGATTACATTGCTCGCCTGCCTAAACTTGACGCAGACAAAATCAAGCTGTATATCGGCTGAATGAGCGGTGACACATGAAGCCATAGTTATCGGGGCGGTCTGTAAGAAAACGTTTTACGGCGGTGTCAAAATCGTTTATAATTTCTCCGGCAATCGCTTTGTTTTCGGATTCCTCTGCGGCTTTTTGCTTCGAGCGGTAGGCGTCCACGTCGTATTCTGTGGTTGCTATCTGGAAATAGTTTGTAAGGAACTGGCGTTCGGTATACGTTAAGCCGGAGCCGATTGATTGGCTTGGGTCGCTCTGAGAGCCTGTTTCGCCGCCGAACTCGTTATAGGTGTAGCTCTTGACCGCGCTCTTTCCGCCGACGGACTGCGTTTCCTTTGTGAGCCTGCCGAGGGTGTCGTAGACGTAGGCTGACTCTGTCGAATCGACGTCAAGCTCTTCGTTTCCGTAGTTGTCGCTTTCGTCGTGTTCGTAGTAGTACCAATGTCCGTATGCACTTCCGACGAGTCTGTTGTTCAGGTCGTAGGTGTACATATAGGCGTCGTCCTTCGTGCCTGCGCCGGTGCGGTAATCCTCGGAGACGAGGTTGCCGTAGCGGTCGTAGTCATATTCGAGGAAGTTCCATACGCCGTCCTCGGGTTCGTTGCCGGCGGTCTGCTTTCTCAACGTGCCACATCTTATACACGATATCCGTTTTTTTGCGACCTCGTCTCACGCCGAATTGTACACTGACGTTTTTTCAAACGTGGTAGCACAAGCGGCGTGAGACGAACTTTCTTAGCTAAAAATCAATACATATAATCAATAAAAACGGGTACATTTTCTCAATCATACACCTCTCAGGTGGAATAATTTACATTGACGAAAAACAATCCTCACTGTATTACGACAATCCCCTCATATTGATTTCAATTGGCGATAATCTTTTCAATTCGTCAATCAAGTCATGCACTTCACTATCTGTATCCTTATAAATCCACTGCCTGACAAATTTATCATTACAAAACACCCTAATCTCCCAAACATCCTTTACGACATCCGTTGAAGACACACAATTTTCACAAATCGCTTTTGCAAGTTTTTTCAACTCTTGCATTTCTTCCTTGCGTAAAGTTCTCTCCCTCACATTTTGCGGTGTTGCGGCAACAGCGAAATCCTCGCTTAAAGCATCGTCCCCATTTCGATGTCCGAAGCGCACTTTCAAAATGTTGTCATCTTCAAGAGAGAAATAATATGTTTCATCATACCCTACTGTTATAAGAACGGCGATCCTATCATCGCCGACAGTGTCGCACATTTTATAAATACTGAGTATTGCAAGCAGCACTACACCCAATGAGAAAATAATAGCTTTTTTCATCAATACGCCCCCCCTTAGATTAATGCCATGTTCAGCCCGAATCATATTCTCGGTGATGTCACCAGCTTTATGATATTTCAGCCCAACTGTGGCTAATTCCTCTTTACTTCTTTTTTGGGTTGTAAATTGAAAATAATATCTATTATTGTCAAAAAGTCTATTACTCTGATACCTATATGTCCCAACTTCAAGGTAACTTATTGCTTGACCTCTCATAGACCTATCAGCATGAACCATTTCATGTGCTAAGCCAACAAATGAAGGACGCTTTGCATCCCTTACATTTCCCGTTTCAGGATTCTTTGTTAATATATCCGGATCATATGATGGATTAAAATATATTCTTGTATCACTACCGGTTCCATTAACAGCAGAAGAAGGACTCACATCTTTCTCATAATTAGACGCTTCTGTGGTAATACTAATTGTACAAGTTTTATCGCTTTTACCAAACGTCTCACCAGTTCTGTTCCATTAACACACGAACCGTCTCTTTCTTCTTCAATTGTGATTTTATATACATCAATTAAGTTACCATCAGCATCAGTCTTTTGCGTTAAAACAAGTGCATCATGCGACATATCTTTTATAGTTTGCCAAATCACCTGCACTTCGTCACCAGTGCCAACTAATTCAATCAACAATCCCCACGGATCAACAAACATTATCGGATTATTAGCGCAATACGCATACCAATTAAGTCCGTCTCTTGCGGGATCGAGCTGAGTAAATCTGCCGTGGTTAGGGCTATAGTACCTCGCCCTAAGATAGATCGTACCTGACTCGATATCGAAATACTCCGCGCAATATCTATACGGGTTTGTATCGCTTTCGTCAGGCGTCAGCTCGTTTCCGAAAGCGTCGTATTCGTAACGCTTCGTGATTGTGCCGCTTGCGTTTACGAGAGCAACAACGTCTCCATGGGCATTGAGGACATATCTGTAATCATCGGAGCTGACGAGGTAAAGACCGAAGAAATAGGTGTTTTTGCGGTCTCGTCTCACGCCGAATTGTACACTGACATTCTTCACAAACGTGGTAGCACAAACGGCGTGAGACGACATTTTTTACTTTATCAAGCCGTAAATGTAGTCGGTGTAGGTTATCCTGACAGTTAATTTACTAAGCCAAACAAAGTGCTATACACGCAATTATTCAGCTTTGGTTTATCATCAAATCAAACACTGCCCTTTCATCAATTGTAAATTCGTCATACGATTCGAGATATTCAACAGCATCGCTTTCTATCTTTCTGCTCACCGTATGTTTTTCACCGTCCTTATCGACATAGTATCCACTTACATATTCTTCTTCGGGAACAGTGATATACAGTCTGCAGATACAGCTTGCCGCATCAATTATCCCAAATCCCTCTTCGCTTGTCAAATACAGCACATCATTCTGAGTTTTGTATTTATTGACATTGTGCAATAATATATCTGCGACTCCACTCTTCTTTATCTGGAACACCACCAATACATTTTCATCTCCTTGCCGCAGAATCTGAAATTTGCCCTCACAAAACAGAAGCACCGTATCTCTGCCGACACTTCCGTATTCCGTTTCAGTTCTTATCTTGAATAATTCGTCCCAGAACCAGTAAACTATATCTTCTTCTTTTTCCCTTATAAAACTCAATCCACCTATGACCAATATAGTTAATAGCAAAGCCATTACTCTCACTTGTAAGTCACCTCAAAGTCAATAGTTATATCGTACTCCGTCAATGCTCCTGTTAGCTGAGAAACATGCGCCGCATCGTTTGCAATTGTTCCGAGGGATATACCATTTCCGCCCATCGCTGTAGTAAATTCTGTATAATCATATCTATCATATACATGAACGCTCACAGTCCAAGAACCATCACTCTGTTTAACGCTGGAAAAAGTTACACTACAAGTGTGAAGAGAATAGTACAGATCCGTGCCACCCTCAAAAGAAATCAAATGTGCTTCATTTTCAGAAAATGAGAGGTTATCGCTGTTGTTACTCATAACCTTATTTAGTTCTTCGCTAAAAGCAGGATCATTTTTAATTAGACTAGCAATCGTAGAGTCATTTCCGAAGCTTAGATCTTTAGGATCATCCTGACAAGCATGTTCAAGCAACATAGCTGAAACGTCAAATCCTTTCTTTTCTCGAAGATATATCTCAGCTCCTGCTTTCCAGACAGCTCGTTGCGCAGCCTTTTGAGCATTAATGATTTTTCCAACAGCCCTCCATTTATCCTTTGGTGATGATAAAGCAGGACCTCCTACCGGTTGTACTTTAGGTATACTCAGCATACCGCTCGGGTCAATCCTACTCACCGGATTATTAGCGCAATACGCATACCAATTAAGTCCGTCCCGTGCCGGGTCTATCTGAGTAAATCTGCCGTGATTTGGGCTATAGTACCTCGCTCTAAGGTAGATTGTACCGCTCTCGACATCGAAATACTCAGCGCAATATCTATACGGGTTCTCGTCGTTCTCGTCAGGATTCAGCTCAACGCCAAAAGCGTCGTACTCGTATCTTCTTACGACATTTCCGTTTGCGTTGACGAGAGCAACAACATCACCATGAGCATTGAGGACATATCTGTAATCATCGGAGCTTACGAGATGAAGACCGAAGAAGTAAGTCGTGTCGTCGGTTGCCGTGAACTCGTACACCATATTGCCGTTCGACCAGATGAAGTATTTCGTCTCGCCTGTGCCGATTTTCTTCGACTTTCTCAAGCCGTCGATATAGTAGGTGTAGGTTGTTGTTACATTACCTGTATTCTTTCTCATGGGGAGACCGAACCAGATCTCCCCACGTGTTTAAATCAGCCTTTCTGTTTAGACTTTCTCTCCACTCTTGTGCCTGCCAATCTGTCGCCGCGCCGTATTTCTCCGGCACGAACTTCTTTCATCTCGGATAACATAAATATCAGCAACGTGACATTTCTTAAAATTAACTGTCGCGTACTGACACTATTACCATCTGCTGACACAATGGTCAATCCTGTAATACGTTTTCCGAGACTTCTGCCGAAGCATACGGTGTCTTTAAAAACAATCCACATACACCTAAGAGTTCCAAGAAAGGCATTAGTTCCGATTCTACTCTAAATACTGCAAAGCAAAAGAAGAGTACTACTGACCAAATTACAATATCGTCGATTAACCATGAGAGGTATCGTCTTAACTTAACACTCATGAAAACAGCCCCTCGTAAAAAGCAAGTACGTCTATAGATACAGAAATGCTTCCTCCCACACCTTTGTATGAACTTGCCCCAAAACCAATACTTACACTTTGAGCTACGACAGAGGCTGAACTTTGACTAAGCGAATATTCAAAAACAAACAACTTTGTAATTTGAAATGCCAATGCAACTAAAATCCCTCTGTGTAATAGCACTTGTCAAGTTCCATTTCCTTTACAACAAAGCATTCGATGGGATAATCACGGAACCCCTCAAGTTCTTTGTAGAAATCTATCGCTTCGTCGATATCCTTTCGGGTCTCGAATACTCCCAAGAACTTCGTTTCAAAATACTCCGGTGCAAACTCATCCCGGTGTGAATGTTCAAGCAGATACAGCATTGCAATTCAACTCCTTGTGCGAAAATCAATAGTAAGCCTTTATGAAGCCTTCGCTCCAATCCTTTCGCCCGACTTTTATCTTACTGATATAAAAGCACTCGTCTCCGTAATCACGAAACCCGGGAAGGCTTTTATACATTTCCAGTGCCTCTTCAGCCTTTTCACGTGTTTCAAAGACGCCTAAATCGTGTGTGACCTCATACTCGGAATCTTCGCCGCATTCGTATGAATGCTGAAGAAAATAGAGTATTCTACCGTTCAAACCGCTCACCCCGTCCTTTACGGCTCATTTAATCATGCTCACATCTTCCAAGCCGCCCGTTTTTGTGTTTACAACATATTTGTACATTCGCTCGCCGTACTTGTCCTGATACAGCATAACGCACTGATTCTTCGATGCAAGGCGCACTATGCATGCCTCTCCTTTTATGCTTTCCCTTACGGCGTCGCCTCTGTACTTCATAATAATGTCGTAAGCTCTGTCTTCGTCGATTTCATTTATCGGCAAGGGTGAAACCGAGTCGTATCCGACCTCATCGAAATACGCTTCAAATTTGTCGAACAGCTCATCGTCAACGGTTATGACTTTTCCCCTGCCAGGCGGTACAAAGTCTAAGTCTCCCTTTCCATCGTCGACCGACACAATACCGCCGTAAAATTTGTCCATGACAATGCGCACATACGAATCGCTCTTTCCGTTCTTCGCAAACATGACGTATTCGTTATTGTCGGCGTCACGGTAAACGTACACGGAGGGGTTACCGATACTGCCGAAGTAGTCCTCGAGAACAAACTTTGCTGTTTCGGCGGCGCTATTTTCGTTGAGGTCCGCAAAATCGATCGGTTTTTCGTATTCCTCACGATATTCCGGCACAACCTCCGGCGGCTCCGTAAAATATTTCCCGTATTCAGTCATGGCATATTCTTCGGAGATTATCACGTATTTAATATTTTGACAAAGATTCGCCCTTAGTCCAATAAACAAAGCCACCACCAAAACTAGCAAAGATACGTATACATAGCTCTTTCTAACTATCACAGAACTCACCTCGTTATATTCGTTTAAGACCACCATAAATTTCAATTATCTTCTTATCGTATGCAAAAACACTTTCCATATATGGTGATTTAGGGTAACCCTTATCCTTGTAATCAGCACCATATGTTGCTTTAAACAAATCTCCCCATTGAGTTACGACATATGTATCTACGCCCCTCATTCTTGCAACTATAATATCATCCTTTGAAAAGCCGTTTGAGTCAGTAGTTCGCACAGATTGCCCACTAGAATTAAACGATTGTACACGATAGTGAAAACTACCATGAGTATGAATTTGTGCTTTTTCAGTATATTCAATTGAAGCATCATCAGATTCTGGAATACTCGAAGCAGGTACGCTTTCGTCAGTACCTTCAATCGGCTCTGAATACGTGTAATACTCCTCAACAATGGTATCATAATCGGTAACAGTTTTTGTAATTGGTATAATACCTAAAATTTTGTATGTAATAGTTTTTGTACCATAAACCGTAACTTTGTAAATAACAGCCCCATATTCTGTATCTGTTTCAATTGATTTCTCGTTATACTCCTTACCAAAATCCACAGCGGCATCGTCGGCACTATCAAACTTATCTCCAGGCTTAAGCCCCCAATAATCCACCCACATTACAGGATTATTATAGCAATACGCATACCAATTAAGCCCGTCTCTTGCCGGGTCGAGCTGAGTAAATCTGCCGTGATTGGGGCTATAGTACCTCGCCCTAAGATAGATCGTTCC
>CAKSUT010000004.1 GCA_934502885.1 uncultured Eubacteriales bacterium | reverse complement strand
CTTGTTTCGGTCGCCGTGCCGCTTGTTACGACTTCGGAAAGATCCATTGCGGCTCTTGCCCAACGGTTAGCAACAAGTTGAGAAGAGGCAGCCGTAACCTGCTTTGGTGTAACGCCGGTCGGTACGTTGTTATAGCCGAGGATGCTTATCGACATCGAAGGCGCGGTTTTTCCCTCGTAGGGAACGAAGTAATAATCGCAGATTACGTAATGGTAATCATACGCATTTACGTTCTTTGCATTGATACAGGTTCCCTCGGTCCTCATTGTCTGCCAGCTGTACTCGTTAAGCGGAACGTAATCGGGATTCGGCTCAACGAGAAGAGCCTCGATTCCGTCCTGCTCGTCGGTTACGGAAAGTGTGACGGTGAGATTCTTTCCGTCAGGTCCGTCGTTTACGTAACCGTTGAGTGCTGCCGGTGCAAGCAAAACGTCCTGATAAGACGCCGCTCCGGCGAAGAGTACCGGCACCGCTGTGAATATCATGAGCAGTGCAAGTGTCATGCTGATGAGTTTGCGCATTTGTTTCTCTCCTTTTATATGTATTTTCAGAACACATTTCTGACAGAGTAAGAATACAGCAAACCGCAATATTTATCAAGCAAAATTTGTGAACATTTGCACAGAATTGGCACCGTTTCCGCAAAATTGTATATTTGCACAGTTTCACAGTGCGGTTTTTGTGCAACATTACCCACGGGCGTATGCCAGGAATAGAGTAAAGCGCACAAACACAAAAAAGATGTCCGCCGAAACAAAGCAAGACATCTTTTACCTTTATTCTGTTGCACGCAGCACTGCGAATACCACCCGGGGTCAGTCGTTCTTTGCTGTGATATATCCCTTCGCCGCAAGAAGCTCTGCGATAAGCACCGCACCGCCTGCCGCACCTCTCAGAGTGTTGTGTGAAAGTCCGACGAACTTATAATCGAACATTTTATCCTCTCTGAGTCTGCCGCAGGAAACGCCCATGCCGCCGTAAATGTCACGGTCGAGATTTGTCTGGGGACGGTTGTCCTCTTCATGGTACGTGATAAACTTCTCGGGTGCGGACGGAAGTCCGAGAGCCTGCGGTTCGCCGGAGAAGCTGTCCCACGCCGCAAGAATTTCCTCCTTGGAGGGCTTATTCTTAAAGCTTACAAAGCAAGCGGCGGTATGACCGTCGGTCACGGGAACTCTTATGCACTGTGTTGTGATAAGCGGCTTTTCTGCGGAAACAATCTTTCCGTCTTCGACGTGTCCCCATATTCTGAGGGGTTCATTTTCACTCTTCTCCTCTTCTCCGCCGATATAAGGAATTACGTTGTCAATCATCTCGGGCCATTCACGGAAGGTTTTGCCGGCTCCGGAGATTGCCTGATACGTGCAGACTACGACATTTTCGATGCCGTATTTGAGAAGCGGCGTGAGCATGGGAACGTAGCTCTGGATGGAACAGTTGGGCTTTACAGCAATAAAGCCGCGCTTTGTGCCGAGTCTTTCGCGCTGTGCGGAGATAACCTCGAGGTGATCGGCGTTTATTTCCGGTATTACCATGGGCACGTCGGGAGTCGTTCTGTGCGCGGAGTTATTGGAAACGACGGGAGTTTCGGTCTTTGCGTAGGCTTCTTCAAGCGCACGTATTTCATCCTTTTTCATATCTACCGCACAGAATGTGAAATCACACATAGAGGCGACCTTTTCGATATCTCCCGCGGCGTCGTATACCGTCATATCAGCAACGCATTCCGGCATAGGCGTCGAAAGCTTCCATCTTCCGCCGAGCGCTTCGGAATATTTCTTTCCGGCAGATCTCGGACTTGCCGCAAGTACGGATATCTCAAACATGGGATGGTTCGCAAGAAGCGTGATGAAACGCTGTCCGACCATTCCGGTTGCGCCGATTATTCCGGCTCTCAGTTTCTTCTTCATTTCCATGGCTGTTACTCGCTTTCTGTAAGGTAGTTGATTATATAACCGTGTCATTATATTATACAACACAATCGCCTTTTTGTCAAGAAGTAAACCGAGAAATAAGCGGATATTGTCCTTAAAGCGGAAAACCGCAAAAAATATCAAGCGAAGAGAGCAAGTAATATCATTTACTTTTTATGCAATATGTATTATAATGATATACGTGATTATTCGTCCGTCTGTGCCGAATATGCTAAAAACACGCTGACGGACGATAGGTTGCAAATTTTTAAAGGAGAGGTGTTTATGAAAAACATCAAAAAACACGGCAAAAGAATCCCGGCGCTTCTGCTAAGCCTTATCATGATTCTGTCACTTATACAGATCATGCCCGGCACGGCATTCGCCTCAGAACTGTTTACCGTGAACGGATCTTTCCTAACGGAAGGCAAAACGGACGGCAACACATCCCACAAGGCAACCGTTACTTTCGTTGAAGAAGGCGGAAAACGGTATTCGGCAACCGTTACCGAAAACGGTTCGACCGGCAATTACACGGTAAGAGTCCCGAGCGGAGTCTACAATGTTGTAATTGACAAGACGGGATACCTCACTCACACGATAAAGCGCGTAAGGGTAACCAATGCCGATTTCACCCTTCGCACCACAGCACTCCTCGCCGGAGACCTCAACGGCGACGGCAGAATCGACATCAAAGATCTCGCAATAATGATGAGAGGCTTAAACAGCGACTCCGCGTTTGCGGCGCTTCGCGATCTTGCGGACATCAACGAGGACGGAGTTCTCAAGGTTGAGGACATCGCCGCAATAAAGCCCAACATCGACAAATCCAAAGAAAACTACGAATGGACAAACGTTATGAACCTTCAGGTAGATTACAGAGACAATCCTCTCGGCATTGACTTTACAGTTCCCGAATTCAACTGGGTACTCGAAAGCGCAAAGAGAGGCGAACATCAGACAGCATACGAACTCGGAGTGGCATCCACATACGAGAAAGCCGTAATCGGCGACTTTGACGTTTGGGACAGCGGTAAGGTTGAGTCCTCCGACACCCACGCATACTACGGCAAAGCGAACGGCGAAGGTGCAACTACCGCCGCCGCTCTCAAACCCGAGACGGAATACTATTGGACGGTTATCTCCTACAACGGCGACGGCGAAGCTATCCCCACATCAGAAGTTGCAAAATTTGAAACCGCTCTCTTCGGTGACTTCGGCACAGACAACAAATGGATCGAATCCAAGGATGCGTATTACGACATCACCGAGGGTATCTTCAATATTAATCTCACCGTTACCTCCAAAGCTTACGGCATAAACTTCTTTGCCGCCGAGGACGGAAGCGAGAGACTTATGTGGCAGGTTGCGCTCACGACAACGAGCGAGCCCACACTCAGATGCCATTACCTCGGCACGGGGATGAACGTCAAGGACATAAAGACCTTCTCCCTCGCCTCCGTATTTCCCGACGGTGCGGCGGCTGTTGGTCAGCCCTTTGATATGCGCCTTGAATTTAGGGACGGCAATATCAAGACATATATAAATGATACTTTTATCTGCGACTACACAGCTCCCTCCGGAGCAACAAAGGTATTCGGCAAATACTATGAACACAACTCAGGCGGCGAGACCGGTACAATTAATTCCGCTTCTCTCATCGACGGAAACGGAACACTTCTCTCCGACGGCTCAACAAACGTCCTCTCAGCGGCTCTCTTCAGAAAGCAGTTTACTCTCGAAAAGCCGCTTTCCGAGGTTGCCAAAGCAAGACTTTACTCCACTGCCGCCGGAAACCAAATGATGTACATGAACGGCAAGCGTGCGAGTGATGACTACATGGCTCCCGGAAAGTCGCAGTACACAACGACGCTTTACTATCAGACATATGATGTAACCGATCTTCTTCTCGACGGTGACAACACTGTTGCGGCAGAGGTAGGTCACGGCTGGTACAATGCCGGTGCGGTTGCCGCAAATTACGGCTCAAACGTCGGTCTCAAGGCAAAGCTTGTCGTCACATACAACGACGGCACAAAGCAGGTTATCGACACCGACTCCACATGGCTCGGCACACGTGAAGGACCGACGACAACCGACCGCTACTATATCGGTCAGCATATCGACGCAAGAAAGAAGATCGACGATTGGAGTGAAAACGACAGCGACAGCGCAAAGTGGATGCCCGTGAGCGCAACCGACAAGTTCGTCACAAGCTCGAATTACACAATCACCAACAACTTTGTTGCAGAAAACATGAACCCCGTGCGCAACACCATGGTTTTCCACCCGACAAAGGTTGTAAAGGCAGCGGACGACGTTTATGTTTACCACTTCGATCAGAACATTGTCGGCACATCAAGAATAACCGCCGAAGCTCCAGCCGGAACAACAATCAAAATAGAATACAGCGAGTGGATCGAAAGAGGCAAGGATACCCTTCTCATGAGTTATATGCTTGACCACAACGGAACGGACAAATACACATTCCGAGGCGATAAGGGCGGCGAAACGGTCGAGTTTGATCTTGTATATCACGGTTTCCAGTACATTCAGATAACCGGACTTACTGAGCCGCTTCCCCTCGAGAGCATTGAAGGTCTCGTACTCACAAGCGACATGGAGAGAACAGGTTACCTCGAGACTTCAAACCCGAGAATTAACCGTTATCTCGAAAACGTTCTCTGGTCGGTAAGAGGCAACTTTGTTTCAACGCTCACAGACTGTCCGACAAGAGAAAAAAACACCTGGACGGGAGACGCACAGATTTTCGCCGCAATTGCGTCTTACTTCTCGAATGTTTACAATCACTACAGAAACTTCGAGGATATGACCGTTGCAACTCAGTTTCCTGACGGTGCAATTCCGGAGCTTATCCCTTCGCAGACACCGCCGACGGGCGACGGAACAAAAACCAAGACTCCTTCCGGTTGGTCGGACTGCCTTATAATCATTCCTTATGAAATGTACAATCAATACGGCGATGTCACGATAATAAAGGACAACTACGAGGCGATGAAGAAGTGGATCGACTTCATTCTCACAAAAAAAGTTACCAACACAACCGATCCCACAGACGTTGCGACCTACTTTGTACGTCCCGACGGAAACTACGGCGACCATCTTGCCGCTAATAACGGTAAGAAAGACTACGGTTACTACGTAAACGAATACTGTACTTCAGATTGGGTATGGCGCGAGATGTCGTATTCCGAGGTCGGCACTGCGTTCTCCGCTTACAGCTGCATGATTCTTGCGGACATGGCGGAAAAGATAGGCGAAACCGCAGATGCTGCATACTACAGAGAGCTTCACGACAAATTCGCAAAGGCGTGGAGAGACAACTTCGTTGAGTCGAACGGCATAACCCCGAAGAGCAAGGGACAGACGTCCTATGCAATGGGTCTCTTCTACGATATGTACGAGGACGACAAGAGAGAAGCCGCAGCCGAAGAGTTTGCGCAGTCTGTTGCAAACGTCGGCTACAAGCAGACGGTAGGCTTCCTCGGAATGAATATTCTCTACCCTGCCCTCACATCGAACGGTCAGTTTGACACGGCAATGAGAATGATGGAGAACAGCTCTTATCCGTCGCTTCTTTATATGGTGGATCAGGGAGCAACCTCCATTTGGGAAACCTACGGCGGTTACGGTATGTCCGGAAACCACTACGTGTTCGGCGCACCGGCAAGATGGCTCTTCACCGACACGCTCGGCATCACCCACGACTACACGCAGGGTAACGAGGGCTACCGCCACTTTGTACTCAAGCCCACCTACGCGTCCTACGACGACGCCACGATAACCTGGGCAAAGGGAAGCTACAAATCGACCAACGGCACAATAAAGAGTGCATGGTCTCTCTCGGACGACAGACAGGTATTTACCTATAATTGTACTGTACCTGCCAACACCTCCGCAACACTTTCTCTCCCCGTTGACAACGAATGCGCATACATCACCGAGGGCGGAAAGCCGATATCCGAATCCGAGGGCGTTGTATACATTAAGACAGAAGGCGGAAGGAAGTACTACGAGATTACCTCCGGCGAATATGAATTTGTCGTTGATAACAGCAAGGACAATCCCGAAGACCTCACAGACGAAAAGCTCTTTTCTTACCTTAAAGGCGCAAAAGTAATCTGCATCGGCGACAGCCTCACAGAGGGCGACTACGGTTCCGAACCTGCCGGCACGATGAATGTTCATGCGGAAAACTATCCCTACTTCTTTGCACAGAAGACAGGCGCTACCACGGTCAACAACGGTTACTGCGGCATTCAGCCTTTCACCTACTGGCAGAACAGGATGAGCGGTCTTTCGCTTACCGGCGCTGACGTTATTCTCATAATGCTCGGCACAAACGGCGGTCTTACCGACACAATAGACGCCGACACGGCGGCTGAGTCTTATACAGACTACGCAGACACGAACACCGGACGTTACGCAAGCATCATCGAGTACTGCAAGGAAAAGACAAAGAATCAGGCGATGATTGTACTCATGACGCCGCCCATTACAACAAAGCGTTCGACGGCTCAGATGGAGGGTGTTGTAAACGTCGTAAACAAGCTTGCGGCAAAATACAGTCTCCCCGTTATCGACAACTATAACGGCTGCGGCATTACGCTCGAAAACATTGACACCTACATGCCCATAGACAATCTCCATTGCGGCAAGGAAGGCTACGAGCTTCTCGGAACATACATTGCGAAAGAAACCGCAAAGCTTTACAGAAAGTTCACTCCTCCGGCAATACCGATTGAAGAGCAGGATCCCGAAAGCTATACGGTTGAGGGTAAAAAGACAGTATTTGCGGCAAACGCAGACGAAAACGGCAACAGCAGAGTCGTCACCTACGGCGGCAAGCAGTACAAGGCGTTCTCTACGATGACGGCGGCCCTCACAGAGCTTGGCACTGAAGGCGGAGTTGTCATCGTATGCGGCGAATTTGACGAGGGAACCGATCCCATAAAGGACGACTACACAGCATTCAAGGATGTTGCCGGACGTTCTCACGTACTCTTCAAGGGTGCTGATGACAACTCGGTTTACACCTTCAACTATACAGTGTACCTCAAGGGTGACACCACCTTCGGCAAAATAAAGCTCAATCAGACCTACGCCGGCGCAAAGTACATGGGACTCTGCGGAAACACAGAGTTTACGAAGGACTGCACGGTGACGGGTGCTATTTACATCCGCAACAACAACACCAACGGAAATGCAAATGCTGTTTCCGTATACAACGGCGGCGTATTCATGCAGATGAACGTTTGCGGAGACAACACGATAGGCACTGCCGACAGTACGGCGCCTGCACTTGCGCAGATCACGGTAAACGATGGTACAACAATGAATGACATCAACCTCGGTTACTCAAACAGCAAGCTCCCCGTATACGGCAATGTAAACGCTATAGTAAACGGCGGCACATTTACAAGCAAGCGCATTGTTCTTAACAATGTAACGTCAATCACAGGAAAGTACACGGTTGTGTTCAACAACGGTATGTATGCAGGCTTCTCGGTTGCCGACGGTGTAAACTACGTTGTAAACTCCGATGTCGGAGGCACTGTCGAAATAAAGGAGAATGCTCCTATAGGCGGTGTCCCCACCTTTAAGCTTATCCCGGCAAAGTCTGACGCCGTTCCCTACATCGGCACAACGCCCCTTGAAAAGACCGGTGATGAGTATCTTTACACTCCCACAGTCACCGACGCTAAGGTAAGCATTTCCGTGACATGGGTAAAGCCCGAAACCGAGGACGACTACAACACGCTGAACTACGCGGCTCTCTCCGATTCCGATTACGGGTATGTCGGAAGATGGTACGACAAAGAGGTTGACGGCGTCATCTACAAAGGCACAATCACTCAGGGAAGCGAGCTTTACTTCAAGGTTGCGAACACCTCGAGCGTTTCGATATCCACTGTAAGCAAGGCACAGCAGGCGCCGACGGTTGCGGTATCAATAGACGGCGCAAAGCCCGTAAGAATCTCCACAAACCTTGTCGGTAAAACTCTTATCGCAGACGGGCTCGACAAGACAAAGGAACATACGGTAAGAATTATCGTAGACGGTTTCTACGAATACCAGGCGAACAAGTGGTCAACCGGCGACGGCTTTATATTCGACAAAGCAAATGTTGACGAGGGCGGTACTGTAAGCGGCATTATGCCTACAAACAAGGTTATACTCTACTACGGTGACAGCATAACCGAGGGTATAAACGTTCTCGGCACAGGCTCGACTCCCGGCGCAAACTCCGCTACAGGCGAATATCCCTTTACGGCGTCGAGACTTTTGGGTGCTGTTTCATTTACATCCGGCTACGGCTCGACCGGTATCACGAAGTCCGGAAGCGGCAACGTACCGAAGTGCGAGGGCGTAATCGATTATGTTCTCGAAGGCAAAAAGCTTACCTACCCGGAAATAAGTGCGATTGTCGTAAATCACGGCACAAACGACGGTGCGGCAACCGAGGCGGATTTCAAGGCAGGCTATATTGCGGTTCTCGAAAAGCTCGTTACAAAGTTTCCGAACACACCGATATTCGCGGTTGTTCCCTACGGACAGGCAAGAAGCACCGTAATCAAGCAGGCAGTTGAAGAGATCGCAAACGATAACGTACATTACATTTCAACGGCAGGCTGGAGCTTCACAACGACAGACGGACTCCACCCAGACGCAGCCGGCGGAAAGGCTCTCGGAACAAAGCTTGCCGAAGCAATAACGAACATTCTCGGCGAAAGCTACTTCAATTGACATAGGAGGAAAAAACATTGATGTGCAAAAATAAAATACTCAGTTTGATCCTCGCAATTATCCTCTGCATACCGTTCTGCATCGTCGGTGTATCGGCGGCAGGTGAGGTTTACTCCATTGACGGAAAAAGCACGGTATACCTTGCCGCTGTCGAAACAGTCGTAATAGGCGGCGAGACCTACAATACCTATTCAACGCTCAAGAGCGCATTTGCCGCACTCGGAAAAAACGGCGGCGTTATCGTGGTTTGCGGCGAAGTAACCGACCCGACAACAAACGGTGACGGCACATTCTCCGATGTTGCCGGCAGAAGCCACGTTCTCATAAAGGGTGACACGGAAGCCGCAATTCTTAACTTCAATCACACGCTTTCTTTCAGCGGCGGTCCGGTAACTCTCGAGAATTTCAAGCTTAACTGCACGGGTGCAAAGTACATTTGCGGCGGCGGTGAAACGGTTTTCGGAGAAGGATTCTCCACCGGCGGTGGTATCTACTACAGAAGCACAACCACAAAGGTCTCCGAGGGAAGAACCACGTTCAACTCTTCCGGAGTTGAGCTTGTTCAGCTCAATGTGGGCGGTTATGCGGATTACGGTTCTGCCGACTCTGCGACTCCCGCACTTGCGGAGCTTGTAATAAACGATATTACGCTCAAAGACGCATACATCAATCTCGGCTTCAGCAACGACAAAAGGAACATTTACGGAAACGTAAACCTCTTCGTAAACGGCGGAACCTTCACCAATAAAAAAGTCGTGCTGAACAACATGAACGCAAGGCCCACAGGCAAGGTATCGGTTGTGTTCAATAACGGCATGGCTGACGGCTTCACGATAGGTTCTGCGGATATTGACTACGTTATAAAGTCTGCCGTCGGCGGCAAGGTATCCATCTCCAAGCAGGCTGACTTCGGCGGTACACCTACATTTAAACTCACGCCCGACGAGGGACTTAAGCCTTTCGTAAACGGAACGGCAATGCTCGCCGATTCTGACGGAAACTGCACCTTTACTCCCTCTGTTGCATCCTCAACGCAGACCTTTAGCGTTGAGTGGAAGGATGCGGAGACTTCGACCGCCCCCTCCTTCTACTTCGTGAACGGTGAGAAAACAGGCTTTGTAAAGGCGGACGGCGGCGTTTGCGATGTCGACGGTCTCACTGTGTATGCGTTCGATTCTTTCCTCAACGCCTGCAAGGCGAACACCGATAAGTCAGCGATAAGACTTGTTGTTGTCGGAGAGGTGACGGACGATCTCTCGATACCGAACAACTGGCCGTCGAAGCTTACGATAAGCGGTGCGGACAATAATGCGCTCTGGATATTCAAAAACATCATTCATCCGTGGGGCAAGCTTCTTATTGAGAACATCGCCATTGACGCAAATAACTTTTCCTTCACCGGCGACGGCAAAGAAATAACCTTAGGCGAGGGTATTGACGGTACATTTGCAAACGTATACGGCGGCGGTGCAGGCTCTCCGCACGGCGGCAATCTCAAAATAGAAAGCGGTATTTATACCAAGGTATACGCAGGAAGCAATACGGCAACAACTACCGCAGGTGCAAACCATTATCTCACAATAAACGGCGGCGACTTTACGGGAGCCACCGTAATCGACGGCGGAAGCACCGCGGAAACGACCGTTCCCGGTTCTGTTGTCGTTGCAATAAACGGCGGCACTTTTGCGGAAAACACTGCTATATCTCTCTCGAACGTAACAGAAGTCGGCGGCGTTACTGCGGCAATAATCGGCGGTGGTCTCGACAGTAATTATTCGTTCACGATTGCGGACGGCTACGACTACATTATCAAGTCCGGTGTCGGCGGCACTGTTTCCTTTAACGGAACAGACTTCGTACTTACTCCCGATGAAGGAAAAGCAGCTCTTGTTGACGGTATCCTTTCGACAAGCGGCAAAATTGCAGCAGGTACTCCCGGCACATATAACGTTACGTGGATAGATGCCGCAGGCTCTGCCCAGGTTTACACAATTGACGGCGTAAAAACTGCTTTCGTAAAGGATGGCGGCGGTCTTGTTGAAATCAGCGGTGACGGCACGGCAAAGTACGCCTTTGACGACATACGAACGGCAGTCACACAAGCAATCGGCGGCAAGGTAGTGGTTGTCGGCGAATACAGCGGACATCTCAGAGATTACTGGGAAGGAAGCGGCACAACAACAATTTGCGGTTACGATGAAAACGCAGTCTGGAACATGACGAAGGAGCTCTACAACTGGACGCCCCTTGTGATAGAGAACATCACGCTCGACGGAAGCGAAAGATTTCTTCAGGCAGACTCTAGGGTTTTCAAAATAGGAAAAAATGTAAAAATGCGCAACTCATTTCAGCTTTCGGGAGGCGGCGGAAACCATTCCGCAAATCTCGACGTAACAATCGAAAGCGGCAAATACGGCACGATAAACTTTGGTAATGCCGGTTATATCGGCACGGAAGGTCTTGCGTACACAATGAAGTCGCGCATATATGGCGGTGATTTCACCGAAGCAAGTATCAACTTCGGTCACCGCTCAAACGGTGCACTTTACGGAAATCTTCTCGGCGAGATCTACGGCGGCACATTCGCCAATGGTCAGGCACTTAATCTCAACAACATTGATGTTAAGGGTAAATCAACACTTATTATCGGAAACGGTCTTGACGAAACATACGGTTTCTCTGTTTCCGACAAATTCAGCGTTGTTGTAAAAATGGCGAACGGAGGAAACGTCGAGGTTGTAAATCTCGGAGGACTTGAACAGCCTACGTTCATATTCACTCCAGAAAATTCTCTCGAAGTTCCGCAGGTAAACGGAGTTAAAGTAGCGGCAAATGCGTCCGGCAAATACTACTATACTCCCGACGCTTCGGACGCACAGACGGTTCTCAATGTAACGTGGGCAGTTGACACCGATCCAAAGGCGTATGTAATAGACGAGGTTCTCACGGCGTTCGTATCCGAGACAAGCCCCGTTAATATTGACGGAAGCAACTACTATACGTTCAATAATCTTACAGATGCTGTTGCGGCACTCGGCGGTGCGGAAGGTGTCGTAATTTTAGCAAGCGACGTAACGCTTACCGGCGGTGATGAGTCGGCGTTTGTTGACGCAGCAGGTAGAGATAAGCTCACAATAAAAGGTCTTTCAGGAAGCGAAGTACTCGGCATAGACGGAACATTCGGCTTCAAGGGTGATACCGTCCTCGACAACTTCACACTTCAAATTCCGAAATCCGCTTTTGCAAAATACCTCAACGGTTGGTCAAACATTACTTTCGGCGAAAACTTCAAGGTTGATACCGAAAACGGCGGTCTTGTTTACTTTGCCTCCTCGTCGTATACCGGAAAGGGCGACGGCAATCAGACGATAACCGTAAACGGCGGTTCTTTCGATGCCTTCCACGTTGCAGGCGCATACAATACACTTGCTCCGGGCAATTTTGTAAGAGTCATCTTCAACGGTGGAAGCACAAGATACTTGAATCTCGGCTTTGCAGAAAAGGGTACAGTCGGCTCCGATATTTGCGTTGAAGTAAACGCAGATGTGATATCGAGCAAAACAATCTCCTACCAGGCGGATAAAACCGTCCTTGAGGGCGATCCGACAATCTCCGTAATATTCAACGGCGGAATTACCGGCTACACCTTTACCTCCGAAGCAGAGACAGTCGTTGACTATAAGATTTATTCCGCAGTCGGAGGTATCGTAACCCTTTATGAAGAGGGAGACAGAAAGACCTTCATTCTCACGCCCGTCGGAGAAAAATTCCCGAAAGTCAACGGAAGCTTTATTCCCGAAACTGACGGTAAGTTCCTCTACACGCCTGCTGCAAACGGTGAAATCACGGTAACGTGGGCAACCGGCGAAGAAACTGTTCCCGTTGTATACGACATCAACGGTGAGAAGTTTGCGTTCGTAAAGGAAGGCGGCGGCATTATCACCTACGGCGGAGAGGTAAGGTTTGCATACAAAGATGTCAATACGGCGGTTGCGGCACTCGGCACGGAAGGCGGTACGGTTGCAATAAGCGGAAGTGTTCGCTTCAACAGCGAGAAAGAGATTCTTGACTCAAGCAACCAGCTTTCAGACATAGACGGAAGAAAGCCTCTCACGATAATCGGTATCGACGGCACATCTCCTGTTCTAAACTATTGCAGAAGTATGACCCTCAGGGGTGATCTCACAATAGACGCTCTCACATACAAAAAGTACTTTGACGGTAAGATTTGGGATCAGGGTATATTCTACAATGGTCATAATCTCACGATAGGCGAAAACTTCAAGTCGGAAAGCGATCATCCGAGTCAGAATATGCTCATCTACTGCGGCGGCAGTGCGATAACGTTTGATAAAGCGGTTATCACAATTCTCGGAGGCGAGATTCAGCAAATATTCGGCGGCACAACCTGGAGCGGCGTCACAATAACCGGCGACACCGAAATCAACGTCAAAGGCGGCTCCGTAAAAACGATTTATGCAGGCAGCCACGGCGGCGACACTAAAAACAAAAGCATCACAAAGGGAAATGTGAACATAAACATCTACGACGGTTCTGTCGGCAACATTTACACAGGCGTAAACACCAAGGACGGAATTGAAGGCAACGTAACCGTTCACTTTTACGGCGGATCAGTCAAAAACGGCACGCTTTATCACGGCTGCGCAACCGACAACGGCTCGAACTATGTTGACGGAAACAGTGTTTACGTAATATCCGGCGGCAATTTCAGCGGCGCAACCTTCGGAAGCGCAAGCAAGAGAGGCGTCACCGGCGAGGCGGTATTTATAGTAAGAAATGACATTGAAGGCTATAAGTATGTTGAAGCTGATGGAACAACTCTCATAACGTATAAGCCCGAGGGTACTGTTGAGCCTGAATACGGTGAGGACGGAAGTCTTATCGGTTACAGAATTGTCTCCGACAATGGTAAAGATGTACTTATCGACGGTGTAAAGGCAACACCGATTGCCGAGGATGTCTACACAATTCCGAGCGGAGGAACGCACGCTGTAAACTTCGCCTCGCTCTACGATATCGAATTTGATCTCAACGGAGGAAAAGGAAAGGTACCCTCGGATATGAGCGTTTACGACGGAAACGAGGTCACGCTCCCCGATTCAACGGGTATTGGAAAATACAACAGCATTCTCGTCGGCTGGAGTGAGGACGCAAATGCCGAAGAAGGTGCATTCAGTCTCCCCATGCCTGCAAGAAACATGAAGCTATACGCAGTATGGAAGGAAATAAAGCCCGAGCTTGCTGACAATTCAAATATCGAAAACTCCGGCGCAGTGAAGATACTTGTTTCCTCTGTTGCAAAGTCTAATTATGAGACAACGGCGTTTGTACAGGCTGCAAACGAATTTGCGGCAAACGATCCTGCTGTCATAAACGGTGCGTCAGTCGAATACGCATTCACTCTCACGGGAGTTTCGTCCGGCGGTAGTGACGTTACAGAATTCCCTCACGGAATAAACATAAAACTTTCCAAAGATGTTCTCCCCACCCTCACCGTCGGCGAAGCTCTTAGACTCTACAGAGCGGACGGAGAGATCGCAAAAGTTGATTTCACTGAGGACAAGGATTACATTTACTTCACACTGTTTGAGAGCGGAAGCTTCGCAATAGTACGTACAAATGCACTCAAGGCTACGTACAGCTACA
Organism: uncultured Eubacteriales bacterium; assembly: GCA_934502885.1. Taxonomy (GTDB): domain Bacteria; phylum Bacillota; class Clostridia; order Oscillospirales; family CAG-382; genus CAKSUT01. The sequence continues at coordinate 149,633 of CAKSUT010000004.1, read as the reverse complement.
GCGGAGTGTACAGTGAAGCCTCAAAGACCTATACTCTTACTCTCACCTTCAGCGGTGCTGAGGCGTCCTACGGTTCGTTCGGATTCAAGTATGACACAGATAAACTCTTGCTCAACGCCGCAACCTTCTCCGACGCCGTTCTCGAATACGGCAAGGTCAGCGAGGCAGACGGCGGCTTCGGCACATACTACAGCGCAGACGGTATCTATCAGAACACATGGATCGCCTCCAACGGCTCAAGCATCAACGGCAAGACTTCTCCCGTAAAGGTGGCGGAGATTGTGTTCACCGTTTCCGACGGCTTTGATGCGGCAACTGCTCTCACGCTCTTCACAGCGGCAGACTTTGCCGACACCGGACTCTCTCTCTCAAATGAAACGCTTTCGGGTGTATATTGCGATGGTTACTATATGTACGCCCCCATGGCGGCGAGCGTTGACGTTTACTTCCAGCCGACAAGATCGATCTTCGGTGCTGAGGCTGCCTACAACTTCACAGCAGGTTTCGCAATCGAAAGAGAAATCTCCGACAGCTACTACGATGACACCGAGACGGGCTACAACAGTGAAGCGGAAATTACGGTAACACGCAAAGGAGCGTCCGAACCCGTCGTACAGACAACAGAAAAGAGCTGCAGACTCTCCGACAACGGCAACGACCGCACCGTTATCGTGTTCTCGACGGTCCTCGAGAACGGAAGCTACACGTTAAACTTAGTGAAGAACGGCTACATCAGCGCAAGCACAGACTTTACGATAGACGGCAACGACGTTGACCTCGGAGAAATATTCCTCATTCCCGGCGACATCAAATCCGCCGTTGCCGACAAATGCGGTGACGGAAAGGTCGATGTTGACGACTTTATAAGGGTAATAAGAGGTTTTGACCCAAATATGTCAAAGCTCGTAAAGCAAGCGGTCGATATCGACGAAAGCAGAGCTGTGACTATATCGGATCTCGCACTTGTAAAAACATATTTCGGTTCGGGAAAATAAGCAAACCGGCAAAGGAGCTTCTTCGGAAGCTCCTTTTTCTTATATTAAAAAAAGAGACGGCATTGCTGTCGTCTCTGCGTAAAAACATAATGTTCGCGTATTACTTTTTTCCCGTGGGAATGGAAGCTCCCGAAAGGACGTTTGTGTCGAAGGAATACGTAAGCTCCCGTTCTCTTCTGTCACGCTTGAAAGCAAGGCTTATAACCTCGTCGAGAAGCTTGGCAAAGGGCATTCCCGTCGCCTCCCAAAGGTAGAACGAAAGTGAACCGGGAATTGTGTTTATTTCGTTTACGTACACGTTCATATCGTCGCAGTCAAGGAGAAAGTCTATTCTCGACACTCCCGAACAGCCGAGGCACTTGAAGGTCTCGACGGCATAGGCGCGTATTTTTTCCGAAAGCTCCTCCGGTATTTCCGCCGGACACTTTCTCGAAAGGTTTGCCATACCCTTTTTGTTTGTGTCGGACGGCGCAGTTTTTACACCCTTGCTTCCGCCGCCCTTGACGTACTTCACATCGAACGAAAGAAGCTCGCCTGAACCGAGAGGTTCTTCGCAAACGGACGCTTTGGCAAAATCCGAGTCTCCGAGGACGGAGCAGTTAATCTCTCTGAGATGTTCCACTGCGTGTTCTGTGAGAACCTTATCCGCATACGTAAAAGCATTGTCGAGAGCCGCTTCGAGGGATTCTCTGTCCTTCGCCTTGCCGATACCGACGCTTGAGCCGAGGTTTACGGGCTTTACTATAACAGGATATCCGAGATTTTCAATTGCCGCTATAACGCCGTCCTTATCCTTTGTATACTCAAGAGCCGTTCTGCACACGCAGTCGAGAACGGGAAGTCCGTGAAAGCGCATTATGGCTTTCTGCGCAAGTTTATCCATGCCGAGAGAGGACGACAACACATCGCATCCGCAGTAAGGCACGCCCATGCTGTGGAGGTATCCCTGGAGGTTGCCGTCTTCAACGTTTGTACCGTGTACAACGGGAAGCGCAACGTCTATTACTCCAACCTCGCCCTTTGAAAAATGCGGTGCGGGATACTTTACAAGCTTCACGGTTCCGCCGTCGTTTACGAGATTTACTCTCGTGAGCTTTGATATAAGCGCAGGGATATCCTTGTAACTTTCTATCTTTCCCGCAACATCGACGTCTCCCGTATAGAACTTCGCGTCTTTTGATATGTAGACGGGAATTATATCGTACTTACTCATATCAAGTGCGGCGATTGCCTGCATTGCGGAAATTACGGAAATTTCGTGTTCGACGCTTTTTCCTCCGAAAAACACGCCGACTCTTATTTTCATTGACATATGCAACCATTCCTTTCACTGTCGTATAGTTTCATGACAGACGGTCCACGCCGCCGTCGGGAAGTTATCTGTAATTGTCGGGGAGGTCATTCTCAATAAGGATGACCTTCTTTTCACCGGGATACAAAGCTCTTGCCGCGGAAAAAGCGTCCGTGAAAGCCGCCGACGAGACAATGCTGTCCGAAGGATAATTCTCTGACTCGAGTCCTTCGCGTATGCTTGCCGTGACGGCGTTTCCGACGAGGAACACCTTATCGCAGACACGTGCCGCCTCGGCGCCGAACCTACGGTTTTCTTCATGCTGTACGCTTCCGAGTTCGATCATTCCGGGCGTTATGAGTATCTTTTTTGCGTCGAATGACGAAAGCACCTCAAGCGCCGCCTTTACGCCGTCGGGATTTGCGTTGAAAGCGTCGTCCAAAAGCGTTATCTCCCCTCCCATGGGAGTCACCTGGAGTCTGTGCGGAGTACACTCAAGGCGCTTCACCGGAAGCTTTATTTCCTCATCCGAAAGACTGAGATACTTTGCTACCGCGACACAGCCTGTGATATTGAGCACGTTGTGACGGCCCACAAGCTTTGTGGAAAGCGATATGTCGCCGTTTTTAAAGCGGACATCGAAATCCGTACCGGTCGAAGTCACGCAAAGATTCTCCGCAAAGCAGTCGCAGTCGCCGGTCGTTCCGTATTTGACCGTGCGCACGTTTGCGACACTGTGGTTTCTTATGTACCTGTTATCGAAATTTACAAATCCTGCGCCGTCGTGCGGAAGTGCGTCGATAAGCTCGAATTTTGCGGCTATGATGTTCTCGATGCTCTTGAAGTTTTCAAGGTGCTGAGGGCCTATCGACGTAAGTATGCCGTATTTCGGATGAACTATGTCGCATATTTCCTTTATCTGCCCTCTTGCCTTTGCGCCCATTTCGCATATGAATATCTCGTGCGCCGGAGTCAGCATTTCGTTTATCGTGCGCACAACGCCCATCGTCGTGTTATAGCTTCCGGGAGTCATGAGAATGTTATACTTCGATGAGAGTATTTTCGCAAGGCAATGCTTTACACTGCTCTTGCCGTAGCTTCCCGTAATACCGATAACAACAAGGTTCGGCATAGACTCAAGCTTTTTCTTTGCTTTATTTATAAATCCCTGCTGTATGCGTTTCTCTATCGGAAGATTTATCGCGCCTGCCGCGAGAACCACGGCAAAGGAGAGCGCGGACACGATAAATAAAGCCGAGGTTCTGTCATGCGTGACAAATGTCTCCGCGAGTGACGCAACAAGCGCAGAAACGATAACCTGCGTCGCCAAAAGGCGTATTGCGCGGTTTGTGAATACGAGAGGCTTTTTGGCTTTTCCGGGAAAGCAAAGAATAATCTGGAAAACCGAAAGCACTGCCGCCGCACAGTCGAAAAACACCGATGTGCCGACGTGAAAAAACGCAAGCATCACCGCAATGACAATAGGTATAATGATGCGGTAAACGAGTCCGAACAACGTGTTCGCGCGAACCCAACGCATCTGCCTGACTGCCATATAGGAATTGAGCTGAAACATATGCGTATAGTACAACAGCAGTTCAGCCGCCGACATAAGCGCAAGAATCGGCAACAAGATCTTAAATATCATAATCGTAACCATTCCTTTTTATGTTTTTCGGTATTTCGGTGTCAGCCGCGGAAAAATGCGCGGAGTGCGCCGTAAACGAGGTTGGGATTGTCCAAAAAGCTGTAATGCGAACCTCCGGCAACTGTAACAAGTCCGCAGTCGCCGATGCTCTTTTCCATAATATGTGCGTCGGAAATAGGTGTTGCGGTGTCACGGTCGCCCCATATGAGAAGCGTCGGTACTTTGATTGTCGAAAGTCTTTCCGTATAGTCGTCGTTCACTACCTTTACAAGGCTCGCACGCATTATCTCGGACGCCGTTTTGTAGTCGGCAGAGCCGTGGCTGTTCTTATAATTCTCAAGTGCGTTCGGAAACAGTGCCTTTATCGGTTTTGCGGAAAGAATTGCCTTGCCGAGTTTATACTTTCTGATTTTGAGCTTTTGAATGAGGGATTTCTTCGGCACAATTCCGGCGCTGTCAACAAGCACCGCCTTTTCTACTTTCACGGGAAGCTCTTTTCTTGTAAGAAGGTTGAGTATCGTTCTTCCTCCGTGCGAATGTCCTACAAGCGACACGCTTTTCACACCGAGTTTTTCGAGAACAGCGAGTGAGAAGTCGCCGTAATCATCGGTCGAAAACGCAAACGACGGTTCACTGCTTGCGCCAAAGCCGGGGATATCGTATGTAATAACTCTGCAATATGCGCTCATTGACTCCGTAAGTCTTTCGTACACTGCGGTATTTGTCCCCCACCCTTGGAGGAGAAGCACCGCATTTCCGCTTCCCTTTTCGGACATATTGAGGTCGATATCGTCGCCTTTAAAATGTATATTCATAATCGGGAAATTCCTTTACAGCTCATTTCTGAAAATCTTCGCTACTCCATTTATTTTACACTACAGTATATCACTTTGCGCCGTTTTTGTCAAGTAAAAAGCCCAAAAGTTTGCCTCTTTTTACCTTTGTATTCATCTTTGACGGCAAAATGAGCGGTTCGGCGACACATTTCGCCGAACCGCTTTACAAACCTTATATCTTAGGAAATTATGCGTTCACATTTCCTGCGGCGTCATATCCGCCGCTCTCTCCGTTTTCGGAGTCGCTGAACCAGAAAGAGTATATTTTACCTGCCGTAACATAAAAATGCAGACGGAAAGTCTCGCCTTCGAGTTTGGAAAGATCGAAATCACCGAAATCAAGCTCTGCGCGTGTGTTGTCACCCGTGAACCGGGTACTTTCGGCGATGACGGTCTTTTTGTCGGCACTCAGGATTTTTACGGATATGCCGCCTCTGTCCTCGGTTTCCGCATTTATGAAAAAGTGATTCTTCTTCCCCTTAAACGTCAGCTTGCGCGTGATTATCTCGCCGTCATTCTCCGTTTCGAGGGAAACGAAGCCGTCACGTCTGAGCTTCGCAATACCGGTTGCACCGTTTGCATACATGGTATCAAACTGGCAGTCGTTGGGGTTTCCCTTTCCGCCGCCCGCTTCGTCTCCGGCAAAGCCGATGTAGTAAAACCACAGCTCGTCGTCATGAATCGTACAGAGTCCTCCGACCGACTGCACATATCCCCTGTCCCACTCTCCGCGAACCATGGAGGCATTTATAAAGGTCTCGTTCGTGGGACGCGAGAAATGGAAACCGTCGCGGCTGTACATTGCGACAAGCTCGGTTATTTTCGGAGCACCGGTCTCGAATCCGACTCTGTTGTTCGGACCGTAGTATATCTGGAACATTCCGAGCATAATGCTTTCGTATGCCACGCAGTCAACATTGTAAAGCTCGGGCTTATCGCCGATATAAGCATTCGGTTTATCGGTGCTGTCCACGCAAAGCCACTTTACGTTTTTGCCGGTCCAGTCGGCACCTTCGAGGTAATCGTCGCACTCGGCATACTCTCTCGAACGAAGTCCCGACCACGCGCATCTTATACTGTAAACCCACTTTTTGCGGAACGGGTTATAGAACATCGTACTGCGGTCGCCCTGCGTTACTGTATGGCGCGCCTTGTTCCAATGAATGCCGTCTGCCGAAACTGCGGCTATACCGGGACAGTCAAATCCGGGGTTTCGCATAAAGAGCTTATATCTTTCGTCGGGTTTGTCGGTATCATAATCAATGAAAACCGTCGTGGAATCGGGGCGGAACTGACGTATCCTGCCGTCCTCGGAGGGGGCTGCCCTTTCGGGAAGAATTTCGTTTGTGTCGCCGACGATGCCGAGGTTCGGACGTTCCCAATGTATACCATCCTTACTTGTGGCATAGCCCATCTTATGAAGCCATCCCGCCTCATACCACATTTTCATTATTTTTTCGTCTTTGTCCCACCACACGCCGCCGCTTTTCGGCACGGCGCAAGGAAGCCGCTCATACTTTTCCATAGGAGTTTCAGGCTTGAAAACGGGGTTTCCGTCGAACTTTTTCGCCTTATGGCAAACGGGATAAAGGTTATGCAATTCTATAAGAAAATCGTCAACGAAAAGCTGTCTGCCAACCGTGATATCGATAACATCTGGCGGCGTTTCGAGGTACGGAACGGGGAGCTTGTTTTGCAGTGTCTGTGCGCTGTATCTCGGCGGCCATTCATCGGGGAGCATTATATTGTTGTAAAGTTTTTCACACATTGTAATTCTCCTTGTTCACGTTGATTTTATTATTTTTGCACAACAACGCCTCATTTACCATGTCAGTATACCACAAAGAGGTATAAATGTCAACAGTTATTTCCGATTTTTCACAAAAAACGGCAGAAGCAGAAATTCCGCACCTGCCGCAAATTCAAACATTAAGTACTGCGATTATTTTATGCCCATACCGCGAAGAAGATCGTTTACGGTATCCTCGTCGCCGCTTTCGTAATTGACGAAAACAACAACATTTCCGCTCACAACAGTCTTGCAGACAACTCCGTCAGCCTCACCGTAGGCATATGTGCTGTCCTCTCCGTTGCCGGTATTTACCTCGGAATAGCTGTTCTCTATCACTTCCTTGTCGTTCTCAAAGAGCATGAGAGCGTCCTCTTCATCCTTGCATTCTACGTAAGAGAGATTGGGAAGTCCGCTCGAATCCTTTGCGCTGAAGCAGGGATAGTCGCTGTCGCTCTCCATTGTAACCTCGTAGCCCTTGGACTTCAGGTACATACTTGCGGAATCGGTTTTACTCTTAGAGCAGGCGCACAGGGTGCAGAGCATTGATGCGGCAAGAAAGAATGCCGCAATTCTTCTTTTTGTCGTAAACATATTTTTCACCTCACCTTTCTTTTATTTTTACCACACCGTTATTTCAACGCCGGTATAATAGTGCGTAAGAATATCGGTATAAGAGCTTCCCTGCTTCGCCATGGTGCAGGCACCGAGCTGGCTCATTCCGACTCCGTGTCCGTAGCCGAGACAAACAAACGTTATGTTGTCAGCGTCGTAGTTTACCGTAAAGCACGTTGATCGAAGCGAGAAAACGCTCTTGAGTTTCTGACCGCTGATATACTCACCGGCGACCGTCATATAGTCAACCTTTCCTGAGGACGTTTGGACGGCGGTGCCGAGAAATTCGGAGAAATCACTGTCATAATACTCCCCTGCCGACGAATATCCTGCCGAAACGAGTCGTCTGATAAATTCTTCTTTGGAATAGGTCTTATGCGCACTTATAAGCGAAACCATCTCGGGGTCGTCCTTTTCAGGCGAGGACACCGAAACAAGGTAAGGAAGACTTCCGCCCCAAACATCCGCACTCGACATTGTACTGCCGCCGCTGGAGGCATGATATGCCGCGGTTATCGGAGAGCCGTTATACGTGATTATCTGACCGCTTGTCTGCTTTGCCGCCGAATACGCTCTGTCGTAATAGTGCTGTCCGGAGTTTCCGTACTTTGCGATAAAAGCATTTTTTTCAAGAAACGCCTGGCAGTGACCGGGGTTTGTGCAGACATCTGCGTTGTCGTGAGTCGAAGAGTTGACGATTCTGTTTATTACAAAGGTTCTCGATGCCACAGCCTGCGCTTTCAGCGCTTCGTCACCGGCATATGAGGGCATTTCGGAGATAATTACCTGCGCAAGGTATTCGTCAAGGTCAAGGGTAGAAACAGTGCCGCTTGCCGAATCAAGCACTCTCACGGTCGTTATTCTGCCCTTTGAGCTTCCCGTAACTATTGCGGGAGTTGTCTTTGAAGTCTCGGGGGTCTCATCCTTAGGTTTATCTGTTTGCGGTTTGTCAGATTGAGGTTTGTCTGTTTGAGTGTTATCCTCCGGTCGGACAACCGCATTGTCGGGGTCTTTAACGGGAGGCTTCGTCTCTTCTGTCGGCTGAGTTGTCTGCCGCGTTTCGGACACCGCATTGTTTTCCGGCTTGCTGTCGTTTGTTTTTGTGTCGTAGTCGCTGTCGTCGTCAAAAACAACATTCGAGAAAAGCTCTTTAAGCATATAGCTTTCGCTGAGAGTCGGCTTGTAAACCTCGGTTTCGGACTGCTGCATTTCCTCCTCACTGCCGGTTGTTTCGGTGTTTTCGGTTTTCTGTGCCGCGTCATTTTCGGTCTCTGTGCCTACGGAAATCTCAACGGCGGTTTTCGCAATATCAACAGGTTCGCCGTCAACTTCGTCAGTCGGCATTCCGTTGATAAGCATTGCCATTAAGGGTGCTGCAACGAGAACAAAAATGAAGCAAGCAAGCGAAATAATTCGCATAAGCATACATTTTCGTTGGGTTTCAGTAATTTTTTGCATAATTCTCATTTACCTCTTGCAAATTCAGTTTTTCTGTGGTATACTATTATCGTTGATATAATAATATTCGGAAGGTGACAATAATATGATGAACGAAGAACTCAATACAGAATTTCTATCCGAACTCGCCGAATCCTGCCGCGAGACCTACACAATTCCCCGAGAGGCGTTTGAAAGCGGCAACGTGAAAAGAGGACTGCGAAATTCCGACGGAACAGGTGTTGTTGCCGGAGTAACGAAAGTCGGTCTTGTTCACGGATACATCATGAACGAGGGCGAAAAGGAAGCGATTCCCGGTAAGCTCTACTACAGAGGCTACGACGTTGACGACCTTGTCGAGAGCTACTGCCGCGAGGATCGCTACGGATTTGAAGAGTGTTCCTACATTCTCTTTTTCGGAAAACTGCCCACAGAAAAGCAGCTTGCCATGTACAACGAGCTTGTATCCTCCTACGCCCATTTACCGGAGCGCTTCACGGAGGACGTAATACTTCGCTGTCCCTCCAAGAACATTATGAATAAACTGCAGTCCGGAGTTCTTGCTCTTTATTCATACGATGACAGCGCCGAGGACAACAGCCTCGAGAACGTCATACGTCAGAGCATACAGCTCACGGCAAGGATTCCGATCATTGCCGCCCACGCATACGCTGTCAAAAAGCACGTATTCGAGAACGACTCTCTCTTTCTCCACAGCCCCAAGCTCGGACTTTCCACCGCCCAGAATTTTCTGCGTATTCTCGGCGACAGCCGCAGTTTCAATGAAGCAGAAGCAAAGCTTCTTGATCTCTGCCTTGTTCTTCATGCGGAACATGGCGGAGGTAATAACTCAACCTTCACCTGCCGTGTGCTGACCTCCTCGGGAACTGACACATACTCGGCAATAGGCGCCGCTATAGGATCTCTTAAAGGTCCCCGTCACGGCGGTGCGAACATAAAGGTTGAAAATATGTTCAGCGAGATAAAGGAAAACGTAAGGGATTGGAAAGACGATGAGGAAATCGCGGCGTACTTAAGAAAAATTCTCCGCAAGGAAGCCGGCGACGGAAGCGGACTCATTTACGGTATGGGACACGCGATATACACACTGTCCGACCCAAGAGCAAAGCTTCTCAAGAAGTATGCGAGAAATCTTGCCAAGGACAAGGGCTACGCCGACGAGTTTGCGCTTCTCGAAAAAATCGAGGAACTTACTCCCGGAGTTTTCGGAGAAACGAAAAACAAGATGATGTGCGCCAACGTCGATATGTACTCTGGTCTCGTGTACCGTATGCTCGGCATACCGCAGGACCTCTATACACCGCTTTTCGCAATAGCGAGAACCACCGGATGGTGTGCGCACAGAATTGAAGAGCTTCTCACAGGAGGCCGAATCATCCGTCCGGCGTACAAAACAAAGGCGGCGTACAAAAGATACGTCCCGATATCCGAGAGAATCACGGAAAACTGATTTTTGGGAAAAGCTTCGGCGATAACGCGGGGGCTTTTCTTTTTTGCCTCGAAAATCACATAAAGAGGCAGAGCAAAATCGGAACGAATATCGCGGGTACGAAGTTCATTGTTTTGAGCTTTGTTACGCCGAGAAGGTTAAGTCCTATGCCGATGAGTATTACAGAACCGACGCAGGTCATTTCGCCTACCGCGTAGTCCGTGAGAAACGGAGACGCAACTTTTGCGAGAAGCACTATGCCTCCCTGAAGCACAAGTACCGTTGCCGACGAGAACAGTACTCCGACTCCGAGTGCCGCTCCGAAAACCGCACTTGAAACAAGGTCAAGCATGGCTTTTGTGTAAAGAAGCTCGTTGTCGCCGGATATACCGGCATTGAGAGAGCCGATAACCGTGAGCGCACCGACGCAGAATACAAGGCTTGAGGTGACAAAAGAGCTTGCTATAGTTGCCTCTCCGTCTTCACTGCCGAATTTCTTTTCAAGAAGCGAACCGACATATTCGATTTTCGCGTCGAGGTCGGCAAGAGAGCCTATAAGAGTTCCTACGGTCATTGAAATTATGAGAATAAGCGTATTCGTTCCCTTGAGAGCGCCGGATATTCCGATGTACATTGTGCAAAGACCGAGAGCTTTCATCAATATATCCGAAAGCTTTTCGGGAATGAACTTTTTAAAAAGTATCCCGACAATACCTCCGACAAGCACGGTTGCAAAGTTTGCAAAAACTCCGTACATATTCTCAAATTCGAATCCGTTCAATAATCTCAACCCCTATTGCTAAAACGCAGACCGTCAACTTCAAAGGTACACCTTAAACATAAAGCATCACCATACCGTAGAGTATATCACAGAAAATATGAACATTTCCACTTTTTAACTGTTTGTTTACTGTTTAGTACACATTTCATTCGATTTTGGAGGGCGAAAAGCGGTCAAAAATAGGGATTGAGATTTAAAACGGTATGCCACATTATTTACTCCGAAAAGTAAAAAGTGCATTTTTTAATCAATAATTCTCAGCTTTCACTTCAAAATACGCTTTCGGACGTCCGCAAATCGGGCAGATATCCGGAGCATCGGCAGAGCTTGTTTCGTAACCGCAGTTACGGCATATCCACTCGGCCGGCGAATCTTTGGAATACACCTTTCCCTTGTTTATGTTTTCGAGAAGCTTTTCGTATCTCTCCTTGTGTGCCTTCTCGACAGCACCAACCCTTGCAAACAAAGCCGCAAGCTCGTCGAAGCCCTCCTCCTTGGCTGTTGTTGCAAAAGAAGCGTACATCTGCGACCACTCAAAGTTTTCGTTTTCCGCGGCGGAGCCGAGATTCACGTCCGTCGTCGGAATACCTCCGTTCAGTATCTTAAACCACAGCTCCGCGTGCGCTTTTTCGTTTTTGCCCGTCAGAGAGAAAAACTCGGCTATCTGATTATATCCCTCTGCTTTTGCTTTTTCACTGTAAAAGGCGTATCTCGCCCATGCCATACACTCACCGCCGAAAGCCGTTTTTATATTCGCCTCGGTCTTTGAGCCTTTAAGTTCTGCCATAAAAATCAACCTCCTTGTGCCTATATTTTTGACACAAGGAGGAAGTTTTAGTCAGTCTCTGTAAATAAATATCTGTCTGTACTTTTTCGGGCAATAGCCGGAGTAGCTTTTGAAAAAGCTTGAAAATGCACTGTAATCGTCGAAACCTACCTCAGTCATGACATCGGTTATCGGCATCTCTTCGTCCACAAACAGCGAAATTGTTTTTTCGAATCTCCTCTTGTTTATGTATTTGAGCGGCGAAACGCCGACGTTTTTCTTGAACATTCTGATAAAGTAATTCGGATGCAGATGCATCATTCCGGCAAGCTCTTCAACGGACAGCTTCTTATCGAGGTTGCGGTTGATATAATCTATAACCGCCGAAAGCTTACTCGTTTCGTCGGGATTTCTGCTTTCCGCGCCGGCAGACGGCTGTATCGGCACTGCGGCGGCTCTGTCCGCGTATGTGGTCTCAACGTAAAGAGCAAACAGCTCCGCTATATACGCTTTGAGTCGCAGGTTTGCCGCAACTCCCGTCTTTTTCGTCTCGCCGAAAATCTTTTCAAAAAGAATTTCGGTATAGTGCCTTTTGCTCTGCGGAATGTCAACATACATCGGAAGCTCAATAAGCTCGTTCATGTTTTCATTCGCCGTTTTTATGTCGAAATGCATCCAATACTTTTTTACGTAGTTTTCATTTACGTGATAAAACGAATGTCTCGTCTTTGCCGGTATAAATATAAGCCGTCCCGGCTTACCTCTGAAAGTAAGCTTATCCGTCTTTATTTCGCACTCGCCGCCGGTGACATAGTAGAATTTGCTGTACGGAAGCGTTTGATTTATACCGCACCAGTTTTTACCGCAATTCGTGAAAGTACCGTAGAAGTAATCAATGCACAGATTTGAAAAACAGTCGTAGTTCGTCATAATTCTTCAAGCTCCAAAGTTTTGCCTTTTCGGTTGGTATACCTCCCTCTCCGCCGGCGTCTTATTCGCATTCGGGATGCACGAGTTTTTCCGCAATCTCGGCATTTCGGCGTGCGAGTCTTCGCAGTTCGGGGAGTATCTTTTCGGAATTGTTCTTTGCATTTTCGCGGTTACTCATAAAGCCGTCGAGAACCGTTCTGTAGCTTCCGTCCGAAAGTGCCTCGGGCGTTATGCTGTACTTATTGCCGACAACCGCGGAAAAGCTCTTAACCTTAGGGTCATATTCTATGCCGAAAACCGGCTTCCCGGAAACGACGCCGAAGATGAGCATATGAAGCCTCAGAGCAATGACGCAGTCCGCTTTTGAGAGTATACCGAGTACGGTCTGAGCATCAGCGGCACAGTCAACGAAAACGGCTTTCGTTTTCATTTTTGACACGACCTCAAGCGTCGCGTCTCTGTCCTTTGAATACTGCATCGCTACGAAAACAGGAAGAAGACCGTAAACATTTTGCAGAGTATCGGCAAAATCGGCAAGAGCCTCGGACATAGTTTTTTCTCCCTTTACGTCGGTACAGAGACTGCGCACCGATATACAGGCAAACGGCTCTCTTATTCCGAACGAAGTCATAATTTCGTCGGCGCGTGCATCGTCATGCACTTCAAGATCAAACGCAGGGTCCGCCGTAAGCTCCACGTTTTTGTTTTCAACACCAATCTCTTTGAGCATAGCAAGCGAATCGGGATCGCGGAGCGTTATATAATCGGCACGGTCGAGAAGCTTCTTTGCAAGGCTGCGGTTTGCGGATTTTGTTATAGGTCCTATCCCATTCGCATAGAGCATGACGCGAAGTCCGAGCTTTTTTGCAAGGTGGGCGCAGTACAGGTAGTACAGAAGGGACTTCGTGCTTGTGACGTCCTGAATAAGGCTTCCGCCGCCGAGGATAAAGAGCTTTGAGGAACGCATCGCTTTCTTTACTTCGCTCATGCTGAATCTGCGCACACCTCTTACGTCATGAAACTTCGACGGTCTGTCAATATCGTTCGTAAGCACCGCTATTCCCATATTCTCATCCGTGCGCCGCAAATCCGCGATCACCGCTTCGAGGAGCGCGTCGTCTCCCGTGTTTCCGAAGCCGTAATAACCGAGGATAACGGCGTCCTTCGCAAAGATTCTCAGCGCTCTGCGGTACATCGTTTCGTTGTCGTCAGCCATTTTACCGACGGAATAGTACTTTTCGACGACACTCTTTCCGTACTCGGCGACTCTTTCGCCCTCTTCCGGACTCATGTTGAAAAGCTTAACAATATCCCTCTCGAGAGTGTCCTTATTCACCGGCGCGCAGTCGCGGCAGGTGAAATTGCAGGTGCGCGCCTCTTCGAGGTTGTCCTCACTCGGAATACCTATGTATCCCCACTCTCCGACCACAACGCACTTTTTCTTCATGGACATCGGCTCGAGAATCGCGCGGCTCACTCCCACGCAGACCTCCGCGCAGGCGAGAACCTCGTTCACGTCGGTTCTGCCGCCGGTAAGTATAACGGCTCTGCGGCCGAGCGCCTTATTCACTTCGTCGGCGCGTTTTGCAAGGTCATCATACGCTTCGCCGTTTCCGACAAGCATATACACGATTCCCGGCACATCCTTATCGAGAGTCTGCATTATATCCATCATCGCAAACGCATGAGAGCAAACTCTCGGGTCAAGGCGCGTTACACAGGCTACAATTCTCGCATTTTCGCCAAGCGAGAATTCTTCGCGTATTTTTGTGCCGTCCGTGTCCGGAGAAAATTTGCGTCCGTCGATTCCGTTTATGCTGACCGATATATTGTCGGGTTTTATGCCGTAGTTGTCGATAAGATACTTTTTAAGGTCGTCACTCACGGCAAGGCTCATCTGTCCCCAATCCGTAAGAAGCTTATAGGGGAAGCTTGTACTGTATGCGCCGTGAACTGTGGTTACAAAGACAAAGGGGCATTTCACACGGAGTCTGCGGTGAACGATTCCGGTGAGAAATGCAGGTATTCTCGCGTGGGCATGGACGATATCGGGTTTCTCAGACATTATGATTCTCTCCATGCTCAAAACGGCTCCGAACATCGCGGCAGGGTTCTTGCTGTTGACGGTGACTGTGTAATGCCGTATTCCGCAGGCTTCTATTTCCTTTACGTACACTCCGCCGCCCGAGATAACAGCAACGTCGTGTCCCCTTCTCTTAAGCTCTTTTGCAAGCTCGGTGACGTGCGTTTCGGCACCGCCGATATCGAGACACGCAAGGGTCATTATTATCTTCAATTTCTTCATTCCTTTCGCAAATGTCAGTGAACAAATCTGCACACGATTATCGGCATGAAAATCGCAGGCACCATATTCATGACCTTTATCCTGGTTACTCCAAGGCAGTTGAGTCCTACGGCGATAATCGTCACTCCGCCGACGCAAGCCATTTCCGCTATTATGGTATCGCTCAGAAACGGCTGTATGAACTGCGCGCCGAGAGACATTGCCGCTTCATACAGAAAAACAAGCACGCCTGAGAATGCAACTCCGATTCCGAGTGTCGTTGCCATAATAAGCGCGGCTATTCCGTCAATCACGGATTTTGCGGCGAGAGTCGTATTGTCTCCGTGAAGACCGCTTTCAAGCGAGCCGATAACAGCCATCGCGCCGACGCAGACAAGAAGGCTGCAGGACACAAATCCGTCAGCAATACTCACTCCGCCGTTCGCTGCAAATCTGCGCTGAAGTATATCTCCGAGTATGTTTATTCTTCCCTCGAGATCCGCAAGCTGACCTATAACCGTTCCTACGGCAAGCGACACAATTGCGACAAGCGCATTTTCGCCCGAAAGCGCGCCTGAAATTCCTATGTATATGATAACAAGCGAAAGTCCTTTCATTATCTGATCGGACACTCTTTCCGAAAGTCCGTTTTTAATGAAAGAACCCGCAAAGCCGCCCAACACAACGAGTATTCCGTTGAGTGCGGCGCCGAAAAGCACCATTGTATAACGTCCCTTTACTTTGATAATTTTTGCTTTGAAAAATTTACGTCAGCCCTTATTTATCTTGACATAAGCAAGCATAGCTCCGGGGCATTTTTTGTTGTCGGGATCTTTTACCTTTGTAACGGTAAAAACTCCGAACGATTCCAGAAACTGCGACATTCTTTTGCATCCGTAGTTTCTGACGTCAAAATCCGGATACCGTTTTGAGAGAATGTTACCGACGTCGCTTACCGACATATTGCCCTCTTCGTCGGCTTTATCCTTTATAAGCGACTCTATGGCAAGCCGAAGCGTTTCTTTATCGGTCTGTGAGGTCTCATCCTCGCTCTTGGTCTGCGCCAAAGGTTTGGTTTTCGGCTTTGCACTGTTCTGCTTTGAAGTACTCTTGGACGAAGCTTTTGCGGTTGCGGCAGGTGTTTCCGCGGTATTTTTACTCTCCGCGTCCTTTGCAAGCTTATCCACAAACTTAAATTCGTCGCACGCCGAAACGAACGGTCTCGGAGTCTTTTCCTCTCCCATGCCGATAACGGTCATTCCGGACTCTCTGAGTCTCGACGCAAGGCGTGTGAAATCGCTGTCGGAGGTCGCGAGGCAGAAGCCGTCAACCCTGTCCGAGTAGAGAATATCCATGGCGTCGATTATCATTGCGCAGTCGGTAGAGTTTTTGCCCGAGGTGTAGCTGTACTGTTGGACGGGAGTCACCGAATACTCGAGGCTCGCCTTTTTCCAACCCGAAAGATTCGGAATAGTCCAGTCTCCGTATACACGCTTATAGGTAGCTATGCCTTTCGTCGATATCTCGTCAAGGATAATCTTTATATAGTCGCAGGAGATGTTGTCACCGTCTATGAGTATCGCAAATCTTTTTTCTTCCATGCTCACGTTCCTTTCCTTATCTGTTTTGTCATTTTACATCATTATCTGTTTTTTGTCAAGTAATATGCGGCTTTGTTTATAAAAGTTAACCTAATTTGTAACGATTCATCTCAACAGCCGCCCGTGTATTATGCAAAGCTTACCGAAATGTAAAATTAAATCCGGAGCTATTGCAAAAGAGTCAAGAGTGTGGTATAATATAGAGCGGTGTGTGAAATCACCGATTCTGCAAGAAAGGAGGAAACGGTATGACAACAGGCTTTAAGGTAAAAGAACTGTTTGACCTTGACAAGACAATTGCGGCAGAGCTTTTTGACGGCGTTGAATATCCGTGGGAGATACTCGGCAAAATCAAAGAATTCATTATTGCGCTCGGAAAAACTCTTCCGTCCGACAAGTTCGACAATCCTTCGGAAAACGTATGGATAGCCAAGAGTGCGTCAGTCGCTCCGACGGCATTTATCGGCAGTCCCTGCATCATCGACGAAAACGCCGAAATACGCCACTGCGCTTTCATAAGAGGAAGTGCGATTGTCGGAAAAGGAACTGTCGTAGGCAATTCAACGGAGCTTAAAAACGCGGTTCTTTTCGACAGCGTTCAGGTTCCCCACTTCAACTATGTAGGAGATTCGGTACTCGGCTACAAGTCCCACATAGGAGCCGGCGGAGTAACGTCCAACGTAAAGAGCGACAAAACGCTTGTCACGGTAAAGGCGGTCGGCGAAAAAATTGAAACGAGACTGAAAAAGTTCGGTGCGATGCTCGGCGATTATGTTGAGGTAGGCTGCAACAGCGTTCTCAATCCCGGCACGGTTATCGGTCGTCATTCAAACGTCTATCCCACGTCCTGCGTGAGAGGCTTTGTTCCGGCTGAAAGCATTTGGAAAAACGACGGCACGGTCGTAAAAAAGCACTGACTGCATGACAAGTAAGTCGTACTCGGCATATACTGAGGTGACGCCAAAGCAATCGGGCAACAAAAGAACAGCGCCAGACCGCAGAGAAATTTTGCGGTTAACGAGGCGGAGTGTTATCGAGATTTTCGGCGGATGCACTCCCGGCACAATTGATGTCGTAAGCTTCGTGTAAAAACAAGGGCAACCTTGCAACAAAGCACGCAGCATTCAAAAATTTGTACTTTGAAATAAAGCGAAACACGGTTTTTCTGAAGTTCTTTTGCCTATACGGTTTCGCGGAGAAATATATATGTGCGGTATAATTGGTTACAGCGGCAGTGAAAATGCCGTTCCGATACTTTTGTCGGGTCTTCACGCTCTCGAATACAGAGGCTATGACTCTGCCGGTATTGCGGTTTTCGAGGACGGCGGTATTACAACCGTTAAGTCAAAGGGACGTATTTCCGAGGTTGAAAAGCTTATTTCGGAAAAGTACGACGGACTTTCGTCCGAGTGCGGCATAGGTCACACCCGTTGGGCCACCCACGGCGAACCCTCCGACAAAAACTCTCACCCTCATTCGACCGAGAATGTGACGCTCGTTCACAACGGCATCATCGAAAACTACACCGAGATAAAGGACTTTCTGTGCGGCAAGGGATATGTTTTTGTTTCCGACACCGACACCGAAACCGCTCTCAAGCTGCTCGATTACAATTACAGGCTTCTCGGCGACAAATTTGCCGCTATTAAGGCTACAATCGGGAAAATCAGAGGTGCTTATGCTTTCGTCATTATCTTCCGCGACGAACCCGGTACGGTTTACGCGATAAGAAACGCAAGTCCTCTCATTGCGGCAAAGAATAACACCGGCACTTTCATCGCTTCCGACATCACGGCGGTACTCAAGTACACACGCAGTTACTACCGTATTGACGAAAACGAGATTGCGGTTCTCAAGAAAGACGATATTTCGTTTTTCACCCTCGACGGAAAACCCGTAAAGAAAGAGCTGCTCTCGGTTACGTGGGACGTTGACGCCGCAGAAAAGGGCGGATACGATCACTTCATGCTGAAAGAGATTCACGAAGAGCCCGACTCAGTCGTAAAGACGGTGCATTCGAGACTTAAGGACGGTCTTCCCTTCTTCGACATCGATTCTCTCACCGACGAACGCGTAAAGAGCATCGGCAGAATTCACATCGTTGCGTGCGGCACGGCGATGCACGCAGGTCTTGCGGGCAAGTTTGCGATTGAAAAGCTTGCGCGCATACCCGTAACGGTAGACATTGCCTCCGAGTTCAGATACAACAATCCCATTCTCTCAAAGAACGACATATTTATCGCAATATCTCAGTCGGGTGAGACGGCAGACACGCTTGCCGCTCTGCGCATGGCTAAAGCCGAAGGACTTTACACGCTGTCAGTTGTAAATGTTGTGGGTTCGAGTGTTGCAAGAGAATCCGACGGTGTAATTTACACGTGGGCAGGTCCCGAAATTGCGGTTGCAAGCACAAAGGCATATGTGGTGCAGATCTGCATTCTCTATATGCTTGCCGTAAAGCTTGCTCTCTCCGAAGGAAAACTCACCGAGGAAAAGGCTCGTGAGTACATGGACGTTCTCCAAAACGACGCTCCGAAAGCGATAGAAAAGGTTCTCGAAAAAGAGGACGAAATACGCGCTCTTTCCGAGAAGCTCAAAGATGCCGACGATATGTTCTTCATCGGCAGAGGGGTTGACAGCTGTCTTGCGCAGGAGGCGTCACTCAAGCTCAAAGAGGTTTCGTACATTCACAGCGAGGCATACGCCGCAGGCGAACTGAAGCACGGAACGATTTCTCTTATCGTTGAGGGAGTGCCGGTCATTGCGATAGCGACAGAGCCGAAGCTCTATGAAAAAACGATAAGCAACATAAAGGAATGCAAGGCAAGAGGCGCAAGCTCTCTTCTCATTTGCGACGAGGACTTTCCCGTTTCGTCGGACGTTGCGACGGACATTCTCCGTATTCCCCACATAGACGAACTTTTCATGCCGATTCCGACGTGCTGTGCGTTCCAGCTGATTGCTTACTACACGGCGGTTCTCAGAGGCTGCGATGTTGATAAACCGCGCAACCTTGCAAAATCGGTAACGGTAGAGTAATATCGAAAATTCTCATAAGAAAGCTGCCGCCCGACGGAAGATATCTTCCGTCGGGCGGCGTTTTGTTTTGCTTTTAATCAAAGAACACGTATAGCTTTAACATCGGAAAGCTTACTGATTTTTTCACGCACCGTGCGCTCCGGTTCTTTCGGCGTGATAAAACCGTACAGACCGTCGGCTTCCGTAACGCAAGCGTCGGGATACACGGAGAAAATCTCTTCTTCCGGGGAAGATGTGCGTACAAACATTGAAAGCTCGAAGTCTTCGCAGTCCATAAGCTCTCCCGGGACAGCCTCTTTCCAGGTTGCATTGTCGGTACAGTGTCTTGCAATGTCGAGGACGTCCGACATAACGGCGCTTGCAGTCGGAAGTTTACCGGCACCTCTGCCGTAGAACATTACGTCGCCGACGGCGTTTCCTCTTACGGTGATACCGTTGTACACGTCTTCAACCGACGATATGGGATTATCGAGAGGTACGAAGAAAGGCGCGGTTATACAATAGACCCTCTCCCCGACTCTCTCGCTTCGTCCGAGAAATTTTATAGAATATCCGAGGTTTTCGGCAAATCTCACGTCTGTGGAATCTATATCGGTCATGCCCTCGTATTTTACCTTATCCGGCGAAATTGCGTGACCATAGGCAAGAGAAGACAGTATACATATTTTTCTCGACGTGTCGAGTCCCTCAATATCCGCCGCCGGGTTCGCTTCCGCATATCCGAGTCTCTTTGCTTCGGCAAGGGCATTCTCGAAGGTTTCTTCTTTTTTGAACATCTCAGTGAGAATATAGTTGGTCGTTCCGTTGAGTATGCCGCAGACTGACTCTATTCTGTTTGCCGCAAGGCACTGCCACATCGGCTTTATGACGGGTACGCCGCCGCCGACACTTGCTTCAAACATATAACTTACGTTGTTTTCCGAGGCAACCTTCAAAAGCTCCGTGCCGTAATTCGACACGACCTCTTTATTTGACGTGACGACGCTCTTTCCGGCTTTCAGAGCCGCAAGTGAAAACTCATACGCAGGATGTGAGCCGCCCATTGTTTCGACGACGATAAGCACTTCAGGGTCAGCTATTATCTTTTCAAAATCAGTCGTAACTCTGTCCGCAAGCGGATGATCGGGAAAACTTCTCCGGTCAAGTATATATTTAACGTCTATTTTTTCGCCGCAAAGTCTCTCTGCGTAAAAGTCGTTGTTCATCGATATGACTTCCTCAACGCCTGAGCCTACCACGCCGAAGCCGAGTATTGCTATTCCTATCATTGTTTTCCCTCCATGGAATGTTGTCCGCTTTGCGCACCTTATGTTTGTTTGTCGAAAAATAAAAATCTTAGCGGTATTTTAACACATACGCATTCGGTTTAAAAGCGGTACGGGTTAAATTAAACGTAAATTTTTATCGATTTATCTTGCACCCGTGCCGAAACGAGTATCGTCATCGCATTTTTCCGAGATTGCTGCATACCGTGACGGCGTATAACCGGTGACCGCCTTAAATGTGCGGCAGAAATTGCTGAAATCGGTAAAGCCGCAATCCTCTGCAACATCCCCTACCGTGCAACCCGACGTTTTATATCCGGCAAGCATTCTTTTTGCTTCCGCAATTCTGCACATCTGAAGATACTTCATCACAGATATGCCGGACGTCTTTCTGAAATTATGGGACAAATACGAAACGCTGACCGAAAAATGCTGTGCGACGCTTTCAAGTGTATGAGCGTCTCGGAGGTTTCGTGAGAGATATTTCATCACGTTGCAGATTACGTCGAACGACGCCGTTTCAATATCGGTTTGGGCGATGTTTATGCAACGGTATACACGTATCAAAAACTCGTTCAGCATATGTGAGAGCATTTCCTCACGCATCTTTCTTTCACAGCTGTATTCGTTTAAAAGTGCGCTCAGCAGACGCTTGGTTTCGTCAAACATCTCTCCGGGTTCTAACTTTACCGCATTATCAAAAAATTGAGGACAGTTCAAAACAAAAACAAACGGTCTTGATTCGCACCGGAATTCATAGTTTGGAGAAATTCTCAAAATGTATCTTGTATAATCGGCACTTTGCCTGCTAACAGAATGCTCCTCAAAACGGCTTACGGCCACAACATCGCCTTCCGCTATCGTGCGTTCCGTGCCGTTCAGTGAGAGAAGAGCAGTTCCTTTTGCAACAACGAGTATCTGATGGCAATCATGACTGTGGGTATCTTCACTTCCGTTTTCTCCGGATAAATACTTGATTTCAAAAGTATCGTTCATACGATTCCTCCGCATTTTATCTAAGTCATTTTTTCCTTCAAACAACACTGCAGGTATCCATTTGTAAACATCAGCATAACTTTTCATTTATCAGAAGTTCGGTCTTATTATCCTTCGTCTTTTTTACAATCACCCCATCGTTGCAGGAACTTTCATTCGTAAACGTTTGAAATGCCGGATCTGCATAAAAACATACAAATACGGAATAACACAAACAAAATAAATCTGCTATACTTATTTCAGATCATGAGTTTGGGTGATTTGAAAAAACACGTGGTAAGAACAGAAAGGTGTGATTTATATCGAAAGACAGCGTAATTTTGTTTCAGGTGCTTCGGCAACAGGGTATAAACTCGGGCTTGCCTCCGTTTCATTTCGGCAAAGCTCTCCGGAACAGATTCTTTCCGCCGCAAAAGCTGTGGGTCTTTCATGCATAGAGTGGGGTGCGGACGTTCACGCTCCTTTTGACGATCCCGAAAAGATTGCGGATGTCGCGAAGCTTCAAGCCGGACACGGCATAGAATGCTCGTCATACGGCAGTTACTTCCGTATAGGAAAGTCGGACAACGAGTCTCTCCCCAAGCTTGCGTCTGCCGCAAACGTTCTCGGAACAAATATCGTCCGAATCTGGGCAGGCAGCAAGGGCAGTGAGCAGTTTGACAAAACAGATATGGAAAGATTTATTGAAGAGTGTCGGGCTGTCGCTCAATTCGGAGAGGAGAACGGCATTGTTTTCTGTCTCGAGTGTCATATCCGCACTTTCACCGACACAAAAGAGGCAGCTTACAAGCTAATCACAAGCGTAAATTCTCCGTGCTTCAGAATGTATTGGCAGCCGAATCAATACAAAAACGAGCAGGAAAACCTCGAATATGCACGCCTGATTGCTCCGTACACCGAACACATTCACGTTTTCAACTGGTCCGGCAACGACAAATTTCCGCTCAGAACGTCAATTCCGCAGTGGAAAAAGTATCTCTCTCTTTTCGGCGGCGGCAAAACGCTTTTGCTTGAATTTATGCCGGACGGAGAAATATCCTCGCTTAAAGCAGAAGCGAAATCTTTAAGAATCTTGGCAGGTGAACCGTATGAAAAACAATAATTGCATATTTCTGTGCGACAACCCCAATGGTGTGCAAAACGTATTCGGAAAAGGCACGCCTCATGAAGTAACAATAGAGGGTATGTCCGACAAAACCGTTTGGAGTAAGGACGACATTTTAAAGAACGGCTCTCGCTTCGGCGATACCGAATACATATTCTCGACCTGGGGAATGCCGTGTTTTACTGAGGATGAGATTTCGCAGCTGTTTCCGTCTCTCAAATGCGTGTTTTACGCCGCAGGCTCCGTTCAAAACTTTGCACGTCCGTTTCTGAATTGCGGAGTACGTGTATTTTCTGCGTGGGCGGCAAATGCGGTTCCGGTTGCCGAATACACCGTTGCGCAGATTATTCTTGCGATGAAAGGCTTTTTTGTCTCGTCACGCCTTGCAAAATCTGACCGTGAAGAATCGAAACGAGCTTTCTCTCAATATCCCGGCGTATACGGCGAAAAAGTCGGCATAATAGGTGCCGGTATGATAGGAAAGCTTGTTATCCGGCAATTGACGCACCTCGGACTCGAATGTCTTGTATTCGACCCGTTTCTTTCGGATAACGACGCTGCGAGCCTCGGCGTTGTGAAATGCGGTTTGGAGACTCTCTTTCGGGACTCTTTCGTCGTTTCCAACCACCTCGCAAACAATGAGCAAACAAAGGGTATACTCACCGGCAGTCTTTTTTCGCTCATGCGCAGGAATGCCGTTTTCATCAATACAGGTCGCGGAGCGCAGGTTGCCGAGGACGAATTCGTTTCGGTTCTCGAGCAGCGTCCCGATATAACCGCTCTTCTTGATGTGACTTATCCCGAGCCTCCTGTTCCGGGACACAGATTTTACTCGCTTGACAACTGCATACTCACTCCGCACATTGCCGGAAGCAGCGGAAACGAGGTTCGCAGAATGGCAAGGTTCATGGCGGAAGAGTACAGCAGATTTATACGCAATGAACCGTGTCTGTACGAAATCACATTAAAAATGCTCGAGACCATGTCTTGACTTTGTCAGACGGTATTCGTTATTTTCGATTTACGGAGCATAGCCGGCGACACGCCGTATCTTTTCCTGAAGACCTTGTTGTAATGCGAAAAGCTCCTATATCCCACCGCCTCGGCTATGCTCTCGAGCTTTTCATCGGTGTAAACGATGTACTTGTACGCCGTTTCAAGCCGAATCTCCGCAAGGCACTCGTTAAGCGACTGCGAGATGCCGCATTTCTTGGCAATTCTGTAAAGCTGGGGTTTACTGTAGCCGGAAATACGGCACATCGCCTCTATGCCTCCCCGCATATTTTCCGGGGTTTGCATTTGAGCAAAAACCTTTGCAAGCACACTTTCCGCACTGTTCTTCACGGGACGGTGCGTTTTTGTATTGCAACAGCTGAGCAGACAGCACAGAAGCCGTTTATACTTTCGCTCGCTTCCGTCAGTCGTCTCCACGAACGCTTCGCGGCCGGCTTTCACCTCGTTCATACATTCGGAAAAATCAGCAAACACAACCGGGCCGTCTATAGCGTTTACCTCCGAACGAATGCCGAAAAAGTCCGCCGCTCCCAAAAGCTCTCCGATATTTACCGACAAGCTGAAAAGTTCGAGGTCACCGGATTGCCCGAGAAACATATGAGAGTCTTTCGGAGTCAGCACAACAAGCTCGCCGCTTTTCTGCGTATGGCTTTCTCCGTTTATGTAATGCTCACATGAGCCGCCGACGACTGCCACAAGCTCGTAAAAATCGTGAGAATGGTATATGGACGTGAGCTTTCGGCTACGCACTGTCTGAAGCAGGTATTCGCTGTCTTGTGGAAAAACATCTGTTTTGTACTTTATCTCTTTCACCCTTTCACCTCCGTTCACACACCTTATTATACATCACAACTTCCGATTTGTAAAGTGATGATACTATTTCGCTTTAAATTGATACTTAAACGTCTTGATTTTTCAGCTGCCGGTGATATAATCACACATGAAAACACATTTCGGGGGGTGTAATTACGGAAGGTATTCTTCTTGCAGGCACGGTTATGCTTGCTTCACTTAACAGCGCGCTTTTGCACGGCACATCTTTTTCCGGCAAAGGAAAGGTATTCGGATTCAATTTTCTTTGCTCGTGTGTTTGGACGGTAATTCTGACTCTTCTCGGAGGGCGTCTCACACTCGCACCCGATATACTTTTATTCGGTGTCCTGTATGCCGCAGTGCAGATTCTTTTTCTAATATTCAAATCAAAGGCGATGTCTCTCGGACCGATATCGCTTACGACGCTTATAGGAAATATGTCGCTTCTTCTCTCAACTGCCTGCGGAGTCATTTTCTGGAACGAAAGCTGCGGTATTGTTCAGATTTTCGGTATCGCGCTTCTCATTGCCGCCACTGTTGTATGCACCTGCAAGAGGGACACTCTTAAATTCGGCAAGGGCTGGGGATTTTACACAGTGTGCTTCTTCATTTCCGCTGCCGGAATAGGAATTGTCTTCAAAGCATTTTCAAAGTCGGGCGGAAACACGGGCGATATGATGCTCACGGCGGCGGTGATTATGACAATCGTCACGGGTGCCGTTACTCTCACCGACGCTTCACTTCGCAAATACATCGTTTCCGACCGCCGATTTCTATTAACGTCCGCTTCCTGCGGAGTTGTGAGCTGTCTGTACAACAGAGTCAACATATACCTTTCGGGCGCAATTAACTCCGTCATATTCTTCCCCACCTTCAACGGCGGAGTTATCATTCTTTCGACGCTTATCGGAATGGTTGTGTTCAAAGAAAAGCTGACGCCTCTTCAGATAGTCGGCATACTCGCAGGAGTTGCGGCAATTGTAATTATAGGCGTTTTCAAATAAGGAGGAATATTATGATAGAGTTTAAAAACAGATTTCCCCGTATGTACATAGGCGACAAAAAAGTCGGCCTCTACAACAATGATGAATCGGGGCTTCCCGGCATTTTCACATCTGACGGATCTCGTCTCGGAAAGTTTATGCACGGACTTAGAAACATAGTTTCCGATGACCGGCGTCTTGTTTTAATTGACGGCAAAATGCTTGCCTGCTCCAACAACTGGATACGCGACAACGTTCACCAGATGAAAGCGTACCGCCACTGGGACACGAAAATGCGTGACTTTCTCAATTTCATAATCGAAACGCAAAGAGAGGACGGGCAGTACTACGAACTGATAAAACAGCTTGACGATTATCACTGGAAATTCGTAAATGAGGACTGCCGCATAATTTATCCGGAGGACAATGTTGCTCTCGTGCGACTTGAGCTTGAAGCGGACATTGAATACCTTGTGGTTGAGGGTGCGGTATTCTGCTTCAAGGTGTTTGGGGACGAGGGGTGGCTTGCGCGCATTCTG
This sequence comes from uncultured Eubacteriales bacterium, assembly GCA_934502885.1. Lineage (GTDB taxonomy): Bacteria > Bacillota > Clostridia > Oscillospirales > CAG-382 > CAKSUT01. Next base: position 123,456 of record CAKSUT010000004.1, on the reverse strand, counting down.
CCGAAGCTTGAGAAAGGTATAGATTACGTGACAAGCGACCCCAAGCGTTGGGACGATAGTCACGGTCTTGTTAAGCGGCCGTTCACCATTGACACGTGGGATTTTGCGTTCAGACAGCCGGGCAATGACAGGCGGATAAACGATGACACATATATGGCGATAATGCACGGTGACAACTCCGGAGTATACGCCGCAATGCAAAGTCTTGCGTGGTTCAACGACAAACTCGGCAACGGCGACAAAGCCGCAAAGTGGCGCGAACGTGCAAACAAGCTCCGCGAAAATATGTTCAGGTATCTGTGGAACGGAAAGTTCTTCCTGCACGAGCTGTATCTCGGTCACGACGGTGCGGACAACCTCGAGAGTAAGCGTCTTTCGCTTTCAAACACATACGACATGAACCGAGGCGTCACGACACTCGAGCAGTCGCGCAGCATTATAAACGAATACATGGAGCGCCGCAAGACAACAAAAGCCTTTGCCGAGTGGTTCTCGATAGACCCACCGTATGAAAACGCCGACGACTGGTGCGGTCACGCTCCCGGTTCGTATGTCAACGGTGCGATATCTCCGTTCACGGCAGGCGAGCTTGCAAAGGCGGCATTCGACAATGGCTGTGAGGAATACGGATGGGACATCCTCACACGCTTCATGAAGTTATATGAGCGCGACGGAAGCATCTTCTTTCTCTATTCGCCCGAAACCGAGCTTTCTCAAGGCGGAGGCCCGAGCGGCTGGGGTGCTGCGGCACTTCTTTATGCAATTGACGAAGGACTTGCAGGTGTAGTTGACAAAGACACATGTTACCGTGAGCTGTCGTTCAGTCCGAGATTTCCCGTAACAGGTTACGAAGAGCTGAGGTATCTCACGGGCTACGAAGCTACAAACGCTCTCATCGATGTAAAATACATCGTCACCGACAAAGGAATGCGATACGATGTCTCTGCGCCGTCGAAAAAAATCACAGCGCACATACTTCTGCCGAAAGGAAAATCCTGTGAAAAACTTCTCATAAACGGAGAATGTGCTGAGTTCATCTCAAATACTGTGGGCAGTTCGAGCTACGTTGACGCAGAAACGGCAGCAGACGGAAAAACATCCTTTGAGATACTGTTCAAATAAACGTTTTAAAAAGATACGAGCCGGGGTTAAATCCGACTCGTTATTCTTTTGTTTCCGAAGTTTGCTTATTTCTTAAGCTTCTCTGCGTCAACCTTTGCAAAGTAGCCCTTCGTGAGCTTTGCAACAACGCCTGCAAGAGGAATAAGTGCGATAAGGTTCGGAAGGGCCATAAGTCCGTTGAGAGTATCTGCGATATCCCACATAAGAGTACCGGATCCCATTGCTCCGACGACGCACACGGCAACAAATATAATCTTGTATATAAAGTCAAGAACCTTATTGTTCTTCGTGAGATATGCGAAGCAAGAACCGCCGTAGTAACACCAACCGAAAATGGTGGAAAGGGCAAAGAAGATAAGGCTTATTTCAATCATCGTACCGCCGAGAGTTCCGGGTAGAATTTCATTGAACGCCTGAATTGCGGCCGCACCCTTTGTACCGAAAGTTGCGAGCGACTCCGGAGTAAAATCAAATCCGGCAAGGACAACGGTAAGACCGGTGATTGTGCAGATAACTATTGTATCTATGAAAACTTCAAAAACACCCCATATAGCCTGTTCAACGGGTTCATCAGTAGAGGATGCTGCGTGAGCGATAGGAGCTGAACCGAGACCTGCTTCGTTGGAGAACACTCCTCTTGCAAAGCCCTGACGCATTGCGGACATGATGACGTATCCGAAGATACCGCCGCCGACTGATCTGAAAGAGAATGCTTCCGCAAAGATATGGCCAAACGCTGCCGGAACATCTGTAATTCTAAGGATTATTACGAGGATACCTGCGAGTATGTAGAAGATCGCCATAAAGGGGACGAGATAGGAGGTAACGAGACCTATTCTCTTTACGCCGCCTATGGCAACTATACCTACAACTATTGCAAGTCCTATACCTATAATAAGGTTTACGGTATTATTGGACTCAAGTCCGAAAAGTCCTCTTACCGCACCTGTGATTTCGCTCGACTGTGCGATATTTCCGATACCGAAGCTTGCGAGAGTTCCGAGAATTGCGAAGATAACGGCAAGCCATGTGAAGTTCTTTCCGAGGCCGTTTGTTATGTAGTACATCGGACCGCCGTGGTGACGTCCGTCAGCGTCCTTTTCTCTGTACTTAACCGCAAGAGCGATTTCGGCGTACTTTGTACACATACCGAAAAATGCGGAAACCCACATCCAGAAAACCGCACCGGGACCGCCTACGAAGATAGCACCCGTTACACCGGCGATGTTACCCGTGCCGACGGTTCCGGCAAGAGCAGTTGTAACTGCCTGAAAAGGCGAGAGGTTCGCGCCGTGGTCTTTGTCGGACTTTCTGAAAAGAGAGCCGACGGTGTTCTTCATGATGTAGCCGAATTTTGTCACCTGGATAAAGCCTGTTCTGATAGTAAGGTAGATACCAGTGCCTACGAGAAGCGCAAGCATTACGGGTCCCCATGCGAAGTCGTTTATAACCTTATTTACGGCTTCAACCGCATTGATGAAATTCTCCATATTTCATACTCCTTTTTTGCCCGCAAAAAGGGGACGCACCGAAAAGGCGCATCCCCAATCAAAAAGATACAAAATAACAAGCGGCAAGCTTTATCCGCGATGTCGGTTTCCATCCTTTTGCCTGAGAGAATCGGAAGCGGAAGCTTCCTTACACCTTCGGCACTCACCTTTCGTGAGGTTCTCCGGAACCCCCTCCGCTTCCGGTTTCACAAACGATTCCGAAAGTTTCAACGGGCTGTTAAATTTTCAATGAAGCAATGATAACACCTGAATGTTATGCAGATATATACAAACAGTAAACTTTTCGATTGTGTATAATTTGACGAACTTCGACCGAATTATTTGCATTTTTCCATTGACAAAACCGTAAGTATTTCGCTTTTATCGTCAACCCTGAATTTTACTTCTATATCCGAGTATACAAGCCCGTATATTCTGTCAGGGTCGTCATGATATGCAGGTCGCGGATCCTGTTCGAGAATCTCCGCAAGTCCGCAGACGGTTTCTTCGGGTACGCCGCACTCATCCGCCTCTTCGGCAAAATGAACCGCGAGTTTTCTTTCGGCAAAATTCACAGAAATACCTCCGCTTGCCTCCGGGTGGGAGTCAGTATACGCAAGATACGGCTTAATATCAAGTATAGGCGTCCCGTCCATAAGGTCGGCTCCGGTCACGGCAATCCGAAGTTTTCCGCCGTTCTCTTCAACTCCTATGAGCATCACCGAAGAAAGTCCGATAGGGTTCGGTCTGAACGGCGAGCGTGTCGCGAAAACGCCGACTCTTTTATTTCCTCCGAGCTTCGGCGGACGAACCGTCGGCGACCACTCTCTCCCGTTTTCAACTTCGGAGAAATACCACAAAATCCACAGATGCGAAAAGTCGCCGATCCCACGAAGTGCGTCGGGATTTGCAAACTCAGGCACAAATTCTATGTAGGATTTCACGTTGTCGCAGTAACCGCTCTGACGCGGTATTCCGAATTTTGTCCTGAACGGTGAGCGTATATGCGCGATAACGCGAAACGAAAGTTCTTTGCCTTCCGACTCCGACATCGGTTCATCATTATTTATCATTTGCAGCTTCCTCGTGCATCGTTGCGGCAAGCTCCAAAAGCTCAGCCGTGTTTTCGTCGTTTTCGTCCTCAAATTCCGTCACTTTTCTGTGTTCGATAAAACTGCGGCGCGTATAGAGAAATGCGCATATGAGGGTGGAAAGCGGTATTGTCATAAGTATTCCGAGGCTTCCTATGAGTATTTTCAATCCTTCGGCGACTATTATCTCACGGTTGAAAAGGAAGAGCATGGAGTCACTGCTGTTGTAGATTACAAGAAGCACAAAGCTTATACTGCTTCCTATGTGCGCAAGAATAAGCGTGTTTGACATTGTACCCATTATATCGTGACCTATGTTGAAGCCGGACTCAATAAGACCCGAAAAGGTCGGCTTTTTCAGCTTCATTGCGATTTCGTGGAGGGCTGCGGATATATCGACCGCAACGTCCATTACTGCGCCGACGCAGCCGATTGTAACCGATGCAAAGACAATGCTCTTGAGGTCAACCGAACCGTTCATATCTATAAACGAAAGATACATCGAGGTTTCGTCAAGAAAGCCCGTGAGCTTCATCACCTTATCGGTAATCTGCATCATAACCGCCGCAAAAACTATTCCTGCGACGCATCCGAGTCCCGTCGCAAGGCTCATATAGCGAAGACCGTTTACTATGCAGAGAGTCATGACAATTATGTAAAGACATACGATAATTGACCAAAGATATGCGCTCTGCCCCGAATATATTGCGGGAATAAGCATATAGAAAACAGCTCCGCAGGTGAGTGCAAGTGAGATTACCGTCTTGACTCCGCTCATCTTACCGAAAACTATAAGTCCGAGAATGAACAGCGCAAGAAGCATCGCCAGCATATCGGATCTCACGTATTCCGCAAAGTACCACGATTCTCCGGCGGCGTCCTCCACGAGCGTGAGTATTATCTTATCCCCCTGCGTTACGGGTCGGATCTGCTGATTGAGGTAACTGCTGATATTCTGAATTGCGTGAACGGTTTTGCCTTTTTCGGCACCAGAGAGCATTTTGCAGGTGAGAAGCAGGTTATAGTCCTCCTGTGAATCCGGAATATCCGTCATCTCTATTTTGTCGTCGATCGAGATAACCTTTGCCGTCTCAAATGTACTGTGCGCTCTGTCCTCGTTATCGAGAGCGTTCTTCTCACCTTTTGCGCATATGTAACCGAGTGCAAGCACAAGCGCAGACAAAAAAACTATCAAAAGCTGTATCGCCGCATTTTTTAGTTTTGCATTCATTTCACAACCTCGCTGTTCTGACAGGCTTTTAGCCCTTTACTTCGGCTGTTATGCCGTACAACCGTAATTATACTCCGCAAGAGTGAATTTTTCAAGTGTTTTCTGTGTTTAAATGCGAATATCCTCACCATGCTGCGGAAACGACTATAGCACAAAAGCCGCACTGCATCTTTTTCTATCACCGCTAATTCCTCCTTTTCATAACCGGATATGCATTTAGCTTTGCCGGAAATGTATAAGATTACACTGTAAAAAAGTAGGAAACGTCAATATTGCAGCAGAATATTACATTGAAATGTACACAAATATGTGTTATAATGTGAGCATGGTAATATGTTACCGTTATTTACAGCAATGGAGGAAAAACAAATGAAATTACGTCCGCCGGCGATACCGCTCATCACAATCGACCCCTTCACTTCCGTATGGTCGAAATCCGACAAGCTCAACGAAAGCACCGTCATGCACTGGACGGGTTCGGACTTCACATTCAACGGCATCGTCACCGTTGACGGCAAGAGCTACTGCTTTATGGGTATTCCCGAGGGAATCGGAAAGGCGAATCAGGTTGCTTTCGATTATTCCGCAACAAGCACGTTTTACACATTTGAGGCAGGCGGCATCACGCTTCACGTGAACTTTACGTCTCCCCTCATAATTGACGATTTTTATTACCTCACACGCCCGGTAAGCTATATTTACGCTTACTATGAATCAAAGGAAAAGCACACGGTAAGCGTAAAACTTGAGCTTTCAGAGGAATTCTGCCTCAACAAGAAGGGAGAAAAGCCGGTAGGCGTTGAGTTCGACGAAACCGAAAACATCATTTTCGCAAAGATGGGTTCTCTTGAGCAGAATGCTCTCAACCGTTCCGGCGACGACCACAGAATTGACTGGGGCTACGCATATCTTGCCGCAAAGGACAAGGATGCTTTCATAAAGACCGATAAGGTAAACGATATGCAGTTCGTAAGCATTGAAAGCACGCTTGACGACGATGCGCTCTTCCTTGTCGGCTACGACGACATTGAGAGTATCGAATACTTCGGAAAGCATTTGAAGTCGTACTGGTGTCATGGCGGCGAAACGATAACTGAAGCTCTCGACAAGGCTTCGGAGGAATACGAGGAGCTGTTCGACATATGCGAATCGTTCTCCGATATGATGTATGCTGACGCTTGCCGTGCAGGTGGTACAAAGTATGCAGAAATGCTTCTTCTCGCCTACAGACAGGCTCTTGCGGCACACAAACTCGTTCTTGATGAAGACGGAAGCATTCTTTACATTTCCAAAGAATGTTTCTCCAACGGATGTGCGGCAACGGTTGACGTAAGCTATCCGTCGATACCTATGTTCTTACTCTACAACCCCGAGCTTGTCAAGGGCATGATGCGCCCCATTTACAAGTATGCGGCGAGCGATGTTTGGACATACGACTTTGCACCGCACGACGTCGGTCAGTATCCTCTCCTCAACGGTCAGAAATACGGCGAGAACTGGAAAGACACTCCCAAATCGGAAATGCAGATGCCCGTTGAGGAATGCGGCAATATGCTCATAATGGAGGCTGCGGCTGCAATCGCTTCCGAGGATGTTGAGTTTGCAAAGAGCCACCTCGGCACGCTCTCAAAATGGGTAAAGTACCTCATAGACAACGGCAACGATCCGGCAAATCAGCTCTGCACCGACGACTTTGCAGGTCATCTTGCGCACAACTGCAACCTCTCGCTCAAGGCTATAATGGGTATTGCCGCTTACGGCATTATCTGCGACATGACCGGCGACCATGCGACCTACGAAGAGATGATAAAGACCGCAAAAGATATGGCGCTTTCGTGGATTGAGCGTGCCAAGAATGAAGACGGTTCCTACAGACTTGCATTTGACCGTCCGGAAACTTTCAGCCTTAAATACAATGCGGTTTGGGACAAGGTTTTTGATCTCGGAATTTTCCCGAAGGGTACTTTCAGAGGCGAGCTTGCATCCAATTTCACGCACATCAACCCCTACGGAATGCCGCTTGACAACCGTGAGACGTACACAAAATCCGATTGGCTTGTGTGGACGGCGACTATGACCGAGACCGACGATGAGTTTGAGAAGTTCGTTGAACCGCTTTGGACAATGTACAACTACACTCTCTCCCGTGTACCCATGACAGACTGGTACTATACAATAACTGCCGAGCATCGTCATTTCAGGCACAGAAGCGTTATCGGCGGTCTCTTCATGAAGCTTCTTTACGAAAGTAAAATAGCAAAATACGATATATAATCGAACAAAAGACATAAAGAAAGGATGAAATTTACCATGCAGACAAGAGTATTTGACAAAGACAAGGACGGCAGAGAAGTAATCGCCTACACTCTCGAAAGCGACAGAGTAAAGGCGACGATACTCAATTTCGGAGGCATCGTTCAGAGCCTCGTTGTTGACGGAGTTGACGTAGTGTGCGGCTTTGACACGCTTGAGGGTTATCTCACGGGCGGCGGATATCAGGGTTCGACCGTTGGACGTTACGCAAACAGAATAAGAGGCGGCAAGTTCACTCTCAACGGAGAAGAAATACAGCTCAACTGCAATGAGGGCGGTGTAAAGCACCTTCACGGCGGCAACGTCGGATTCAATGTCCGTTTCTGGGACGTAAAAACAAGCTGCCGCTGCGGTGCCGAAAAGGCGGTATTCTCCCTTTTCAGCCCTGACGGCGACGAAAACTATCCCGGAAACCTTGAAGTTACTGTTACATTTACCGTAAAGGGCGGCGACTTCTCGATTGAGTATCAGGCTGTCAGCGACAAGGACACAATTCTCAACATGACAAACCACTCCTATTTCAATCTCAACGGCTACGCAAACGGCGACATTATGGGTCACAAGCTCACGATTCACGCCGACAAGTTCTCCGCTGTTGACAAGGATCTCATTCCCGTTGAGGAAAGAGATGTTGCCGGCACTCCCTTCGACTTCCGCGAGCCGAAGCTTGTGGGACGCGACATTGACGCCGACTACGATCAGAATGCAATCGGTCACGGTTACGACCACAACTTTATCTTAAACCCCACCGAGAGCATAAAGTACGCCGGTAAGAAACTCGGTCTCGGATGTGAGCTGAGCGGCGACAAGCTCACGATGCAAGTTTACACCAACAAACCCTGCGTACAGCTCTATTCCGGCAACGGAATTAAGGGTCCCGTTCCTTTCAAGGGCGGAGTTCCGCAGACAAGAAGAGAAGCTCTCTGCCTCGAAACGCAGTTTGCTCCCGACAGTCCCAACCACGGCGGCGCAATTCTCCGTGCCGGCGAGAAGTACGACTACATCACTCTCTTCAGATTCATCTGAGTAAAGCCTTAAACTATATGAGAAGCACCTCCGCGCGGTTTCACCGTGCGGAGGTGCTTTTACACATATGCCCGTTTTATCAGTCAAGTCCCTTGCTCTTTAAGTAATCGTAGCTCTCCTTAAGACACTCGAACGGGTCTCTGCCGTAGCAGTCGTCCTGTTCAACAAGCGCGTATTCAACGCCGAGCTTTTCGCAGGCGGCGATAATCGCATCGAAATCGAGAAGTCCGCTTCCGACAGGCGCAAATTTTGATTTGCCCTCATCATCGTAAACAAGATCTTTGAAATGAACGCAAGGTGTACGGCCTTTAAGCTTTTCGAGATATTCTACGGGGTCATATCCGCCGACCTTCACCCAGTGAGTATCGAGAGTAAATCCCATTGTTCCGGCAGGAAATTTTGAGGCGAGGTAATCGAGTATCGGTCCGTCAACGCCGTCGAGCTTTACATCAAACTCGTGCGCGTGGTTGTGATACATAAACATACAGCCGGCGTCCCCTATTTTTTCAGCCGCAGGGAGTGCCGAAGAAATAAACTCATCGACCGACTCTTTCGTCATCTCGGAGTATTTGGGCATACAGCCGAGTCCGATATACTTACAGCCGAAAATCTTGTGCTCTTCGATAACCTTTTCAGTTTCGTTGATAATTCTGTCGAGCGGCGTATGTGTTATTACGCAGTCAAGACTGTTTTTGTCAAGCTCATTTCGAAGCCATTCGGCGTCAAACGGGCAAGTACCCGACACCTGAACGGTTTTGTAGCCGATATCGGCAATTTTTTTCAGAGTCTCGGCAAGTCCGTTTGTGTCCTTGCAGTAATCTCTGACAGTAAACATTTGTGCTCCTATACGCATATTCAAACCATCCTTTCGTGATAAACTACCTTAACACAATACAATTATAACTCATTATGCAGTCTAAGTCTATAGAAAAACGCACGCATATTCCGGAAAAGTATTCAAAAACAACAAAAGGACGGCATCATAGTGCGACACCGTTTCGTAAAGTCAAAGTTATTCGGTTTTGTCTAAGAGCATATGTACAACCGGGAAAAGGAACGAACCGAGAGCGTTGCCGAGCGTCATTATCAAGAGGTACACAAACTCTTTCGCACCGAAAAAGGAGCTGAGGGAGTAGTAGTACATATTCGCGACGCAATGCTCAAAGCCGCTTAAGATAAATATCATGACGGGCAGAAACACCGACAAGTACTTACGGATTACGTTGTCGCTTTTCTTATACCCGTCCGCCGCAAGATACATCATAAGTCCGCAGAAAAACGCAAGTATGAGTATGCTGACGGGATTATCGGCGGCTTTTGTCTCACAGAGTGCGAGTGCTTTCTCTCCTATTGCCGGGAATGTTCTTGTAAAAGAGAGTGCTTTTGCGACAAAGAACGTTCCGGCGAAGTTGCCAAGCCATACTATCACGAGAAACAGCAAATACGACGGCGGATTTTCGAGTGCGTAGCCGACCTTTCCCGTAAACAGATTGAGTCCGTAGGAAAATATGAGAAAGAGTCCTATCGCAAAGAGAAACGAGCCGATATATCTGTTGTCGCACGAAAGAAACACCGTTCCTCCGATTCCTATGGAAATTCCTGCGAGAAATGCCCTTAAGAACGCCGACACCGCACTTTTGAGATTTATCTCCATGTTGTCACTCCGTCAAAATTATTTTACGCCCTTAACCGGCTTGCCTTTTATGATATCGCCCACACCGCTGTAGATATAGTCGGGTCTGTAAGGGAACTTTACGAGATCTGAGAGCGCGGTAACTCCGGAAAGAACAAGTGTTGTGTCTATCTCGGACTCAATACCGGCGATGATATCGGTATCCATGCGGTCGCCGACGATAACGGCATTCTCTGTCGAAACGCCGAGCATTTTGAGTCCGGTTTTCATCATGAGGGGGTTAGGCTTGCCGACAAAGTACGCCGCCTGACCGGTGGTAAGCTCAATAGGTGCGGTAAGCGCACGGCAGGCAGGTATTATTCCCTGCTCCGAGGGACCGGTCATATCGGGGTTTGTTCCGATGAGCTTTGCTCCGTCAAAAACAAGGCGGACAGCTCTTAAGATGCTTTCGTAATTATAGTTGCGCGTTTCACCGACAACTACATAGTCGGGATTAACGTCATTCATTATAATGCCCTCTTCGTAAAGAGCGTTCATAAGTCCGGGTTCTCCGATTACATATGCGGTACAGCGCGGCTTCTGCTGTGAAAGAAAGTGCGCCGTTGCGAGTGCGCTCGTGTAGAAGTGATCCTCACTTACGTCAAGTCCCATTCTGCGGAGCTTCTGCTGAAGCTCAAGGGGCGAACGCTCACTGCTGTTTGTAAGGAAGAGGAAGCGTTTGTTCTCGTTCTGAAGCCACTCCACAAACTCCTTTACTCCGGGAAGTATCACGTTGCCGTGATATATAACTCCGTCCATATCGCATATAAAGCCTTTTTTGGCGTCAAGGTCTATCCCCTCAACCGCTTTTTTTACCGTTTCGCTCATCTATAATTACCGTTTCCTTTCGATTCTTTGTTCAGCCTTACTTATTGTTTCCCGATTTCGCCGATTCTTCCATGAGATAGGTCGCCTCAATATCGGCAATATGGAGCTTTACCGCAAGCGGATACTTTTCGTATGCGTTGCTGACGGTATATCCTCCGGCTCTTGCCGACTCGTCGAAGCCGCCCATATGCCAGCGTATGGCAATCGCCTCCTCAATAGTGAGCCTCATAAAGCGTTCTATCAGGAACACCGACTTTTCGCCGTGACCGAAGGGGAATTTGTCCTCGATTGTGTAGTAAGCCACTTTCTCCCACGAGCCGGTCTGCTCGTTTTTCACGTTGCGAAGCTGTGTTTTGTAAAACTCCGCCTTACAAAGGTCGTGAAGAAGCGACACAATTGTGAGCGTTTCGTCGGAATGCTCACCGCTGTAACGCTTCATTATCGCCTTGTAAACATTGAGGCTGTGTTCGCAAAGTCCGCCTTCTACGGCACTGTGATACTTGGTGCTTGCCGGTGCCGTGAAAAAGTCGGTTTTGTCAAGCCACGCAAGGAGCTTATCCGAGCCTTCACGGGTTATATTTCTGTTGTAAGCTTCAAAAAACAGTTCTTTATTGGTCAATGTTATCACACTCTCTTCTGAAATTGCGGATCACCGTCCGTTTTATCCGCTTCAATTCTCGGCTGCGTTTCCTATTGCGTCAAAACGCGGATTTATCACGTACTTGCCGTCCGAATTTATGACGCCGAATTTTCCAGATATTTTTACAACGGCATATCCGTCGTCGCGGAAAGACTCCGCCGCGTCAAACTGCGGCTCTATTACAAACTTTCCCTTGGTGTTTATATATCCGTACATACCGTCGCTGACTGCGGCCGCCGTTCCCTTGGAATCAAAGCTTGTCGCAAGGTCAAACTGAGGTTCAATGCGGTAAGCACCCGAGCGGTCAATGTAACCGTACACACCGCCGAGTCTTACGAGCGACAGGTCAAACGCATCGAATGCCGACGCTGACGTAAACTTGGGGTTTACTATGAATCTTCCCGTTCTGTCGATGAAGCCGTGCTTATTGCCTATGCAAGCCGCTGCGTAGCCTTTTTCGTCAAAGGCGGAGGCGTAGGTGTACTGCGTATCTATCACGATCTCGCCTTTTGCGTTGATGTATCCGTAACCGTTTTGGTCTTTTACAAGAGCAACCGTATCGTCGCCGAACGGAAAAGCTTCGTCATAAACCGCCTGAATAACTATTTTGCCGGTCGAATCGATAAAACCGTACTTACCGTCGAACTCTATGCAGGCAAGTCCGCTTGCGTCAAAGGGATATGCGTAGTCATACATAATGTCGATAACCGTTTTGCCGCTTCTGTCTATGAAGCCGTAATGAGCGTCGTTGGAAACGCAGGCAAGTCCGTTTGACGTGTAGTCGTATACCGCGTCAAATTCAGCCGAAACAACGAGCTGACCCGAGCGGTTAATGAATCCCCACTTACCGTTTATCTGCGCTTTGGCAAGGTCGCCCGAGAACGGATATAGGCCGTTGAACATAAGCGGAATCTCATAGCTTCCGGACTTATTTATCATTCCGTAGAGCGTACCGTATTTTACTACCGCAAGTCCGTCGCTTCCGAAGCTTCCGGCATAGTCGTAATCGGCAGGAATCTCGATTTTTCCGCTCTTGCCGATGTAGCCGTACTTTCCGCCAATGCCTACACAGGCAAGTCCGTTTGTACCGAAGCTTCCGGCGTATTCATACTGCGGCTCGACAGCTATTTTTCCCGAAGTATCGGCATATCCCCAGAAGTCGCCGAACTTCACCGGTACAAGTCCCTCGTGAAAGAGCGTGTCGGTTCCGACATTGACGTTTTTCCTGTTGAACGCCGCAAGGCAGCCGATAAGTATACCTGCGATTATGATAACCGCCATTACCGCGGCGACTACAACCTTCGCCTTTTTCGGCACTGCTTTAACGGGAGGCTTTTCACCCTTCGGAGCACCGGGCTGAGGTATGTGCTTCTTTATCCTCTCACCGGCACCGGCAAACGGAATTTTGTGTCCGGGGTTTTCTTTGGACGGTGTTTCGGGCTTTTTTGCGGACTGCGGCGCTTCTTCACCGACACTCTCACCGGCGGTGCTGTCGGCAGTCTGCGCATTGCGTTTGTTCTTCAGAACGTCCATTACGGCGACGTCGTTTTCATCGGCTTCGTTTTTGACTTCGGAGATGTTCGTGCCGTCGGACAAAACGGTATTGTCGTTTTTCAGCTGTGCGTAAGCCAGCATTTTTGTAAGGTCCTCCGGAATATCGCTTTCTTTGCCGCCGGCTTTCGGCTGAGCCGTAATTTCCGCTTCTTTTACGCCGACGCTTTCCGTACCGACGTTCTCCTGGCGTTTTTCTTCGTTTTCTGACATTTTTACGGACTCCTTCTTTGAGATTATCGGTCAAACGCATTTGCGTGGGCGCGTTTGCCGAAAAATATACCTTGAGTATTATACCACGAAAGCGCGCATTCTGCAAGTTATTTACACAAATTATTCTTTAATAATTTGTTACAGCAGAAATTCTCTGTTTTTACGTAAAAAAGAATTCCCGAAGCGGAGCGCAACGGGAATCGTAAAATGTTATTGCTTTTCAAACGTAAACTCTTCCCACGGAATATCGACGGGCTTTTTCTCGGTGAGAATACTGTCAACATGGAGAAGAAGGGGAAAATCGGAAAGCGAGAGTATGTTATTTTTTGCGGCGACCTTAACGGCGCGCGCCACTCTTTCGGCAACGACAAGCGATTCAAGCGTCACGCCCTTAAGCTCCGCCTTAGCCTCGTCAATGTCAAGTCCTCTGCCGAGAAGTATTCCGACGAGTCTTGTGCGCCCGCCGTAAACCGTGACGTAAAGATCACCTGCACCGACGGTTATATTTTCAAGCGTGCATACTCCCTGGTATTCGAGAAGCTTATACATTTCCTTTACTGCCTGTCCGAAAACCGCCGCCTGAGAGTTGAAGTGAAGCTCGCTATCAAGTCCGAAATTCTTCTGATTAACGCCTATCGTGAGCGCAATGCCGAGTGCGTAGCCGTTTTTGAGCGCGACCGCACTCTCTATTCCGAGAACGTCCGTCGAAAGGCTTATGTGGTAATAGTCTGTCGCCATGATTTTCTTAAGCTTATGCAGGGTTTCGATGTCGTGTCCGCCAAAAGCAACCTCGGTCTGATCATGCGCGACAAGCTCGTAGCTCGTACACGGTCCGCCGATTGCGTTGAGGTTCATGGTGCGTCCCATGGCGCGCATCTTTTCCTCCCACACCTGCGGATAGCAGAGAAGCTTTCCGTCGGCTGTGTCCATGAGTCCCTTGGTGACTGTCAAAACGGGAGTACTTTCCTTTATTCTCGGAAGCACGTGTTCTCCGAACCATTCAACGCCGAAACTCGAAACGCCGCCGATAACGACGTCCGTACCGTCGAGTGCGCTGTCAAGCTCTTCTATCTGATAGTACTTTACTCCGCTCGGAAAGTCTTTGCTGAATTTCGGATGTCTGCCCTCGGCACGGCAATGTTCTATTATGTCTCTGTCAAGGTGAGTGCCGACAAGACGTACCTCGTGACCGTTTTCTCTTGCCGGGAATGCAAGTGCCGACCCCATCATGCCGGAGCCGACTATCGTTACTGTTGCCATTTTTTCCTCCTTGCGGCGCACAGCCGCTCTCTTGTACTTTATCTGTGATTTTACCACAAAACGCACTAAATGGCAACGGTTTTATGTAAATATTTACAACGCGCAAAAACTCCGGCTTTCCCGGAGCTGTTCCGAGAGCCGGAGTTTATTTTCTGTGTTTTAGTTCCGTCCTCCGATCTGCAAATCAACCATGTGAGCGTAAATACCGCCCTTTGCGTAGAGTTCGTCGGGGCTTCCCTGCTCCGCAACAACTCCGTCTGCAAGTACGACTATCTTGTCCGCACCTGCGACTGTACGCATACGGTGTGCGATTACGAGAACCGTCTTGTTCTTTATGAGGCGCGAAAGTGCGGTCCGGATAAGCGTTTCGTTCTCGACGTCAAGGCTTGCCGTCGCTTCGTCAAGAAGGATTATCGGCGCATCCTTGAGAAATGCACGCGCAATGGATATTCTCTGACGTTCGCCGCCCGAGAGGCAGACGCCCTTAGTGCCGATTACGGTGTCAACACCATGCGGAAGCTTTTCTATGATATCGTTACACTGCGCCGCCTTAAGAGCCGCGTTGACTTCCTCCTTGGTCGCGTCGGGTTTGCCCATTTTCACGTTTTCGAGTATCGACGCTTTTATAAGCTTTGAGTTCTGGAACACAAAGGAAACGGTACTCATAAGCTCTTTCTTCGGAATATCCCTTATGTCCGCTCCACCTATGCGTATGCTTCCGTCGTTTACGTCAAAAAAGCGTGAAATAAGGCTTGCATGCGTCGATTTTCCGCCGCCCGAGAGACCCACGAACGCAACGGTACTGCCGACGTCGATTTTCATGGTAACGCCTCTGATTACGTCATTCTTTCCGTCATACGAGAATTTTACGTTTTCAAGCTCAACCGACGAATCGACAGGATGTTTCGGCGAAGCGCTTTCGTTCATGACATCGGCATTATTTTCCGACACACGAAAAAAGTCAAAAGCCTTATACCGCGCTCTTGACTTTTTGTGTTCGATTTTAGCCGAGAAAGAGCCGGATACTAAAAAGAAAAACCGTCGCTCGACGGTTTTTCTGGTGTGGATGAATGGACTTGAACCAACGACCCCTTGCATGTCAAGCAAGTGCTCTGACCAACTGAGCTACACCCACATATTACATTTACTTATCGCTCACATAACGGTAATATTATACCACATATAGACATGGTTGTCAAGATTTATATCCGAAAATTTATGATTTTTACATTTTGTTCACAGCAGGTGCGGTGCGGCAAAAAGCTCCCCGTGGCATATGCCATGGGGAGCTTTCATCAAATTACACCTTATCAACGAAATTGAAGGTTGCGATGCCGTAAATGTAAATGAATATAATTACTATCGGCACAACGTACTTGAACACGGGCTTCATCCAGGACTTAACCTTAAGTCCCTTGCCTTCGTTTGCTTCGGCAATGAAGTTGTCCCAGCCCCAGCCGAACTTATTGCAGCAGAAGAGCGCAAATACGAGAGAGCCGAGAGGGAGAATATTGTTGGAGACGATGAAGTCCCAAAGGTCGAGCCAAGCGGATTCACTTGTGAAGGGGTGGAAGCCGCTGAATTCACTGTAGCCGAGAGCGGTGGTAATCGAAAGTGCAAATATCACAACAGCGCATATTGCACAGCCGACAGGTCTCGACCAGCCGAACATTTCGCGAACCATTGCAAGAATGTTCTCGCAAACGGCAAGAACCGTGGAGAGTGCGGCGAACACCATGAAGAGGAAGAAGAGTGCGCCCCACCAACGGCCGCCGCCCATGTTGTTGAACACCTTAGCCATTGTATCGAAAAGAAGACTCGGTCCTGCGTTTACCTGCTCGCCGTATGTAAAGCAAGCCGGGAACATGATAAGACCCGCAACGATAGCAACGAACGTATCGAGAATTATTACGTTGAGGGATTCGCCGAGAAGCGATCTTTCCTTATTGATATAGCTTCCGAAGATAGCCATTGAACCCATACCGACAGAGAGCGTGAAGAACGCCTGATTCATTGCGCCTACGATAACGCTTCCGTTAATCTTTCCGAAATCGGGAACGAGGTAAAAAGAGAGTCCCTCCTTCGCGCCCGGAAGCGTTGCGCTGTGTATGGCAAGAACAACCATGAGGAGAAGAAGGAGAACCATCATATACTTCGACACTCTCTCAAGTCCGCCCTGGAGGCTGAAGCAGAGTATGCCGAAAGCGAGAACAACCGTCACCGCAAGGTAGGTCACGTTAAGAGTGGGATCGGAGATCATTCCGACAAATCCGAGATCGGACGTATTGCCGGTAAGGAACTGCACGAAGTAGTATATTATCCAACCGGTAACTACTGTATAGAAAGACATGAGAGCGATATTGCCGAAAAGAGCAAAATATCCGTGTATGTGCCACTTCTGACCGGGGCGTTCGATTTTCTGATACATATGTATCGGGCTTGCCTGTGCCGCACGGCCGACGGCAAATTCCATTGTCATTACGGGAAGTCCCAAAAGGACAAGGCAGATAAGATATACAAGAACAAATCCGCCTCCGCCGTATTCACCGCACATCCACGGAAATTTCCATACGTTTCCGCATCCTATGGCGCATCCTGCCGAAAGCAGAATAAAGCCGAGACGCGAACCCAAGCGTTCTCTTTGCATTTTGTTTTCCTCACTTTTTTTGTTTATTTATTTCCAAAAATGAAAATACGGATTTAAATGTAAAAGCTTCAACGGCGCAAAAACACAGCCGCGCCGCAGAACTGCACGGGACGCGGCATTTTTGCCGAAGCGCACAGAGACGGAAAAACGCCGCCGATGCGCCGCACATACCAAACTTTACAGTACCTGCATAGTATATCACACTTTTCCCCATTTGTCAACAAAAATATGCAATCAATGTAAAAAATTTCGCAAAATGCACAAATATTCGGTTTACTTTTTGTCCCTCATGCCGATGTACTCCGTATAAAGCCTCAGCATTTCCGAACCCGATTCAACTCCGCTTCCCGTAACGAGTCTTTTTATGCGGTATTTTACGGTGCTGTCCGACATATAAAGCTTCTCGGCGATTCTGGCATACGAATTGCCGTCAAGAAGAAGCGAGATTATTTCAAAGTCACAGCTGTCGCAAAGGCGAAGAAGCTTCTCAAACGCCTGCACCTCAAGAATTTTGGGATCGAGTGCGAAAATATTTGCCGCATCTTTAAAGTCGGCGCATTCGTTGTCGTCGAGTCTTACGGCATTATGCGAGCCTGCGGCGTACGGAAGGTTCGCCGTGGAATCCGCGGCAACTATTCTGCAAGGCACGTAAACGGTGATGCTGATATTTTTCTCCGCTGCGAAAAACGGGAAACGGCAGAGATTGACCGCCTGAACGCCGAGCTGTTCGTGATCGAGCGTTATTGTCGTAAGAGACGGGGACATGAGCTTTCCGAGGACGGAGTCGCCGTAGGTCATGACGAATATGTCCTCCGGGACACGCACGCCGCACTTTTTAAGTCCTGTCATGAGATAGACTGCCGATATGTAATTCGAGCAAACGACAGAATCGTAGCTGCCGAGCTTTTCGCAGAACTCACGAAAACAGCGGTCAATTCCCCCGTCGCTCTTGATATGAAATATGTCGTTTTCGGAGAAATACCGCGTCTTTATCGTATCTGCATACGAATTTATATTGCTGTTTATGCCGAAAATGGCGGTTCTCGTCTTCCCTGCCGCGCGGAGGTATTCAAGGCATTCTCTCGTTGCGCCGTTGTGGTCGATGAGAACAAAGCTTGAGCGTGCGGTTGTATCGAGCGGATGACAGCTCACGGCAACGGTTTTAAGCGCGAGATTACTCGCCGCCGTCAGTATATGAGACACCCACTGAGGAGATGTTCCGATAACAATAAGACTTTCGCCGCAAGGTATGTCGCAGAGAGTCTTTTCGTCGTGCGCAAGCTTATCATACCTTAAAGAGGAAGCCTTTGCGGCTATTCCCGAAAGCGTTTCTCTGCACCAAACGGTATCGGCGTATTCGGGTTCTATAGTGTAATGAATTGTAATACTCAAATTACCTCACCTCTCAACGAGAGTATCTAACCATTTATGATTATACATTTTTTGCGCCAAAAGCTCAAGTTAAATTTCGTGAATAGTTTACATTATTTTTTGCCTTGCATTGCGGCAAGGATAATTGTACAATAATGCATGGCAATAAAAAAATAAAGGAGCAGATGAAATGGCAAAAAATGGTGTCACAGTAACTGAATACAGGCTCACTCTTCCTACATACAGAGAACCTGCGGCGGAAAAACTGCCGATGTTCGCGGAGAATCGCGTTCATCAGAGAACAAGCGGAAACCCGTACCCAAACAAAGTTGTTCTTGAGGTTGACCGCAAACACAGAGAGGACAAGGAATACACCTGCATACGCATTGAAAATGATTACATACGCGTCGAAATACTTCCCGAACTCGGAGGAAGAATTTACTCTGCGTTCGACAAAACAACGGGTTACGACTTTTTCTACAAACAGCACGTCATAAAACCGGCACTTATAGGTTGTCTCGGCTCATGGATATCGGGCGGCGTGGAATTTAACTGGCCTTTTCATCATCGTGCCTCGACCTTCATGCCTACAGATTACACAATCGAATACACACAAGACGGCGGTGCTGTCGTATGGCTCTCCGAGCACGATCCCATTCAGCGCATGAAAGGCATGGTGGGTGTGTTTCTTAAGCCGGAAAGCGCCTATTTCGAGACAAGGGTAAAACTCTGCAACCGCACACCGTTCGCAAACTCGTTCCTTTGGTGGGAAAATGCGGCTGTAGCGGTAAACAAAGATTACCGCATATTTTTCCCGAAGGACGTTTCATACGTAAACTTCCACTACAAGCGTTCGGTAACAACATACCCGACCGCGACAAACGACCTCGGTATATTCAACGGCATAAGGCGCAAGGGCGAGGTTGACATATCGTATCATAAGAACACGGTTCAGCCGACCTCATACTTCTGCGCACCGAGCAAATACGACTTTTTCGGCGGCTTCGACAGCGGCAAAGGCTGCGGCACGGTTCATATTGCAAACCATCACATTTCCCCCGGAAAGAAAATGTTCACCTGGGCGTACAACGAGCTATCCGAGTCGTGGGAAAAAGCGCTTACGGACACAGACGGCGCATATGCGGAGCTTATGGCAGGGTGCTACTCCGACAATCAGCCTGACTTTTCGTGGCTTTCCCCATATGAGACAAAGGAGTTTTCACAGTATTGGTATCCGATAGGAAATGTGGGAATACCTTTCTTCGCAAACACTCACGGTGCGATGTCCGACAAGGACGGACTTACAGTTCAGCTGACAAATGCCGGAAGTGCCGAGATAAGCATATGTTCAAAAGACGGCAAAGCAATTTTCAACACAAAGGCAGATTTCACACCCGGCATTCCTCAGAGCTTTGACGCACCGAAGCTGTATGTCGGCGACAGTGTGACCGTCACCGCAAACGGGAACGAAATTATGTCGTACACCGAATTTGAAAAAAATCTGTACGGTATTCCCGACACAACAGAGGAGCTCCCCTACTTCAAGGAGGTTAAGACAGCGGAGGAGCTTTACATTGAAGGAGTACACGTGATGCAGTACCGTGACCCGGCGTCCTCGCCGCAGCTTTACTGGGAGGAGGCACTGCAGCGCGATCCGAATCACGCCGACACGCTCATAGCTCTTTCGGATTACCATCTCCGCCGCTGTGAATTTGCAAAGGCATACGAATACATAAAGCGTGCGGAAAGCAAGATATGCCGTTTCAACGCGCGTCCGCAGAGCGGAAAGCTTTTCTATACGAAGGCTCTTTGCGAACTTGCTCTCGATATGCTCGGCACAGCCTACGACAGCTTTTACAAGGCGGCGTGGAACATGGATTACAAATCGGCGGCAATGACGCACATAGCGGCTCTTGACGGCTCAAACCGCGACTATACCGCAATGCTCGATCATTCGGAAACCGCACTGCGCCTAAACGCCGAAAACGGAAAAGCCGGAGTTTTCCGTGCGGTTGCGCTCACTCATCTCGGAAAAACCGGCGAAGCGGCAGAGTGTCTGGACGACATACTGAAAGCCGATCTCCTCTTTCACCTTGCGCGGTATGTCCGCACCGTCATATCGGGCGGCGATAAATCTCGGTTCTGCGCGGAGTTACACAGCAATCCTGTGGAAACCTGTCTTGATCTGTATTTTGATCTTGTCTCATGCGGAGAGAACGAATGGGCAAATGAGCTTCTCGGCGCACTCGGTGACGGCGTGAAAACAAAGATGGTATACTTTGTGCTCGGAGACACCGAAAACGGCGAGAGAGCAGATGTAGGTTCTGCGTTCCCGTCGAGACCGGAAGAGTATAAAATACTTAAGCGCATAACAAAAACCGAAGAAGCTCCTCTTCCGAACGCAAATTACCTTTTGGGATGCATGGAGTATTATTTCGGTCAGCACGAAAACGCAAAGGCGCATTTTGAAGCGGCAATCTCACAGGATACGTCGATGTATGCGGCGTACAGAAACCTTGCGGCACTTTGCTACAGTCACCTTGGTGAAAAGGAAAGAGTTCTTCCGCTTCTGAAAAAGGCACTTGAACTGAAGCCGCGTGACAAACAGCTTGTATACGAAACAGCTGTCGTTTCGGGAAAACTCGGAGTTGCGCCGTCTGAGCGCATACGCTTCATAAAAGACAACACGGACGGTATTCTGCGCGATGATATCTGTCTTGAGCTTGCACGTGTATACAATCAAAACGGCGAGTATGATGCCGCTCTCACGCTTCTCGGAGGTCACACCTTTATTCCCTGCGAAGGCGGTGAGCACGCGGTTGCAGAAGAGTATATGTTTGCTCACTACGCAAAAGGCAGAGCATTCATGACCGACGAAAAGTACGCCGAGGCGACAGCGGAATTTGAAGCGGCGCAGGTGCTTCCGAAAAATCTCGGTGCCGGGCTCTGGAACGAATGCAGACTCGTTCCGCACAAATTCTATCTTGCGCTTTGCCTTGAAAAAACGGGACACAGTGATAAAGCCCATGAAATATACGAATACATAACCTCTCTTACGGTTGATTACTTCTCGAATATGCATTTGCCGGAGCTTCCGTATTACATGGCGGTATCGTTTGCAAAGCTCGGCAGATTTTACGCCGGACGTGCGATTATCGACAAGCATTTCAAAGCATGGAGCGCAGCAATCGGCAAGGAGGATCCGGGATATTTCGGAACGACACCGTTCTTCATCTCATACTGTGACGACGCGAAGACGGCAAGATGCGCATATTTCTCTTATCTTCTCGGCTTTGCATACAGGTTCATGGAAAAAGAGGATGAATCACACCGCTGTTTTGCGGCGGCGCACGAATGTGATCCGTCAAACCTCAATTACGGGCTTGAAAGTTTGATGTAAAAAAACGAGGTGCGTACATATTGCGTGTACGCACCTCGCTTCTTATTTACTTCAGTTCGACCGACAGCGATATATTATCAACCGCCTCGTCTATGTTATCAACAGCGTCCTCGAGAGCTTCGAGTGCTTCCTCGGCCTTTTCATAGAGGTCGCCGGCGCGCATCTTATCGGGAATGCGGTCAAACTCCGCCTGCTCCTCGGCAAGCAGCTCCTGCAATTCAATGTTGAGGTCGGCAAGTCTGTCGGCAAGCTCTGCCAGTGCCTCTCTTCTGTCGTTTGTCATTAGGTTTCTCCTTTCACCTTACAAAAAGATACTTTGCAAAATCTCCGCGTTCGTGAAGTTTTTCCCTCACAAATTTTGCCGAAGCCTCGGCGACGGTATCTTCGCTCAGGTCGCCTCCGTTTACTGTAAAAGCGTAAAGCTTTTCTATTTCGGTCGTGACGCGGTTTACTTCGTCCGTATCTATTCCTTTTCTGTTGATGAATATTCTCGTGCAGTCACAGAAAAATTCACAAAGCTCGCCGTCGGTCATCTCAAGAAGCATATCCTCCGCATCGAACATTTTTATGCTCGGCACATAAAGCGTATCCTCTCTGAAATACGCGCACAAAAGCGCGCTTGTGACAAGAGCCGTAACAAAGGTTCTGTTATAGTAAATCTCATCGGCTGTTGCTATTCCCGACTTTGCCGCCGCCAAAAGCACCTCTTTTGCATCAAGGTACGCCGCAAGGTCAAATGCCGCGCACATATAATCCATGCCTTCGGAAATAACATCAAGCGTCACCGGAGGCTCGAGGTCAAGGACTTTCAGGAGCGCGGTCGTTGAATTTCCGCCGGCACGGTATATATCGGTGTAAAGTATCTCCGACTTTATTCCGAGAATAAAGTCCATTTTAAGATGACGCCTTTTGTACATGACGTGTTCAATATGGTAGGCTCTGTTTCTGACATTGTTGAGATATGCCGTGCAGATTCGCTTTCCTTTGAGCGCATACACATCAAGCTTTGCGTTCTTCACGCTGTCGAGTATTTCGGACACACCGTCGGAGGTGTGCGGATATGCGCTGTCAAGCACACGGAACACACCCTCGATAAGCTCCTTTGCCGTTTCGCGGCGGACGAAGGATTTATGCGAGGTTTTGAGTGCATCGCGAAGAAGCAGATCTATATTCGTATCGACATACCTAAGCTCCTCTTCCGAAAGCAATACCTTGCGCTTCGCCGCGGTTATCACGGAAAAGAAAAATTTCGCATCGTCGGTTTCGGAAAAATCTATCGGGTAAAAATTGCGTATATCCGACATTTTCAGACGCTCCTTTCCGTAATATGTCACCGGGAATTATTCGTATTCTTCGCCTGCAAGGTTTGCGTACATTTCAAACACTCTGTCCGCAACGTCGGAGAGCGAATGACCGGGCTTAACCTTGCGATCTCTGTATTCGAGATACTCTTCCATTTCGTCCTTATAGCGGAGCTTGAGAGCGGTAAAGAACAGGTACGCAGCCTCATACGGCGAATACTCCTTATAAATACCGGAGTTCGATTCAAGCATATCGGTTATTATGTTGAGGAGCATATCCTTATATTCATCATCAAAATCCTCGCACTTTTCAAAGCCGAGGAAAACCTTGAGTTCGCTGTCCAAAAGGGGCATATAGAGATCTATCACCTCATGAACACGCGCTTGGAGTATGCTGTACTGCTCTATCATGCTGAAATCGACCTCGCCGCCCTTGTAAAGCGCCGTATCGATATGAAGAAGAGAACACATTTTCACGGAATCCTCAACCATTTCGGCATTGATGAACAGGTCGTAAAAATCGGCGGTTTCCGAAATACTCTCGGCAACATCCCGGGCTTCAAAATCCGTGAGCGGATATCCGTACCTTTCGGAACACTCGGCAAGCTCGGACGGCATCACGAGATACGGAAGCTCTTCGTTTCGCGTGCTTACGAAGGTAAGCTTTTCTCCGCCGTTCGAGTCGGAAAACAGCGACAGACCGAGGCTCTTTTCGTTATCCTTTTCGTTTTCAATCATTTGCTTTTCCTTTCCGTGCGCCGGCAAAAATTAAACTACCGCGTGCAAAAGCTGTCTTGACGCCGCTTTGCGAAGCTTTTTTACAAGATATGCGGAAACGGCAATCTTCACCAAGTCAAGCGGAATAAACGGTACTACTGCTGTCGAAAGCGCCGCCGCAAAAGGAATGCCCGCGTAAATCGAGTACCAAAGAGTACCGAAAGCATAGCAAACCGCCGTTCCGGCAACCATCGAAAGTGCATTCGCTATGTAGGAAGCACCTTTTTTTCTGTCGGTAATAAAGCCTACGACAAGGGCGCAGAAAAGGTAACCGACGATATATCCGCCGGTTGCGCCGACAATCGCTTCAGCCGCTCTGAAGTTGGCAAACACCGGCACGCCGACACATCCAAGTGCGATATAAACCGCGATACTCGCCGTTCCCCACACTCCGCCGAGGACACCCGAGGTGATAAGCACGGCAAGAAGACCGAGAGAGAAAGGTATGTTTTCGGTGATAAACGGCACGGGAAACGCCACCTGCGAAAGTATTGCGGTAAATGCTGCAAAAAGTGCGGCAAGAATGCACATTTTCATGTTTTGTGATTTCATTTTATGTCCTCCGTTGCAGAAGAATGAGTGATTATACAAACACTTCCCTATTATGAGTACATTGTATCACGCATCTGTTTCGTATGCTATCGGTTTTTGTAAAAAAATTAACACCGCTTTACAGTTACGGTGTTTTAACACAAAAGTCATTCTCCGCATAATATGCAGTAACTTTACACAAGGAGGAATTGTCAATGCCGACAATATACTTAAGTCCGTCAACCCAGGAATACAACATCTACAGAAGCGGCGACGGCAGTGAGGAATACTACATGAACCTCATCGCCGACGCCATGATTCCCTATCTCGACTCAACGGGCATCGGATACACACGAAACAGTCCGTCCGACAGTGTATCGAGTATAATTTCACAGTCAAACAGCGGAAACTACGACCTTCATCTCGCGCTCCACTCAAATGCCTCGCCCGAGAATCTTGCCGGGGTTTTGCAGGGAGCGGATTTCTACTACTACACACGCAGTCTCAACGGAAAGCGCGCCGCAACCGTTCTTGCGGACAATTACCAGAGCATTTATCCGACGCCGTCGCTTGTGAAAATCATGCCTACAACGGCTCTTGCCGAGGTGACACGGACAAGAGCGCCGTCAGTGCTTGCAGAGCTTGCATACCACGACAATGAACAGGATGAAGCGTGGATAAAAGCCAACATAGACGCCATAGCCAAGAACCTTGTGCAGGGACTTGCGGAGTATTTCGGAATACCATTTGTAGAGGCGCAGACACCTATTGACAACAAGGAGGGTACAGTCCGTACCGAGGGCGGCAGACTCAACATAAGAGAAAGACCTTCGATGTCCGCAAAGGTAATCGGTCAGGCGCCGAACGGCGCAAAGCTTCTTGTTTTTTGCAG
Source organism: uncultured Eubacteriales bacterium (assembly GCA_934502885.1). Classification (GTDB taxonomy): domain Bacteria; phylum Bacillota; class Clostridia; order Oscillospirales; family CAG-382; genus CAKSUT01. Next base: position 98,100 of record CAKSUT010000004.1, on the reverse strand, counting down.
TACGGGAGGATGGTACTGCGTTGAATACGACGGAATAATAGGTTTTGCATCATCTGACTACATCGAGCTTGATTGAGTCTTACTCTTACGTTCCCTGCTTTTTTTCGGCGGCGGAAATTATGTTCTTAACGACGGGAGAGCCGAGTCCGGTGCAGAAATCGTATCCCTTTGACGCATAGAATACTCCGTTTCCGCCGTTGACTATATCTGTATAGTTTCCCAGAGCGTTATTGTATGCGGTAGTTCCGGCAAGCTCATACAGAAAGTGCATGAACCGTTTGTGACCGCGCAGTGCGCCCTTCGATGCCTCAAGGCACATTGCCGCAATTCCTGCCCACACGGGAGTTCCGAGGCTTGTTCCGTCCGCAGATATCCACCCAGATTCCGAAAGCCGCTGTGAGGTAAAGTAAACGGCAGCACCCGCTGCGCCCGACGCGAAAAAGCTCACGTCGGGCATTGCACGCATTCCCTGCGACATGAACGGTATCGGTCTGAAAATATTCTGATAATCGGGAATCGAAAAAACAGAGCTTGCGCCGCCTCCGCCGTTTTCCCATGCGGACTCGACGGAAATTCGATTTCCGCTTTCGTCGATGTCGAGCGTCGTTCCGCCGACACCGGCAAACATTGGTGATGACGCCGGATAGAGGCTCTGCCCCGGAAGATCTCCGGCGGCGGCAAAGTATATTATGTCGTCGGAAATCTTATCTTCAAAAAACTCTTTAACGTACTTTTCCTGAAGTCCGAAGCTCAGCGATGCAACATCTGCGGAATACTCCTTTGCAAGGACAACGCACTCCATGAGGTTTTCGAGAATTGCACTGTCGGGAGTAATGAGGACAAGCTTTGCTTTCGGTGCGGCGGCGTGAAGCCACTCGATATCGAGAGCCGCTTCCCTATCCCACGCCGCTTCGGTATTGACCTTTTGCGAGGTGCGGACAATGCGAACTTCAGGCGGCGGCAAGCCGAATGCGGAGGAAAATACTCTGAGGTCGTTTTCTATATTCACGTTTGCAAACGCAGTAATGACGGCTACGGTTATTCCGTCGCCGCCGTATTCCTGCGGAAATGAATATGCGTTTCTTATCATTTCCGGCGTGTATTTATCCGCATATGTATTGCTGAACGGCGAAAGGCTAAACAACTGCGGCGATGCATTTTGTACCGTCACGGGTTATCATCCCTTAAAATATGCTTATACAAATACATATGACGTTTTAGAGGACACTATTCTTTTTCAGTCGAATACTTCTCAAACTGCTCGACTGAAAGCTCCCAGTCTTTGCCATCTCTGAATTTATGCGCAAAGTGCTTTGCCAGTTTCCCCTCTTTTTCAAGGTGGATGTAGCACGCTCTGTCGCAGGCACGTCCGCAGATACTTGAACGGAGAGAATGCTTAATCGGCGGGTAATAAAAGAGTGTGTCGAGAATTTTTCTTGCCTTTTCGGGCGTTATCTGCGCCTCGCCGGTAATTATTTCGAGTCTGTCTTCAAAATCCGAGAGTGCGTCCGGCGGCATAAATGGGTTCTTACTGCCGTTTGCACCGTTGTAATAGACGGCACATCTCCACTCATCAAGACTTCCGTCATCATTTATGGCATGACCGTGGCATGCCTTCTCGCACTCTCGGCAATTATCGCAAATGTGCGGTTTTGCAAGCGGCGTCGGTTCAAATTCGGCGTCGGTAAGAATGAAGCAGTATCTTCCGAAAGGACCGAATTCATCGGTAAGCAAACGTCCCGAAAAGCCAAGCTCGCCAAGGCCGCATTTAACGGCGGCGTCCTCAAAATTCATCTGTACCTCTTTATCGTTTCCTCTGTATATCTCACGGTAATCGACCTCGGGGTTTGTACCGTCGGTCTCCTTCATAATCATTTGGAAACGCTTCTGCGGCAGTGTGCAATATCCTTCGTTTTCAATGACATCGCAGACTCTTATCTGTGCCATCGGCATTACGATTTCTTCGAGATTTTCAACACCCATTGTCGTATACTGATAGTAGGTGGTTCCCTCTTCTACCGTTCTGTATGCGCCTCTGAGCACTCTGAAAAGAAGTCCTATCACGGTTTTTGTCTCGGGAAAAATGCGGAAAACAGGGTCATCCGCACCAAAGCGGTTAGCAGGCGCAAAGCCGACAATATCCGCTCCGCATTTTTTCGCTGTCTCGATTATGCGCTCTCTTAATGCATTCGTGTTTGTCATCACTTTGCCGCCTCCTTTTTCGCCTTAATGTGATTACGGCACGCAAGCTCACATTTCTTACCGCAAAGACAAGCGACATAGCCGTACTGCGTTTTGGGCAGAAAATCAAGCTCGGGGTAGATTTCACGTGCGCTTTCGGCGTTGAAACGCTTCTCACCGTTGAGAATTGCTTCTCTTTCGGGGTTATCTTTCAGGAAATTCTCCGTGATATACGGATTTGACTTGTGTGCGCCCTTATAATATACGGAACACTGCCATGTGTCAAGACCGTTTTCATCTATTGCGTGACCGGGACAGGCTTTTATACATTCGCCGCAACCGTCACACATATTCTCGGAAAAAGGTGCGTCGCATTCGAGAGGAGCGTCGGTTATAATGAAGCTCCAGCGCATAAATGTGAAGTTGTTCTTGCTTATCACCTTGCCGTGAAGTCCCTTTTCGCCGAGTCCGCAAACCCACGCCGCCTTTTCGTAGTCAATTATAACATCGGGTACGGGTTTCCCCGGTTCGACGGCAGAGGCAAATTTAAGCTCATATGTATCGCTTACCTCGGGGTTTGTGGTTTTGTCGCCCTGAATTCTTATTCCGGGTATGTATCTTTGGACGCAAGCATCGTAGCCCTCATTCTCTATAACTCCCGCCATTCTCAGAAGAAGCACCTCGGCATATTCTTCATCTATGCTTTTTACTCCGAGAGTGGGATAAGTATAGAGAGCGTTGCCGTTTTCAAGCGATCTGTAAATACCGCTCGGCACTCTCACTCCGAGTCCTATGATGCACTTTGCGTGCGGAAGTATCGAAAGAGGATTTCGCTGAGGATTGTCGCCGTCGTAATACTTTATATCTCCGATACCGCAGAGCGTTGCGCCGAACTCGCGCGCCTTTTTCTTTATATATTCGGAATTAAACACCTTTCATCCCCCTTATCTGTCCATCTTCCATGGCTTTTTGCGTGTACGAAGCGGTTCCTTAAAGCGTCCCTCCATACAGCCACCCTTTTTCTCAAGCATACTTACGCAACCTCTGATACAGCCGCCGCATTTTGCCATATTGTAGCCTACCCAGCTCGGAAAATAGCGTTCGAGTGCCCCGTATACCTTGAGGATCTCTTTTTCGTTTGCAACGTCGGTTTTGCCCTCGAGAAGGTCAAGGGCGCCGTTTTCGTTTTTGTCGAAGACCTCCTTCGGGACAAACGGATTGTAGTATCTTCCTGCGTGAGTGTAAAATGCGTAGCAGCGCCACATATCGATATCTCCCCACTCACACTTTTTGTCGTCTATGTATACCGTAAGCTTCTTTTCGGAATTCACCGGCGGTATACAGCCGCCCGGACATTCTCTTACGCACGCACCGCACTTTCTGCAGAGCGGTTCTCCGCTGTAGAGGGGATCGGGTTCAAGCTCGGCGTCGGTGAAGATAAACGCCACTCTCTGCAAGGGACCGAACTCTTTTGTCAAGAACATCTTGCTCCAGCCGATTTCGCCGAGTCCGCAGGCAACAGCGGCAAGTCTGAAGTGAAACTGCAAATCAGGCGGCACCTTTCCCTCGCCTACCGCTCTCGTGAACTGAACCGAGCGATGGTGAGAGGTTTTTGTTTTTGCGTGTTCGCTGACTTCTATCTGTTCCTCCGGGGAAAGGCTGTTTCCGGGTGAGCCGTCCATGTCCGACACCGCACCTCTTGCGCCGGTGTTGCGGTAAACGACGGCTTCATAGCCCTCGTCTTCGATTACCTTTCCGACGCTGTAGAGTACTGCCGGAGCGTAAATTTCGTTGATTCCACCGTAAGCCATTGACGGATACTGATAGAACTGTGTTCCCTCCTCTATGCCTCTCTGTACACCTCTCGGTATTCTGAACACAAATCCTATAACGCTTTTTACATTTGGGAACAAAAGCTGCGGATTCATGACGTCAGGCGCACCCACAAATCTGTCTATCGAACCGATTCCGCACATATCCGCACCGGCTTCAAGCGCCGCTTTTTTTATCATTTCCGATGTAAGCACTGCATTTCCTCCTATACTGTTTTGTGTTGCTGCATTTCGACAGCTTCTTCGTCCGAAAAGGATTCCGCAAGGACGCCGTCACTGTCGATATAAACAAGCGAATTTTCATATATCCTCTCACAGTAGCCGCACTCATCACAATGTTTTCCGCAAGTCATCACTGTTTTGGCAAAATCCTTCGGGAACCGGCTGTTGTCAATAATATTCGGGTACAGCTTCGACGTGTGAGACGGTTCGAGAAGATCCGTGACCGCTCCGCTGTATTTTCCTCTCACGTATGCACCGAGAATTGCCGTTGGATTCGGATTAACTCTTGTCGCAAGCTTTGCCGAGGCAAAATACTTCTCATAGAGGTGTATATCCTCGGGTCTTACGAAGTTTGTATTGCGCACGAGGGCGGCTCTGTTTTCGGGCTTTGATATATACTCATGGCAAAGACCGACAAATTCATATGCGTTGTCCATGTGTGACGAACCGGTCTCATGTGCAACAAGATTATCGTGAAATGTGTGCGCTGTGCAATTGTTGAGACAACCGCTGTTAGCAAGCATATGAAGTTTCTTTCCGTTCTTTTCGCAATACTCCGATATTATCTTTATTGCCCCAAGATCACGGTTTAATTCTCTTTTCAGGTAAAAGCTGTCGAAAAGCTCCGAGACGTAATCCATCCCCTCCGTACTTCCCACCGCCATATTGACCGACGCTCTCACATCAAGCTCCGGAAAATTCGCCTTGATAAACTTTGCGATTACCGGCGATGTCGTCGTCACGGAGACGACGTTATACTTATTTCCGAGATAATCAACGGTATCGCCTATCCTTGTGAAAAGGCTTCTCGAAAGCGCACCGTCGCCGTAACAGTTGCCGTTGAAGAGTACATTGAAGCGAAACCCCTCGCGGCAGAGTCTGTCGAGATCTTTTTCGGTCTCCGACGCTGTTTCAAACGGTGAATATTCCTCCGAATTAAACTGAGAATTTCGACCGTTCGGAAAATCACCCCATGAGAAATATACCTCGTCAATATGCTCCTTGCACTCGACAATTTTGTCAACAAAGTTCTTATTTCGCCTCAAACTGTAGCCGACGGAAAATTTCACTCGCATCCCCCACTTTCTCAAACACTATAATTATATCCACAAACCGACAAAAAAGCAATTGACAAAACATTCAATTTGTTGTATAATACGGTCATAATGGTAAATGGGGGTGTTTGAATGAAAAACTGCGATATACTCTTTTTGTCCGGGAATGCCGTTATGGTCGAGTATTATTATTCGCTCACAAATTTTAACAGTGAAGCAAACAGCGAAAACACAAGTACCGTTTCAAAAAAAGGAGATCGTCCGTGGAGCAGAATAATGCTTGTAAAAAGCGGAACGGCAAAGCTCTGCGGCGAAGGCTTCGCGCCGTTCTACGCCGCGAAAGGAAGTCTTCTCTATTATCCGTCCGACTGTGAATTTTCGCTGATATGGGAAAGCGACGAAAAAAGTTCGGGAGAAAAGATTCTGTCGAAAATTATGGCTTTCAGGCTCTTTGACAAAACGGGACGCGAGCTTTTGTTTTCAGATATGCCGATTATCCTGAAAGGCGATTGCACAGACAATGAAAACACCGTTTTTGACAAGAGTATTCTTGCCTACTCGGAGGCATCCGTTTCTTCAAAGCTTATGTGTGCTTCTCTCTTACTGGAGCTGTTGGCTTCCGTTATATGTCCGTCCGCGGACAGTGAGTGCGAACATTTCGGCATAAACTCCGCACTGAAATACATAAACGACAATTACAAATCCGAGATATCTATCGAAAATCTTCTAAACGTCAGCCGTACAAGCGAGAGTACGCTCAGACGCGGATTTATTGCGGAGGTCGGTCTGCCGCCTGTGAGATACATAAACAAGGTGCGCATGAACAAGGCGTATGAGCTGTTGACGGGTACGGAGTTAAGCGTCGGAAATATAGCGACCGAGGTCGGAATACCTGACATTTCATATTTTTCAAAGCTGTTTCGTAATTTTTACGGCATAAGTCCGTCGCAGGTACGTTTCAAGACGGTATAAGGAAAATGCTGAGGAATATTTTTTCCTCAGCATTTTTTCACAGGGTGTATTCAGTTTTTCTTTTTCAGGACGACATTCTCGTCTCCGATATACTTCTTCATCATATCAATCATGGGTTTGTTCAGCGAAATACCGCCGCCGGAAAAACGCACCATACGGTTTGTGTCGGTGAAGTAAAGAATCGCTCCGGTAGTACCGTCAGCGAAAATCTCGAGAAGATTTTCCACTTTTGCGAGTATCGGCGCTTTCTCCGACGAAAGCCTCAGATACAGCGCATACTCGCCGCTCGGCACGTGCGCCTCATTGCCGCGATAGGGTTCGTTCGGGTTTGCGCTCGGTTTTGGTTCGCGAACGGTTTGCTGCTCTGTGCGAACGGTCCTTTGCTCGGCTTTTTCAGGCTGATGAGACGTCTGCGATTGCATCACGGCAGACGGCATATTATCGTGAGTGTATATCGGAAACGCATCCTTCAGTATGAGTTTTGCTTCGTCGTGCGATTCCTCGCCTGCCTTGCCGAACGCCTCCTTTACCGTAACCTCGGCGTGTATTCCGAGTATTGAATCCCCGGCGAGACTCGCTTTCAGCTCTTCGTACACTTTCGGGAAAACTATAAGCTCGGTGCTTCCTGTAAGATCCTCGAATGAAGCGAACGCCATACGGCTGTCGTTTTTCGTCGTCTTTACCTTGACATTCTTAACCATACCGATAAGTGCAACGGTCGATTTATCCTTTACCCGGCTCTCCGAATCGGGATTTACGGCGTCGATCACCTCGGCAACAGTCGCCGCGCCTATGGCTTTTGCGTATTCGGCATAGTTTTCGAGAGGATGCCCGGAAAAATAAAGTCCGGATGCCTCTTTTTCAAACTCAAGGAGCTGTTTTTTCGTAAACGGTTCCGTGGAGTCGTACTTCAGGACAAGCTTTCCGTCGTCCGCTCCGGCGGCGGAGAACATATCCATCTGTCCCGACATCATTGTGCTTTTTCGCTTTGCCAAAAGCTCGAGTGCGCTGTCGCAGACCGAAAGCAATTCGTCTCTTCGGCGACCGAGACAGTCGAGTGCGCCGCTTTTTATGAGAAATTCAAGTGCGTTTTTGTGCAGCTGACTGTCGTACATTCTCGTTAGGAAGTCCTCGAAATCCGAGAATGCGCCGTTTCTTTCCCTTTCCTCGATTACTCTTTCGACAAGTGTTCTGCCGACGTTCTTTATTGCCAAAAGCCCGTACCTTATACTTCCGTTATCCGCCGCGAAATGCACTCCGCTTTTGTTGACGTCGGGCGGAAGTATTTTTATACCCATTGAGGTACAGTCGGCGGTGTACTTGAAGATTTTTCCGTCACTGTCCGTAACGCTCGTGAGAAGCGCCGCCATATACTCAGCAGGATATCTGCACTTAAGGTAAGCGGTTCTGTAGGCGACAACGGCATATGCGCAGGCATGGGACTTATTGAAGGCATACTTTGCAAAGTCCGCCATTTCATCGTAGATTTTCTCTGCGGTTTTCTTTGGCACACCTCTTGCAATTGCACCCTCGCACTCAACACTTCCGTCGTCGTTCTTTTTGCCGTGTAGGAAAAATTCACGCTCTTTCACCATTTCGGCGACCTTTTTCTTACTCATCATGCGGCGGACGACGTCTGCTCTGCCGTAAGAGTAGCCGGCAAGCACGCGGAATATCTGCATAACCTGCTCCTGGTATACGATACAGCCGTTTGTGACCTCGAGTATATCGCGAAGTCTGTGGTCGTCGTATTTTATCTTTTCGGGATTGCGCTTATTCTCGATAAACTTCGGTATGCTGTCCATAGGACCGGGACGGAAAAGCGAAATTGCGGCAGTTATATCCTCAAGCGACTCGGGCTTAAGTCTTTTGAGAAGTCCTTTCATTCCGCCGGACTCAAGCTGAAATACTCCGTTCGATTCGCCTCTTGATAGCATTTCATAGGTCGGAACATCATCCTGCGGTATTCTCTCAATATTAAAAGCCGGCTCTCTTTTTCTTATATCAAGCTCGGCATCGTGAATTACCGTGAGGTACCTGAGACCGAGAAAATCCATTTTGAGAAGTCCGAGGTCGGCAACGCTGTTCATCGTATACTGGGTTACAATTGCATCACCGTTCACCGAAAGCGGAACGTAATCGTCAACCGGTTTATCGGTTATAACGACGGCGGCGGCGTGAGTCGAGGCGTGGCGCGGTGCGCCCTCGAGACTCTTTGCAACATCGATAAGTTTTCTGAGCTTGAGATCGCTTTTATAAAGATCGCGAAGCTCCGGCGTCTGCTCGAGTGCGCCCTCTATGGTTATTCCTATGGCGTTCGGTATGAGCCTTGCAACGCTGTCAACATCCGCATAAGGCATATCGAGAGCTCTTCCGGTATCACGAATTGCCTGTCTTGCGGCGAGTGTGCCGAATGTGGTAATCTGGGCAACATGGTCGCGCCCGTATCGACGTGCGACATAGGCTATAACCTCCTCGCGGCGTTCATAGCAGAAGTCGGTATCTATATCCGGCATACTCACACGCTCGGGATTTAAGAAGCGTTCAAAAAGGAGATTGTACTTTATCGGGTCGATATCGGTAATTTCAAGGCAATATGCGCACAGACTTCCCGCTCCCGAACCTCTGCCCGGACCTACCGGGATATCGTTTTCCTTCGCAAAGCGGATAAAGTCCTCGACGATGAGGAAATACTCGACGTATCCCATTTTTTCAATTACGTCAATCTCATATTCAAGGCGTTTTGCGTATATTTCTTCTTTGTCGTCGCCGAAAACTCCGGCTTTCTTTCTTTTTTCAAGTCCGTTTTTGCAGAGCTTCACGAAATACTCGGACGGAGACGAACCGTCCGGCGTTTTGAATGCCGGGATGTACTGATGCGTAAAGTCGAAGTCGAAGTTGCACATTTCGGCTACAAGAGCCGTATTCTCTATCGCATTTTCGTACTTACCGAGAGCTTCGCGCATCTCCTTTTCGCTTTTGACATACATTTCGTCACACTCAAAGGAGAGAGAGTTTTTCGTCTGTATAGAGGTCAGCACACGCTGAATCTCCGCGTCCTCACGGCGCAGGTAGTGGCAATCGTTTGTCGCGACAAGGCGCACGTCAAGCTCGCGCGAAAGCATTGCAAGGTTGTCGTTTATAAGGCTCTGTCCCTCGATACCGTGGTTCTGCACCTCAAAGAAATAGTTTTCTTTGCCGAATATATCAATATACTGCTTTGCAATTTTCCGCGCGCCATCGATATCACCCGAGAGTATCGCTTTTGGTACGGCACCGCTCATGCAGGCAGAAAGGGCGATAAGTCCGTCGGAGTGTTCTGAGAGAAACTGCATATCGGTACGCGGTTTTACGTAAAATCCCTCCGTGAAAGCGTCGGACACTATCTTTATGAGATTTTTATAGCCCGCCTCGTTTTTGCAAAGGAGTACGAGGTGATTATATGCGCTGTCGCCTACTCTTTCCTTGTGTTTGCGCGAGTCGGGCGCAACGTAAACTTCACAGCCGATGATAGGCTTTATGCCGTTCTTTTTGCAGGCTTTGTAGAACTCTACCGCACCGTACATAACTCCGTGGTCGGTAACTGCGGCGGCAGTCTGCCCCACCTCGGCAAGCCTTTCGGCAAGTCTGTCTATACGGCACGCGCCGTCAAGCAGGCTGTATTCGGTATGGAGGTGCAGGTGTACAAACGAACTCGGCACATTATCCCTTCTTTTCTGAATTATTCGCGGCAGTTTTCTTCATAAAACTCCTCAATTTTTTTGAGTCTGTGGTTCACGCACGACTTTGTCACGTGAGGCTCATGCAATTCGCCGAGTTCAAGAAGCGACGCTTCGGGGTTGTTTATTCTGATGTTCGCAGTCTCGCGAAGCTCAGGCTTCAGGTACTCGAGCTTGCCGTCGGCGATTATTTTTTCGATCATCTCAACCTGGCGGTTTGCGGTGTTTGCGGTTCTCGTCATATTGGCAAGGTCGCAATTCTGGACGCGGTTCACGTTGTTTCTGATATCATGCTCTATTTTTGCATCGGTATAGTCAAAGCTGCATTTGAGTGCGCCGAACAGGGCGAGAAGATCGACTATGGTGTCGCTGTCCTTAAAGTATACGACGTAGTAAGCGCCGCGCTTTGTGTATTTCGGCGTAAAGCCGAGAGTCTTGAAAAGGTACAGTATTTCTCTTGACAGACTGAAATGCTGTACGACTATTTCAAGATGGTAAGACTTATTCGGCGAGAGTACGTTTCCGCACGAAATGAAGGCGCCCTTGAGAAACGACGCCGCGCACTCGCCGCAGTGGAGTATTTCCTTGTTTATGCGGTATGTACTGATTTTTTCGTCGGACTCACCCTCGGAGTATTTTGCTATTATCTCCGCGGCGTCGGCAGAGATTCGCTGTTCGCTCTTTTCTCCGCTTCCTACTGTTTCGCGCACACAGACGGTATTCGGAAAACACTCCGCAATAAGGGAGGCGGCGAAGTCCGAAACGGCGGCATTCTCCGAAATAAACTTCACCGTCGGCATCTCAAAGCGGTTGGCGGTTATCAGAAGTCCGTACAGCATTGAAAGCCTACAGCACTTTTTTGTTATCTTCGACGCTTGGAGAATCATCTCGCTCTTTACGCGTCTCGTGAAGGTTTCCTTTCTCATTTCAACACCACAATCTCCGGTTCGAGTGTCACGTCAAAATGCTTTTTGACCGTGTCTCTCACATATTCGGACAGCCTTATAACATCGTTTGTAGTTGCGCCGCCGCGGTTTACGATAAACCCGGCGTGCATTTCGGACACCTGTGCGCCGCCGACAGCGTAGCCTTTCAGACCGCACTGCTCTATGAGCGCACCGGCAAAGTGTCCTTCCGGACGTTTGAACGCACTGCCGCAACTCGGAAGTTTGAGCGGCTGTTTTGCGCACCGTTTCGCCATATTTTCCTCGCAAAGGCGCACCGCTTCATCGGCGTCGCCCGGTACAAGTTCGAGGGTGGCTGAAAGAATGATATAATCCTTTCCGGTAAAGAAGCTGTGACGGTAGGAAAAATCAAGGTTTTCACCGCTTACGGTCATTACTTTCGCGTTTTTTGCGTCATAGTACTTTACCTCACGCACGACGTCAGACATTTCGCCTCCGTACGCTCCTGCGTTCATATACACAGTGCCGCCGACGAACCCGGGTATACCGTAGGCAAATTCAAGTCCGCGAAGTCCTGATTTTGCACATTTGAGCGCGAGCGCGGTGAGCGACGCTCCGCATTCAGCGGTGCAGATATTATCGGTAAACACGACGTTCTTGGAAGCCCCCGTAAAGATAAGTATTCTGTCTTCGGCGGAATATCCTTCGTCGAGAAACAGCAGATTTGATGCATTGCCTATAACGCTGAATTTAAGATTGTGTTCACTCAAATACTCCGCAAGGGAGCACAGTTCAGGTATACTTTTCGGAAAACAGCATACCTCGGCACGACCTCCGGTTTTCATCGACGAAAGCGGCGCAAGCTCCGTGTTCTCACGTATATCAATTGTCGGGAATTTCTCTCTCAAAGCCTCGGCATATTTGCTCGGCATTGTATCACCTCGGAAAAAGCTTTTTCGTTTGATATTCAATCAAGAGCACGCACTGCGCACTCCCCCGATAGTATTATATCACACTCTTTAGCATTTGAAAAGTAAATGCGCATACTTTTTCAAATAATTTACAAAAAAGAAAGGAGACGGTCGAAACCGTCTCCGAAAGTATTCGTGCAATCTTACTTTTTCTTCGATATTGCGTAAGCGATAGGACCTGCAAGGCAAACGGAGGAATAGAGACCTGCGATAATGCCTATGATAAGGGGAAGTGCGAAATCCTTGATCGTAGGAACACCGAGGATGTAAACCATTATTATTGTGAAGAGAGTGGTGAGCGTTGTATAAAGCGAACGGTTGAGAGTCTGCTTTATACTCTTGTCGATAATCTCGGCATAGGTATGACCTTCGGCGTTGAGCTTCATGTTTTCGCGGACGCGGTCAAAGATGATAATCGTTGCGTTGATCGAGTAACCGAGGATTGTGAGGATTACCGCGATTATGTTGGAGTTTACGGGTATCGAAAGGATAGAAGTAAACAGAATTACAACGAATATATCGTGCATAAGGCAGACAACCGATGCAACTGCGAAGCTGAACTTAAATCTTATCGTGATGTAGAGAAGCATAAGTACAACCGCTATAGTTGCGGAGGTAACTGCCGATTTCTTGAGGTCATCGCTTACCGATGCGGAAACGTTTTCGTTGCTCGAAAGAGCGGTATCCTTGTCAAGACCGTACTTTTCAACAACAGTATCGATAAGAGCGTTTCTCTCGTCGGTTGTGAGCTCCTTTGCACGGATCATAACGCCCGTGTCGCCGGAAGCCTTAACGGAGGAAAGCTTATCGCCGATAACCCCGGCAACGGTCGTCTCAACCTCCGCTCTTGTGTCGGAATCGATACTCTCGGGAAATTCAATTACTATTTCCGTACCGCCCGCAAAGTCAACGTCGATATTAAAGCCTACAGCGAAGAAGCATACAACGCCGATAACGACAAGTGCAAGCAGAGCACAGAAGAGTTTGTTTCTGTTTTCAACAAAGCTGAAATTCTTCATTTTTCCGTCCTCCTTATGCATTTTCGTTTTCGGTCTTTCTCTTCTTTGCGCCGTAGAGCCATGTGTTCTTGATTCCGAACGCATCAAACGCATTGAGAAGTACCTTTGTAACCGCAACAGCTGTGAAGAGCGCCACAACAACGCCTATGAGAAGCGTTATGCCGAAGCCCTTAACCGAGCCTGTGCCGAACCTTATAAGCACAACAGCGGCGATAATCGTCGTTATGTTGGAATCTAAGACAGCGGTAAACGCTCTGTCAAAGCCTGCCTTAACTGCCGCTCTTATGGACTTGCCGAGCTCAATTTCCTCTCGTATTCTTTCGTAAATAACGACGTTGGAGTCAACCGCCATACCGATTGTAAGTATGATACCGGCGATACCCGGAAGAGAAAGGTTGACCTTCCAGATTACGATAATTGCGCAGACAAGTGCCGTATAGAAGAAGAGCGATACAACAGAAACAATACCGGGGATTCTGTATACGCAAATCATGAAGATAACGACGAGGATAAGACCGATTATACCCGCCATAACGCTCGATTCGAGAGCCTTGTCGCCGAGGGTCGGTCCGATGTATCTTGTTTCGGCGTCGGTGAGCTTGAAGGGGAGCTTACCTGCGGCGATGATGTCTGCAAGCCACTTTGCATCTTCTGCGGTAAATTTTCCGGTGATAACCGCGTTTCCGCCGTCTATTCTCGACGAAACCGATGCTCTCGACTGCTGCTTGCCGTCGAGCTGAATCTCAATCCAGTTTGAACCGCTCGCCATCTTGGAGGCTCTCTCCGTGCCTTCTGCAAACTTTGTTGCACCTTCGGAGGTAAGTACGAGAGATACAAAGTACTGTTCAACGCCGGTGCCTGTGGGGTCGCCGAGAGATGCATATGCGTCCGCAACGTCCGTACCGTTTATTACAACGTCGCCGTTGGAGTCAACGAAAGTAAGCTCTGCTGTGGAGCCAAGCTTCTGTACTGCTTCTTCGGGGTCGGTGATCTGGGGGATTTCTACCTTTACTCTCTTGTCGCCGTACCTGGAAACCGTTCCCTCGGTATATCCGAGTGCGTCGAGACGGCTTGTGAGCATCGTTACAACAACGTCCATGTTCTTGTCTATATCTTTGGCGGACATATTTTCATCAACATCCGCCTCATACACGATGTAAGAGCCTCCCACGAGGTCAAGACCCTTGCGGACGCCGTCGTCCTCCAACATACCCGTAATTCCGAGCGGAGCAAAACCGCAGAGCGCAACCGAACCGATAAGAGCGGCAGCCATGAGAATCACAAGTATAATGCTGATACTTCTGTTCATTTTGTTTTTCTTCCTTTCTTTTACTTTTTCAGTCGAATGACATCTGTATTATTATAGCTGTTTTTATTTAAAAAGTCAACCCTTTTTTTCGGAAATTGAAATCTTTCGGGAGCTATTTTAACAAAACAAGGTATAATAATCGGAGAAAAATTAAATTAAATGCTATTTGATGAACGTACTTTTAACGTTGTTCACATTTTGCAAAAAGCCGAGGCGGTGCTCCGCAGAACACCGCCTTGCAAATTTATGCAGGTTTTATCATTTGGACACTATGTATACTTTTGCGTTTTCTTCACAGCCGATATCGGCAAGCTCACGTGCGCCGTCATCATCGGCAAGAGCCGTTTTGCCGTTCCACCTTGCTATGACTCCGCCATCATTGCAAATATAGGTGTTGTTTCTCATCACAGGCATATACTCGGGAGTAGGTTCTCCGAACTTCTGTCCCTCAACATCCCACGCATACGAGCCTATGTGCAAAAGCTGAGAAACGGCTCTGTCAAATACGTTATCCTCAATAACGAAATTCTCGGATTGATTCTTCGTATCCCATCCCTTTATGCACGCGTCTCTGCCGTGCGCATCGGGAGCACCGACGCAAAATCCTTCACCGGCATAACGGAGAATATTGTCCTTTATAAGGATATTCTTCAAATAGTCTCCGTTGCTGTTGTACTGCCTCGAGAAGTACTCAATGCAATACGCGCATCTCTCGATAAGGTTACCGCTGAACTCTATGCCGTCAACAATTATATCTTGTGCGTTTTCGCCCTTATACTGAAAGGTGAGACCGGCATCATAGACTTCGTTGATGTAACAGTTTCTCACGGTGCCATTGTCGGTAGTTGCCCAAAATTCAACTGCGTTTCCGTATCTGCCGCCCGAGCAGAACTGCGAACCGCCTATCCATTCAAACACACAGTTTTGAATCAGCGTGTTGTGCGCCGGACCGCCGAGAGCATGAGAGCCGGTGTACATAAAACAAAGGTTGTCGAACACCGCATTTTTCACGCCGCTCAGGTAAACAATGTTTCTGTATCTCGCCATTTCAATCGAATGAAACAACTCGCCGGGATTGCCGTGGTCACAACGCAGGTAAACACGGTTATCCGTTCCGTGAAGGAACATAAGATTCTCCGTAAGCTTATCGAGAGTTCGTTCATTACGATCCATCACGAAATACTTTGTCGCAAAGCCTTTGCCGTCGTTGAAAACGATGTTCCCCACATCGTCCGGTATCTCTTTGATGAACACCCAAACATTCGGGATATTCGTCGCTTGCCAATTCTCGGCACCTGCCGAATTCTCCTTCGATCCGAGAAGCTTGGGTTTATCCCCGTCGCCGTAAGCGGAATAGGTTACGCCGTCGGTCGGCACAAATTCCTCTCTGAAGGTGTCTCCCCTCTTGAAGAAAACTCCGTCTCCCGCGGAAAGCTTTTCGGCACTCATGCGCTTTATGGTTTTCCATGGGGTTTCGGGGTGTTTGCCGCTATTGGCATCGTCGCCGTCCGCAGAAACGTAATACTTCGTCCCCGTTACCGTAACCTCGGTCTTTGAGCCGAGTATATCTCTCTTTCTTTTTGCAGCTGCCATGTCAATCTCGGCGAGCTTAATCGAAGTCTCCATACCGGATTTCACACTGCATTCCGTAATGCCCATAAATGTACTCCTTTGCCGTTATCTCTTGGGTGCGATGTAAACCTCACCGGTATTTTCGCAGCCGCCCAAAGCAAGGTCTGCGGCAGAGTTGTCGCCCACAAGGTATGCACGTCCGTTCCACCTTGCGACCAAATCGCCCTCGTTGCAGATGTAGGTGTTGTTTTTCATTATCGGGAGGTACTGGGGAGTAGCCTTGCCGAGCTGCCGCTTTTCGGCATCCCACGCATAGGAACCGATGTGAAGAAGCTGAGATGTGGCTCTGTCGAAAATATTATTTTCAATCACGAAATTCGTCGCCTGGTTCTTTGTATCCCATCCCTTTATGCACGCGTCTCTGCCGTGCGCATCGGGAGCTTCAACGCAGAAGCCTTCGCCCGCACGGCGGAGAATGTTGTCCTTGATTACGACATTTGCAATAACGTCGTCGTTTGCGTTGTACTTTCTCGAGAAGTACTCGATATCGTATGCGCATCTCTCAATGAGGTTGCCGCTGAACTCAACGCCGTTGAAGCCTGAGGGAGAATCGCTCTCACCCTTGAACTGGAACGTGAGTCCTGCGTCGTATACCTGGTTAACGTAGCAGTTCTTGACCGCAACATTTACCGAACCGCCCCAATACTCAACACCGTTGCCGTATCTGCCGCCGGCAGAGCCCTGCTGAGAACCGCCTATCCATTCAAATACACAGTTCTGAACAGTTGTGTTGTACGCAGTGCCGCCGATACCGTGAGAGCCTGTGTACATGAAGCAGAGGTTATCGAAAACGGCACCGTCTGCGCCATTGAGACCGACTATGTTTCTGTATCGTGCCATTTCTATAGAATCAAAAACCTCGCCGGGATTGCCCTTGTCGCAGTAGAGGTATATGAAAAGGTCATTGCCGTGGAGGAACATGAAGTTCTTTGTGAGCTTATCAATTGTGCGCTCTTCGAGGTTCATTGTGAAATACTTTGTGGAATGCTCTTCGCCGTCGTTGAACACGATGAGTCCGACGTCATCGGCAATCTTATCGGAATAAACCCAGACATTCTCCTTATCGGTGAGCGTCCACTTTTCCTTATCTGCCGAGTTTTCAACCGAACCGAGGATCTTCGGCTTGTCGCCCTCGCCGTATGCGGAATAGGTTACGCCGTTTGCAGCGGTGAATCTTCCTCTGAAGGTGTCTCCCCTCCTGAAGAAAACACCGTCGCCCTTTACGAGTATAGACGCCGCCATGCGGTTTATCGTCTTCCAGGGCTTCTCAGGGGATTTACCGTCGTTCTTGTCGTCGCCGTCGGCTGCGATGTAGTACTTTGTACCTGTTACCTCGACCTCGGTCTTGGAGTTGAGAATGGCGTTCTTTCTTTCCTCGGCAAGCTTATCGATTTCGGCGATCTTGGCTGTGGTTGCGTCGCCCTTCTTTACCTCGGACTTCCATACCTCGTAGCCGAGACCGTTTGCCGCAACGCCTGTTACAACTTCATGGTCATTGCAAGCCTCTGCAATTTCTCTGTATGCCCAGAAATCGTTTGCGACGTCGGTAAAGGAAACGGGAAGTTTGCCTTCGGGAACGGACATGGACTTGAGTACTCTTCCGAGTGCGCGGTTGATTACGACAACCACCTGCGCACGTGTGATAGTTCTGTCGGGAAGGAACGTACCGTCCTCGTAGCCTGTGATAAGTCCTGCGGAGGCTGCCGCCATGATGGACTCATATCTCGGGTGGCTCTCGGAGACGTCGGTGAATGTAACCTTAGTTTCTGTTGCCTTTGCAAGACCTGTGTTGTATACAAGCTCTGCAAACTCCGCTCTTGTTATTTCCTTTGTCGGCTCAAACGTGCCGCTGTAGGACTTGAGGTATCCCTTGGATTCGCAGTATGCAACGTACTTGAAGAACCATTCGGTGTTCTTTACGTCGGTGAATGCGGTTGTAAGCTCGCCTATGGTGTTTTCGTCCGTCATGAGACGTGTGATTATCGTGCAAGCCTCGGCACGCGTCATTGTCTTGTTGGGCTTGAAGGTGCCGTCGTTGTAGCCGGTCATGTAAGCCTTGTGAGCTACAGGCTCCGCAATTTCCGCGTCGCCGTCTCCGCTCTCGCCGCCGAGAGAGTATGCGTCCGCGTCCTCCTTCGACTTGAAGAAGCCGATATAGTAAATGTTGAAGTAGTCGCCTACCGCAACCTTATCGCCTTCTCTTACGGGGTGAAGTGTGTAAGAATGCTCTTCTGTACTTACGCCCCATGTGATTTCTGCGGTCTGCTCGATGAGGGTGTCGTTCTTTCCCTTGGGAAGATCAAAGAGGTTGTGGTTCGTTGAAGAGCCGTTGAAGCCTTCTCTGAGCATCATCTTGTAGTTGCCGTCGGGATTTGTAAGGTGGTAAGTATAGCCGACCTTTACATACTTGTATATCTCTTTGTTAAGGAGGTATCCGGTCTGCTGTTTGAAGTTGAACTGGAGTTTGCCGACGGTTGTTTCCTTTGCAAACTCAAGCTTTATGCTTCCGTCGCTTGTAGCGTCCGGAGGATACTTTATGTTCTTTTCGGGGTCGAAATAGTTCTTGGTGTTCGCAAGATCTCCGCCTGCGATGATTATCGGCTCGCCTGTGGGAGCTTCGGTTTCGCCGGGAGTGTCCTCGCGGTTGCCGTCACCGAGATCAACCGAAACGTCGGGTTTCGGTGCCGGAGTATTTCCGCCGCTTACGGGAACATAAGAGCAGGTCTTTGCGATGCCGCTTTCGTATGCCTCTGCCTCCTCTTTCGTTTCAAAGAAGGAAACGGAGTGTATGAACATTTCGGCGTCAAGCTCCTTAAGAGCAACCGCGCCGTACTCGCCGAAGCAAGAGAAGTGGTACTGAATTATCTTCTGACCCTCCTCAGCAGTCTTAAGCTCAAACACAACGCCCGTCCACTCGCCGGTAACGGTAACGGGAAGAGTGTATTTACCCTTTGATTCGCCGAGAACCTGGAAAACCATGGGGAATGCACTGTTGGTCTTGTAGATGACCTTGGCGTACTTATACACCGTAGCATCGATTTTCAGACCGTATCTGTCGAGCTTCGGGATCGCGGTTTCGTCGGTCGGGAGTATTTTCAGGCAGGATACTCCGTCTTCAGTGGTTTCGGCGGTTGTCAGTCTGTAATTTGTGTTGACAATCTGTTTGCCGAGCAAAACCTCCGGGTCTGCCGCGGATGCCGTGAATGCAAAGCAAGCTGCAATCATAAGCACCGCGAGAATTGCGGACAGGGTGCGGGATAGAGTTTTTTTCATGTTTTTCTCTCCTTTCGATTCTTACCTTTCGCAAACGGGCAAAAGGTCGGTGACGGTATCGTTTTTTATGATACTCGCAAACTTTTGTGAATACCGTTTTCACACGGTAATTATACTACACCGCACCATGATTGTCAATAAAAAATATTTTCTTAACGAACTTTTTGTATACTTGCACAGATATCCCCGCATTTTTTGTGAAAAATGCACAGCAGGCGTTCAATGCTACCGCAGGCGATGCCGTCTGAACAAAGAAAAATGACAGTTTATTAACATCAAGGAAACAATAGCGGAGTAAAATGGCAGTAACAAACGAAAGGACGGATACTGCTGACATGAAAAATATATACGTAGCGGCGTGTGCACCGGACGGCGGAGTATATCTCTGCGACTTTGAAAACGAAAAGCTCTCTGTGCGTGAGTTTTACCCATTTGATAGCCCAATGTTTCTCGCAAAAAGCGGAGATAAAATGTACATTGAATTAAGAAAGACCGACGGAGAAAACAGCGGCATTCTTGAGTGCAACATTGCACCTGACGGCACTCTCTCGAATTTCGGTGCGCCGGTTTCGACAAAGGGCATTGTCGCCTGCCACCTCTGCGTACACGATTCGGACGTATACTGTGTAAACTACCTTTCCGGAAGCGTTTCGCGCATAAGAAACGGCGTCTGCGACAAACTCGATGTACACACGGGTCACGGTCCTCATCCGACTCGTCAGGAGGCGGCGCACACACACTACATCAATGTGACGCCAGATGGAAAGTACCTCGTTTCGACCGACCTCGGTCTTGACACTGTTTACATATACGATTTCGACCTTGGCGTACATTCGACAGCGAAGGTTCCCGACGGTCACGGATGCAGGCACGTTGTCTTCAATCACGAGGGTACACGTATGTACTGTGTGAATGAGCTTGCATCAACGGTCACTGTGTTCATCTATTCCGACGGCACTCTCGTACCTCTCGGAACATACCCTGCTCTTCCCCCGGATTACGACGGAGTGAGCACCGCCGCCGCAATAAGAATTTCCGACGACGGCAAGTATCTTTATGTCTCCAATCGCGGTCACGACTCAATAACCTGTTTTGAGATAACCGACTCCGATACGCTCGAGATTCGCTCCTACACGCCCTGCGGCGGCAAGCGTCCGCGCGACTTCGACATAAAAGACGGATATCTTTTCTCGACCAACGAGGAGACAAACGACGTTACGGTATTCCGCTGTGAAGGTCCGAAGCTTACGCTTCTTGACACGAAAATAGATGCCGAAGGTGCGCTGTGCGTAATTTTCGGCTGATACTATAACAGCGAAAAAAGTGCATACGAGAAATACGGTTGCTCAGCTTTGAAGCAACCGTATTTTTTTATGTGCATTTATTGTCATATTACGCCGTGTTCACGAAGATATACGGCTATTCCGTCGCCGTCGTTATCTTCTGTATGACACGGTATGCGCTCTTTGAGATCCTCCGGCGCATTCCCCATGAGGACGCCGTACTTTACGGTTTCAAGCATTTCGGCGTCGTTATAGCTGTCGCCGAAGGCGGCGGCTTCCGAAAGCGAGATGCCGTACTTTTCACAAAGCACCTTTACGGCGCCGGCTTTGTTTGTGCCGCGGCGCATAACCTCAATCTGGTTTGCGCAGGATCTAACAACCGAAAGCGCGGGAAAATTCTCTTTGAGTCCCCTCTCAATATCCGGCGTTTGGGCAAGATCGCATATACAGAGAATCTTACTCACCTCGTCCTCGGTGAAGTCCGACACTCCCCCCTCTCTTGCGCTCGCCTTTACGATACTTTCCTCTCGGATAACTCTCGGGTCGCTCTTGTCCGGTACAATCCATTCATCGTATGAATAGATACACGGAGTGAGGTCAAAGCCTTTCCCGGCGATATAGTCAAGCACGCTTTGCGCCTCGCTCTTTTTCATGCCGCCGTGATACAGAACCTCGCCTTTTTCCGAAAGGATGAGCGCGCCGCTGTACGCGACCATGGGACAATAAAGTCCGCATTCTTTCGTTATAGTGTATATTCCCGACGGACTTCTCGCCGACACTACGACAAATGGGATGCCATTTTCGCCGAGCTTCTTTACCGCACCGAGTGTACAGGGAGTGATGCGATGTTCCGAGTTAAGGAGCGTTCCGTCAACGTCGCTGAAAACTATCTTTATTTCGGTATTCATCTCTTACTCCTGTCAAACGAGTTCCGCAAGACCGAAAATGAGCTTCTCGGTTTTTGCCCAGCCGAGGCACGGGTCGGTTATTGACTTTCCGTAGACACCTCCGCCGACGGGCTGATTGCCGTCTTCAAGATAGCTCTCTACCATAAATCCCTTGACTATCTTCTTGATATCGGAATTGTGGCGGCAGCTGTGGAGTACGTCCTTGACTATTCTCGGCTGTTCTTCAAAGCGTTTTCCGGAATTAGCGTGGTTGGCGTCGATTATGACCGCAGGATTCTTAAGGTCGCGCTTTGCGTACTGCTCGCAGAGCTGTGCGAGATCCTCGTAGTGGTAGTTGGGGAGAGATCTGCCGTACTGATCGACATATCCGCGGAGAATTGCGTGAGTGAGGGGATTTCCGGTGCTTTCAACCTCCCAGCCTCTGTATATGAACGTGTGGGCGTGCTGACCTGCCACAATCGAGTTCATCATAACAGAAATATCGCCGCCTGTGGGGTTTTTCATGCCGACGGGAACGGTAAGTCCGCTTGCGGTGAGGCGGTGCTGTTGGTTCTCGGTTGAGCGTGCGCCGACTGCAACATACGAAAGCACATCGTTGAGGTAGCGGTGATTCTCGGGGTAAAGCATTTCATCCGCACAAGAGAATCCGGTCTGCTCTATGGCGCGCATATGTATCTCACGTATTGCGACAATGCCTTTAAGCATATCGGGCTTTTCGTTGGGGTCGGGCTGATGAAGCATTCCCTTGTAGCCGTCGCCGGTGGTGCGTGGCTTATTCGTGTATATTCTCGGAACGATAACTATCTTATCGGCGACCTGTTCCTGCACCTTACGGAGTTTCAGAATATATTCAAGCACGGCGTCCTCTCTGTCTGCGGAGCAAGGTCCGATAACAAGGACGAGTTTGTCGCTCTCGCCGGTAAACACTTTGATTATTTCCTCATCGTTCGCCGCCTTTATCGCCGCCGCTTTTTCGGAAAGCGGATACATTGCCTTTACGTCCTGCGGTATGGGAAGCTTACAGATAAATTTCATGTTCATGGCTTAATTCTCCTCGTATAATAAATGTAGTAGTTTTCAGAGTTCCTCTCAAAGAACTATGGTATAATTGTTTAGATGCTGTGGATTGGTTTCATTCTCCTACCACTTGATGGTTTGGTAAAGGCTTCAACCACAGTCTCTTTGCAGTTTGTTAATCAGTTAGATACCGCTTACTTATCGTTATCATCGGCAGTGGGTTTATCGAAAAGTGCGCGTCTTGCGGTCGAGCATCTCATCATCTCGCGTATACCCTCTCGGTCGCCGACGGCGAGAAGATCTCTCATGCGCGTAATCTCTTTTATGAAGAGATTCATCTGTTCGAGAAGCTTATCTTTGTTTATTAAGAACAGTTCGCTCCACATCTCATCGTTTATTCTCGCTATACGCGTAAGGTCGCGGAACGAGTCGCCGGTATACGACGTCATATGCTCACAGTCGCGGCAGGTCATAAGAGCGACTGCTATACAGTGCGTAAGCTGTGAAAGGTAGGCTATCATTTCGTCGTGAGTGTCTATATCAAGTTCGGCGATTCTCGCGAAGCCGAGAATTTCGCCGAGCTTTCTCGCAAGCTCTATGCCCTCTTTGGTGTTGCACGCCGTGGGGACGATTATGTAGTTTGCTTCACCGAATTTAACGCCCTCGCTCATCGCGATGCCGCTTCCCTCTCGTCCTGCCATAGGATGAACCGCAACAAACTCAAGGTCGGAGCGAAGCATTTCCTGTATCTGACCGACCACGCCTCCTTTGACGCCGGTGATATCGGTGACAACAGCACCCCTTGCAAGCTTATATTGGTTGCGTTCTATCCACGAAATAAGCACGTGTGGGTGAAGTGCGCAGACAACCACATCCGCTTTGCCGAGAAGCTCCTCCGTCGGTTCGGTGCTTCCCTCGGCAACGTAACCGTGCGAGAGCGCGTAATCAACGTCGCTCTGCTCTTTTGTTACCGCACCTACCTTATAACCTGCGTCTGAAAGGAGTCTTGCGTATGCCGCTCCCATGACTCCGAGTCCGACGATAAGAAAATTCGTGTCTTTGTTAATCGTTCTCATATTTTACCTCAATTCCGAGTGACGAAAGCTCGTCGAAAAAGCCGGGAAAGCTTTTGTCAACGGCTTGCGCATTCTCTATTGTGCCGCCGACAAGCGTCAAAAGCACACTCAGCGACATGACTATTCTGTGGTCGTTGTGACTGTCAAGTACTCCGTCCGGCGCATGAAACTCTTTCGGAAGCACTATCACGCTGTCCTCGTTCACTGTCACCCTCGCGCCGAATTTTCGCAGTTCCTCAGCCATTGAATTTGCACGGTCGCTCTCTTTTATGGCAAGTCTGCGAGTGCCGTTAAACACACCGCCGTGAAGAGCCGCCGAGAGTGCGAAGCAAATCGGAGCAAGGTCGATACAGTCTCCGAAGTGAAGCGACGGAGTCCCTGCCGCGATAAGAGGAAACATCTTCTTGTAAACCTTATCCCCCTGCTTTGACTCAGGGTCAAGTCCCTCAACCGTGACATCGCCTCCCAAGAGGTTCAGCACGTCGAAGAAAGCGGCGTTGGAATAGTCACCCTCGACGGTTGTTTCAAGGGGAGAATAGCCGCCCTTTCCGACGGATATCGTCCTCTCGCCCGTCCATTTTGCCGAAACGCCGAAGCGCGACAGAGCCTGAAGCGTAAGCTCAATGTAAGGCACGCTCTCTATAGGCGCGCTTATGGTTATCGTACTCGGCTTTCCGAGAAGCGGAAGCGCAAACAGGAGTCCCGAAATGAACTGACTGCTGACATTCCCGGGAATTTTGTAATTGCCCGGCTTCAATACGCCGCAGACGTGTATTCCGTCGGCCTCGTGACGACACTCTATACTCTGCGAGGCGCAAAGTTTGCTGTAAACGTCAAGCGGTCTTGACAAAAGCGTCGGAGAACCGGTGAGTATCGCTTCTTTTCCCGAAAGAAGGCACAGCGGAAGAAGAAAGCGCAGTGTGCTTCCGCTTTCGCCGCAGTCGAGAAGTACCTTTTTCTTAACCGCAGAGGGTTTACATTTTCCTATGCGCACCGTATCGCCGTCAACCTTATACTCCGCACCGAGTGCGGCAAGACAGCGGAGCGTCGCTTTTATATCCTGCGAAAGGCTTATGCCGTGTATAACGCTTTCACCGTCCGAAAGCGCGCCGGCGATAAGCATTCTGTGTGCGATGCTCTTTGACGGCGGCGCTTTGACCGTACCTTTCGCGGTCGAGGGTGTTATTGTTACTCTCATTTCTTCGCCTCCCGGCAATATCGGACAAGTTCGTCGACGGCGTGAAGATATCCGTCGGTTCCCTCTCCGATTATCGATTTTATGCAGGCTTTTCTTATGTAGCTTATCTGCCTGAAGTCCTCTCTCTCGTCAAGCTTTGAGATATGCACCTCGACTGTCGGAAGAGAGGTTGCCTTGACGGCATCAAGAATGGCAATGCTTGTGTGCGTATACGCACCGGGATTTATCACAATGCCGTCGAACTTTTCAAAATATGCTCTCTGTATTGCGTCTACAAGGTCTCCCTCGTGATTCGACTGCACAAACTCTGTTTCGACGCCCTTGCCGTCGGCGTGAGCCTTGATTTTTTCGCAGAGGCTGTCATACGTCGTTCTGCCGTAAATGCCAGGTTCTCTCACACCGAGCATATTGAGGTTCGGACCGTTTATTATCATAAGTTTCATTCTTTGTATGTCCTCCGGTTATCATTCTTCGGTGTTTTGGCAAAACTCTTTGCGAATGGCTTTTGCGACCTCGTCAACGCTCATGTTTCCGTCAACCGTGACATCGCTCACGTCCTTATAGAGCGGATAGCGTGCGTGAAACATTTTCCCGAGAGTTTCTCTGTCGTGCGAAAGAGGACGGTCGGGACTCGGCTTCAAAGCGGAAAGATCACGGTCTATGAAGTAAATGCGTCCGTTGCGCAAAAGTGCTCTGACATTCTGAGGGCGCAAAACCGCACCGCCGCCCGTGGCTATTACGCCGCACGACATCGCCGCACATTCGCTCACAATCATGCTCTCGGTATCTCTGAAGCTGCGTTCGCCGTAGCCGTTTATGTAATCGCAGGGGGTTATGCCGAAACGCTTTTCAAGCAGCTCGTCCGTGTCGCAGAAAGGTCTGTCAAGCATCTGCGAGAGCTTTTTTCCTATTGCGGACTTTCCGCACGACGGCATACCGACAAGCACGATGTTTTCCTTTTGCGCACGAACCTTTTCGCATATTTTTTCGGCATCGTCCGTATTGAAAGTGCCGTCGACGCCGAGAAAGAGCGCGCTTGCCGCCGCTCCCTGCGCGACGAGCATATAAAGACCGCCGACGGCAGGTATTCCTCGCCTCTTTGCATCAAGCACAAGCTCTGTGCGAAGCGGATTGTATATTGCGTCAACTACGCCGCACAGCTTCGGGAATTTTCCAATATCTATCGGCGCCGCGTTTTCGTTCGGATACATACCGACCGGCGTCGTGTTGACAACAACCTCTGTTTCTGTCATGGTTACCGCGTCGGCGTAGGTGACGGTACCGGGAGCTTTCTTTCTGCTGACGACAACAAGATTTTTTGCGCCAAGGTCTGCGAGAACTGCTCTTGCGGTCTGCGAAGTGCCGCCCGTGCCGAGTATCATACAATTCTTACTGCGGATATCAATACCGGCTTTGACGATAAGAGAAGTAAGTCCGACGTGATCGGTATTGAAGCCGTAAAGCTTGCCGTCACGTTTTACGACGGTATTTACCGCGCCTATTCTCAGAGCCTTTTCCGAGATTTCGTCAAGATACGGCATTACCGTTTTTTTATATGGAATAGTCACGTTTATGCCGCGAAACTCTTTTTTTGTCATAAACTCTCCGACTTCCTCCGGCGCAAGCTCACACAGGCGGTAGTCGTAATCCGCGAGATTCTTATGTATCTCAACCGAATAACTGTGCGGCAGCTTTTCGCCGATAAGTCCGTATTCGAGTGTTTTTCCGCACATACGTATCACACCTTTCAGTCAGAATGCTTCAGTAATGTCACTTTGTCCGAAGAGCGTTTTCGCCCTCACGCATAACAAGAAAATCCGCAATAACAAGTGCCGCCGCGGCATCGACGACGGGAGCCGCTCTCATTACGACACACGGGTCATGCCGTCCGTGAATTGAGAGCTTTGCATTTTTGCCGGTTTCGATATTGACCGTATCCTGCTCCTTTGCAATGGAGGGTGTCGGCTTCACGGCGGTTCTGAATATTATCGGCATACCATTTGTAATGCCGCCGTTTATACCGCCGTTGTTGTTTGTGCGCGTAAGAATATTTCCGTTTTCATCGGAATAAAAGGGATCATTGGCTTCGCTTGCGCACTTGTCGGCAAAGCCGAAGCCAAGTCCGAACTCAACACCCTTCACAGCCGGTATCGAGAAAAGAATGTGCGCAAGCTCACTTTCAACGCTGTCAAACCACGGTTCCCCGAGTCCGGCGCCGACGCCGAGAATTGCGGTCTCAAGAATACCGCCGACACTGTCGAGGTCTTTTTTCGCTTCGATAATTCTTTCCTTCATAAGGCACTCAGAGCTTTCGTCAAGTACCGGAAAACGGTCGGTCGGAAGCGTGCAAAGATAATCGGCGTCACGGCGCAAATCGTCAAAGCTTCTGTCGGAAACACCGGCGCACCGTGAGGCATGGGTGGCGATAATTATTCCTTTCTTTTCGAGCGCGCATTTTACTATGCTTGCCGCCGCGACAAACGCCGCCGTAAGTCTTGCGGAAAAGTGTCCGCCGCCCCTGTAATCCTCAAAGCCGCCGTATTTTACGTGTGCGGTATAGTCGGCGTGAGACGGACGTGCGAGAAAGCGTGTACTTTCATAATCGCCGCTGTGTGTATCCGCATTTTCTATTATGACGGTTATCGGAGTCCCGGTCGTTTTTCCGCCGTAAACTCCGCTCACGATTTTCGGCGTATCGCTCTCGTGTCTGGCGGTTGAGGTCTCACCTTTTGCACGGCGTCTGTCAAGCTCACGCATTATATATTCTTCGTCAACATCGACTCCCGGTGATACGCCGTCAAGCACCGCACCGATATACTTTCCGTGACTTTCGCCGAAAAGCGTAATTGTCAGTGCGTTTCCGAATGTATTCTTCATTTGTACGTCAATCCTCTTTCCGTTGTGAATTCATGTTTGAAAGTCCGTCTGCAATAACCGAACGCATATCTTCAACCGGGCATTTCACTATTTCACGCTTTCCTATTTCACTGACACGAACAACAGACACCTTGCCGTCCGACGCTTTTTTGTCATGCGTGAGAGACGAATAAAGCGCCTCCGCGTCAGCATTCAAGGTCGTTGGAAGACCGAATTTACAAAGGAGCTTTTCTATGCGTTTTTTCGCTTCTCCCTCGCTCATAAACATCATACCGAGTGCGACGCATTCGCCGTGATACCGTCCTCCGAGTGCTTCAATTGCATGACCGACGGTATGTCCGAAATTGAGTGCCATGCGTGCGCCAGATTCCTTTTCGTCGTTCACTACGTACTCGATCTTTATCTTGAGTGCTTCCGCTATGATATACTCCATGCAGTGAGTCTCTGAAATATCGCAGCTTTCGAGATACGAGAAAAACTCCGCATTGTCGGTCGCCGCCATTTTTACGACCTCCGCAAAGCCCTCGGCGAGTATTCTCGGGGTGAGCGTTTTCAGGGTATCGGGGTCGATGAGAACCTTTTTCGGCTGGTAAAACGCACCGACGATATTCTTTACGCCGCCGAGGTTCACGGCAGTCTTTCCGCCCACCGACGAATCGACCTGTGAAAGGAGCGTTGTGGGGATATTGTAAAATCTGACGCCCCTCATATAGCTTGCCGCCGCAAAGCCTGCAAGGTCTCCGACCATTCCTCCGCCTACAGCAACAACGCAGTCACGACGTCCGAAGCCCTTTTCAAGCATGAAAGCGCATATTTTTCCGAAAGAATCGAGGGACTTGCTTTTTTCTCCGTGAGGCACAGTATAAACATACGGTTCTGTGCAAGCGTCCACAACGGTTTTCACGTACTTTTGCGGTACGCCGTCGTCGGTGAGGACAAGAACCTTTCCCGAAAGCTCAAGCTCACTCCCTGCCCTTGCAAGCACTCCGCGTTCTATAACTATATCGTAGCTTTTGTTTTCGTCGTCAAATGCGACTCTCAATGTCATTGCCGTCTACCTCCCGTAAAATATGTGTTCAGTCAAGTTTTGCCGGCACGAACCGTCCCACGACACGGAGTGCGTCGCAGAATTCACCGAGTTCCTCGAGCATTGTCACCCCGGCTCCGGTGTCTATATCGCCCTCCGCTTCGACGTAGAAATAATACTGCCATGCAAGAGTTTTCATGGGTCTGCTGCAAAGCATACGCATATTGTAGCCTCGGTTTCCGATAACCTCAATTGCTTTTGCAAGCGAGCCGGCTTCATTGCGCACGGTGAAATTGAGTACGCAGTGAGCGTTCTTTGAATGCACTCCGTTTGCGCTTCGGCAAAGCACGGCAAAACGTGTTGTATTTCCTCTGTCGCTCTGTATGTTCCTCTCGGCAACACGAAGACCGTAAAGCTCGGCGGTCTCGTCGCTTCCTATTGCGGCGATTGTCGGATTCCCCGACTCACTCACAAACTTCGCCGCAGCCGCCGTGTTGAAGTACTGGCAAGGCTCATAACCGTGTTCCTTGATATACGGTGCGCACTGTGAAAGTGCCTGAGGGTGGCTGTACACCTTCTTTATCGCGCCTTTATCCGCACCCGGAAGCGTAAGAAGGTGCTGGTTCACGGGAAGCTCATACATACCGTTGATATAGAGGTTTCCGGAGAATATGAGATCCAGAACCTGACCGACGTCGCCGACATAGCTGTTCTCTACCGGAAGCACGGCGGCATCGGCTTCACCACTTACGACAGCTTCATATGCCGCAGAGAAATCGGAGTAAGCGACGGGTGTTCCGTCGGGGAAAATACGCTTCGCGGCAATCCACGCAAACGCACCCTCGACTCCGCTGTACGCGACCTTGGTTCCGCTTATGAGGCGTCTCTGATAGTCCTTTGAGACGTCCATCATATTCTGCTGAAACCTGACGTAGCAGTCTCTTATTTCTCCCTCGGGGACTTTCTCTGAATTTCGTGCGATGAGCGACGCTTCACGCGCTTTGTCCTCGATGGGGAGTCCGTGTTCCTTTTTGTACTCGGCTATTGTCTGCGCCGCCTTCATGCGTTCGCAGAAAAGCTCTCTTATTTTGTCGTCAATCTCATTTATCCTAAGTCTCGCTTCTTCTCTTCCGTCTGTCGCCATATAGAACCTCACAGCAAAATTTCTATTGCAGGTTATCAGTGATAAAGCCCGTGGAGTTATCACTGATAACCTGTCTTTATGTTCTGAATTATATACCTCTTTTCGCGCTTTGTCAAGTACTTTTTGCAATAAAGGCGATTTTAATTTATTTTTAACGACTTCACCATTATTTGTTTTCATATGGCGCTCCGTTAAAAGGAAAAATCACTTGAAATCCGCTTCGGTATGTGTTATACTAAAGCAAGAAATACGCGGAGGTAATTAAAATGCAGAGTGAAAAGAACACAAAGGAGAGCAGTGTAAGGGAACAGCTCATACTTGCCGGGATAAGCGAAATAAAGGAAAACGGCATCATTGGTTTTTCGCAGAGGCGTGTTGCCGCCGCCTGTCATCTCTCGTGTGCGACACCGTATAAGCAGTTCGGAAGCCGCGACGGACTCGTGCGCGCGATACTCGACTACATTGACGGGCAATGGGAAATGTTTGCAAAAGAGATTATCGGCGCATACAAAGGCGACTCTCTGCGTCTTCTTACAGAGCTTTGCGTAGGGTATCTGCGTTTTCTCGACGCAAATCCGAAATTCCGCGCCGTCATTTTCTTCTGCGACGAAAACGGAACGCACCGTTCGCCGCTCATGCCGTCCGAATGCACAAAAGACTCAATCGACGATTACGCGCAGAAACTCGGACTCGACGAAAAAGAAAAAGCACGCCGCGTATTTGTGGCGTACTCGATAATTCTCGGAGCGACTCTTCTTCCGAAAGACGGAGCGTCATTGTCCGAAGAACAGCTTGATATGGTGAGAAAATCGATTGAGCTTGCGATAACCTCGGGAACATAAATATACGGGAGAGACCGAAATCTCTCCCGTTTTTTTGCCGTAAATTTATGCTAATACGGCGCGTATTCTTTTTAGCATACGTGAAAAAGTATGCGCTGTTTCCTCCGCGGCGCAGAGCTTGTCCGCCGCACATACGAGCCAGCTTTCCTTATATTTCGGCGGCTTTATATTGAGCGGAAACATATGGCGCGCGATAATGTCGCTCTCGACGGCATTCACGTCAAAATCACGCTTTGCGTTCGAGAGAGCCGTCGCCGCATGGCTGAAGCCGTGAAGTCCCGATGAGGATTTCTCGATGTGCCAGTCGTAGAGAAAATAATCGTGCAGAAGTGCGCCTCTGACGAGCGAGCGCATATCCGCCTTTATTCTCAGGAATTTCGCAAGCCGCACGCTCATTTTCGCAACTCTGACGGAGTGTTCGTATGTAGACACGTTTCCGTGCTGTATAAACTTTCTCTCTTTTCTGAAGTTCTTCGACTTGAGCACCTCAAGTCCGTAGGTTTTTATGATATTCAATAAGGGTTCACCTTTCAGGTTGATTCACTCCCCTATTGTACACCGAAAAATGCGGTGCGTCAAGAGGGAATTTCGGAAATTTTTCTTAAAATTATATAAAATCAAACTCCCCTGCCGCACCATTCGGTACGGAAAGGGCATTTGTTATGCTACGTCAACAGAGACGGTAGAAAATCTCCGTAAGCTTTTCCAGTGCCTCGCTTTTCACATCGGGATTTCCGATTTCGGTTAACAGTTTACAAAGAAGCTTGTTGTCGTTGTCGGATTTTTTCGTTTTCGGTTTCACATCCTGATATATTTTCTCGTAAAAATCGATGAGTCTGCGGTTGGTTTCCTCTCTTGCCTTCACCATTTCTCCGAAAGCACGGGCTTTTTCCTGCGCTCCTATGTCTCCGACTCCGCTTATTTGAACACTTGCAAGGTCGCTGATGGCACTCGTAAGGAACGCACCGTCGGTCGATATATCGTCAATTCTCTTCAGAATTTCTCTGACCGTGATATTATCTTCCGCAGTTTCCGTCTTTGTTTCCCACTCCGCACTCTCGGCAAGGTCGGATGCGCTTACATTCTCATCAATTATTATGTCGTTTGCAGTTACACTTATATCAGCTGCATTTGCATCTTCGTATGTATTCTTTTCTTTCGGCATAGTCGAGTCCTCCGATATATTGTCAGGCGGACACGCAAGGCATATTGTACTTTCATTGATGAAGCGTGCCCTGCCTTTTTTAACAAGACCTTTTGCCCTTTTCGGGTAGGTCGCTTCATATTCGTTTCCGTTTTCATCCACAACAGCAATGTTTTTGGGCATGGGTGTCTTCCCCCTATTGTAAATGTGTTTTGCGATGCCGTTTTTTCTTATGGGTGCCGTCCCCGATCACGTTTTCATTATAGCATACGGTAAATGAAATGTCAATATTGCCGAGAAATTTTACAAATAATCCTCTCCGACAAGAGCTTTCACGAACGCTTCGCCTGTGCTTTCGGTGGGAGTTATCGGGATTCCGAGCCTTTCGGAAAGTTCATCGAGGCTCATGTTATCAAGGAAAAGGTCGCCCTCGTGGCGCAGCATTACAGACGGAATAAACAGCTCTTCGCCGAGGTCTTTTCCGTCGAGAGCGGTGATAAGGTCGCTGCCTGTGAGGAGTCCCGCAACCGTTACAGTGCCGCCGAAAAAGTAATTTTTTGCGCAATAGACATTGCACTTAAGTCCCGGAACGGCGTCGCACACTTTCTTTGCGGACTCAGCTATAAAGTCATACGCCGCCTCCCCCGTTACGACCGAAATACGGCGTTCGTTCTCGAGTTTAAAGCCGTTTTCCTTAACGAAAACAAGTTCGTCGTCTATTTCGTCTCCCATTGAGCGGATCATGCCGACGCCGTTATCGAGCTGAGGGAAGTCCTCATAATATTCGGAACACGGCATTTCCCGTTCGGCGGTGAGATACCATTCGTCGGAGGCGTAAACGATACGCTGACCGAACTTTTCGAGATTCTCTTTTCCGAGACGTTCGACGATATCAATTACATCACCGGCATCCTCTTTTGTAAACGGTGCGAGCGAATACAGTCCCTCGCGGTACTTTGTGAGTCCCGACGGCACAACGGCGATACTCGAAACATACGGAAAACGTGCCGAAAGGTCGGCAACGCTCCGTTCAAGCTCTTTTCCGTCGTTAAGTCCTCTGCAAAGCACTATCTGACAGTTCATCTCTATCTCGCCTTTTTGAAATTCGTCTAGAAATCGAAGCGACTCACCGGCAAAGCGGTTGTTCATCATTTTCACACGAAGCTCCGGATTTGTCGTATGCACGGATATATTGACGGGAGAAATGCGCATTTTTATAATTCTCGCAACATCCTCGTCCTTGAGATTTGTGAGCGTTACGTAGTTTCCGAAGAAGAATGAAAGACGGGAGTCGTCGTCCTTGAAGTATATGCTCTCGCGCATTCCTTCGGGATTCTGGTCTATAAAACAGAACACGCACTTATTGCGGCACGAATGCTTTTCGTCCATAAGGTACGTCTCGAACTCAAGTCCGAGTTCGTCGTACTCGTCCTTCTTGCGGAGATTGAAAGTGAGCTGCTCACCGTCGCGGCAGATACCCAAGGCAAGCTTTTTATCTATCATGTAAAAACGGTAATCAAGGACATCCGTAATGCTGTTTCCGTTTATGGATACAAGAACATCGCCGCTTTTTATCCCGGCTTTGTCGGCATATGTACCCTTTTCGACCGCCTTAATCTTTACCATCAGATGCCTCCCGTTTTATGTTCTTGTATTTCAAAACAAAAGCACGGAAACCGAAACCGGCGACCGTGCAGCTTTGTTTTGAAGATTCTCAAACCGATTAGTTCTTCTTTTCTTCGGTAGTTGCTTTTGCAGAGTAATCCTTACCCTTGTACGTTCCGCAGTTCTTGCAAACTCTGTGAGAGAGGATGAACTCACCGCACTGAGGGCACTTTGTGATACCCGGCAGAGAGAGCTTCCACACATTGCTGCGTCTCTTGTCTCTTCTGGCTTTGGATACTTTTCTCTTCGGTACTGCCATTGTGGCACCTCCTTTGTTTTACCGCCTCGGCGGTTACTGTATACTTAACCCTTAAAGTAATTCTTCAAGGCGGAAAGTCTCGGATCGACTTCTTTCTCCGTGCAGGTACACGGCTCTTTGTTGAGGTTCGCGCCGCATCCCTGACATATTCCCTTGCAATCTTCGGAGCAAAGGAATCTCGACGGAAGATTCAAAAGGAACAGCGTTCTTGCAACCGACGCAATACCAAGGAGTCCCTCCTCCGTCATTATGCAGGTTTCGTTTTCCTCAGCGTTCTGCAAGAAAGGCGTAACGCCGTACTTTGCGGTTACCTCGTAATCGTTCTCGATATCCTCGAGGCATCTCGCGCAATGTGTCCCTATCTTCG
Source organism: uncultured Eubacteriales bacterium (assembly GCA_934502885.1). Taxonomy (GTDB): domain Bacteria; phylum Bacillota; class Clostridia; order Oscillospirales; family CAG-382; genus CAKSUT01. The sequence goes on along the minus strand of CAKSUT010000004.1, from coordinate 64,203 downwards.
CGGACACCGTGAGTGTAAGCTCAACATACCCTTCACTGCCGCCGTTTCCGGATACCGTTTCGGTAACGCTTCCGTGAGCGGTCACGGGTGTGAGGAAAGTTATATCGTTTCCGACCTCAACGCTTTCGGGCGGAAGCTCATAAGAAAACTCTATGCTCTTCTTCTCACCGCAGTACACCGGTGTGACATCGATTGTAAACTTTGCCGTATTCTCCGCCATATCGGTTCTCCTTTGCGTTGTGTCCGTTTCCGTGAGCATCGTCTCACGCAACAGTGATATTATACACTCAACTTATGCGTTTGTCAAGGGGTTTGAGTGAAAAAAAGTCGTTTTTCGAGGTAAAAATACAGTTATTTTTTAAGAAAGAGCCTCAATAATGAACACATCGTAAACAAAACAGCGTTTGCGATTATAACACTCGCGCCTATCGGAGTGTCGAAAGCTATCGACATTGAAAGTCCTGCGGCGAAGCACAGAAGCGATATCACGCCCGAGGCGATTACCACTCTTTTAAAGCTTCCGAAAAGTTTCATTGCAGTGAGCGACGGAAAAATGATGAGTCCGGATATGAGAAGAGTACCCATGATTTTCATGCCGACAACTATAGTAAGAGCCGTGAGGAGCGCTATTGCGCTGTTATACAGCGAAACATTGACGCCGGAGGTCTTTGCGAAGGCTTCGTCGAAGGTAACTGTGAAAATGTTGTTGTAGAGAAGCACAAACGCCGCAATTATGACAATGCAAAGCGGCAGGCAGACGTACAGCTCTGTTTCACCGACAGCGGCAATGCTTCCGAACATATAGTTGCTGACCGACACCGAAGAGCCGGCAAACTTCATTACGGTTATGCCGACAGCGAGCGATGTGCAGGCTATAAGCGCAACCGCAGAGTCGCCTCTTGCGCCGTCGTCGTTCCCGCAAAAGCGAAGAAGGACAAACGCCGCCGCTATAACCACAGGTACGGCTATCCAAAGAGGCGCGACTCCGACCGCCGCCGCAGTCGCCATTGCTCCGAACGCGACGTGCGACAGTCCGTCTCCAATCATCGAAAAGCGTTTGAGTACAAGAGTTGTACCGAGAAGAGAGGCGCATATTGCGACAAGCGCGCCGACAACGATGCCTCTTACAACGCCGGGAGCGATATCAAAAAAGGAGGATAGTGCGTTAATCACGGAGTTCACCGCCTTCCGTAAGTGTACTGTAAAGTCTTGTATGTCGGTAATCGTCGAGAGTTCCAAAAAATTCGACGGTCTTTCCCATGTGAAGCACCTTATTGGCGCAGGACGCCGCGCTTCCAACAAGGTGAGACACCATTATGACGGTCATTCCGTTGTCGCGGTTGAGCTTCTTTATCGTATTGTAGAGCATACGGTTTGCTATGGGGTCGAGTCCGTTCGACGGTTCGTCGAGAATGAGAATTCCGCCCATTCCGCAGAAAACCTCACTGCACTTGCAGTCAGCGCGGTCAGGCATTATGGCGGCGCAGAGCGCACGCGCAAGAAGCACTCTCTGACGTTCTCCGCCCGAAAGCTCACGGTAAGATTTCTTTGCAAGTCCGGGAATTCCGAGATAGCTCAGTATCTCCGCACAACGCCTTTTGTCGTTTGAGTTGTAGAATGAAAGCGGACTCTTTTTCGAGATAAATCCCGACATCACAACCTCGGTCACGGAAGCCGGGAAGTCTTTCTGAAGCGGCGACTGCTGCGGAAGATATCCTATACATTTTTTGTATGCGTCGTCAATTTCGACCTTTCCCGACTTTACCGGAGCAAGTCCGAGAAGTCCTTTGAGAATCGTACTCTTTCCCGCGCCGTTTCGACCGACAATCAGAAGGCTGTCTCCCTTTTTCAGTTCAAAGGTTACGTTTTCGGCGGACGGCACAGAGCCGTTGTACTGCACAGTCAAGCCTTCGCATTTTAATATAACTTCTTTTTCGGAAATATCAGTCATATTCTTCTACCTCCTTACGACAGAGCTTTTTCGATGTTATCGAGATTCCGGGACATGAGCGAAAAATACGATTCACCGCTGTCGTACTCTTCAGCCGTCAGGTTGTGGCACGAATGCAGTTCGAGAACCTCGGCTCCCACGGTTTCCGCAAGAGACGATGCGATTTTTCCCTCAGACCTTTCGGCGCGGAATATTACCCCCGGCGGTGTCGGCTCCGCTTTGATGAGCTTTGTGACCTCGGATATTCTCGCGATTGACGGTTCTGCATCGTCACTGCATCCGGGGTAGGTTGAAACATATTTGAAACCGTAGTTTTGCATAAGGTAAAGAAAAGCAAAAGCGTCTCCGAAGAACAGCGTCTTGCCGCATTCGCTCTGTTTTTCGGAAAGCGAACGCGCGCGTTCGTCAAGTTCACCGAGCAGTTCTTTATACGAATTGTAAAGTTCTTCGTCGGCAAGTCCAACCTCATAGAGCGCGTCACAGACGGTATCGGTCATTTTCATCATGTTCTCCGGGCTTGTCCATATGTGAGGATCGGCGCCGTGCGTATGACCGTGGTCATCGTGTTCTCCGCTCTCCTGATGCAAAAGCTCTATGCCCTCGCTTACGTCAACCGCCACCGCATTTCCGCCGGCACTTTCAAAAAGGCTCTCCGCCCACGTTTCAAGTCCGTTTCCGCAGTATACGAAAAGTGCGGAGTCTGCAACGTTTCCTATATCTTTAACAGACGGGTCAAAGTCGTGGCTTTCAGCCCCCGGAGAAAGCAGGCAGATCACCTGTGCGCGGTCGCCTACAAGGTTTTCGACCATATCGCAGAGCGGAAACGACGTCACGGTAATAATCGGCAGTTTATCGTCCCCCGTCTTTTCGGTCCTCGTGCATGACGACAAAAGAAGCACAAGCACCGCAAGGAACGCCGCCGTGATTTTCTTAACGTTAGTTACAAATCTTTTATTCATGTTCTTTTACTCTCCTCCGTTTTTATCCTCGTCTGCATGATTCTTTCCGCAACAGCAGCACTTTTCGTTTTTGCCGTGCGCCGCAAAGTCGGTTTTGTCCGTGCCGTTTTCCGCGCATTCCGCACACATGCCGTAAAGCACCGTTCTCCCGGGGTCTACGGTAAAGCCGTGCTTACTCTTCACGTGTTCGCCGACACCGGAAAGGTAACTGCATTCGGTGTGTATGAGTCTGCCGCACTTTACGCACATGAGGTGAAAATGCTCACGGCAGTTTTCGGAGCAGAGCTGAAAGCACGCACTGCCGCCGTCCGCGACGACGTATTTCCGCACGATTCCCTCGTCACAAAGCTTGTCAAGGTATCTGTAGACGGTAGTTCTGCCCACGTTTTCACCTTGTGTGCGGAGCGTTTCGACAATATCGTCGGCGGTAAAGTGCTTATCCCGATTGCTTCGCAGACACTCGAGAATGCTCTCGCGCTGTTTTGTCTTATATCCGCCGCTTATTCTCATTGTGCATCATTCCCCTTAGTCCTAATTTGAAACTCGGATTCAATTTCATTTCGGTATTATAACACCTTTCCGCGAATTTGTCAAGCGAAAAATGTGAAAAAACGAGTGAATTGTGTCGGCGAGGTTGACATATACAAGATTTTATGGTATACTCGATAATGCAGTTAAGCTAATATCAAAGGAGGTACATATGCAGATTTCACTCTCCCCTGCGGTCGAGCAGACGACTGCGCCGCAGAAGAAGCGTTCAGTCGGACTTGATATCGTCCGCACATATGCGGTATTCTCGGTTCTCGCCGTCCATTCTTTCATGCTTCTCGGCTTTTACGATATCGGCGGTGAAATGACTCCCTCCGCTTCCGTCGGATATTTCGCGCTTATCGTGCTGCGTACTCTTTTCAATGAGGCGGTGCCGCTGTTCTTGCTGTTGTCCGGCTACTTGCAGTCGAATAAAACTTTCTGCAAAAAGCACTACGCCGGGCTTATTCCGCTTTGGATAACGTATGCTCTGTCGGTCGGTGCGGCATATCTTGCGCATATTTTCGTATACGGCGACACAATAGGCTTCAAGAAGCTCATATACAGCGTTTTCAGCTTTCAGATAAACACGTATTCATGGTATTTTGAGATGTTTATCGGACTCTTTCTCATCATGCCGTTTCTCAACATGATGTACAAAGCGATTCCGGACATTAAGCAAAAGGCGGCTCTTGCGGCAATTCTCCTTTTTATGACGTCGCTTCCCTCGACTATAGCGGTGATCCCTGCATTCGGAGACAGACTCATTCTCATTCCTACGTACTGGAAAGCGTTCTATCCCGTAACCTATTACATAATCGGAAGCTTTCTGCGTGAAGTGTCGAAATCTCTTAAAGTGCGCAAAACCGTGCTTGCGGCACTTCTTGCCGTGGCGGTACTCGGTGTGTCGGCATTGCAGTTTGCAGGCTCATACGGAAAATCCGGCTTCAACAGATACATATTCGGCACCGAAAGCGATCTTACGACTATTGTAATCGCCTGCCTGATTTTCCTTCTTCTTTACGATATTGACATAAAAAACGCATTCGCCGCAAAGGCTTTCAAGACAATATCAGTATCTTCATTTGATATATACATGATGTCGTATGCGGCGGACATTGTCATATACAATGCCGCGGAATCGTTCGGAATGCATGAGGTAAAGCTTTTCCCTCTGACCGTTGCGGCGGTATTTGCGGCGACGCTTCTGTTCTCCTGCGTCAAGCGTTTCGTATTCGACAAATACAAAGCCTTTTTTGCCAAGCTTACGTCGCCGATTGTGAGAGCCGTCGCGGCAATTCTCACCGTCTGCATAATTCTCGCGCTTTTCGCTTCTGTTGAGCTTGACAGCGACAAAGCTCTCTACCTTGCCGCAAAGGACGACTGCACGGTTGCCGAAGAAAGCGAGCGGAGTCTTCTTGCGTGCGTCGCTCCCGACAGTCCTCACGCCGTTTACGACGAAAGCGGTCGTGTTCTTGTCGGACTTTTCCACGATGAGAAGGAACGTTTCACAAAAGGTGCAAAGCTTGTTCTCAACGACAAAGCACGCTTTGTATTTCTCCCTGCCGAAATGAAGGAATGGTTCGACCTTGAAGGAAAATACCCCGAAGACTTTGCGCTTCGCCTAAAACAGCTTCTGGGTATGTCTCCCGACACCGACTGCGACAGCATAAGCCTTATGTGGGTATATCCGAAAGATCTTGTGCGACCGGTTGCCGACGGCGACATATCGCGTCAGCCGACGTCCTTTTCCGATTTCACGCCGTCCGAAAACAAAGAAACTTTCGAGTTGTCCCGTTCTCAGGCGGAGTCGGACGGAATGCTTTTCACGAAGCTCGGTTACTTCTACGATTGGTTCGACAACGGACGCGACTACGGACTCACCGCATTCACTCTGAAAACGGGAGCAAAAGTCGAGGTTCGCGACACGTACAGTGTCGGTGCATACCGCGAAAAGCTTGCGGAAATTGACATGAACGAAGAATGGTGAGATGCAAAATTTCGCCTGTTGCGGAAGCAGAGAACGATGCAAATCAAAAAAGTTCTTGTAAATCGACGGAGTTTGGATCTTTTAAGCAAACAGTCTCCCACACCGCGCTGCGGTGTGGGAGACTTAGTCGTATCATTGTGGTGTCATTGATTCTCTGAAGTGAACCTTTCGATCTCCTCTTCGAGCAGTCCGAACACCTTTGCAACAAGGTATCCGTCGGCTATTGCGTGATTGAGTCTCACTGTGACAGGCATCATAAACCGTCCGTTTTCCTCCCTGTATTTTCCCCAGTTGATTATAGGCGCAAAGAAAAGGTTTCCGTCGGGCAGCTCTATGTTGAGTGAATCGTAACTGAGCCACGATATGTACGACGCATCGAACCAATTCGGGTGGTTTGCCATATCGAGTCCGTATTCGCGCGTCTGTTTCGCTCTCTTGATATCTTGTGCGCACTCTGCGTAAAACTTACCGTAGTCTTCGTAATACTCGGTGTAAACCGGAGTGCAGGTTTCCGTGTCGTCGTGGAAAATGTATTGCGTTGGGTTTATCTTGTCGTAGCAGATAAGAGTATCAGTTTTCCAAAGATAACCCATTCTGTAATCGTCGCGAGAATTCAAAACCTTTGCGAGAATGTACAGAAAGTTTATGTAGAATTTCGTACCGACCTCTTTGGAATACTTCCGAAGCGACGTGACGTCAATCCGAGCCGTCATAGACGTCGAACACTTGCAGTCCTCGGAAAAGTGTCGGAATACGCCTTTTCTGTAGTATTTGTCTCTGTCAATTACTTTGTAGTTCATATATACCTCATTTCAGTTCGTTTATGTTATTTTGAAGAAGTTCCAGAAATTTGCCGGCGTGCGCACCGTCCATTTGCGTATGGTGAAACTGAAAGGAAATTTTCAGCGTGGTTTTGAAAAATCCCTTATTGTACCGTCCCCAGAAAACGAAAGGATTATTGTAAATTCCGCTGTACATTCCGACAACTCCGTCTATGTCATATTCGCTCAGCACCGATGTTCCTATCACCATGCATTCGTTAAGGTCGCGGTTCTCGCAGGTGTTTCTCACCTTATCGGTATAATACAGATAGTCCTCATTGAACCGCGCAAGGTCGCCGCTGTATTCAATGTCGCAGGAGCTGACCTCGCCTGTCTTGTTTTTAACGATAGTGTTCACCGCGATGCTGTCATACTTCATGAGCTTTCCGCCGACAGGCAAAAGGAAGAATTCCTCCATTGCGTTTGCGGCTTTCCCTATGCACCGGCACATCAGCATATTGAATTTGAAGCTGTTTCTTTTGCCGTATCTTAATACGTTTGTAACATCTATCGTTTTAAATACTGTCACCATGGGATTCGGCGCATTCATCCAAAGCCTGAAAGCCTCGGCGCGTTTGGTTTCATCGGGATTTACTTCTCTTACCATACCGTTCCTTTCTCTGCGTGCAGTCAGCCGCAAATCATAATCCTATTCAGATAATTCTCTCATTGTCCGTCCTTTGTCAATCACCGTCTTTGCGCTAATACTTGTTAGTTTATTATATCACCGTATCTCTCGGATGTCAATAGATTTAAGACTCATTTAATAAAAGGGTTTCTCAAAAGCGCAAAAAAGACAGTGAGTGCGAACACGCAGTTTCACTGCCTTTCAAAAACGGTAAAATAACGATGCGAAATTTCAAAAAGCCGTTCCGCGTTTCGGAACGAAAAGCCCCTTCATATCGGCTTTCTCAAGTTCGAGAAGCCGTATTTTTTTGTCTGTTTCGCCGGCGTAACCCGTAAGGCTTCCGTTAGTCCCGACTACTCTGTGACACGGAACAATAAGCGAAATCGGATTGTGACCGACAGCACCGCCCACCGCCTGAGCTGACATTCCGCGAGTGCCTCTTTTTTCCGCAAGAAGCTTTGCAATTTCACCGTAGGTCATCGTCTTGCCGAACGGAATTGTCAAGAGTATCTACCACACGCTCTCTCTGAACTGTGAAGAATCAAAGCAAACACAAGGCGTGAAGCCGGGATTCCTGCCGGTAAAATACGTATCAAGTCATTTCTTCGTCTCTTCAAAAATCGGAAGTTCTGCGCATTCGCTTTCACCGCCGAGAGTATCACCGAAACACTTCTGACCGTCAAACCAAAGTCCCGTCAGGCTTTCGCCGCCGCTTGCAAGCGTAATACCGCCGAGAGGTGAACTGTAATTATTTGTGTAAACCATAATTAACCCTGCTTTCCGTAATTTCGTATAACAACCGTTTCTGTATCTGTCACACGTTTCTGTCCGCACCGTGCGTCTGTGTCATTCGTTTCTTTCAAGCGCTTCTTTCGCAAGTCTCTTTCCAGCGGCGGTTTTGATGAATTTTTCTGCAAAGTTATCGATATTGTGCTTGCTGTAGCCTTTTTCGGAAGCATTTGCCATGTAATCGGCTTCAACTAAAATCTGATAGTCTGCGCCGTCAATATTGCGGAACGTGTGATGATGCCCGACAAGGATCGGGTTCGGACTGCTCTTTCTCGGCTGTGCCCAAACGCGGATAAAATGGTCGATATCGTGAATATTGCCGTTTGAAAAGGCAATCATTTTTTCCGTAAGTTCCGCTATTTTCATTTTCTCACCTCAAATGTTTCATTTTCATCGGCGTTTACAAGTCATGAAGCTCTCTGTATGTTATCACGTCTTCAAATTTGCTTTGCGGAAGCTTCAGCTCGCACAATTTTCCGTACTTCAGGTATACTCCGTCTTTTTCGGAGTAACCGATATTCCAATCGATTACCAAATCTTCGTCTATGCCTACAGCGTATACTCTGTATTTTTTCAACTCCTCGATGCCCTCCGGGGTTTCGGCGGCAAAGCACAGATCCTCCTCCGCGAGGTAGTTTGAGCCCTGTATTGCACCGCAGCATTCACAGTGGTTTGCAAAGTACACTCCGCCGATTTTCGAGCTTCCGACATGGAGGTTGTAATTATTCTTCAAGTATTCGAGAAGTGCCGGAGGGATAGCGTCTTCACACAGTTCCCATGTCACAAACAGGTTCTGCGAATCGACCTTATCTTCAAAGCAAGAGCATTCGCGTTTTCCGTTATCGTCTTCGGAAATTACCATATGTTCTCCGAGCGCAAGACCGACGACACGGGTTTGCTTGCCGCATCTGTAGCAGATTCTCGGTCTTTCAACAATGTAGAGATAATCGAACGCGATTGTTATTTCGTCGCTGTCGGAAAGCCACTCCGCAAATTTCACGTAATTTTTGGCAGTGCCTTCGTAATACCACTTTTTGATATCGGGATCCCAGCGTGCGCCGAGAGCTTTCGCCCTGTCTTTTTCCGTATACGGGACATCAAGATAAATTTTGCCTTTTCTGCAAAACCCGCATTCTTCGGGTTTCGTTTCATTGCCGCTTCGTTTAAAATCGGTTCTTTGTTTATCCGACCTCTTTTTTCCGAAGAGAAATTCGAGTATGCCCACCTTTTCACCTCGCAATGTCACACTGTACATCTTTTTTTCATTATAGCAAATCGCGCCGCATAAGTCAACGGCTTTTGCGGTTTTCAATGTAAAATTATTTGTAAGTATTCTCCGTATTTTCCCGTTCTGCGATGTGCCGTCATGTCACGCACACGAAAAAACTGCTGCCGCGGAAAGTACCGCGGCAGCAGTTTTACACATGAATTTATTACATGGGGCTGTCCTGACCGAACTCGCATCTTGCGATAACGTGATCCTGATAAGATTTATCGAGTTCGCAGAAGTAAGCCGACCATCCCCAAATACGGACGATGAGGTTCTGATGATTCTCGGGGTGCTTCTGAGCGTCAAGGAGAATCTCACGGTTTACGGCGTTGAGCTGGAGCTGATGACCGCCGAGAGCGATGAACGCTTCGACAAGACGTGCCGTCTTTTCTATGCCGTCGTCGGAGTTGAACACGGACGAGTGGAATTCAAGAGTGAGCGGTCCGCCGTTTATGGTGTTGATGAGATGCTGTTTTGTAAACGACTTAATTACGGAAAGCGGTCCGTCAACCTTCGAGAAGAGGTTCGGGGAAAAGTTTGTGCCGAAAGGCTCCTTTGCGCATCTGCCGTCGGGAGTAGCGGGAATTTCGCTTGCGTGCCAGAGGTAGAACATCGCGGAACCTGTACCTGCGCGGAAGATACCGCCTCTCTCGTTCTTTCTGCCCTTGAGAGCGTCGGCGAAAGTATCGAGAAGCATTACGGAATACTTATCGACGTCGTCGTTATCATTGCCCATTTTGTCAGTGCCGTATCTGAGCTCATTCTTAAGCTCTTCGTAGCCGACAAAGTTTGAGTCGATTGCCTTGAGCATTTCGTCTGCGGTTACGTCCTTGTCGTCGAAAATATGCTTTTCTATCGAGTAGAGGGAGTCGGTTGCGGTTGCGACACCGGTGCCGTGGAAGCCGAAGTTGTTGTACTTGGAGCCGAGGGTTATATCTCTTGCTCTCTCGACACAGCCGTCCATGAGAAGCGACATGAAGGGAGCCGGGAAGATATAGAGATTCTCTCTGCCCTTGCAAAGTTCTTCGCACTCAGCCTTTATTTCGTCCTTGACGTAGCCGACAAGCTCGTCCATCGTCTTGCAGTCACGAAGCTTTGCGGCGATAACTCTCGACACAACCTTCGGGAAAGAAAGTGCGCCGATATTCGGGATATCCATCCCAACGCCGGGAATGATATACTCCCAGCAAGCCGCAACGGTGTAGTTTCTTGCGTCCTCGAGGTCATAGCCGAGCTTCACAAGTCCCGGGATTACGACGTCGTCGTTCGAGTACTGCGGGAATCCGAGACCTGCCTTTGTGAGGTGAGTACCCTCGACGAATCTTTCGTGAGGCGTATTTTTATCAACTCTGAGGTTTATCTTGGGGTCGATGAGAAGAAGCTCGCCGCTTGCCTTCATGCAGAGAGAGGAAAGGCGGTTGAATGCGTCTTTGCCGTCCTTGGTAACTCCGCCGAGCATCATGGACTGACCGTCGTCGCCCTGCTGTACACCGGTGTACTTGTCGCTGTCTATATTGAAGGAGATAAAGAACTCCTCGAGAAGCTCAAACGCTTCGTCCTCCGTTAGAACGCCGTTCTTGATGTCCTTATCGAAGTACGGGAACATATACTGGTCGAAACGTCCGACGGTGTTGTGATATTCACCCTCAGCCCAAATCGTATAATGGAGTATGCGGAAGAACTGAAGCGCTTCGTGGAAAGAGGAAGCGGCGTTTTCGGGAACTCTCGAAAGAATCTTCGCAACCTCTGTGTTTCCGACCTTCTCCGCCTCGGCTCTGTACTTTTCGCAGAGCTTTGCGACGCTGTTTATCTGCTTCAACATACTGTCGAGCTCAAGTATTCCCTCGGCGTCGTTCTTCGCCTCGCAGTTCTTTCTGCTCTCGGCAATCTCTTCGCGGAGCTTGCCGAAGCCCTTATTTATCACTATGGAATAGTCGGGGCTGATATTTGAAAGATAACCGTTCTCGTGGAAAAAGTGCTTGGAGTGGATTTCGTTGTACTCTTCGTCGGTGAATATCGACGGAACATCAACAACCGTTCTCTGAAGCACGATTTTTGCGTCTTTGTTCACAACGGGTACTTCCGCATCAAACAAAAGCTCGAGTCTCTTCGTCATTCTCTCGATATGGGTTTTCTGATTTCTGAACTCGCCGACAAGCGATTCGTCAAAAGAGCGTCTGTACTTCTTCTGCTCCTTCGCGTTGCACGCCGCAAGGATTTTAGCAATTCTCTCTGTCATGGTCATTCTCCTTTTCAATGTGAAATATGTATAAGTCCTACAAAATGTCTTTAATATCGGCACAACATTAACGTTAATGTTACTCGACACCTATATTATATCACTTTCATAAGATTTTGTCAACAGCAAAAAACAATTTAACAATTCGTTCAAACTTAAATGATGCTTCGCTTATAGGAGTACTCCTTCGGGTTTACTCCCGTATACTCTCGAAATACTTTGCGGAAATGAGCAGACGACGAAAAACCCGTCATTCCGCAGATCTGTTCAACAGAATGTTTTCCGCTTTCGAGAAGCTCCGCAGCAAGCCTTATACGAAGAGAGGTTCTGTATTCAACGGGAGTTATCCCCTCCGAGCGTTTGAAGGCACGATAGAAATACGATTCGGAGAGTCCGCATGCGTCGGCAGCAACACTAATTGAAAAATTTTCCGTGAAGTGTTCGTCTATGTATTTGCGTCCCTTTGCGACGGTATTCGCCTCAGCTTCGCAAGAGATGCCGCCGGAGGTTATCATATAGGGTTTGACCTCATGAAAAAGCTGCAAAAACAAAGACTCAACGAGAATATCCCTGTCATGCTCGTCCTCGGATTCATACATTCTTCTCATTATATCCTCCACCTTTTTTTTCGTTTCGTCGTCCGGGAGCGGCACTCTTTGCAGCTCATACGGCGGAATGGCATTCGGCAAATCAAATTCAAACGCCGTACCGAAAAACTCGATATCGGGGTCTCCGAACCATTCGGAGATATATCTGCACCACTTTGGGATATATATAAGCTCGCCGCCAGACGCCGGTATACTTTCGCCTTTGCGGTTAAGGATACAACGTCCTTTGGTAAGAAAACCGAAGCAAGAACGTTCTTTTCCCTGTAAACATCGTGTTATGCTGTATTTACTGCGATAGCAAAAATAAGAAGATAGATAGTTTAACCTGAGAGTTTTCTTAAAAGTATAATACATTGTTTCCTCCGCACATGCACAATACAGTCTTTTTTGAATATTATAGCATATTGCAAACCGATTGTCAACGTGGTAAAATACAAACAGTGAAAAATCCTGACCGCAAAATACAGTCTTTATTATAACGGAGGTTTTATCATGAAATCCTACAGACCCATATTTCCCGAAAGAGGACGTGCGGAGCTTGAAGAATTTGAGCTTCCTGACAAGGTGCCGGACGGACACGTACTCATACACACCTCGGCGTCGGCGGTAAGTGCCGGAACGGAGCGTGCAAATCTTCTCGATATGCCGAATATTTCGTGCGCCGCAAACTCCTATCCCAAGCACATAGGTTACACCAACTGCGGTATAATCGAAGCAATCGGCGAGGGTGTAAACGGCTACAAGGCAGGCGACAGAGTGACCGGAAACTTTGCCGGAAACGGACTTTATTATCACGCACCGGTCTCGAACATTCTCAAGGTTGAACACGACAATATCACAGACTACGAGGCGTCGTTCGGCAACATCACCGTTTTTCCCATGGCGGCGCTTCGCAAAACGGAGCTTGAAGTCGGCGAAAGCCTTCTTGTTATGGGACTCGGCATACTCGGCGTGTTCTCGGTTATATTCGCAAGAGCGGCAGGAGCGTATCCCATAATCGCCGCAGACCTCAAACCCGAGAGAAGAAAGCTCGCGCTTGAACTCGGCGCGGACTACGCTTTCGATCCCTCCGAAAAGGACTTCGCACAAAAGGTAAAGAGCGTCACAAGAGGCATCGGCACAAAGTGCGTAATCGAGGTTACGGGCATCTGCTCGGCACTTGACCAGGCTCTCGACTGCACGGCACGCTTCGGACGCATAGCGCTTCTCGGCTGTACACGTGTTCCCGATACGATAATCAACTACTACGAAAAAGTACATAAGCCCGGCGTCAAGATAATCGGCGCTCACACGATGGCAAGACCGCAGTTTGAGTCGTATCCGCACTACTGGACATGGCAGGACGACCAAAGAGCGGTATTCGATCTTCTCGCCTCCGGCAGAATATCATTTGACAAGGTCATAAACGAGGTGGTATCTCCGAGAGATACGGCAAAGGTCTACGACAGACTCGCCAACGACAAGGATTTCCCCATCGGCGTCGTCTTTGACTGGAAGCTTCTCTGATTAAAAGCACACATATAAAATACGCACCGTCGGCATTTGAGACGACGGTGCGTATTTTTCTTTAAATTTCGATTCCGAACTCAGACAAAAGAGCTTTGCTCAGCGCACTCAGCGGAAGTCCTATTACGGAGAAAACGTCTCCGTCGATTCTTTCGACGAACTTCGCGGCAAGTCCCTGGATGCCGTATGAGCCGGCTTTGTCCATCGGTTCACCCGTCGAGACATAACGTTCAATCTCACTGTCGGAAAGCTCTCTGAAATACACCTTCGACTCAACGGCTTCCGTGTAAGTCTTTTCCTTCGTCATGAGCGTAAAGCCCGTCGCGACGGTATGCATATCTCCCGAAAGAAGCTTTAACATACGCGCGGCATCGTCACTGTCATGCGGCTTTCCGAGTATGTCGCTTCCGTGAAACACGAGAGTGTCGGCGGCGATAACAAGCTCATCATCACCGATTTCATCCCTCATTGCGAGGGCTTTGACACGCGAAAGATACTTCACTATTTCTTCAGGCTTTGTGATATCTTTCGGTATCGTTTCGTCGGCGTCGGTCACTCTGACCTCAAACTTCATGCCTATCTTACCGAGAAGCTCGGAACGTCTCGGGGATTTGGACGCAAGTATAAACTTCATATTTTCGTACTCCTTATCATCCTCTGAAAACCTTTGTGCCGATAAAAAGCGACAATATAACGAATATTATGCACGACACGGTGAGGTTTATCGAAAAGCCGAAGCTCAGGGCGATGACTCCGAGGCTCAGCGAAACGGGCGCATCGAGTCCGAAGCGCAGTCCGAAATTGAGCCACGAGAGTGCCGGGACACCTGCCGCCATTTCACCGACAAGCGAACCGACGACAATACCCGAAAACAGCAGGAATATAAACATGAGCGTCCTTGATTTCATACTGACCGCTACCTCTTTGCAAATATTATTTCACGCCGGTTGAACCGAAGCCGCCTTCTCCCCTCTCGGTGTCGGAAAGCGAATCGGTTTCGGCAAGCGCCGCAAATTCATACGGCATAATCATCATCTGTGCGACCCTCATCCCGTGAGTAACGCAGAAGTCTTTGTCCGACAGGTTTGTGAGAAGCACCTTTACCTCGCCTCTGTAGTCGCTGTCAATGACGCCTATTCCGTTTGAAAGGCAGATGCCGTTTTTTGCGGCAAGACCGCTTCTTGCGCACACGATTCCCACATAGCCGCACGGTATTTCAAAGGCGAATCCTGTGGAAACGGCGGTGCTTTTTCCGTGAGGTATTATTATGTTGGTGTCTGTGTTTGCGCGAAGGTCAAGTGCTGCCGCGCCCGACGTTGCATATTCGGGTACGGGAAGCGTATGGTGCGAGGTGCGCATTATTTTCACGGCGACACCGTTTTTCGTATTATCTGCGCTCATCTCAATAAAGCGGATACTTTTCGCAGAGCTTTTCAACCTCGGCGCGGACAGTGTCGGCGCTGTTCTCAAAGTCGGCAGCGGTGAGCTTCATGAGATGCGCTATATTTACAAAGTCCTCTTCGACAAGACCTCTCGAGGTAGCCGCCGGGGTACCGACGCGCAGTCCGCTCGTTACAAACGGGCTCTGGGGGTCGTTCGGTATTGCGTTCTTGTTGGCGGTGATATATACCTCGTCGAGACGATGCTCGAACTCTTTGCCCGTGATATCAAAGGGACGAAGGTCAACAAGGCAGAGATGGTTATCCGTGCCGCCGGAGACAAGCTTGAAGCCCTCGTCGAGAAGAGCTGCGGCAAACGCCTTGGAGTTCTTCACAATCTGCTTCTGGTATTCCTTGAACTCGGGCTTGAGAGCTTCGCCGAAGCATACCGCCTTTGCGGCGATGATGTGCATGAGAGGTCCGCCCTGCGTACCGGGGAACACTGCCTTATCTATCTGCTTTGCAAGCTCTTCACGGCAAAGTATCATACCGCCTCTCGGTCCTCTGAGGGTCTTGTGCGTTGTTGTGGTGACAACGTCGGCATACGGGACGGGGCTCATGTGAAGTCCTGCGGCAACGAGTCCCGCGATATGCGCCATATCTACCATGAGGTATGCGCCGACCTTCTTTGCAACGTCCGCAAAGCGTGCGAAGTCAATCTCTCTTGCGTATGCGCTGGCACCGGCAATAATGAGTTTCGGCTTAGTTTCGATTGCGATTCTTTCCATTTCGTCGTAATCGATAAAGCCGTCGTCGTTTACGCCGTACGGTACTATATTATAGTAGAGACCCGAAAGGTTTACGGGACTTCCGTGGGTAAGATGTCCGCCGTGAGCAAGGTTCATACCCATCACGGTGTCTCCTGCCTTGAGAAGGGCTATGTACACTGCGGTATTAGCCTGAGCGCCGCTGTGAGGCTGGACGTTTGCGTGTTCCGCGCCGAAAAGACGGCAGGCACGCTCACGTGCGATATTCTCTGCGATATCGACGCACTGACAGCCGCCGTAGTATCTCTTTCCCGGGTAGCCTTCGGCATACTTGTTGGTAAGCGGAGTACCCATTGCCGCCATTACCGCCGGTGAGACGAAGTTTTCGGAGGCAATAAGCTCTATGTTCCTTCTTTGTCTTGCAAGCTCAAGCTTCACCGCTTCCGCAATTTCCGGATCCTCCGCCGCTATTGCAGCGATATTTTCATCAATAATTTTTGTCATTACCATTCTCCTTTTACTGAAATTGGGCACACGAAACGCTTTCAGCACCGACGTGCACTTTTTGTATTATAGCACGTCTCAAAAGCAAATTCAACGCCTTTTCTTTGAAATTTTTGATAATGCGTGTTAATATGCGAAAAGAAAAGGTCGGCGGAACATACAAAGAACCGCCGAATTCTAAGTGTCAATTTGTCCTTATGCGCTCGATTTCAAACCAGAACACGCTTCCGACTCCGACCGTACTCGTAACTCCGTAACGTGCGTTGTGAAGTTCGAGAAGAGACTTTACTATCGAAAGTCCGAGTCCCGTTCCGACCTGCGCACGCTTATGCGTTTTGTCCACCTTATAGTATCTGTCCCAGATATAGGGAAGATCCTCCTTGGCGATGCCTATTCCGGTGTCCTCCACCTCGACTCTGGCATATCGTCCTTTCGCCTGAAGCCTTACGGTAACGCTCTTGTTTTCGCCGGAATAGTTGATTGCGTTGTTGATAAGATTGCATATCACCTGTGAAATGCGGTCTTCGTCGGCGTCTATGCAGATATCCGCACCGTCGCTCTCAAAGCGTACTTCAAAGCCGTCCTTCGCCGCCATTTTGTCATATCTTTCGACAATGCTGCGAATACTTTCCGTGAGGTCATACGGCGTTTTTTTGAACGGCATCTTTCCGGATTGCAACCGCGAATTGTCGAGAAGGTCGTTCACAAGCGACGAGAGTCTCTCAGCCTCGTCGATGATTACCTGCACGTTTTCGGGATTATTCTCTCCCGGGATATCGCGCATTACCTCGGCATAGCCGACTATCATCGTAAGAGGCGTACGAAGGTCGTGCGAAACGTTTGCGATAAGTTCCTTACGCAGATTCTCCACTCTTGAAAGCTCAGCCGCAGTGAAGTTCAGCGTATCGTTAAGCTGTGCTATTTCCTTGTAACCGCCGCCGGTAAACTTTACGCTGTAGTCGCCCTTTGAAAGAAGCTTTGCGGAGTCGTTTATCTTCGCTATAGGCTTTGTGATATAAACTGACACGGCAAAGGCAAGCATGAGAGAAATTATTATCATGACAACGGCGATTATACCGAATATCGCCGAAAGCGTATCGACCGTGGCATTGACGGGTGTGAGAAGCGACTCTATCATTATAAGTCCCGGCACTCCGTCGGAAAATGTGATGATTTTTGTGTAGATAAGGGTTCTGTTGATGTACCCCTCCGGCGGCTCGGGCGGACGGGCGTTTTCGCCGTCGAAACCGTTTTCGCCTCTTTCGGCATTTTCACCGTCGTCCGGGTTCTGTGCAGACTCGCCGAACGGGCGCGGAAAAGTAACTGAGAATGACAAAGAGTTCTCGCCGTCTCCGGTAAAATCGACGTGCCGTGTCTTTGCCCAATGCCTCGATCCCACGCCGAACGACGAATATACCGCACTTGTTTCGCCGTTCTCGGAATTTGCGGTATCATCGTAGATAGTCGATATCTCGTACTTCTCACCGACCGCAAGCTGATTTCGGAGGTCTGCAAGCTTGCCTACGGGAGAGTTCATTCTCGAATGGTGTATGCTGAAATTTTCATCGATTATCATGAGGTTGAGGTCGTTTGCGCGTGTGTAATCGTCGAGAAGGTCGACGTAATCGTCCTCCTCAAGGCACGACATTATATTCTCGACATTTGTTTTCATTTTTTCGGTTTTGATATACGAGTAAATGTTGTCGAGAAGGAGTATCTGCATTACCCACAAAACCAGAAGAAGTATTCCGGAAAAGAAAAGGAACGTAAAAAACACATTCCACTTTATGCTTATACGGCGTGAAAGCTCGGAAAGCCTGTCTTTAATTTTCCTCAAAGCGATATCCAACTCCTCTTAAGGTTACGATGAATTTGCTGTACGGTCCGAGATTTTTCCGCAAGAGCTTTATATGCGTATCGAGGGTGCGGTCGTCGCCGTAGAAGTCGTACCCCCACACGTTGCTTATGAGCTTTTCGCGTGTGAGCGCGATTCCCTTGTTCTTCGCAAAATAAAAAAGAAGCTCGTACTCTTTCGGCGTGAGGTCAACCTTCTTACCGTCAACAGTTACTATTCTTGCGGAAAAGTCAATGGAGAGTCCCTCCATGGTCATTACCTCAGTCGAGGTGTCTCTCGAACGTTTGAGGACAGCACCTATGCGGAGCATAAGCTCTTTCGGTGAAAAAGGCTTCACGACGTAATCGTCAACACCTATCTCGAAGCCGTGTATTCTGTCGTACTCCTCGCCTCTTGCGGAAAGCATTATTATCGGAGTCTTTTTCTTTTTGCGTATCTCGCGGCACACCGAAAAGCCGTCAAGATCGGGCATCATTATATCGAGTATTATGATATCGAAATCTTTTTCGGTTGCGACCTCAATGGCATCAAGTCCGCACGAAACCTCCGTTACGGTATGTCCCTCAAATTCCGCATACTTTCTTATCAAAAGGCGAATCTTCTCTTCGTCGTCAACAACAAGTATATTGTACATCTTTATGCCTCCTGCAATAAATATCATTCACTTTAATTATAGTACACCATATATGTGAAATCGGCGTGAAAAAAGTCTGAAAAAAACGGGAAGCCGAAGCCTCCCGTGGAATTTTTACCGATTGTAGTATCTCATGAGTGCGACTACTTTTCCGAGAATCGAAACGGTGTCGGTGTAAATCGGCTGCATGGAGGAGTTTTCGGGCTGAAGTCTGTAGCTGCCGTTCTCCTTGAAGAAGCGCTTAACCGTCGCTTCATCGTCAATCATCGCAACGACAATTTCACCATTCTCGGCATAGTCCCTTTTCTCAATCACGACAATGTCTCCGCTTAAAATGCCCGCCTCAATCATACTGTCGCCTTTTACGCGAAGCGCATACAGGGAGTTTGCGTCGTAGTGTTTATCGGTGGAATAATCTATATATCCGTCGAAGCTCTCCACGGTGAGTATCGGCACGCCTGCCGCAACCTGACCGATGAGCGGAACTTTATAGTGCTTTCCGGCTTTGCTGTCCTGAGAATCCACACGTATCGTTCTGCTCTTGCCGCTTGCTTTCTGTATGTAGCCCTTAGCCTCGAGTCTTTCGAGGTACATATGGACGGTTGAAGTTGATTTAAACCCGAGGGCGGCGCATATGTCTCTCACCGACGGCGCATACCCCTCCTGCTCTATTGTCTGACTTATGAATTCAAGAACCCTCTTCTCTTTCGGTTTTAATGTCTGAAGCATGAACTTCTCCTTTCGGCAGAATCACATATCATGTCTGCCGTTGCTTTATGCTTTGAGTATAACACACACTTGTTAAAATTTCAAACCTATGTTCGCACTTTTAAATTTAAATGCAATATATTTTTACAAACAAGAAACATTTGTTTCCTCTTGACCCGAAATTTACACAGATACCGCTCGTGCCGACTTTGTTTTCCCGTTCAATTACACAGCGTACAATCCGAAGCAATTGTGAATAAACCTTTCACTGCTATGCCTCTTTTGCCCGAAAAGACGGAAATATTTTCAATATTCATACCAATTAGTCACAAAAACACATAAAACAGGCACTTTTTTGCATTGACTTTTTGTAGAAAATCTATTATAATGTGTACAGTGTTATGTGTGTCGTTCCGATGTGTACCGGCACACGGCAAATTTAAGCGACTAACGGAGGAGATTTATCATGAAAAAATCTGTCAAACTCGCAAGTCTTATTCTGTGCGCGGTTCTTTTGGCGTGCAGCATGACTTTCTTCGCATCCGCCGATAACGCAATCGGTTACAAGCTCATTTCGCGCAAAAACGGAAACACCCTGACCGCCGAGATCTACGTAACGGACGGCATTGCTCTCGCAGGTCAGCTCGGTCTCTCTTTTGACCCTGCCAAGGTTACTCTCGTTAACAGCGACGGAAGCGCAGTTTCAACGCCTGTTATAACCGACATCGTAAAATCGGCGATAACGGAAGACGAGAGTACCTCCGTTGTAATCACTCATGAAACTAACACCGACGCCTCTCTTGTCGGCACGGACGCAGTATACTTTGCATGGTTCGCAAATTACACCGCAGTTGTTGACGCAACCACCGCTCCCATTAAAATAGCAGAGATAAGATTTGACATAAACGACGGCGCGGAAAACCTTGAAAAGGCACTTTCGTTTAAAAAGGAAGCTCCCGATGCATCCACAGGCATCGTAGGCTACAAGTCCGGACTTTTGGTCTGCGCACTTGAAAACGGAAAAAGCGTTTCCCGCTACGCCGACAGAACTCCCCTTCTCTCTTACGAAGAGGCATATTCCGAAAACAATGAGTTTGTAGTAACCGACGGCAAGATAGTTGAATACAACGGTGAGGGCGGCGACGTTACTCTTCCCGGAAACGCAACCTCGGTAGGCACGGGAGTTTTTGATGAAGCGACGGTTTCCGCACTCGTTCCCACAGCAATCACCGAAATCGAAGAGGGCGCATTTGCGGCAGGCACGAAGTTCTACGTTTCTCCCAAGGTAAGCGTCACGCTTATATCGACGTGGAAGGCATCGGGATATGCGATAGTATTCTACGGCGACGTAAACGAGGACGGCAATGTTGACAAAACCGACTTCAACCTCATGATGAGAAATATGGCAGGCGACGCTGCCGCAACAATCACGAGTGACGCAAAGATTACGGACATCAAGTTTGACGGCAAGTTCAGCCTCAAGGATCTCTCCCACTTCGCAAAGTACTTTGCAGGTGCGGCAATCGATATCGGATATCAGGGATAAGTTTCAAAAAAAAGATTCAAGGTCTGCCTTTCAACCGAGAGGCAGACCTTAATTTTATGTGTATTGTGCTTTAAAGCGTTTCGGAAAGCTCGCACGCAGATGAAACAATTACATCCGCACCGGCGTTTTCAAGTTCTTCCTTACCGCCGTATCCCCACAGCACGCCGATCGAGCGCATACCGTTTTTCTTTGCGCCGAGGATATCGTGTTCACGGTCGCCGACCATAACGCACTCTTCCGGCGTGACATTTTCGCCGAGATTTTTCACCACGTACTTTATCACCTCCGACTTATCGGTGCGGTCGCCGTTCATTTCCGAGCCGCCGACAAAAGCGAACATTTCGACGACGCTCTTCATGCTCTCAGGACAAATGTAGCGTCCGAGAATGTCACGCGCGAATTTCTCCGGCTTCGACGTTGCAACCGCAAGAGTATACCCTTTTTTGCAAAGAACAGCGAGCATTTCGGGTATTCCCGGATACATCGAGTTTTCGTATATGCCTTTAACGGTATAATACTCACGGTACAGGTCAACTGCGCGGTTTCCGTCGTCGAGTCCGAAGCCGCAGTACTTCATAAATTCCTCTCGGAGCGGCGGTCCTACAAAGCGGCGAAGCGACTCCGAACTTTCGTACTTTACGCCGAGTTTATCGAGAGCATATGCCACTGACTTCACTATTCCTGGTGCGGAATCGGAAATCGTGCCGTCGAGGTCGAAAAGGATGTACTTTATATTTCGAGCTTCAAATGCGTTACACATATCAAACCTTGAGGTCAGCATTGGTTTCGCCGACGCCGTATTTTTCAAGTATGGGATTGACGTATCCTTCGACGAATTCATCAACCTGCACGTCCGAACGACCGATGTACTTTTCGGGCTTCATAATCTCGTCTATTTCCTCACGGCTGAGGTCGAATGCCGGGTCTGCAAGTATTCTCTCGATAAGGTCGTTCTTGCCGCCCTCTTCCTTTACATTCTTTCCGGCAGCGATTGAATGGACGCGTATTCTCTCGTGAAGCTCCTGACGGTTTCCGCCTTTCTTGACGGCGTCCATCATTATATTTTCGCTTGCCATAAAGGGAAGCTCCGCCATAAGCCTTGCTCTTATCATCTTCGGATAAACCACCAAGCCGTTGGTGACGTTGAGCATGATATTGAGAATAGCATCGGTTGCAAGAAAGCCTTCGGCTACCGATATGCGCTTGTTTGCGGAGTCGTCGAGGGTTCTTTCAAACCACTGTGTTGCCGAAGTGAACGCGGGATTGAGCGAATTTACGATAACGTATCTTGCAAGCGCGCATATTCTCTCGCTTCTCATGGGGTTTCTCTTATAAGGCATTGCCGACGAACCTATCTGGTTCTTTTCAAAGGGTTCCTCCATTTCCTTAAAGGACTGGAGTATGCGAAGGTCGTTTGCAAACTTATAGCACGACTGCGCAACACCCGAAAGAGTTGCGAGTATTGCGGCATCAACCTTTCTTGAGTAGGTCTGACCCGAAACCGGAACTGCCGCCGCAAAGTCAAAGTCGCGGCAGATAAGCTCCTCCACTTTCTTTACCTTTTCATGGTCGCCGTCGAAAAGCTCGAGGAAGGACGCCTGTGTTCCCGTCGTGCCTTTTGAGCCGAGCATTCGGAGTCCGTCTATTCTGAATTCAAGCTCATTTATGTCGTAGAGAAGCTCATTCATCCAAAGTGTCGCTCTTTTGCCTACTGTTGTCGTCTGTGCCGGCTGGAGGTGTGTGTAACCGAGGCACGGCATGGCTTTGTACTTAAGCGCAAAATCCTTGAGGTTTGAAAGTACTCCGCAGAGCTTTTCTCTGACAAGAACCATCGCTTCGCGTAAGATTATTACGTCGGTATTGTCGCCGACATAGCATGATGTCGCGCCGAGATGAATTATCGGCTGTGCCTTCGGGCACTGCACGCCGTATGCGTAAACGTGGCTCATAACGTCGTGTCGGACCTCTTTCTCTCGCTTCTCGGCAACATCGAAGTTTACGTCGTCGGCGTGGGCTTCAAGCTCCGCTATCTGCTCGTCAGTGATGCCGAGTCCGCACTCCTTTTCCGCCTTGGCAAGCGATATCCAAAGCTTTCTCCACGTGCGGAATTTCTTTTCGGCGGAGAAGAGATACTTCATCTCGTCGGAAGAATATCTTGTTGAAAACGGGCTTTCGTAGTTTGTGTAATCTGTCATTGTCGGCACTCCGTATCTTTTTGAATTGAATTATGTGATAGATTCTACCACAAAAGCAGGCGTATTTCAAGCACTAAAAGTTAAATTATCGTTCATTTTGCTATTGACAAATCTTTCGCGTTATGGTATACTTCACATGAAATATCATTTCACTTCCGTGCAAAGGAGAAATAATCATGAGAGAAAAGATACTGTTTGATTACGGATGGAGTTTTCACCGCGAGGACATAGCCGAGGAAATTCCCGTAACGAAGAATATGACCTACTGGCGCACAAAAACCGGTTCCGCGACGATAGTCCCGGCAGACGGGTTTGACGCGCACAACTGGGTAAACGTAACTCTTCCGCACGACTATGTTATTGAAGATATTCCCGACCCGAACAAGGATAACTCCATAGGCTTCTTAAGGGGCGAAACGTCGTGGTACAGAAAGAGTTTCACTCTCGGCGAGGAAGACCGCGGAAAGAGACTAACGCTGTACTTCGAGGGAATTGCCATAGAGAGCGAAATCTACTTAAACGGCGTTCTTCTTGCAAGAAACCACTCCGCCTACACGCCTATAGAGGTTGACATAACCGATACAGCGCGCTTCGGAAGCCGCAAAAACGTACTTGCGGTACGCTGCATTATCCCCACGATTCCCGAGGGATGGTGGTATCAGGGCGGCGGCATATACAGAGACGTATATCTCGTAAAAACAGACAGGCTCTGCGTTGACACATGGGGTGTATATGTAAATCCCGTAAAGTGCGAAGACGGCAGATGGGACGTAAACATCGAGACGACTCTCCGCAATGACGGCGATGCTTCCAAAAATGCTCATATTGTTCACAAAGCGGTAGGAAAGGACGGCAATGTGCTGTTTACGGCAGAATGTGACGCCGAGGTCGGAACTTTCGGTAAAGCCGAGGCAAAATGCCGCACGGCTGTCTCCGATCCTCTTATATGGGATATCGATTCTCCGAATATGTGCACTCTTGTGACAAGCGTATACAAAAACAGCGAGCTTTGCGACGAATACAAAACTCGTTTCGGTTTCCGCGAATTCCGTTTTGACGCGGAACACGGTTTCTTCCTCAACGGCAAAAGCATAAAGCTCAAGGGCGTATGCTGTCACGGCGACTACGGACTCACGGGGATAGTGCTTCCGAAAAGCGTTGCAAGGTACAGACTTGAGCTTTTACGTGAAATGGGTGCGAACAGCTACAGAAGTGCGCACAACATGGCGGATGAAGCGACGATGGACGCCTGCGACGACCTCGGCATACTCGTTTTTGCAGAGACAAGGTATTTCAATTCGTCTCCGGAATGCATAGAACAGCTTGAAATACTTGTTAAGCGTGACCGAAGCCGCCCGAGCGTTATCTGCTGGTCGGTCGGCAACGAAGAACCGCATCAGAACACCGAGACGGGAATGAGACTTGCGGCGAGAATGAGTGCGGCGGTAAAAAAACTTGACACGACACGTCCGACGACTCTCGTGTGCTGTGACGTTCCGAAAGAGCTTGAAGACATCTCTGCACCGACGGCACGGAGGAGCGTTGACATCATCAGCTACAACTACAGTCTTGCGCTTCACGACGATCTTCACAAAATATATCCCGACAAGCCCTTCGTTATCACCGAGATCTGCGCTTTGCAGACGACACGCGCTCATTACTTCGACGACGACTACTCAAAGGGATATTTTTCGGCGTATGATCACGTAATGTCGAGAAGCGACTTCAACAACTGCACTCGCTCCGAAACGTGGGCGCACATTGCCGAACGAGACTACATCGCCGGCGGTTTTGTGTGGGCAGGTATCGAACACAGAGGTGAGACAGTATGGCCGAGACTTTGTTCACAGAGCGGACTTCTCGACCTCTATCTGCAAAAGAAGGATGCTTACTATCAGACAATGGCGCAGTACTCGGAGAAGCCGATGATTCATCTTGTGCCGTCCTCGTGGAATTTCGAGGGACTTGAGGGCAAAGAAATACGTGTCGTTACATACACAAACTGCGACGAAAGCGAAGTTTTCTTAAACGGAAAGAGTCTCGGAAAAAAGCACATGCCGGAGCATTTTGAGAATGCGGAGTGGAGCGTACCGTATGAAAAAGGAACGCTCACGGCGGTTGCGTACAGGGACGGAAAGGAAATCGCACGTGACGAGGTTGTTACCTCCGGAAAGGCGGCGGCATTGAAAATCGTCTGCGACACGCCTAATGTTTCTCTCGGCGACACACTTCTCTTCACCTGCTATTGCGTTGACTCGGAGGGAAGATTTGTTCCCGATGCGTCGCCGCTTGTTTCCTTTACCTCCGACGGAGGCACACTTATCGGAACAGGTTCTGACATCTCCGACCATGTGCCGCCGAAGTGTTCTGACAGACGCATGAGAATGGGGCTTATCTCGGTTGCGGTGTGCGCCGACAAAAGTAAAGAGAGCGTCGGACTTGTCGCGGAGGCTGACGGTCTTGCAAAGGCGTACATAGACGTAAAGCTCCGCTAAGCCGCATATTTCACGGCAAATAACAAAAAACCTTCCTTCGATATTTCCGCGCGGTTCAAAGCCGCAGCTTATCGGAGGAAGGTCTTTTTGTTTCACTTTACGTTTTCTCTGCAAATCGGTATCAGCGATTCGAGCGACTTCAGGGCGAACAGTTTAATCTTTTCTTCGCTTCCCGTCACACGCGAGAAATTAATCACCGCGCCGTTCGCAAAGTTATGACACGAAATATCCGTCATTCTGTTCTCACTGTCATACTTTGCACAGACAAGCGCCGCATTTTCTCCGTCTGCAAGGTTATTGAACGCAGAGAAGTAGGTCTTCTCGACACCGCCGAACGTGAAAGTATTGTTTTTCGAGAAAAATATTCCTTTCGGCACAAGGCTTTTCACCGCTTTCTCGGCGTTTGCGAGTCCGTAACCGTATTCGTCGCACCGCTCACCGACTGCCGTGCCGACGGGAGTGGCGGTTGACGTTACAAGTTCGTTCACCTCGGTATTTGTAAGAGTGCGGTTATACGAGCGGATAAGCGCCGCCATACCGGCAACCGCCGGAGTTGCCATCGACGTGCCGTTTTTGGGAGTATAGGTTCCGTCGTTCTTCAGCGAGTATATACCTACGCCTCCTGCGGCAACGTCAACCGTTATGTTCTTCACCGAATTTGAAGCACGCACACCGCTTTCGTCTACCGAAGCAACGCCGATAACTCCGTCATAACCTGCCGGGTACATAACCGCATCGCTGAAATTGTTGGCACTCGAGTAATTTCCGACGGCGGCAACCAAAACGACATCATTATCGAGAGCTTTTTCGATGGCGGCTTTGAGTACCGACGAATCCGAAATGACTCCAAGGCTCATGTTTATAACATCTGCATGCATTTCGTCCACCGCCGCAGAAATCGCCTTTGCAATGTGCGACGCTTTTGTAGTCACCGTGCCGTCCGATGTAAAGCACCTGATTATACCGAGGCTGCATTTCGGGGCAATTCCGACGATACCGACGCCGTTTAAGCGTGCCGCAACAATACCGGCGACATGAGTGCCGTGTCCGATATCGTCGGTGACGTCCTCCGCAGAGCTTCCCGAGCCTTCGGAATACAACAGATTATTGCGGTACACAATACCTTCGTCGATATCCTCATGCGCCGAACAGCCGGAGTCTATAATGCACACTTTGACACCCTCACCGTATATTCCGAGTCGCCAGACGCTTGTCGCTCCCAATTGCTCGGGGACATACTGCTTTTCGTACATACTGTCGGGCGGCTCATAGCTCTCGTCGAAAAGGAACGCTTCGCAGTCCTCCTCATAGCTTTCGGCGACACCCATATTTACAAGAAACTGCGCTTCTTCAAGGTTCTTTGCGGTCGCAAATCCGAGAGAAATAAGTCCCGAACCACCGCCGTCCGTCTCGGCAAAGAGACTTACGTAATCTACGTTCAGCTTCACAACGTATGTCTCATCCGAAGCGAAAACCGCTGTCGCACACAGAATAATCGCCGCACAAACCACGGTCATTGCAAGTAACGCACACAGAAACAGCTTCTTTCTTTTACCGCTCATTCTCACTCTCCCCTTTTCTCACAGCATTCATGTCCGCACCTTTGCGATTCGGCGTGCTCCGGCAAGAAGTGCGTCCCTTTTGTTTTCGGTTTTTTCTTCGATGACCTCATCCAGAAGTGCCGAAAGCACAACTCCAATTTCTCTGCCGACGGCGATTTTTTCCGAAATGAGGTCGTCACCGTTTATGGCAAGCTCGCTCGTTGAAAGGCACATCTTTTCGTCTTTTATGGCTTTCAGCGTGCCGCAGAACATATCGAGGTCAATCTCTTTTCCCGCCGCTCTTGCCAAAAGTGCGTATTTTTCAGCTGTTTCGATACCGCATTTAGCCGCAAGGCGTTTTACCGCAATTCTGTCCTTCGGCGTTTTTTCGTCCAAGAGCGACACAAGAAGCACCGTCTCCTTTTTCGCCGCACCGTCGGCTTTCATACTTTGCATAAAACGTTCCGCACTCTCTTTGTCTGAAAGCGAGAGGAAGGCCGCAAGGCGCAGAATTTTATCGTTCGGCACGGCACTCACGATATCCGCAACCGCCGCGGAATCGGTATCGGGTGCAAAAACACGAAGGGTTTCCGGAAAGCTTTTAAGTATTCTCTCCGCAAAATCGCCGCAAAGAAGCTTTGTGAAGTCAACGTATATTCTTTCGGCGGAAATGCCTCGCAGAAGCTCTCGGTTGCGTCGTACCGAGTCGGCGGTTTCGCTTTCAATCTCAAATCCGAGAGTTGCCGCAAAGCGAAGCCCTCTGAGTATGCGCAGTCCGTCCTCGCAAAAACGCCTGTCCGGTTCACCGACACAGCGGATAATTCTCTTTTCTATGTCGGCAACGCCGCCGAACGGATCGGCAATTCCCTTTCTCGGCGAATACGCAATGGCATTCACGGTAAAATC
This sequence comes from uncultured Eubacteriales bacterium, assembly GCA_934502885.1. Classification (GTDB taxonomy): domain Bacteria; phylum Bacillota; class Clostridia; order Oscillospirales; family CAG-382; genus CAKSUT01. The sequence continues at coordinate 36,384 of CAKSUT010000004.1, read as the reverse complement.
GCGCCGTGCAAGGTCCTCCTCTATATTCGGCGTAAAGCGAACGGACTCGGGGTGTCTGTTGTCACGGTACTCCCCGTCAACCCTGAATGTGGTTATCTCGACCGGTTCTCCGTCCGAAAGAACAGTCACGGTACCGTGCTTCATTCCTGTTTCTATAACCTTGCAATCACGCTCAAACGCCGCCTTTGTCTCCTCCGGCAAAGCGTCTGTCGTTATATCGTAGTCGTGCGGAGTCTTACCCATAACGGCATCTCTCACGCAGCCGCCGACAAGGTATCCCTCATGTCCGACGCTGTGAAGTATATTCAAAACAGCATTGATACACGGCGGTATATCCATCTTAAAATCAATCATTTCCGTACCGTCACAAATCAGATTTTTGTAATATCAAAGAGTACCGTGTTCCGAAAACCCGAAACACGGCACGCACATTTTTTGTGGAATCAGAAGCCGAAATGCTCTCTGAGGTAAGCCGCACTTTCCTTTGCGGATTCGAGGGGAGACACTTTCCAATGTCTGTCCTGCTCAACGATATAGTGCTTAACGCCGAGGGATTCGGCAAGCGGTATAATGTCCTCAAAGTTGAGGTTGCCGTTTCCGATCTCCGTGATATCGGGGTTTTCGTGGTCAGCCGCATAGTGAGCCGCCATATCCTTGAGATGAATTATCTCAGTCTTGCCGGCAAGCTTCTTAATAAGTGCGCAGACATCCGCGCCGCCGTGCTGTGCCCAGTATATGTCAAGCTCGAGGCAGGTGTATCTGCCGTCCATTATATCCATGAGATAGGAATACCACGTCTTGCCGTCGAACTTCTGAAACTCCGTACTGTGGTTGTGGTAGGTAAACTTAAAGCCGTGCTTCGACACCGCCTCGCCTATCTCGTTGAACTTATGCGCACATTCAATGAGCGCCTCCTTCGAGGTGAAGTGACTGCAAAGTCCGCCGATGCCGATGTACTCCGTGCCGAGCATTTTGTGGAACTCTATCGTCTTTTCGAGATTGCCGCTTATTTCATCCCAGCTGTAGTGGGTATTGACTATGGAAAGTCCGGCTTCCTTTGCGTATTCAAGCATCCTTTCGGGAGCAATGGGGAATCCTGCAGTTTCTACCTCGCTGTAGCCGTACTTTGCAAGCTCGTTAAACGCAAATTTTATCTCATCCTCCGTCTTAAACACATCTCTTATCGTCCAAAGCTGTAATCCGAGTTTTTTCATAAAAAATCCTCCGTTTCAGGTCTGTACCGACCTTTTGACTAAGACAAGTTTACCATATATCGCGGATTTTTTCAACAAAATTTTGTAAACAAAACGACCGCACACCGAAAAAGTATGCGGTCGCATAATTTACTCTGCTTTTCAGTCGATAAGTCCCCAGGACTTGATTTTGTCGTAGCTTTCCTTTATGGAATCGAAGGGAGAAACCTTCCAGTTGCTGTCCTGTTCAACGACAAAGCTCTTGACGCCCGTCTTTTCGGCAAGGGGAACTATTGTCTTGAAGTTGATGTTGCCGTTGCCTATTTCGGTAATGTACGGAACATTGTGATTTTCACCGCCGCAAGCACCCATATCCTTGAGGTGGAGAATATCAATTCTTCCGGCAAGTCTCTCTATCATCTCGGCAATCGACGCACCGCCGTGCTGTACCCAGTAGGTATCGAGAACGAAGCTTACGTTGTCCTTGTCGAAGCCGTCTATGAGGTAATCCATCATGGTCTTACCGTCAAACTTCTTAAATTCAAAGCTGTGATTGTGATATGTAAACTTGAAGCCGTGCTTTGCTATCTTTGCGGCAACTTCATTTGCCTCGTCAATAAACTTAAGCATTCCCTCCTTGCTCTCTCTTGCGTAGCCCGGCATACCGCCGATACCGATATTTGTAGTGCCGAGTATCTCATGAATTTTCATGGTTTCGTCGGTTCTATCTCTTATATCCTCCCAGCCGTAGTGCGTTCCGCAGATCTTCACTCCTGCGTCCTTTGCGTATTCGGCGAACTTTTCGGGAGAAATGAAGAGTCCCGCAGTCTGAGCCTCGCCGTAGCCTATCTCAGCCATCTTTTTGAAGCTTTCCTTGATTGTTTCTTCGTCCTTAAAATTATCTCTTATTGTAAAGAGCTGAAGTCCGAGTGTTTTCATGGTTAATTCCTCCGTTATACGGTAGTGCCTTATATTTGCCGCGCTTTGCGGCACGCACACTTTTATTATAAATCACTTTTTCCGATATTTCAAGCTTTTTTCCAAAAAAGTGAAAATTCGGTGAAATGCACAATTTTTCCCTTTATTTTAGGCAAATACGCCGAAAGATTCCGGCATATTTATCTTTCAATGCTAAAATCGCAGTCGAGAGTATGTATGCCGCAGACCTTTGTAAAATCATTGCTTTCTGCGACCTTAATTCTCGGATTCTCCGTATTTATGCGGACGTTTTCAAACGATATGTTCGTGTAACTCATATTAAATCCGCTGTAATCGGTCGCTTCTTCGCATCCCTGATTGCCGGTAGACCTTCCTATTTTCTCGTTGCCTATATGCACTGCCGTCGGGATACTGTGAGTGTTTACGTAAACGGGACTTTCGGTGCTTTCGATTTTCATATCCATACGGTGGCGGTCGCAGTCGAAGTTCATGTATATATTTTTGTACGAAACATTTTCAACAAACGACCTCTCACTGCCGAACCACGTTGTAATATTTATACCGGTGCCGCATACTCTTATAAGGTAAATATCCTCAAAGGATATATTCCTTATTGTGCACGGTTTATCTCCGCACCACACTTCAAGATTTTTTCCCCAATCGCACCACATAACGCAGTTTTTGACGATAACATTCTCTGTGTCCTCCGTTTCTCCCGGGAGGTACGGCGCTCTTGCAACAAAGCAGTCGTCAAATGAACGAATGAAGGAGTTTTTGACGGCGATATTCCTTGAGGCGCATATATCAATTCCGTCGCTGTTGTACCGCCATTGACCGACAATCTTTATGTTGTCTATGACAATATTCTCACAATGGTTGCGCACGACGAACGCCCACATCATGGCGTCACGGAAGGTAAGTCCCTCAACGTAAACGTTTTTGCAATTGTAAAGGATGATATTCGCACTGCGGTAATGCGCCTTCGACATATCCTTTTCGTCAACGCCGTGTTTTTTTAGTTCTTTGTAAAGTGCAGAGTCATCGGCCTTTCTTTCATTTCCTCTGGGATACGGTGACGAATCAATGATTCCTCTGCCCATGATTTTTATGTCGTGCGCATCTTTTGCATAGATCATGCCGTAAACAATCGCTCCCTCTTCAAGGTAAAGCGTCTGTCCTGAGGTGAGCCAGATCAGACCGACGTCGTGCGTACCCTTTCCGAAACATATCACGTTGCTGCCGCAAGGCTTTTCGGACGGTGCGTTTAAAAACACATGAAGCGCATTGTGAAAGCCGTCTGGTTCAAATGTGAACTGCATGGGTTTATCGACTGTGAGCTTCACAGTGTTTCCGCAACGGCTGTCTCCGAGACTGTATTCGAGAGGACGTATTTCATAATTTTCAAAGCTTTCGGAAACGGTGATCTCAATTTCTGTTTTTCCTGAAATGTCCGCTGTGACGAAATATGCCTTTTCGGTCTGTGAGAGCGGTCTTTGGCGACCCTCGAAAACCTTGTTAAACGGTTCTTTCGACACTGTGACCTCGTTCAGTTCTGCAAGCTTTCCACCGATTTTCACTGTATAATTTCTCATTTTCTTCGCTCCTTTCAAAGCTGTATTTGTGTCTTTGTCTAAGACTAGCTGAATTGTATATGAGCTTCTTACCATTCTTTTATCGATTTTCATGATTTCGCTGTTCTATCGCTTATCACCCCAAATCGTTCTCCTATACTCGCTCGGCGTCATATTCATAAGTCTTTTGAACACGTTTCCGAAAAATTTTATATCGTCGTAGCCGACAAGCTGGGCGGCGTCTATCACCTTTTTATCGGTATTTGCCAAAATGCGGCAGCTGTGTTCTATGCGGACCTTCTGGAGGTACTCGCTGAAAAGCATTCCGGTTTCCTCTCTGAAAAGACGGCTCATGTGCGAGACGCTGATTTTCAAAACACGGCTGATATGCGAAAGGGTGATATTGTGCATATAGTTCTCGTCAACGTACTTCTTGACCTCGGAAACGGCGTCGCCGCACTCCGGTATCGACATTTTGGCGCTGTACTGGCGCATTGTCGTGACGATTATCTCAACGAGGTTACAGCGAAGCACCTCGAGGTATCCGGTCTTTTTTTCGTTGTACTCCTTTGTCATATGTGCGATAATCTCCCCGACTCTGCCGTCCTCGTCGGTAAAAACGACGTCGCCTATGCGGACGATATTCAGCTCGTCTCCGAAGCGTATGAGGTAATTCGACAGCACCTGATTAAAAGTGAGGCTTGCCGAAAGCGTGCGGTCTATAAAGCGGGGCAGAAACAGACAGTTCACGACGCTGAGTCTTCCGTCGCTCTCGTCCGAAACATATGCGTGGCGCACGCCGTAGTCCACAATAAAGTAATCACCCTTTTTAATATGTGTGACGGTATCGGCGCAGAAATGCTCAGCACTGCCGTTTGCAACGTAGGCAAGCTCGAGAAAGTCGTGTGTATGGGGCATTGCATAGTTGTAAGCGGCTTCCTTCATTATGATGCTCTCATCGAACACTCTCGTGTCTCCGTTTGCAAAATTTGCGTAATGTGAGGTATGATCGGCTTCGCTTTTCATCTTTTCCGAAATAACCTCGTATCTTCTCTTGTATTCCTCAGGCGTCACGGCAAAATCACCCCCATAAAAAGAAAAATCGGGTATAGAAATATTATACAACATATGGTATAATGTTGTCAATACCGAATTTCTCTGAGAAAGGAAATATTTTTATGGAATACAAACTTTACAAGCACAGTGCCGACGAAAAATTCGACAAAGCACTGTTCACCTCGCCGACAAGCGAATACAGAGGCTCCCCGTTCTGGTCGTGGAACTGTAAGCTTGAGGAGGGAATGCTCAGACGTCAGATAAAGGTGCTTCACGAAATGGGCTTCGGCGGCTTTCATATGCACTCGCGCACCGGAATGGCTACACCCTACCTTTCTGATGAGTTTATGGGACTTGTGTCCGCTTGCGTTGACGAAGCGAAAAAGAACGGAATGCTTGCGTATCTCTATGACGAGGACAGGTATTCCTCCGGTCAGGCTGGCGGTCTTGCGCTCAAGAACAACCGTTTCAGAGGCAGATATCTGTCGTTTTGGACGAAAAAACTCGAATCTCTCGACAAAGAGACGGCGTACCGCGAGGGCAAAACCTATTTTGCGGCGGCATACGACATTGAGCTTGACGCAGACGGCTACATGGTATCCTACAGGCGCATAGGCGAAGACGACTCCGCCTCGCACAGGAAGTTTTACGCTTACTGCGTATCTTATCCGGACAGCGGATGGTACAACAACAAGTGCCACATCGACACGCTTTCCAAGGAAGCTATGGACGAGTTTATACGCATAACCTACGACGCGTACAATAAATGCTGCGGCAACGAATACGGAAAAACAGTACCGTCGATGTTCTCCGACGAGCCGCAGGTTGCCGGATTCGTTCCGTTCCGAGGAAAGGCTTTGTCAGAACCCGCACGCTGCACTTGGACATACGATTTCGACGTTACATACAAAAAGACCTACAGCGGCGACATTCTCGACGCTCTCCCCGAAATATTCTTCGATATGCGAGAGTTTGACGAAAAGCCGAGCAAGGTGCGCCACAATTTCTTCGACCACGTTGCGGAGCGATTCACAACGGCATTCCTTGACAACTGTGCGGCGCGGTGTGAGAAAGACGGGCTTATTTTCACCGGTCACGTCATGGGAGAAGGCACTATTGCCGAAAACACGAATTTTCTCGGCGACTGCATGAGAACCTACCGCAGAATGCAGCTTCCCGGCGTTGATATGCTGTGCAATCAGATGGAAATTGAGTCTGTAAAGCAGTGTCAGTCGGTTGTCCGTCAGTACGGACGCGAGGGAATGCTCTCTGAGCTTTACGGTGTCACGAACTACGACTTCGACTTCAGAGGTCACAAATTCCAGGGCGACTGGCAGGCTGCTCTCGGCGTCACTCTCAGAGTACCGCATCTTTCGTGGGTATCCATGGAGGGCAACGCCAAGCGCGACTATCCGGCAACGATAAACTATCAGGCGCCGTGGTACAAGGAGTATAAATACGTCGAAGATCACTTTGCGAGAGTCAACACTGTACTCACCAGAGGCAAGGCGTTGTGCAACGTTGCGGTCATTAACCGTATAGAATCGTTTTGGATAGACTACGGACCCGACTACACAAGCAACGACAAAAACAAAAAGTACAACTGTCATGGATTTGCGCTCCCCCTCACAAACACGCTTCTATTCAACCACATCGACTTTGACTACTTAAGCGAGTCTCTCATACCGGAGCAGAAAACGGAGGTCGGGAAAGAGCTTCGCGTCGGCGAGATGACCTACAAAACGGTCATTATCTGCGGCAACAAGACTCTCCGCAAGACAACGGCTGAACTTCTCATAAACTTTGCCAAGGCAGGCGGAAGGGTTCTTATCGTCGGCAAAGCTCCCGAGTTTATCGGCTGTGAAAAAACTCCCCTTCTCGACGAGCTTATTTCCCTTTGCGAAAAGGTCGAGGACGAAAGATACGCAATTCTCACCGCGCTGAAAGAAGAGCGTGAGGTCAGCATAAAGCGCTTTGACGGCACGGAAGTGCCCGAAAAGCTTTGTCAGCTCCGCCGCGACGGCGACGACACGGAGTATCTCTTCATCGCAAACACAAGCAGGGCTTACTGCGAAGGCTTCACAACGTCCGAACGCCTGACAATCTCGGTAAAGGGTGAGTTTATCCCCTATCTTCTCGACACACAGACGGGCAAAGTACTTACCGTCGATTACCGTCATGAGAACGGAAGCACTGTATTCGGTCACGACTTTTTCCTCAGTACGAGCGCACTCTTTATGCTCTCGCGTGGCGAAGTGAATTTTGCCGAAACGGATGACGAAAAAGCTCTTTGCGGAAAAGCACGCAGAGTTGACTACAGAGGAGCCGTAGGCTACGAAACCGACAACAAAAACGCGCTTCTTCTCGACCTTGCGGAGTATTCTCTCGACGGCGGAAAATTTATGCCCGAAGAGGAAATTCTGCACCTCGACAACATCTGCCGCAAACTGGCAGGTCTCGGAAACCGTTCCGACCATTCTCCTCAGCCGTGGGTAGTACCTGAGGTGAAGCCCGAACACACGATAACGCTTATGATGTCTTTTGAAAGTGAGATTGAGCACGACGGCGCGGAGCTTGCGGTTGAGCGTCCCGAAAATGCGGACATACGCTTCAACGGTGAACCTGTTGACCGTACGCCTCTCGGCTACTACGTTGACGAAAGCATTAAGCGTCTTGCTCTCGGAAAGATACGCAATGGTAAGAACACTCTCATGATGACGATTCCTCTCGGAGAGCGCACGAACACAGAGTGGTGCTATATTCTCGGTGATTTCGGCGTCAAGGTAAGAGGCTCAAAGAAGATTATAACCGAGCGTCCCGAGAGTATTGCGTTCGGCACGACGACCGACCAAGGCTTCCCGTTCTACGGTCACAGCATAACCTACAAGTGCGCTCTTGACCTTGAAAAGGACGCCGACATCATGATAACCGTAAGGCGTTACACCGCACAGCTCATAAGAGTGTACGTTGACGGAAAAGACTGCGGAGTAATCGCTTATTCTCCGTACAAGCTCCGTGTAAACGACCTTGCAAAGGGACACCACGACATAAAGCTCAAGGCATACGGAAGCCTTGTTAACACCTTCGGACCGCTTCATTACTGCGGAAAAAACACATGGATAGGTCCCGACAAGTGGTTTACGACCGGCGACGACTTCACCTACGAACCCAACCTCAAACCTTTCGGCATTCTCTCATCGCCCGAAATTGACGTATACGAAAAGTAATACACGGAACGAAAAACCGCTCCCGTTTCGCTTTTGCGCTGACGGGAGCGGTTGCTATTTGTGCTTTGCGTTTTTAAGACCGCTTCTGTACATCGACGGAGTACAGCCGACCTTTGCGCCGAAAAGGCGTGTAAAGTAGCTGCTGTCGTCAAAGCCGACGCTTTCTCCTATTTCGGATATCTGCATATCTGTTGATTCCAAAAGTCCTATCGCACGGCGGATTTTGTCGTCCAGAATGTAACTGTGGAGCGACTTTCCGGTGTGCAGGACAAACAGGCGGTTCAGCGAGTTTGGGTGGAAGCCGAAGCGTTTTCCGAGCGTTGCGTTGGTGAGTCTTTCCGAGGAATGCGTGCGTATATAATCTATCACGCCGGATATGTCGCCGCCGCGGCTCTCCCCTCTTCGCGCAAGGTGTATGATAAGCTCCGAAAGCTTCGCCGAAAGAACCGCGCTTGCAAAACGTCTTGAATTGTCGTATTCGTTTATCATGTCGATAAGAAAGCTTTCGGCAAAGTACGCTTCTCTGAAAACAAGCGGCGAATCCGAAAACGGAAGTTCTTCAATTACGTCGTCTGTGAATATGCGCTTTTGCGGCTCATAGCAGTCCTCTCCGTCGGGAGAAATCGGAACGGAAAGGTCGGTACGGTCACGTGTGAGATCAAAGCTCAGCGCAAGCAATTCGAGGTATCGGCTGTCCCCCGTCGGCTCCATACAGTACTTTACGCCGGAATTCCATATAAGGAGATCGCCGTTCTTTACTTCGTATTTTTCACCGGCAAAACGCACATACCCCGTCGAATGCAAGATATAAAACAGCCGGCAGTCATAAGGGATTACAAAATCCGAGTATATGCCGCGTTCTACGCCGAGTCTTCGCGCGTGTCTTATGTAAGGATGAAAATCTTCAAGCGTCATAATGTTTATTTTCTCCTACTATGTGATTGAAATATCTCTTGAAAGCCTCTTTAACGTATGATACAATAATTTTGTGAGAGAAATACTCTTCTTTTGAAAACAAATATACGCATTTCTAATTTCGGAGGTAAATATATGGACAGAAAAGAGTTTTTAACGCCGCCGGACGACTGCCGAGGCACCGACTTTTGGATGTTGAACGACACTCTTGAGGACAGCGAGATGGTACGTCAGCTTGAGCTTATGCATGAGCAGGGCGTTGCAAGCGTTATTGCGAGAACCTATATAGGTCTCAAGTCCGACTATCCGGGCAAGGACTTCATGCACAAAATGAGAATTACGGTTGACACTGCCAAAAGACTCGGAATGACAGTGTTTATGCAAGCAGGCTATATGCCGGAAGCGGTTCTCGGACTGCCAGACGAATATGTACTCGGCAATCTTGCGGCGTTTCCGAAAGGAAGCACGGAGGGTGAGCTTTTCTGCACGCACGGCGAACACGAATACCGCCTTGTGCAGTCGGAACACATTCTCGATATGCTCTCACCCGAAGCGTGCGAATTCTACGTTATGCAGAGCTACGAGAATATGTGGCGTGATTTTAAGGAGGATTTCGGAAACACGATAGTCTCGGTTTGGGTAGACGAGCCGAGCTATGCGCACGTTTCTCTTCCTTGGACGAATGGTTTTCCCGATGCTTACAAGTCGCTTTGGAACGAAGAATTTCCGTTTGAAAAGGTATATCTTCTCTTTGAGAACGGCGACGGTGCGGAAAGTGTGCGCTACAGATACTGGAGAACGGTGCTTCATCTTATCACAAACTCGTATTTCCGTTCGGTCAGAGACTGGTGCAACAAGAACGGAGTTATGTTCAGCGGTCATCTCATGATGGAGGATATGCTTGAGAGTCAGATACGCGCGACCTGCTTTACAATGCCCTGCTACAAGTATTTCGATATACCCGGTATCGACTACCTCGAAACTGCTCTCGACTGGCAGTACGGCTGCATAAAGCCCCAGAGCGAAAACAATTGGTATTGGCGTCACTACGGAACATACAACACTCCCATGCAGTGTGTTTCGGCGGCTCATCAGGCAGGCAAGAATCGCATTCTCTGTGAGATGTACGGCGTCACGACGGAAAATCTCAATCTCCGCGACCAAAAGCATATTTTCGATCACTTTTCCGCATTCGGCATAAACCACAGAAGCGTACACGGCATATTCTACTCTTTGCGCGGCAGAGGCAAGCGCGCATATCCGCCGCACATAAACTACTATCAGCCGTACTTTGAAAAGTATCATGTACTTACCGACGCCGTCGCTCGTCAGAGTGCGTTTCTGCGTTCGGGAAAGCCCGTGAGGGACACTCTCCTTCTCCACCCCATGGACTCGGCATTCTGTATGTATCAGGCACCGGGAGCCGACAAAAATCAAAATGCGGAGCTTCGCCGCTACGAACCACTCTTCAACGGAACTCTCAGGACTCTTGTCTCGATGCAGGAAAACTTCGAGCTGGGCGACGAGGATTCGATAGCGTGCATGGGAAGCGTAGACAAGGACGGCTTCACGATAGGTCAAATGACATACAAAACAGTCATTCTCCCCTACTGCATGAATTTAAGGAGAACGACTCTTGACCTTTTGAAAAAGTACATTTCTCTCGGCGGAAAGGTTATTGTCTATGGTGAATATCCGCAGCTTCTCGAGGGTGAGCCTTGCGACCTTACGAATGAGCTTTGCGGTGCGGAATATGCACATGATATGACAAAGCTTCAGTCGATTCTCACCGCACTGCCGTCACGCTACCGCTACTTTGCCGATGACGACGGCACGCAGACAAAGATATACTACACCGAGGATGGCGACATAAAGAACTGCTTCGTACTCAACGGGGACTGCCGAGAGGGGCGCTCCGGAGTACTTCGCGTCGAGGGACGTTTTTCGGCAGAGGCATTCAATCCGCAAAGCGGAGAGATAAGCGTCTACCCGACGACGGTATATGAAGATCACACGGAAATCAAAATAAATCTTTTAGGCGGCGAATCGGTAATGCTCTCACTGACACCGGCGCGCAAAGCCGAAAAAACGGCGCACTGCGCCGAAATATCGTTTGAGCTTCCATCGCAGTGGACAGCGCGGCGAAACTCTCCAAATGCGCTTCTTCTCGAAATGTTCCGTTTTGCGAAAGACGGCGAAGCGATGTCAGAAAAGACTTATCCGATACTTGCGGTGCAGGAAATTCTCGACTCGCAGAATTATCACGGCGGCATTACGCTTGAGTGCAATTTTGAGACACGCACAAATATTACGGGAGCGAAGCTTGTGACCGAAAATCCTGAGCTTCAGCGTATTTTCCTTGACGGAGTCGAAATACCGAAGGCTCTCGACGGTTACTACCTTGACAAGTCGTTTGAGACGCTTGTACTCCCGGAAATATCGGAGGGACATCATACAATAACGGTAAAGCGCATCTTTGAAACGCCGAAAAAAGCGACGATGGCTGTAACTTCGCTGTTTGAAAATCTACCCGGTACAAAACTTGAACAGATGATGATAATCGGCGACTTCGCCGTTACCTCCGCAAGAATGCAGACGATACCGCACGTCATAAATGTGGGTTCGGAGTTTGTGCTTGACAATGAGAAGGAATGCCGCGGTCTTGAATGGACGTCGAAAGGCTATCCGTTCTATGCAGGCACTTTCGATATCGAAACCGAGTTTGAGCTTCCCGAGGCTTTTGACGGCGTTGTTCCGACGTTGCGGCTTGACGCGCTCTACGCCGCGGCAGGCGAGGTGTTTATAAACGGCAACTATGCCGGAGCTCTCGCAATGCTTCCTTATGAAGTAAAGCTTACGGGTGCCGCTGTCGGCAAGAACACGCTCACAATACGCCTTTACTCCACCGTAAAGAACACTCTCGGACCTTGGCACAGACCGTGCGGAGAGGTCGGCGCGGCGTGGGGCGGATATTCGCGGCCTGATCTTCCTTGGCTCGGTGCGGAAATAAGCGGAGGAAAGCTTGACGAGAAGTGGTACGAACACAGAGTACCCGACACCTCCGGCTGGACGGAATCATATCTTGTGCTTCCGTTCGGAATTAAGGGTGCGAAGATAACGGGAAAGATTACGAATTAACCGTTAATTTGCCTCTCTGTTACAAGAGCGATAACGCCGCAGTTCGTTTTGAACTGCGGCGTTATTTTTACAAAGAATAATCAAAATTTAAACTGCGGCAGATATTCGCGGTTTGCCTCAAAAAGTTCGTCGGTAAGAGCTTTCGCTTCACGCATGGAGCATACCGCCGCCGTAAGAGGATCGTTGAGAACAGCATGGAAAATCTTTGTTTTATCGCCCTCGATACATCCCTCAACCGCAAGCTCTTCAACCTGAGCGTTGGTATTTATTATTGCCGCAAGATGTCTCGGCATATCTCCGACGTGCATCGCCTTGAGACCGTATTTCGATGCGAGAACGGGAACCTCAACGCACGCACCGTAGGGAAGATTGCCGATAAGTCCGAAATTCCTTACGTTGCCGTTGAACTCGAAAAGCTCTCCGTCTCCGAAGACGGCATTGAAAATGTATGCGGCGTACTCATGCCCTCTCTTGAGATCTATGGGAGAATCAAGCATCTTTCTCATTTCTTCGCCTCGCGCCGCATCTCTCTTTGCTATCTCTCCAATCGAGAAATTCGTATGTCCGGGATTCCAGCCCGTGCCGTGGGTACAGTACTTTTCTATAAGGTCGGGACGCTTTCTGAACCATGCGTTGTACTCGGAATTGTGTCCTGAGGACTCGGTGGGGTAGTAACCGAGGTTCAAGAACATCTCATTGCGGACAAGTTCTTTGTTGTAGTATTCCTCATTTTCGAGAAGCTTTCTTATGAGCGGATATGCGTCCTCGCCCTTCCACTTATAGTCAAGGTAAAACGCCTGATGGTTTATCCCGGCGCAAAGGTAGGTTATATCCTTCATATCCGCGCCGAGCCACTTTGCAAGCATTTCGGACGTTCCCTGAACGCTGTGGCAGAGTCCCGTTATATTGAGGTTTGTTTCACCCTGAAGATATCTGCAAAGCATCGCCATGGGGTTGGCGTAGTTGAGAACAAGCGCCTTCGGGCAAAGCTCTTCTATGTCGCGGCAGATTTCACGGAGGATCGGCGCACTTCTAAGGAAGCGGAATATACCGGCAGGACCTCTTGTGTCGCCGACCGAATATGTAACGCCATACTTTTCGGGAATTGTGAGATCCTTCGCCCAAACCTCGGGTTTATCGCTTCTTATCGTGATAAGAACTCCGTCAGCACCCTCGAGAGCGGCTCTTCTGTCAAAGCCGGAGTGAACGGTTCCCTTGTAGCCGCCCTCGTCAATCATTTTTTGAATGATGAGTCTTGCCGCTTCCATTCTTTCTTCGCCGTCGGGAATATCGACAAGCTCTATTGCAGAATCGGAAAGTGCCGGGAATGAAAAAATGTCGCGCACGATAGCACGGGTAAAATTAAAGCTTCCTGCGCCTATAACCGCTATTTTCTTCATGATATGCTCCTTTCATGTCAAGCTGCGGATTTTGTTTACGTCCGCAACACTCGAACGCGTGAAATGTTTTTACGCACTGTAAGTGTAACATCCCATGTCTAAAATTTCAAGAGTAATTTGTTAATAAACGACAAAGATTTTCACATCCGTTTTTCAAACACCGTTATTATAAAGTCTGTATGCGTCACAAGACTGTCGAGTGTTTTGAGCTTTGCGGCGTCCTTTTCTGCGGTTTTCCAGTAGTACGGAGTCATAAGGAACAGGTTTCCGATATTATCACCCTCGACTTTTATTTCGCCCCTCACGCGTTTTACTTCGGAAATCACAAAACCGTCGTAGGTTTTCATTTTTTCGGCGTTAGTATACGGTCTTTCGTATACCGCACTTTTGAGTCCGTCGAGATGCAGTTCGCCCGGAGTGACGACTATCATCCGACCTCCGTTCCGAAGTATTCTTAAGCACTCCGCATCAGCAACAGGTGCGAAAACCGACAGTGCGGCGTCAAAGCTCTCGTCGGCAAAAGGCGTGTCAAAGATACCGGCGACAGCATACGACAATCTGCCCGACAAGCTCTCACGTTTTGCCGCCTTTGACGCAAGCCTTACAGTTTCTTTCGACAGATCGAGACCAACAATCGAAAGTCCACCGCAGGTCTTTGCAATCACTCGGTCGTAGTAACCCTCTCCGCATCCCATATCAATCGCGGTATCGCATTCCGTCACGAGTTCCGCAAGCGCTTCGGCAAGCGGAAGATAATAATCTCCGGCGAGGAAATCTCTTCTCGCGCGGCACATTTCCTTTGAGTCGCCGCCGGGAAGATGACCGGAGGTGAGGTTGACATAGCCGTCGGAGGATATGTCGTATACGTGGCGGTTCGGGCAGACAAGGCTTTTGCCGTCGGAGACAAGTGCTTCACGGCATTTCGGACATAAAATAGGTATTCTCATACTGTTCCTTTCGGTTTCTGCAGGCTTAAAAGCTGCAAAGTTACAAAAAAATTACACTCGTGTATTGAAATTCCGTGCGTCGGACATTATAATTTTGGTAGTATTAGTGGTGTTGTGTACCTTGGAGGTGAGAAAAAATGGACGAAAACGCCATATATGATTTGTACCGTTCGGCAAACAGACAGCACATAAACGAACAGGAAATATCCCGTTACAACGAATACAAGTCAAAGCACACCAATATCGCACAGGAGAGCTTTATCACGGACTCACAGGTAAGGTGGGCGCAGGGACTTTCAATTTCTCTTCATCCGATATACTCTCTTCCGAATTACCACACGCACTCATATCTTGAGATAATGTATGTTATAAAGGGTGAATTTATCAACATTATCGAAGGTGAGATAACGCTTCTCCGACCGGGAGATGTGTGCTTCATTCCGCCGGGTGTCTACCATTCGCTCGACACAGTTGACGACGATCCGTCCGAGAGTTATCTTCTCAACATCTGCGTTGCGGCGGAAAGCGGTACGGAAATTCTCGAAGATGTGCAGGGCGACAATTCCGAAATATCGGCCTACATAAAGATGATTTTCCAAGAGGCAAGATATCCGAAGTATGCGCTTATACGGTGCGGAGATTTTAATAATCTCAACTGTCTCATTCTCACGATGCATTGTATATATCTCACAAATCCCGAAAGCAGGACAAATGAAGATCTGAAGTTTTACGGTTCGCATGACATTCTGCGCCGTGATATAGCCCCGGTATCAAAGAAGCTTTTGTGCTGTGCGATTTCATACGCTGCGTTGAAGGGCGGTGTTTACATTTCAGATAAGTACACGAAAACCGCAATACCGGCGTCAATGATACTCAAATATATAAAAACGCACTATACAACTGTGACGCTTGAGGAGCTTTCGGAGAAGTACAGCTACTCTTTTTCCCACACATCGAGGCTGATAAAACAGCTCACCGGCACAAATTTCTCGAAGATTCTCACCAAAACCAGAATAGAGGAGGCGTGTCGGCTTCTCACAACGACCAAGCACAGTGTATCCGAGATTTCATCTCAAACCGGCTACGGCAGTGTGGAGCATTTCAACCGGACGTTCAAAGCCGAAACCGG
Source organism: uncultured Eubacteriales bacterium (assembly GCA_934502885.1). GTDB lineage: Bacteria > Bacillota > Clostridia > Oscillospirales > CAG-382 > CAKSUT01. The sequence continues at coordinate 20,869 of CAKSUT010000004.1, read as the reverse complement.
TATGTCGCCCACGGAGTACAGAAGAACAGCCGCAAAGGGCGGATTACCTGACGAAAAAGCGACAGATTAAAAAAACACTTTCATTTTAAGACAGCGGAGTCAAACAAGACCCCGCTGATATTTTATGCAGTTACTCACTCAACTGAGGTATTTACGAAATTGCACGTATACTTTCCATTGTCAAGCCCCACCGCCATGCACTCATACTTTTTCGCCGCATGATCGGGTATTCCGGAGATAATTGCGTCACAGCTCATACCGTAGATATCTTTCTTACTTCCGGGCTTTATCACCTCGGAAATATGCTTGTGACCGAAAAGCATGACGTCGGGCTTTATGTTGTCCGAAACAAGTCTTGTCCACTCGGAGTAAACGTCCTTCTCAATGTTGAAAACGTCGCCTTGGAAAGTGCCTACAATGACAAACGGACAATGCGCAACGATAATCTTATTCTTCACTCCGTCCGCTTTATACTCATTCTCCGCGTTTGCTATAACGCTCTTTATAAACTCTGTTTCCTCACGTCTGAAAAGCTCACAGCAAACAGTGCCTCCGTACTCGGCGTGATCGTCGGTTTTGTCCTCGCCGCAATCGAGTACCATTCCCCAAAGAGAGCCGACGCGGAAGGTATAGTAAGTCTTGCCGTTTTTCGACGGAACGTAGTTCGACAGGCAGTCGGCGTAAACGCCGCGAAGGTCGTGGTTTCCTCTTGAGAAAATGACGGGAATCTCTCCGCCCGTTATTTCGCCGACAATTTCATATATCGTGAATATGTTGCGGAGAGACGAGCTGTCGTTCGGCACATCGCCGTTGAGTATAAGAAGGTCAATACTTCCGGCTGACTTTGCGGCGGCGATAGGCTCTTTCACGAGGCTGTGCGAATCAGAAATGCAGACAAGCTTTATTTTGCCGTCCGACGGTATGGGACGGAATTTACACTTGACGCTTACTTCAGGTTCTATTTCGGGGAAATACGGTTTTCTGTCGATTATTTTACGTGTAACTACAGTATACTCCCCTGCTTTGTCAAGCTCTTCCATCGGAATCGTTACCTTATGTACTTCGCAGGTTGAGCGCATAATACCGTTGTCGTGGTCGCAATAGCGTTTGCCGCCGACATTCACCCACATAAGGCACTGCTCTTTAACGGGAAGAATAATGCAATATTCATTGCCAAGTGCGAAAACGCAAGGCGCGGACACATATATTTCGGGGAAACTTTTCATATCATTTCACCTCAGCCCTGCTCGCCGGAAGGCCAACGTCCCTCAAAGGTAGGCTCCTCGGTGACATAGTAGAATTTTCCGTTGTCGTGCATATGCTCGCTGTTGAACTTCTCGACGTCGTCGTTATTGTAGGCTATCATATCGTGGGAATAGATGAACTTGTCGCCGCCTCTTTCGGCATATCTGCCGAGGGTGAATTTCGGGTTGTCCGCAAGCTGAATGTAGGTGTTGTTTCTCATGGCAGGGAGGTGTTTCTCCTCCTGAACGCCGATATGAAGAAGCATGGAACGGCTTCTGTCGAAGATGTTGTTCTCGATAACAAAGTTTTCGCTTCTGTTTCTGTGATCCCAGCCCTTTATGTGAGCGGCTCTCGACGGATGAGATCCCCAGCCGTAGCCGGAGAAACGGCATATGTTGCCGGTCATGAGAATATTCTTCATCACCTGTTCGTCGTTTCCTGCCTGCTCGAGGAAATATTCTATGGAGTAGATGCAGAACTCGATGAGGTTATTCTTATAGAGGACATTCTCCATATTGCAGACGGTCTCACCGGTTCTGTCGGACTTGTACTGATGAGTTACGCCGGCGTCGTAAACCTGATATATGTAGCAGTTTTCGACAGTGAAGTCGCGGCAGCTTACGTATATCTCGATGCCGTTTCCGAATCTCGTCATGTTGCCGTCCTTATGATAGAACTGTATGCAGCCGCCGATCCAGCCAAGTTCGCAGTTTCTGACGGTGAGTCCGGCGCGGCTGCCGGTTCCGATACCGTGGCATCCGCAGTGAAGTATGCAGAGGTTATCGATGGTTACGCTGTCACCTCTTACGCCTATATTCGCGCCTCTTGTGAGTATCTCGATTGAGTTGAAAACCTCGCCGGGGTTGCCCTTGTCGCAACGCAGATAGAAACGTCCGGCGGCATTAACGGTGTCGGGAGTCCATCTCGGTGTGTCGTTTCCGAGGCAGGAGAAGAAAGCGAGGTCACAGCTCATATCCTTTGTCGGATCAAAGGGAGTACCGTCTGCGTTTCTGTACATTCCGCCGAAATATTTCGGGAGTATTTTCGTGCCTGCGGTCTTTCCTTCGTCAAAGCATATGCCGCCGACATCCTGAAGTTCCTTCTTGTATATCCAGATATTCTCAGTGCCGTCAAGCAGTGTCCAGCATTCGGGATAAGCCATATTCTCGGGAGAACCGGAAATAATGGGTTTCGCACCTTCGCCGTATGCGGAATATGTCACGCCTTCCTTTGCAAGCATCTTTCCTCTGAAGGTCTCGCCTCTCTTGAAGAGTACGGTGTCGCCGGGGTTATACTCGAGAGCGGATACCTTTTCGAGCGTTTTTATGGGAGTATCGGCGGACTTTCCGTCGTTGTCGTCGTTGCCTTCGGTGCTTACGTAATAAACAGTGCCTGTCGTGGGATATTCGGATTTTGAAGAGCGAATTGCGGTCTTTCTTTCCTCTGCCATTCTGTCAATTTCGGCGAGGAATTCTTTTGTTGCGAGCTGCATTTTGCTTCTCCTTTCATAAAAACAAACTTTTCGTACATAATAAATGTACAATCGAATTATAACATTTACATGAACACTTGTCAAGCTTTTACAAGAAATATCGATATAATTTTTTATGACAATGATATATTTGCAAATTTGCCTTATTTTTCACTTGCTGTTTGCAAAAAACAGGCGTATACTGAAAACGTAAATTGTGTATGGGAGGTATAACATGAACGCCGAAGAACTGAGACGGGAAGCGTCCGAAATCAAAGAGGAAATCATCGCAAACAGAAAGTACCTTCACGCTCACGCCGAAACGGGGTTTGAGCTGAAGGAGACATTGCCGCACGTAAAATCATGCCTTGAAAAAATGGGGTACGCACCGAAGTACTGCGGACGCGCCGGGATTACAGCGCTCGCCGGCGGCAAGAAAGAGGGAAAAGTTTTTCTTCTGCGTGCGGACATGGACGCACTTCCGATAAAGGAGCAGTCGGGAATGAGCTTTGCCTCGGAAAACGGCTGTATGCACGCCTGCGGACACGATATGCACACCGCCATGCTTCTCGGTGCGGCAAGGCTTCTCAAAAAGCACGAGGACGAAATCTGCGGCACGGTAAAGCTCATGTTTCAGCCGGCAGAGGAAATTTTTGAGGGTGCGGCCGATATGATAAACGGCGGAGTACTCGAGAATCCCCACGTTGACGCGGCTCTCATGATTCACGTAATGTCAGGAATGCCGTTTGAACCGGGAACGGTGATAGTTTCCGATCCGGGAATAAGCGCACCGGCGGCGGATTACTTTGAGATAAAAATCAAAGGAAAAGGATGTCACGGTTCCATGCCGAACATGGGTATCGATCCGCTGACTGCGGCGGCGCACATTCTCATTGCGTTGCAGGGGATAAACGCTCGCGAGCTTGCAATGACCGACAGAGCGACGCTGACAATCGGGTCACTTCACGGAGGTTCTGCGGCAAACGCAATTCCCGACGAGGCGGTTATGGGGGGAAGCCTGCGCACATTTGACGAAGCTGTGCGCTCTAATGTAAAACGCCGCACAACGGAAATTGCGGACTGCACGGCAAGAGCATTTCGTGCGGAAGCGGAGGTTTCATTCGGTAGCGGCTGTCCGTCGCTGAAAAACGACGGTGCGCTGTCACACGACACATACCGCTATGTTAGGGAACTCTTGGGCGCGGACAAAGCTTTCACGGTCGCGAAGTTTAGCGGAAGCGAAACGTCCAAATCGGCAGGCTCTGAGGACTTTGCATATATAACCCGTGAAGTGCCTTCGATAATGCTTGTGCTTGCGGCAGGTCAGCCCGAAAAGGGATATATTTACCCTCAGCATCATCCTATGGTGAAATTCGACGACGACGCACTCGATTTCGGAAGCGCCGTATACGCCTACACGGCAATGAGGTGGCTTGAGGAACACGGCGAGTAAGTCACTCCGGCAAAGCAGGCTCTCTGTTTCGTCGGCGTTTTACGTTATGGAACACAGCGACAAAATGCATATGCTGCCGAAAACAGAGTGCGGCACACAAAAAGATGACGACCTTATTTCAACAGAGAATGACATTGTACCTGCCACCTGCACTGCCGTCGGCGTAAAAAACATCTCTGCTTCGTATGCAACGTACTGATACGCAGCGAAGTATTGCCGGCACTCGGTCACAACTGGGTAAAGGATAAGTCGAAGAGCACAAGAATCTATGACATTTACAGATGTGACCGCAAGGACTGCGGAGCGACAAAACTCGTGGGCGTTACTGCAAACAAATTCGGCGTTGTGGTAGACGGCGGAAAAGCCTACATCGGCGGAAGCGTTGTTTCAAAGGCAGGAAGCGGCAAGACAGTCACGATAACGGCAAATGCGCTTCTTACGGGAAAGAAATTCGACAAGTGGACGGTCATATCCGGCGGAGTTACTCTTGCGGACGCAAACAGCGAAACAACGACCTTCAAGATGCCCGAGGGCGACGTCAGCGTAAAGGCGACGTACAAGGAATTGTCCGCAGCGGCAGGCGTCGGAGAAGCCACACAGTATGCCGTATCGTTCAACACAAACGGAGGAAGCCTGCTGACAAGGCAGTACATCCCGAAAAACGGCACCGTCAAGGAGCCGAAAGCACCGACCAAGGATGGCTTTGAGTTTGCCGGGTGGTATGCGGATAAAGCGTTTAAAGTAAAGTACGATTTCTCACTAAGAGCTTCACTCTCTATGCCGCATGGACGGCGGTCGACAACACAGCAAACGAAATAATCCTCACCATAGGCAAAAAGACGGCTCTTGTATTCGGCGTCGAAAAAACGAACGATGTCGCTCCGATTATAAGAAACAACAAAACCATGCTTCCGGCAAGATTTGTTGCTGAAAACCTCGGCGCAAAGGTTGAGTGGGATAAGGAAAACAGAATTGTCACCGTTACAGGCAAACACATCAAGACCGGCGAGGATATTACGATTGAGATAAAAATCGGAGACAGCAGTGCAAAGGTAAACGGCAAAACACTGACTCTTGACAGCGTTGCGTTCATCGAAAACAACCGCACCTACACGCCTGTACGCTTTATCTCGGAGGGACTCGGAGCTGACGTTGACTGGATTGCCGAAGAGAGAAAGGTCATAATCGCAAGAGACAAGACGGACAAGTAACCCTACCGGCAAAGTCCGCATTCGATAAAACACAATATACACAGGTCGTCCGAACAGGGGAAAAGCCTTTGCTCGGGCGGCTTTTTTGCGTAATACGTTGTTTCCCGTGGCAAACGAAACATCGGCAAAACAGAACTGTCTATGCGTAAATTCTACTCAACCACGGGTTTAGCAATTCAACTTAAACTAAACAAATCGGTTATTGATTTTTTGCCGTTTTTCCCTTATAATGTAGTTGCGGTCGCAAAACTGAATCTAAGGAGACGAAACAATATGAATCTTTATTTTGCGGATAAGCTGAAAGAATTGAGGCGTCAAAAGGACGTTTCGCAGGAAAAGTTGGCACGATATCTCAATGTGTCGTTTCAGGCGGTATCGAAATGGGAAAACGGCAACGCCTACCCCGATATCACACTTTTGCCCGATATAGCGAGGTTTTTCGGCGTGACAACAGATGAGCTATTATGTGTTGAAAAACCGGATGAGAACAGGCTGTTTGAAGAATACAGCGCAAAAGCCGGCGAGCTGTTTCGTACAGGGAAAAGAGAAGAGGCGCTTAATGTTTGGCAAGAGGCGTACAGGCGGATGCCTAACAACATCGACGTAAAAGAAATGCTGATGTCGAGTTATTTTGACACAGATAGAAACAAGTACTTCCGTGAATTCATCGAGCTTGCGACGGAAATCTACAACAGTAACGACAAAGGTCGGGCTTGGAATATGTATTACAAAGGTCAGGCAATTTCACAGCTTGCACGTTGTTATGCCGAACGAGGAGACATTCAAAAAGCACAGCAGTGGGCGTTGAAATCGATCTCTTTGTTCAATTCATGCGAGGTTATAAGTGCGTCAATCGACAAAGGGGACGATTTGCTTTCCGACGCCTCTTTTTGCACATATTGGTTCTTGGAGGAGTTATTCTTTATTGCTTTGCGCATCAATAATGACGACAGCGTAAAATTGCGAGACGTATACAAGCAAAGCTGCCTCGAGGCTGTGGCGAAAGTATTTGAAGCCGTATATCAAAACGATGATATGGGATTTGAACAATTACAGCACTTATATGAGCTCCACCTTGGGAGTGCCGAACATGAGGCACAATGCGGAAAGAATGAAGAGATTGTGCGCCGTCATCTCGAACGTGCCGCAGAATGCTGTGATAAGTCGGTACGCATTAAACCCCACTCGCTGACACATCCGATGCTTTATGGTTGGAGAGTTGAGGACGCACCGAGTGATGTTACGCCGTACTTAAAGCGCATGAATGAGGCACTTTCAAACGTTGTATATGACGGTTTTCGTTCTTCGGAGTGGTTCCGGGCGCTTGAAAAGAAAGCGGAGGTAGAGTAAAAACTGAAATCAGGCATTCAACAAAGTAAAAGACATAGTCAGAGACATATTTGTTATACGTTTCAAAACAAGCACTACACATAAAGGCGGCGAAAGGCGAAAATTTCATAGCTTCTCTGCTTGCGATTGAGTATACGGTCGGGACTTTTCAGGAACTTTTCGTGAATTCAGATAGTGACGCAGAGTCGGAAAAACACCCGATTTTGCAAAAAGCAAAAAAACGAAGTCCAAACGCACGACGACGTCCGAACTTCATTGGTCTGAGCGGAAAGCTCCGTTTGTAAAAAGGTATCTGTGCGGTCAAACAGCCCCCGGATTTTAGAGACGACGTAAACCGCTGACTTCATGCCCATTAAACAAAAAAAGTAGACACCGAACGTCAAATGACATTCTGTGTCTACTGGTCTGAGTGGCGGGACTTGCCTGTCTGCGGACAGGCGCTGGTGCGGTCGAACAGTCCACCGGACTGTTCTCTACACGCACCCTTCAAGTCCCTACAAACATAAAAAATAACTACCATGCATCAAATGATACACGGTAGTTATTGGTCTGAGTGGCGGGACTTGAACCCACGGCCTCTACCACCCCAAGGTAGCGCTCTACCACCTGAGCCACACCCAGATTCTTTTGTGTTGTTCTCTCGACAACGGTGCTATTATACCACAACGAGAGCGATTTGTCAAGAGCTTTTTTCAAAAGGGTGTTGAATTACAAAATAGTGTATATTTAGGCATTATTCGCAATATATGCGCCTTAAAGGCACCTTTTTGTATCATCTCTGAATTCTGCACCGTTTGACTTTGCGCTTTTTACGCAACAGCAAAGAGAGCGACCGCTTTGAGTGATCGCCCTCTCTTTTGGTACACTTTCGCAAAAACTTGCTTTACGTATCAGCCCACAGGCTCGTTGGGGTCATCGTATGCCGGGAGCGAGGTGTTGATGACAATGGTACGCTCCTTCTCTTTCCACTCGACACGGCAATCAAGAGCGTCTGTTACATCGCGAAGCTTGAAGTAGTTGTTGCCTTCGATATTGTAGCAAGCGGCTTGGACCGGTATGCCGTCGAGGGTAAGGAATGCGGAGGAGGAATATGCGGTTCTTACCGCTCCGTCGCCTGCGGCAAGCTCTCCGCCGACAGTTTGTCAATCATTTTGTACAACTCTTCATTTTTGGCGTGGTACGCAGCACGTTGCTCCCTTGCTTCGGCAACCTGTTTCTCATCCGTCCAGTCAATCGCGTTTGCAAACTCGCCCAGCCGCACCGAATCGGGGTTCGGACGGTAGCCGTAAACCGCAGCCGGATCCTCAATAATATCCGCCGCAGTCTTCGGATTATCCATCGGATTATGGATATATGCGCCCTCCGCATGGTACATCGGGTGCTGGCCATCGTTGACCACGGTCTTTTTCGTCAGGTGGTTTTCCCTAAAAGTCTTCTGAAGGAGAAGATTCCCGGTATATGCGTAATTCCGGAGGATGCCGCCGATACTGGTTTTGTCCCAAGCTCTGCCGTATCGGGTTTTCACGCCGTCTGCGTTCAAGCTCTTGGCGATGGCGATGACGCCTTTGCCGGAAAGGAACTCCCGGAAAATGCGCCGGACAATTTCGGCCTCGTCCGGCTCGATGACGTAGACGCCTTTACGGTAGCGGTAGCTGAGGAGCGTCCCGTTCCAAGGCTTGCCCTCCTCGAAATTCTTACGCACACGCCATTTCTGGTTTTCGCTGGCCGAAAGGCTCTCTTCCTGTGCGTAGGATGCAAGGATCGAAAGCATCAATTCCCCGTCAGCGGAAAGGGTGTGGATGTTCTGCTCCTCGAAAAAAACGTCAATTCCGAGGGGTTTCAGATCTCGGACCGTTTCCAGCAGGGTGACCGTATTCTGGGCAAAGCGGGATATGGATTTGGTGATGACCATATCGACCTTCCCGGCCTTGCAATCGGATACGAGCCTGACGAAGCCGTCTCTGGTATCATTAGTGCCGGTCTTGGCCTCGTCCGTATATACGCCGACATACTGCCAGCCGGGATGCTGTTGGATTAGGCCGCTGTAATAGCTGACCTGCGCTGACAGGGAGTGGTGCATCGCATCCTTTGCCGAGGACACCCGTGCGTATGCCGCCACTCTCGTCAGCTTGGGGATGGCCTCTTTCGTGAATGTGACCTGTTTTACTTCTCTTGCCATAATCTGCCTCCGTTGTATCAAAGTATGGGTACTCTGTATATATCACTCTAAACGGCCCGGATAGCAAGCCTTATGCGGCAAATATACTGTCCAATTTGATCCCGAATTTCCGGGCGATCATTGTGTAGATTTCAGCCTGATCTGCAGACCGCAGAAAGCCCTCGCTCACCAGCCGGTCCACAAAGGACAGTGCCGTATGATAGCGGATAAGATTTTCCGACCCGTATACATCAGAATTGCGGTCTTCCTTTTCCAACGGGATTACCTCCTTTGCGATATTTGTAATTCCAATATGCGCTGCGGCATCGGTCGGAGCAGAACTTTTTGACCTTGCGGTCCTTCGTCTGTGAGATCACCTTGCCGCAATACAGGCAGCGTGATGCCTTTTTCATGCTGGGATGACGGCGAATGTAGGATTTGATCGTGTTGATCGATATGCCCAATTCATAGGAGATGGCCGTGGGGCCGTATCCATCCCGGTACATCCGCTCTATCTCCCGGCGTTCAAAATTATCCATCATAGCGGTTTCCTCGTTTTCTATAATCTTCATAGCAGGACCGGCAGCAGAATTTCCGGTGTGCGTTGCCGTAGGAGCGAAAGGTCCGACCGCAGCTTTTGCAGACGAGCGTGTAGTACGCCTTTCGCAAAACCTGATCCTGATGGGAATTCCAGCATTCCATCCGGCAGCGGTCCGAGCAGAATTTCTTCTTATGGCCGGTCCGCTGTGTAACGGGTTTTCCGCACTGTGGGCAGGTAAGAATACCGCCGTCCTGCGTTTCGTGTGTTGCCGGTAAAATAACGGCTTTCTGTGTAGTGTTCATACGTACCTCCGAAAAGGGGTCCGGGAGAGCAAGGGATGCTCACCCTCCCGGACGAATGGGATTAAGCGTTGACGGTGATGACCTTTACGGCCTCCGGACGGATCAGCATACCGTCCGGATGCTCCACGCCGAGGTAGCCGGTTTTCTGCTCTAAAGCAAACTTTTCGTAAAGGGTACGCACGGAAAGCGGAATGCGGTCGATGACGGTGTAATACGAGAAATCACCGAAGGCGATGGGATTGCCGCTCGAGGGCATATACACGGAGATGTGGACCGGCTTGCCAAGAACGGTATCGCTGTTCTGATTCCAGAGATACTGGCCGTTCTGATCCTTGAGCGTTTTCAGCTTCAGGGCCGTTTCGTCATTCATGAGCCATGCGCCGCCGGAGCGGTACTGCTTGTCCACGGAGAAATACAGAGCCAGCACATCGTCAAAGCCGATATCGCCAGATACCGTTACGCCGATTTCGGCATCGGTCAGAATGTCGTGGGGCTGATCCACGCCGGTGCCGTTGATGAAGGCGTCCTCCTCGGACTTACCGAAACGCGATGACCGGAAAGTATCTGGTCTCAGGTATGCCGGTTTCGTCCGTGAGCCTCATACCCGGCCTCCGTTCAGCGGCACGCCGTTCAGTTCGTAAAAGCGTTCACGGCAGAACTGCATGGCCTCGGCATAGGTCGGAAAGACCACAGTGGAGAAGCCGTACTGGACCCGCCAGTGCCAGTTCTTGGTGTCGTTACTTTCGAGGATCGCCACGGGCCTCCCCGTTTGGTAAGCAGCAGCTTCACGCAGGTGTAATCCTTGGTGGAGAAATCTCTCGCATCAGCCTCCGTGAGAACCGCCTTTTTCTGATAAATCAGCTTGTGAAACTTTGTTGTTTCCTCCATTTCTTGAGTTTTGGGGCAATACCCCGTTTGAATTATGGTTTTTGCGTTCGTGACCCCACGCCGCTGTCCGGGCCGGAAGGTCACAGAGATTCTGACCGCCCTACGGTCATCGGAACACAACCATGCGCATCACCGTCTTTCATGTTCTTCACTTCCAACTGGACAAAAACTGCCCAAGTGGTCCGCTTTTTTTGATGTTTTTTTTCGATCAGATCTACCGTTTCACGGCAACCTGACGAAAACGCTTGTCCCATTAGGCTTTTCGGTCCTTGGTGGAGGTCGTGGAGTGTATTTCCGTAAATTTTTCTATAGGCTGTTTTTTACTCCTATAGAAAAGTTAGTACTGTGACCTCCACGACCTTCACTCCCAATACCCACTGGAGGGTTTTGCCGATTTGAACGAAAGAATTTCAAATTTTCTTTCCTCCACTACCCAACAGACACGAGGTGCAGGTTTGGTCTAAAGAATCCGAAAATTTTTCCTTTCACTACCCAACGGACATGAGGTGCCGTTTTGAACGAAAGAGAATAAAAAAAGCCCTTGGAAAATTTCCAAAGGCAGTAGATTCCTTCACATTTTCGTGATATAATAAATGGTAATATTCGAGATAACCGTTAGGTGCAAGGAGGCACGAGATGGCTGTTACATACAAGAAACTGTTTCATATGCTGATCGACAGGAATATGTCACCGGCCCAGCTTCAGCAGGAGGCCGGATACAGCGCAAACATATCCACACGTCTGCGCCGGGATTATTACGTGTCCCTTGAATCCGTGGAAAAAATATGCCGGGTACTGAACTGCAAGGTGGACGATATCGTGGAGTTCCTCCCCGACAGCCCGAAAGAAGAATAATGGCGTCCGGAGGGATTTTATGACAAAGCAAGTAAAATCCAGACAGCGTGTGGCCGATCACGGCGAGGTCTTTACAGCCGAACGTGAAGTCAACGCTATGCTGGATTTGGTAAAACAAGAGACGGATCGTGTAGACAGCCGGTTTTTGGAACCGGCGTGCGGCGACGGCAATTTCGTAGCCGAGATTCTGCGCCGTAAGCTGGAGGCCGCAAAGAAACGGGCCATACCTCCGAGAAAGAAAAAACCGCTGCCTCTCGAATTTGAGAAGCAGTCGGTCATCGCCGTGGCAAGCATTTATGGCGTAGATCTGATGATGGATAACGTGATCGCTTGCCGTCAGCGGCTGTACGATATCTGGAATGCGGAGTATGAGGCGATCTGTAAAAAGGAAATCAGCGAAGAGTGCCGGGAGGCCTTGCGTTTTATTCTCAGCCGGAATATCGTCTGCGGCAATGCGCTCAGCCTGAAGGTGGTTGACGAAAACGGCAACGATACGGATGAGCCCATCGTGTTCTCGGAATGGTCCTTTGTGATGGGCACGAAAATGCAGCGCAAGGACTACCGCTTCGATAAGCTGCTGGCCGGTGACTATGAGCCCACGGCGGCAGCGAAAAAGAAAAAACTCACGGAAGAATATACGCAGATGAATCTGCTGTCCATGCTGGAAGAAAAACCGAGTGACGAGGGTGAATTCCTCGCCTCCTACGTCACGGATTACAGGAGGGTCCAAGATCATGGTCAATAATCTCTACAACACGATGTACAACCCGGACGTGCTGTCCTGCATCGCCAATCTATCCAACGATGAGGTGTTCACGCCTCCGGAGGTGGCGAATGCCATGCTGGACCTTTTGCCGCAGGAGTTATTCAGCGATCCGAACACTACTTTTCTTGACCCTGCCTGCAAGAGCGGAGTATTTTTACGGGAAATTGCGAAAAGGCTCCTCAAGGGGCTGGAGCCGCTGTACCCGGACCTGCAGGAGCGCACGGATCACATTTTCAAGCATCAGCTTTACGGCATCGCCATTACGGAACTGACCTCGCATCTTTCCCGGCGCAGCCTGTACTGCTCTAAATTTGCGAACGGCAAATACTCCGTGGTCCATTTCGACAACATTGATGGCAATGTGCGATTCAAAAATATCCAGCATCGCTGGCAAAACGGAAAATGCGTATTCTGTGGGGCCTCGCAAAAGGAATACGACCGTGCTGATGATTTGGAAACGCACGCTTACGAAATGATCCATACCACGAAACCGGAGGGCATATTCAATATGAAATTTGATGTGATTATAGGAAATCCGCCGTATCAATTAAGTGACGGCGGACAGGCCGCAAGTGCAAAATCAATATATCATTTGTTTGTTGAGCAGGCAAAAAAACTGAAGCCACGGTATCTCGTTATGGTTATTCCGGCACGTTGGTACACAAATGGAAAAGGCCAAGGTATGAATGATTTTCGGAATGCCATGTTAACTGACAAGCATATCTCGCATCTGGTCGATTTCAAAAACTCTGCGGATTGTTTCCCCGGAGTTAATATTGCAGGAGGTGTTTGCTATTTCCTGTGGGAACGGGATTATCAAGGTGATTGCGAAATAATAAATGCCTCCGGTGTGGGAACAGATCCATATAAGGATTCTGAAATTCGCTCTCTTGATGAATTTGAGATTCTTGTCAGGGACAATGTTGCTATACGGATAATCCGAAAAATACTGAGTCACAAAGAAAAACCCATGTCGCAAATTGTTAAGCCGTATAGCTATTTTTCGGTTCGTAGCTTTGAACGTGGAGAGAATAAGAAATCTTCTGCCTCAGATACCATTTTGCTTTCCAGCCAAGGGAAAGGATTCTATCCCTTATCAAAAGTGGTTGATAAAGACAAGATTTTAGGAAAATACAAGGTTATTATTACTTATGCCATGTCAGGTGGAAATAAACCCTCATCAGATGGTATGTATCAAGTGGTATCCTCGTTACAAACTCTTGCACCAAATGAGGTTTGTACCGAAACATATCTCGTACTAAACACATTTGATAACGCAAATCAAACTCAAAATATGGAGTCTTATGTGCGGACAAAAATGTTCCGGTTCTTATTGCTTCAGGCGTTGACTTCAATACACATTACCAAAGATAGTTTTCTCTTCGTACCAGAACAGGATTTCTCAAAGTCGTGGACAGATGAAGAACTTTATAAAAAATATGGCCTCACCGAAGAGGAAATAGCATTTATCGATTCAATGATTAAGCCAATGGATCTTGGAGGTGACGAGTAATGGCAGAAATGGAGTTTTTCCCTCAACGGTCAGATTCGCACCCGATGATATACGCTTATGAATTCGTAGGCGTGGCCTCCCATCAGGGCTATATCAAGGTCGGCTATACCGAGCGTGACGTGGAGACCCGTATCAAGGAGCAGGTCCATACCGCCGCCGTGCCGTATCGCATCCTCGGCCAGTGGTCCGCTATGAAAACGGACGGTAGCTGTTTCACCGATCACGAGGTCCACGCCGTTCTGAAGGCGAAGGGCAAAAAGCAGTTGAACGCCGGTGAGGACCGGAACGAGTGGTTTAAGTGCTCCATAGCCGATGTCAAGGCGGCTATCGTGGCCGTGCAGACGGGTGCGGAGAATTACGAGGACCGCACACAGACCTTCGCCATGCGTCCGGAACAGGAATTTGCCGTGGACGTGACGATGCGATATTTCAAATCCGCCTATGAGGAAGGCAGCGGCAGAACGCCGAAATTCCTGTGGAACGCCAAGATGCGCTTCGGCAAGACCTTTACGGCCTATCAGCTTGCAAAGGAAATGGGTATGAAGCGTGTGCTGATCCTCACCTTCAAACCGGCGGTGCAGACCGCATGGCGTGAGGACCTGATGACGCACATGGATTTCGAGGGCTGGCAGTTCATCACACGCCCTACCGTCCCCGGCGGCCTTACAAACGATCAGCAGTATCAGAGAGCAGATAAATCCCGGCCCATCGTCTGCTTCGGCTCGTTTCAGGATTTCCTTGGCGTGAACAGGGAGACCGGCGGCATCAAGGCCAATAACGAGTGGGTCCATACCACGAACTGGGACCTCGTCATCTTCGATGAATACCACTTCGGCGCATGGAAGGATAACGCAAAGAAGCTGTTCGAGCAGGACGAGGACACCTACGAAGAGGACCTTTCCAAATACGATGCCGGTAACGCCTACGATGAAACGTGGCTGCCGATTACCACAACCTATTACCTCTATCTCTCCGGCACGCCGTTCCGTGCGCTGAATTCCGGCGAGTTCATTGAGGAGCAGATCTATAACTGGACCTATTCCGATGAGCAGAGGGCCAAGGCCGAATGGAAAGGCCCCGGCGAAAATCCCTATGCCGCTCTGCCGAGAATGGTCATGCTCACATACAAAATCCCGGAGAGTATCCAGCGCATTGCGAAACAGGGTGAATTTGATGAATTTGACCTGAACGTATTCTTCTCCGCTGAGGGGATCGGCAAAAACGCACATTTCAAATATGAGGATTACGTGCAGAAATGGCTTGATCTGATTCGTGGCTCCTATCTGGAGACCAGCGTGGACGAATTGAAGTTGGGAGCGCAGAGGCCGCCGATGCCGTATTCCGACACCCGTCTTTTGAACGTGCTGTCGCATACGCTGTGGTTTATGCCGAACGTGGCCTCCTGCTATGCTATGGCCAATCTGCTGGCACAGAAGCAGAACAGCTTTTATCACGATTACAAGGTGAACGTCTGCGCCGGAACACAGGCCGGTATCGGTGTTGCCGCTCTGGACCCTGTTCGTCGTTCTATGGGCGATCCGCTGGAGACGAAAACTATCACTCTCTCCTGCGGCAAGCTGACCACAGGCGTCACCATCAAACCGTGGACCGGCATCTTCATGCTCCGTAACCTCTCCTCGCCGGAGACCTATTTCCAAGCGGCCTTTCGTGTACAGAGCCCGTGGGAGATCACAAAGGATAACGGTGAGCGTGAGATCGTCAAGCAGGAGTGCTATGTCTTTGATTTTGCGCTGGACCGTGCGCTCCGCCAGATTTCCGATTATTCCTGCCGTCTGAACGTAGCCGAGAGCAATCCGGAAAAGAAAGTCGGAGAATTCATCAATTTCCTGCCGGTGCTGGCGTATGACGGCAGTGCCATGCGTCAGGTCAATGCCGCTGAAATTCTCGATATCGCTATGGCCGGTACCTCCGCCACGCTTCTTGCCAAACGCTGGGAGAGCGCATTGCTCGTTAATGTTGATAACGATACGCTTGCCCGTCTGCTCGCAAGCGAAGAGGCGATGGACGCTCTCATGCGTATTGAGGGGTTCCGCAGCCTGAACGCCGATATCGAGACCATTATCAATAAATCGAATGCGGTCAAGAAGGCCAAGCGTGACGGCGAGAAGCTGACGCCGAAAGAAAAGAAGGAACTGACGGACGCCGAAAAGGAATACAAATCCAAGCGCAAGATGATCCAGGAAAAGCTGATCAAATTCGCTACTCGTGTGCCTGTGTTCATGTATCTGACGGATTACCGGGAATACAGCCTGCAGGACGTCATCACGCAATTGGAGCCGGAGCTGTTCAAAAAGGTCACCGGTCTGGACGTGAAGGACTTCGAGCTGCTCGTATCGCTGAACGTATTCAACGAGGCTCTGATGAACGATGCCGTTTATAAATTCAAACGGTATGAAGACGCCAGCCTGATCTACACCGGCATCGATAAGCACACCGGCGAAAATGTCGGTCTGTACAGCACCGTCATCAGCCGTGCGGATTATGACGCTATGGCCGGTCAGCTTGCGGCCTCCATGACGGCGGACTCTCCCCGTGACGATGATATTCCGGAGCGGCCCGTCTTCACGAACATCAGCAGCTATGATTTTGACGAGGATGAAGACGGTCTGCCTGCGGTAGCGGAAAAGCCAGCGCCGGTATACGGCACAAATCACAATCCGCTTGTAGAGCCGTCCAAGCCGGTATCCACGCCGACATACCGTCCTTCCTATGTACCGCCTACACCATCTGTAACGCCGGTGGCGAAAAAGCCTACCGTGCATATTGACACCTCGAATGTCCATGCCGGGATCATCGTTTCGCACAAAGCATTCGGCCCCGGTCAGGTTAAGGGTATCGATGGAGGTCTTATTGTCGTTACCTTTGCCGGTGTGGATAAAAAGTTCCAGTTCCCCGGAGCGTTTGAACAAGGCTTCCTGAAACTGGACGAATAACACTGCGGAGGTTGTTATGGAAAAAGACAGACGTGCTAATGCGGTACTCTTTGGCTTTGACTTTCAAGTTAACGCTGCAATTTTTTTAATGCTTGAGAACATAAAGGAATTGCAATCTTTACGACTGGAGAGCGAAAACGAAGATATTGATATTGAGCTTTATAGTGGGGATCATGTTTTGGCTCAAGCAAAGGCAATAGTTAATAGCAGTACGGATTTTGCACATGTGCGCACTAATCTCAAAAAAGCGTTGGAGTCATTATCCGAAGGAAGCAGAAAGGTCAAAACGAAAAAACTGATTCTAATAACAAATTCCCCAAATCCACTGAACGAGGATGCATCGCGGAGTCTTTTCTGGGGACCGGCTCACCGTGGTTTCAGTACTTTGCCCGAATCATCACAGAAGATTATTACCGATTATCTATCTCAAATCGATCAACCATTGGATACGGACCAGTTCGCTATTCAGGTCGTCCCATTTGAAACTGACGATGATTCCGAAAAATACAAAGCTGTAATGCAGAGTATTAATGATTTCATTGGTGAGCTAAAACTTGATATTCCGGGAATTGGCAAACAGTTACACAGGGTATGGTGCGGAGAGGTATTTAAAAACGGGTCGAAGAAGAATGTAAATATCACGCTCTCAAAGAAAAGCTTGATTTGGCCCATAATAGTTATTGCAACGGATATTGACAGAATTGACCATGATTTTGTTGAGTGGTTTGATTCTGTACAATACGATGAGATTGTTCGTCGATTCAGAGAAACCATTGATTCTTGCTGCGAGCGAGTTGAGTTTTTTACAAAGATCCTTTTCGATTTCAATGCATATAAGAATTCCGGAAAGGCAAGTGAAAAAACAATCAATTTTGTGGAGGAATGCTGGAGCAACTATTCGTCAGCGTTTGAAGGTGATGGCATTGATTCTGCTACAGCGGAAGCACTATCAAAAGTAGTGGTATATAACGTGATACGCAGAAGATATGATATTGATAAGATCAAAAAGGGGGTATCCCTATGATCATAAAATCTATTCGCATCAAAGAGGGTTTGTTCAGCCGGTTTTTTAAATTCTCTGGCAATGCCAATTTAATTCACAGTAAGCAGAACAGCAAGGGTAAGACTACGCTGCTGAGGTTTTTGTTGTACTCTCTTGGTTATAACATTCCCAATACGAGAAAAATCAAATTCGAGCGGTGTGAAGTTGAAACTGCGGTTTATACCGAGAAAATCGGGGATGTTACTCTTTCAAGAACAGCGAATAGCCATATAGTATTATCTGCAAATGATGATCGCACTACATACGTTTTGCCTGAACAGCAGAACGAGCTTCATAGTGTTCTTTTTGGAACTGATAATGCCGATATTTTAGGAAATCTCCTTGGAGCATTCTATGTAGATCAGGAAAAAGGCTGGACACTACTTAATAGAGGCGTGGCTATTGGTAGCATTCATTTCAATATCGAAGAGCTTATTCGGGGCCTGTCAGGACGTGATTGTGCGTCATTAATCCAACAGGAAGCAAAGCTATCACGTGAACTTGGAAAATACAAGCAGATGTTCAGCGTTGCGCAGTACCAAGAGACTATTGAAGCTGAGGAAGGTTCCCTTGCTGTAGAGCACTACGATGAAAAAATAGATTCCGAATTGGAGCAGCTGAGAATCCAGCAGAATACTCTAAAAAAGGAATTGCGCCGTCTTGACAAAGCCATAAGGGATAATAAACATTTCAGTAGGTTTATTGCCGAAATGAAGCTGCTTATCAAAGGCCCGGACGGAACAACCATTCCTGTTACCGCTGAAAACATTGTAGGATTTGATGACAGTATTGAGTATCTTATAACGAAACACAAATTGATTTCTGCTGAGTTAGCATCGGTCCTTAGCAGTATTGCCGTACGTGAAACGCAAAGGCAATCCGAGGTTGAGCAGTTATCGTTCTGGGAATCTGAAACAATGACACAGGCGTTTGATAGAAGAATTGCTTCTCTACAAATCAATGCCGTTGCAATCGAAAAAGAGATCAAAAGATTGGAAAAAGAACTTCGGTATGTTCGACAAGCAATTGCCGATAGCACAAAATCGAACAATGATGTCGTAAATAACCTTTATCAGAACATTCTGAAATATGCTTTGGAATTGAAAATAGGCAGCGATACGACGATAGCTGCTTCTTACTTGTTCACTTCAAATCTCAAAGAACTATCTGGGGCTGTATTGCACAAGACGGTATTTGCGTTCCGGTTAGCATATATCATCGAAATCGAACGCGCAATCGGTGTTAAGCTGCCCATAATCTTGGATTCTCCCAGCGGGAAAGAAGTAGATCAGGAAAATATAAAGCTTATGATGGATATTCTAAAAAGAGACTTCTCGGATCATCAGATAATCATTGCTTCCATTTTCGAGTATGATTTTGATCCGCTCAATGTAATCGAGATCGTAAACAGGCTGATTGAGCTCGAATAATTGCACCCGGAACCATTTGCTTGCACCTTGTATCAATCATTCCGTTCAAAGCCAATAACTACCGTGTATCATTAGGTACACGGTAGTTTTTTTATGTTTGCAGGAACTTGAAGGGTGCGTGCAGAGAACAGTCCGGTGGACTGTTCGACCGCACCAGCGCCCGTCCGCAGACGGGCAAGTCTCGCCACTCAGACCAAAGATGAACCGTAATTTTTGATACAAAATTACGGTTCTATTTTTTTGCCTTAAATGTCGGTAGTAAAGGTTTTTTTGAAAGCGAAAAAAGTTTCCGAGTAATTTTGAAGTGACCCCCAAAGTTCAGACAAAATTCATAACGACTTGCTTATAGTCGAGCCGCCACGGAAAATGACCGCTGTTTACAGACTCTTGCAAATCTTCTATTTGGCTGTAAGACAAATTCTCGGCGTTTGATATATCATTTGATTTTGAAAAATTATTATATACTCTCACAAGCGTTGCAACAGCCTGTTCGGTGGTATATAACCCCTTTGGAGCAAATCTGTTATCGCCAATGCCCTGCATAATACCCATATTGCAGATGACTTGAATATCATTCATTGCCCAATCGGAAATTTGCCCGCTGTCGGCAAAATCAAAGTATTGCGCCGTCGCATCCCAGTCGGGATATATTTTGTTTATCAAACGGCAGAGAATGGCTGCGGCTTCTTCACGGGTAAGCGAATCGTTCGGAGCAAACTCCGTTTCGGATTTTCCTTTGACAATGCCCAATGCATTCAGCACTTCAATATATTCATTATCCGTATCGGTAAAAGGAGGTTTTATTATAGCCACCGAGAAAGCCGATCCGGGAAAATTTTTAATATAATTGAATACAAGTTCACAAAATTCTTCACGGGTAATTTCCCCGGGGAAGTTACTTATAATATTTATTTTTCTTGCGGTTTCAATGCTGTCTGCTGCCCATTTGCTTGCCGAAACGGGTATTTCTATTTCCACTGTTTTTGCGGCAGGAGTACCACAACCGCGCACATCCATATATTCAATATTTTCTTTTGTTTCGTCCAATGGTTGGTTCAAATCATATTTTTCTATGAGCTTTCCGACGGTTCCGTCTTGAGATAAATCCCTTAAAGCATCATCAATATTCATATATAGCTTTTCATAATCCGTAGGTACGCTTGACCTGTATTTTGCTTGAGCAACACCGTCACGGAAAACAATCGCATAATCTTCTCCGTACTTGCGGCTTATTTGACCGTCTTCAAAGGTTACTTTCGTTGTTTTCAAGTATTTTCTCGAATAATCAATCACTTTATCTCTATCTTCCGTAACGGTAATTGCGGAAATCGCACAGTCAACTCTTCCGCTTAAAACAGCCGGAATGAGTGCATCAAAATCCATATTGACAAATTCAATTTTTTTGCCGATTTTCTCACCGATTAAATTCATCAGCTCAACATCAAAGCCTTTCAGCTCGTCACCCTCGTAATATTCAAACGGCTTAAACTCTGCGTTGATACCTACTTTTACTGCATCATTGACTGTGTCATCAGCAAATGCAGCTATTGCCGTAGAACAAAGCATTGAGAGTGTTAAAATAATTGATAATATTTTTTTCATTGTGTTGTCCTCCTAATTCTTTATTCCCACATAACCCGTTTCGTTTATAATGTATTGCCCCTCATCGGATAAAATCCATTCAAGTAAT
>CAKSUT010000003.1 GCA_934502885.1 uncultured Eubacteriales bacterium | reverse complement strand
CAGCGTATAGTGCAGAAATTTCAATCCACGCTCCCCGTGAGGGGAGCGACTCCCGACCTCTGGTTTTTGCGTTCGGCGTACAAAATTTCAATCCACGCTCCCCGTGAGGGGAGCGACAGGGGGCAAAGGAAACAGTCGAAGCCCGAATGATGATTTCAATCCACGCTCCCCGTGAGGGGAGCGACGATATACCGAGGTATATAGGAAGTAATGTAAACATTTCAATCCACGCTCCCCGTGAGGGGAGCGACAAAATCGTTCGGAGGAGGTTAAGCAAGAAGATGAAATTTCAATCCACGCTCCCCGTGAGGGGAGCGACTGTGCGGTCATACACGATATTATGCCGCAAAAAATTTCAATCCACGCTCCCCGTGAGGGGAGCGACAACAACGGTACTTGGTGCATGGGAAACCCAGAGATTTCAATCCACGCTCCCCGTGAGGGGAGCGACTAAAGCAAATCAAGAGATTTTAATATTTATGGTAATTTCAATCCACGCTCCCCGTGAGGGGAGCGACGTTATCAACACTATAATTGACAATGTGCTTTCCATTTCAATCCACGCTCCCCGTGAGGGGAGCGACTTTCAAACAAAAAGCCCTTGCATATAACAATGTATTTCAATCCACGCTCCCCGTGAGGGGAGCGACAGAAAAGCTTGAAAACGGCGAAGCAGACTACTACATTTCAATCCACGCTCCCCGTGAGGGGAGCGACGAAAAACCTCTTAACGCCCGCATTACTCAACCAACTAAATTTCAATCCACGCTCCCCGTGAGGGGAGCGACGGAAAAAAGCGAAACAATACGCGACACGCTGATTATTTCAATCCACGCTCCCCGTGAGGGGAGCGACGACACGGGCGACTATTCCGCAACTGTCACGGTGATTTCAATCCACGCTCCCCGTGAGGGGAGCGACTCTTCTTGTTCCTTTTCTTCTTCCTTGCCGACTTCTGATTTCAATCCACGCTCCCCGTGAGGGGAGCGACCATCGGCATTCCCGTCATGTCGTTTACTCCCGTGGATTTCAATCCACGCTCCCCGTGAGGGGAGCGACGCTTTACCGAAAACAAGGTACACCGTTCAGAGGGATTTCAATCCACGCTCCCCGTGAGGGGAGCGACCCGCTCGGATATGTTGCGCCTGTGTTCCAAGACAATTTCAATCCACGCTCCCCGTGAGGGGAGCGACTAAACTATCTTTTATGTAGTATTCAACTCCGAGCATTTCAATCCACGCTCCCCGTGAGGGGAGCGACTTGCAAGCTTGTCTAAGTCCCATTCACCTTGTGTTATTTCAATCCACGCTCCCCGTGAGGGGAGCGACCTAAGTGCGTTGTAGTAAGGCAACATAATAAAACATTTCAATCCACGCTCCCCGTGAGGGGAGCGACAAACGTCGGTGCTATGACTTGCATTAAGCCTTTAATTTCAATCCACGCTCCCCGTGAGGGGAGCGACGTATCTTCCGACGCAAAAAAGCCCGCCGCACAAAATTTCAATCCACGCTCCCCGTGAGGGGAGCGACGCGAACGCTTTTCCCTGTATTTTGCTATCTTTATAATTTCAATCCACGCTCCCCGTGAGGGGAGCGACAAGCGAGTGCCGAGAGGGATATAAATCCCGAATGATTTCAATCCACGCTCCCCGTGAGGGGAGCGACTCTGTGCATTTACATAGTGTCTGAAGCCTACATAATTTCAATCCACGCTCCCCGTGAGGGGAGCGACTGTAGAACTCCCCGAATTTGAACCTAAAACGTATATTTCAATCCACGCTCCCCGTGAGGGGAGCGACACGCATGTTGCAGATAGGTGTAACGGCACTGCGATTTCAATCCACGCTCCCCGTGAGGGGAGCGACCGAGGGTGCGTCGGAAATCGACTACAAGTCGGACATTTCAATCCACGCTCCCCGTGAGGGGAGCGACTGTGGGTGTTTGCGCAGGGCTTCGGCGACCTTTACATTTCAATCCACGCTCCCCGTGAGGGGAGCGACCGTCTGCCGCAACGCCGATTCTCGTCGCCAGTGAATTTCAATCCACGCTCCCCGTGAGGGGAGCGACTGTATCGGGCATAAATCACAGCCGTTTTTTCGGCATTTCAATCCACGCTCCCCGTGAGGGGAGCGACTCAGTACCACCCCGTGCGTTGTCGGCGCAACAGAATTTCAATCCACGCTCCCCGTGAGGGGAGCGACTATATTGCGAGCTGGCAAACGTCACCGATGTGAATTTCAATCCACGCTCCCCGTGAGGGGAGCGACAACGCTTTTGAAGTGGCATACGACGGAATAAAGATTTCAATCCACGCTCCCCGTGAGGGGAGCGACAGGACTACAAGAAGTGTTACACCTTTTCTGCACAATTTCAATCCACGCTCCCCGTGAGGGGAGCGACTAGCGACAAGCAGACCAATTATGCAAACAGACTTAATTTCAATCCACGCTCCCCGTGAGGGGAGCGACATGGAACGCAAAGGTTGTCTGCGTAAAATCGCATATTTCAATCCACGCTCCCCGTGAGGGGAGCGACCGTAACGGTTGGCTTTTGCTTTGGAGTGATTACATTTCAATCCACGCTCCCCGTGAGGGGAGCGACCGGTTGAATTGTGCGACTGCATAATACGCATTTTGATTTCAATCCACGCTCCCCGTGAGGGGAGCGACTAAAGGAGAAGTATATGTTTTATTACGCACAAATAATTTCAATCCACGCTCCCCGTGAGGGGAGCGACAAATATCACACACTCACGCACAAGGCGATATAACGGATTTCAATCCACGCTCCCCGTGAGGGGAGCGACGAAAAGGCGTTGTCAACAAAATTACGGGTAGCATATTTCAATCCACGCTCCCCGTGAGGGGAGCGACTGTGATTATGTATGTCGTCACTTTCAATCATTCGATTTCAATCCACGCTCCCCGTGAGGGGAGCGACGGCTTAAATGTTCCGTCTGGATAACCATTCATAAATTTCAATCCACGCTCCCCGTGAGGGGAGCGACACTGCGGTATTTGTTGCGTTTGACGGCAAAGAGATTTCAATCCACGCTCCCCGTGAGGGGAGCGACGGTACACCGTTCCGAGGGGACATTATCCACTATGATTTCAATCCACGCTCCCCGTGAGGGGAGCGACGTGTTTAGCGGGAATGAGCGGTTTAGCAAAAGGCATTTCAATCCACGCTCCCCGTGAGGGGAGCGACGCTATTCTACAAAGGAGGTGAATTGTATGTCCTTATTTCAATCCACGCTCCCCGTGAGGGGAGCGACTGATTCCTCATATTCGTTGTATCTGACAAGTTTCATTTCAATCCACGCTCCCCGTGAGGGGAGCGACGTTATGTGTCGAGTGCGTCGGTTAGCACGACAAAGATTTCAATCCACGCTCCCCGTGAGGGGAGCGACAGCCGAAGATATGGAATTTACGTTCTGCGTATTCATTTCAATCCACGCTCCCCGTGAGGGGAGCGACAGCCGAAGATATGGAATTTACGTTCTGCGTATTCATTTCAATCCACGCTCCCCGTGAGGGGAGCGACAGCCGAAGATATGGAATTTACGTTCTGCGTATTCATTTCAATCCACGCTCCCCGTGAGGGGAGCGACCATTTTACTTATCTGCAACGAGGAGGGCAAATTAATTTCAATCCACGCTCCCCGTGAGGGGAGCGACAGACTGATTTTATAAATTGTGTCGCATGGAGAGGATTTCAATCCACGCTCCCCGTGAGGGGAGCGACTGTAACAGTACGTTCGATTCAGTGCTACGAACAGGGATTTCAATCCACGCTCCCCGTGAGGGGAGCGACTTGATAGCTGTTTCGAGCTTTGCAAGCTGTCGCTCATTTCAATCCACGCTCCCCGTGAGGGGAGCGACGGTATCATGCCGACAATTCCCGCAAACACCGACAAATTTCAATCCACGCTCCCCGTGAGGGGAGCGACTATTTCTCCGTGTCGGCTGTACAGCCATTCCCCCGATTTCAATCCACGCTCCCCGTGAGGGGAGCGACGCCAAGGAATGGCTCGAATGTCTCGAAGACTAAAAATTTCAATCCACGCTCCCCGTGAGGGGAGCGACTTGACAATTTTTACCGTGAATTTGACAAAGCGATGATTTCAATCCACGCTCCCCGTGAGGGGAGCGACGCGCATACAACCATGCCCTCTCGTTCGGCAGCCTCATTTCAATCCACGCTCCCCGTGAGGGGAGCGACATGGTAAATCGCAAAAGACCGCAAGCAATTGTGAATTTCAATCCACGCTCCCCGTGAGGGGAGCGACCAAAGAACTCACAGAGGAAATAAACGCAGAGATTATTTCAATCCACGCTCCCCGTGAGGGGAGCGACTTCCGCCGCTGACTCTGCCGATATCGCCGCCGTAATTTCAATCCACGCTCCCCGTGAGGGGAGCGACGGCGTACAAGGCACTCAAGGGCAATTCATTTATTATTTCAATCCACGCTCCCCGTGAGGGGAGCGACGGTGAGAATCAGGCGAGAAAGGTCATCCGCTCGATTTCAATCCACGCTCCCCGTGAGGGGAGCGACAGCAACACTGTACAAAAAATCAGCCTCACGAACTTTTGATAATGTATACAATGTTGCAAATGTTTGCTTTCTAACTCTGCGTTAACATTAAAGAAAACAAACGGTAACACAATATGTGTTTTGTTCGGTGCGAACCTACCGGGAATTCTATGTGCGCCCGGTGTTCGCACTTTAAAAAATCAGAGGCTCTTCGACATTTATGCTCTGTTTTACACCGTAGTGCTCGACTTTTTCCTTGTAGTTGTTGCCGAGCCTGTACAGCCTCAGACTGTCTTTATCCTCATCGATTTCTTTGCACAGCCTGTCCTTTAAAATGACATACTGCGTTTGATCGACGACGCATTCAAAAACCGAATTCTGAACACGCACGCCGTAGTTTTGACAGACCTTTGCCACTCTCCGAAGCCTTTTTTGACCTCCCGGGTCGGTAAGAGATACGTCGTAGGTTACAAGAATTAACATAACTTACCTCACTTCCAAAAGAACGGCGGATATGCGTCGAGGTCGCCTCTCAGCCAACGCGCAAACAACATTGCCTGAGCGTAAGGCACGAGTCCCCACGGCACTTTTTCGCGAAGAAACGGGTGTGTTATCGTTTCGCGTTTTTTATTTTGCCAAGCGTTTAAAAATCTGCTTTTTGCGTCGTCACGCATGAACACCGCGCTGTTTTCCTTTACGTCAAAGTCGTCAGCCGTCAATGTTCCCAGATTTATCTGAGAGAGTACGAAGCGGTCGGCATATGACGCCCGAAATTCCTCAAGCAGGTCAAGTGCAAGGGAGCATCTTCCGGGACGCTTTTGGTGCAGATAGCCGATGTACGGATCGAGTCCCACACTTTCAAGAGCACCGCAAATTTCGTTAGTAAGCAGTGTGTACGCAAAAGATAGAAGCGCGTTCACACGGTCGGTCGGCGGACGGCGGTTTCTGTCGTCGAAGGGAAAGTCGCTTTTGTTTTTCAGTATCATTTGTCCGAATACCGAAAAGTACGCCTTTGCCGCCGCGCCCTCTATTCCCATTATCTCACCTATATCCTCTGCCGATTGCAGCTCGGAAATGCAGAGACGGTGCTGTTCAATGACACCGAAAAAAAGCTCCGGATCAATGCGGTGTTCGTGATCGCGCACCATGCGTTCGAGAACTGCGCGGCAGTTGTAGAGCTTTGCCGCTATGAAGGCTTTTGCCGGTTCGAGAGAATGCACCGCATCCGCCGCAAGGAGCGTTTGCGTTTCCCGTAAAAGCACATTGCCTCTGACGGGACCGTTTATCCTTGCGAGAAAGCGTCCGTGCGGAGTCATGAACGAAAGGTCTATTCCGTGTTCCGCGCAGTACCCCATAAGCGCAGGACTCACGCCTCTGTATCCGAAGCACACAATAGCCGACAGATTAAGAAGCGGCACTTGTCCGAGCACGCTGTCGTCGCGGATTATTACGACCGTCTCGCCCTCTAAGCGCAGATAGGTTTCGGGAGTCGTGACATACAGCGTATTCAGAAGTTTTTTCATTCGTCCGACAGCACCTCCTTTATGTACTCCTTCGCAGAGCCGCATTTTGTAAGGTCGGGACGGCAGATTTCATACATCGAACAGCTTTTGCACTCTTTTTTCGGCTTCACCTTTGGCGTGTATCCTCTTGCCATGTAGGAATTCATCTCGGCTAACGCCTCTTCGACGTCTTTTCGTAATTCCGGCGTCATTTCATAGGTTTTTCTTGCGTGAAGTCTTCCGTAGTATATGTCTGCGGTCGGAATATCCGTGACGAACATATCCTCAAGGCATAAAACCTGTGCGCATAGCTGAAATGCAGCCGACTCATCGTACCTGTCGTTTCCGTGCTTGTATTCAACGGGATTTATGCGGTACAGTCCCTCACGGCCGAATATCGGAACTCCCGTCTCGTCGTCGCGTATAAGCTCGACCATGTCGCAGACTCCGTTTATCTTCAGCCTGTCGGAGCGCACCGGCATACCTCGGGAGAGGATTATGCGTCCTCTCTTTTCGGTAAAGCCGCTGTCGTGAACACGTTCGTGCATGATATGCCCCTCGGCTGTGAGGGAATTTTCAGACCACTGCTGTTCTATGTGTATAAGAGCCCATCGCCTTTTGCAGAAACGGAAGTGACTTATTCCCGAGAGCCACAGGTAGTCGTCAGTTGATTTTGACATCTTCGTATGCAAGCCCGTCAAGCTCGTCAACGGTTATGTCGTAGTCGTCTATGGAGCGAGGTTCTGCGACGCCGTCCTTCTTCGTCACCTTCAAAAGCTTGTGTACCTTTGCCGGAGAATACTGACCGATTTCGTTGTTATGCTTCCACCAAACAAGCTTGACAACCTCCATGGATCCGGAGGGACGGGCGGCGGTCTCGTCGTTTATAAAGAGCGTGCGCAGAGCCTCCTTGAGTTTTTCCGCATCTTCCTCGGAGAATCCCGTCTTTTCCGCTTGCTTTACGTTGATAGAGCCGAAAGTTGTGTACACGCCGAAGTCAACGAAATACTTTGTTCCCATGGTGTCCTTTCCGCGTTTGTCGGGATCGGCACCCGTTTCGAGGTTTACGGACTTTGTGATCTGCATGGTGTTTATGGAAACGGGTTCTGCGCTTACGGCCGTCTGAATGCTTACGGGACCTCTTATTCCGATAGAAACTGCATCGGAGTTCTCGGTACTCTCGGAATCGTCGTTTTTCTTCGATTTTGTGCCGCTCTTGAATGCAAATACCTGACCGAAAGCACGGACGTCAAACCACGTCTCGCAGGCGATGCGTGCATATTCGGTTCTGTTGCCGGATGCGGCTTTAAGCTCGGTGCATTTGTCGGCTCTGTCTTTCAGCGAGCGGCAGTCGTCGTTTCTGTTGTCGTCGGACTGAACGTAGATACCCTCGCCCATGTCGAGCATACGGTTTCTTATCTTTCTCTTGATGCAGACATCGGATACTTCGCCGTAGCCGTCGATGTCGGTGCGGGGACGGTTGCCGTCAAGCGGATCTCCGTTGGGGTTAGCCTTTGTTGCGGTGAATACAAGTGCAAAATCGATTTTGTTATTAAGTACGCTCATGTCAGTTCTCCTCTTTCTTTCTGTTTTTAAGTTCGTATCTCTGATTGTGGTAGCCTTCGATGAATCTCGGCGAGAGCGGAGCATTGCTGCCCATATCGACGCCGATGTGATAGATTTCGTCTATCTGTCTGTTATACCATGTGCGAAGTCCTGCGGAAAGCTTTGCTTCATACGGAAGAATCTTCTGCTCAAGGTTGCTCCAGGTTGCCGCCGGGTGCTGCTGCATTGCCGTAAACAACCTCACGGCGTTGGTCTGACGGTTGTCGCTCTGCGTGCGGAGAACATTTTCCTCCATAACATCCGCGATTGCGAGAAGTCTTCCGTAGAGGTAGCTTCGGTCTGTTTCATGTTCGTTGAGTGCCACGTTGTAAACTCCTTTCGTATCTGTACTTTTTAACATTGCAAGGGTAACTGCCATGCAATTTAACCATTCGTATTGATCATAGTTTCCGTTCCTGTCGGTAAAGCTCTGCGGCTTCAGGATACGGTGATATGCCGCCATTGTGTAACCTGTCGGAGCGCGGCGGCCTTCGGCGATGCAGGAGAACATATCGAGGTAAAAACGCTTTACCTGTTTTGTTCCGGATTTGTCGGCTTTGAGATCGCTTCGTGCGTCATTCATCGCTCTTTTGCCGAAAACCGCATTTCCCATACTGCCGATACTCGGCGTCATAATTCCGGTGTGAAGCTTTTCGTCTTTTCCGAAATAATTGAGTCTCCAATAACAGCCTTTGTACCATTTGCCGAGCCGTTCAAGATAATCATTGCTGTCAAGCTCCTGATAGTAGTTGATGGAGAATCTTCCGGGTGTTGCCGCTTCTACACCCATCATTACGATTCCGTCTCGCTTTGTATCGGGAATCTCTTTCTTATATCCGGAGAGTATGGAATTTACACGTTTTGCGTAATCCTCGGCGGTGTTTATACGTGTTTCAGCTTCATCACCGAACATATCCTCAGGATCTTCGGAGGGCTGTATGACTTCGTAGCAGTTTTTGCTCCAAGTAACAAACTTTAGGCTGAATTTCTGGAAGCCCTGACGGGAAATCAGCCAACGAAGCGTGTTGTGTGCTTTTTCGGAGGTCGCATAGCCGACGGTGCAGGCTTCATCGGCAGATGTGAAACGCCCTTCATACTGAAACTTATTGAAGGCATTTTCCGAAGAAATCATCTTTGCATTTCCGTATAACTTCTGATGTTTTGCGGCGAGCGCAGTAACATTTCCTTCTGCATAACATATGCCGGTATTGCTTATAGACGAGAGAAGATGATTACACCAACCGGTTGCTATTTCAGGTATGGATGCCATATTCGTATATTCATTTTTCGACGGAGTGTAAATATAGAATGCAACCATGCTCTTCATGCATTTTGAAACGGCACTGTCGGAGGAAAAATCTTTTTCCGAGTTGATACATCCGCTCTCGCAGAGATCACGGAACAGGGTTTTCCGCTCGAGGTATCCGAGAAGAATCGAGAGAACGTGCGGTGCGCCGTCCGATTCACTCCACTCTCGCAACTGTTTTATGTATGCGTCAAAATATGCAGTGAAGTTTACATTTAAGCTTTCGGGAAGTGCTTCCGTTGTGTCGCCGGCAACATACCGGATTTCGTCGTACAGCGGATACGGAATAGGCGGACCGGTTCTTCCCGCCGCACTCGGAGACGACGGTATCAGCAGTTTTTTCTCGCCTTTGTCGGCTCGTACGAAATTTCCGTTTTCGTCGAGATACACCGAGAAAACAATGTTCTTTTCGACAAAGCCCACCGGGACTATCGGATCGACTCTGTCCGAAGCGTCGCTTCCGTAAAAATTATCATAAGTATCGCTCAGCGCCGAGAGCCAGCTCATCTTCCTCCACCTCCTCACAGATTTTTGCCAGAGCCTCTTCGTCCGCTCCGGAGAATTCGCGGAACACCTTCTTGTTCATCGGGCGTATGTTGCGGCAAAGCCGCTTTTCACAGTCACAGGGCTTTGGAAAAGTTATCACACCGTCGGTCATGACAGGCTTCCAGAAACGCACTCCGAGCCAATCTTCACCGGTTTCGTCGGGGTAGTCAAAGCCGTGGAGCATAATTCCGAAGCCGATGCTGCCGGTGTTGTCGTATGCACCCTCGCCTTCGCCGAAAACGCAAGGCTCAACGTAGCCCTGACATTCGCGCGTGCCGAGAAAAATGTCCCTGCGGCCGCCTCGCTCTATCATTCGCTTTGCAATGAGAAAGTGCTTGTTTTCGTTACGGTCGTTCTCGAATTCGGGGCGGTAAGGGTTAAATTCAAAATGCGCCTCGACCTGATAACAGGGTTCTCTTAAGTAGTTGTAGACGGAAAGCGTGTTGCCGGGAGTGTTGAAGTTTATCGGGCGCATATGCTTTGACTCGGTGACAATCGGGTGCATAATGCGTACACGGTCGATAAACCACGTTATAGTCGGCTTCCAGTATATGCTCTCGGTGATTCCCTTGAGCGCCTGATACGTTGGTAATCCGTAGGTCGCTTTTTCGCCGCCGATACGTGTGGACGGATCCGTAAACAGCCCGTAACGTCCGTACACAAGGAAAGCGACTCGGTTTGAGTGTTTCATGCTTGCAATCATTCCTTTCTGTATGTGTGCCGAGAAGGGGAACGGCGTGTACTTTGCCATATCCTAATCTCGGTGTTTTCGTTTTCAATCAATATTTCAACAGCGGAAGCTCACCCATGGTGTCTCTTATGCCGGTCTTGCTGTCGTACCAGCCGTCGCAGAGCAGCCAAATGCCCGCTTTTTCCAAGTATCTTATCGCTTTGTCCGTGTTTTTCATGCGGTGGAACCTCTCCGAGTACAGCGAAACGCAGTAGCCGCCGGCTTCACGGATAAGCATTTTCGTTTCGTTGTAGGAAAGATTTCCGCCCTCAAGTAGCGACGCTATTTCTTTTCCTCGTCCCTCGGGGACAAGCACACTGTAGGTTTCACTGTCTATAACGCAGAAATGCTCGGCCGCTGTGCGGTATGCGCCGTGAAGAGGAAAGGTATATGCGTCTTTAAGAGAGTTGCTGTCAAATGGTTTCTGTTTACCCAAAAGAGAGCAGATCGTCACATTCTTGTAAACGTCGGGGACGGGAAATTCTGCCATATTTTGAGAATTATCAATGTGTTTCTCGGAACACTGCGAAATAAGCTCCGGCAGCTTCTCGCGCTCTCTTTCGTAATACAGCCTTATCGTGTCGGGCGTTCCCAGGTTTTCCTCATTGTTGTAAATGAGACCTTTCGTTATCTCGGCAGAGGCACGTATTTCGGGGAGCTTCGAGAGATTCTCGTCAAGCTGCCATATGTACACGTCGCCGAACGGCGCACTTCCGTTTCGGTTGCACCGACCTGCCGCCTGTAATATGCTGCCGAGTCCGGCAAGACTGCGCACAACGCACGGAAAGCTTATGTTTATTCCCGCCTCGATAAGCGAGGTGGATACGCATAAAAGCGGCTTCGACGGCTCTCTGTTCTTTATTTTGTCAATGCACGACAGTCTGTGCTTAGGATACATTCCGGTGCTCAAATGGATCGTCGGAATGTCCTTTTCGACAAGTTCGCAGATTTCCTTTGCGGCTTTCTTCGTGTTTACTATGATAAGCACCGAGGTGTATTTTTCGATAAGGCGTTTCAGTCCCTCTGCTGCGTTTTCCGTTGTCATGAGGCGGTTCGACTCGTCGTGAAAATGTACTCTTTCCATTGAAGAAAAAAGCTTTTCCGTGTCTCCGATTATTTCTTTTGCGGCAGGAGTGGTTTCGATTTGAGGCTGAGTCGCCGTACACAAAACCACGGTGCAGCCGCAAAGGTTCGCCAAAAATTCCGCCGCACGCTCGAACAGCACACGGCATTTCAGAGGGAGCGCCTGTATTTCGTCGAATATAAGCACAGACCCTATAAGCGCAGACATACGCCGTGCGTCGGTGTTTCCGTGAGCGTATAGCGCATTCATGAACTGCACCGCCGAGGTGAGGACGATATCAGCATCCCACCGCTCGGTGAGAAGTCTGTACTGCGTGAATTCCTCCGTTTCGTCGGCTTCGAAAACGACGTTTGAATGATGCTCGAGAATGTCGAGGGAGTCGCCGAGAGACTCTCTTATGTCACGTGCGTTCTGGTCGAGAATCGTGTTGTACGGTATGACGTAGAATATCCGCCGTGTGCCGATATCCTTTGCCGCACGCTTAAGAGCGAATCTCAGACTCGAGAAGGTTTTGCCGCCGCCTGTCGGGACGGTGAGACGGAAAATCTTTCCCTCGGTGTTTGCGGCGTCGAAGCATTCGTCGGAGATTTCGTGCCGTATCTTTCCTATCGGAGTGTCGGTCGGAAACGAAGCAAGCTTGCTCTCCAAAGAGGAAAGAGCATCCTCCCAATCGGCGTTCTCCGATTCCTCCGGAAGGGGAGAACAGTACGAGAAGCAGGCGGTGTCCAAACGGTCGGAATCGACGAGTATGCTCAAAAGAAGACGCATCAAAAGTGCCAGATGGAAACGTGGAAATGTGTAATTTTTTCTGCGTTCTCCCTTAAAAACCTCGTTTACTTTTCCGATAAACGCCTTTACTTCGCAAACCGCTCTGTCGAAGAGAGCGTCGATTTCATCTTCGCCGGCGACGTCGTTCAGAAAGTTTTCGAGTGCCTCATCGTAGAAGAGTTTGTCCTTGTCCTGCGTAAGAGAGTCGTTAAGAGTCTGCTTTCCGTCGGGAGAAACAACATCCATAAGACCGCTGTGGTGTCCGTATATGACCATAGATATTATCTGCGCCGTAAGCTGTTCGTTACTGTTTGCGGCATTTGCGTATTTGCGGTCGTATATGTAAATCGCACCGCCGGGCGCATGGTGAACAGACCCTCTGACTGCTTTTTCGGGAGCTTTTATGTAATTTTGAAACTCCTCGGTAGCTTTGCCGAAGTCATGCATAAGACCTATGAGGTATCCCGTTTTCCCCAAGCCTATCGGCGCGGCGCGCTTTTGACACAAATCCGCCGTTTCGCGGCAGTGGTCGGTGAGAGTCTGAATCTTGCCGTCAGGGTTTATATGTGCGATTGTCATATCGGTACACCTCCAAAGAAGCACTTCTTTTGTCAAATTATAACAAAAATAAACGTATTTGTCAATAGTTCGCGCAACTTATTAATACATATTTAACTTTTTGGCAAAAACGAATATATGTTAATAAACGGCGAAACGCAGAAATGTTCATGCACAGGTGCTTTTAATAACGCTGTTTGCTCTCTGTTTGTTTCACTGAAGTAATTATACAAAAAAGGGAGTACCATAAACAGTACTCCCTTGATGAAATTTGAAATTTTTATAAAAAGTGCAACGAAAGATATCAGACCACGCCGTGAGCCATCATAGCGTTTGCAACCTTGAGGAAGCCTGCGATGTTCGCACCTGCAACGAGGTTGTCTTCCATGCCGTATTCCTTTGCTGCGGCGGAAGCGTTCTTGTAGATGCCGACCATGATGTCGTGAAGCTTTGCGTCAACCTCTTCAAACGTCCACGAATATCTCATGGAGTTCTGGCTCATCTCAAGAGCGCTTGTCGCAACGCCGCCGGCATTTGCCGCCTTTGCCGGTCCGAAGAGAATCTTTGCGTTCTGGAATACTGCGATAGCTTCGGGAGTGGAGGGCATATTGGCGCCCTCGGCAACTGCCATAACGCCGTTCGCAACGAGTGCCTTTGCGGACTCTTCGTTGATTTCGTTCTGCGTTGCGCAGGGAAGAGCGATGTCGCACTTGATTGTCCAGATGCCGCTGCAGCCTTCATGATACTCTGCTTCGGGGTGATATACAAGGTATTCCTTGATTCTCTTTCTCTCGACTTCCTTTATCTTCTTTACACACGCAAGATCGATACCGTTCTTGTCGTAAATATAGCCGTTGGAGTCGGAGAGAGCAACAACCTTGCCGCCGAGCTGCGTTGCCTTTTCGGTAGCGTAGATTGCAACGTTGCCGGAACCGGAAATAACGACCGTCTTGCCCTCAAAGGATGTGCCCTTGTCGGCAAGCATTTCCTTTGTGAAGTAGCAGAGACCGTAACCGGTAGCTTCCGTTCTTGCAAGGCTTCCGCCGTAAGGAATGCCCTTGCCGGTGAGAACGCCCGAGAACTCGTCTCTGAGTCTCTTGTACTGACCGAACATATAGCCTATCTCACGTCCGCCTACGCCGATGTCGCCTGCGGGAACATCCGTGTCAGCGCCGATGTACTTGGAAAGCTCCGTCATGAAGCTCTGACAAAAGCGCATAACCTCGTTGTCAGACTTGCCCTTGGGGTCGAAGTCGGAACCGCCCTTGCCGCCGCCGATGGGAAGACCGGTGAGGGAGTTCTTGAAGATCTGCTCAAAGCCGAGGAACTTGATGATTCCCTCGTATACCGACGGATGAAAACGGAGACCGCCCTTGTACGGACCGATTGCGCTGTTGAACTGAACTCTGAAGCCGCGGTTTACCTGTACGTTGCCCTTGTCGTCAACCCACGGAACTCTGAACTTTATGATGCGTTCGGGCTCAACAAGCATTTCTATAACGCCTCTCTCGACGTATTCCGGATGCTTTTCGATAACCGGTTCGAGAGATTCGAGTACCTCTCTTACAGCCTGATGAAACTCGGGCTCGGAGGGATTTCTTTTGATTACTCTTTCCATAAGCTCGGAAAGATACTTGCTTTTGAATGCCATTTTTATTATCTCCTCTCGTTATATATTGTTTACTTTTAACCTTAAATCCGCAAAGAGTCCGCAAACGCCCCTTACGATACACTTATTATAACGCATCTTTCACAACAATAAAAGCACATTCTGTAAATTTTGGCTTACAGGTTTGAAAAAAATGTGCGCCGCACTTGACAGTAAATAAAAGTTTACCTATAGCGGCGCTTATGTTTATTTTGACTCGACTTCGGTGAAGCTCATGTTGGCGAAAACCCTCTCCATACGCTCATCGGGGAACCTTTCGTCCAAGACCCTCTCGAATGCGTTCTTAGAAACCTCGCCGGCGTCTCTGTGTACCCAGCGAAGTGTCGCCGCACCTGTCACAACGGCGTTTACAACGAAGAAAACGCAGATTACCCACGTGAGAGCAACGCCGATTTTGTTCGGTATCTTGAGTATCCACTTCGCCATTCGGGGATATATACTCTTTATCCAGAGAAGTCCGAGTACACCCCAGAAAAACGAATACATAAGGCATATTCTTCCGTTGAGATTGAAAGGCATATCCGAGTAGTCCCACGAGCGTGTGCCGAACACCGCCTCCTGAAACCACGAACAGCCGTATTCGACGACGCTTCCCACAAGCATTCCGCCTATAAAAGATATTTTTCCGGTGTGGTTGCGGAATCTGTAAAGAGCCGCCGTGAGAACCGCCGCGCCGAAACCGTAAAGCAGATTGAAAGGACCGTACACAAGACCTGCGCGGCTTTCGATGTAGCCGTTTGTGACAAGACACCAAAGCATCTCTACCACAACTCCGAGAAAGCTTCCGAGGTAGCATATCCAAAGAAGCTTGTAGATGTTAAGACCCTTTGCGAAATTGTTGGTGCGGCTCTCGGTAGCGTCGATTATCGCATTCGCAGGAGCCGGTGGAATGAGACTTTTCTTGTTTGTCTTCTGAAGGTCGCTCCACCTTGCCTTAAGTTCGTCGCTTGCGTTGTAGCACTTCTGAAACGCTCTGCCGAGGTTTGCCGACGCACGTCTGAGAGAATCGACCCTCTCCTGAACCTCTTTGTCGGTTTCGGGGTTGCCGACGCGGTTTATAAGCTCCGTGTAGTAGTCAGAGAGCTTTGCGGAATTTTTCTCGGCGGCTTCGAGTGTGTGAAGAGTCTCAAGCTCCATTTCTGTTTTGTAGCCGGGATCGGAGGGAGTCTCCGAGAAGCTCTGTACAACGGCTTTTACCGCTTCCGTTATCTTTTCGGTTATCTCGTTCATTATGTGTCTCCTCTTAACGGGATTTTAACACTCACTATAATACACCATTATTTACTTTTTGTCAAGTACTTACTCAAACTGCGACCTGTAGAGCTCCGCGTATTTTCCTCCGAGGGCGAGAAGTTCTTCGTGAGTGCCGCTTTCGGCTATTACTCCCTCATCAAGGACAATTATCCTATCGGCATTTTCCACGGTTGAGAGACGGTGAGCGATGATAAAGCAGGTTCTGCCCTTCATAAGCTCGCACATGGCGTCGGAAAGGAGCTTTTCCGTGGCGGAGTCAACGTTGGAGGTCGCCTCGTCGAGAATAAGTATCTCGGAGGGAACAAGCATCGCACGGGCGATTGTGAGCAGCTGCTTCTGACCCTTGGAAATTCCGGTGCGATCGTCGCTTATCACCGTGTCGTAGCCGTCGGGAAGAGACTCGATGAAGTCCGAAATCTTTGCCGCATGCGCCGCACGTTTAACATCGTCGAGGGTTGCATCGTCGCAGCCGTAGGCGATGTTTTCAGCAACCGTGCCTCCGAACAGCCACGTGTCCTGAAGCACCATGGCAAAGGCACGGCGCAGACTTTTCCTCGTAACGGTCGAAATATCTTTACTGTCTATCGTTATCACGCCGGAATCGGGATCGTAAAAGCGCATGAGAAGATTTATAATCGTTGTTTTTCCGGCACCCGTGTGACCGACTATCGCAACTTTTTCTCCGCCCTTTACTTCAAGGGAAAAGTCGCGAAGCACCGCCTTGTCCGAGCCGTAGCCGAAGGTCACATGAGAAAAAGAAACGTCGCCGTTCGTCACATGAAGCTCTTCGTTACCGTCGTCCGGTGTCTCGGGAGTCTCTTCAAGAAGCGAGAATATTCTGTCCGCCGCCGAGAGCGCAGACTGAAACTCACTCATGAAGTTTGCCGCCTCGTTTATCGGTCCGGAGAACTTTCTTGAATAGAGAATGAAGGACGATATTTTGCCGAGCGACACAGTGCCGTTAAGGTAGAACACCGCACCGAGAACGCTTATGAGCGAGAGGGAGATGTTGTTGATAAGGCTTACCGACGATCCCGTCACGACGGCATGACATTCGGCGTCGCAGTAAGCGTCCATCGCCGACTTGTTGCATTTGTCAAAGCGTGAGAGAAATACATCCTCTTTGCCGTATGACTTTATCGTCCGCACACCCGAAACCGTTTCCTCGACGCAGGCGTTGAGTGCTCCGAGCTTTTCGGAACGCTTCCTGAAAAGAGGGCGCACGCACTTTGTTTTGTACGCCGTAAAAGCGACGGTCATCGGTACGGTAACGACGAAAATCGAAAGCATCGGCACGCTTATGGTACACATCATGACGAATGCACCGACTACCGTGATAAAGCCTGCACCGAGCTGGATAAAGTCGCTTGCAAGGGACGAGCCGAGCGTATCGACGTCATACGAAATGCGGCTTATTATGTCGCCGGTCTGGTGTGAGTCGAAAAACGACGTCGGGAGAGTCGAAAGCTTGTCGAAAATGTCGCGGCGCAGCTGCTTTGTTATCTTCTTTGATATGCCGAGCATGACAAGTGAAAGTATGTAGGAAAGCACCGCCGACGCCGTGTAAAGAGCCGCCATGACCGCGCAGCAACGGAAAACCGTGCCGAAATCAACGCCGCCCTCTTTTATTGCGTCAACCGCCGTTCCGGCAACCTTGGGACCTGCAAGCGAGAGAAGATTCGAGAGTATCATAAGCGCAAGAGCTGCCGCAAGCGACGGTATGTGATGAAGAAGATAACCGCCGATTCTCTTCAGTACGTATGTTTTTGAAAGACGAAGCTTCATGACGGAGGCTCCGTTTTTTATTCCCTTGGGTTGGCTGTTCATGCGTTGCTCCTTTCGGTGCTGACGGCACTCTTCATCTGAATGTCGCATATTTCGCGGTAAATGCGGCAGTTTTCGTAAAGCTCGCCGTGAGTACCCTTTGCCGTAAGTCTGCCGCCGTCGAGAACGAGGATTGTGTCCGCATTCATAACCGTGCTTATTCTCTGTGCGACGATTATTACCGTGTGCTTTCCGCCGAGCTTTTTGAGCTCCGTGCGCAGTGCGGCGTCGGTCTTGTAGTCGAGTGCGCTTGAGGAGTCGTCGAGAATTATTATCTCGGGCTTCCCGGCAACGGCACGTGCGACTGTGAGTCTCTGCTTCTGACCGCCTGAGAGGTTTGACCCCTTCGGAGCGAGTACGAAGTCATAGCCGCCGTCCTTTTCCGCAATAAACTCAGCCGCCTGTGCAACCTTTGCGGCGTTGCGTATCTCGTCGTCTTCGAGTTCTCTGCCGAAATCTATGTTTTCCGTTATGGTGTCCGAGTACAGAAACGGCGTCTGCGACGCACTGCCGAACTTTTGACGGAACGCCTTTCTGCCCTCAGCACCTTTTTCGTCGTATGCGCCCTTTGACTTTCCGTCTATGTACACCTTTCCCTTTGTCGGCTCATAGAGTCCGAGTATGAGGTTAACGACCGTCGATTTTCCGCTGCCCGTCGCACCGATTATGCCGAGGGTTTTACCGTGTTCGAGAGAGAACGATATATCCTCAAGTACATTCCTGCCGTTTCCGTAGGCGAACGATACATTGTCGAATACCACGGCTTTGCCGTCGTATTTTTCGTTGCCGTACACTCTGTATGCCTCGCGGGGACATTCGGTCACAGCCTCGATTCGCTTTGCGGACGCCGTGCCGCTTGATACACGCACGAATATCTTCGTTATCGAGAGAAGTGCGTTCGATATCATTGTGAAGTAGTCCATGAAAGCGATTATAACGCCCGGAGCGCAAAGTCCCGACTGCACTCTGTAAGCACCGACAAGAACTATGAGTACAAGTCCGCAGTTGAGAAAGAAGTTTATCGACGGATTTGTTATCGCCATGACGCCGCCCGCATCGGTTTCTTTCTTCGTCTGTTCGGAGTTTGCCGTGCCGAAGCGTTCGGCTTCTCTTTCGGTGCGCGACAGTGCCTTTATGACTCTCACGCCGAGAGTGTTCTCACGCACTATTCTCACCGTTTCGTCCGAGGCGTCTCTTGCTTCGGAATAGAGCTTCACGCCCTTTTTCGATACGAACCTCACCACAAAGAATATAAAAGGAAGCGTTGCCGCAAGAACGAGAGTGAGGATAGGTTCCATGAACAGAGTCACTGTTATTCCGCCGAGAAGAAGTATCGGCGCGCGTATGCCTATGCGTTGGAGCATTCCTATCATTCCGTGAAGCACATATGTGTCGGAGGTGAGTCTCGACTCAAGGGAGGCGACGGTGAATTTGTCCGCACTTTCGCACGAAAGCTCACACACGGCACGGTAAAGGTCGTGACGTATTCTCTCGTCGCAGTCCCGTGCAACACGTGAAGCGGAGCGGTTTGCGGCAATGTTGAGTCTCCATCCGGCAAGCGACAGAAGCACCATGGAAACGCCGCATACAAGAATTGCACGTATATCACGCCTCGGAACGACGGTGTCGATAAGATATTCGAGCATGAGCGGAAGAAAGAGGTCGGTTGACGTGCCGAGAAGCTTTAATGTCATGCCGAAAGCTATTCTTGATTGCAGAGGCTTCAGATATTTAAGTATGAATTTCGTGGCGGTTTCCCTCCTTTTTGTATTTTACGGCAGCATTTTACCATAAAAACGCGCAATATTCTGCATTTTTTTGAAAACTTTGTATATTTCGTACATTTTATTTTAAACTTCGGCGATTGACATTTGTCTTTAAGTGTGGTAGAATGTTATTCGTGAAGCGTCTGCATTTCCGAAAAGAGAGGGAAGACATCTGCAATGAAAAGAATTGAACGTGAATTTTTAACCGGGGAACGTGCGCTTTTTAACAAGAGCGGTCTCGAAATATACAACACCATATTCGACGACGGCGAGTCTCCGCTCAAGGAGTGCCGCGACATAAAGCTTTACGGAAGTATGTTCAGGTGGAAGTATCCGCTTTGGTACGGCGAGAATTTTTACCTTAAGGACTGTGTGCTTTTCGAGAACGCGCGTGCCGGAATATGGTATACGAAGAATATAACGATTGAAGATACTGTCATCGAAGCCCCCAAGACCTTCAGACGGTGCGACGGAATAAACCTGAAAAACGTCGCAATGCCGCATGCCGCGGAGACGCTTTGGAGCTGTAAAAACATAAAGCTCGAAAATGTCACGGCAAACGGTGATTACCTTGCGATGAACTGCGAAAACGCAGAGGTGTCGGGACTTACGCTCACGGGAAACTACTCGTTCGACGGTGCGAAGAATGTGGTCGTGAAAGACTCGAAGTTTCTTTCCAAGGACGCTTTCTGGAACTCAGAGAACGTGACGGTCAAAAATTCGTTCA
Source organism: uncultured Eubacteriales bacterium (assembly GCA_934502885.1). Lineage (GTDB taxonomy): Bacteria > Bacillota > Clostridia > Oscillospirales > CAG-382 > CAKSUT01. The sequence continues at coordinate 152,646 of CAKSUT010000003.1, read as the reverse complement.
TCACGGGCGAATACCTTGGCTGGAACGCAAAAAATCTCACGCTCATCGACTGCACGATAGAGAGCCTTCAGGGACTCTGCTACATAGACGGTCTCACGGTTAGGAGCTGCCGCTTTGTGAATACAACCCTTGCGTTCGAGTATTCGACGGTGGACGTCGAGGCGGAGGGAGAGATAGACAGCATCATAAATCCGAGCGGCGGCATAATAAAATGCGGCGGAATAGGCATTCTCACTCTCGACAAAACGAAGATTGATCCGTCGAAAACCGAGATAATCGCCGAGTGACAAAAAGCCGCCGGCAGAGAGGAAACAGCAATGAAATACGATTTCGACAGAATAATCGACCGCCGCGGTACGGGTTCGCTCAAGTGGAACGTCGGGGAGGGAGAGCTTCCAATGTGGGTCGCCGATATGGACTTTGAGACAGCCCCTGCCGTGAAAGAAGCGATACTCGAAAAGGCGCGCTTCGGCGTGTTCGGCTACTCCGAGACCGACGAAGAATGGGCGCACGCCTACGCAGAGTGGTGGAAGAACCGCCACGAAACGGTTCTCGATAAAGACAAGCTTATCTTTGCGACCGGAGTCGTGCCGATAATATCGAGCACCGTCAGGAAGCTTACGACCGTCGGCGAGAATGTTCTCGTTCAGACGCCGACCTACAATATTTTCTTTAACTCCATAGTAAATAACGGAAGAAACGCAGTCGAAAACCGCCTTATTTACGACGGAAAAGAGTACTCCGTGAATTTCTGCGACCTTGAAAAAAAGCTTTCCGATCCGCAGACGACTCTCATGATACTCTGCAATCCGCAGAACCCGTGCGGAAATATCTGGGACAGAGACACGCTTTCACGAGTCGGTGAACTTTGCCGAAAGTATGGAGTTACCGTCATATCCGACGAAATACACTGCGACCTCACCGCTCCCGGAAAAGGTTATGTTCCCTTTGCGTCGGTCTCGGATACCTGCCGCGACATAAGCGTCAGCTGTCTTGCGCCGACAAAGGCGTTCAACATTGCCGGTATTCAGACTGCGGCGGCATACGTGCCGAATAAGTTTCTGCACCATAAGCTTTGGCGTGCGCTCAACACCGATGAGGTCGCCGAACCGAACATCTTCGCCGTTACGGCGGCGGTATCCGCGTTTCGCGACGGCGGCGAGTGGCTCGACGAACTGCGCGAATATCTCTTTGAAAACAGACGTACGGCCGAAGAGTATATTTTGCGGAACATACACGCCATACACCCGGTGCGCTCCGACGCGACCTACCTTATGTGGATTGACTGCTCGGAGGTTTTGGGAGAGGGGAGAACGTCGTCGGAGCTTGCGCGGTTTATAAGGCGCGAAACCGGACTTTACCTGAGCGGCGGCAGCGTTTACCGCGGCGACGGAGACCGCTTCCTTCGCATGAACCTTGCTTGCCCGCGCTCGGTTCTTTCAGACGGTCTTGAAAGGCTGAAACGCGGAATCGCGGTCTTCGGAGTATCAAAAGGAAAGGAATGTACAACTAATGCGGCAGATGCAGAGCAGTGACTATATAGGCATAGACCTCGGTACGTCGAATACGTACATATATACACCCGAACACGGCGTTTGCGTAAGAGAACCCTCCGCGATTGCCTACGAGAAAAAGAGCGGAAAGGTTATAGCCGCAGGCGGCGAGGCAAAGAAGATGCTTGACAAAACCCCTGCCGAAATCGCGGCGCTTTGCCCTCTTTCGGAGGGAGTCGTTTCCGACTTCGACTTTGCGGTCATGATGTTACGCGACTTTGTAAAGAAAGCCGGAAGAAGCATTTTTGCCTCACGGCCGAGGGCGGTGGTGTGCTTGCCGTGCGGAGTGTCGGAGGTCGAGAAGAGAGCGGTCGAGGAGGTTTGCCTCGAGGTCGGCATGAAGTCCGTTTCACTCATAGAAGAGCCAATGGCGGCGGCGATAGGCGCCGGACTTCCCGTTATGAGCGGCAGAGGCTCCATGATAGTCAATATAGGCGGCGGCACAACAGAGATAGCCGTCGTCGTGAACGGCGGTATCGCAACCTACACCTCGTCAAAAATAAGCGGAACAACCTTTGACGACGCTCTTGCGGCATATGTCAAGCGCGAGTTCAACGTCGCGATAAGCCGCGGAAGCGCGGAGACGGTAAAGATAATCGCAGGCTCGGCAAATGTCAGAACCGACAGGGGAATAGTTGACGTCAGAGGACGCAACATCTCGACGGGACTCCCTGCCGAGATAAACCTCTACTCCCAGGAAACGAGGGAGGCGTATGCCGATACCGTGTCGTCGCTTGTCGAGGCGATTAGATATACCGTAGAAAATACACCTCCGGAGCTTTGCGGAGATATCTGCGACAGCGGAATCGCACTTTCCGGCGGCGGTGCGCTTCTCCCGGGACTCGAATTTACCATCGGCGAATGCACAAAGCAAAAGGTCTATGTTGCGAAGCGTCCGCAGGAGTGCGTGATAAACGGCATTGCCGAAATAATTGACAGAAAAGAGCTTCGTCCGCTTTTGGAGGGCGAAAAGTTCGACACGGGCGTAACCGTGAACGTGATAGATTAATGACAATAAATTAACAACAAATGAACGGTAATTTCTCACTTTTTACCTTATTATTCGACAAAATGCAAAATTTAAAAAAGTTTAACGGAACATCTCAAATATTATTCAAATTTCCTGTTTACTTTTAAAGTATAGTGTGATATAATATTTCCCGTTGAAATTCAAACTGCATAGGAGGAAAAACAAATGGCAAGAAAAAAGATTTCAATGGACGGCAATACCGCCGCCGCTCACGTCAGCTATGCCTTTACGGAAGTTGCTGCGATCTACCCGATCACCCCTTCCAGCGTAATGGCTGAACTCACCGACACTTGGTCCGCAACGGGTCTCAAGAACATCTTCGGCGAGAAGGTAAAGGTAATGGAGATGCAGTCCGAGGCGGGTGCCGCAGGTACGGTTCACGGAAGCCTTGCAGCCGGCGCTCTCACGACTACATACACCGCTTCCCAGGGACTTCTCCTTATGATCCCGAATATGTACAAGATCGCAGGTGAGCTTCTTCCGAACGTCATCCACGTTTCCGCTCGCTGCGTTGCATCTCATGCACTTAACATCTTCGGCGATCACTCCGACGTATATGCGTGCCGTCAGACCGGTTATGCAATGCTCGCAGAGACCAACCCCCAGGAGGTTATGGACCTCGGCGCAGTTGCGCACCTCTCCACGATAAAGGGCAGAGTTCCTTTCATCAACTTCTTCGACGGCTTCCGTACCTCCCACGAGATCCAGAAGATCGAGGCTTGGGATTACGCAGACCTTGAAGAGATGGTTGACAAGGATGCAATCGCCGCATTCCGTGCAAGAGCAATAAACCCCGAACACCCTGTTCTCAGAGGTTCCGCAGAAAACGGAGACATCTTCTTCCAGAACAGAGAAGCGTGCAACAAGTACTATGACGCTCTTCCCGAAATCGTAGAAGAGTACATGGACAAGGTTAACGCAAAGATCGGCACAAACTACAAGCTCTTCAACTACTACGGCGCACCCGACGCTGACAGAGTAATCATCGCTATGGGCTCTATCTGCGACGTTGCAGAGGAAGTTATCGACTACATGAACGCTCACGGCGAAAAGGTAGGCCTCGTTAAGGTAAGACTTTACAGACCTTTCCGTGCAGACAGACTCGTTGAAGCTATCCCCGCAACCTGCAAGAAGATAGCTGTTCTCGACAGAACAAAGGAACCCGGTTCTCTCGGCGAGCCTCTTTACCTCGACGTTGTTACTTCTCTTGCAACACAGGGCAGAAGCATTAAGGTCGTAGGCGGCAGATACGGTCTCGGTTCCAAGGATACTCCTCCTCAGTCGGTATTCGCAGTATACGAAAACCTTGCTAAGGACGAGCCCAAGAACGGCTTCACCATCGGTATCGTAGACGACGTTACCAACCACTCTCTTGAAGAGAAGCCCGCTCCCGACACTTCCGCTAAGGGTACAATCTCCTGCAAGTTCTGGGGTCTCGGCGGCGACGGTACGGTAGGTGCAAACAAGAACTCCATCAAGATCATCGGCGACCACACCGATAAGTTCATTCAGGCATACTTCCAGTATGACTCCAAGAAGACCGGCGGTATCACCATTTCTCACCTCAGATTCGGCGATGAACCCATCAAGTCTTCCTACTATATAACAAAGGCTGACTTTGTTGCCTGCCACAACCCCTCCTATATGCTCAAGGGCTACAAGATAGTAAACGACGTAAAGCCCGGCGGTAAGTTCCTTCTCAACTGTCAGTGGACATTCGAGGAGCTTGATAAGCACCTCCCCAACAGCGTAAAGAAGTACATCGCCGACAACAACATCGAGTTCTACACCGTTAACGCTATCGACAAGGCAAGAGAGATCGGTATGGGCAAGAGAACCAACACGATCCTCCAGTCCGCATTCTTCGCTCTTGCAAACATTATGCCTATCGCAGAAGCCGTTGACTACATGAAGTACATGGCTAAGAAGTCCTACCTCAAGAAGGGCGAGGCTGTAGTTGAAATGAACTACAAGGCAATCGACGCCGGCGTTGACGCTATAGTTAAGATAGACGTTCCCGAAGCATGGAAGAATCTTCCTGCAGACGCTCCCGAAAAGGCGGCTGAAGGCACAAGACCCGAGCTTGTTAAGTTCGTAAACGAGATAGTAACTCCCGTTACGAAGATGCAGGGCGATGCTCTTCCCGTTTCCGCATTCGTTGACCACGTTGACGGTACGTTCCCGCAGGGCGCCGCCGCTTACGAAAAGAGAGGCGTTGCGGTTGAAGTTCCCGAGTGGATTCCCGAAAACTGTGTACAGTGCAACAACTGCGCATATGTATGTCCTCACGCAACAATCAGACCTTTCCTCCTCGACGAGAAAGAGGTTGCCGCAGCTCCGGCTGAGACAAAGTACACCGCAAAGACTCTCGGCAAGGGCATGGAGGGCTACAAGTTCACAATGACAATTTCTCCTCTCGACTGTATGGGATGCGGCGTCTGCGTAGGCGTCTGCCCGACAAAGCCCGAGAAGAGAGCTCTTAAGATGGTTCCTCAGGAAACACAGGCTGCTCAGCAGAAAGTATTCGACTATGCCGTAGCCAACGTAACCAGAAAGGAAACCTCTTACCCGGCACTCAAGGACAGCCAGTTCAATCAGCCGCTCCTCGAGTTCTCCGGTTCTTGCGCAGGCTGTGCTGAGACCTCCTATGCACGTCTTATCACACAGCTCTTCGGCGAAAGAATGTACATCTCCAACGCAACAGGCTGCTCCTCCATTTGGGGCGGTTCCGCACCATCCACTCCTTACACGGTTAACCGTGACAGCGGCAAGGGTCCGGGCTGGGCTAACTCCCTCTTCGAGGACAACGCAGAGCACGGTCTCGGTATGTACCTCGGTCAGAAGACCATAAGAGAGAAGCTCATCTCCAAGGTTGAGGAGATGGCAGGCTCTGACAAGGCGTCCGACGCATTCAAGGCTGCCGCAAAGGCATTCATCGATACAAAGGACGACGGCAAGGCAAACGGCGCCGCTACCGATGCTCTCGTAGAAGAGCTTAAGAAGGCGGCAGCTGAAGGTTGCCCGACAGCTAAGGAGGTTCTCGCTGAGAAGGATTACCTCTCCAAGAAGTCCGTATGGATCTTCGGCGGCGACGGCTGGGCATACGATATCGGCTTCGGCGGTCTCGACCACGTTATCGCTTCCGGCGAGGATGTAAACATCATGGTATTCGATACCGAGGTTTACTCCAACACCGGCGGACAGGCTTCCAAGGCTTCCAACATCGGTCAGGTTGCACAGTTCGCAGCAGCAGGTAAGGCAATCGGCAAGAAGGATCTCGCTCAGATCGCTATGACCTACGGTTACGTATACGTTGCACAGATCGCTATGGGCGCTGACATGAACCAGACGATCAAGGCTATGCAGGAGGCTGAGGCTTACCACGGTCCTTCCATCATCATCGGCTACGCACCTTGCGAAATGCACGGTGTAAAGGGCGGTATGACCAACTGTCAGTCTGAGATGAAGAGAGCCGTTGAGGCAGGTTACTGGCAGATGTTCAGATACAATCCTCTGCTCAAGGCTGAGGGCAAGAATCCTCTCACCATCGACAGCAAGGAGCCTACAGCAAGCTACATCGACTTCATCAAGTCCGAAACACGTTACGCTCGTCTTGCACAGTCCTTCCCCGAAAGAGCAAACGTACTCTTCGAGAAGGCTGCTGAGACAGCAAAGGCTAAGTACGACAGACTCGTAAAGCTCTCTGATCTTTACAACTAATCCTACAAAGCCGACAGACAATAAGTAAAGGGAGCTCCCATGTGCCGCAAGGTGTGTGGGGGCTTTTGTTATGCGAAAGCTTTTCCTTTCCGAGACAGGAAAAACTCTCACATTCCGCAAAGGTTTGTGAGAGCTTTTGATGATAATATGTTCCGTGGGAAAATCCCAAGGTCAGGTGCGTGTGCAACTCATACGAAGTATGCACGCACTTAATTCGTATGATGATGTTTTTACACTATTCTTTTTGTATTCTTCAGATTCGGACGCGAGACCCAAAACCGTCCGAAAGAGCGCGGTGTGCGTAAAGGCACATCCTTTATTCTGACCGACTGCATCCTTATTCGGTAAATCTTTTTAATCGAGACCTCTGACAACATATACCGATCTTCTCCTTTCAATCCGGAATAATACACTGTATACGCAATTCATTAGCTCAATTTTAACCTAAAATAGGTTAAAAGTCAACACTTTTGGGCAAAATATTATATAATTTTTGTGTGAATATTTTGTTGAAAGGCAAAAGGTGATAGTATTTGTATAAAAGGATAAGGGATTTGAGAGAGGACAGCGATTTGACGCAGACGCAGGTGGCAAGAATGCTCGGGATGTCGCAGACGGGCTATTCAAAATATGAGACGGGTGAGAACGATATTCCGACCGACGTTTTGATACGTCTGTCAAAATTCTACAACACGAGCATTGACTATCTTCTCGGTCAGACCGACAGGCGCGAGAGATATTAATAATCTGTTCGCAAAATGTAAAATTGCGGCAAGGTGCCGAACTTGACTTGAAATCGGGCGCATTTTGTGGTATCATATGGGTATCTTTTTTAAGGAATGATCTGTATATGAAAAAAATACTTCGTTCGGCGGCGGTTGTTTGCGCTGTGTTGTGTCTTGCGGCTTGCGGCTCCGCAAATCTGAAACAGAAGCTCTGCGATGGTTACTGGGCGTCGTCGGTGGATATACTCGAGTTTACCGAGGACGGAAAAGTGCTTCACAATTTCGAGAGTCCCGAGGACTCTGTATCGTATTATAAGCTTGACGGCAAAAAAATAAACCTCTACACCGAAGAGGGTGAGAAATACGGCATAACCTTTGATATTTCGATTGACGGCGACACTCTCATGCTCGGCAAGGCGGAGTACACAAGGCATACAGACCCCGATGTGTCTTTCGATGTCTCCGATTCCGCCGCAGGCGATGAAAGTACCGACGGCTCTGACGAAACGGACGGAGGCAGTACGGAGTGAAAAAGGTGAATCTGTATACCGACGGCGCGTGCCGCGGAAATCCCGGTCCCGGCGGCTGGGGAGCGATACTTGAATATAAGGGTATAGAAAAGGAACTGTCAGGCGGCGAAAATCCGACGACAAACAACCGTATGGAGCTGTCGGCGGCGATAATGGGGCTTCGCGCACTGAACGAACCGTGCGAGGTGACGCTCACAAGCGACTCAAAGTATCTCGTTGACGGCATATCAAAGGGCTGGGCAAAAGCGTGGCGTGCCAAAGGCTGGAAGAAGTCGGACGGCTCTGCCGCACTCAACCCCGACCTTTGGGCAGAGCTTCTTGATCTTTTCGATAAACATAAGGTTGAGCTTGTATGGGTCAAGGGTCATGCCGGACATCCAAAAAACGAACGCTGTGACGCTCTTGCAACGGCGTATGCCGACAGTCTGAAAAGATAAAATCAAATATGATAAAGTAAACGGTGCGGAAGCTCTTGACTTCCGCACCGTAATCTTTTGTAAATTTAACTTAGGTAAGCGTCCGTATCCTCGGGTTTTCCTTTCTTGCGCAAAATCGCTTCTATTATCGTCTTTGATTCGTTGTAGAGAAGCGAGAAGAGGGGAACGGCTATTATCATACCGGTAATTCCGAAGAAGCCGCCCATAAGTATGAGTGAGAAAAGCACCCAGAACGACGAAAGACCTATCGTCTGACCGATTATCTTCGGACCTATGATGTTTCCGTCAAGCTGTTGGATAACGACGATGAGTATCACGAAGAAGAGCGTCATTGACGGTCTCGTGAGGAAGATGATTATTCCCGACGGTATGCCGCCTATGAACGGACCGAAGAACGGAATTACGTTTGTAACACCCACGATAAGGCTTATGAGGAACGGGTAGGGGAAGCCGAAGAGCGTCATACAGACGAAGCAAAGAATGCCGATTATCGTCGAGTCTATGATTTTCGCAACGATAAAGCCGCCGAAGCATCTGTCAGCCTCGCTTATTATTTCATACGTCTTTGTCAGAGCGTTGTCAGGCAGGAAAGCTGAGAGAATTTTCTTTGCGTGCGCCTTAAAGCGTTCGCGACCGATAAGCATATAAACCGAGATGAGAAGTCCGATGAAGAAGTTCTTGAATTCAAGCACAAGGCTCTCAAGGAATCCCAGTATCGACGGATAGTACTTGTTGAAAAGCTCCTTTGCCTTGGAGAGCAAGTCCTCAATGCTTGCAAAGGTCTCGCCGATGACGTCGTTGAAAATGTTCACGTGCGTGTATTCCTCTATCACGTCAGCCGCTTTTTGGAGAAATTCTATCGCCTGTTCGCTGTAGTTCTCGAAGTTGCTGCGAATGTCTGTAAGGCTTTCCGCAACCTGCGGTACGAGTATCGTGAGGAATACCGAGATAACGGCGAGAAAAATTAGGTACGATGCGATAATGCTTATCGCCTTCACCGCCTTTTTGCTTGCGGTGTACTCCGTATTTGCCGCGTGAGCTTTGTTCTTTCTCTCATTTTTGTGCCTTATCGGCTTATCGGCGGAAGCGGCTTTTTTCTCGGCGTAGGTCTTTTTACACCAAATAATCGCTTTCTCTGTAAGCTTTGCGAATTCTTTCTGAACCGGGTTGATAAGGTAGGCGATGACAAAGCCGTACATAAACGGGCTGAGAACCGAGAACACCTTGTCGAGCCACACCATTATGAACGGGAAACACTGCACGAGAGCGTAAAAGCATATGCAGGCGGCGACGGTCAAAAAGGCGTATACCGCAATTGTTGTATATTTTCTGTTCCAATCTATCTTCAACTTTATCTGCCTCCCATGCTTTTATTTTCTTCTTTTATGCACTGTTTTGTTGAGCAAAATGTGTAAATAAGTGTAAATAATAGCTATTTTGCTTCTACATTGAGCACACGCTCAAATTCTTCTCTCAATATTTCTCGTATACAAGCACTCAGGTTTGCGTTGCGGATTTTAGCAATTTGCGTTATATTGTCGTACTCCTTCGCCGTAACACGTAGATATATCTGCTTGTCGAGCCTATCCTGCTTGCTTACAAAAGTTCGCTTTTCCGGTGTCGGCTCTTCAAACGCCGTTGTTACTTTGCGTTCTATGGCGTTTCTCTGCAAATTCGCATGGAATCTTTTCATTGTATATTCCTTTCGGCTGCCTACCTGCTGTTGACGTCTGTCAGTCTATTACAGTGACTCTTACAACGCCGTCAATACCCTTTATCTTTTCAACGGTGCTGTCGGAAACCTTGCCGTTTACCTCAACGAGCGTGTAGGCGTTGTCCTTCTTTGAGCCGTTGAAGAGGTTTTCAATGTTGAACTTGTCGTTCGCGAACACGGTAGATATCTTTGCGAGCATCTCGGGAACGTTCTTGTGAAAGATGCAGACTCTTGTGTCGCTTGTGCGGGGAATGGAGACATTCGGGTAGTTTACGCTGTTCTTGATGTTGCCGTTTTCGAGGAAGTCGATAAGCTCTGCCGCCGCCATGTATGCGCAGTTGTCTTCGGATTCGGGGGTGGAAGCACCGAGGTGGGGGATAGCGACTATGCCGTCAACTCCGAGTATCTCCTCCGTGGGGAAGTCTGTGACGTAGGAGGCAATCTTGCCCTCCGCTATTGCAGTCTTTATGTCTGCTGCCTTGACAAGATCGGCACGCGCAAGGTTGATTATGCGTGCGCCGCTCTTCATTTTTGCGATAGAGCCGGTGTTTATCATACACTTTGTCTCGGGAGTGGACGGAACGTGAATCGAAATGTAGTCGCTTTCTGCGAATATCTTGTCGAGATCCTTCTCGTGCTTTACCGTCTTGGAAAGCGACCATGCGGCGTCAACCGTGATGTAGGGGTCGTAGCCGAGGACGTTCATGCCGAGGTGAATTGCCGTGTTTGCAAGCTGTGCGCCGATAGCACCGAGACCGATGACTCCGAGAGTCTTTCCTGCAAGCTCAGGACCCACAAATTCGCTCTTGCCCTTTTCGACTGCCTTTGCGACGTCTTCAACATTGCCTTTGAGCGACTGCGCCCAGTTTGCGCCGGCGACTATCTTTCTCGAAGCGAGAAGAAGAGCGCATATTGCAAGCTCCTTTACCGCATTTGCGTTTGCGCCGGGAGTGTTGAATACAACGATGCCCTTTTCGGAGCATTTGTCTATCGGAATGTTGTTTACGCCGGCACCTGCTCTTGCAATTGCCTTGAGGTTGGAGTCAAACTCCATGTCGTGCATCGCGGCACTTCTTACCATTATGGCGTCGGGACTGTCGCACTCGAGAGTTACGCTGTATTTTGCCTTGTCGAATACGTTTGTGCCTGCGGGCGAAATCTTGTTGAGCATTTTAATATTGTACATTGTCGTTACCTCACATTATGTATTGTAGTCGGAACGCTTTTAAAGCGCAGACGGGGAGGGACGCAAGCGTCTGCATCCTCCCCGCCGAAATCGATTAAAGGTTTTCAGCCTCAAACTTCTTCATGAATTCAACGAGTGCCTCGACGCCTTCCGTGGGCATGGCGTTGTAGATGGACGCTCTCATGCCGCCGACAGAGCGGTGACCCTTGACGTTCTTGAAGCCTGCGGCGTCTGCCTCCTTGCAGAACTTCTTGTCAAGGTCAGCGTCGCCGGTGACGAAGGTTACGTTCATCATCGAACGGTACTTCTTGTCGGCAACCGGCTTAAAGAGCTTCGAGGAGTCGAGGAAATCGTAAAGGATAGCCGCTTTTCTCTCGTTTATCTTCTTCATTGCCTCAAGACCGCCGAGACCGAGAAGCCACTTGTATACAAGACCTGCAACGTATATCGCATAGCACGGGGGAGTGTTGTACATGGAATCGTTGTCGGCCATTGTCTTGTAATCGAGCATAACGGGAGTGAACTCCTTTGCCGTTCCGAGAAGATCCTCTCTTACGATAACAACCGTAAGACCTGCGGGCGCCATGTTCTTCTGTGCGCCGGCGTAGATAAGACCGAACTTCGTCACGTCAATCGGTTCGGAAAGAATGCAGGAGGACATATCCGCTACGAGAACCTTGTCGCCTACATTAGGTACTTCGGGGTACTTCGTGCCGAAAATTGTGTTGTTGTAGCAAACGTGAACGTAATCCGCATCGGGGCGAACCATGTCGGGAGTAATGTCGGGAATGTATGTAAAATTCCTGTCCTTGGAGCTTGCAATGCACTCTACGTCGCCGTACTTCTTGGCTTCTTCAAAAGCCTTCTTAGAGAACTGTCCGGAGACAACGTAGTCAGCCTTGCCGTTCTTCATAAGGTTGAGCGGCACTGCGGCGAACTGCGTAGAGGCGCCTCCCTGAAGGAAAAGCACTTTGTAGTTGTCCGGAATGTTCATAAGGGTACGGAGATCTTTTTCCGCTTCCTTGATGATCGCATCGTAGACGGGAGATCGATGGCTCATCTCCATTACCGACATTCCGCTTCCGTTGTAGTCAGTCATTTCGGCTGCAGCCTGTTCAAGGACAGGGAGCGGAAGCATGGAAGGACCTGCGGAAAAATTGTAAACTCTGCTCATTGTAATACCTCCAAGAAAATATTGTGAAAATCTGATTATTCTCTTATTATATCTTCATTTGAAAGTTTTGTCAATAGCGGTATGGAATATATAATGTTAATTTTTTTAGCAATTTGAACCGGGAAGCGAAGAGAGTTGCGTAATGCGCCGAAAATCCGTGAGAAAAACATTGCGCCGACTTTTTTCTATGCGTGCCGGAAATCGGACAAAAATCACCACTTTGCCGTTTTTTTAACACAAAAACCGTATTGCAACCGCCACTTTCCATGAATTTTAACTTATTGTACATTATATTGCGTATAACGACGGTTGCTCAGGTGGTATAATTAGAGTAGGGTAAGGTGCATATTGTGTGCGCACAAGCTGCATTTAACTCTTAATGCAAATGCAGATACTGACATTGGAGAAAACGTATGAGAAAGACTTCTGGGATACTCTGTGCGATGTTCCTTGCCGCCATGACGGCGCTGTCGCTCGTATCCTGTGACAAGACCGCAAAAAACGATATGACCGGTGCGGTTGGGAGCATAATAGAGCTTCGCATAGAGTCGGCTGACTTTGACGGCGCCGTTGAGGTGCTTGACAACTGCGAAGAGGGAATGTTCACAGATGAGGAAATCCGCAATATGAAAGAGCGGATCGCCGAAAGAGCCGCAGAATACGTCAGCGCAAAGGTGGACAGCATAATCGAAACCGACGGCTACAAGGCAGCGTATGAGTACCTTGACGGCGAACTGCCGGGAGTCCTCGACGCCGAAAGCGTGGAGCTTGAAAAGAACCGCATACACAGCCTTATGGAGGAGGAAATCTTCATAAGTGCCGAGGCGGCGGCGAACAACAAGGATTACGCAGGCGCACTTTCGCTTATCGAAGGTCTCGGCTCAAACGACGAGAAGGTGGCGAAAGCCGAGGAAAAGTATAAGAGGGAGTACGCAGAGTACATCCTCGCTCTCGACGATGAACAAGGCATTCCCGTAAACGAGGTCATCGAGGTGCTTTCGGAAGCGTATCTCCACACCGGAAACGATGAGATACTCTCGCGCATAAAGACCTACTCCCGTCCGGGGAACATCGAGGTTCTCGAAAAGCTTCGCAAGAGCTTTGCCGTAAGCCGTGACGACGAGCTGGGAACGTTTACACTGCGAACCGTGAACTTTGTCGAGTTCGTAAAAAAGGCGGCCGGGGAACACGGCGGAATGCTGTCGGCGGCAATTTCGGAGTGCGACGGAAAGATTACGTTCTTCCTTGTGCTTGCGTATTCTACCGACGAGCTTCTTCAGACGGAGGAAATGCTGTTCAACTGTGACGGCAGAATTATGAGCTTTGCGGTTGACGAGGCTCAGCGTGAAGAAAAGGTCATAGACCTCGACAACGACCTCGAAATATGCGGAATATTCGACAGCCCCAATTCCGAGCGCTACGCTCTTTCAAAGCTCATGGACGCCCTCAGCAGCGCACAGAATATAACGGTGACGGCGAAGGGACTCACGAGGGATATGGACTACGTTATACCGAGAAGGCAGATTGACGAGCTTATGAGCGTGTGGCGTGCGTATCAGGTTCTCAGAGAAAACCCCGAGCTTTTCGGAGAGGTGTACATAGAAAGTCTGACCGAGGCGTAAACGGCGTTCATGTATGAACCGAACGGAGGTGTCCGAAATGCAGAGCCATGAAGCAACGGAGTCACACCGAAAACGACAAATCGAAACGGAAACGGAGGGACGTATCATGACGGCAAAGATATCCAACTGTGAGATGTGTATGTACTATTCCTATGACGAAGACTACCTCTGCTATGTCTGCGAGAAGGATCTCGACTGCGACGACCTCGAGCGTTTCTATGCGGACAGAAATCGTGAATGCCCCTACTACAGACCCGGAGACGAGTATACGATTGTGCGCAAACAGAATTGACGCCGCAAAATTGACGGTTGTCACGAGCGTTATGCAAAGTAAACAGTAAATGACACAGCAAAGCGGCGGAGGAAAAACTCTGCCGTTGTTTTTTGCCATTATCGGAGAGAACCGAGCTTCAAACCGACAGCCGTTCCCGATTATCTGCCGTGTTCCCCGGTAAGAAGCTGTGCTGCAATGAAATACTCTAATCGTCAATTGTCAATTGTCAATCGTCAATCAAAAAGAGCCGTGCGGCTCATTTTACCGTACAGTCGGCGGTTATCACGGGTGTTATACGAATAAAGAGTAAGTGACACAGCAAAGCGGCGGAGGGAAAACTCTGCCGTTGTTTTTTGCCATTATCGGAGAGAACCGAGCTTCAAACCGACAGCCGTTTCCGATTATCTGCCGTGTTCCCCGGTAAGAAGCTGTGCCTGCAATGAAATACACTAATCGTCAATTGTCAATTGTCAATCGTCAATCAAAAAGAGCCGTGCAGCTCATTTTACCGCACGACTCACAAACATTATTTTGTTTTATCAATACATTCCGCCTGCCGCAGGATTGGGAGCGGGCTGAACGGGTTCGGGCTTGTCTGCCACGAGAGCCTCTGTGGTGAGGATCATGGAAGCAACCGACGCCGCATTCTGAAGTGCGGAACGGGATACCTTGGTAGGATCTACGATTCCGGCGTCAACCATGTCAACGTAAGTGTCGTTGTATGCGTCGTAGCCGTAGCCGACCTTGCCGCTTGTCTTTATCTTCTCGAGAATTACCGAGCCGTCCTTGCCGGCATTGAGTGCTATCTGACGGATAGGCTCTTCAAGCGCTCTGAGAACTATCGCAACGCCTGTCTTTTCGTCGCCCTCGGAGGCTGCGAGAACCGCTTCTACCTTCGGAATAACGTTTACGAATGCCGTGCCGCCGCCGGGAACGATGCCCTCTTCGACTGCCGCTTTCGTTGCGTTGAGTGCGTCTTCGATTCTGAGCTTCTTTTCCTTCATCTCGGTTTCGGTTGCCGCACCTACCTTGATTACCGCAACGCCGCCGGAAAGCTTTGCAAGTCTCTCCTGAAGCTTTTCGCGGTCGAAATCGGAGGTTGTGGTCTCGATAGCGGACTTAATCTGACCGATTCTGCCCTTGATGGCGTCAGCATTGCCGGAACCGCCGACGATTATCGTGTTCTCCTTGTTGACCTTGATCTGTCTTGCACGACCGAGCTGATCCATCGTGGTGTCCTTAAGCTCAAGACCGAGGTCTGCGGAAATTACCTCGCCGCCCGTGAGGATTGCGATATCGGTGAGCATTTCCTTTCTTCTGTCGCCGAAGCCGGGGGCCTTAACGGCAACGCAGGTAAAAGTACCTCTTATCTTGTTTACGATAAGGGTGGAGAGAGCCTCGCCCTCAATGTCCTCAGCGATTATAACAAGCTTCTTGCCTGCCTGAACTATCTGCTCAAGGAGGGGAAGAATTTCCTGAATGTTGGAGATCTTCTTGTCTGTGATGAGTATGAGCGGATCATCGATAACGGCTTCCATCTTGTCGGTATCGGTAACCATGTAGGGGGAGAGATATCCTCTGTCGAACTGCATACCCTCGACAACCTCGCAGTAAGTGTCTGCGCTCTTGGACTCCTCAACCGTGATAACACCGTCTGCCGTTACCTTTTCCATAGCGTCCGCAATGAGCTTGCCTATGGTGTCGTCTGCGGAGGAAACTGCGCCTACTCTTGCGATGTCCTTTGAGCCGTCAACCTTCTTGGAGATTTCCTTGAGTCCGTCAACAGCTGCGTCAACCGCTTTCTGAATACCCTTTCTGATGATCATGGGGTTGGCGCCGGCAACGACGTTCTTCATGCCCTCGTGAACGAAAGCCTGTGCAAGAAGCGTTGCGGTTGTTGTGCCGTCGCCCGCTGCGTCGTTTGTCTTGGTGGCAACTTCCTTGAGAAGCTGTGCGCCCATGTTTTCCATAGCGTCCTCAAGCTCGATTTCCTTTGCTATTGTGACGCCGTCGTTTGTTATGAGGGGAGTGCCGTACTTCTTGTCGAGTACTACGTTTCTGCCCTTCGGTCCGAGTGTTATCTTTACAGTATCGGCTACTGCGTCAACGCCTCTCATAAGTGCGTTTCTCGCTTCAATGCCGTGTGCAATCTCTTTAGACATATAAATTACCTCCGATATATGTGAGTTTTGATAATGTGCTTTGTTTGATTATTCGACTACCGCAAGAATATCGTTCTGTCTTACGATAACGTACTCTTCGCCGTCGAACTTTACTTCGGTTCCGGAGTACTTGCTTGTGATAACCTTGTCGCCGACCTTGACCGTCATTACGACTTCCTTGCCGTCAACGACTCCGCCGGGACCCACTGCGATTACTTCCGCCATGCTCGGCTTTTCCTTTGCGGCGCCCGTGAGGATAATACCGCTCTTTGTTGTTTCCTCGGCTTCAACAGCCTTTACTATAACTCTGTCTGCAAGAGGTTTAAGTGTCATGATGAATTCCTCCTTGATGTATATCGCTTGTTCTCAAGCATTGTTTACTTGAATTGGCACTCGTTCTGTTTGAGTGCTAATCTTATGGTCTATATTCTAATATAAAACTAAGGAAAAATCAAGTGCTTTTGTGAGATGTTTACATTTTTTTAACATTTGTGTTTGTCCCTCGGACGTGGCAAGTGCTAACGGAAAGGTAAAATGCTTCAATATCCCCGTTCCGTCGGTTCGAGAATGAGAAAGTCGCCGCTCTTTAACACGTCTGTAAGCGCTTTTTCGTCGGCTAAAGGTGCTGATGTTACGATACCGGCACGACCCTCGTTCCCAAGGTGGTGAAAATCCGAGCCGGCACTCTTTAATAGCCCGTAGCAGTCTGCCCAGAGCTTTGCGAAGGCGTTTCTCGAATTGTGGTCCTTATGACCGTTGCACACCTCGACGCCGTCAAGAAGAGCGGGATCTGAAATTTTCATGTTGTCTCTGAACGGGTGCGCCTGAAAAAGCAGAACGCCGGCGTCACGGCACACCTTCGATACCTCGGAAAGCTTCATCTTGTTGAGGTTGACGTACTCTTTCAGAAAATCCTCCGTCACACCGTAGAGAAGGTAGTCGCTTGCCATGGAGTCTATGCAAAGCTCGCATCCGAAAAGCACCGTGAGTCCCTCACGTTCTCCGGCTTCTGCGGCGATCTTGTATCCGTTGATATACCACTCTATCTTGCTTTTCCAGTCTCCGGGACTCATTTTCTCGGAGAAGAAAGCGCTGTTGATGTGGTTTGTGACGACAACGGCGTCAAAGGCGGTTTTCTCCCTGTACAGTTTTATTACGTCAGCACCGCATATATCGGCGCAGCGGCTTATCTCCGATGTGTGAACGTGAAGATCGATTGTCATTTTGAGTTCCTTCTTTCAATATATTCGCAAACTACTTTATATTTGCAAACTACTTTCTTCTTTTGAACACCTTTCCCTTGAATTTATGTCTGTATATGAATACGGCGGCGTTGAGGAAAAGGTCGTAGCAAAACATAAACGCCTCGGCAAGAACGAGGGTTGAAACGAGCATGAAGGGTGTGTAAATCTCGTCGGTTTCGATAAAGAGCTTCGAGAGAAGAACAAGAACCGCAACGCACACATTAAAGAGCGCAAATTTGAGCACCCAGCTGAGAAGCTTAGACTTTCTGCGCACTGCGTCAAGCCTTGGTTTTATGAGCGGATAGTAGCCGAGGAAGAGTACGAAGTAAAGAGTTGCGTTGCGAAGAGGCATGAATATGAGAGAAGCCGCCGACGCCACCGCATACACGAGAAAGGGGTATTTCCCGTCAAGCTCCTCTTTTGCGGCAAGTACCGTGAGCGATGCCGCCGCCGCAACCGTGAGGTCGAGAACCTCGAAAAAGCCTCCTATTATGACAAGAACCGCACCCAACGCCGCAAAGCACGCCGCAAGGGACAGACTGTAGATTTCATTGCGTTTCAAAAAACCGCCTCCGAATTTATTTCACGGAATATTTTATCATACGCCGTGCGGCATTTCAAGTAAATGACGGCGATTTTACAAAATGTTCAAACCCGTGATTTGCAAGCCGCTTGAAAATATGAACGCCTTCGGGTATAATTATCATGGCTTTGTGTCACATTTGCATTACGGAAAGGATTTGAGAAAATGACGTTTTTAAGAGGACTTTCGGATTTTCTGAAAAGGGTGTGCATATTCTTCACTTTAGGCACTCTCGGCTTTCTTGCCGCCGGCAGCATGATTGAGAACAACATAACACGTGACGCCGACGGTTTCGCCGTATTCGGCACAAGAATCATACTTTTCGGTGCGATACTCTGCTTTTCGGCGTTCCTGTCGCTTGCGGTGACGGTTGCGTCTGCGATGAAAACCGACATGATTTTCAAGGTGCTTGCAAACTTTGCCGTCACGTACATCGGAGTTTACGTTTCGTTTTTCGTGCTTTTGGGCAAGTATTCGCTTCTCGGAAACTTTATGTACGTTTCCTTCATATTCATTATAGTTTACGCCGTAATATGCGCGGTTTACCTCGTTTTCCGCGGACTTGCCGCAAGGGTGCGCAACGACGGCAAGGATTATAAAAAGCTTTACGCCGACCTCGGTGACAAAAAGGAGAAGTAATACCGCATGAATGATAAGTTGAACTACGCCGCCACCTGTCTTTTCGGACTCGAGGGACTTGTCGGCGAAGAAATAGATGCGCTCGGCTATGAGAGAACCGAGACGATAGACGGCAGAGTGTATTTCACGGGAGGTATTGACGCTGTCGCAAGGTGCAATATGTGGCTTCGCTGTGCCGAAAGGCTGTACATAGTCGTCGGTTCGTTCCGTGCGGAGTCGTTCACGGAGCTTTTCGACGGAGTAAAGGCTCTTCCGTGGGAGGATTTTATCGGAAGTGAGGACGCATTCCCCGTCAGCGGTCATTCGGTGCGCTCAAAGCTTTTCAGCATTCCCGACTGTCAGAGCATTGTCAAAAAAGCGATAGTCGAAAGACTTAAGACGAAATACCCGATAAGTATTTTCCCCGAGTGCAAAACCAAGGTTCGCATAGAGTTTTTCATTCTCAACGACAAAGCGTGCCTTATGATAGACACAAGCGGAAACCCGCTTTTCAAGCGCGGATACCGCACCGAGGCGAACGACGCGCCGATAAGGGAAACTCTTGCGGCGGCGATAGTGAAGCTCTCGAGACCCCGTGAGAACGTCCTTTTCTGGGATCCGTTCTGCGGTTCCGGTACGCTTCCTATTGAAGCGTCGCTCATGATGAGAAACATCGCACCCGGTATTGCAAGACGTTTTGCCGCGGAGCATTTTGAGTTTATCCCTAAGCCCGTTTGGAGAAATGCGCGTGTCGAAGCGAGAGACGCCGCCGTGAAAAACGGCTTCCACGCTTTTGCGTCGGATATAGATGCGGACTGCGTGGAGCTTACGAAAGCCAACGCCGCACGTGCCGGTGTCTCCGACTGCATAGACGTGTTCCGCAAGGACGCACTGAAAATTGAGAAGCACGACATTCGCACGACTCTCGTGTTCAATCCGCCCTACGGCGAGAGAATGGCGAGTATTTCAGAGGCAAGGGAACTTTACCGCAAGCTCGGTCGGGTGCTTACCAAGGTTGTTCCGCCGTGGCAGATGTACCTTATCACGTCGGAAGAGGAATTTGAACGTCTCTACGGCAGAAAAGCCGACAAGGTGCGCAAGCTCTACAACGGCATGATAAAATGCAACCTCTATCAGTATTATAAGAGGTAAGTGACTTGTATTATATATGTACGAACTGCGCATATAATTGATTGAGTACTGTTTAACGAACGGGGGACGGATATTGAACAATATATACCTGTGCGGATTCATGGGCTGCGGAAAAACGACGGTGGGGAAGAAGCTTGCCGCAAAGACCGGGAGGGAATTTGTTGACCTTGACGCGGTGATAACCGAAAGGTACGGCGACATAACCGGAATATTTGCGGCTAAAGGCGAGGACTGTTTCAGAGAACTTGAAAGCGGAGTTCTGAGAGAGATATCCGAACGTGAAAACCTCGTCGTTTCCTGCGGAGGCGGCACACCGATGCGCCAAGAAAACACTGCCGTAATGAGAAGCACGGGAAAGACCGTTTTCATAGACGCGCAGTTTTCACAGTGCTTGCAGCGCGTTATTGCCGGCAGAAGCGGTAAACGTCCTCTTGCCGCAAGGGGAGAGGCGGGACTTCGCGAAATATACGAAAAGCGCGCGCCTATGTACGCAAAATGCGCCGATATAACGCTTCGTCCCGAGAGTACGCCCGACGGCACGGCAATGAAGATTATCCGCATAATGTTCCGCACAGCCGCAACACCGACAGCCTCAGACGACAGGTCGCATTTTGTGAATGTCCCCGAGGCGCCGCTTTATAAGGAACCGGACGGAAACTCCGAAATGACCGATTCTCTCCTTTTCGGAACGAATATCCGCATTCTCAAGGGCGGAGAATATTTCTTCTGCGAGACCGACTACGGCTACCGCGGCTATCTAAGAGCACGCGATACCTCAAGACGTGCCGAGCCGCAATTCCGCAAAGCTGCGTCAACAGTGTATTCATCGTGGTGCGACCTTCTTCCGACTCCCGAATACAGAGGCGCGCCGATACTTACGCTTCCGAGAGGTTCGCGGGTTATACTCTCCGACGAGTACGTGAACGAAAGGTTTTTGAAGGTGCTTTTGAGCGGAAGAGCGTTTTACGCAAGAAAGGAAGCTTTCAGAGATAATTATGCGCAGCTTCCCGTCGGCGAACGCGCCGCGAAGTATGCACTTTCTTATGTCGGCACTCCGTACAGGTGGGGCGGAAAGTCGCCCTCCGGGATAGACTGCTCGGGGCTTGTGTTCACGGCATACGGACTGTGCGGAAAGACGATGTTCAGAGACTCGGCGTTTGACGGCAGGTATGTGTATGAAATACAGGAAAGCGACCTTCGCTCAGGCGATATAATATACATGAAAGGTCATGTCGCAATGTATATCGGAGAAGGACTTGCGGTTCATGCGTCAGCGTGCGCCGGAACGGTTGAGACAAAGAAACTCTCGGGTTTTGACAGAAACTCTATACTCTGTTTCGCGAGAGTAAAATAAGGAAAAATATGCGGTGTGCCGTGAATTTTTATGCGGCACGCCGCATTGTTTTCGAAAATGTGCGGAAACTTACCGTCTTTTTTGACAGTGAGTCGGTGTTAATTTTGTGCAAAGAGACGATTTTTGACTTTTGCATTCCAAATCGTTGACGAAAAACGGAAACTGTGGTATACTTATGTCGTTGTGCGGTGTGCTTTCACGGTGCCGCACGCAAAAAATAAAATAAGAGGTGTTTCAAAGAAATGGAAAAGTTATTCCGTCTCAAGGAAAACGGCACTACAGTCAAGACAGAAATAATCGCCGGTCTTACAACGTTCATGACAATGGCGTACATTGTCGCACTGAACCCGAACCTTCTCACAAACTTTGGCGCTGAAGGTCAGAACCTCTGGAACGCAGTGTTCCTCGCAACCTGTATTTCCTCCGCAATCGGCACGTTCGTCATGGCATTCGCCGCAAACAAGCCCTTTGCAATGGCGCCCGGTATGGGACTCAACAGCTTTTTCGCATACGTCGTTACAAATATGACCTTCGTCGGTCTCACTTATCTTGAGTCGTTCAGAGCGGGACTGTGCATAATCCTCATTGAGGGTATTGTGTTCTGTGTTCTTTCCGTACTCAATGTAAGAGAGAAGATAGTTGAGTCTATTCCTCTCGGCGTCCGTTTCGGTATCGCTCCTGCGATAGGACTTATGCTCCTCAACATCGGCTTCGGCTCGAATGCCGGCGTTTATTCCGAAAACGGCGGTCCGTTCTTTATGATGAGAGACTTCTTCGGTGCGCTCACTCCCAAATACGCTCTCAACGCAATGGGAAGCGGCTACAACAGAATGGTTCTCTCGGTTGTCACGATGTTTATCGGACTCTTCCTCATAGTGATTCTTGCACACCACAAGGTAAAGGGTGCGGTTCTTTTCGGTATGCTCGGTGCGTCGGTTGTTCACTGGGTTGCTGATTTTGCAATATTCGGCATCAATCCCTTTGCAAGCATAAAGCCCGAAGGCTTTATTCCTCCGTTCGGCGATCTTGTCGAGACGACTCTCTTCAAGTTTAACTTTGCCGGACTCGTAAACGTCGGCTTCTTCACCGTAACGACTCTCGTCATCACTTTCTGCATTATCGATATGTTCGATACCATAGGCACTCTCGTAGGTACAGCCTCCCGTGCCGGAATGGTTGATAAAGACGGCAATATGCCCAACATGAAGGAGGCTCTTCTTGCCGACGCTATCGGTACCGTTGCAGGTTCCGTTACAGGTACCTCCACCGTTACCACCTTCGTTGAGTCCGCATCGGGAGTTGAGGCAGGCGGCAGAACCGGTCTTACCGCACTCACGACAGGCATTATGTTCCTCGCTTGTATGTTTATCGCCCCCATCGCCGCAGTTATCCCGGCACCGGCAACCTCAGCAGCACTTATCTATGTCGGCTTCCTCATGCTCGGAGGTCTTAAGAACGTAAACTTCGACGATATCACACAAGGTCTTCCCGTTGCGCTCATGATAATCGCAATGCCTGTCTCCGGTTCTATCGGTCACGGCATCGGTCTCGGACTCATCTCCTACACGATTATCAAGGTGTTCACCGGCAAGGCAAAGGAAGTTTCGATACTTACATATGTAATTTCCGCACTCTTCCTCGTAAAGTTCTTCCTTGTTGTCTGATTCCTCCGAAACACCAAAGGCTTAGGACAGAACGGTTTTCGACGAAGCCGAATTGCATTATGATCGAAAAATCCGCGGCATATATGCCGCGGATTTTTTATCTCTTATTCGTTATTCTCCGGCTTCGCGTCCTCAGCCTTCAGTGCGGCGAACTTTTCGGCCATGGTGGGGTTATTCTTCGTAAGACGCTTTATCGACAGCTCCTCCGCTTTGTTGTTCGCAAGGCGCAGATTGTTCTCGGAGGAAAGAAGCGCATCCTTTGTCTTTTGCAGGTGGTCGATGGTCTTGTCTATCTCCTCGATTGCCTTGGAGAACTTCTCGCTTGCGAGTCTGTAGTTGCGTGAAAACTTATCCTTGAAATCGTTCATGTCGTCTTCAAAATGCGAGATATCGATGTTCTGGTTCTGCATACTTATAAGCTGACGGCGGTATGAAAGCGACTCCTGCGCAGCGTTTCGCAGAAGCGTTATCATCGGAATGAAGAACTGCGGACGAATTACGTACATCTTCGGATACCTGTACGAAACATCGACTATTCCGGAATTGTAAAGCTCGCTGTCCGCTTCGAGAAGAGACACAAGCACCGCATACTCGCACTTTTTCTCGTTTCTGTCCTTGTCAAGCTCCTTGAAGAAGTCCTCGTTTTTGTGCTTTGTCGCAGTCTCCGACATCTCGTTTTTCATCTCGAACATTATCGAGATAAACTCTGTGCCGTCCTCGTCGCTTTCGCGGAATATGTAGTCTCCCTTGCTTCCGGTGCGTGCGTCGTTGTCCTTTTCGAAGTAGGCGTTTCTGAAGCCTGTTGCACGAAGACGGTTGAACTCAATCTCGCAGTGCTGTTCGAGGGTTTCGCCGACCATTTTCGTTGACTGACGTGCCTTTAAATCCTTGTAGTAGGCAATCTGATCATCCTTATCGTGCAGTTTTTCCTCGTACTTCTCCCTGATTGACTGCGCATTCAGCTCTGCCGACTTTGCCTCCGCTTCGATTTTTCCGTTTAACAGCGCAATTTTCTCGCGTTGTTTTGACAGCTCCTCGTCCTTCTCTGCGACGGCAACCTTTACGGCAAGAGCCGATTCGTTTTCCTTGCTTTCGAGCTTCGCTTTGAGGGAGAGTATCTCGGTCTCCTTTTCGTTCACCGCCTCGTTTACCGCAAGCTTTCTCTCGCCTGCCGCCGCGTCAAGCTTTGCGCGAAGCTCCGCGATTACAGCGTCCTTCTCGGATATTTCGCGGTTCTTCTTTGTTTCGGCGTCACTTACGGCAAGCTTCTTTGCGGCGTCGCCCGACTCTATTGCGGAACGCAGAGCGTTTATTTCATCGTCCTTGCGGCGAAGCTCTTCGTCGAATTTTATCTTTGCCTCCGTTTCGACAAGCTTTACCGCCGAAAGATTTCTCGCCTCAAGCTCTTTTTCAAACTCACGGTCTCTTACCTGCTTCACTATCGCCGCATATCCCGATTCGTCCACCGTGAATACTTCGCCGCATTTCGGGCATTTTATCTCCTGCATACCGTTTCCTCCTTACTCTTTTCTCTCGATGTCCTTGTACGCACGGGTTATATCCTTGAGTATTCCCGTGTGGGAAAAGTCCTTCTTGTAAACTATATTGGTCTCACGTACCATGCTGAGGTTTTCTATGGGCAGTGCCGTGATTTTCTTTTTGCCAAGCTCGTCGAGGCACGCACTTCTCGGAAGTATCGACACTCCGAAATCCTTTCTTATGAGGTTCTTTATCGTCGCTATGTTGTCAACCTCGAGTACGACGTTGAAGGAGTCTATCGACTCGCCGAGACTTTCAAGAGTCGCTTCAAAGAGCATTCGCGTTGCCGACGACGGAAGACGGAGTATCATTCTCTGTCTCTTTATCTCACC
The DNA here is from genome assembly GCA_934502885.1 of uncultured Eubacteriales bacterium. Classification (GTDB taxonomy): domain Bacteria; phylum Bacillota; class Clostridia; order Oscillospirales; family CAG-382; genus CAKSUT01. Next base: position 128,033 of record CAKSUT010000003.1, on the reverse strand, counting down.
GAGAGTTACCATCGACTGCTTCGCAAGCGGATTGTTGTTCGACATTACGCACACGAGGTAATCGGTATCAAGCATCACCGAATAAAGCCCGGGATTTGTCGGTTTGTCTTCCACTATGGCTATGTCAAGCTCATAATTTTCAAGCATACTATAAAGATTTTTTATCGTATCAGTAATTATTGTTATCAAAACTCCGCTCTCCGAGCTTCCGCACTTTGCGAGTGCCTCGGCGATAAGACTGCTCTCGGCGGTGTGCGTTATGCCTATTCTCACCTTGGTGAGATTCTTTCCGCAGTCGTCTATTTCGGTGAGCATTTTTGCGTACATCGCCTTGAAGCGCCTTGCGTATTTCACGGCGATCTCACCCTCCGGAGTCAGCCTGAAATCACCGTTTCCGCGCAAAAAGAGCCTGCACCCCAGCTCCTCCTCAAGCTTGCCTATCTGATGACTTACCGCAGGCTGTGTCAGCGAGAGCTTTTCGGCGGCAGCGGTGAACTTTTTTTCCTCTGCAACGGCAATGAGCGTGTCGGTTTTTATATCAAGCATTCGAACCTCCATTAAAAATATTTATGTACTCACAAAATAATATCATTTGACTTTATGGAACAATAGTGTATCATATAATATATTATCTTTCAAGATCGAAAGAGTAAATATTTATCGTTAAAGAGGAGGTAATTGTTTGTTAGGCTATATTCAAACGGCACTTCGGGGAACATCAACCGTTGCGTCGATAATAATCTCAACAGCGCTTATGTTTTTCACGGGCTTTGCCGCAACGAGAATAACAAAGCGGCTTCATCTTCCGAACGTGACCGCATATATTCTTGCAGGCGTTCTTCTCGGGAGCTTTTGTCTCGACCTTGTTCCGAGAACCGTCATTGACGGCATGGAGTTTCTGTCGGATATTGCCCTTGCGTTTATCGCATTCTCGTCGGGCGAGTACTTCAAGCTCTCCGTGATAAAGCAGAACAGCGCAAAGGTAATCATCATAACCATGTTTGAAGCGCTTCTTGCGGCGATACTCATATTCTTCGTCTCGTTTACCGTGCTTCATCTTGATTTTTCGTTCTCGATAGTCCTTGCGGCTCTTGCAACGGCGACTTCGTCTACGTCAACCATGATGACAATACGCCAGACCGGCGCAAAGGGAGACTTTGTCAACACCCTTTTGCAGGTTGTCGTAATTGACGATATAATCGCGCTTCTTGCCTACAGTATCGCAATATCGCTTGCGCAGAGTGCGGCGTCGAGTACAAGCGTCAATGTAATGAGTATAATAGTGCCGCTTCTGTCTAACCTTGCGGTGCTTGCTCTCGGCGGACTTTTCGGATTTATACTGAAGCTTCTCATATCAAAGCGTTCGACCGACAACAGGCTTATCATTCTCATTTCGCTTCTGTTTACGTTCTGCGGAATCTGTGCGGTGCTTGAAATATCGCCGCTTCTCGGTTGTATGTCAATGGGTACGGTCTACCGAAACATTGCCGACGACGACAAGCTTTTCAAACAGCTCAACTATTTCAGTCCGCCGATACTTCTGTTGTTTTTCGTCCGCTCGGGACTCAACTTCCGCATAGACGCACTTTTCAGCACGTCTGGAAGCATAGGCGCAACGCCGCTTATAGTTGTGGGCGTTATTTACTTTATTGTGAGAATCGTCGGCAAATACGCCGGTGCATTCTTGGGATGCGCCGTCTGTAAGAAGGACAGAAAGGTGAGGGATTACCTCGGTCTTGCACTCATACCGCAGGCAGGAGTCACGATAGGTCTTGCCGCTCTCGGTGCAAGAACGCTCGGAGGTACTGTCGGAGAATCGCTTGAAACGATAATACTTGCCTCAAGCGTGCTCTACGAGATGGCGGGTCCGGCGCTTGCAAGCCTGTCTCTGTATCTCTCAGGGTCGTATTCCGATAAGATAGAGGATATAGCTCCCGTTGAGGAAACCGACGCCGAGGGCAAGAAGAAAAATGACGTCGAGCTTCTCATAGAGCGCATAAACAAGATAAGAAGCGAGCTTCCGGAGTATACCGTGTCCGAGGAGGAGCAGGCGTTCGACGCCGCCGCCAAGGATCAGCTCGACGCATACTACACGATGAACCGCCGCCGTTTCGGCGCAAGATAAATACCGAAAGGAAGGGTTGTAACTATGGATATACCGATGAATATAATAAGAGCGGCGTCAGATCCGATTGCCGTGTTTTTGGGTGAGTGGTCGGTCGGACTTAACGCCGCATCGGCTACTTTGAGAATTGCACTCTCGATAGCTCTTGCAACGATAATCGGCTGTGAGAGGTCGAGCAAGCGTCATTCCGCAGGACTGAGAACCTTTATACTTCTGTCGCTTGCGGCAACGGTCGGTTCAATACTCGACGTGTACATGAGCACAGTTTACGGCGCATCGTTCAGCCTCATATCGGCGGCGATAGTCGTGGGAGCGGCGACAATATGCGTAAACTCGATGATGTTCAGCTCGAAGAATCAGATAAAGGGACTCACGACGGCGGTCGGTCTTTGGGCGTGCGGACTTATAGGACTTGCGGCAGGCGCAGGACTTTACACGGTGACTCTCATTTCGTTTGCGGTGCTTCTGTGCTGCCTGTCGCTGTTTCCGAAGTTTGAGATATATTTGAAAAACCGTTCCAACCATTTTGAAATACACCTTGAACTCAACAGCGGCAGCAAGCTCCGTGAGTTTATCACGACAATAAGGACTCTCGGTCTTGCCGTTGACGAGATAGAGTCAAACCCGGCGTACATAAGCTCGGGACTCAGCGTTTACTCGATAGCTCTCTCAATCGAAAGCAAGGAGCTTAAGAAGTACAAAACCCACAGCGAAATCATAAAGGCCCTTGCCTCTATCGACTACGTTTACTATGTCGAGGAGATGAGGTAAAAAGTGTCCGCCTCATTCCGGTTAAGGTTTGTGGCGGACGTCATATTTTTCAGCGATCACTTCATCCCCAAAACAATCGAGCAGAAGAGCGTGAGTACGATAAGGAAGCCGAAGTTGAACGCCGAGAACAAACCGAGGTAGCGCAGGACGCTCTTTCTGCCGGGGAAGTGGGCGGTGTATTCGCTGAATGTGATAAGGCTTGCAAGAGAAGCGATGAGAGTGCCGACGCCGCCTATGTTTACGCCGACAAGAAGCGACGGATAGTTTTCTGTGAAGCGTGACAGAAGTATCGCCGACGGCACGTTGCTTATAAACTGACAGGAGAGAGTAGATACGAGAAGCGTGTTCTTTTCGAGAAGCGTGCCGATAAACTCACGCACCGCACCTATTCTCGACATATTCCCGGCGAAGATGAAAAAGCAGGTGAAGGTTCCGAGAAGTGCATAGTCAACCTTTCCCAGAGCCTCACGGTCGAGAAAGAGCATCGCCGCAAGAATTACGGCAAAGCCGACAATATAGTTTACCGCCCTGAATACAACCGCAATGGCAAGAACGAAAAGCACGATGTATACCGTTGTCCTTGCCGCCGGAAGAACGATGTCCTCGTTGTCGCTGAGATGTATTTTCGTACCCGGCAGAAAGAGACAGCATATCGTGAGAAGCGTCACCGACAGGAGAAACGGAAAGAGCATTATCCCCATAAACTCACCCGTCGGTATGCCGAAACGGGAGTATATGTAGAGGTTCTGAGGATTGCCGAAGGGCGTGAGCATTCCTCCGAGGTTTGCGGATATATTCTGCATGATGAAGCAAAACGCCGCATACTCCGTCTTTCCGGTTGACGAAAGCACATAGTAACCGAGAGGGAGAAAGGTTATCAGCGCCATGTCGTTCGCAAGAATCATTGATCCGATAAAGGTTATGTAGACGAGAGTAAGCACGGCGCTTCGTACGTTCCCGGCAAGGACGACTATCTTCCTCGAAAGATACGTGAAAAAGCGTATGTTCTTGAGTGCGCAGACGACCGCAAGCGTGCAGAAAAGACAGCTCAGCGTCTTAAAGTCGAAATATCCTATGTATTCACGGTCGGGCTTTACGATAAACGACGTCACGACGGCAAGAAGAAACGCTATCGCAAGAACCGTGTGACGGTGTATAAAGCCTATAACTCTGTTAAACGTAATTTTTATGTCGTATCACTCCAATGCGTGTATTTGTGCCGCAATTGGTTATTATACAACAACTTGCTTCCGATTTCAACGCATTTTAAATAAATTGAAAATATATTTACAAAGTATTGCAATTTGAGCGGATATGTGATAGAATAAGCTCAACATATATATGTTGGTACGGAGAACCGTACAAATCTGCCGCCGGGTAGAAGTGCTTTTAAGCATTTGCACACATCGTTAGGTCTTTGAAGATGTGTTGCAGGTGCTTTATTTTTTTGTAAGGAGAATTTGCATGAAAAAAATAAAACAGCTTTCCGCATACTTCACGACCGCCGAAAAGCTTCTCTGGGGTTTATCGGTCGCCGCCATAATAATATCCTTCGTCCACTTCGGCGGAAACGGACTTCTCACCCTTGCGGCGTCGCTTGTGGGAGTAACCTCGCTCATTTTAAACGCAAAAGGCAATCCTTTTGGGCTTGCGCTCATGGTTGTTTTCAGCATAATGTACGGTGTATTCTCGTATACCTTCGCCTACTACGGAGAAATGGCGACCTACCTCTGAATGACAATGCCGATGTCCGCGGCGTCGTTTATAGCGTGGCTTAAGCACCCCTTTGAGGGCAACCGTTCGCAGGTGAAGGTCGGGAAAATATCCGGGAGGGAGCATATATTCATGTGGGTGATGGCGATTGCCGTGACCGTGCTTTTCTACTTTATTCTCAAAGCCCTCGGAACGGCGAATATCGTGCCGAGTACGCTCTCCGTCACAACCTCGTTTATTCCCGTTTATCTCACTCTCAGAAGAAGCCCGTATTACGCCGCAGGATACGCCGCAAACGACGTTGTGCTTATCGTGCTGTGGATCATGGCGTCGTTTGAAAACACGGCGTATATCTCTGTCGTTGTGTGCTTCGTTGCTTTTCTCGTAAACGACCTTTACGGTCTTGTGAGCTGGAAACGCATGGAAAAAGCGCAGGCGGCGCATTGAACGCTTTGCCGAAATGCAAGTTTTTGATGAAAATATTTCAAAAAACAACACAAATGCACCGAAAGACTTGATTTTGCGGAGTATACGGACTATAATGTAGCCGTAAACAGAATCCACAAAAGAAAGGTTGGTAATACCAATGGCAAAGTTTGTACTCAGCGCATTTGCGGACGAATACTCTCCCGTGATAGACAAGCAGATCGAGGGACTCAAGGCGAACGGCATAGGAATGCTCGAAATAAGAGGTGTTGACGGCACCAATATCGCGCATATCACCGAGGAAAAGGCAAGAGAGGTAAAGGCAAAGTTTGATGCAAACGGAATAAAGGTTTCGTGCATCGGCTCTCCTATCGGCAAGATAAAGATAACCGATCCCTTTGAACCGCACCTCGAAGAGCTTCGCCACGTTATAAAGCTTGCAAAGATTTTCGAGACAAAGAAGATAAGAATGTTCAGCTTCTATCCCGACCACGGCGAACCTGTGAGCGAGATGCGTGACGAGGTCATGAAGAGACTCGCGGCTATGCTTGAAATTGCGGAGGCTGAGGATGTCCTTCTCTGCCACGAAAACGAGAGAGGTATTTACGGCGACAGTGTCGAGAGATGCCTTGACATTCAGAAGGAGTTCGGCGGCAGAATCAAGTGCGTATTCGACCCGGCTAACTTCATCTGCATGGGCGACGAGCCGTATCCCTACGGTTACAACACGCTCAAGGATCACATTCTCTACTTCCACATCAAGGACGCTTACGGCGAAGCACGCATAGTTCCCACCGGCGACGGCTACGGCAGAATTCCCGAGATGCTTGCCGACGTTGACCGTGACTTCGACGGAGAGGTTATCCTCACTCTCGAACCCCACCTCACCGTGTTCAAGGGACTCGAGGTTCTCGAACACAAAAAAGAGGGCGAGATAATCAAGGAGTATTCCTCCGGCGAAGAAGCGTTCAAGGTTGCGGCGGACGCACTCAAGAAGTACATCAAGCTCTGATTTCACACAGTTTCGGCGCAGAGGTTTCGGCTTCTGCGTCTTTTTTTGCGCCGTTGTAACATTTCGGTGCATTTATCGACGTTTCTCTTGACAATTCTTTTCTCTTCGTCTATAATATAACATGGCTGCGAATGAGAACCTCTTTGCGGCGCAATAATAGTTTTTGAATCCAAACGAAAGGAAAAATATAAGAGATGCTCGAACTTAAAAATATCCGCTGGAAAACAGACGGCGGAGACGAAATATTAAAAGGTATAAACCTCACCGTCCCCGACGGAAAGCTCACCGTCGTCACAGGCCCGAACGGCGGCGGCAAAACCTCCATTGCAAAGGTTATCGCAGGGCTTTATACACCGTCGGAGGGAAGTATAGTTTTAGACGGTAAGGACATAACCGATCTCGATATCACAGAGAGAGCGAAGAGCGGAATAGCTTATGCGTTTCAACAGCCGGTGCGCTTCAAGGGGATTACCATAAGAAACCTTCTCGAACTCTCTGCGGAGGAAAAGCTCGGCGAGGACAGAATATGCGATATTCTCGGCAAGGTCGGACTCTGCGCACACGAGTACATTGACCGTGAGGTCAACGCAAACCTCTCGGGCGGCGAGAGCAAGCGCATAGAGATAGCGACGGTTCTTGCACGCAAAAATGCGAGAATGATAGTGTTCGACGAACCTGAGGCAGGAGTTGACCTTTGGAGCTTCGCAAGCCTCATTGAGGCGTTCAAAACGCTGAAAAAGGACAGCGAACGCTCGCTTCTCATCATATCCCACCAAGAGCGCATTATGGATATCGCCGACAGAATAGTCGTTATCGCCGACGGCAAGGTGCGCACCGAGGGCGACAGCGGAGATATACTTCCGTCGCTTCTCGAAAACGAAAAAAGAGGACACTGCCCCCTCGGCAAGAACGTAAAGGAGACGTATTGAGATGGACGAAATGAATAAAGTAACGGGCGAACTTTTGAAAGAAGTCTCCGACTGGACGGACGACTCGACAAAGAGTGCCTACAACATAAGACAGGACGGCGGCTGTGCCGGAAGACGTTCGACCGAAAATATAAAGATAGAGAGCAAGACCGACAACCCCGGCATAAATATTTACATCAGCGGCAAGACCGCAGGCGAGTCGGTTTACATTCCCGCCTGTATCACGCACGCCGGAGTTGACGACCTTGTGTACAACGATTTCTACGTCGAGGACGGTGCGGACGTTATCATAATCGCCGGCTGCGGAGTACATTCCGACGGTGAAGAAGAGGCGCGTCACAACGGCATACACCGTTTCTTTATCGGAAAGAACGCAAAGGTTGTCTACCGTGAAAAGCACCTCGGAAGCGGCAAGGGAAGAGGTCAGAAGAACATCAACCCCGTGACAGACTGCAAAATAGGCGAGAACGCATACATGGAAATGGACACGGCTCAGATAGGCGGCGTCACGAAGAGCGAGAGAAAGACCGTCGCAACGCTTGAAGCCGGTGCGAGACTCGTTATAAGAGAGAGACTTCTCACCGACAATTCCGAGAGTGCAAAGTCGTTCTACGATATCTCCCTCGACGGTGAGGACAGCGGTGTTGACCTTGTGTCCCGTTCGGTTGCAAAGGGCGATTCAGTGCAGGGATATCACTCGATAATAAAGGGAAACTGCAAGTGCACGGGTCATTCGGAGTGCGACGCAATACTTGCGGACAACGGCAAGGTTACGGCGATTCCCGAGCTTTACGCGGGCGACCTCGACGCTTCCCTCATCCACGAGGCGGCGATAGGCAAGATTGCCGGCGAACAGATAATAAAGCTCCGCACCCTGGGACTTACCGAGGAGGAAGCGGAGAGAAAGATTATCGACGGATTTTTGAGATAAAACGAAAAGCAGTGAAACAGGTAAAGCCGTCACTGCTTTTTTTCTTTACCACGACAAGTTAAGGAACGGAGGATTAGGCTGCTCACTGTTCGTTTAAAAACGAAGCTGTCGTTGACCTCGCTATTCGCTTTCTATTAACGTTTTCCGACATCAACGCGCAGACACGAAGAGCTTGCACTACTGTATAGCTCCTCTTTTATAGAGTATCCACTTAGCCCTGTCGAGAGGGCAGACGCCTCTGTACGGCGTGTCGCATCCTATTCCGTCCGGACAGTCGCGGTAGCCGTAAAACGACGAGCGAAGCCGACCCTTTCCGGAGGTTATCGACGCAAATTTCACCGGGTAGTCCATGCACTCCGACGCCGGTATTATCGCTTCGACGCAGCATTTTCCACCGGCGATGACAGGAGAATCGAATTCACCTCTCATAACGGTTACGTCTCCGATAATTTTGCTCATGTACTCCTCCAGAGCGGTGAACCTCACCTTGAGAGTCGGTTCGAGAAGACGTGAACCGCAGTTCGTCAACCCGCGCAGGAAAGCTATCGGAGTCGCAAGGAAGAAATCAAGAGGGTGAGTGTGAATTGTGTGGTGTTCACCGTCAAGAAGAGTCGCACAAAAGTCCGTTACCTCCCAGCCGTGTATGCCTTGGTGCGCACTTTCAAATACCGAGCGGCGTATGTGCTCCTGATATTTGTAGAAAAGCTTGTTGTTGGGGACGTTTCCACTGTCGTAGGATATTCCGCTTCCTCTCGGAGTCGGCTCAATGAGAAGACGCACAACAGCCCAGCACGGCTTCGGCATCGTGTAGCACTCGTACCCCTCGGCGGCCTTTATCGGCGTCTCACGGTATATTACCGTCGGCGGCGTAAAATCGGCCTCGAGTCCGTATCTCTCGCGCAGAAGAAGCGACAGGACCTCGAGCTGAATCTTTCCGGTTATGCGCAGAGTTATTTCACCCTCCGTCTTTTCCCATTCACTGTTCATGTAAGGCTCTTCGTCCGAAAGCTCCCTTAACGCCGCCGCAAGAGCGGTGAGCTTTGACTTGTCCTTCGGCACAGCCTTTACACGAAGAAACGGGTTTGCAAGAGAGTGAACCGCCTCGGGAACGGCGTCGCCGATTATGTCGGAAACTTTAGCGTCGGAAAGACCGCACAGCACCGCAATGTCGCCTGCCGAAACACGACCCGTGTCACAGAACTTCTCTCCGTCCGTACGGCGTATCTGCGATATTTTGCCGATACGCTTTTCGCTTTCGTCTGACGCTTCGGATTTGTCAGACGCTTCCTCCGGAGACCGCAGCTCTACCTCGTCGCGTGCGTTCAGCGTGCCGCCGAACATTCTTATGTGCGCAAGCTTTCCCATGGTTTTGTCATGCTCAATTTTGTATATGACACCGGACGGCGTGCCGGTTTCGTCGCGAACTGCGTCGGGAAGAAACATTGCCATACCCTCCGCAAGCTCGTCTATTCCAACCGAATACAGCGCGCTTCCGCAAAATACCGGAGTCACACTGCCGTCTCTCATGCACCCTGTGAGTACGGGAAGCATTCTTTCAAACGGAATCTCTCTGCCGTCGAGAAAAGCTTCGAGTATCCCGTCGTCAAAGTCAGAGAGAATCTCCGAAAGTTCCGCATTTGCAGACGCACTCTTCACGACTTTGCACTCCTTTGTCCCCTCGCCGATAACCTCGGTGAAAAGTACGGTTTTCGTGCCGAGAGTGCTTTCAATTTCGGATATTGCAGACGCCGTGTCGCTTCCGGCACGGTCGGTCTTGTTTATGAAAATGATGCACGGAAGCTTTCCCTCGCGCACCGCCTGCCAAAGGCTCTCGGTGTACGACTCCACTCCCTCGACCGCCGACACAACAAGCACCGCGCCGTCAGCCGCCATGAGACTTCTCTCGGTTTCTCCGGCAAAGTCGGTGTGACCCGGTGTGTCGATTATGTTTATTCTCACACCACCGCACTCAATCGCCGTTGAGGACGCAAAAACCGATATTCCCCGGGTTTTTTCTATGGGGGCGTAGTCGGTGTGAGCCGTTCCGTCGTCAACACGTCCGACCTTTCTTGTGCTTCCGAAGCGGAACAGAAGATTTTCGGTTACTGTCGTCTTGCCGGCGTCAACGTGCGCAAGAATTGCCGTGTTTTTTATTCTTCCCATAATTCGCCGTCCTTTTTTCTCTTTACATTACCGATTATACCGCAAAAACGCTTTTCCGTCAAGCTCTTTCGGAAAAATATAAAAACGTGTGGCTTATTTCAAAGATTTTGTGTTCTTGCGAGTATATACAAAAGGGAATTTGTGCGGTAAAATGTATACGTAAAATTGTGTAAAGGCAGGTAAACGCCATGATTTTGAAAACAAAACTTCTCTCTTCTCTTGAAAAGGTCTTCCTCGCCGAAGAGCCGAAAGCGGAGGAATACACTCGCGGAACTGCTTTGTGCGGTGAAGAATTTTCGTTCCAGCTTGCGTATTTTTCTGACGGCGAGGGCGCATGGAACAACGCCTTTCGTGCCGAGGTTTCGGTTGAATCCGAGCTTGCGGAGTATGTGACCGTATACCGTGTCGAGAACGTTCCGTCGGAGCTTCCGGCATATCCTTTCAGTCACGACGAACACTACATAACGACGAAGCCCGGACTTTTCCCCGATGTCATGTACCCGATAGAGGACGGAAGGATTATCGTAAAACCCGATATGCACCTCTCGCTTTGGGTGTCTGTGAAGCTTCCCGAGAATACCGCCGCAAAGGATTACGGCATCACGGTTCAAATCGCAAGCAAAGAGGCAGCGGTCAATGTGTCAAAAACCTTTACTCTTAAGGTAATAGACGCCGTGCTTCCCAAGCAGGAGCTTCTTTTCACGGAGTGGTTCCACACCGACTGCATCGCCGACTATTATAAAGTACCCGTGTTCTCCGAAAGGCACTGGAAACTTATCGAGAGCTTCATGCGCATGGCGGCACAGGGCGGCGTCAATCTTATACTTACTCCCGTGTTCACACCGCCTCTTGATACCGAGGTCGGCGGAGAGCGCACAACTGTACAGCTTGTCGATGTTACCGCAACGGAAAACGGAAACGACACGAAGTATGACTATACCTTCGGCTTTGAAAAACTCGGACGCTGGATAGACCTTGCGCACAAGTGCGGAATAGTGAACTTTGAAATATCGCACCTTTTCACGCAGTGGGGCGGAGAACACGCACCCAAGGTCATAGCCGAGGTGAATGGCGAGAAAAAGAAGATATTCGGCTGGGATACGGTCGCTCTCGGAAAAGAGTACACGAGCTTCCTCAAGTGCTTCTTACCTCAGCTTTCGGTGTTTCTCAAGAGCAAAGGCGTCGATAAGAATACTTACTTCCATGTATCCGACGAGCCGAGCAGAGAACATCTCGAGCAGTACGGAAAAATACGTGACGTCGTCGATCGTGCGCTTTGCGGTGAATACCCGATAATCGACGCACTTTCTTCGTTTGACTTCTATAAGTCCGGTGTCTTGAAGAATCCCATTCCGGCAAGCGACCACATAAAGCCCTTTATCGAAAACGGAGTAAAACCTTTATGGACATATTACTGTTGCGGACAGTCGCTGAAGGTTGGCAACCGCTTCATGGCAATGCCTGCCTACAGAAACAGAATTCTCGGCGTGCAGATGTATAAGTACGGCGTCGAGGGCTTTCTCCACTGGGGTTATAATTTCTACAATTCCCGTTGGTCGCTTCGTCATCTCGATCCGTTTGCCGTGACCGACGCCGACGGTTCTTTCCCCTCGGGCGACAGCTTTTCGGTTTATCCCGGAGAAAACGGTGCGCTTCCTTCAACGAGACTCAAGGTGTTCGCAGAGGCTCTTTCCGATATGCGTGCGCTGGAGCTTCTCGAAACTCTCATGCCGCGTGAGGAGATAATAAAAAAGCTCGATTCCGAGACGGCGATTACCTTTGACGACTATCCGCACTCCGCCGAGTGGCTTCTCGGTATGCGTGAGTGGGTGAACGAAAAAACAGCTGAGCTTTTAAAGTAAGCTATTGCGGATATAAATCCTCCCGACACGGTATTTTTCCCACGCCGTGCCGGGTTCTTTTTGCGCCGTCTTATTTTTCGCTTTTCAGAGAAAGCCTGTATTTCAGCGGAGTTGTACCCATAACGAGCTTAAAGCTCTTTCTGTAGGCACGCACGTCGGCATACCCCACACGCTCCGCAACCTTTTCGACGGAGTCGTTCCCGACCGCAAGCATACGGCAGCTTATGTGTATGCGTGTGCGCCTCAGATACTCCGAATAGCTCATGCCGACGGCAAGACAGAACAGCTTGCAGAGCCTTGATACGGAATAGTTAAGCTCAAGTGCAAGGTGCGAAAGATTGCCGCTCTCGGCGTAGTTTTCGTCGGTGTAATCGATTATCCTTTTTACGATAGGGTCGTCGCTGTAGGGCTTTGTGCCGAGACCCCTCACGGAGGTTATTATTATCTTCAAAAGACCGCTTCTCATCATCTGGAGATATCCCGGGCGTTTTCCGGTAAATTCATCGAGCATGAAGTCAAGCTCACGCAGAATGCCGCCGTCGGCATCGTGAAAGATATTCCCGGCATACTCGGCGGAGAACATTCCTATCGAACGGTTTTTCAGAATGTCCGAAACGCTCCTGCTGTTCCGCAGCGATATGTCTATGAATTCCGGCACGAATAGACAGCTTACGGCGTGAAAATCCGTACTCTTTTCGGTGAAGCCGTGTACCGTACCGTAATCGACGAAAACATAGTCGCCTTTCTCCATTCTCTCGGCTTTTCCTTTGCAGGTGTGAAGAGCACGTCCCTCCGAAAGATATATCATCTCGATAAACTCGTGCGAGTGCGCAGGTACGATGGCGGTGTCGGAGATGCTTTCGACCGATATTACTCCGTCCCCGAGAAAATCGGCTGTGCTGTAACAGTTTGCCACGAAAATTTCACCACCTTTTTCGCAAAAAAAGTACTTGAATTTATTATATCACAACCTTATAATAATGTCAATACAGCATTTTAAGGCAAAAAGAGGTGCGAAAATGGAAAACATCGTTTACGCAAACAATTCAAACCTTACCGCAACCGATCATCTCGGAAGAAAGCTCCCCGGCTATGACGAGGTCGGCGGTGTGAAGAAAGACAAAATCGTCGGACTTTTCTACTACCTTTGGCTCGGCTATCACGGCACGCAGGGACCTTACGACATAACGAAAATCCTTGAGGAACAGCCCGACGCCATGGAGCATCCGGAAAGTCCCGTGTGGCCTCCGGCGGAGCATACGCCCATGCTTCACTGGGGCGAACCGCTTTTCGGCTACTATCTTTCGTGGGATCCGTGGGTGCTTCGCCGCCATGTGCAGATGTTCATCGACGCCGGAATAGACGTCCTGTTTTTCGACGTCACCAACGGTTTTACCTACAGAAAATCTTACCTCGCACTCTTTGAGATTCTCCGTGAGTATATGTCAAAGGGCTTCAAAGCTCCGAAGGTCTGCTTTTACACCGCGCCCGGGATAAGAGGCTGCGGTACGGGAAACCTTATGGATTTGTGGGAGCAGCTCTATGAACCGAGACTCTACTCGGAGCTGTACTTTTACTGGAAAGGCAAGCCGCTCATGATATGTCACTCCATGCGGTCGCTCCCCGACGAGGTGAGAGATTTCTTTACGTGGAGAAGTCCCACATGGGGCGTGCCGCAGAGCGAGAACACATGGGCGTGGGGAACAGAGCAAAAGGTTGCGACCGACGAAAACGGAAACCCCGAAGAAATTGCGGTGAGCGTCTGCCGTGTGGCGTATGAGTCGGACAAGGACTTCGGCTTCAGGGGAATGGGCGACGCCGCATACGGCATACCGATGATAGGACGTTCGTGGCATGACGGCGCAAAGGACACAAGAGAGAACGCCTCACAATACGGTTTTCAGTTTGAAGAACAGGCGCAGATTGCCCTCGACAGCGACGCACCCGTGGCGTTTGTCACGCAGTGGAACGAGTGGCTTGTGCCGTACCTCACCGAAAAAACAAACACGCTTTACCCCATGGACGGCTACCCGATACGCCTACAGGACGAGTTCAACGAGGAATACAGCCGTGACATCGAGCCTATGAAGGGCGGCTACGGCGACGCATACTATATGCACCTCATTTCGTTCGTCAGACGCTTCAAGGGCATGGAAAAGCCGGTTGAGGAAACGAAGAAACACAGCGTTGCTATAAATTCCGATTTTTCGCAGTGGGACGGCGTCAACATTGTCTACCGTGAGTACACCGGAGATACCGCACCGAGAAGCTTCCGTGCATACGACGCCGTCGGTCGTTACGAAAACCACACCGGCAGAAACGAGTTCGGCTTCCTGAAGGTTGCGGCGGACTATGAAAACCTTTTCTTCTATGCCGAGTTCACGAACAACGTTTCTTTCTCGGGCGGAAAGCCCGTGCGGCTCTTCCTGAACACCGAGGGCGGCTCTTTCGCAAGGTGGAGCGGATATAACCTCATGGTTGAGATTGCGGCTGAGGGGTCGTCGGTGTGCGAGTGCGCCGGGAACGGCAGCTTTTCGTGGAAAAAGGTCGGCTGTGCCGAATGCTTCATTGAAAAGAACAGGCTCCACCTTTCGGTTCCGAGAAAGCTTGCGGGCTTGTCCGACGGCGGCTTTACCCTTGAGTTCAAGTGGTCTGACAATATGCAGGAGGCAGACATCTCGGACTTCTATGTAAACGGCGACGCCGCTCCGAGAGGCAGACTCAACTACGTTTTCACTCTGAAGGTATGAGTACGGCGTGCCGCGAAGCTTCGCGGCACGCTGTCTTCTTTTGCGGAACTTTTTCGCATAATTTTCGTCTAAATCCGTATAAGCCGTAATTTGTCGTGCCGACGACATCTCACGTTCACAAAATAGAATTGAAAGGGAGAATGTTTTGTGATACAATGAACAGGTCTGCGGAATAACGCTTTGCGCAGAACAAGATCCGCGGTTTACCGCAGTAAACTGAAAGGCAATTTCCAAAATGTACGCAGATTCTTTACCGATACATACTCCCGACGGCATGACGTACTCCGAGGCGTCGGTCACGGTCAAGGGGCATCACCGCATAGTGAACGGTTTCTACTCGGAAATATACGGCGTTTCGCACCTCACCCTCGGTGAGGAGGCGTCGCGCGCCGCAGGCGGCTTTGTCGTGCCGAGCATTCTCACCGCGTCGGAGAACATTGACGGTGAGTGCGGTGAAAAAATAGGCGGCGACGTTTACGAAAGCTTCGGTTTCGAGCCTTATTCGCACAGCGACGGCGCACCTCCGTGGCAGTTCGGTCGCGACAGCGACTGCGAAAACTACGAGATGACCTCGTCCGGGACGTTCTGCGTCTCGCAGAGAGGCGATATCACGATAGAGTACAGCGGCACGGCATACGCAAGCCTCGGCATTTCGCACGACGGAAAGGTCAGCTTCACTTGCAGCGACGGTATAATTCCGCACATCGTTTTTGAGGTTGGAAAGCCGTTCTCCTACTGCTTCGGAAGCGACAAAGCCTCGCTGATTTACGGCTACGAGGCGCCGAAAACTTTCTTTGTCAACACCTCGGGACTCTCCGTCGAGAAAAAGGACGGCGAGGTTTCGGTGTCGCTTGAGTATGCGATTATGTCGAACGACGTTATCATTGAAGATTCGAGAGTCGAGATAACGGCGGTTTACGATGCTTGCTGATTTAAGAAGAACGGATTATTCAAAAGGAACGGATTTAAGAACGAAAGGAAGAATTGCAACGATGAAAAAGAACATAATGAGAATAGTCGCCGTGACGGCGGCACTGCTTACGGCGTTCGGAACAATGACAGCAAGCGCGGCGAATTACCCTGTGCTTTCGGGCGGCGAATATATTGCCGCGAACGAGAGCACAAGCGCCGACGACGATTACAAGTACTTTGACCCCGAGCTTAACGGAAGCGACGAAAACGAGGAAGTTGAACAGCCCGTGCGTTACGACGAGGACGACTCGAACGGAAGCAAGGCAGGGTATAAGCCGAATTACAAGGACTACCTCGACAGTTACTATTTCGACGCTTTCGACGATATATCGAACCTCTATCAGGAGACTCACCTTTACGATTTCACGAAAGAGGAGCTTATGGACGCGTTTCTGCGTAAGCTCATAAAGGAGAACCCTTACCTTTTCAAGCTTTTCTTAAACACAATGCTCTCGACCATGGATCCTTACAGCTCATATCATGAGAGCGATTCGGCGTTTCTCAACAATTCAAGGGGAGTCTACGGCTTTACGATATATTCTCCCGATGAATTTGAGAGAAAGTCCAGAGGTCTTGAGGAGGGGATTTACGTGCTCAGCACAGTCCCCGGAAGCGGTGCGGAAAAAGCCGGACTTGCAGTTGGCGACAAAATCGTGTCAATAGGCGAATTCAACGTCGAGGGACTTCCGTTTGACGTCGTCAGAACCCTCGTGTCGCTCTATCCCTTTACTCCCAAGGAGGAAACGACGCCGATAACGATAAATACAATAAGAGATATAGTAAACGGAAATATAGACGATCCCGAGACGATAAAGGCGGTCATTGCATATTTTGAGAAGATTATTGCCTCCGCCGAGGAGGAAAAGGCGAATGAAGCCGAGACTCCCACGGATGCCGAGACTCCGTCCGACGCAAACGGCGCAGAAGCGGCTCCCGTTCAGAATATTGTCCTCGGCGTTGAGAGAAACGGCGAAAAGCTCACTCTCACCATCGAGAAGAGCGCAGTTGCGGTATCTCCCGTAAGTATGTCGATTGACTACGAGAAGAAAATTGCCGTAATTACCATTACCTCATTCGGCGCGGAGGGTGTTGCAAAGGATCTCTTTGATTCGCTTGAAAAGGCGAGAAAGATGGGAATTGGCAATTACATAATCGATCTCCGCAACAACGGCGGCGGATATGTGAGCGAGGCTCTCGACTCCGCAAACCTCTTCATAACAAAGGAAAACGAAATTCTCTTCTACACAAATTCACGCTCCATGGATAAGCCCGAACCCTACAAGAGTACCGGAACGGGAAGAAACTACGGAGATATAGTTATACTCGTAAACGAGAACACCGCAAGTGCCTCCGAGCTTTTTGCAATGATAGTGCGCGACAACGCCGGTGCGGTTCTCATCGGAACAACCACCTACGGCAAGGCTATCGGTCAGTCGGTGTACACTCTCATGAACGGAGACAGGGTTACTGTTACCGACTCCGAAATCCTCGATACGGGACTCCGCTCCTACAACGGCAAGGGAATTACGCCCAATATCGAGATAGAGGCTCTCGAGATGAGATACGCTTTCCCGGCAGAGCTTCGCGACATGACCCTCACGTATGAGGATTACCTCACGATAAAGCCCGGAGAGTATTCCGATGCGGCTCTTGCTTTCGAGAAGTTCTTCGCGGAAACAGGATATTTCGACGGCACGTATGCGGACGGCATTGTTGACGAAAACACAGTTAAGGCGATAAACGCTTATCTTCTCGCGAACAGACGCGTCGCCGACGGCATACTTACCGAGGACGACATAAACGGACTTGTCGAGACGGTGAACTCCCTCAAAGCATACTTCTATACTCCCGATACCCAGTATATGGTCGCAAAGATGTACTTCTCAAGTGCCTCTCAGGCGAAGAGACTCGTAAAGGAGCTGAACACTGCGGCGAAAAAGGCGGCGGCGGATAAGCAGGAGATCGAGGAAAAGTACTACGAAATGATAAAGCAGCAGGAGAAAGAGGAAAAGGAAGCGCAGAAAGCGGCAGAGGCGGCAGAAAATGCGAATACGTCGGAGGCGGCGTAAAAGCGTGAAGCTTTTGTGTGTCCCCGTGACGAAGGTCACGGGGACTTTTTCGCGGAGAAAATAAAAAATTTTCAAAAAGTATTCACCGGGTAAACCAATAAAGGAAAAAACAGGGGTATAATACTCTCGGTGTGTTATGAATGTACAATGCGAAAGGTGTTTGACACAATGAGCGATAAGATTTTGCTTGCCGTTGACGGCAACAGTATACTCAACAGAGCTTTTTACGGAGTAAAACCCCTCACGGCTCCCGACGGACGACCGACAAATGCCGTATACGGCTTCTTCAATATAATACTCAAGGTAATAGATTCACTCTCGCCGTCGGCGGTTGCGGTTGCATTTGACCTTAAAGCGCCTACCTTCCGTCATGAAAAGTGCGATTACTACAAGGCGAACCGCCACGGAATGCCGGACGACCTTGCGGCACAGCTTGAACCAACCAAGGAGATAATCCGTGCCATGGGCTACAAAATTGAGGAAATCGAGGGATACGAGGCGGACGACATATTAGGTGCGTGTGCGGCAAACGCAAAGGCTGACGGAAGCTTTTGCTATATTCTCACGGGCGACCGCGACTCTTTCCAGCTTGTGAGCGAAAATTGCAGTGTGCTTCTCGTCGGAAACAACGATACCGTCACCTACACACCCGAGAAAATCCGCGAGATATACGGCGTCGAACCGAAGCAGATGATTGAGGTAAAGTCGCTTATGGGCGACAGCTCCGATAATATTCCGGGAGTGCCGGGCATCGGTGAAAAGACCGCACTTAAGCTCATCACGGCATACGGCAGTCTTGACGGCGTGTACGAAAACTACGAAAACGCCGCCGACATAGCGAAGGGCGTAAAGGCGAAACTCGCCGCCGGGCGCGATTCGGCTTACGAGAGCAGATTCCTCGCAGAGATATGTACGAAAGTGCCGCTTGATCTCGGTTTTGAAAGCCTTAAATCGGAGACTCCGGACAACGACAAGCTCTATTCGATTTTCACGAATCTCGGACTCAAGAGCCTTATCAAGAGGACGGGAATTTCCGTCTTCCAAAAAGAACCCCCGGCGGCAAAGACCGCAAAGTCGGCGACGGAGTCCTTCTTCGACGAAAACGACGGCACTTCATTGAATACGGCTGCAGCAGTCGAAACCGTGAACGGAATTTCTCCCTGTGCCGACGGCAAAAAGCTTTACGTTCACATAAGTGCGGACGGCAACAAAATCTACACCTCCGGCGGCAGGAACGGCACGGTTTATGAGTGCGAAGCGACAGACGAAAATATCAAATCCGTGTTCGGCGGCGGTAAAAGCGTGTGTTCGTTCTCGGTAAAAGATACAGAGCTTTTTCTCATGAAGCACGGCGCCGAATGCACGGAGGTTGCGAAGAACGGAACGGACCTCATGCTCATGTCGTATGTCGCAGACCCGGCGGACAAAAACGACGCCGATTCCCTCTGCCTGCGCTTTGACTCAAACGCCGAACCCGACGACGCCGAAAAGTGCCGTGCGATGCCGGCAATCGAGAAAAAGCTTGCCGAAAAGCTCTCCGATATGGGAGGGACGAAGCTTTACACGGAAATTGAGCTTCCGCTTGCCGACGTGCTTGCGAAAATGGAGTACAGAGGCGTGAAGCTCGATACCGACGGTCTTAAGAAATACGGAGACAAAATCGACGCAAGGCTTGCCGAGAGGCAGAGAAACATATATGAGCTTTCGGAAACCGAGTTCAATATCAACTCTCCGAAACAGCTCGGCGACGTACTCTTTGTCAAACTCGGACTCCCCGGAATAAAGAAAACCAAGAGCGGTTTTTCAACAGACGCCGAGACGCTTGAAAGACTCCGTTCGCTGCACCCGGTGATAAACGAAATTCTCGATTACAGGCTTGTTTCAAAGCTGCGTTCGACGTATGTCGAGGGGCTTCTCGACGCTGTGGGAGACGACGGTAGACTTCACACAAACTTTAAGCAGGCGTTCACCCTCACGGGACGTCTTTCGTCGGCGGAGCCGAATCTCCAGAATATACCGATACGAAAGCCCGAGGGACGTGAGCTTCGCCGCTTTTTCGTGCCGGAGGACAGCGACCATGTTCTTATCGACGCCGACTATTCGCAGATTGAGCTTCGGCTTCTTGCGGCAATATCCGGCGACAAAACCATGACAGACGCCTTTATAAAAGGCATAGATATCCACTCTGTCACGGCGTCTCAGGTGTTCGGCGTGCCGCTTGAGCTTGTCACACCCGAGCTTCGCAAGAAAGCAAAGGCGGTGAACTTCGGCATAGTTTACGGAATATCCGACTACTCTCTCGCAGGCGACATAGGAACGACCGTAAAAGAGGCAGGACGCTACATCGACAGCTACTTTGAAAAGTACTCCGCAGTAAAGGAATACCTCGACAGCACCGTGGAAAAGGCAGAGCGTGACGGCTATGTAACGACGCTCTACGGCAGACGCAGATATATTCCCGAGCTTTCCGCTCAGAAAAAGCCGCTTCGTGCGTTCGGAAAAAGAGTCGCCATGAATACGCCCATTCAGGGTACGGCGGCGGATATAATAAAAATTGCCATGGTCAGAACCGAAAAGGCTCTTGATGAGGCGAATATCGACGCAAAGCTCATACTTCAGGTACACGACGAGCTTCTTGTCGAGGCGTCGAAGAAGGATGCGGCACGTGCGGCGGAAATACTGAAGCACGAAATGGAAAGTGCGGCTTCACTCACAGTGCCGCTGTCCGCAGAGCTTGAAATCGGAGATACGTGGTACGACGCTCACGGCTGATAAAAGCGATTTTACTCTAAAACAGACGAAAGGTAAAGAATCCGAAATGAATTTCAATTCAAACGATACCGACAACGAAAGCGGCGGCTTTGAGAAAGAGCTTCCGTCAATTGAGAAAAAGAAGCCGGACGGAAAAAACAGGGTGGCGAGAGCGGCACTTATTGCGGCAACGGTTGTTCTGTTTGCGGCGGCGGCTCTCTACGGAGCACTGCTCATGATATTCGACGGTCCGAGCGACTCGGCAAAGGCGGCGTTTACGGCATATGCGCAAAGCTCCGACAATGCGTTTATCAAAGGTATTCCGTCGTTCTTCGCTTCGGAGGATGAGGCTTACGGCGATATCGAAAGCGACGCCGACCCCGTTTTTTTCGAAGAAAGTATGCCCGTCCTTCCCGAAAAGAAAAAGGCGCAGATTTTTCCTCTCGGCGAGACCGAACACGACAGCATAAAGAGCGAGACGGGACGTGAATTTACCGACGGTGTGCGCCTTGACAAGGTTAAGAAGGAGCGGTTCACGGCGTCGGTGCTTCTCGTAAAGGATCCGTCAAGAGTTTTTGTTGCGGTGTCAAGCGACTTTTCCTCCGATGCCGCAGGACTTTACATAGACGACCTCTGCGAAAGGGACGGACTTACGGCGGCTGTCAACGGAGGTGCGGACAAAAACGGCGGCGCAAAGCCCGGAGGACTCGTTATATCCGAGGGAAAGGTGCTTGCCGGGGGCGACGCTTCGTATGACACGGTCGTCGGCTTTACGTCGGACGGAGTTCTCGAGGTCGTCGGCATGACGCAGGGAGAGATTGCGAACGGCAGATTCAGGGACGCTCTGAACGTGGGACAGGCACTCATATCGAACGGCGAGGTTGTGTATAAGCCGAACGGCGAGGTCGTTACCTCCGCAGACCTTCCCAATCCGAGAACGGCGATAGGACAGCTTGCCGACGGAACGGTTATGCTTGTGTGCGTTGACGGACGTATGGCGACAAGCCTCGGCGCATCGCTTGAAGAGCTGTGCGGTCTCTTTTCGGAGTACGGTGCGGTCACGGCGGCAAACCTCTCCGGCGGTGCTTCCTCGGCGATGGTTTACGAGGGTGAGCTTGTCTCGACTCCCTCCTCGCTTTACGGAACAAAAAGACTCCCGAACTTTATCGGCGTGAAAGGGGTGACGGCAGATGAAGAATAACGGAAATAAGGCTTTTCTCACCGCCTATCTGAGCGCCGTGTGCGTGCTTGCGGTGGCGCTTCTTCTGGCACTTTCCGCGTTCGGCTTCTACCTAAGGGCAAACGACGGTAATAAGACTTTCCTCTATCCCGAGGTGCGTGATGCGGAGAAGCAGACCCCTGCCGACGAAAACAACGGGAGCGTAAGCCTTGACGCCGCATTTCTGTACGAACACCTTGACGAGCCGCTTTCGGAGTTTGAGGATTTGTCGGCGTATGAAAGCTATGTTTCTTCACTCGGTGAGACGAAGCTTGTAAAAACCGGGGAGAGGGAGTACACTGTTGTGACGGACGAAAACGTAAAGGTCGCCGATTTCACAATGCCCGAAAAGGATAAGCGCAGTCCCTCTCCGGAGTATGCGGAAAGCGTGACCGCATATGTCCCGGGAGTGTATACAGTTACGGCGGCAGTGCTTCCCGAGAGTGAGCTTTTTGTAAATGATATCGCTGTGTCCGACAAATA
This sequence comes from uncultured Eubacteriales bacterium, assembly GCA_934502885.1. Lineage (GTDB taxonomy): Bacteria > Bacillota > Clostridia > Oscillospirales > CAG-382 > CAKSUT01. Next base: position 105,857 of record CAKSUT010000003.1, on the reverse strand, counting down.
CAAGGTGAAAAACGACGGCGTTTACGGTATTTACGCAGTGGACGGGCTTGCCGCAGAACCCAAGGTGACGATTACCACCGACGGATGGGAATGTGCGTACAAGGTTGACGAACACGGTCAGTACATCGAAGATTATGCAACAGTCGAAAAGCTTGAGAACGATACTGTTCTGATAGACGGAGAACCTGTCGAATGCTACGTTGTCAAAAACGGCATCGACTCCGATTTTGAGACGGTGAGAGTGACGGGATTTTCCGATATCTCCGATATCACGGTTGAAAGCGGAGAACCTGCCGTCGGTGAGAATGAGAACGGCGGCGAAAATGAGAACGCCGAAAACGACGAAGCTCTTGCCGCAGAGTATTCAGAGCTTGCCGAAAGCACGGCGAAAGCAATAGCGAACTACATTGCGAACGATATAAGCCTTGACGAGGCGGCGAGAAACATCGACCCCTCCTCCGAGCTTTACCGTCTTCTCCGACTTCAGGAAGTCAACTGGTTCACCGATCACACCGACAACGTGATATCCGATATTTCGGCAGGACAGTTCGCAAAGCTTTCGGACACTGAGTTTTCGTGCCGCTGTACCGCCGTGCAGACAATAACCCTCTCCGGCGGAAATACGGTCGATATCCCGATTGACTTTACGCTGTACTTCCACGACACCGAAAGCGGACCTCTTGCGTATGATTTCACGATAAACTGACTGACTACATATTGAAGGCGGTGCGGAGCTTATCCAGTGCCGCTTTTTCTATTCTCGAAACGTAGGAGCGTGATATGTGAAGCTTGTCCGCAACCTCACGCTGAGTTTTGCCCTTGTCGCCCGAGAGTCCGTAGCGCAGAACGATTATTTCACGTTCCCTCGGGTCAAGGAGAGTCGCAACGGCACGCAGAGCCTTTTCGGTGTTCATCTTGAGGTCGATTTCCTCGACTATGTTGTCCTCGCAGGCGATTATGTCCATGTATGTAAGAGGGTTGCCGTCCTTGTCGGTCTCAACGGCGTCCGAGAGCGAGCTTTCTCCGGCAAGATGCTTCTGACTTCGGAAGTACATGAGTATTTCGTTTTGCAGACACTTCCCGGCGTAGGTCGCAAAGCGTGTGCCGTTTGCCGGCTTGAAGGAGTCAATAGCCTTGATAAGACCAATCGTGCCTATTGAGATGAGGTCGTCGCTTTCGCAGCGGTCGCTGTGGTACTTTTTCGCAATGTGCGCCACAAGCCGCAGATTCCTCTCTATAAGCACCTTCCTTGCCTCTTTGTCGCCGGCAAGATAACGGTCGAAGTATTCCTTTTCCTCGTTTTTCGACAACGGCGGCGGAAATGTTCCGTTTCCCGATATGCGTAAGAAGAATACGCACATATTAAGCATAAACCCAATACCGAGCATAGTAAACTGTCCTTTCGGATTTTTGCGTATGCTACAGTTTATGACGCAAAAGGCGAAATGTTGCGGAAAGGGCGCATTTCGGATAAAATGTAAATTTTTGATTTTTGAGACGAAATAACAAAATAACTCTTTTATTTTGCGGTATTATGTGTTATAATGTATCCGATATAATGTGCCGTTAGGTGCTGAGTGCTGAAAGGAACATTGCAATGAGCGAAGAGAAAAAGACTTTTGAGAATTCTTTTTTCGGTTACAAGCCGGCTTCCGTAATTGAATATATCGAAAAGCTGAACGCCGAGGGTACGGCGCACCTAGATGAGATTGAAAGCAAATGCCGGGTGCTTACCGAGGAAAACGAGCGGCTGAAAAACAGTCTCTCCGAGGAGAAATTGACTGCGGATACGGCGGACGAACGTGTAAAGGCGTTTATGGACGAGCTTAAGAATCTGCGTGACGAGATAGACGCCAAGGACGAAAAGATAATGAAGCTTGAGGAAAAGCTTGCGTCGGCGGCAGAAGCGGCGGGAAAACTCGAAAAGGAAAAGAGTGAGCTGGCTTTGGAAACGGCGGCGCTTAACAATAAAGTAAGAGACAGTCTTGCGGCAGTCGAGAAGTCGTCGAGCGAGAGCGACACCCTGCGCAGAAAAGCGGCGGACGAGGCGGAGGTTTCCATAATCGAAGCCGAGGAAAAAGCGATTGAGATTATAGAGAACGCACGCAGAAAAGCCGACGTCGAGGCGAAGAAGATAATAGAGGCGGCTGAAGCCGAGGCAAACAGAAACCTCCAGAAAACTCGTTACCTTCTCAAGCGTCAGGACAGACTCAAGGACACTCTCTTACAGCACAAAAAGGAACTCGACAGCTTTTACGATGGTCTCGAGAAGAATTTCAGGGACGACGAAAACCGCTGACCGGTCTTGGCGGTGAAATCGGAGTATAAAGAAAGTGCGGTGACATACGGTGAACAAATTTCGCTTTGACGTGTCGGAGCTTCCGAAATACGCAAAAGAGCTTTCGGCAGGCGACGAGGTGCTTCTTTCGGGTACGGTTTATACCGCACGTGACGCGGCGCACAAAAGAATAGAGGCTCTCATAGACGAGGGACGTCCGCTTCCGTTCGATCTTCACGGCGCGGTTATCTACTACGCAGGACCGACGCCCGAGAGAGAGGGATATCCGATAGGCTCCTGCGGACCCACAACATCGTCGAGAATGGATGTGTTCTCGCCGCTCCTTATGGACAACGGACTTCTCGGAATGATAGGAAAAGGGCCGAGAAACGGAGCGGTCGTCGAGTCGATGAAAAAGAACGGAACGGTCTACTTCTGCGCAATAGGCGGAGCGGGTGCGCTTGCCGCAAAGTGTATAACAGAGTGCGAGGTAATAGCGTTTCCGGAACTCGGATGCGAGTCGGTGAAGAGACTGCGGTTCTGCGATTTTCCGCTTGTCGTCGGCATAGACGCAAAGGGCGGCTCGATGTTCGGAAAATGAAGGAGGGGTCTTTCAATGAAAAAAATACTCTTGGATACCGATATAGGCTGTGACATGGATGATATGCAGGCACTTGCGTACTTGCTTGCTCGTGATGATGCGGAAATTCTCGGTATTACGACTGTCACGGGCGAGGCGGCGGTGCGTGCGGAGCTTGCCGACATGATGTGCAGACTCGCTGAAAAGAAAGTGCCCGTATATGTCGGTTATTCAAGGACGCTGAAGGGCGAAATGTTCATACAGCGCAGCGTTTCGGAAGGGGAGAAAGCACTTCTCGGGGAGTTTCCTCACGGCGAATATTCTGAGGATAATCCGAGTGCGGCAATTGACTTTCTGCATGAGACGATAGCGGCGAATCCCGGCGAGATAACACTTTGTGCGATAGGACCGCTCACGAACATAGCGAAGCTTTTTGAGAGATATCCCGATACTCCGCAAAAGCTCGGTAAGCTTATAATAATGGGCGGAAGATTCGGAGCGGTTGACACAAAGCGCTGGGGCGAAGAAGAGTGGAATATAATCAATGACATAGACGCCGCAAAAGCTGTTTTCGAGACACCTGTTCCCGATGTTGCAGCGTTCGGTGTTGAGCTTACGTCTCTTGTTTACCGCACGGACGTTTTGAAGCTGTCCGAAGAGTCGGAAAAATGCAGAATGCTCATTCCGTTTTCGCATGCCATAAGGACGAGTAAAGATGCGTGGTATCACGATGCGGTTGCCGTTGCGGCACTGTTTTTCACCGACGGCATGGAGTTTGAAAGAGGAAGGATTAACGTCACTCCGACGGGAGGCACGTAATTTACACAGTGTGCTGACGGCAACGTCCTGCTTCTGACAGAACTCGATACGGAGCTTTTTCTCAGTCACTTTTATTCGGTCACCGGCATTTCAAGATAAAGGTACAAAAATATAACGGAGGATACGGTCGTATGATCATATCCTCCGTTTTTGTTTCAGTATTCACTCCGCGTCGTCAAGAAGGGCCTTGTCTACACTCCAATAGAAGTTTTCATTGCCGACAAGCTCGTAAAGTCCGCTCTGGCGGAACACCTTAGAAACCGCGCCGTTCATTCCGCAGAAGAGAACCTTTACCCCCTTTGCGTTAAGCTCACGGTAAATGTCGGTGAAAACCTGTATGCCTGTTGTGTCGATGTTCGGTACGCCTCTTAAGGAGAAGATTATCTCACGGCTATCGGGAAGCTTTGCAACCTCGTCGATGAGCGTGTTTGTGTCCGCAAAAAAGATTGTTCCCGTTATGTAAACGACAAGACTTTCCTTATGTCCCTTTCCGATATTTCCTCTGCCGACAATTCTCGATTCATCGACGACAGACGCCGAAACCGTGAGGTTCGCCGCATTCTTTACAAAGGTGAATATCGAAAAGAGAACGCCTATAACAATCGCCACTGTGAGGTCAAAGACCACCGTCGCAATCATGGTGACGAAGAACTGAAGCATCGCACCGACGAATTTCTTCGAGAACATATACTTTATTGCCGACCACTCGTTCATTCTCCACGCCGTCACTATAAGCACGCCGCCGAGTGCCGAGAGGGGAATGAGCTTCATTATGTCGCCGAAAAGGAACATAACCGCAAGAATCCAGAGTGCGTGGAAAATGCCGGTGAGTCTCGTCTCCGCGCCCGACTTTATCGCAACGCTCGTTCTCGCTATAGCCGCCGTTGCCGGTACGCCGCCGAAGAACGGAATAATGATGTTGCCCACACCCTGTGCGACAAGCTCTATGTCCGCGTCAAAGCTTTCGTTCTTCATTCTCGATGCCGACGCACCGCAGAGAAGGCTCTCTATCATGCCGAGAGCGGCGACGGTTATCGCAGACGGAAGAAGTGTGCTTATACTGCCGAAGTCGAACGAAGCGAGAGAGAAACGCGTGTCCGCAAAGAGGGATTTCGGTATCGCACCGACCGTCGCAACTCCGTCAAAGCGGAAGATTACGTACACAACCGTCGAAACGATAAGTCCGACAAGCGACGACGGAACCTTTGCGTTCCACTTTTTGGGGTAGAGAATCATTATCGCAACAACGATAAGTCCGAGCAAGAGAGTGCCTACGTGAGGCACAAAACCGAGGCTGCCGTAAGAAATGAGCTTCGCAACCGCACTGTCTCCTACCGACTTCGTACCGAAAAAGTTGTCTATCTGACCGAGAGCGATAATTACCGCAATGCCTGAGGTAAATCCCGTGATAACCGGTCTCGGAATGAGAGCGATGAGCTTGCCGAGACGGAATATTCCGCAGAGAAGAAGAATAATACCCGCGATAAAGCACACCGAGAATACGCCCTGAAGTCCGTGCTTCGCAACTATCGTAACAAGTATCGCCGACATTGCTCCCGTCGGACCCGATATCTGAAACGACGCGCCAGAGAGAGTACTCATGACGACGCCTGCGATTATCGCCGTGATAAGACCTGCGGCGGCGTCCGCACCGCTCGATACGCCGAACGCAAGCGCAAGGGGAAGCGCGACGGCGGCGACCGTAAGACCGGCAAGCAGATCCTTCATGAGCTTCGCAAAGCCGTAACCGGAAAATTCCCTTTTAAGCATAAGGGAAAAGTTTTTTAACATGACAAAGTCTCCTTAAAATATAATAGGTCGCACACGGTACTGCGACCGAAATGCAACCTAATAATTATACTCTCTAATCCGCCTTTTGTCTATGTTCAAAAACATGATTTTTCGAGGTTAAAAGAGTCAGTTTATGTATTGTTTGCCTTTTTCCGACGTTTATTTCGCTTTATAGCTCGAAATCAGCTCTCCGCCGAGATCTTTCCAGAGAAATACGCCGTTTTCGAGAGTCATAAAACCGTGGTGGCTGTTCTCTTTCGGAATGGAGACAGATCCCGGATTCATGTACACATAGCCGTCGTGTTCCGTACACTTCGGCACATGGGTGTGACCGCAGAGAAGAATGTCGCCGTGGCGGAGGGGCGGAAGCGCGCTTTCATTGTACCTGTGACCGTGCGTTGCGAAAATGCCGGAATTGCCGCAGTCTATGAGCATATAGTCCGCGAGAACCGGGAACTCAAGCACCATCTGGTCAACCTCGGTGTCGCAGTTTCCTCTTACGCAGTGTATCTCGTTTTTGAGCGGATTGAGCATTGCTATTACCTTTTTCGGAGCGTAGTCGGTCGGAAGGTCGTTTCTCGGACCGTGGTAAAGTATGTCGCCGAGAAGAATGAGCCTGTCCGCCTTTTCACGTTCGTAGGCGGCAAGCATTTTTTCACAGTAGTAAGCCGAACCGTGTATGTCTGACGCAATGAAGTATTTCATGTTTTTTCCTCCGATATATCCTAAGATTTATGTACGTGTTTTGCTTTGCGAATCAAGTATTGCCTCGACAAGCTTGTCCGCCGCAATGCTTAAGCTCTCTCCGCGTCTGCGGACAAGGTGTATCTCTCTTTCGGGAAGCTCCTCGGCGAGAGCGATTCTCCGCACCCCCTTGCGGTTTGCTTCGTCCGCAAGAAACGATTCCGGCACAAACCCGACTCCGAGACCGTATTTTACCATCGACAGCACCTGCGCCGCCGTTGCCGTCTCGATATCGGGCGACGGAGTTATGCCACGGTCGAGGAAGAGCTTTGAGTAAAAGTCGTATGACATTGTGTGTCTTCCGAGAAAGATGAGAGGATACTCCGAAAGCTCCGCAAGGGTAAGCGGCTTTCCGTTGTCGGGCGGTACACTGCTTGCCTCGGAACATATCGCCGTCTCTCTGAACGCCGAGATTCTTTTGTTGCAGAGGGTGTTCGGAATATCTGCCGGCATTGTCACGACCGCAAGATCCGTAAGACCGCTCTTCAGTGAAAAAAGCGTCTGCGGTGAAGAGCTTGACGACACCTTTATCCGTATGCCGGGATACTTTGCGTGAAAGTCGCGCAAAATCGGAAGCATGAGGCAGTGAAGAGCCGTCTCGGTGACACCTATCGACACAATGCCGCTCTCCATGCTCCTGTCAAGCGCAAGCTCGTTTTCCGCCGCCTGTATATTCTCGACCGCAACAGTAACTCGTGCGTAAAGCTTTTCACCCTCCGGAGTGAGCCTCACGCCTTTGTTCGACCTCACGAAAAGCGTGCAGCCAAGCTCGCTCTCGAGATTTTTCACGGCTCGCGTGATGTTCGGCTGATTCCCCATAAGCGCCTCGGCGGCGGCAGTGAAGCTCTTGTATTTCGCGACGTTGTAGAAAATTCTGTAGTAATCGTAGCTGATGAACATATTTCACCATATCAAACGGATATATAAGTTATATCAATTTGACATTTTACATATCGTTATGAAAGTATTATAATGTATCGGTAAAAGAAATTCAACACAGTTCTGTTAATTTTTATCGGAGGGCAACATGAATAAGGATCTTACCGTCGGAAATCCCGACAAAGTGCTTTGGAACTTCTGCCTGCCGCTTTTCGGAAGCATTATTTTCCAACAGCTCTACAATATAGCCGACAGCTTCGTTGCGGGAAAATTTGTCGGCGAGGACGCGCTTGCCGCAGTGGGAAACAGCTATGAGGTAACGCTCATCTTCATAGCTTTCGCTTTCGGCTGTAACATAGGAACATCTGTAGTCGTATCTCAGCTTTTCGGAGCGAAGGACTACACCAAAATGAAAACGGCGGTTTACACCTCGTTTATTTCGAGTGCCGTTCTGTGTCTTGCTCTTATGGCGTGCGGATACTTCTTCTGCGACACTCTTTTGGGACTCATTAAAACTCCCGAGAACATTTTCGCCGATTCCGCTCTTTACCTCGATATATACGTGTTCGGTCTGCCGTTCGTTTTCTTCTACAATATATCGACCGGTATATTCACCGCTCTCGGCGACTCAAAAACGCCGTTTATCTTCCTTGCCTGCTCGTCTACGGCAAACGTTGCGATGGATATACTCTTCGTAAAGTGCTTCAGCATGGGCGTTGCCGGAGTTGCATGGGCAACCTTCATCTGCCAGGGAATAAGTTGTGTGCTTGCGGTTATATTCGTAATAAAGAGACTGATCGCCGTGAAGACAAGCGAAAAAGCTCCCTTGTTTTCCGCAAAGCTTCTCGGCAGAATCGCCGTTATCGCGATCCCGAGTATATTACAGCAGAGCTTTGTGTCTGTCGGAAACATCGTTATTCAGAGCTTTGTCAACAGCTTCTCGTCGAGCGTTACGGCAGGATATTCTGCGGCGATAAAACTCAATAACCTCATCGTCACCGCAATGACCACCCTCGCAAACGGCATTTCTTCGTTCGTCGCGCAGAACCTCGGCGCGGAAAAGTACGACAGAATAAGCAAGGGCTGCAAGGCAGGACTTAAGATAGTGTATAAGCTCTGCATACCGTTCTCGCTTCTCTATTTCTTCTTCGGAAGTCATCTTGTTTACATATTCCTTGATAATCCCACGGGACTTGCCATGGATACGGGCGTTTCGTTCCTGCGCATAGTCGGACCGTTTTACGTGATTGTTGCGACGAAGCTCGTTTGCGACTCCTGCATGAGAGGTATGGGAAGAATGGGCGAGTTTATGATGGCAACCTTCACCGACCTTGTCCTCCGAGTCGTGCCTGCGGGCGTTCTTTCCTCGCTCATGAACTCTCCTAACGGCATTTGGATGTCGTGGCCGATAGGCTGGATATTCGGAACGGCACTCTCAGCTGTGTTCTACGTCAGAGCAATACGAAAGCTTCCCAAGACCGACGGCGTCGAGACTCCCGAGTCCGACGAAGCGGCGGCAGAGCTTGAAGCGGAAATGAACGCTGAAGCCGAAGCCGAGGCTGTTGACGGAATCAACGAATAAAACTTTTGCCGATACGAGGCCTCCCGTGTCGGCAATTATTTTGTTAAATGTGCACAAAAAACCTTGCTGACGATTGTGCTTTTAAACAAAAAAATAGTTGTTAACACATTTCTATTGACATTGAATGTAAAACATGATATACTTAAATTAGGGAAATATTTTGTAAAGGACGGTGTACACATGAAAACTATGAAAATACTTTCTATTGCTTTTGCAATTCTCATGCTTGTTTCCGGTATGAGCTTCACACATGCCGAGGAAGCGGAAAGGCCAACCTATGAAAAGGGTGACGGTTATCTCAAAATATGCTACAGCAGTGTGAACAACGGCATAGTTAACAGAAAAGAGACCGCAGACCTTGAAAGGTATGTCGAATTTGAGGGCGTTAAGGCTCTCAAGGTGACGCCCACGCCTGAAAAAGCACAGTCATCGGATGTCAATCTCGATTCGTGGGAGTTTTCGAAGTACCCCGAAAAGGTTGAAGTGCCGAGATATAAGTATGTCACGGTTTCATATTACTATGATGCGGAAAATCCCGGCTCGACCGGCAGAATGGCCGTAAATATGCTTCCCGGCAGCACCAATGCGCTTAAGAGTTCGGTACTGGTCAAGGCAAATGAGGAGCTTGTCACCGGCAAGTGGGCGACGGCGTCATTCAACTTCAGCGGCAAATATGTCCTCAATGACGAAGCGGAGAAAAAATACGTAAATCAGATTCACATACGTCCTTACGGCACAACACCGGTTTCCGAGCTTTCGGAAAAAGACGTTATGTATATAGGGGATGTCACTTTCTACGAAAAGAATCCGGACCCCAACGCAAAGATTAGCATTGAGTTTGCAAAGGGTAATCCCGACGCAGAGGGCGAAGCTCCCAAAACGCTCGAGCTTAAGGAGGGCGAAAAATACACGCTCCCCGAATGTACCTATTCGCTTTCCTACGGCATCTTCAAGGGCTGGAAGTCGAGCGATGACGGTAAGACTTACCCTGTCGGTACGGAAATGACCTGCATAGACAACAATGTTTACTATGAAGCCGTATGGCAGGAGGAAAAGGTTCTTGACGACTCCGTTGCCGCAGATTTTACAAAATATCAGAACGGCATAGTAAACCACAAAGACACGGCGGAGCTTGAAACGGTGGAGATTGACGGCAAAAGTGCCGTTAAGGTAGTCCCCAATCCTGCGGCTACAGGCTCAAAGCAGATTGCGCTCGACGGTTGGTCGTACTCCGGTCTCGGCATTGACTTCGATTACTACAAGTACATAGCGGTCAGCTATAAGTACGTTTCTCCCAATCCTCACTCCGTCAAGATGAGAATTAACATTATGCCCAACGGCAACATTCTCGCACCCGGCAAGAGCTACGGCAAGGAGTCGGTCGATCCGATAATCACGGACACGTGGAGCTTTACGGTGTTTGATATGTCGGATATCGATGCGGCACTCAACCCCGATAATTCCCATGTTCTCCGTCAGATGCATCTTTTACCGTTCGGCAATGCAAATGTAACTCCCATTGACACACTCACCGCCGAGGATATCATGTATATCGACAGCATTATATTCTTCAAGAACAAGCCGGATCTCGGAACGCACTTTGCATACATGACCGGTTACGAGGACGGAACCTTTAAGCCGAACAAGACAATGTCTCGCGCAGAGGCGTGCACGGTTGTTGCAAGACTCCTTGCGGCTGAGGACGATATCACAGGTACCGCATCCTTTACCGACGTTGCCGCAGATAAGTGGTACGCAAAGTACATCGGCTTCTGCGAGGCAAAGGGACTTCTTAAGTCCTACAGCGGCACATTCGCTCCCGACCAGGCTATCACGAGAGCAGAGTTCGCCGAGCTTGTTTACAACACCGGTCTTGCAAAGGACACCGGCAAGGAAGTTAAGTTCACCGACGTAACAGAAGCTCATCCGAGATACGCAGCAATCAAGGCAGCCGCTTCCGCAGGTCTCATCACAGGCTATGCAGACGGCACGTTCCTCCCCGACAGAACAATAACCCGTGCGCAGGTAGTCACCGTTATCAACCGTGCAAGAGGCAGAGACATGACCGCGGATAAGCTTGCCGGCGGCTTCCCGCTTGTATTCCTCGATGTTGACAGCACAAACTGGGCGTTCGCAAACATCGCAGAGGCGGCAATACCTCACGTTGCCATGGACGGCAGGTGGATAGCGGCTCTCAGAGATCCTGCCGATATGCTCGGCGATAAGTACGGCCCCGCATACGACGAGGGCAACGCAAAGGTTGCGGAGGTAGATAAGCTCGCAGAGGAAAGAAAGAACGCAATCCTCAATACCGAGTCCGACTACTCAACGATAACAGGCACAAAGTACTACGTCTCCCCGAACGGCGACGACTCCAATGACGGTCTCTCTCCCGAAACGGCGTGGAAGACAATAAACAAGGCTGTTAAGTCTCCCCTCAAGGCAGGCGACGGCATACTTCTCGAAAGAGGCGGACTCTGGAGAGAGAAATTCTCGGCGAAGAGCGGAGTTACGATTTCCGCATACGGCGAGGGCGAGAAGCCTAAGATATACGGTTCTCCCGAGAACGGCGCGGACGCCTCCAAGTGGACGCTTCACCACGAGGATAAGGAAAGCGGCATGAAGATATGGACCTACGCCAATACCTCCATGACCGACGTCGGAGAGATTGTGTTCAACGACGGCGACGCATACTCCTACAAGGAAGTACCCTCCTACGTTGACGGCAAGTTCTATGTAAGAGGAAAGGCAGATGTTGAGTTCGACGTCAAGGTTCACCTCGACCACGACCTCAAGTTCTTCCACAAGGCGGACTCCGTTGTAAACACCGTTCCCGATGTAAGCGCCGCAACCGGTACGATTTACCTCAGATGCGACAAGGGCAATCCCGGCGAAGTATTCAAGTCTATTGAATTTAACACAAGAGGAAATGTAATAGGTCTCAACAACGGCGCAACCTTCGATAACCTCTGCGTAATGTACGGCGGAAGCCACGGCTTCGGCGGCGGCACACTCGCCAACGTAACCGTTAAGAACTGCGTAGTCGGCTGGATCGGCGGCTCTATTCAGACCTACAACTTCAGAGGCGCGACAAACGGCGCGGTCACACGTTTCGGCAACGGTATCGAGATATACGGCGGCTGCGACAACTACAACGTAATAAACTGCTATATTTACCAGAACTACGACGCAGGCGTAACTCACCAGTACAGCCGAGGCACCGGTGAAATCACGATGAACAACATCACCTACAAGGATAACCTCATCGAGGACTGCGTATACAACATCGAGTACTTCCTCGGAGAGGTTGAAGCCGGCAACGCAAAGCGTACCGGTAAGAACCACCTCTTCGAGAACAACATTCTCCGCCGCGCAGGCTACGGTTTCGGTTCGACTCGTCCCGACGGCTATTGCCAGGCGCACATCAAGGCATGGAGCAGTAAGAACTCGTTTGAGAACTACGTCATAAGAAACTGCGTATTCGACCGCAGTGTGCAGTACCTCATGCAGATTACCGCAGACTACGCCGCATACCTTCCCAAGATGGAGGGCAACACCTACATTCAGGGCTACAGGAACGTTCTTGCGGTATACGGAACGGGAAGCGGAAAGAATTACACCGCGAATGTCTCCGCCGCTACCGTCATAAAAGAAGACTTCGGCGACGCGACCGGCGAGGTTTATTCCGTAGAGAAGATACCGTACTACTCCTTTGCCGAGGCTTACAAGAATTTTAAGTTTTAAGCCTTAACAAAAAAACATCAAGTCTCCGCGACCTCGGTTGCGGAGACTTTGCATTTCTGTGCAAGGAATGTATTGTGGCGGGATTTTTTACGAATATGACGCCGGATTTCTTTTCGGCTGAGCTTTAATGTAAACGATATTTGTGAATGTTGAACAAAAAAGTGCCTTGAAAATTGTGACAATACACGAAATTGCATTTGAGTAGTATGTTTTATTGACATTTTGCGCCGAATATGTTATAATTGCAAATACTGGGGAAGTGAGGCGCAAAAGGTGCGCACGGATTATTGCCCCGAAAAATTAAGAAGGATGGTGTCAGAATGAAAACAAGAAAGATTTTGTCTCTTGCTTTCGCGATTCTCATGCTTGTTTCCTGCATGAGCTTCGTAACCGCTGAGGATGAAGCGACCGCAGACTTTGAAGTCGGCGACGGTTACCTCAGAATCAACTACAGCAGTGTCTACAACGGCATTTGCGACAACAAAAAGACGGCTTCCGCCGAGAAGAACGTCGAATTCAAGGGCAAGAAAGCTCTCAAGGTTACCCCTACTCCCGATGAAGCTCTCTCAAGTACGGTCATACTCGACTCGTGGGAGTTCGACAAGTATGAAGCAAAGGTTGAAGTGCCGAGATATAAGTATGCTACAATTACTTATTACTACGATACTGATTCCCCTGCGGCAACCGGAAATATGCAGATAAATATGCTTCCCGGTTCGTCCAAGGCACTCAAGTCCACAGCAAACGGAAAGTCCATCGAAGAGCTTGTAGCAGGCAAGTGGACGACCGCAATATTCAATTTCAGCGGCAGATATGTTATCAACGAAGAGTCCGACAAGAACTACGTAAACCAGATACATATCTATCCTTACGGAAACGCTCCCGTTTCTCAGCTCACAAACGACGTAATGTACATTGCGGACATCACGTTTTACGAAAAGAACCCCGACCCCAACGCCGTTCAGAAGGCTGATTTCGCAAAGGGCAATCCCGACGCTGTCGGCGAAGCTCCCGCAAGCATCACGTTCAAGAACGGCGAAAAGTATACGCTTCCCGAAAATCCCTTTGAGCTTGCTTACGGCACGTTTAAGGGCTGGAAGTCCACCGAGGACGGCAAAATCTACGCACCCGGCACGGAAATCACCGGCGGCGAGGTAGACGTTCAGTATGCTGCGGCATGGGAGGAGAAGAAGGAATACTCCGACTCCATCTCGGCTGACTTCACAAAGTACCAGGACGGTATCGTTGACAGCAAACACTCCACGTCCGAATTCGTCAAGGTTGAAATAGACGGAAAAAATGCAATGAAGGTCGTTCCGAATCCCGAAGCGGAGGATACAAAGGTAATAGCACTCGATGGTTGGTCGTATTCCGGTCTCGGAGTTGACTTCGATTACTACAAGTATATCGTTGTAAGCTACAAGTATGAGTCCCCGAACCCCGTTTCCGCCAAGATGAGAATAAACATCATGACCAACGGAAACATCCTTGCTCCCGGCAAGGGCTACGGCAAGGAATCTATCGATAACCTTGTTTCCGGAGTTTGGAGCTATGCGGTATTCGATATGTCCGATATCGATGCGGTTCTCAATCCCGATAATGCTCATGTTCTCCGTCAGATGCACATTTATCCGTTCAACAATACACAGCTTACCTCGCTCACCAAGGACGATATCATGTATATCGACGCCCTTATGTTCTTCAAGAACAAGCCCGACCTCGGAACTCATGAGCCTTATATGACAGGCTACGACGACGGCACGTTCAAGCCCAACAAGACAATGTCCCGTGCGGAGGCGTGCACAGTCGTTGCAAGACTCCTTGCGTCTGAGGACGATATCACAGGTACCGCATCCTTTACCGACGTTGCCGCAGATAAGTGGTACGCAAAGTACATCGGCTTCTGCGAGGCAAAGGGACTTCTTAAGTCCTACAGCGGCACATTCGCTCCCGACCAGGCTATCACGAGAGCAGAGTTCGCCGAGCTTGTTTACAACACCGGTCTTGCAAAGGACACCGGCAAGGAAGTTAAGTTCACCGACGTAACAGAAGCTCATCCGAGATACGCAGCAATCAAGGCAGCCGCTTCCGCAGGTCTCATCACAGGCTATGCAGACGGCACGTTCCTCCCCGACAGAACAATAACCCGTGCGCAGGTAGTCACCGTTATCAACCGTGCAAGAGGCAGAGACATGACCGCGGATAAGCTTGCCGGCGGCTTCCCGCTTGTATTCCTCGATGTTGACAGCACAAACTGGGCGTTCGCAAACATCGCAGAGGCGGCAATACCTCACGTTGCCATGGACGGCAGGTGGATAGCGGCTCTCAGAGATCCTGCCGATATGCTCGGCGATAAGTACGGCCCCGCATACGACGAGGGCAACGCAAAGGTTGCGGAGGTAGATAAGCTCGCTGAAGAGAGAAAGAACGCAATTCTCGCAACCGAGTCGGACTACTCCACAATCACCGGCACAAAGTACTATGTATCCCCGAACGGCGACGATAATAACGACGGTACTTCTCCCGAAACCGCATGGAAGACCATAAACAAGGCTGTTAAGGCTCCTCTCAAGGCAGGCGACGGCATACTCCTCGAAAGAGGCGGCGTATGGAGAGAAAAGTTCACCGCAAGACAGGGCATCACCTATTCCGCATACGGCGAAGGCGCAAAGCCCGTTATCTCCGGTTCTCCCGAGAACGGTGCCGACGCCTCCAAGTGGACTCTCTTCCATGAGGATAAGGAAAGCGGCATGAAGATCTGGACATACGCCAACACCGATATGACCGACGTCGGTGAGATAGTGTTCAACGACGGTGCGGCTTACTCCTACAAGGAGGTTCCCTCCTACGTAAACGGCAAGTTTGTTGTCAGAAACGACAGAAACACCGAGTTTGACGTTAAGATTCACCTTGACCACGATCTCAAGTTCTTCCACAAAGCTGATTCCGTGTTGAACGGCGAAATTCCGAACATAGATCAGGCAAGAGGTACAATTTACCTCAGATGCGACAAGGGCAACCCCGGTGAAGTGTTCAAGACGATTGAGTTCAACACCAGAACTACAATTGTCGGAATGGCAAACAACACCGTATTCGACAACCTCAGCATTATGCACGGCGGAAGCCACGGTATCGGCGGCGGAACAACCGTAAACATCACCGTTAAAAACTGTGTACTCGGCTGGATCGGCGGCTCTATCCAGTATTACAATGCAACAAACGGCAGCGTTGTACGTTTCGGCAACGGCGTTGAAATCTACGGCGGCTGCGACAACTACACAATAGAGAACTGTTACATCTACCAGAATTACGACGCAGGCGTAACCCACCAGTACGGCAACGGCACAAACGACGTTACCATGAACAACGTAACCTATAAGGGCAATCTTATTGAGGACTGCGTATACAACATCGAGTACTTCCTCGGCGGAGCGGAAGGCAACAGCAACGCAAGACGCGACGGTAAGAATCACCTCTTTGAGGACAACATTCTCCGCCGTGCAGGCTACGGCTTCGGTTCCACACGTCCCGACGGCTACTGCCAGGCACACATCAAGTCTTGGGGAAGCAAGAACTCCTTCGAGAACTACGTTGTAAGAAACAACATCTTCGACCGCAGCGTTCAGTACCTCTTCCAGATAGGTGCGGATTACGCAGCATATCTCCCGAAGATGGAGGGCAACACCTACATTCAGGGTTACAAGAACATTCTCGGCGTATTCGGTCCGGGAAGCGGCAAGTCTTACGACATGAATATCACCGCAGCCTCTGTCATCGCAAACGAGTTCGGCGATGCAACCGGTAAGGGATACACTGTTGAAAGCATTCCGTACTACTCCTTCGCAGAGGTTTACAAGACCTTCGAATTCTGATTCATAAAACAAGGATGCACTCTCTGCGGGTTTTCTGCGGAGAGTGTATTTTTAAGATAAAAGTTTAGTGTAAAAGCAGAAAAAATATGTATAAACGCTTGCTTTTATTTTGCTTTTGCGGTATAATATCCGATCTGCGGTCGAATCGTATCGGAGCGTTGAAGAGTATCGGAAAATGCGGTTTTGTAGCCGCACGCAAAGATTTCTTTTTATGTGCGAGACACTGCGCAATGATTGTACTTCTACATATAACGGACTTTTTCGGAGGAAATATGCAAGGCAGCAAGAAAAAATACACCATACCAAAGGATTTATACGGTCAGGTTCACGGTACGGTTTGTGAAGGCTTTGACCGCTTTTGCGAAAACGTCCTCGGAACAAAGGTCGATGAATTGCCGTCGGAAGAAAGCATTTTTCTGAGGCAGAGTCTCTCCATAGTTTTTTGCGCAACTATTCTGTTTTTGCTCACAAACGGACTTTACCTCGTCAAAAACATCGTTTGCAAAACCATGATAGTTATCGACATGATACCTCTTTACATGATGGTCGCCGCGTCGCTTGCGATGCTTGCTTTTCTGGTTTTCCGCAAAAACAGCGGCACACCGGCGAAGAGGTTCGCGCTTCTTGCTTTCTACACGGTGGTTATCGCAAGCGTTACCGTCTTTATGGTCTCCTGTAATTATCACGGGATAGGTCTTTCGATTTCGATGTGCTATCTTTTCGTAATAATGACGGCGCCAACATACAGAGCACTTGACACCGCGATTATCTGTCTTTTGATTTCGGTGAGCTGGTGGCTTCCGTCGGTTCTTCCGTATGCGGACAATTACAATCTGTTTAAGCACTTTCTGCTCCGTTTTTCGATAGTCGCCGGTTTTCTTGCGGTCCGAACCGTGTTTCTGCGTCAGGCCTCAAGTGAGCGGTATATAAAGGAAATGAACAATTTCTTTCTCAAGCTTGCGTACAACGACATGATGACGGGAACTCTGAACAAGAAAGCAATGGAGACGTACTGCGGATTTGTCGCCGAAAAAAAGAAGCCTGAGATAGTTGGCGCTGTGATTTTCGATATTGATAATTTTAAATCGTATAACGACCATTATTCGCATCTCAGCGGCGATA
Source organism: uncultured Eubacteriales bacterium (assembly GCA_934502885.1). Lineage (GTDB taxonomy): Bacteria > Bacillota > Clostridia > Oscillospirales > CAG-382 > CAKSUT01. Next base: position 88,446 of record CAKSUT010000003.1, on the reverse strand, counting down.
AAGCTTTGAGACGTGTTGCCGAAAGTACGGTCAAGGTTCTCGGCAAGCATGACGGCTATCTCTTCCGTTTCGGAGGCGAGGAGTTTTTAGCAATTCTGCCGAATATCGGCGAGGAAGAGTCGCTGCGCATTGCCAAAGAATTTCTCGAAGCGGTGAGAAATGTCGCAATTCCGAGGGACGATTTGCCGGAGAAAAAGATAGTAACGGCGTCGTTCGGAGTCGCCTGCGGCACAAGTGAAGAGCTTGCGGATCTTTCGATCATAGCAAAAGCTGATAAGCAGCTTTATATCAGCAAAAACGGCGGCAAGGATTGCGTCGCGGCAGACGGCATAATATATAAAAGCAAAGAGCCGAGCAACGTGTGAGAGTGGGAGGAAGACTTCGCACTTGCGTGAAAGCTCCACACTTTTCTCATCAATGCAAAGTATTGTGCAAAGTAAAGCGCGTGCACTTGAAAGCTTCACGACGCAAAGCGTCACTTCATGTGCCGCAGGCACTCTTCTCGCGTCCGTAGGCGCACATAACTGAAAAGGCGGTCGAAAGACCGCAATTTCACATTTCCGGTGGTGGGACTTGCCTGTTTATTTAGATTTGTGTCAAAATTCCCCGTCGTTTTTCACTCTTCACTCTTCTCTCTTCGTTGGAAAAGTCGAAGGGAAAACGGAGAGAAAAGAGAAGAACGAAGAGGGAAGAGATAAGAGAACAAAAAAAGCCGCCCAAGACGACTTTTCTTTTTGGTGCCGGTGGTGGGACTTGCCTGTTTATTTAGACTTGTGTCAAAATTCCACGTCGTTTTTCACTCTTCACTCTCCTCTCTTCGTTGGAAAAGTCGAAGGGAAAACGGAGAGAAAAGGGAAGAACGGAGAGAGAAGAGACAAGAGAACAAAAAAGCCGTCCCAAGACGACTTTTCTTTTTGGTGCCGGTGGTGGGACTTGCCTGTTTATTTAGATTTGTGTCAAAATTCCACGTCGTTTTTCACTCTTCACTCTTCTCTCCTCGTTGGAAAAGTCGAAGGGAAAACGGAGAGAAAAGAGAAGAACGAAGAGGGAAGAGATAAGAGAACAAAAAAAGCCGCCCCAAGACGACTTTTCTTTTTGGTGCCGGTGGTGGGACTTGAACCCACACGGTGTTGCCACCAACGGATTTTGAGTCCGCATCGTCTGCCATTCCGACACACCGGCTTATTCGATTTGCGTGCATTTCAAATACACAACAACATTATTATATCACAGCGAAAGTAAAAAAGCAAGTGAAATATTGCTGTTGCGGCGCAAATTTAAACTTTATTTACAAAAGGCACAAATACAATACGCCGCAGACTACCGTTTCTGCTTAAAGAATGATGAAAAATCCTTGACGGTCGCTTTGTAACTATTTTTTCTGAATGTGCTTGACAATCTTGACGGTCTGTGTTATAATCAGCGCGGTTATCAAAGCTTTTTCGGAGGAAAACATAATGAGAAAGATTTCTGCTATTGCGTTGCTGTTTTTGATTGTATGCGCACTTTGTTCGTGTACCGTCGGCAAAATCGGAGACGAAACTGTTACAAATGACGGCGATACCGTCAACGGCGAAATTACGGCGGAGGACGGCAAAAATGACGGAATTTCAGAACCCGGCGACGGAACGGCAAGCGAACCTGACGACAGCCGCGATATAATAACCGACATTGTTCTTCGTGCCGACGAAAACACGGAGCTTGATTTGGGATACGTCGGAGAAGAAAGGGCAATAAGGGATTTTGCACTTGACGGCGAGGGCAGTTTGTACCTCCTGCAAAGAGACGGCACTGTTTTGGTGTACGACAGCGTCGGAAATTTTGAGGATGAGATAGATTTAAAGCTCGGCGACAGCGGACTTACTGCGTTCGGAATTGCCTGTGGCGACGGTGCGATGTATCTTCTTGACGGTCACAACAATGCGGTGCTGACGGTGAAGAATGCGGAGGTGACAAATGTGTCAAGCCTTTCTTTTTCCGACGTCGGACTTGTGAAAAACTATTACGAGGTGAGTGACGGCGTTCTTCTGATGTCGTTTTACGATATTGACGGCGCATGCACTGCCGAGGTCGATGTGACGGGCGCTGACGCTGCGATTGTCGGAGAAAAAGTGCCGGGGTATCTTATAGAAGAAAACCTTACGTACCAACCGGAGGTAATCTACGACGAGGAAAGCATGAGGGCGGTAGGAGTCACGGTTTACGAATCCGGCGAGGCTGCGGACTCATTCCGCATTGCCGCCGCAGAGGAGGGCAGAACTCTGATAGGACTTACGCTTTACGGTGTGTCCGACGGCAAATATTACGGTATGCTCGGCGAGTTTGTTATTCATGGCGACGCTCCTTCGGACGAAGAATATGTACAGTCGTCGGTTTGCATTGACACGAAAAACGGGAAAATCGAAAAAGGCGAGAGCGGTCTTTCGGGCGACGAAATTGTGAAGCTTACGAATGGCGGCGCGTACTGCATGAAAATTTCCGACGGCACATTGACGGTGAAGCCTGTCGGCGCATACTTTGACGATATGCCGGAAACCGACGAAAATATCATCGAAAGGTGATGCTTGCACAAAATATAACCGACCTTCGGTGTGTGCTGAAGGTCGGTTGCTTTTTTGTTGATTACTGGAATGTGAATGATGTAAAGCCGAGATCGGCGAGGGTTATGCCGCCAATATTGTATTTGTGATAGCCTGAAAGATAAGCAAGCAAGTAATTTAAACCATCTCTACTATAAACCGTAAATGAGTTTTTAAAACCTTCAGGACCTTTATAATAGTTTGCGATAATGGGACTGTCTTCAGTATAGAGTGAGGGATATACATCAAAAAATGCTGAGGCATCTGGAGTTTTGAGGCTTGAATTAGAATAAAATGCTGAGCTATAAACATAACTTTTTGTGTCTTCTAAAAGGAATAATTTGTCTATATAAACATAGTCATCGGATTTTCCATATGATATATCAGAGACATATAGCCAATCATCTACAACGTCAAAACATAACGCAACATAATTAAGACCATATTTCTCGCTTGAGTAAATGCAAACTTCATATATGCCGTTATTATATACTCCGTTTTTCTTAAGCCACTCTTTTAAATATGCGATTGTATATGAGCTTCTGCTCGTGTATGAATTTCCGCCTGAGTACGACGGAGCGGTGCTACCCGTCACGACGATCTGCACCCTCGCATACTGACCGTTGAAGTCGTTTGTTATGTTGAGAAATGTTGTTCCGGGCGACTCACCGACAATTGTGATGCTCCAAGGAAGCTCGTTATCGTTAATGTCCGTCCAGCCTACCTGAGCGATGCTTGTATTTTCACTTGAAATACTGTATGTTTCGCCGTGAACGCCTTTCGTTTCAAGGTCGAGTGTAATGTACTGTGTTTCGCCGACGGAAACACTTACACTTTGAGTGCTCAGAATATAGCGGATGTTTGGCTTGTTTATAACATTGAGAGGCGTTGCCTCATCTTTTTTGCAACCGTCTATGCACGATATGGGCAAAGCAAAATTGAGGTTTTGACCGGATTCTACGCTTGCTGAGGTTATACCGATGACTTCTCCGTACTTGTTTAGAAGAGCGCCACCGCTACTGCCGTGAGAAATTGCCGCAGTTGTCTGAATGTACGTGACACCGTCCATGACCCTTTCAGGTGTCGAAATTATGCCGGTTGATATAGTATTTTGAAGCCCCTGCGGACTTCCTATTGCATATACGGTTGCCGCACCGACAACAGTTGAACCGTCGTCGAGAGTGAGATAACTGTTTCCCGTGCAGTTAACTTTTATGACCGCCCAGTCGTTTTCAACGCTGTAATCGTAAACGCCGACAATGTCAAACTTTTTGCCGGTGTCCGGTATTATTGCCGTTGCCGATTGTGCTTCGTCAATAACATGGTAATTTGTTACCGCTGTTCCGTTGCTGTCGATGAAGAATCCGCTTCCCGAGGCAAAAGGGTTGCCTTTTGTGTCGTAAACTTCAATGTAGAATACCGACGGAGAACACAGTTCATAGAGTTGTTCCGGTGTCAGCTCATCGCCGGTTACGGTTTCAATTGTGCTTACATCGTGAACCTTATAGTATTTCTCGAAGTCATCGCTTGTGAAAACGCCGTCGGATATCAGTTTTCTTGCAAGTGTCGCGTTTGCGCCCTTGACGTATGCCGACAAAGCGGCATGGGAGATGAGAACTACATCGGCACGCCAGAACTTCTTGATATTAACGCCGTCCGGATATATACCCACAGCTTGTGCAAGAGTAAATGGGTCATTCCATGTAAAATCTGCCCCGTTTGTATCAGAATAACCGAGTGCCCGAAGCATAAAAGTCATGTACATAGCCGCACTTGCGTCTCCGGAACCGAATCGTGAAGTAGAACTTCCGTTTGTAAGTCCTTTTGAGTAAGCGTAACCGATATAATTGTTTGCCCATTCCGGTACGTCGGTGAATGGGTGACGCCATGTGCTTCCCGAGACCTCTTTTTCTTTGCCGAGTACGCGAATGAGCATTATAACTGCCTCAATTCGTGATGGTGCTCTGCCAAGTGCAAAATCTGTATCAGACACACCCTTGAAAAGCCCGAGATCTTTCAATTCACCTGCGAGTATTTCTTCTTTTGTGAGATCACGTCTTGCTGTTGCCTCAAAAGAAATGCATGATACACAGATAATAACAGCAAGTAGCATTGATACAAATCGTTTCATACTTTGTCTCCTTTTTATTCCGATACGAAATTTTATTATATTATAATTCCAATTTGGAATTTTGTCAAGCTTTTTTGAGAATATAATTAAAAATAATTCTAAAAAGGAATAATAAACGTATGAAAACAAGAAAAAAGCAATACGGCGACAAAAACCTTGTGGGGCGAAACATTGAAAGGCTGAGAAAAGAGAAGGGACTCAAGCAGAAGGATTTCATTGCGCAGATCCAGGTCATGGGTTGCGATATGAATCCGACAAGCTACTCAAAATTGGAGGGACAGGTGCGCAGTGCGACCGACAGGGAGATTTTTGCCATATCGAAAATTCTCGGCGTCCCCATGGAAAAGCTCTTTGACGAGGAAAGCGACTGAAACATATGCCGACGGCATTACGCACAACGAAAGGAACAAATCACGAAAAACAGCCCCCGGCTTTCCACCGAGGGCTGTTCCTTTTGTATACCTCAATCAAACAAATCTATACCGCGCTCCGCGAGAGCGTTTTGGATCTTTCTGTAGTCGAGCGACTTGTTGTCCGTGCCGTTCTTTACACAGAGTGCCGCCGCAACGCTTGCCGCTTCACCGAGATTCATCGCCGTGTTCATGACTCTGTACGAGGTGTGCGCCCTGTGCGTTCCGCTGATGCACCGACCGGCGGTGTAGAGGCTGAGGTTTTTTAGCGGCACAATGCACCTGTACGGTATGTCGTAGGTCTCGAGTGGCAAAGCGGAATGATGGATTATAAGGACAGCTTCAGAAAAAACGGCACGGTTGAGCTTTTGTATAAATCGATAACCGAAAAAAACGGTGAATTGTGCCGTTATTTTTTCACCGACCTGTGCGTGCAGTATAAAGAGGAACGCAGACTTTCGGAAAGCAGATACTCGGAGAATATTTCGGCGTTTATCAACTATGTGAGAAGCAATTACCGCAAGAAAATATCGGTTAAGAGCTTTGCCGACAGCGTTTTTATGACGCATACGTGATTTCTCATGAAGTTCAAACGCGAAACCGGTGTCACGCCTATCGAGTATATAAACGCTTTCAGACTCGACACGGCGTCGCACCTGCTCTTTGACAGCAACCTCACCGTAAGCCGGGCGGCTGAAATGTGCGGTTACGAAACCTCTACTATTTCGGAAATATTTCAGAAACGCCTTTAAAAAGCGGTTCGGACTGTCGCCGATGCGGTACAGAAAGAATAATGTGTGAGGGGAAGCCCTGAGAGGTTCGGAAAGTATGGGGACATTCCGTACTGCAAGCTTAACCGGGCGGCAAAGGTCTTTGTTCGATGTTCATCCTTTTTGCAATAAAAAAGACAAATTCCCACACTTATGCACGGGAACTCGGTCGATATCACAAACACGAGGGGTTCGGATAATATTGTTTTGGCTGGGACGGCCGGATTCGAACCGGCGTGATGACGGAGTCAAAGTCCGTTGCCTTACCGCTTGGCGACGTCCCAATATTAAGTTTTGAGTGAACACTGGCGTTCACAACACCTAATTTTACTATATCGGCACCGCTTTGTCAAGGAAACGACGGCAATTTTTACATTTTGTTTACTCATGGCGAATGCCTCGTTTGGCGTTTTGACACTGCTGCAGCTGTTTTCACAAACTTTGCCCGCACCTATTGACAAAAAACTCCGCAAGATATATAATATACAAAAATCGGTTTTGCGGCGTGCAGATGAATTTTTGCGTCAAAGCGTCAAGCCGAAAACGAAAGGATGACGGACATATGGATAAAACACTTGCCGAAAAAATGAGAGCCTACGTCGCATCACACAAATATGGGATATTGAGCGACCTCTGTACGCTTGTGCGTATACCGTCCGTGATGGGAGAAGCGGAAGACGGCGCACCTTTCGGGCGCAAATGCTCGGAGTGCCTCGAGGCGGCGGTAAAGCTGTATGAGAAAAACGGCTTCCGAACAGTCATTTCCGGTGACAAGAGCTACGCTGTCGCTTCGGTTGACGGTACGGATAAGAAAATAGGACTTTTCGCTCATCTTGACGTTGTTCCGCCTGACGGCGAGTGGCTGTACGCCGACAATCCCTTTGAGCCGAAGCGCACGCACGGCTGTCTTGTAGGCAGGGGAGTAGAGGACAACAAATCGGGTGCGGTTCTGTCGCTGTACGCCGTCAAAATGCTCCGTGACCTCGGCGTCGAAATAAAGAGCTGCATTGAGGTCTTCCTCGGAACAAACGAGGAGAGCGGCATGGCGGACATCGAAAAATACGTAAAAGAAAATGCGCTCCCCGATGTTTCGATTATCCACGACGGAGATTTTCCCGTAAGCATCGGCGAGAGAAGCATGAAAAGGTTCCGCGCCGTCGGCAAGAGTGCGTTTTCCGATATTGTTTCATTTGACGGCGGCTCCGCATTCAATATAGTGTTGGGTGAATTGAACGTAAAAATGAGATATTCCGAGACTCTGTACCGTGAAGCACTCGGAATATGCGAGTCTGGCGGCAGACTTGAGGTTTCGTCGGACGGCGAATACATATGCGTGACGGCGCACGGGCTTTCCAAGCACGCCGGTTTCCCCGAGGGCGGCGTAAATGCGGCTTTCGTGTTTTCCGACGCATTCAGTAACTGTAAGTCGTTGTGCGAGAACGACAGGCAAATTCTCTCCGAAATCGCAGGACTCACGGGCAGATTCTACGGCGAGGGCTTCGGCGTCGGTCATGACGACCCATCTTTCGGACGCCTCACCTGCGTCAACGGCATATGCTCTCTTTCGGACGGCAGACCGTCGCTTTCGTTTGATGTGCGCTTCGGGGTTTCGCTTGACGGAGAAAAGCTCATGGAAGAAATACGCCGCTCTGCGGACCTGCACGGCTTTGAGATTTGCGATGAGAGTGGAACAGACGGCTTTGAAATAGCAAAGGACAATGCATTTGCAAAAGCTCTTGAGAGGGTTTACGGTGAGTGTGCGGAGAATTTTACGGGTAAGTCCTGTGCGGACAAGGCGTTTTATTGCAGCGGCGGCACTTATGCGCGAAAGCTCTGCCCGGCGGGAAGTGTTGCTTTCAGTGTGGGAACTGTCGCCGGATATGCGGACGATACCGCGTTTACGATGCCGCAAGGTCACGGCGGTGCGCATCAGCCGGATGAAAAACTTCCGGTAGATGCTTTTCTCGAAGCGATAAGCGTTGCCGCTATGATGATAACTGAGTGCGACGGAATATTGTATTCCGACTGATGCGGCGCAATTTCTTCGGTAAAGGAGAAGTATATGGAGATTCTTATAGAATATGTGGAAATACTCGGTGTGGTTGCTTTTGCAATATCGGGTGCCGCTAAGGCGATAAGGAACGACATGGACATTTTCGGAACGATAGTGCTTGCGGTGACGACGGTTATCGGAGGAGGAATGTTCCGCGACATAATGCTCGGACACACGCCGCCGTCGGCACTGTATGACCCGTTTACCTCGCTTGTTGCCGTGGCGACGGCGATTATCGTTTTTCTTCCCGGCGTGCGCTATGCGATAGTCACGAGACGCAGAGTCTGCGATATCCTCATGCTCGTGACCGACTCCGCCGGACTCGGGATTTTTTCGGCGTGCGGCGTGCGGACGGTGCTTGAAATGGGATTCGACGACAATCTCTACCTTGTGATATTCGCGGCGGTGCTCCCGGCTGTCGGCGGCGGTGTGCTGAGAGACCTTTTTGCCGGCGAGAGACCTTACATTTTTGTAAAGCACATATACGCCTGCGCCGCCATTGCCGGAGCTTTTCTCTGTTATTATCTCTGGAATGTGATCGGTCACGAGAGCAGCATACTTGTAAGCTCCGCTTTTGTTTTTATTATCCGAATCTGCGCCGCTCACTTCAGGTGGAGTCTGCCGAAGGTACACGGCGAGATTATACAGTAAGGTTTTTCTGCGTGCGGAGTCCTGCCGCGGTGAAGTTATTTTACAATTTTGCAAACATAAAGTGCCTAAAAGTTTAAATAATCGGAAAATCTATTGCAATGAAACCCGTTATGTGCTATAATGATTAAGGATTATGGTTTGCTGTAAAGTAGATACTTGGTTTATGAGAATATACGAACAAAAAAGCAAACGTTAGGTTAGAGAGGGTAAGATGACGTCACTGAACAGACCCGGAGGAAACAAAAGCATAAGATTTATAATCGGCAAGAGCGTCACCGTCACGGTTGACCGCACCTACGCCGTCAGAGGCGAGGACGGAAAGCGGCATGCCGTGAACTGCGGATATATCGGTCTTACCGACGGCAGAATCGAACGTCAGGCGATAGTTATAGGAGTCGAGCAGGCTCTTGCGGAGTTTACGGGACATATAATCGCCGTTATACGGTCGAGAGACGACAGAAGGGACATATGGATTGTGTCGCCGCCGGGCGCGGTGTTCTACGAACCGGGAATACGCACTCTCGTTTCGCGCTTTGTCAAAGTGAAGAATCCGATGTATGTGTGCCTTTACGAAAAAAGCTGCGGAGCGGTTATGTTCTCTGAAGAGGACGGCGAGAGAAAGTTTATACTTATAAAGAATATGTCGGGACACATAGGTTTTCCGAAAGGTCACATGGAGTACGGAGAGACCGAGCGTGAAACGGCGATAAGGGAAATGTACGAGGAAACAGGAGTCAAGACGGATATAATCGAAGGCTTCTCGGAGGCGTACAATTACTCAGTCAATTCTTTCGTTAAGAAAACGGCGGTTTACTTTGTCGCACCGTTTAAGAAAAGCGATATCAGAATGAACATCATGGAAATTTCGGAGTACATACTCGTGAGCTTTGCCGAGGGGATGAAAATACTCGGTTACTCCCACGACAGAACCGTCCTTGCAAAGGCAAACAGATTCATCGAGAGCCTGAAAAGAGAAGCGCACGGCGGTTTGAAGGACTGACAGACTGCGAAATGCGCCATAATGTAAAATATAAGTGAACAGATTCACGCCGCACTTGACAACGGAATAATGGTATGGTAAAATAGAATACGATGATAGAGGTGCGTTTAGCAATCAGTAACTCTCGGCGATAATGTCCGGCGCAGGACAGTCGGGGTGAAAGGTGCGGACGCCGAGGCGGATTTCCTGCGTCGGAAGTTCGGCCGGTTTTGCGAAATAAGATTCGCACGACTGTCGCTTTGCGCGGAGAGCTATCTTGATAAATGCAAGTCCCGTTTATTTTGCGATAGGGGATCATTTTCAGGATAGCCGATTATATCGGCTTTATTTTTTTGCGTCGGAAAAACGCAAATGAGGGCGCCGCAAGGGTACCCTCGGAAAGGAAAAGCATTATGAAGAAACTTGTATTCACGGGAGTAGCTACGGCTCTTATCACACCGCTCAACGAAAGCGGCATCGATTATGAAAAGATGGGAAAGCTTATCGACTGGCAGATAGATGAGGGTGTTGATGCGATAGTCGTCTGCGGAACGACCGGTGAGTCCGCAACCCTCAACGACACCGAGCATAAGGACGCGATAAGATACGCGGTAGAGCGCGTAAACGGCAGAATACCCGTTATCGCAGGCACGGGAAGCAACGACACCGCTTACGGCGTGAGCCTTGCAAAGGCGGCTTGCGAACTCGGTGCCGACGCTCTTCTCGCCGTCACTCCCTACTACAACAAGGCTACCCAAAAGGGACTTGTAGCGTCGTACAACAAGATGGCGGACGCCTCTACAAAGCCCCTTATTCTCTACAACGTTCCCTCGAGAACGGGTGTAAACATTGCCCCCAAGACCTACCTTGAGCTTTCAAAGCACGAGAATATCGTCGGCTTCAAGGAGGCAAACGGCGACATCTCGAAGATAGTCGAAACGATGTCTCTTGTCGGAGACAATCTCACCATGTATTCCGGAAACGACGACCAGATAGTTCCCCTCATGGCTATCGGCTGTAAGGGCGTTATCTCGGTTGTGTCCAATGTACTCCCCAAGAGAACGGGCGAAATTTTCAAGCGTTTCTTTGCCGGAGATATCGAGGGTGCGGCGAAGATTCAGTTTGAGCTTCACGATATAATCGACGCTCTCTTCTGCGAGGTAAACCCGATTCCGGTAAAGGCGGCGATGTCCGCACTCGGCTTCTGCGACAACTACCTGCGTCTGCCGCTCACTGAAATGGACGGGGACAAGAAGAAGATGATGTTTGAGATAATGAGAAAGCACGGACTCAAGTTCTGAGACGGCGAAAGTTTTTATCGTAACGGAGTGTTAAAATGAGAGTAATTGTAAACGGTGCCGGCGGAAGAATGGGCAAGGAAGTAATGAAGCTTGTCGGCGACGGAATGAGAAATTCGGTTCTTGCGGCGGCGGTTGACGTAAACGTGCCGTCATTTGAGAAATACCCTGTCTTTGAGCATATCGCGGACTTTACCGGAGAGGCGGACGTTATTATTGATTTTTCGTTCCACACCTCCTGCGGCGAGCTTTGCGACTATGCCGTAAAGCACGGCGTACCCATGGTCATAGCGACAACCGGTCACACTGACGAGGAAAAGAAGATAATCGAGGAAGCGTCGAAGTCGGTAGCGGTGTTCATGACGGCGAATTATTCCGTCGGAATCGCGCTTCTCTGTGAGCTTGCCGTAACTGTGGCGAAGAACCTGCCGGATGCTGATATAGAGATAGTGGAGAAGCACCACAACAGAAAGATGGACGCTCCCAGCGGCACGGCGCTCCTTATTGCCGACTGCATAAAGAAGGTGCGTGAGAGTGCGGAGTACGTCTTCGGACGTCACGGTCAGGGTAAGAGAAAGAAAGAGGAAATAGGCATTCATGCGCTGAGACTAGGCAATATAGTCGGCGAACATGAGGTGATAATCTCGACCGACAACGAAACGCTCACCTTAAAACACGAAGCGAGAAGCCGTGCGCTGTTTGCCGAGGGTGCTGTTGCGGCGGCGGACTTTATCAAGGATAAGCCCTGCGGAATGTACGGCATGAACGATATGATAGGCTGACAAAAGAGCATTTTTACGGTTTGGAAGAGGTGTTGAAAAGGTGGAGAGAATAGAGTTTACGAAGATGCACGGTATAGGCAACGACTATATCTACATCAACTGCTTTGAAAAAGAGCTTGAAAACCCGGGAAAGCTTTCGATAGAAATGTCTAAAAGACACTTTTCCGTCGGTGCGGACGGTATCGTCATGATATGCCGCTCGGAGATTGCCGATGCAAAGATGCGTATGTTCAATGCCGACGGCAGTGAGGGGAAAATGTGCGGAAACGCTATTCGCTGTGTCGGAAAGTATCTGTACGATAACGGCATGACCGACAAGACCAAGCTCGATATCGAAACGTTAAGCGGCATAAAGCGCCTTGACCTCAACGTCGAAAACGGAAAGGTTGAATCTGTGAAGGTCGATATGGGAAAGGCGTCGCTTGTGCCGTCGGATATCCCGGTTCTCACGGATAAGGAACGCTTCGTCGATGAACCTCTCACAATATGCGACAAAGAGTACAGACTTACGGCGGTTTCCATGGGAAATCCTCACGTTGTGACCTACCTTGACGATATAAAGTCACTCGACCTTGAAAATATAGGACCGCACTTTGAGAACTGTCCGAGATTCCCCGAGAGGGTCAACACCGAGTTTGTGCGCATGATTGACGAAAAAACTCTCGATATGCGTGTCTGGGAGAGGGGAAGCGGCGAGACCTACGCCTGCGGTACGGGTGCGTGCGCAACGGTCGTGGCGTCGGTCGTAAACGGAATATGCAAAAAGAACACTCCCGTCACCGTAAGGCTTATCGGCGGCGAACTCACGATAACCGTGCTTGACGATATGCGTGTTATCATGGAGGGAACAGCCACAAAGGTTTACGACGGAGTATACGAGATACAGTAAAGCAAAGACAATCGGAATTAACGGAGGATAACGGCAATGGGCATTGTGACAAAAGTAAAAATCAACGAGAACTTCAAAAACCTTAAGGAAAGCTACCTCTTTTCGGAAACCGGCAGACGCATAAGAGAATATGCCGCCGCTCACCCCGATAAGAAGGTGATTAAGCTCAGTATCGGCGACGTCACGCTTCCTCTCACGGCGTCCGTCACAAAGGCGATGAAAGCCGCGGTTGAGGAAATGGGAAATAAGGCGACCTTCAGAGGCTACGCTCCCGAGTACGGCTACGACTTTTTGAGAGAAGCCGTTGCAAAGCACTATGAGACTTTCGGCGTGAAGCTTCCTCTCGACGATATATTCGTGTCCGACGGTGCAAAGAGCGATGTCGGCAACATAGTCGATATTTTCGGCGACAACACCGTTTACATTCCCGACCCCGTTTATCCCGTTTACATGGACAGCAACATAATGTCCGGAAGAAAGATAAAGTTTATCGACGCAAATGCGGACAACGGCTTTCTTCCCACTCCCGACGGAATTGCTGATGAGGGCGTTATTATTTACCTCTGTTCCCCCAACAACCCCACGGGTGCGGTTTACGACAGAGTGGGACTTAGGAAGTGGGTTGACTTTGCCAACGCAACAGGATCGGTTATTATCTTCGACTCGGCGTATGAGGCGTATATAAGAGGCGACCTTCCTCATTCGATATACGAAATAGAGGGCGCGAGGACTTGTGCTATTGAGATATGCTCGCTCTCCAAAACCGCAGGCTTTACCGGCACGAGATGCGCATGGACGGTTGTCCCCTCCGAGATAGCCACCGCAGACGGCACGAAGCTCAACAAGCTTTGGATGAGACGTCAGGCGACCAAGTTCAACGGCGTCCCCTATGTCGTTCAGAGAGGTGCGGAGGCGGCACTTTCCGAAGAGGGTCAGCGTGAATGCGCCGAAATGGTCGATTACTACATGGGCAATGCAAAGCTCATTGCGGACGTTCTCCGTGAGAAGGGCATATGGTTCACCGGCGGCGTTTCCTCGCCTTACATTTGGTTCAGATGCCCCGGAAACATGGATTCGTGGAAATTCTTCGATTACCTTCTCGATACGCTCCGGATTGCCGGAACTCCGGGCGCAGGCTTCGGAAAAGGCGGCGAGGGATATTTCAGACTCACCTCGTTCGGAGACCGTGAGTCTACCACAGAAGCCGTAGAGAGAATAAGAAAAGGACTCAATTTCTGATACACCCACAGATAAACCGTCACGGAAAGGAAATCTCAATGATTTGCGAAAACCTCGGAATTAACGAAAAAGGACACCTCACCTTTGCAGGCTTCGACACGGTCGAGCTTGCCGAAAAGTACGGTACACCGCTCTACCTCCTTGATGAGGACAGAGTGAGAAAAATGTGCCGTATATACACAGGTGCGATAAAGAAGTATTTCGGCGGAGACTCACATCCGCTTTATGCAAGCAAAGCACTGTCCTTTGCCGGAATATATAAGATTGCGCTTGAGGAGAACATGGGAATAGACGTCGTTTCGGCAGGCGAGATACACACCGCCAAGGCGGCAGGCTATCCCCTTGAAAAGGCGTATTTCCACGGCAACGCCAAGAGCGACTTTGAGATAGAGTACGCCATGGAAAACGGCGTCGGATGCTTTGTCACCGACAATGCCGATGAGCTTGACCGTGTTGACGACTTTGCGAAGAAGCACGGAATAAAGCAGAAGATACTGTTAAGACTCACCCCAGGTATTGACCCTCATACCTTTGCGGCGGTAAATACGGGCAAGGTCGATTCCAAGTTCGGCACTGCCATAGAGACCGGACAGGCTGAGGAAATAGTGAGGTACGCTCTCACAAAGGAGAACATCGACCTCGCCGGCTTCCACTGCCACATCGGCTCGCAGGTTTTCGACTGCAAGCCGTTTACCGACGGTGCGGACGTTATGCTTGCGTTTATAGCGGATATGAAGAACAAACTCGGCTACGAGGCGAGAGAGCTTAATCTCGGCGGCGGCTTCGGCACACGTTATGTCGAAGAACATCCGACAATAGATATCGACGCCAACATAAAGGAGCTTTCCGAACACGTAAAGGCAAAGTGCGCAGAGTACGGTCTTGCGATGCCGACGATGCTCTTTGAGCCGGGAAGAAGCATTGTTGCCGACGCCGGAATGACTCTGTATACCGTCGAGAGCATAAAGAAAATCACCGGCTACAAGAACTATGCCGCAATAGACGGCGGCATGACCGACGACCCGAGATATGCGCTCTACGGCTCACAGTACACCGTTTGCCTTGCAAATAAGGCGAACGCCGCGCGTGACTTTAAGTGTACGGTTGCCGGACGCTGCTGCGAAAGCGGTGACCTTATACAGGAGGACGTAATGCTTCCGGAACTCAAGAGAGGCGACGTTGTCGCTGTCCTTACGACCGGCGCATACAACTATTCTATGGCGTCGAACTACAACCGTGTTCCGAGACCGCCGATTGTCATTCTTTGCGGCGGAAAAGACCGTATCGGCGTAAAGCGCGAGTCTCTCGACAACCTCATGATGCTTGATGTGCTGTAATCCCGACGGTACGAAACACTGCGAAATTTTACGCAAATGTAAAAAAATATAATCACAGCGTCAACCGCTTGACATTTGTAACCTGCGTGTGATATAATAACCGTGTTAAATGCGATGAGCGGAAACCAGTAAGTTTCGCAAAGCCTCACAGAGAGCCGTGCATGGGTGCGAGTACGGCAGGCGGGACGATTCCGAATTCATTCCGTGAGCAGCCGTCCGAAACGGTAAAGCCGAAAGTAAGATGAGCCGGTTTCGCCCGTTAAAGCGATAAGGTATAAACGGCACGATGTTTTGCCGCTGTACCCTACGAGGGTGTTTTCCGCAAGGAGACGCCGAATTGAGGTGGTACCACGGATTTTATCCGTCCTCTGTTAAAAGCAGCAGGGCGGATTTTTTGTTTCTCCCTGCAACATCAAAAGAGCAAAACCAAGGAGGAAAAAATCATGGCAAAGGAACACAAGATCTACAATCCCGAAAGAGAATGTATGTCGAGAGACGAAATTTCGGCAATACAGAGCGAAAGACTCCGTGCGACGGTAAAGCGTGAATACGAAAACGTAAAGGTTTACCGTGACCGCATGGACGCAAAAGGAATAAAGCCCGAAGATATTAAAACGGTCGAGGATATAAAGTACCTCCCGTTTACTGAAAAAACCGACCTCAGAGACAATTTTCCGTTCGGACTCTTTGCAGTTCCGAAAAGCGAGATAATAAGAATTCAGGGTTCGTCCGGAACCACCGGAAAGCCCATCGTCACAGGATATACCGCAAATGACATTGAGGTGTGGACGGAAATAGTCGCACGCTCTCTCACTGCGGCAGGCGCCGGACGTGACGATATCATTCAGATTGCCTACGGCTACGGGCTCTTCACGGGCGGTCTCGGTGCGCATCAGGGCGCTACGAAAATAGGCGCAATGGTCGTTCCCATGTCGAGCGGAAATACGCAGAGACAGATCATGATGATGAGGGACCTCGGCGCAACCTACCTCTGCTGCACACCGTCGTATGCAACCTACCTCGGAGAGACGATGCGTGAAATGGGACTTCGTCCCGGTGTTGACATAAAGCTCAAGGGCGGCGTTTTCGGCGCGGAGCCGTGGACGGAGGAAATGAGAGTTCACCTTGAAGAGCTTCTCGGAATCGATGCCTGCGATATCTACGGACTCACCGAAATTGCCGGTCCGGGCGTTGCTTACGAATGCCTCTGCAAGCACGGTATGCACGTAAACGAGGATCACGTTATCGTCGAGATAATCGACCCCGTTACCGAAGAGCCGCTTCCTTACGGCGAGTCCGGCGAGCTTGTGTTCACGACTATCTCCAAAGAGGGAATGCCTATGCTCCGCTACAGAACTCACGATATATGCAAGCTTGACGGCTCAAAGTGCGAGTGCGGACGTACCTTTGCACGCATGGGAAGAATCACCGGCAGAACCGACGATATGATAGTCGTAAGAGGTGTAAACGTATTTCCGAGCCAGATTGAGTCCGTGCTCGTCGGAATACCCGGAGTTGCTCCGCACTACCTTCTCATCGTTGACAGAGTTAATTCCTCCGATACCCTTGAGGTTCAGGTTGAGATGAACGACGATATTTTCTCCGATACCGTCTCCGAAATAGAAAAGGAGCGACGTATGATAAGAGAGCAGATAAAGTCGGTTGTCGGAATAGACACCAACGTAAAAATGGTAGCACCCAAGTCAATTCCCCGTTCGGAGGGCAAGGCGAAGAGAGTTGTCGACAACAGAAAACTACATTAAGTGAAAGGTAAGGTAAGGCGTATGTTTATCAAGCAGATTTCCGTTTTCCTCGAAAATACGAAGGGAACTCTTTATGAGCTGACAAAGCTCCTCGGCAACGCAAAGATAGATCTTCTCGCGCTCTCAATTGCCGACACCGAAAACTTCGGCATTGTACGCTGTATCGTCAGAGACGCCGAGATTGATCCTGCACTCGAAAAGTTAAGAGGCGCAGGCTACACCGCAAAGGTGAACGACGTTATCTGCGCAGGCGTGCCTCACAGACCGTCGGGACTCTCGGACATACTGAAAATTCTCGAGGATGAGGGCGTGGCTATTGAGTATCTCTACTCGTTCATGTTCGGAAGCGGCGACGAGGCGTACATCACTCTGCGTCCGTCGGACAAGGAAAAGGGACTCGCCGTACTCGAAAAGAACGGAATAAAGCTCATCGATCAGAAAACCGTCGATGCGATAAAGTAAAAATATAAGTGAGAATAAAAAGTCGGGGACGAAAATCCCCGGCTTTTCGTTTTAGAAGATTTTTCCGATAATATTTTCGCGGCGGCGTAAAACAATAACCGTATACGGATATATATGCTTCAAATAACGGAGGATATCGGAAATGAATGAAAACATAAGCGTGAAAAGAGCGGTTATTCTCGCAGGAGGAATGGGAACGAGACTCCGACCGATAACGACAGAGCTTCCGAAGCCGCTCGTGCCTGTAGCCGGCGTGCCGGTCATAAAACACCTCATAAGAAAAGCGGCGCAGGCAGGGGTAACGGAGGCGGTGCTGTCCGCAATGTTCATGCGTGAAAAGCTTGAGGAAAAGCTCGGAAAAGAGTGCTTCGGCGTAAAGCTTACCTATGTCTGCGAACCCGTTCCTCTCGGTACGGCAGGCGGCGCAAGATACGCCTATACGAATGCGTTCGGCGCGGAAAATACGGCAAACGGAAACGACAGCGTGATTATCCTGTCGGGCGACGGCATTTGGGACTTCGACCTTGCAGACGCCGTGCGTTTTCACGAAAAATGCGCCGCCGACGTCACGATTGTCACGGTAAAGTGCGACTCTCCGACCGAATACGGCACTGTAAACGCCGACACAGACGGCAGAATAGTGCGCTTTGCCGAGAAACCCACGTGGAGCAGAGTTGTTTCGGACAGAGTTAACACCGGCGTCTATATAATGAAAAGCGGCATTCTCGGACACATTGCCGACGGAAGAAAGTATGATTTTTCCGGAAATCTCTTTCCGGAGCTTCTTGAGGGCGACCGCCGACTTTTCGCGTATGATGCCGACGGCTTTTGGTGCGATATAGGAGATCCGGCGTCGTATTACCGCTGTAACATCGAAGCGCTTTCGGGACATATCCGCGGCATTGATTTCGCGGACGCATACACCGCCGAGGACTTTGTCCGTGCGGAGGCGGATTATACCGCGCCTGTCATGGTGTCTCACCGAACCTATCTCGGCAGAGGGGCGCACATCGGTCCGTACACCGTCATCGGAGAAGGTTGCTGCGTAGGCGAGGGGAGTGTCGTTGCGGAAAGCATTGTCCACGACAACACCGCGATAGGAGAGGGCGCAAAGGTGACGCACGCCGTTATATGCGAGGAGACCACGGTCGGAAAGAATGCGGTTGTCGTATGCGGTGCGATAATCGGCGCACATTCGGTCATCGGCGACGGCGCGGTTATCGCGGAGGGAGCGGTACTTCCGCCGTACAGCAGAATAGAAGCAGGCGCCTCTGTCGGAAGCGGAACGGGATTCGGCAAAAGCACGCCGCTTACCTCCGCCGAGGAGGGATATGTATGCGACGGAATACAGAGTCTTGTCACCGTGGGAGAAGCGCTTGCCTTTGCGGCAAAGAGAGTGTACGTCGGAAAAAACGAGCTTTCCGGGCGAATAGGCGTGATGTACGCCGACGGCGAAAACGAGGAAAGCCGCCTTGCCGCGGATACGCTTTTGTGCGGAATAAGAAATGCCGGCTTCAAGAGCTTCAACTACGGCGCAGGGTATGAGACCATGGCGGTATTTGCCGCAACCTATTTTCTTTCGGACATTACGGTTTTCGTAAAGTGTGCCGACAACGGAAAAATCGCACTCCGCATTTTCGACAGAATGGGCGTATGTGTGTCGCACGACTTTGAAAAGGCTGTGAGGGAGTACTTCACTTCACCGGAGAGAGGCAGTGCCGGAACGCTCCGTCAGGACGTGTATTACCGCGACACCGAGAGCTTTACGGGACTTCGTTTTCTGTATTACAATGAGCTTCTGCGCATGGTAATGAGGGATTTCACACAGCGGCACGGAAGGGGACTTTTGGAGAATATCACGGTCGGCATTGTCGGAAGAACCGAGAAGTACTCGCCGCGTCATATGCTTTACCGCGCGATACTCGAACTCGGTGGCGAAGCGAAGCTTCTTGACGAAGGCGAGGAATGCGGCGCACGCGGCTGTATTGCGGTGCAGATTTCGGATAACGGCGCGGAGGTTTGTGCTGCGCAGGGCGGAGTTTACTCCGACAAGAACCACGTCGAAGCGATACTCATTTCGCATTGCGCGTCAGACGTGGCGGTGCCGTTTCTTTCACCGAAAGCGTTCAGAAGCACGGCGAAGAGCCGCGTGCTTGAATACCTCTCGGATAATCCGGGAGAGGCTGACGTGAACCGTGAGCGGATGGTAAGAAGCTTTTGGATTCGCGACGGTGTATTTGCGGCGCTGAGACTGCTGTGCGTAATGGCGGAGAGCGGCAAGGAGTTTTCCGTGCTTTACAACGAACTACCGCACTTTTCGATATACGTTCGAAACGTAGAAAGCTCTGTATTCGGGAAGGATATCCGCGCAAAAGTGATGGCAAAGCTTGCCGAACGTGCCGATTACTCTCACGGTCTTGTGCGTGAAAGAGAGGGAATCGAGCTTGTTTTCGATAACGGCTGTGTCACGGTTATACCGAAGAAGACGGGAGGCTTCCGTATTGTCGGAGAGGCAAACGACTCCGAGACGGCGTGCGAACTCTGCGCCGAGGTGAACGGGGATATAGAGGAAATGGCAAGAGAAAGCGAAAAAAAGTCCGAGACGTGATCTCGGGCAACCGAAACGAAAACTAAAAATGCGGAGAATACGTTTCTCCGCATTTTCTGTATGCCGCAAGTTTTGCTTTGTGCCTTGCTTTTACTGTTGTATCATCTTTTTGTGAAGCCACTTTCCGGAGCGCAGTCTGAGAAGCATCACGGTGAACTTCGCAATCGCCGACAGGTTCGCCGAGATAAGCATTCCCACAACTCCGAGTCCGAGCTTGCAGACCAAAATATATCCGACGCCGACATTCACAATCCACATACACATTACAGATACTACCGTGCTGAATTTTGCGTCGCCTGCCGCCTTGAAGCCGTTGAGCATGATGTTAAGTCCCGGCATAATCGGAATGCGCATGAGCGTTTCGACGATAAGAAGCTTGCCGAGAAGCGAGAGCGTTTCATCCGATTTCGTGTACGCCGGGAAAATGAACGGGAGTATGAAAAACGCCGCAACCATGACAACACCGTACATTGCATAGCCGATACGTATAATCTTTTTCAGAATGAGCTTTGCTTCGTCCTTGTCACCTGCGCCTATGTATCTTCCGACCAGCGTCACCGCAACCACTCCGAGAACCGTTATCGGCACAAGACACAGAGCGCTGAACGTACTCATTATCGAGCTTGCCGCAAAGTGTGCCGAGCCGTAAGGAACGAGGAACTTCGTCTTTATCATAGAGCCGACGTACACTATTATCGTTTCCGAAGAAATCATGAAACCGAGCGATACGACGGAACTCATGAGCTTAATGTCAAGCATTATCGTGTCACGCAGTCCGGCAAGCCAACGGTGTTTTACGAATATCGCAGTTCCGACTGCCGTCATGTAAACACGTGAAATAATGAGTCCCCATCCGGCACCGGCGATTCCCATGTTCATAAGCTTTATTGCAGCGAACGAAACGATAAGGTTTACCACACTTCCGCTTACCGATATCATAAGCGGAACCTTGTTGTTTCCGAGACCTCTGCTTGAGGTGCAGTAGCACTGAAACATTCCGTAAAACGGAAGGGAAACGGCGAGATACTTGAGGTATACTATCGCAAGCTCACGAATGCTTTCCTCCGTGCCTGCGAATATTATGTCGAAAAGCTCGCCGGAGAACACATAGAATACTACGGCGATGGAGGTCGATATCAAAAACACCGTGAACAGCGTCTGAGAGATGCACTTTTTTGCACCGTCCATGTCTCCCGCACCCTTGTACTGCGATACAACGACCGTTACAGCCGAGCAGAGGCTCGTGAAGAGCGTTATGAAAAGTCCGCTTATCTGACCTGCAAGACCGACTGCCGATATCGCACTGTCTCCGAGGTCGGCGACAAAATACGAATGGAAGGTCGCAATGAGGTTGTTGAGAATCATATCGATGAAAACCGGTATGAAAATCGAGAAAATAAGGGGGATATCCGGGTCTCGAAGAAGCTTTGCCGAGAAGTTGCGAAGAGTATTCTTTACTCCTGCCGCACTGAAGCCCGTCTTCATAAACTCACTTCCGTTTCTCTCTGTTTTCGCAAAAGGGCGATTGGCTCTTGCGTCTGTACATGATAACACATTGATGACAGAAAAGCAACCTGTTTTGCCAATGTTTACAATTTACTTACAATACCTCCGTCAGTCGTCGATACGGAAGCTTGATTCGTGAAAGCCGTCGACTTCGCCTTTCTGCATTGCGCCGAAAATTCTGTGCTTGAGTCCCTTGTAGGCCTTTGACATATCACGAAGCATGACTTTCATTCTCGCACGTTCGGAGTCTTTGTCGGAGGGACACGGACTCGACGAAACGGGAAGCTCCGCATGGGACGCAAAATAGCGTATGTTCTTCTCCGGTGCGTAAATGAGCGGACGTATGAGGGTGATGTCCTTGCGTGAAAGGTAGGTGACGGGGGAGAAACAGCCTATGCGCCCCTCGTTGAAAAGGTTCATCATAAAGGTTTCGACAGCGTCGTCGAAATGATGACCGAGAGCGAGCTTGTTGCAGCCGTGAGCCTTCACCGCGTCGTGTAAAGCGCCTCTGCGCATACGCGAACACAGCGAACAGGGATTGCTCTCGTTTCGTATTTTGAACACAACATTTGCAATTTCCGTGGAGTTGTGTACAAATTCAACACCAAGCACATGACAAAGTTCGCACATTTTCTCTGTTTCGGCTTTTTCCTCCTCTTCGGTGCAGAAGCCTGCCGCCGCAAAGCCCATTCCGAGATTTATTGCCACAATGTCGAATTTCTTTGGGTAGAAACGCCTGAGTCCCGCAAGGGCGCACAGAAGCGTCATTGAATCCTTGCCGCCCGAGAGTCCTACGGCTATTTTGTCGTTTTCTTCTATCATTCCGTAGTCGTCAACCGCACGTCTTGCGTAGCTGAGAATACGGCGAAGGTAAGCGTCTATCTGCATCGTATTTACTCCGTATATAATTATGTAAGCTCAGGGACTTCCTTTTCGAGAAGGACAAGCCCGATGTTCGGTATTTCGCAGAAGTCGCCGTAAACTATGCCTGCCTCGCGGTAGCCGAGCTTGCCGTAAAGAGTGCGCGCGGCAATGTTTCTCATGTTGGTGTCCATACGGAGCACGGTGCAGCCATGTTCTGCGGCATACTTTTCGTAAAACGCCACAAACGAACGTCCGATGCCTTTTCCGCCTGCGTCCGGATCTACCGTCAGCGTGTGAATAACCATAACCTTGTCGTCGGGAGCGTCGTAAATCCAGTCGCCCTCGGCGTAGGAGTCAACCTGCACCTTGTTTATTACAGCAGACGCAACGATTTTTCCGTCCTCGTCTCTGCAGACAAAGAGGTCATCTCTCGCAATGGCGGCCTCTGCCGTAGCTTTTGTGGGGTATATGCCCTTGAGCCAACCGGTGGTGCATTCTCCGCGAAGCTCTTTCTCGATTATCTTATCGTAAATTCTCACTACATAAGGAACGTCTTTTACTGTCGCTTTTTCAAACATTTTGTAACCCTCCGACCCTTTTTCTGAAATTATAGCATAAAATAATGTACAAATCAAGGTGCAAACGCTCTTTGAAATCCTGAAAAACATGTATTACATATCGAGATATGCGGTGAAAACGGGAGAAAACGAGAGATTTAGAGACCTTTTAGGGCAAAATTTTGATTTTTTTTAAAAAAGTACTTGACAAATCGATTTTTTGTGATATAATAGCATACGTTGAAAACAAAAACTACGGAGGAATTAAATCATGTCCACATTCATGGCGAAAGCTGAAACAATTGAACGCAAGTGGTATGTAATTGACGCGGCAGACAAGCCCCTCGGAAAGACTGCTGTAAGAGCAGCCGAGATTCTTCGCGGCAAGCACAGACCCGAATTCACACCTCACGCAGACTGCGGCGAGTTCGTGATCATCATCAACGCAGACAAGGCGATACTCACCGGCAAGAAGCTTGAGCAGAAGCATTACTATCATCATTCCGGTTACATTGCCGGACTCAAGGATGTTCCCTACAAGACACTCATGGCAGAGAAGCCCGAGTTCGCAATGACACTCGCTGTCAAGGGAATGCTCCCCAAGAACACGATCGGCGACAAGAGCCTCACAAGACTCAAGGTATATGCAGGTGCTGAGCACGCTCATGCTGCTCAGAAGCCCATCGTACTTGACTAATCGGAAGGGAGTATAGAAATATGAGCAACACATACGCAAGCGTTACAAAGCCTTACTTCTACGGTACAGGCAGAAGAAAGAGCTCTGTTGCAAGAGTTCGCATAGTTCCCGGCACAGGCAACGTTACCATCAACAAGCGCGATATCGACGACTACTTCGGTCTCGAGACTCTCAAGCTCATCGTAAACCAGCCTTTCGCGGCTACCGGCACAGAGGGTAAGTTCGATATCATCTGCACCGTAACCGGCGGCGGTGTTTCCGGTCAGGCAGGTGCTATCCGTCACGGTCTCGCAAGAGCGCTTCTCCAGGCTGACGCCGAGTACAGAGCAGTACTCAAGAAGGCAGGCTTCCTCACTCGTGACCCGAGAATGAAGGAAAGAAAGAAGTACGGCTTGAAAGCGGCTCGTCGCGCAAGCCAGTTCTCCAAGAGATAACCCCATATATGGCAATTCACCTCGCAGATCACGTGTCTGCGAGGTTTTTCTGTTACTTGAGCATTCTCACAATATTCTCCGGTAGCGTTTTTTCGCACAGCACGTCGTCAAGGTCGCTCACAGTGCAGAGATTGTGAAAATACTCTTTGCCTATTTTTTCGCTTGCGCACATTAGATACGCTCTTTTTGAATGCTCTATCATCTTTTGACGAACATAATTCTCATCATCCGAAATATCCGTGAGTCTGCCGTCGGCGGAGAGTCCGCGGCACGAGAAGAAACAGGCGTCGGCGTTGAAATGAGAAACGGTGAGCTGCGCTTCGTTTCCGACGAGAGACTGACATGACGGCAGAAGCACGCCTCCCGTACTTATCGCCCTTATTCCGTATTCTCCGAGCTTCGTGAGCGTCTTGATTCCGCTTGTTATCACGGTAAGCCCTTTTTTCATGGCAAGATACGGCACGAGGTTGTACGCGCTTGACGAGGCGTCGAGAAATATGACGTCGCAGTTGTTTACGTAATTCGTCGCTTTCTTTGCCATTTCGACTTTGGCGTCGCTCTGCTCAAGCTCACGTATTACGAACGGTATCTTCTGTGCCGAAATGCTGTTCTCTTCGATTGCCGCACCGCCGTGTGTGCGCTTTATCAGCTGTTTCTGCTCGAGACTCGCGAGATCGCGCCGTATCGAGGATTCGCTTGTATAGAGACTTTTTGCAAGCTCACTAACAGACAGCGTCTTTTTTTCGCTTGCAAGAAGCATTGTCAGTATTTCCCGTTCTCTCTCTTTGTTCATATGACCTCCGATTTTTGCTTCAAATGCGCAAATGTGTGATTGTTTCGCCGTTTTTGACGTTTTCTCTTGACATTTTGCTCATTTGGGTTTATCATTATTGTCAGTATAACCGATTTTAATGAGTATGTCAACAGTTTCGGAGATGATTTCTATGAATAATTTACAAACGGCGGAAAAAACGAAGCTTCAGGCGCATAAAGGAGTCGCAAGCGAATGCCCGGAGAACACAATGTCGGCGTTCAGGTGCGCCGCAGTCCAAGGATACGACGTTGTTGAGCTTGACCTTGAATATACCTCTGACGGAAAAATCGTCGTCATGCACGATTCGTATCTGAACCGCACGGCGAGAAATGCCGACGGAAGTGAGCTTTCGGAAAAGGTTTGCATTCACGATATAACCTATGGCGATGCACTCCGCTATGACTTCGGTGTAGGCTTCTCAAAGAAGTACGCCGGGGAGAGAATACCGCTTTTCGGCGATGTGCTTGAGTTTGCCTCGGAAAACGGAATTCGGCTTAAGATTGACAACAAAATCCAAGGGTTCCCGGAGCATATGCAAAGGCTCTTTTTCGATATGATAAAGCCTTTTTCCGCACTCGTTTCCGTGACGTCGAACAGTCTTGACTTCGTGAAGCTCTGTCTCGAAAAAGTCCCCGGTGTGTCTGTAGATTACGACGGAGAAGTGACAGAGGAAAAGCTTCGCCGACTCACCGAACTGCTTCCGTACGACAGGCTTACCGTTTGGCTTCCGTATGAGTGCGGCGGTACATCGTGGGTGAAGATACCGTTTGCTGACGAAAAGCTTGCATCGCTTGTTAAAAAGTATGCACGTCTCGGAATATGGATAATCTCCGACGAGAACGACTTCGAGAATGCAGTGCAGCGTTTTTCACCGTACATCGTCGAGACCGACGGCAGAATAAAGCCGTACCGCAACGCCGGCAAACGCTTCGATATGCACACGCACTCCCAAAACTCTCACGACTCGGTGTGTCCCATTGCGGATATGGCGGCGAAAGCGAAGGAAAGAGGACTCTCGGGTTTTGCCGTGACCGACCACGTCGATATAGAGTACTGCCGCGAGGTTGACATAGATAAGGTAATATCCGGCTCTCACGCCGAAGCGGCGGAGGTCGGGAAAAACACCGGAATGCCGATATTCAGAGGCGCGGAATTCTGCGAGATGTTCTGGTATCCGGACGTCGCCGAAAGGCTTATGCATGACTATAAATACGACGTCGTTGTCGGCTCTGTTCATGCGGTGAAATACGAGGGACGTGATATGCCGTACTCTAAGATTATTTTCTCGGAGATTGACCGGGAGATGATTTACGATTACATGGACTGTTATTTTGACGATATGCTCAGAATGATACGTGAGCATGATTTCGACATTCTTGCGCATATGACCTGTCCGCTCCGTTACATAAACGGAAAGTATCACTGCGGCGTCACCCTCGAGAGATATGAGGACAAGATAAAGACGATACTCGCAGAGATAATAAAGCGGGGCATTGCTCTTGAGGTGAATACCTCGTGCGTCAGCGAGGGAAGCGGCTACTGCGAGTTTCTGCCGAATGAGCATATCGTGAAGCTTTACCGCAGCATGGGAGGATACCTTGTCACGACGGCGTCTGACGCACACATTGCGGAAAACTGCGCCAACGCTTTTGATAAGGTGTATGATTTCCTCAGAGAAACCGGATTTAAAAACGTGTATTACTACAAAAACAGGTGCGCCGTGCAGTGCGCCTTGTGAGAAAGGAGAAAGCCAATGCTTTTATCGATTCAGACCAAAGTGGCGCACGACTTTTTCGGCATAGAGAAAGCCATTGACATTTTTGCCGAGGTCGGCTACGACGCACTTGACTATTCGTTCTTCGACGGAGAACCTATGCGGCTTTTGCAGTCGGACGACAACGAAGAATACTTCAGAAGAGTGAGAGAGTATGCAAACGAAAAAGGACTTGTGTTCAACCAATCTCACTCGCCGCACCCCACAAGCTATGCCGACGAAGCGAGAACCGAAAAGCGCTTTGCCGAAACGGTCCGTGCAATAAAATATGCGTCTGTTCTCGGCGCAAAGGCAATTGTTGTTCACCCGTATCAGCATCTGAAATATGTCGAGGACGGCGTGCCGGAGAAGCTCTTCGAGATAAATATGGAGTTTTACCGCAAGCTGATACCCTACTGCGAGGAATACGGAATAAAAGTTGCGCTCGAAAATATGTGGCAGATGCTCGGCATGAATAAAATATCACACTCGACCTGTTCGAGACCTGCGGAGTTTATAAAGTACCTCGACACTCTTGACAACGACTGCTTCACCGCCTGTCTTGACATAGGTCACGCAAACCTCTGCTGTGAAGATCCCGCCGACTTTATCCGTGCGCTCGGAGGAAAACGGCTCGGAGCACTTCATGTCCACGATGTTGACGGCGCAAACGATTCGCACACCCTGCCGTATTTCGGTATGGGCAACTGGGATAAGATAACAAAGGCTCTTGCCGATATCGACTACAAGGGCGACTTTACATATGAGTCCGGCGGCTTCGACTCCGGAAAACCCAAGGAGCTTTACTCTTGTTACGAAAAGCTCGCCGTGGAAACGGGAAGATTTCTTATAAATAAAATTGAAGAGTACAAAAAGGAGAGGTAACTTATGAAAGCGGCTGTATTTTACGGAAAGCATGATTTGAGAATAGAGGAGATAGGAAAGCCCTCGCCGAAAGCGGAGGAGGTTGTCATAAAGGTTATGGCTTGCGGTATCTGCGGAACTGACATACACATTTTCGAGGGTGACGAGGGTGCCGCCGCAACTCCGAGAGGAACCGTACTCGGACATGAGTTTGCGGGCGTTGTCACGGAGGTCGGCGAAAATGTACGTGATATAAAGGTAGGAGACAGAGTGTGCGTTGACCCCAACAAGCTCTGCGGAAGCTGCTACTATTGCCGCAATGCGATAGGTCACTTCTGCGAACACATGATAGGCATCGGAACGACGGTAAACGGCGGATTTGCCGAATACTGTGCGATTCCCGAGAGTCAGGCATACAAAATCGGAGACGGTACGGCGTTTGAGAATGCGGCAATGACCGAACCCGTTGCCTGCTGTATGCACGGAATTGACCTTTGCGACATAAAGACCGACGACACGGTCGCCGTTATCGGCTGCGGCATGATAGGACTCATTATGCTCCAGCTTGCAAAGACCGCCGGTGCGGCTCAGGTTATCGCGATAGAACCCGAAAAGAGCAAGCGTGAGCTTGCCATGAAGCTCGGCGCAAAGTTCTGCATAGACCCGATAAACGAGGACACTGACGCTGTTCTTGCGGCACACGGCGTTACGAGAATAACAAAAGTCATAGAGTGCGTGGGACGTGCGTCCACGATGGAACAGGCGGTGCATATAGCCGGCAAAAAGTCGATTGTCATGTTCTTCGGACTCACCGCACCCAACGACACCGTAAGCATAAAGCCTTTTGAGGTGTTTAAGAAGGAGATTGAGATAAAGGCGTCGTTTATCAATCCCTACACGCAGAAGAGAGCGCTTGAGATGATTGACGACGAAAGAATAGACGTTTCGTCCATGGTGTATAAACTTGCGTCCCTTGAGGAGCTTCCGCAGATACTCGCCGACAAGGATCTGAGAAGACTCGGAAAGTTCATAATACTTCCGTCGAAAAACTGATTACGTACAACGTATAAATTACCGCCGTTCTTATTTTCGGAGCGGCGACTTTTTTTGTGCGCTTTGCTTTGGTACAAAGGTTCTCTTCTGTTTGCGGAAAGTATATTACCAAAGAAATTGCATATTTATACATGGTTAACAGTATAATGTTGCACTGTTCAAAAATGTATGATATAATGCTCTCCATAGAAAATAAGACCGCTTGGAAAGGTACGGTATGCAAGAACGCAGACTTTGACGGCGTCGTTTTTTCTGTCATGCTCCGAAGAGGAGTTGTCGAATCCACACCATTTTATGCCAAACAAAAGAAAGGAGAACTCAACATGAAAACACTCGCAAAACGTCTTCTGTGTCTCGGTCTTTCACTTGTACTTGCCATGGGGCTTGTGTCCTGCGGCGGCAACGGTACTGACGCAAACAACGGTACACACGACGCAGACAGCGGCAACGACACAACAGGCGTCAATGAACCGATCGGTACGGTGAAAGCGGAGCTTAAGGCTTTCGATACACGTCCCGACGCACCCGCCGAAATCCCGGAAGGACTCGACATTGACTGGAATCACCGCTATACCTTTGCGGAGCTTGAGTCTCAGCTTTCCGAAATGGCAAAAAACTATCCGGATATAACAAAGCTTTATTCGATCGGAACAACTTGGCAGGAGAGAGATCTCTGGTGTCTTGAGATAACGAACAAGGCTGTCCCGGAGGAGGAGAAAACGGGTATCGGCGTGTTTGCGAATATCCACGGCGGCGAGCGAGAAAGTGCCTCTTCGGCAATGTACACCGCATGGTGGCTGACGCTCTGTTCCGGCGACGATTACGTAAAGGGACTTCTTGACAACTACGTAATATACGTAATTCCCGTAATCAATCCCGACGGCTACGAGCAGTCGTTTGTTATAAATAACCGCCCGAACCTGCGCCCGAGAGACGCAAACGGCGACAGCATCCCGTTCAGCGATCCGTATGCCGACATCGACGGAGACGGCTTCATCGCAACGCTCTACAGAGGAAAGGCAGATGACACCCCCTCGACGAAGCTCCCTCTGTTCGGCATGGAAAGCCCCGACTGGGATGGTAACGGCATTCTCGGCGACGACCCTCGCACGAGCGGAATCGATATGAACCGTACCTTTGATTATCAGTGGAATCGCTACGATATCGAGACAAAGGGCAACGGACAGATAGGCAACGTAAACTGGACCTCCGCCGGCACAGCCCCGGCAACAGAACCGGAGATTAAGGCACTTCAGACATTCATGTACGAACACGATATAGACGCTCTCGCAACGCTCCACACCGGCATTCAGTGCGTTCTTTACCCGTGGTGCTACCGTCCCTACGACGAAAACAATCCCGACGACGCCGAGATCCCGTTCATGAAGGAAACCTCCGCAAAGATGGCGCAGTCTTTCAGCGACTACACCGGCAGAGGATTTTACACCATGAGCTCCAACGAGGACTACCCCACGGCGGCTGAGCTTATCGACTATGCATACGGACGCTACAATATCCACGCCTACACAATCGAGGTGTACAGCCCCGGAAAGTCCGAGAACGGAGACGTAAGCGAATGCAAGTGGGAAAACACCATGCCCGAGGCAAAGTGGGTGTTCTACTCCCGTGACGAAATAAAGGACAAACTCGGTCTTGACCCTGACGCCATAACCGACAATAACGGAGTCGGACTTGCCGCAGACGAGGGATTGTGGTTCTACACGAGCGACAGAAATCAGATGATCAACCTTGCCCCCGAGGAGCAGGACGTCATGGTCAGAGGCTGCCGTGATGCGATACTCACTATGATTGAAAGCGAGCCGAGCGGCGGCGGTTACAAAAATCCCGGCTTTTACAAGTAAATAATGCTTTTGGAACAAACGCAGAAAATTCCACGGTCCTGTGACCGTGGAATTTTTGTATCATGTTTGCCGTATGCGGCGTCATATTCTTTTCATAAGTACCGCCGCTATTCTTGCGGCAAGCCGGTCTTTTGTTCTTGGGTGAATGTTGTCCTTTTCGCATACGTCGGCGCTTATTACAGTTTCAACATTCGGCGTCATGCCGCATATGTCGAGCTGCGCCTTCTGTATTCCTCTCCACGCCGTGCCGTCACGCTCCGTGTAGTCCGCAATCTGCACTATAGCAAACGGAAGCTCTTCGTCGCAAAAATCTCGCCGCATTACCTCAATGAGACATTTCAGCTCTTTTGCGTAAACAGCCGCTTCGGCGTCGGACGCGTCGCTCTCACCCTGATACCACACAACCGCTGAAAGAGGAAAGGGACGCACCTGAGAGAGAGCGTAATCGTAGAGAATACCGTCGTGATTGAAGCTCTGCCAAGGCTCGTATACATGGTCAATGCTCTTTTCTTCAATCGGAATATTTATTCCGAGATCTTCGAGACTGCCCTTCGGAAGCCACGACTCTATAATCGATGCTCCCTGATAGCAGGAAACAATGCCGACGGCAATGCCTTTCTTCTCCGCAATTTCGTTTGCAACGAGATACGCCAATGCGCTTCTGTCGCCGGCAGTCTCGGCGGTGCTTGCCATCCAGCCGTCCGCGGCGGTGAAACGATCGGTTTTTATTATTCTGTCCGCCGTGAAAAAGCGCACGAGAGGGTTGGTCTTCCGTTCTTTTGTGCTTGTCTCATGCAGCTTGAACTCCATATTCGACTGACCTGACATGAGGTACACTTCGCCTATGTATATGTTGTCAAAGGCGTACTCTTTTCCGTCAAGAACTGCCGTCATGATGTACGGACCGCCGTATTCGTTTACCGGCGGAAACTCGGCTGACCACTGTCCGTTGCATGAGTGAACCTGTGCCGCATTGCCGAGAAAGTTTATTTTTCCGTCACCGTCGCCGTCGCCGAATATGCGTATCGTCTTTCCTTTCGGAAAAACCATGTTTGAAGAAAAAATGCCTGCAAATTTCATCATCATTACCTCATTTACTTATATTTTTCTGCCACTTTCCCGGGGAGGTGCCGGCGGCATTTCTGAAAAATCTGCCGAAACTTGCGGTGTCGGCGAAGCCGAGAGTGTACGCAACCTCCGAGACCGTGAGACTTCCGTCGGCAAGCAGTCGTTTCGCGCGTTCCGCTTTGCCGCGTGCTATATACTCCGACGGGGAAAAACCCGTAAAGCTCTTGAAAAGCTCTCTGAAAGTGCTTTCGCTCACCGAACACATACGCGCAAGCTCGGAAACGCTTGGATTTTTGTCGTAGTTTTCTTCGAGGTATACTATTCCGTGCGCTATGACGCTGTATTTCTTCGATGAAAGCTTTGCAAGGTATTCCGACCTTGAAAGCTCGGCTATTATGCCGTAGGCTATCGACTTTATGTATGCCGGGGAACGGTTCATGCTTTTGTATGCGTCGGCAAGTGCGAAAAAGCTTTCGTATATGCCGCCGCTTCCACCGTGTTCAACGATAAAAGGCGAATCCGACTGCGTGACGCCGAGTATTTCGCCGTCGGCACCGCGTGCAAGAAACTCGAAAAGCACGGTGTGCGAGTCGCTTTGCAAAAAAATATTTTCAAAACGCGTTTTGTATACGGAGCCGTGAGGAATGTAAAGGATACTTCCTCTCGGTACTTCGGAGCATTCACGCTTCGGTGTTTCGTAAACCGCCGTGCAGTCGTGAAAGTACACGAGAGCGTCGGTCGGACGTGGGTGATCCATGTTGAACCGCCTGAGTTTTCGCCAATCCTGACGCATGGCGAATATATTCGTAAGCTCAAAATTTGCATCGTGCAGCTCGGTAATGCTTCTTGTCTCCATAAATTCACCTCGCTGCCTGTGATTTTAGTATATTTCGATGAGTTTGTCAAGGATAGACGGTTAATTTTTTGTAAATTCGGCACCACATTGACAAAATTGTATCAAACTTACCGACCATGCATATTTTTTGACCGACTCTGCTATTGAAAAAAGGTTTGCCGTGTGCTATAATCGATCCGGAAACAAAAGCAGTGCGCTTTACGGCGCACGGACGACGGAGGCAGTAAAATGAGCAAGATAAACGTAACCGTGTGGAACGAATACGTCCACGAAGTGAGCGACCCGAAGGTGGCGGCGGTATATCCGAAGGGCATACACGGAGCCATTGCCGAAATGCTCGGCAAATACGGAAAGGAAAAGTACAATGTGAGAAACGCGACTCTCGCAGACCCCGAATGCGGTCTTACCGATGAAGTGCTTGCGGACACAGACGTCCTTTTCTGGTGGGGACACGCCGCTCACGACAAAGTACCGGACGAAATCGCCGCAAAGGTCGCGCAGAGAGTGCGTGAGGGAATGGGACTTATCGTCCTTCACTCGGGACATTACTCAAAGCCGTTCAAGCTTCTCATGGGTACGGGCTGTCGTCTCAAGTGGCGTGAAAGCGGCGACACGGAGCGTGTATGGGTGGTTGAGGGCGGACACCCCATAGCAAAGGGGCTTCCGGAGTATATTGAGCTTCCCGAGGAGGAAACCTACGGCGAACGCTTTGACATACCTGCTCCGGACGAGCTTGTGTTCATAAGCTGGTTCTCCGGCGGCGAGGTCTGCCGAAGCGGCTGTTGCTACAAAAGAGGACTCGGCAAGGTGTTCTATTTCCGTCCCGGTCACGAGGAGTATCCGACATACTACAGAGAAGATATAACAAAGGTTCTCATGAACGCCGCGGACTGGGCATATTCGCCCGACGTCGTAAAGCCCACATTCGGAAAATACGAATCCGTAAACAAGTGAGGTGCGAAGCTATGGAAAACAAAATTGTGCGTCTCGGAATAATAGGAATGGGCGGTATTGCCAACGGAGCGCATCTGAGGGGGCTCGGAAATGCCTCGAACGTAAAAATCACCGCGATATGCGATATTGACGAAAATAAACTGAAAACCTGCGGCGATAAGCTCGGTATAGACGCCGACAAGCGTTTTACCGACTATCATGACCTTATCGCCTGCGATGAGGTTGACGCTGTTGAGGTTTGTACGCCGAATAACCTTCATGCGGAAATGGCAATTGCCGTACTCGGCGCAGGAAAGCCGCTTGAGCTTGAAAAGCCGATGGGACTCTGCGTCGATGAAGCTCTTGCGATAAAGGCGGCGGAGGAAAAGAGCGGCACGTTCGGAATGATGTGTTTCTCGTACAGATTTATGTCCGCCGTGCGGTACGCAAAGTATCTTATCGATAAAGGCTCGATAGGAAGAATACTCGGCATAAACGTCGAGTACTTAAAGTCAAGCGCACTCTGGGAGGGACGCCGCCTTGAATGGCGTTTCAGAAAGGAGCTTGCCGGCACGGGCGTTTTGGGAGACCTTGGAGTACATCTTATCGATATGGCGAGACTCCTTGCCGGAGAGTTTACGAGCGTAAGCTGTGACCGGAAAGTAATCGTAAAGCGTCGTCAGATGCCCGATTCCGACGAATGGGGCGACGTTACCACCGACGATATATGCAACTTCACCGCCGAGATAAACGGCGAAATACCGGTGTCGTTTGCGATATCGCGCTGTTGCCACGGACACTCAAACACGATAAAGTACGACATCTTCGGCGATGCGGGAGTCATCTCCTTTGACCTCAACAACCCCGATATACTCCGCGTCTGCATAGGCGAGGCGGACATAAACGGCGACGGACTTCACACGGTGAAGGTTCCGCCGAAGTTCAGAGCGTCGCAGGAGCAGACCTTTATCGACGCCTGCCTCGGAAAAAGAGGGGAGTACTTCCCGACGGTTGACGACGGCGTTGTATCGCAGAAGATCCTTGACGCACTCTGCCTTTCCTCGGATGAGGGACGCAAGGTGTACATAAAATAAGTAAATCTCTTTTTGATTGTTAATACCGGGAAAACGGAGTCTGTATGCGCAGGCTCTGTTTTTCTTTGTGCCGCGCCCCGCGAAAAATATACCGTATTATTGTTGATTTTTATAAACATTTACCGATTGTACACGAAATACCGTCTAAAGAATGCTATAATTACTATGTATTACTGTGAAATCGGAGGATACTATGAAAAAAATAATTTCATTTTGCCTTGCGGCGGTAATGGTGCTTGCGGCGTTTATACTTGTGCTTCCGTCCGAAAAAGCCTCTGCGGCGTCGGACATAACCGCCGATTTTGCGAAATACCAGAACGGAATAGTTGACCGAAAGAACAATGCGGCTGTGTCTACACACTCTCACGGCGGCGTGAACTGTGCCATGGTTATACCGAAGCCGACGGCAAGCGACGCTTTAAAGCCGATAAACATCGACTCATATTTGTGGGGAAATCTTGTAGTGAACGGCTCGGCAACAACCGTTCCGCTCAATAGCCTCAAATATATCGTGATAAAGTACCGCTACGACGGTCAGACAGAAACTCTCGGCAGA
Source organism: uncultured Eubacteriales bacterium (assembly GCA_934502885.1). Taxonomy (GTDB): domain Bacteria; phylum Bacillota; class Clostridia; order Oscillospirales; family CAG-382; genus CAKSUT01. The sequence goes on along the minus strand of CAKSUT010000003.1, from coordinate 53,584 downwards.
CCCATGCTGAGAATACTGCCGAACGGTGATAAGGGACTTACCTCGTCGGTTTCGGTTTATTCGTATGAGGAAAAGCTTACCTGCAATACCGGTAGCTGGCAGACGCTCACCTTTGATTTTGAGGGTGCGTTTGACGGAAAAACGCTGACGAACGTAAATCTTCGTCAGATGCACTTATACCCCTACGGTGAAGTTGCGGCGAGCGTGCTTGACGAATTCGATATGTTCCACTTTTCAGAGATAACCTTCGGCTACGGTGTTCCCGAGAACAAGCGCTATCCAGTGCTTTTCGAAAAGGGCTTTTACAAGGCGTACCTTCCCGACGGTGTGTCAAACGGCAATACCACGGTCGCCGCAGGAGAGAGCATCGTACTTCCTGATAGTCCCTACGTTCGTGACGGCTTCGAGTTCGATGGCTGGATAAGCTGGCACGGAAACAAAAAATATCAGGTTGGAGATACCGTAACCGTAAACTCCAAAGAGATTTTCACCGCAGACTGGAAACACTCATCTCTTGCCGGAGTGAATGATTTTGTTGTTGCCGATATCGGAAAGTACTGCTTCGGCAGAATAAACGGCGGCAAGGGAGAGGTGAATCACGGTACGTACACCAAGGGCGAAAGCTTCGATGGCGTCGATAATCTCTATAAGTTCAAGCCCGACACGAGTATTGCGGCGGCAGGCGCAAAGATAGACTCGTGGAATTACAACGAGCTTTGCGTCGATATAAAAGACTATCACCACCTTGCAATAGTTTACTACTACAAGTCGAATAATCCCGCAAAGGCAAAGTGGCAGCAGTCTTTTCTCACAAACGGAGGAATAGCGAAAAGTAGTTCGATTTTTTACGACGAAATGAAGGCAAACCGTTGGGCGGTAATAAATATCGACTTCACCTCTTTCAGCGATAAGGCGACCGAAACGGCGGACGGCAGAAACTACCTGCGCCAGATGCACATAAATCCTTTCTCCGATGTCAAAATGAGCGACCTTGACCCCGACGACGAGCTTTACATCGGAAAGCTTGTTTTCTCGAAGAATCAGTTTGAATTTGACGTGACCGACGCCATATTTGCTCCCGAAGCGGATAGTAGTATACGTCTGGCAAAGCTTGTAACCCGAGGCGAGGCTTGCGCTGCAATAATAAGAGCGGCAGGACTTGAAAACGATGCGCTTGACCTAGACGGCGAGTCTTCGTATGCCGACGTGACATCAAAGTATAAGTACAATAAGTATATCCTCCTTCTCGAAAACCTCGGAGTACTCACTCCAGAAGAGGGCGAAAGCTTCAGACCCGGAAGTCCCGTCACAAAGGCTGAGCTTGCAGAGCTTACTGTCTCCGTTTCGACGGACGGTGCGGCATTCGGCGCAGTAGGCACACTTGCCGTGACAGGCGGTTCGACATATGTCACGAGAAATATGCTTGCCGAAACCGTAAGCGTTTATACGGGAAGAAGTCTTCCGTCAGGGTTAATAACCGGCATCTCTGTTAAGAATTTTACCGATATTGACAATTATTCCTCCGACGCCTCCGTATGGGCGCTTCTCGGAGTGCGGGGCATTACTGTTCCCGATAAGGGTATGTACATTTCTCCCCTTGTCAGCAACAACACCGGATATGCCGTTGACGAAGTGCTGTACGCACAGGGAAACGACTACATAAGGCTGCTTGACGTCACGACGGCGAACAGAATTGCCGAGATAAGAAGCACCGGAAACGAATACTACGACAAGTACCTCGAAAGTCCCAAGACCTTCGGAAACGTAATCTTTGTGTCCGAAAACGGCAGTGACACAAACGACGGAAAGGCTCCCGAGACTGCGATAAAAACTCTGAAAAAGCTCGGAAGCATGGGTTCGGAGCTTGCCGTCGGAGACGCCGTGTTCTTTGAGAGAGGCGGAGTTTACCGCGAAGATGGCGTTTATCAGACGGTTGCCGGCGTGACCTACAGCTCTTACGGCGAAGGCGCAAAGCCCGAGATTTGGGGTTCGCATTTCGACCTCACGAAAAAAGGAAGCTGGGAGCTTTACACCTACACCTCCGACGGAGGAAGCATCTGGAAGTACTCTGACGATATCGGTGACTGCGGCGCACTGTTCCTCATGAAGGACGGAGAGGTTGTTACGGTTGCGGCAAAGGAGATACCGTCCTACTTCCAGGAGTACCTTTACACGACAGACGAGGGAAGCGAGGGTCACACCGCATGGAGAACGAGAGCGGATAAAGACACACCTTTTATCGTTGCAAAAGAGCTTGACAACGACCTTGAATACGTAAACCTTGCCGACAGCTCGCTCAGCTACCTTAAACAGACGACAATAAACGGCGAGACTGTTACTCTCAGAGTCCCGAACCTCGGCTCGGCTGTCGGCGTTCTCTATTTCCGCTGTGACGCCGGAAACCCTGCGGTGGTCTATGACGAAATAGAGTATGCGGCAAGACACAACGGATTTGCGGCAAAGAGCGGAGTAACGGTGGATAACCTTGCGATAAAGTTTGTCGGAAACCACGGCATAGGTGCCGGAACCGTCACGGATCTTACGGTCACAAACTGCGAGATCGGTTGGATCGGCGGTGCTATACAGCACTACAACACTTCAAACGCCAATGCCGGACGGGTGACGAGATTCGGAAACGGAGTCGAGATATACGGCGGTCTTTACAACTACACCATAGACAACTGCTATGTCTACGAAGCCTATGATGCCGGCGTTACGCATCAATATTCTTCGGGCGGAACGACGAATGTTTACATGGAGAACGTGGACTACACTAACAACGTCTTCGAGTACTGCACGTACAACATCGAGTACTTCGCCGGAAGCGCAGCCGACGGAAGCGGTGCCACCCGAAAGATGAAGGATATACTCTTCGAGAACAACATAATCCGTCTTGCCGGTTACGGCTGGGGACAGCAGAGACCCGACCCCGCACCTGCCGCAATAAAGGGTTGGACGCACAACAATCTCACCGACGGCTTTGTGATAAGAAACAATATAATCGACCGCTCGACGCATATGCTCATGCAGGTTGGTACGGCATACGCCTCTTCAGCGCCATATCTTGTCGGAAACACATACGTACAGCATTGCGGAAACGACTATGCTTACTACTATTCTTCGTATCTCGGCAAAAAGGCGACCTTCAAGTATGACGGCAACATAGAAGAAACTATGCGTTTCATGGATGAGGACAATGCGACGGTTTACTTCACAGACCCCATTAAGTGGGAGCATATATACGTTTACCACAGAAACAACGTGCCCGGAACATACAACTGAATACATATGAGACTTGCCGTACCGTAATTTGCGGCAAGTCTCGGCTTTGAAGACAATAACTCCCTTTTGAACGAAAGGTGATTGACAATGACCGTAAAAAAGACGTTTGCGACGGTAATGCCCGACAAAGCCGGAGCATTCCTCGAGGCGGCTAAAATTTTTTCCGCTCTCGGACTCAACATAACGAGAGTGAGCTATAATAAAGCCGTGGACACTCATATGCTGTTTGTTGAGGTGTGCGGAGAAAGCGGTGCTATGAAGAAAGCGGAGTCGGAGCTTTACGGAATGGGCTTTCTCGGACACGACGGTGACGGACACGGAAGCGTTATGCTCGTCGAGTTTAAGCTGCGTGATGTGCCGGGAACGCTTGAGCCGATACTTGAGCTTATCGAACGCTGCAATATCAACATATCGTATCTCAGTTCCGCCGAGAACGGCACTGATTATCAGTACTTCCGCATGGGACTGTTCGTCACGGAAAACGACGACACCGCGGCGCTTTTGAACGAAGCGTCGAAGTATTGCGGCGTGAAGATCCTCGATTACAATCCCACCGGCATTGCGCTTGACAACACGGTTTTCTATATGTCGTTCGCCGACAGAATAGCCGAGGAATACGGCTTCGGCGAGGAGAAAAAGAGGGAGCTTCTTCTCGATTCCAATCTCATTATGGATATGCTCACGCGAAAGAACAGTCCGCCGTACAAAACCTTCGAGTACATAGGAAAGTTTGCGGAGTATCTGCGTGAGGGAACGGGAGAGGGCTTTGCACCGAGAATTACGGAGTACACTTTTGAAAATGTGCGTTTCACGCTTATCGAGCCACCCTGCGGAAGCAACCTCTGCGTTGCCGAAACAAAAGACGGACTCCTTTGCGTTGACGGAGGCTTCCCTTGCTGTCGTGACGACAGTCTTGCGCTTTTGCGAAAGCTTTACCCCGATTTTGACTGTACGCCGAAGGTGATGCTGCTTACTCATGCGGACGTTGACCACGTGGGAATTGCCGATGCTTTCGATAAGGTGTATGTCACGAAAAAGTGTGCCGACAATTTTGCGTTTGAAAGAGACGGGAAGCCGAATCTTCGTGAACAAAACCCCATCCATGCGCCGTATGTGCGTATAAGCAAGATTCTTTCCGGATATAAACCGATTCCGGAGAACCTTATATGCGTAATGGTAGGAAACTCCGATGCTCTTGACGCGGCAGTCGAAAGAATAGGCGAGGTGCGCTTCGGAGAGCTTTGCTTTGAGGTGTACGAAGCAAAAGGCGGTCACGTGAGGGGAGAGGCGTTTTACATAGAAAGACGTCTCGGTATTGCGTTCACCGGCGATATTATAGTCAACACAAAAGGCTTTACAAAGCCGCAGGCAAAATTCAACAGACTCGCGCCTTTCCTCATGACGTCGGTTGATACCGATCCCCCTCTTGCGGCAGAGGAGCGTGCGGAAATATATAAGCTTCTCGGAGATAAAAAATACACCGTATTCGGCGGTCACGGACTGCCGATTGAAACATAAGCTTCAGAGCATTACACGGAGGATAACAGACAACATGAAAAGAGTTCTCGCATATCTTAAGCCCTACACCAAGGAGAGCATACTTGCGCCGCTGTTCAAGCTTCTCGAGGTTGTGTTCGACCTTATGGTTCCGCTCATCGTAGCCGGTATGATTGACGTCGGCGTCGCATCGAACGACAGGGGTTACATTGTCCGCAGTACGCTGCTTCTTCTTGCAATGGCGGTGCTCGGACTGTTTTCAAGCTTCACGGCGCAGTACTTTGCCGCAAACGCAAGCGTCGGTCTTGCGGCGTCGCTTCGTCAGGCGATGTTCGACCACATAGGAAAGCTTTCCTTTACGGAGCTTGACACGATAGGCACGGATACGCTTGTCACGAGAATCAACGCCGACGTAAACCAGGTTCAGAACGGCGTCAATATGTGCTTAAGACTTGTGCTGAGAAGCCCGTTTATCGTGTTCGGTGCAATGATAATGGCGTTCACGGTGAATATTAAGTGCGCACTGATTTTTGCGGTTGCAATACCGATACTCTTTGCGGCGGTGCTTGCGATTATGCTTGTGAGTATTCCCCTTTTCAAGAAGGTGCAGTCGGCTCTCGACAGAGTTACGGGGCTTACAAGGGAAAACCTCACGGGCGTGAGAGTTATACGCGCTTTCTGCCGTGAAAACCGCGCGGTTGCGGAGTTTGACGAGAGCAACGACAGACTCACAAAGCTCAATGAGTTCGTCGGAAAAATATCCGCGCTTATAAATCCGCTCACTTACGTTCTTATCAATATCGCAACGGTCGTGCTTATAAGCACGGCGGCGGTCGAGGTAAATATCGGCGGCATGAAGCAGGGTGAGACGGTCGCACTTTACAATTACACGCTTCAGATAATAGTCGAGCTTATAAAGTTTGCGGCGCTTGTCATAACCCTTAACAAAGCTGTCGCCTGTGCGGATCGTGTCGGAAACGTACTCAACGTGAAGCCGAGCATGAGTTACGCCGAAAAGGACGCCGAGACCGTCGAAAACGCACCGGCGGCTGAATTTGACAGCGTTTCGTTTACGTACAAGGGCGCAGGCGCACCGAGCCTTTCGGATATATCGTTTGCGGCGACAAGGGGAAGTACCGTCGGCGTAATAGGCGGTACGGGAAGCGGTAAGTCAACGCTTGTGAACCTTATCGCACGTTTCTACGATGCAACCGAGGGAAAAGTGCTTCTCGGCGGAGTTGACGTCAAAGATTACAGCGCGGAAACTCTCTGCAAAAAGGTCGGCATAGTTCAGCAGAAGTCGGTACTCTTCTCCGGCACTGTACGTGACAACCTTAAATTCGGCAACGAAAACGCCGACGACGAAACGCTTTGGAAAGCACTCGAAACCGCACAGGCGAAAGAAATAGTCGAGAAAAAGGAGGGTAAGCTTGATTTTGTGATAGAGCAGAACGGACGCAACCTCTCCGGCGGTCAGAAGCAGAGGCTTTCGATTGCGAGAACGCTTGTAAAGAACCCCGAGATACTTATTCTCGACGACAGCTCAAGCGCACTCGACTTTGCGACCGATGCGGCTCTGCGTAAGGCGATAGGCGGACTTTCCGGGATAACGACCTTCATCGTGTCTCAGCGTGTGTCGTGCATAAAGAATGCAAATCTCATCCTTGTTCTTGACAACGGCAGACTCGCCGGAAAGGGAGACCACGTTTCTCTCATGGAAAACTGCGAGGTCTACCGCGAAATTTACTATTCGCAGTTTCCGGAGGAAAGACCGGTTGCCGGAGTAACGAATATAACGGGAGGTGAGGCAAAATGAGCGGAACAGAGAAAAAACGTGCCGAAAAGGGTACGATCAAAAAGCTTTTTCGCTTTATTGCAAACTACAGACTTCTTCTTGCCGCAAGCATAATACTCGCCGCCGTAACCGTTGTAATGCAGCTTTATGTGCCGGTGCTTTTCGGAAATGCCATAGACGAGATAGCGGACACGGGAAGCGTAAATTTTGCCGCAATGTGGGTATACCTCAAAAGGATAATCCTCCTTGCCGTTTTGTCGTCGGCGACATCGTGGATAATGAGCCTCGTCAACAACCGCATGAGCTACGGCATTGTACGTGATATCCGCTCAAGGGCGATAAAGCACATTCAGAGACTGCCGCTTTCATACCTTGACCGTCACAGTACCGGAGATATTGTCAGCCGCATAATTGCCGATGCGGACTCTCTTTCTGACGGACTTCTTCTCGGCTTTACACAGCTTTTCTCGGGAGTTGTGACAATTGCGGTGACGCTTGTGTTCATGCTTTCAAAGAACGTTCCGATAACGATAATGGTTCTCATTCTCACGCCGCTCAGCTTTCTTGTGGCGAAGTTCGTTGCGTCACGCTCCTACAAAATGTTCCGTCTCCAGAGTGAAACGAGGGGCAGACAAACGGCGCTTGTCGATGAGATGATAGGCAATCAGAAGGTGGTCAGAGCCTTCGGCTACGAGGACAGAGCGTCGGCACGCTTCTCGGAAATAAACGAGGAGCTTCGCCGTTACAGCAAGCAGGCGGTGTTCTACAGCAGTCTTACCAACCCCTCGACACGCTTTGTCAACAACATCATATACGCAGGCGTTGCGCTTGTGGGAGCGTTTCTCATTCCCGGCGGTGCGCTTACCGTCGGCGGACTTACGGTGCTTCTCTCTTACGCAAACCAGTATATGAAGCCCTTTAACGACATAAGCTCAGTCGTCACCGAAATGCAGAACGCTCTTGCGTGTGCGGCGAGAATATTCGAGCTGTTCGAGGAGAAGGAGGAGTCGCCCGACGGAAACGGCACTCTCGAAAACGTTGAGGGAAGAGTCGATATCGACGGCGTCGCTTTCAGCTACGATAAGAGCCGCAAGCTTATAGAGAACTTCAATCTCAAGGTGACTCCCGGCATGAAGGTTGCGGTTGTCGGACCGACAGGCTGCGGAAAAACGACGTTTATAAATCTTCTCATGCGTTTTTACGACGTTGACGACGGCGTGATTTCAATCGACGGCAAACCCGTAAACGAGCTTTCGCGTCACGCTCTCAGAAGCAGCTACGGCATGGTTCTTCAGGAAACCTGGATAAAGAACGATACAGTCCGTGAAAATATACGTTTCGGAAAGCCCGACGCCATCGACGAGGAAATTATCCGCGCTGCAAAGGAGGCTCACAGCTGGAGCTTTATCGAGAGACTGCCCAAAGGACTCGACACGGTTCTCGGAGAGGGAAGCATCAGCGAGGGACAGAAGCAGCTTCTTTGCATAACACGCGTAATGCTCACGCTTCCGCCCATGCTTATACTCGACGAGGCGACCTCCAACATAGACACAAGAACAGAGCTTCGCATACAGAGAGCGTTTGAAAAGCTTATGCAGGGCAGAACGAGCTTTATCGTCGCTCACAGACTCTCCACCATCCGCACGGCGTCTCTTATACTTGTCATGCGTGACGGAAAGATAATCGAGCAGGGTACTCACGATGAGCTTTTAGCCGAGGGCGGCTTCTACAGCACTCTCTACAACAGTCAATTCAGTGTAAGCTGAAATTCGGCAAAGCCGAAAGTAAACACATAACAACCATCTCCGCAAAGGTCGGCGCGACTTTTGCGGAGATTTTTCTCTCAATTGTCGATTTGTGTAAAATGTGTACGGTGAACATCGTAAAAATTACGTAATTTTATGCTCTTATCCCAAAATAATTGCATTTCCGCTCTTGAAATTTAACAAAGAATGTGATATAATAAGTGTGTGAAAAAGTATTCGGTGCAACTATCATTAACTACTCCGAAAGGAAAGATATAAACGTGAAAGTAAGAAAAGACGATGTCGCCGCTTATCACTTCCATCAGGGCACGAACTACAAGACGTATGAGTACATGGGCGTTCACAAAGAAAAACGCGGAAAAAAGGACGGATACGTCTTCCGCACATGGGCACCGAGAGCCGATGCGGTCTATGTTGTGGGAGACTTCAACGACTGGGACGAGAGCGTACCGATGGAGCGCACCACCGAGGGCGGAATTTGGGAGGCGTTTATCGGTTCGGACAAAATTTCCTCGCTCGTGCGTTACAAGTTCAAGGTGGTGAACGGAGAACACGAACATTACAAGGCAGACCCCTACGGATATTACGCCGAAGTGCCGCCGCTTACGGCGTCCGTTTATTACGATATAGACGGATATGTGTGGCACGACGAAAAATGGCGCGAAAAGAACAAAAAGCAGATGTCGGACGGAAGATTTTCGTCTCCGATGAACATTTACGAGCTTCATCTCGGTTCATGGAAGCTTGACGAAAACGGAGAATATCTCTCGTACCGTACACTTGCAAAGGAGCTTGTGCCTTACCTCAAGAGTATGCACTACACGCACGTCGAGCTTATGCCGGTAATGGAGCATCCTTTTGACGGCTCCTGGGGATATCAGGTCTGCGGTTACTACGCTCCGACCTCCCGCTACGGCACGCCGCATGACTTCATGTTCTTTGTCGATGAGCTTCACAAAAACGGAATAGGCGTCATACTCGACTGGGTTCCGGCGCATTTTCCGAAAGATGAACACGGTCTTTACGAATTTGACGGCACGCCGACCTACGAATATCAGGGCAAGGACAGAATGGAACACCGAGGCTGGGGAACAAGACAGTTCGACGTCGCACGGAACGAGGTTGAATGCTTCCTTGTGTCGAACGCAGTGTTCTGGTCGCAGGTGTACCACGCCGACGGATTGAGAGTCGATGCCGTTGCGGCGATGCTCTACCTCGATTACGACAAAAACCCCGGCGAGTGGATTCCGAATGTCTACGGCGGAAATCAGAACCTTGAGTCTATAGCATTTTTCAGAAAGCTCAATTCCGCAATGAAAACCCTCTGCCCCGAAACGCTCATGATTGCCGAGGAATCGACGGCATGGCCGAACGTTACAAGATTTGACAACGACGGACTCGGATTTGACTACAAGTGGAATATGGGCTGGATGAACGATATGCTTGATTATGCCGGCACCGATCCGCTTTTCAGAAAGTACAAGCACGAAAAAATGACATTCTCGCTCATGTATGCTTTTTCGGAAAACTACATCCTGCCGATATCTCACGACGAGGTTGTCCACGGAAAGAAGTCGCTTATCGACAAAATGCCGGGAACGTATGAGCAGAAATTCGCAGGTAACCGTGCGTTTCTTGTGTACATGATGACCCACCCCGGAAAAAAGCTCCTTTTCATGGGGAGCGAGATAGGACAGTTCAGAGAATGGGACTACAAGGGACAGATAGAGTGGTTTCTTCTCGATTACGATATGCATAAGAAACTGCAGGACTTCTTCCGTGACCTCAATGCGCTTTACTTAAAGAAAAGCGAGCTTTGGGAGCTTGACACATCGTGGGACGGCTTCAAGTGGATAAGTGCGGACAACAATGAACAGAGCGTAATAGCGTTCAGACGCATAAACCGTGACGGACGTGAGCTTGCGGCGGTGATAAACTTCACTCCCGTGACAAGAGAAACTTACCGTGTGGGACTGCCGAAGCCGGGACTTTACAAAGAAATTCTCAACAGCGATGATGAAAAGTACGGCGGCAGCGGCGTTGTGAACGGCACGGTGAAAGCCGAAAAAATTCCCTGGAACGGACTTCCTTATTCCGTGGAGCTGACGCTTCCGCCTCTCGGTGCTTTAATACTTGCGAAAACGAGCGGGGCGGCAAAGGCAAAATCGGAATAGGACGCAAACAGAAGAATATAATTTAAGAGTGGTAAACAAAACATCGGCAAAGGATCGATGACAAAACAGCGAAAGTTCATTCCAAAAAACATAAGAGGAGACAATGCATATGTCAAGAAAAAAAGAATGTGTGGCAATGCTCCTTGCCGGCGGTCAAGGAAGCAGACTTTATGCCCTCACCCAGAAGACCGCAAAACCCGCTGTGCCCTTCGGCGGCAAATACAGAATAATTGACTTTCCGCTTTCCAACTGTATCAACTCCGGTATTGACGCAGTGGGTGTACTTACTCAGTATCAGCCGCTTGTACTCAACGACTATATCGGAAACGGACTGCCGTGGGATCTCGACCGCTCGTTCGGCGGCGTGAAGATTCTCCCGCCTTATCAGGGCAACAAAAAGTCCGACTGGTATCTCGGCACGGCAAATGCGATATATCAGAACATAAACTACATCGATATTTACGATCCGAATTATGTGATAATCCTTTCGGGTGACCATATATACAAGATGGACTACTCGAAGATGCTCGATTATCACAAGGAAAAGAGTGCGGATTGCACGATAGCCGTACTTGACGTGCCGATTGAAGAGGCGAGCCGCTTCGGCATTATGAGCACAAATCCCGACGGCTCTATCTACAAGTTCACCGAAAAGCCCAAGAACCCCGACTCCACAAAGGCGTCGATGGGCATATACATCTTCACAAAGAAAAAGCTCTTTGATTACCTCATTGCAGATGCGGAAAAGGAAAAGTCGTCTCACGACTTCGGCAAGGACATAATCCCGGCAATGCTTGCGGCAGGCGAGAAGATGTTTGCGTATGAGTTCTCCGGCTATTGGAAGGACGTCGGGACAATCTCGAGCCTGTGGGAGGCGAATATGGATCTTCTCGGCGAATACCCCAACTTCTCTCTTCACGACGAGGAGTGGAGAATATATTCGAGAAACGATGCGCGGGCGCCTCAGTTTGTCGGAGAGGGAGCGTCGATACACAACTCAATTGTCTCCGAGGGCTGCGAGGTTTACGGAACTGTCATAAATTCCGTTCTCTTCAGCGGCGTAAAGGTTGCAAGGGGAGCGTACATTAAGGACAGCGTGGTTATGTCGGACACATCTGTCGGACACGGCGCAACCGTCAAGTACTCCATTCTCGACTGTGGTGTCAAGGTCGGTGCGGGTGCCTCCGTGGGAAAGGAACGAAGCGAATCTTCGGGTATCACCGTTGTGGGTTCGGACGTCAAGGTTGCGTCCGGCAGCATTATCGGCGATAACGAAATGATTTCCGAGCTTTAAAAGGAGGGATAAGCATGACTGCGGCAGGACTTATATTTTCAAATATTCACGATATAAATATATCCGAAATGACACGTCGCCGTACTATGGCATCGGTTCCTTTCGGAGGAAGATACAGACTTATCGACTTTGCTCTTTCCAATATGGTTAACTCCGGCGTATCCAAGGTCGGCGTTATAACTCACAACAACTACCAGTCTCTTATGGATCACATCGGCACCGGTAAGGACTGGGATCTTGCGAGACGTTCGGGAGGTATAAAAATACTGCCACCATTCATCACCGCATATGAAAACAGCGTCGCAAACTCGCTCTACACAACGAGACTTGAGGCTCTTATGGGCGTCATGAACTTCATCTCGCGCTGTAAGGAGGATTATATCATTCTCTCCGACTGCGATGTTATCTGCAATATAAACATGAGCGACGTCATAGAAAAGCACGCCGAATCCGGTGCGGACGTCACGATAGTCGCAAAGAATACCTATGTCGGAATAGAGGATGCCGGCAAGCAGATTATAATCACGCACGACGAGGACGGCAGGATAACCGATACCGCAGAGCATTCCGTGACCTCGGTCGGCTTCCGCGACGTCTGCCTCAATATAATGGTGATAAACCGCACGTACCTCCACAACGCACTTCTCAATGCGATAGCTCACGGATATAAGCACTTTTTCGGAGACGTTATTGCGAAAAGCCTTAAAAAGGATAATATCAGAGTTTACGAATACGACGGATATTTCTCTCAGATAAACTCTCTTCCCGGATACTTTGCGTGCAGTATGGAGCTTTTGAAGCCCGATGTCAGAGCGGATCTCTTCGGAGTGCAGTCACGCCCGGTGTTCACCAAGGTAAGAAACTCCTCTCCCACGAAGTATATGGCAAACGCCTCGGTTTCCAACTCGCTTATTGCCGACGGCTGTATCATCGAGGGAACGGTCGAGAACTCCATACTTTTCAGAGGTGTTAAGATAGGCAAGAATACCGTTGTCAAGAACTCGATTATGTTCCAGGACACATATACCGGCGACAACGTAAGTCTCAGCTGCGTGATAACCGATAAGAATGTCATCATAAGAGACGGAAGAAACCTCTCGGGTCACGAAAAACTCCCGTTCTTTATCGAAAAAGGAGTGATGATATGAAAAAACTGTTGTTTGTCGGTGCGGAAGCAATGCCTTTTGCCGCAACGGGCGGACTCGGCGATGTACTCGGTTCTCTTCCGGCGGCTCTCAAAAGAGCGGCGGGGGAGGAGCTTGACGTAAGAGTTGCGATACCGCTGTACGGAACGATTTCCGATAAGTACAGGAGCGAAATGACTCTTCTTCGGGAATTTAACGTTGCCCTTGCTTGGAGAAACCTCTATTGCGGAGTAAAGTCTCTCGAAAAGGACGGCGTGACGTACTACTTTATAGACAACGAATACTACTTCAAACGCGGAAACAAGCTCTACGGCGAGTTTGACGACGGCGAACGCTATGCATATTTCTGCACGGCGGTCATGCGCATGATGCAGGAGCTTGGGTATTACCCCGACATTCTCCACGCGCACGACTGGCAGGCGGCTCTTTCGGTCATATACTTAAACCGTCAGTATCGCCACAGCTGTGAATTTTCGCACATGAAAAGCGTGTTCACAATCCATAATATAGAGTATCAGGGACAGTACGGCTTTGAGATTTTGGGCGACGTGTTCGGACTCTCCGGCTTCGACCGTGCGACCGTTGAGTATAACGGCTGCATAAATCTCATGAAGGGTGCGATAGAGTGCGCCGACATGGTCACGACCGTAAGCCCCACATATGCGGAGGAGATAAAGTATCCGCAGTATTCCCATAAGCTTTATCACGCGCTGTTAAAGAACGATTACAAACTCACCGGTATTCTCAACGGCATCGATTACGACTACTATAACCCCGGCACAGACCCTGCAATCGCACAGCATTACACGTCAAAGAGCGTTGCACGCAAGGCGGCAAATAAGGTTGCGTTCCAGAAGGAAATGCAGCTTCCCGAAAGACGCGACGTTCCGATGGTGTCGATAGTTTCGAGACTTGCCGCACATAAGGGACTTGACCTTGTGACGCAGACGGTCTACAGACTTCTTGAGGAGGATATACAGTTTGTCGTTCTCGGGAGCGGAGATCCCCACTTTGAGAGCTTCTTCAGAGTGCTCGAGGGACAGTTCAGAGACAAGGTTCGCTCAATTATAAAGTATGACCGTGACCTTTCAAAACGCATATATGCGGCGGCGGATATATTCCTCATGCCGTCGCTCACAGAGCCTTGCGGACTCTCGCAGATGATAGCGTCGCGCTACGGCGCCGTTCCCGTAACCCGTGAGACCGGCGGACTTTACGATTCAATCAAGGGCTATTGGGAGGACGAAAACGGTATGCACGGCAACGGCTTTACCTTTGCAAACTACAGTGCCGCAGAGCTTACCGAGCGTTCGCTTGCCGCAATAAACCTTTACCGCGACACCAAGAAGTGGAAAAAGCTTGTCGAGCGTGTCATGAACGTTGATTTCTCGTGGGATAAGTCGGCAAAAACTTACCTCGATATGTACGCAAAGCTTTAATCACGCATTTATCCATATTTTATTTTCCCCGAAAGGATGTTACCAATGAATTACAAACCGGATTCCAAAGAAATAAGAGAACTTATCGAAAGCAAACTGTCGAGATATTTCGGCTGTTCACCGGCTGAGGCATCTAAAGATCAGGTGTACAAGGCTGTTGCAATGACTGTTAAAGATATGCTCACCGAACAGAGAAATATCTACAAAAAGCAGGTTAATAAGGTCGGCGGCAAGCGTGTTTACTATATGTGCATGGAGTTTCTCGTTGGACGCTCGCTCAAGAACAACCTCGGCAATATGGGACTCACAAGCGAGTACCGAAAGGCGGTTGACAGTCTCGGCTTTGACCTTGACGATCTTTACGAGCTTGAACCCGATCCCGGTCTCGGAAACGGCGGCCTCGGCAGACTTGCGGCGTGCTTTATGGATTCTCTGTCGTCCTGCAATTATCCGGCGACGGGATTCTCGATATGCTATGAGTACGGACTCTTCAAGCAGAGAATAGTTGACGGTATGCAGGTTGAGCTTCCCGATATCTGGCTTCCGGGCGGCGAGGTCTGGCTTGTGCCGAGAACCGACCGTGTATTTCACGTAAGATTCGGCGGTCATATTAAGGAGAACTGGAGAAGCGACGGAAAGTGCGAGATTCTCTATGAGGACTGCGAAGAATTTGAGGCAGTACCTTACGATATGATGATTTCCGGCTCTGACAGCGACGCCGTAAGCAACCTCCGCCTCTGGAAAGCAAGAGATATCGACAACTTCAATATGAACCTCTTCTCTCAGGGACAGTACGCCATGGCTCTCAGCGAAAGCACGAAGGCAGAGGTAATATCCAAGGTGCTTTATCCCTCGGATAACCACAACGAAGGCAAGCTTCTCAGGCTTTCACAGCAGTATTTTCTCGTGTCCGCGTCCGTACAGAGCATAATCCGCGACCATATGGCGGTCTACGGCACTCTCGAAAATCTCCCCGAAAAGGTTTCGATACACATAAACGACACGCACCCCGCACTCTGCATTCCCGAGCTTATGCGTATACTTGTTGATGAGTATTTCTACGACTGGGACAACGCGTGGAGCATGGTGACGAGAGTCGTTTCCTACACAAACCACACCGTCCTCCCCGAGGCTCTCGAAACATGGAACGAGGACATTTTCAAGCTCAGACTCCCGAGAATATACATGATAATCAAGGAAATAAACGAGCGTTTCTGTCGCGAAGCGTGGAAGCTCTTCCCCGGAAACTGGGATAAGATATCGAAGATGGCGATAATAAGCTACGGTCAGGTCAGAATGGCGAACCTTTCGGTTATAGGTTCTCACTCGATAAACGGAGTGTCGAAGCTTCACTCTCAGATACTTGTTCAGTCGCTGTTCAAGGACTACTACAAAATGTATCCGTCGAGATTTACCAACGTCACAAACGGTATCGCTCACAGACGCTGGCTCTGCTATTCCAACCCTGCGCTCACCTCTCTTCTCGACGACTGCATAGGTCCCGATTACAAGCACGAACCCGAGAAGATAGCGGACTTTGCAAAGTTTGCAACCGATAAGAAGGTGCTTTCCGCACTTGCCGAGATAAAGAGAAACAACAAGGTTGCGTTTTCCAACTACCTCATGGCGAAGACCGGCAAGAAGATCAACCCCGATTCTCTCTTTGACGTTCAGATAAAGAGACTTCACGAGTATAAGAGACAGCTTCTCAATGTGCTGAATATTATCGGAATATATATCGCGCTCAAAGAGAACCCCGACCTCGAAATGCAGCCGCAGACTTTCCTCTTCGGCGCAAAGGCGGCACCCGGTTACTATATGGCAAAGGAGATAATCCGCCTTATCTGTTGCATTGCAAACGACATCGAAAAGCATCCGAAGCTCCGTGAGAAGCTCCATGTTGTGTTCCTCGAGGACTATAGGGTAAGCCTTGCCGAGATACTCATTCCGTCTGCCGAAATATCCGAGCAGATATCCCTTGCCGGCAAAGAAGCAAGCGGTACGGGCTGTATGAAGCTCATGATAAACGGCGCACTCACGATTGGTACTCTCGACGGTGCGAATATCGAAATGCTTGCCGCAGCCGGAAACGACAATATGTTCATTTTCGGTCTCAATGCAAACGAGGTTGAGAATCTCTGGGCAACCGGCTATTCCGCAGCTGCATACTATCAGAACAACGAGAGACTCAAGAAGATAGTCGATTACCTCAATATCGGCTTCGACGGCGAGTCGTTTTCGGATATCGCAACCTATCTGCTTCAGGGGATGGGTCACGGTATCGCAGATCCATTTATGTGCCTTGCGGACTTTGAATCGTACAGACTTGCACATGAAAAGGCTCTTGCGGCGTACAAAGACCCGAACGTATGGAATAAGATGTCTGCCATGAACATCGCTGGTTCAGGCTACTTTGCCGCTGACAGAAGCGTCCGTGAGTACGCAAACAATATCTGGAATCTCAAACCTGTAACTCTTCCCAAGACCAAGAACTGAAATAGGTTGATATAGAAAAATACTGCACCTCACGGAGAAAATCCGCGAGGTGCAGTTCCTTTTCGGCTGTTATTTACGCATAAGCTTTTTACGCATAAGCTTTTTATGCATAAACCTTCATCATTCCGTCGCTGTCCAGAACAAGCTCCGACCATTTCATAATGTCATTTATACGTCCGCCGTCTTCACCGTCCGATATGAGACTTGCATTTTCAAGTACGTGCGCCCAATCCTCGCGGTCAAACCTGTACTCGCCGTGTTCGATAAACGGGAGCTCCGTCGTTTCGGATATGCCCGAAATGAGAGCGGACGCCGATTCAAGCTCTATTCCCAGAAATTCACCCTTGCCGGAATCGGTCATAAGTATGAGCTTTCTTCCTCCGAGAGCGGACAGTCCGCGCACACCGAAGTATACGTCGCCGCTTTCGGACGTGAAGCCAACGGCTCTGTCTGTGTGAAGTTCACCGCGCGAAAGTATGCCGTCTGCCGCGCCGTCGCAAATAGTGTCGATGCAGTTTCTTCTTCCTTTAACGTTTTTTGCCGTTCTTATAAGTATCATATGCGTACATCCCCCTTTTCGGTTTACGTATCAATTATACAATAATTAGTGTACAATAAAAAGTACTTTTGCAGAATTTGCTCAATTTTTGTAATTTTCAGCATAATTGAATTTTTAACTTTACGGAGATTCGGAGAATGTACTCGTAATCGTACTTTTCGCACCGTTATTTTGCACAAAACGTACCATTCAGAATTGTGCATCTTGCCATGCGGTGGTGTCGGTTGTACAAAGCTGTGTCTCTAACCGTTGAAAGTTTCCGGAATGATGTTTATTGTATAATCAATGTTGCAACAAGGTTTCTGTTTTGGCAATCTCGTACTCGAAAGGTGTTTCTTACGTAACGGAGACAGAAATAATAAACCGCCGCGAACCGATCAAGCCGTTTGCCGAAATGCGAAAACAGCTGGCGTGCAGTCACGGACAACGCTGAACAACATCACATATACTGCGACGGCTTTGCACAAGCAAAAAGGTCGGCTCGCGCCGACCTTTCTCTTATTATACAGTATACCGCGCGGTCAATCTACCGTGATCATTCCTATAGTAGCAAAAATAAATGCTAAGGCAGAAACAGCAAAAACAATATACCCGATTACGAAAAGCAATACATCGTACTTTATTTTAAGAATAATAAAATTGTTGAGAACATACATACACAGATGCGCCGCAGAAAAGGCGAGTATGCTCATAATAAACGCTATAAACAATAAAGCTATGGTTAATCCGGGCAAATCGTTGAACAAATCGGTGATGATCTCCAACAAGCCGTAAAACAAATTGGAAGTCGAGAATGGCAGGTCTTCTAAAAATCCTCCGAACATACCGCCCGTGAAAATGCAGACGATATAGTAAAACACGTACATTATGACGTTATTCATCTTTGTTTCACTATCCATTTTTGTCCTCCGATCTTGTTTTAAAGCCGTTCACTGAGAGTACGGATTCTCAATCTGTTTTGAACGATGCCGCAATCTGCTTTACCGTTTCCGTTCCTATCGATTCGTCATAAACGTAAAATGTAATTGTTCCGGACTCTTTTGGTGAGCGGTAAAAGCTGAGGAACAGAATGTTTCTGTTCTGATCACCGATTTGTCCTTTTTTTACTCCGTAATATGCGGAATTTGACAAAACGGTGCTTGAAACCGTCTCTCCGCATGATACAAGTATGTCTTTGTACTTATATGCACTTCCGTATAATCCTATCATGCAAAGGTTGTCATTATAGTCGAGTATCGCAATTCCGTCGTCAAATGCTTCGGTGTGCCACTCGTTAGGTATCATTACAGTGCCTGTGTTTTCGATTTCTTTCTCGTGCCAATCTTCATGGGAGTACCAAAGCCCTAAGGCCTCTGCAAATGTTTTTGCAAAACACAGTGTGAGCAGGAGAATAAATGCAATTACAATAAGAATAATGCGTTTCTTTTTCATTTCATGCCCTCCGATACAGTGGAAAATACAAGATGTTTTTTGATATAATACTCAGCGGTTTGTGATTTTTCTGTATGATGTCTTCGCTTTGCAACAAACGAGATGGCTCACGAGTACGCTTTAAAATCCTCAGTGGCAGGAAAATCCAACTCAAATTCTCTGCGAAATGCAAGATAGAGACTTTCAACCGCGCCGCTTCCATGCTTGAAAGCTCCCGTATACATGGTATCATCGTAATCGACATATATGTCCGTATCTGTGGATTCATACACGGAGTTCTCGAGCTTTATTCGGTGCAGTAGGTCGTCGATGTGTTCGGACTCATCTGCGGAAAGTTTAATTTTTTCTATAACGGTTACTGAGTCTTTGACAATGTGGGGAAGAGCATTCGGATAAGCAAAGCCGGTTTCCGCTTCAATATAATACAGTGTATAATCCGGCAACAAAAGAAAGCAGTGAGTGTTAGGTGCGATAATCTCCATTCTTACGACGGCGTTTTCTTCAAGCTCTTCAGAATACCTCGGCTTTACTGCTTCGGGTAAAATGCAGGCAACCGCAATAAAAACTATTGCCGCAAGCATACAAAGTTTCGTTTTGTCTCGCATAAATGTACACTCCTTTCCGATACAAAGTTTTGTTCGAACCAGTAAAATTCCCCACCCATATTATACACGTTTTATGAGGCATTGTCAAGTTTTTCCCGGCAAGCGCTGATTCCGTGAAATGTCTGCTGTAATTAAATCGTTTTTTTGCAATGTTTCACGAAATATGAAAACGGTATTTACATCTACGCCTGCATTGTGTCCCTTTTGCGGACTCTTACTTTGCTTTGCGGTAACGGTTGTCTGGAACGGCGTTTATGTTCCTCATCCGAAAAATCAAATGAGTGAGCACCCCACACGGACTGCTCACTCATATTACGGATTATTCGTTTACATTATTTGCGGCGTGTTTTCAATACAGCTTCGCGCCTGCCGGGATATGGTCGTCAACCATAAGAAGATGAAGCTTTTCCTTGCCCTCTTCTTCGTGAATTGCGGAAAGAAGCATACCGCAGGAGTCGATGCCCATCATAGCTCTCGGAGGCAGATTGGTGATTGCAATGCAGGTCTTGCCGACAAGCTCTTCCGGCTCGTAGTACTCGTGAATGCCGCTCAGGATGGTGCGGTCCGCACCCGTTCCGTCGTCAAGAGTAAACTGCAAAAGCTTCTTCGATTTCGGCACTGCCGCGCACGCCTTGACCTTTACCGCGCGGAAATCGGACTTTGAGAAGGTGTCGAAATCGACGAACTCTTCAAACAAAGGCTCGATCTTTACCTTGGAAAAGTCGATCTTCTCAGGCTCTGCCTTGGGAGTCTCCGGTGCCTTAGACTTTACGTCGCCGCTCTTTCCGGAATCGCCTATTACCTTCATAGTGGGGAAGAGGATTATGTCTCTTATAGACTCAGCGCCCGTGAGGAGCATTACCATTCTGTCGATACCGATGCCGAGACCGCCTGTGGGAGGCATACCGTATTCGAGAGCCGTCATAAAGTCCTCGTCGATCATGTTCGCTTCCTCGTCGCCTGCGGCACGAAGCTCGTCCTGACGCTCGAAGCGCTTTCTCTGGTCGATCGGATCGTTAAGCTCGGAGTATGCGTTGCCGTGCTCACGTCCCACGATAAACAGCTCGAAACGCTCGGTGTAGTCGGGCTTATCGGGCTTTCTCTTGGTGAGCGGAGAAATCTCAACGGGGTAATCGATGAGGAAGGTGGGCTGAATGAGGTTCTTCTCGACGTATTCGTCAAAGAACAGATTGAGTATGTCGCCCTTTAAGTGGTGCGGCTCATATTCGATGTGGTGTTCCTTCGCTGCCGCTCTCGCTTCCTCGAGAGTGTTTATTGCGTCAAAATCAACGCCGGAATACTTCTTTACGGCGTCAACCATCGTAATGCGCTCAAACGGCTTGCCGAGGTCGATGTCGTATTCGCCGTATTTTATCTTCGTCGTGCCGAGTACGTTCTGCGCAACCGTGCGGAACATTTCCTCGGTGATGTCCATCATTCCGTGGTAATCGGTGAACGCCTGATAAAGCTCAAGAAGAGTGAACTCCGGATTATGGCGAACGTCTATACCCTCGTTTCTGAACACTCTGCCTATCTCGTAAACTCTCTCAAAGCCGCCGACGATAAGTCTCTTAAGCGAAAGCTCGAGAGCAATTCTCATGTACATATCGATATCGAGAGCATTGTGATGCGTAATAAACGGACGCGCCGATGCACCGCCGGGAATGGTCTGAAGCGTGGGAGTCTCAACTTCGATAAAGCCCTTGGAATCGAGGAAACGTCTTACCTCGCTTACTATCATGGAGCGCTTGATGAACGTGTCCTTTACCTCGGGGTTCACAATGAGGTCAATATATCTCTGTCTGTATCTTGTCTCGGTGTCCTTAAGACCATGGAACTTTTCGGGGAGTATGCGAAGGCTCTTTGAAAGAAGAACCGCTTCGGAGGCGTGAATTGAAATCTCGCCCATTTTTGTGCGGAACACTTCACCCTTTATGCCGACAAGGTCGCCTATGTCGAACTTCTTGAACTCGGCGTATGCCTCGTCTCCGAGACTGTCGCGGCATACGTAGCACTGTATGCGGCCGTTTCTGTCCTGTACGTTGCAGAACGACGCCTTTCCCATGACTCTCTTCTGCATGAGTCTGCCGCCTATCGTGACGGTCTTGCCCTCCATGGCGTCGTAGTTGTCGATTATATCGTTTGTGTGCGTATCAACGGGATACTTTACAATCTGAAAAGGGTCCTTGCCTGCCTCCTGGAGCGCGGTGAGCTTCTCGCGTCTTACCTTCATTAGGTTGTTTATCTCACCGGCGGTGAGTTCCTTTTCCTCGGCAGCGTTTGCATTGTTGATGTTTTCGCTCATTTGTTTTTCCTTTCTTGCGTATCAGTCTCTCATGCCTTGGCGATGGAGAGTATCTTAAGCTTGATGTCTCCGCCGGGAGCTTCGACTATAACGTCATCGCCCTCTTTGTGTCCGATAACGGTCCTGCCTATCGGAGATTCGTCGGAAATTCTGAACTTGAGCGGATCTGCTTCGGTGGAACCGCAGATAACATACTCAACCTCTTCGTCGAAATCGTAGTCGTAAACTTTGATTTTTGAACCTATCGTTACCGTGTCGGTTTTTATCTCGTGTTCTTCGATGACCTTGACGTTTCTGAGCATTGCCTCGATTTCGGCAATTCTCTTTTCGACCTCTGCCTGTTCGTTTTTGGCTTCGTCGTATTCACTGTTCTCGGAGAGGTCTCCGAACGCTCTTGCCTTTTTTATGTTTTCGGCAACTTCTTTACGTTTCTCGGTTTTTAGATATTCGAGTTCTTCTTCGAGTTTTTTTAAGCCCTCGGTTGATACTGTAATCTGCTTTGCCATAAAAATCCTCTTTTCTCCGATGAACGGTAATTCTGAATTGTGAACCGCATTCCGTCCTCATCGGCATAGACTCGGTGTCACCACCGTGCGGCAACAATTATCATTCTACAATTATAAACAATATATTTCAACATTTCAATACATATTTTGTAAATATCCCGCTCAGAAACCGCAAAAATTCAAAAAGAGATGCCCCCGTGTAAACCGAGGGCACACAGTATATCATTTTTCAAAGCACGGCTTTTCCGAGAGAGTAAATACAACTCTTCCGCCGTGCATTATCTCCGAAAGCTTTGCGAACGGCGCGCTTATCGGGATATTTTTTCCGTTGAATGTAACGCTCTTCACGTAGTTTCCGCTTCCTGCGGACGAAATATCGAGCACATTGCCGCTCGACAGCTTCAGTTTCGCCGAACGCACCGACGGAATGCCGAAGATTACCCTGTTGTGTCCTGCCTCGGGGAAAATGCCGAGCATATTCCATATGTAGCATGAGGACATTGCACCCGAGTCATTGTTGCCGGGAATGCCGCCTTCGCCGTCTGTGAACATATACGTAAGTCCTGCACGAACGACCTCGCACAGTCTGTCGTGACGTTTCGCATAAGCATAAGCATACGGAGTTTCCATATCCGGCTCATTGTTGAATCCCTCGAAACGCCCGAGAGCTATTCCTTTATCGACAAGCTCCTTTGTCGGCACTTCAAGTTGAACGGCAGGAGGCTTTCCGTATCCGAAGAAGTTGTCGAGGAGCTTTGCGAAGCGTTCCTCGGAACCGGCAATCTTTATGCGCCCCTCCATATCCGCGCTGAGTCTGAACGAGTAGTTGTAAAGACTGCCCTCGTAATATTCGGATTTGTCGGAGAGAAGCCCCGTGTCTTTGTCGTATGCGCCGACATAGTTTTGCGAAAGCGTGCGCAGATACTCCGCTTTTCCGGAAAAACCGAGTTCATCGGCAAATTCCGCGGCACAGGCGCAGGCATCGGAAAGGTCGAGTATGTGCGTGTAAAGACGGCACTTTCCGTTCTTGATGAAGTCGTCGTTTCTTTCGTTTACGATACTGCCGTACATTGTCTCGAATATCCTCTCGGCAGGCAGACCGTCACAGCCGCATATGTGCGCATTCATGAGTATCGGAACATTGAGACAGCGCGCCTGGTTGCCCTCTGTCGCGTATTTTGACGACACCGTGAGGCAGTTCGGCGAATATCCGAGCACTTCAAATACACGCACAAGCGTTTCCGAGATTGCCTTTCCCTCGTCGCGGTAAAGCGCAAAGACAAGCGGAAGCTGGGTCTTGTATATGTCCCAAAGAGTGGTGAAATCCGTGAAAAAAGGAGTGCCTTTGCCGTATATAAAGCTCTCACCGCAGAGGTTTGACGGCTTCACGAGCGTGTGGTAGAAGTTCGAGTAGAATATGCGCTTTGTCCTTTCGTCGGCGTCTATGTCTATTGCCGAGAGGTACTTTTCCCAGAGTGCCTCCGCTTTCTTTGCCGATGTTTCAATGTCACTTTCCGCATCGGCTTCCGAAAATCTCCGTTCGGTGTCGGCGTCTGCCGTCGAGTACGAAAGCACGCATTCGGCAGTCTTCCCTCCGATGTCAAAGCAGGCACCGAACCTTTCGGCTATCTCGCTGTCATATTCCGCATGATCCTCACCGACAGTCTTGTCGCCGTAAAAGAGCTTCGCCGTCACGCCGTCCGCACAGCGGCATACAAAGCGGAAATACAGAGTTGTTCCCTCTATGCAGACCTCCGCTTCTGCGACGGCGGTATTGTCCGTTACTTCCGACAGTCTGACCTTGCCGCACGATGCAAAATGTCGCATTCCGTCAACCAAGAGTCCGTTGTTAACGAAATCGACGGCAATACTACCTCCGCGTTCGGGGAAAGTGAAGCGGTGTACGGCACTTCCGTTTTCGGTCACCGACGCCTCGCAGAGAATGCCGTTCTCGCCCTTTCTTGCACTGTAATACCCGGGGTGAGCGTTCTCGTTCTTCAGCGGACTCATATCGAAGGCGTTAGCAAGTTCACCGTAAAAAGGGGAGGTGAGTGCGTAGTTGTAGTAGTAGCCGACGGCTCCCGTGCCGGAATGGTGAAGGTGCGAGAAACCGCAGAAGCACTTTTCATCGTACATTTTCGGCACTTTTCCGCAATAGTTTGCGCTGTTTATGCCGTAGCCGGTAGGATATGCTCCGGAATACGCTCCGACGGTCATCTTTGAAAACGGCAGTGCCGCATGGGGAAAGGTGTTGCCGCACTGTGCCTTTATAAAATACCATGAGGCGGCTATTCCATCGGGCTTCGGCAGGTTTATCTCTCCGTTGCCCTGAAATACGTTTACGTAAGATGTATACTTTTTCATTTTGTCCTCCGTGCAGCCGATATTCAACACGCACATTCTACGCCAGAATACTCTCCGTGTCAATAGATATTCCGCCATAAAACTTTGCATTTCCGGTATTTATTTGTCTCCGCATAAAAAACGGCAGAACCGATTAAGATCCTGCCGTCATGAGATTTACACAATATATTCGCTTACGGCTTTCAGTGCGCTGTCCTCGAGATTGCCGCCGGCACCCCAGTCGAAGCCGAAAAGCACTCCCGTGCCGCCGCCGCTTCCCACTGCGGTGAGACGTGTTCTGCCTGAAAGATTGTCTACCGTTACGGTGAGGCTCGCACGGCTTGAGGTACGCATGAAGTGTTTCTCAAGAACCATCACAACGCACTTTCCTTCTTTCGAGGAAAGCGTGTAATTCTTCTCTACGCACTCTCCCGAGAGGCTGCCGTTTACGATGCTGTCGAACACCTCGTGCGCCGCTGTATCAACACTGCACGAAAGATATCTCTGTACCATCGCCGCACCCTCAGTCGAGAATGTTGATGTAGTAGCTCATCTCAAAGGTGTTGCCGGGAGCGAGGTGCTGAATGCAGAAACGGTGATTGAAATCGTCGTCCGTGCCGGGCATATCGTCGCCGCCGAACCACGGTTCAATGCAGATGTACGGAGAACCGACAACATTCCAGAAGCCCGCCGCCGGGAAGCCGGTGAACGATACCTCAAGAAACTCCCCCTTTTCGTCGGAGAGGGTTGCCGCCCAGAGCTGATTGTTTACGAAGAACCACGCATTCTTTTCAAACATATTCTCGGTTATCGTGACCTTGTCGTCAACGGGATAGTCCTTTGCGGAGAGAAGCTGTTCGTCAAGCATCTTGTAGGTGAGGTTTTCCTTGCCCTTGAACGAAAGAACGTCGCCGGGCTTTGCGAAGAATGCCGGGTGTGCGCCGACCTGGAAAGGCATTGTGACCTTGTCGCGGTTTACGACCTTGAATGTAACCTTTACGCTCTTTTCGATAAGCTCGTGAGTTATATAGAAGTCGAACTCGAACGGATACTGCGGACGGGAAATGTCGTCACTGCTTCTCTTGTGAGTGACGCTTGTTTCGGTAACTTTTACGCACTCCATGGGATTTCTTCTCACGAAGCCGTGAATGGGCATTGTGTACTCCTTGCCGTCAAGATAGTAAAAGCCCTTGCGGAAACGTCCGGTGACAGGGAAGAGAACGGGGGAGGTGTTGTCCCACCACTTGGGGTCTGCGTCGTAGAGATATTCTCTGCCGCTCTTTTTGTTGACAAGAGATCTCGGTTCGCCGCCGATGTCGCTTACGGCAAGCTTAATGCTGTTGTTTTCAAGAATGTGTGTCATGATTCTTCTCCTTTTATTACAAAGTCTTATTTCTTCAATTCCTTTTCCACAAGCTCTGCCGCTCTCATTATGCCGAGCTTGCCGCTTTCGTATGTAAGTCCGCCCTGGAGATATACCATGTACGGCTCTTTGCAGGGAGCGTCCGCGGAAAGCTCAATCGATGAACCCTGAGTGAATGCGCCAGCCGCCATTATTACGGGAACTGCGTATCCCGGCATGGGAGACGGCTCGGGCTTTACAAAGGAGTCTATCGGCGCACCGTTCTGTATTCCCTCGCAGAAAGCGACGAGTCTTTCGAGAGTTCCGAGGCTCACGGTCTGGATTATGTCGTGACGTTCCTCGTCTGCTGTCGGACTTACCTCAAATCCCATCGAAGAGAATACCTCTGCCGCAAACGCTTCGGTTTTTACTGCCTGTGCGACGGTGTGCGGAGCATAGAAAAGTCCCTTCAAAAGGTTCTTGTTGTGACCGAGGCTTGCGCCGGCTTCCGTACCGATTCCGGGGCAGGTGAGTCTGTAGGAGGCAAGCGTTACCGCCTTTTCCGTTCCGGCAATGTAGCCGCCGCACTCTGCCATTCCGCCGCCGGGATTCTTGATAAGAGAACCCATTATCATATCCGCGCCGTAGTAGGTCGGTTCATGCTCATCGACAAATTCGCCGTAGCAGTTGTCTACGACAACGAATGCGTCCGAACGCTCGTGTGAGAACTTTGCGATTTCGCCGATCTTTTCCGCAGAGAGCGTAGGACGAATAGCATATCCCTTTGAACGCTGGATAAAGACCATCTTAATCTTCTTATCCTCGGCAAGCGCTTTTTCAATTGCCGGGTAGTCTATCTCTCCGTCGGGGAGAAGGTCAATCTGACGGTAGTTTACTCCGAAATCACGCAGAGAACCGTTGCCGGCTTCGCCACGTATGCCGATTACCTCTTCGAGAGTGTCGTAGGGCTTGCCCGTTACCGAAAGCATCGTGTCGCCGGGACGGAGAAGCCCGTAGAGACCTATTGCGAGAGTGTGAGTGCCGGAGGTTATTGTGTGTCTTGCAAAAGCACACTCCGCTTCAAACACGTCGGCGAAAATTTTGTCTATTGTATCACGTCCGACGTCGTCGTAACCGTAGCCTGTAGTTCCGGCAAAGTGGGAGTCCGAAACACGGTGTCTTCTGAAAGCGTCCATAACCTTTGCTTGGTTTTTCATGGCTATGGCGTCTATTAGGTCGAGAATGCCCTTTTCTATGAGCTTTCTTTCAATTTCTTTTGATTTAGCTATTATTTCTTCCGCAGTCATTTTATATTTCCCTTCATTGTATACGTTGTTGTTTTTTTTGCGTGCTGTTAAAGCTCCGCCACCAATTTCTTAAATCTTTTTCCTCGTTCTTCAAAGTTTTTGAACGCATCAAAGCTCGTGCAGGCAGGACTCAGCAACACCGCGTCGCCGTTCTTCGCCGCCTTTGCCGCAGAGAGAACCGCTTCGTCGAACGACGCACAGCGATTTATCTCGATACAGCCGTCACGGTAGCTCTCGGCGCCTGTTATCGCTTTTACTATGGCGTCGGTCGTCGGACCTGAAATAAACACGGCACGCGCCTTTCTTATTACCTCGTCGCCGAGGATGTCGAAAGGTATGTGCTTGTCCGCACCGCCCATTACAAGAACCACCGCCTTATCCTCGGTTTTCTCCGGAAAGGTTGAAAGAGCGGCAAGAGTTCTCGAGGGTGAGGAGTCTATCGAGCTGTTGTAAAACCTTACTCCGTCCTTGACACGGCAAAGCTCAAGCCTGTGTTCCACGCCGCCGAAGGTTTTTGCGATCTTTGTCACCGCCTCGGGCTTTGCGTACTTTTCGGTGAGAGCAATTGCCGCCATGTAGTTCTCGGCGTTGTGTATGCCGGGAAGCAGTATGTCGCCGAGCTTTATCACCTCACGTTCGGTCGCACCGTCACGGCGCACAATCGCACCGTTTTCGATAAAGAAGCCGTTTTCGAGTATCTTCTTCGAGGAGAAAAGCACCGTTTCCTTGTCGGCATTCTTCGCTCTCTCGGCAAACTCCGCGGTTATCGGATAGTCTGCGTTCGTGACGAAGCGTGCGCCGTTGGGCATATACTTAAAGACTGCCGCCTTTGATTCGACGTATTCCTCCATGTCAGTGTGCCAGTTGAGGTGATTCGGCGTTACGTTTGTGACAACCGCACCGTCGGGGAAGGTGAGCCTTGCAAAGGGAAGTCCCTTGTTCTCGAAACGGTTTATCGTGTGAAGCTGAAAGCTTGAAAGCTCAAGAACGACAAAGTCATCCGGCGTTATCTCATCCGTTCTGCCGAGAAGAGGACGACCTATGTTGCCGCCGAGAAACACCCTGTATCCCGACTCTTCAAGTAGCTTTGCCGTGAGCGTGCTTGTGGTTGACTTGCCGTCGCTGCCGGTTATGACAAGAATCCTGCACGGACAGAGCGACAGAAAAGCCTCCATTTCACTTGTTATCACCGCACCTCTCTTTACCGCCTCGGGAATTGTTCCGAGGTCGCACCTGATGCCCGGCGTGCGGAAAACAATGTCGCCGTCGATTGTGTCGAGGTAGTCGTCGCCGCAAACAAATTTCACACCGCTTTCTTCAAGCTTTGCAACGTCGAGTGCAAGTTCGTTTTTCGGCTTTTTGTCGTGTACCGTGACCTTTGCTCCGGCACTTGTGAGAAAATCAATAAGCGGTGCGTTGCTTATGCCCGCTCCGAGAACGTCAGCATTCTTTCCTTTTAGATATTCGCGGTATTTTGCCGCTTTGTCGTTGCTGTATATAATCATGGACTCTGCCCTCCCGGTTTGTATTCGTTTTTAATCGCCGACATCATTTCCAATACTCCTTGACGTCGTTGTCCGAGGAATATTTTTTGAAAGTCGCGCGGTCAAACTTTTCAACCTCGTTTGCCGTGATTTCACCTGAGTATCCGTACGGAAGCGTCATCTGGAAAGTGTAGCCGTTTACGCCGTAATATGTAATACTTTCGTAAACAAAGCCGCTTTCCTCTATAATTCTGTTGTAGTCGCGGCAAAGAGCGGCAAAATCCTCCGCTGTGTCTATCCTGTCGTAAAACGCTATCTCAAAGCTCATTCTGTCCGCGTACTCCTCCGTTCTGCTGTCGGGGAGAAGCACACCCTCGCCGGAAAATTCGCCGGGACGCACCGCAAAATCGACGCCGCTTGTGTAAGTGAACGAGAGCGCGTGCTTGAGGTCGTCCGCCGCTTCGTCCATCATGAGTCTTGCGCAGTAGTTCCTGTAGCCGTCAACCTCGCCGTACTTTCCGTTCGCGCAATAGTCGGCGATAATGACGTGGTTGTACATCGAAACGCGCATCTCGGTAAGATATCCTCCTGCCTTGCTGCTGTAGAATGTTTTTTCCTCGGTCGATTCGATTTTCGTGCCGGAATACTTTTCGAGAAACGCGGCACGGTTTAACTCGGCGGCACGCAAATTTCCGAAAAACGTACCGTTGTACATCGGATAAACGAAAAATGCGGCGACGGCAATCATTGCCGCGGCGGCGAAAAGCGCGGCGGAAAGCTTGCTGTTCTTCTTATAGGTAAGAGCGGTTACGACAAGTCTCTTTACAAATATTGAAACAATCGCAATGCCGAGAACGACTGCCGTGTATTTCACACTGTATTCTATGCTTTCTCCGTCAAATCTTGACATAACGAAAGCGATTACCGCGTAAAGCGCACAGACCGCCTTGCTGTTCTTGAAGAGAATGTCCGAAATTATCGGCGCGAAAAGGATTATCGGCACTCCCTGCCAAGCACCTCTGTTCCCGGAGAAAAGGTAGACGGCGATAAACGCCGCGGCGACGGCGAGCGCAAACCCACAGTATTTTTTTATAATCTCACCGCGTCCGTTCGGTGCGGCTTTCATATTGTCGTTGTTCAAAGTCTTTTTCCTTTCAGAAATGCAATATAACACGATAAGTATACCACGGAGTGTTTGATATTGTGTAGATAATTTATTAAATCTCACGCACTTTGATTAAATTCGGCGAATTTTTCTTCGCACGGATTTTTTCTGTACAGAGATTTATCTCACGCCACGGTTTTTTTGTGCTTTTCGTAAAAAACATCTTGACAACACCGTAATAATATGATATAATCAAAACATGAAATAGGCATTCCATTTTATTAAAATCAGAAAGGCACGGTGCAAAAATGAAATCCACTAAACTACTCGCAATTCTCCTATCCCTGCTGATGCTTATTCCGCTTGTCGGGGCATATACTGCCTCGGCACTCGATCCGATCATCGAGAAAAAAGGTTCGGACTCTTTTTCGGGCGCTCACAACTCGGATAAGCAGGTAATCACGGACGGCGATATAAGCTTTCTCCGTATTACTCCTTCAAAAGACGCCTCCGTACAGGCAAAACAGGTAAACTTCGATACGGTCGTAAAGTTCACCGTTTCCGAGGGTATGTACTTCAAGGCCCTTGTCAGAACCAACGTAAAGGGTACTCCCTGCGTCAACTTCAAAATTGACGGCAAGTTTACCGGCAACACAAAAGCCGACGAATCTCTTGGCGGCGACGGAAACTGGGAGGAAATCCTCGTAAAAGTTCCCGGCTCAAGCGGTGAAGTCACACAGATGTGGTGCTTCCTCATGGGCTACGACAACGTCGGCTCGTTTGCTTCAAACGCATACATCGACGTTGCCGGCTGGGGAATATTCGACTGCCTCGCGGACGCTTACAGCCATTCGTTTTACGAAACGCTCCCCACAAGCGCACCTTCCGTACCGTCCGGAGACGATAAGGAGAGCGAAACCGGAAGCGGCACGGGAACAGGCGCCGGAAACAGCGGAACAACTACTCCCTCCGCTCCTCAAGAACCGATTGTTGTAAAAACCGGTGACGGTGCGTTCGGCACGATACATAATACCGATAAGGAAAAGCAGAGTGCCGGCGACGTTACATTCTGGCACGTAACGCCTACCAAGGACGCCGCCGCACAGACAAAGCAGGTCAATTTTGACCTCGGCGTAAAAGCGACAATTGAAGAAAATTACTGGTTCAAGGCTCTTGTCAGAACCAACGTAAAGGGTATTCCTTGCATAAACCCCAAGCTTGACGGAAGCTTCAAGGGCGGTATCAACGCTGCTTCCGCTCTTGTCGGCAACGAAAAATGGGAGGAGATCTACGTAAGATTTACCTCCGGCGGCGAGCTTACTCAGCTTTGGGCGTTCCTCATGAGCTACGACAACGTCGGAAGCTTTGCGGCTGACGCTTACATTGATGCTGCGGCATGGGGCATTTTCGCAAGCCTCGACGACGCAAGAAACTACACCTTCTTCGAGGGACTCGACATGAATGCGCCCGCAATCGTCGATACCCCGACAACCAATCCCGACACCGAGCTCACCGAGGATCCCTCGGACTACGAGCCGATTAGCGTTCCTTACGGCACGATTACCAAGGGAATCTGCAACGGTATGCACTCCGCAAAGGTTGAGATGAATGTTTCTTTCGAGGGAAAAACCGCCGTTAAGGTTACTCCCACACCGGATATCAACGACGCAAGCGCCGTAAACCTCGACAACTACGGCATAACAAGCAAGGTAAAGATAAATTCAGGCGTATACAAGTACGTTGTCGTTGATTACTACTACGACAGTGCAGACCCCTCCTTCACCGGAAAGATGCGCATAAACATGATAAAGCCTTCGATGCAGGCAGAGTCACTTACGCCTGTTGTCACCGGCAAGTGGGCACAGGCAGTGTTCCGTTTCCCCTCTACTCCGGCAATCAAGGAGGCGGCTGCGGACGTTGCACAGTTCCACTTCTACCCCTATAATACCACAAACCCGACTCAGCTCAACGCAAAAGATGTGATGTACATCTCAGACTTTACATTCTATGCGACAAACCCGGATAAGGACGCAACCTACGAGCTTGAGTTTAAGTCAGAAGACCCCGACGTTACCGGTACTCCCGTTCCGGTTGTGAACGCAAAGTACGGCGACGAAATAAAGATTCCCGAATGCACGTTTGTTTCCAAGAGCAGCTCCTTCGAGGGCTGGAAGTGCAGCGTTGACGGAAAGGTATATCAGCCCGGCGATACTTTCAAGACGCCCGATACCGATGTAACATTCCTCGTCGTTTGGAAGAAGAACGCCTCCGAGCGTTCCGAGAAAATCGCTATCGACCTTGCGGATTACAACGTCTGCATATCAAACGGCGGCGACGGCGCAACCCTCGAGAACACTCTCTATGAGGGAAGAAAGGTAATAAAGGTAATACCGAACACCAAGGCTGTAAAGTCCAAGGGCATCAACATCGACGGTTGGCAGTATACGGGTGCCGACGTTGACCTCAGTTACTACAAGTGGTTTGCGGTAAGCTACAAGTACGAGACAAACAATCCGCTTGACGCCAATATGCAGATAAACATAATGACGAACGGCGGAATTCTCAAGAGTGTTTTCGGAAATGCTTCCCGTGAAAAGCTCGAGGCCAACAAGTGGGCGTTTGCGGTATTCGATATGACCGGCGTTGATTCCGCTCTCAATCCCGACAGCACCACTCATGTTTTGAAGCAGATGCACTTCTATCCGTTCGGCGACAAGATTAACTGCGTCGATATGAACGCCGACGACGTCATGTACATCAACCAGATGATGTTCTTCCGTGACGAGCCGAAGTTTGAGACTATCGAAGCTTACATGACCGGCTACGACGACGGCTCTTTCAAGCCGAACAAGACAATGTCCCGTGCTGAGGCTTGCACCGTTATCGCAAGACTTCTCGCTCCCGAAGCGGAGATTACGGGAACATCGTCCTTCACCGACGTTGCGGCTGACAAGTGGTACGCAAAGTACATCGGCTTCTGCGAGGCTAAGGGACTTCTCACCTCCTACAGCGGAACATTCGCTCCCGACAAGGCTATTACACGGGCGGAATTTGCAGAGCTTGTATTCAACACAAAGCTCGCCGAGGATACGGGCAAGGCAGTGTCCTTTACCGATGTCACGGAGTCTCACCCCAAGTACACCGCAATAAAGGCGGCAGCCTCCGCAGGTCTTATCACAGGCTATGAGGACGGCACTTTCCTCCCCGACAGAACAATTACCCGTGCGCAGGTCGTCACCGTAATCAACCGTGCAAGAGGCAGAGAAAGAACACGTGACGATATCCCCTCCGATATTGAGGTTGTATTCACCGATGTTGACGATTCCTACTGGGCATTCGCAAATATTGCTGAAGCAACGGTCGCATACGTCTCCATGGACGGCAAGTGGGTTTACGCTCTCACAGATCCCATGGTCAAGCTCAGCGAACATTTCACTCCCGATTACAAGGCAGGCGACGCAAAGGTTGCCGAGGTTGACGCTCTCACCGAAAAGAGAATTGCAGAGATCCGTGCGACTAAGTCCGCATACGCCGAGGGCGGCACAACATACTACGTTGCAAACGACGGAAACGACGACGCAGACGGCACCTCTCCCGAAAAGGCATGGAAAACCGTCGCAAAGGTATCTGCGGCACCTCTCAGAAACGGCGACAAAGTACTCTTCAAGAGAGGCGACCTCTGGCGTGAAAGACTCACCGCAAAGAGCGGCGTAACCTACTCCGCATACGGAGAGGGAGACAAGCCTCGTCTTTACGGTTCTCCCGAGGACGGCGCTGACGCCTCCAAGTGGACGCTTTACCACGAGGATAAGACAACCGGCGCAAAGATTTGGAAGTACGCAAACGAGGGTATGACCGACGTCGGCGAAATAATCATGAACGGCGGCAGTGTATACACATTTAAGGAAACTCCCAACTACGTTGACGGCAAGTTTGTCGTAAGAAACAATCCCGATAAGGAATTTGACCTCAAGGTTGAGCTTGACCGCGACCTCGAGTTCTTCCACAAGGCTGACTCGGTCGTAAATACTGTTCCCAACGCAAACAAAGCGACAGGACCTCTCTACCTCCGTTGCGACAAGGGCAACCCCGGCGAGATATTCGACGAGATTGAATTTAACACAAGAGGCAATATCGTAGGCGTTTCCGCACCCAACGTAACGATTGACAACCTCTGCATTATGTACGGCGGAAGCCACGGTATCGGTTCCGGTACGGTTACGGGATTCACTGTTACAAATTGCGAGATAGGCTGGATAGGCGGTGCAATACAGTCGTACAACTTCAGAGCGACAAACGGCTCCGTAACACGTTTCGGAAACGGCGTTGAAATCTACGGCGGCTGCGACGGCTACACGGTTGACAACTGCTACGTATATCAGTGCTACGACGCAGGTCTCACACCTCAGCTCGGCACAACGCTGAACGTCTACAATATGTACGACATCAAGTTCATCAACAACGTCGTTGAAAAGTGCGTATACAACATCGAGTACTGGCTCGGCGCCTCCGAGGACGGCAGTGCAAGAGAC
Source organism: uncultured Eubacteriales bacterium (assembly GCA_934502885.1). Lineage (GTDB taxonomy): Bacteria > Bacillota > Clostridia > Oscillospirales > CAG-382 > CAKSUT01. The sequence goes on along the minus strand of CAKSUT010000003.1, from coordinate 19,177 downwards.
GGAAAGAACTACCTCATCGAGAACAACATCTTCCGCCTTGCCGGCTACGGCTTCGGTTCCACACGTCCCGACGGCAATATGTCCGGTCACATCAAGACATGGGCAGGCAGCCGTAACGAGTACCTCAACTACGAGATAAAGAACAACATCTTCGACAGAGGTCTCTTCTCGCTCTTCCAGATAGACGCATGGTACGAAGCATGGCTGCCGACCTTCGACGGCAACACCTTTATCCAGGACTACGACAACCGCTTCTGCGTATACGGTCTTAAGGGTGGAAAAACCTACAAGTACAACGTCCTCGCCGAAAATGTGGTTAAACGTGTACTCGGCGACAAAAACGCAAAGGTTTACTTTGTTGAGAGTCTGCCTAAGTATGAGTTTGACGCGGCTTCGTTTGAATATTGATTTGCCGTGAAGGATTCGCCGTATAGGCAACACAAATGACAATTTCCTAATGCGTTAAATACGCGATCTCTCCTTTTTTACAGAATCACCTCCGCAAGGTTTACCCTGCGGAGGTGAGCTTTTGCTGTTATAGAGCGGAGGCAAATATGGTACGCGGCATATGTGTCATACAGCATACACTGTAGTTTGCGTCAACCGTCATTTGCGCGAAAAACGGCTGTATCTTTACACGAAACGGGAGAGGTATAATGCTTCGTCTTCAGCCTTTTTTTGGTTTGCCGCCCGGACAGACATTCTTCAATCGCTTTACAGATGTGTATAATCAAGCGATGCGAAAAGAGCAAGCCAGCCGGTGAAGCGTTTACCGTTATCTGTCAGCGGAGCGATAATTTATATCAAACGGCAAGGCGAAAGCCCCATACTTCAAACTATGCCGAAGTACGGGGCTCATCATGTAAACTTTTGTAAACGTTTTGGTTGTGTAGAAGGACTTTTGTCCCGAAGAATTATTCGGCTTCCTTATTGTTCATGAAGGCAACGCCGATTGCCATGATAATTGCCATGATTATGAGGTAGTAGAGAACGCCCCATCTGTGTGCGTATACAGCGGCAAACATCATGAATACCGAGCTTATAATTGCAAGCGTAGGCATTATTACTCTCTTGAACACTGACAAATCCTTGAAAGAGAACATCTTTATAAAGATCGGAATGTAAAGAGCGTAAAGCGTGATTATGGCAAGCTCGGAGGAGTCAAAGCAGAACCAGCCGACGGTATATGTGAGACCGTCTTCGCTGAGAGTGCCGAGTGTTCTGATTATTGCGTTTGCCGTATCTGCGCTGTAGGTTCCGACAAGCAAATTGTCAAGATTTGCAATGAAGAAGTAGAAGAGCCAAAGCGCGCTGAGAAGAACGGCGATAACAGCGGAGTTGTTCGGCATATTGGTCTTTTCGTCAACCTGCGCGAACACCTCATGCTTCGGTCCGCGCTTTCTTGCGGCTATCGAGTAAAGGTTTCTTGTACAGCCTACCATAAGACCGTTGAGGGTGCCGAGGCAGGAAACTGCGATGAATACGTTGAGTATCGAGCCTCCGACGTTGCCGAAAATGTTTTTGAACGCCTGCGTTGCGCCGTCGTTGATGAGGATGTCAACAGTTGCGCCGCCGGCAACGCCTACGTAATACGCTATGTATACGAGCATTACGATTATTGTACCGATTATGAGAGCTTTGGGGAGGTTTTTCTTTGCGTCCTTAAGCTCTGCGTTTATCGTCGTTGCGATAATCCATCCCTCATATGCAAACGCCGTTGCAACGACAGCACCGAAAAGTTCCGTCCAGTTGCCGTTTGCCGTGTTGAAGTTTTCGATGAGAAGGGGAGCGGAAGCGCCGGCGGGAGTTACGACAAGACCGTATATCGTTCCGACCACAGCCATAAGTCCGAGAGGAATGAGCTTGATTACCGTCGTGGAAACCTGAACCTTACCTGCGATGACCGGAGCGAGTGCGTTGAGTGCGTAGTCCGCCACAAGGTAGAGGCAGGCAAGGCACAAACATCTTCCGGACGTGAAGCTTTCCGCAGTGTCGGGAAGGAATACCGCAAGGGTGTATCTTGCCGAGAGCCATGCGAGAACGGAGGTGAGGCAGGGGGTGTAGATCATTGTCATGAACCAGCCGACTATGTAAGCGTATTTCTCTCCGAGAGTCGCTTCAGCGTAGTCTACAAGACCGTTGATTTTGTCGTATCTTGTGCCGAGAACCGCAAGGCAGTAAGCGCATATGATCATAATCAAACCGCCGATAATCCATGCGATGATGCCGAGAGGCATATTGCCGTCGGTCTTTTGCAGAATGGTCTGCGCCTTGAAGAAGACGCCGCTTCCGATAACAATGCCTATAACCATCGCTATCGCCATGGGCAGACCGTATTTTTTTTCGAGTTTCATTTTGTTCTCCTTAAAACATAATGATAAATTCGCGTTTGCAAAAGTTTTGCCGTCCACTATTGTACCATATTGTTGACTAAATTACAATAGCATACTCCAATCTTTCACAATATTGTAACAATTTGCACAACACATTTTGTCTCAATCGCTCAAAGACTGCAGGCTTGGGTGTTGACAAAAGGGGATATATGTGGTAAAATGTCATTCGGTGAAGAATACATTAAGTGAGGTGCGAATATGACGGGAGTTGTATTTGATATAAAGGAATTTGCGGTTCACGACGGACCGGGAGTTCGGGTGACAGCGTTTTTAAAGGGATGTCCGCTAAGGTGTTTGTGGTGTCACAACCCCGAGGGACTTTCTCCTAAGCTTGAAATGGTTAAGAACGAGAGCAAGTGCGTACACTGCGGTCTCTGCACGAAAAATTATCCGTGCAAGCACGAGATATGCCACCGATTCGGCGTCTGTACTAAAATCTGTCCTCAGAACCTTATCCGCATTTCCGGAAAAGAGTATACCTCCGAGGAACTCGCGGCGAGACTTCTCAAGTATTCGTTTTTCTTTAAGCAGGGCGGCGGCGTGACCTTTTCCGGCGGAGAACCGACAATGCAGGGAGATTTTGTCGCGGAATGCGCGGAGATTTTGCAGAATAACGGCGTGAACACCGCTATCGAAACCTCGGCGTTTTGCAGCGGAGAGCTGTTCCGAAAGGTGACGTCTCATATTGACGAAATATACGTCGATATTAAGGAGATGAATCCCGAAAAGCATAAGGAACTCACTCGGGTTGACAACGCTCCGATACTTGCGAATATAAAGTACCTCATGGACAGCGGACGGAGATTTACCGTGCGTATGCCGCTTATTCCCGGAGTCAACGACAGCGACGATGAAATACGTGCCGCGGCGGAGTTTCTTCTGCCGGCAAAGGACAGAATCAAGGTAGAACTGCTTCCGTACAACACACTTACCGGCGCGAAGTACGTGCTTATCGGGAAAAAGTATTCACCCGACTTTGACGAAAAGCGTCCGTCAAACACAAACGGCAAGATTTACACCGACCTCGGCTTTGACTGCGAGGTGTGCAAGAGTTAATTTGCAAAAGCCGTTAAAATGAGCATAAAAAATCCGCACCGTCCGACTTTGTGCCGAGCGATGCGGTTGCTTTTTATATTTGCGGTATTACTTGTAGGTCTTGATGAGCGTTGCGAGCTTTTCCTCGTAGGAGGTTCTGTTGGAAGCCCAGTGAGAAGCAAGCGTGTTCTGACCGCTGTATACGATGCTCTCGGGCGAGAAGCCTATAGCCATATCCATGAATCTCGAGGAGTTTCTGATAATCGGTATCATCTGCTCGGACTCAACGTCACGTGTGGACTGAATTGTAAGGATGATGTCGAAGTAGGTGGGGAGAACCTTGAGGCTCGAGTAGTATGCCATAGCCTCGAGAGTTCCGCCGACGATTTCATATCTGTCCTCGGTGAGGGTTACGGGAATGTAGGTGAGGCAGCTGATGTTTGCCGTTCTCGAGTAGTAGTCCGCCTGCTCCTCGTTGAGCTTGGGGTAAGGAACAAAGCCTATCTCGTCGTCATAATTTCTCATGCCGGAAATCTGTGAGAGGAAGGAGTCGTTGAAGAGAAGTCTGCCTTCCTTGAACATGGTGTCCTCCATGCCGTAGTCCTTGCCGTGATAGAACGCACCGGGGTTCTTGAATACGTCAAGCATACCGTCGATAACGTTGTTCTGCTGTGTGGAGTAGATGTTGAGCTTGGGAAGATCGTTGTCGTCTTTTACAAGCGTCTGACCGCCGAAGCCGACGTAGAGAGCCTGAACCTGCTCATACTGCCAGCCGCCGAAGCCGTAGCGGTCGTTGTCCCAGTCCATCTGACCGTCGCCGTTGAGATCCTTTGTTGCGGCAACTATGTACTCAATGAATCTGTCTTTTGTCCAGGTTCCGTCAAATACGTCCTGATAGGGATACTCCATTTCAAGCTCGTCGAGCATGGTTTTGTTGAATGCGAGACACTCCGTGCCGGAAAAAGAACCGAGGTTGTAGTCGCCGGTCATGGCGAAAACCTTGCCGCCGAAGTTAATGTCGCGGATGGTGTTGGAGTACCACCAGGGTTTGTCGAAGTTTATGTAGGGGAGTTCATACCAGTTTATGAACATTCCCTCATTGATGAGTCCGGGCATACCGGTGTGCTGAACGTGTACGAAAGCGTCGTAGGTCGTGTCGCCTGCGAGAATGAGGGAGGAAATCTTCTGCGTTTCCGCACCCTGGTTTGCAGGTTGGGTGGAGTGAACAAAATTGAGCTTTACGCCGGTTCTGTCCTCAACCATTGCGTTTCTCTCGACGATTGCTTCACCGAGAATGTCGCCAGGCTGAACGTCTTCTCTGTAGTAGTTTTCAAAACCGTGGTGAGCGTGATAGAGGTTGAATGTTTCGCCCTCAAGGAACTTGCCCTCGGGAAGAACGAGAGTAGCTTCGCCGTCCGCTTCATCGCCGTTTTCGGTGCTGCCACCGTTTTCGGTATTGTCACCGGTGTTTACCGTTGGATCTGATTTGTTGTTGTCATTGGTTTTGTTTCCGCACGCAGCCAAGACGCTTGCGCCGAGAGCCGCTGTGAGTGCGAGTGCAATGATTTTTACCGAAGTTTTCATGTAAGCCTCCTGAAAATAAGTATGTGTTTTTTCGCTTTTTTACCACCGATTTTGAATTATATCACCTAACGAAATTGTTTTCAAGTGGGGAAACCGCTTGTTTACAAAAACGTTACACGAAGATATGCACCTATTTGTGCAAATGCACAAATTCTCCGCCGATTTTTTGTGCGGTATTCACAAGCCGCGGTGCTTTACGCCTTATTTATAAGTTTTTATGAGAGTTGCGAGTCTTTCCTCATAGTTGGTTCTGAATATTGCCCAGTGAGAGGCGAGGGTGTTCTGACCTTCGTACACGATGTTCTCCGGTGAAAAGCCGATTGAGGTGTCCATGAAGCGCGAGGAATTTCTGATAATCGGTATCATCTGCTCGGATTCGATGTCACGTGTTGACTGAATCGTGAGAATGATATCGAAGTAGGTCGGGAGAATTCTGAGACTCGAATAGTAAGCCATAGCCTCGAGAGTACCGCCGACAATGTCGTACCTATCCTCGGTGAGCGTTACGGGAATGTATGTCACACAGCTTATCGCGCCGACTCTCGAATAGTAATCCTCTTGGTTTTCGTCGAGCTTGGGGTAGGGGACGAAGCCTATTTCGTCATCATAGTTTCTCATACCCTGAATATGGGAAAGAAAGGCGTCGTTGAAAAGAAGCCTTCCCTCGGCAAACATTTTGTCCTCCATGCCGTATTCCTTGCCGTGATAGAAAGCACCGGGCTGTTTGAACACCTCAAGCATTCCGTCTATTACCTTGTTCTGCTGCAACGAATAGATATTGAGTTTCGGAAGACCTTCGTCGTCCTTGACAAGCGTCTGACCTCCGAAGCCGACATACAGAGACTGAACCTGCTCATACTGCCAGCCGCCGAAGCCGTAGCGGTCGTTGTCCCAGTCCATCTGACCGTCGCCGTTGAGGTCTTTTGTCGCGGCAACAATGTATTCGATGAATTTATCTTTTGTCCATGTGCCGTCGAAAACGTCCTGATAGGGATATTCCATTTCAAGCTCGTCGAGCATCGTTTTGTTGAAAGCTATGCACTCGGTTGTCGAAAAAGAGCCGAGGTTGTAGTCGCCGGTCATCCAGAAAACCTTGCCGCCGAAATTTATGTCGCGTATCGCGTTTGAATACCACCACGGATTTTCAAAGTTTATGTACGGCAGCTTGTACCAGTCCAAAAACATGCCTTCGTTTATAAGTCCGGGCATTGTGCCGTGCTGTACGTGGACAAAGGCGTCGTAGGTCGTGTCGCCGGCGAGAATGAGAGAGGCTATCTTCTGGGATTCGCCGAACTGATCAGCAGGCGTTGTTGTGTGAACGAAATTGAGCTTTACGCCGGTTCTGTCCTCAACCATGGCGTTTCTTTCAACGATTGCCTCACCGAGAATATCCCCGGGCTGTGCGCCCTCGCGGTAGTAGTTTTCAAAGCCGTGGTGTGCGTGATAAAGACTGAAGGTCTCGCCCTCGAGAAATTTTCCCTCGGGTAGAACGAGCTTTTTCTCACCGTCCGCGCCGTCGAGGGCTTCGATGTCACTGCTTTTAATCGTATCGTTTTTGCCGACATTATCGACCTTGTTTCCGCACGAAACGAAAAGCCCCGTGCCGAGTGCCGCGGCAAGAGCCAAAGCCGCGATTTTTGTTTTTGATGAAACGCTCACATTATCCTCCGTAACAGCTGATTTACTCATAAAACTATTATATATGCACACAGCGTTTATGTCAATTGACAAATGATACAATTAACGGTGTCCTGTTTTTTGCACTATGCACAAAAAAACATCGGGCGGAAGATGTTCCGTCCGATGTGACTTTATATTTTTACGATTATTCGTATACCTTTATAAGCGTCGCAAGCTTTTCCTCATAGCCCGTCTTGTTTGCCGCATAGTGAGAAGCAAGCGTGTTCTGACCGCTGTATACAATGTTCTCGGGCGAGAATCCTATTGCCTGATCCATGAATCTCGAGGAATTTCTGATAATCGGAATCATCTGCTCGGACTCAACGTCGCGCGTGGACTGAACCGTGAGGATTGTGTCGAAATATGTGGGAAGAACGAGCTTATTGGAATAATATGCCATAGCCTCGAGAGTTCCGCCGACTATCTCGTATCTGTCCTCTGTGAGAGTTACGGGAATGTATGTAAGACAGCTTGTGTTGCCGGTTCTGGAGTAGTACTCGGTCTGTTCCTCGTTGAGCTTGGGATAGGGGATGAAGCCGATGTCGTCCTCAAGGTTTCTCATGCCGACTATCATATGAAGCATGGAGTCGTTGAAGAGAAGACGTCCTTCATTGAACATTCCATCGTCAAGCCCCCACGTTTTTCCCTCGTGGAATGCGCCGGGCTGATTGTAAACCTCAATCATGGCGTCTATTACGTTATTCTGCTGCCTGGAGTAAATGTTGAGCTTGGGAAGTCCGGAATCATCCCTGACAAGCGTCTGTCCGCCGAAACCGACGTACATTGCCGGAGTCTGCTCCCACTGCCAGCCGCCGAAGCCGTAGCGGTCGTTGTCGTAGTCCATATGACCGTCGCCGTTGAGATCCTTGGTTGCCGCAACTATGTACTCGATAAATCTGTCCTTTGTCCATGTTCCGTCGAAAACGTCCTGATAAGGATACGGCATCTCAAGTTCGTCAAGCATGGTTTTGTTGAATGCAAGGCAGTTTGTGCATGCGAAAGAATTGAGGTTGTAGTCACCGGTCATGGCGAAAACTTTGCCGCCGAAGTTGATGTCGCGGATGGTGTTGGAGTACCACCACGGCTTGTCGAAATTGATGTAGGGGAGCTTGTACCAGTCGATGAACATACCCTCGTTGATGAGTCCCGGCATACCTGTGTGCTGAACGTGAACGTATGCGTCGTAGGTTGTGTCGCCTGCGAGAATGAGGGAGGATATTTTCTGCGTTTCCGCACCCTGATCCGCCGGAGTGGTCGTGTGAACGAAATTGAGCTTCACACCCGTCCGCTCTTCAACTGCAGCATTTCTCTTCATAACAGATTCGCCTTTGAGGTCGCCCGACTGCACGTCCTCCACATAGTACGAATCAAAGCCGTTATGCGCATGATAGAGATTGAAGGTCTCTCCTTCAAGGAACTTTCCTTCCGGGAGTTCGAGAGAAGCTTCTCCGTCCGTTTTGTCGCCGTTCTCTGTCTTATCGTCCGGCTCGGTGTTTACGGTTTGATTGGTGTTGTCGCCTGTGTTTGCATCGTTTTCACCGTTCTTCGGACCGCACGAAACGAGAAGCCCGGTGCCGAGAGCCGCAGTTAGTGCGAGAGCAATTAGCCTGACTGAAATTTTCATTTTGTCCCTCCTGTAATCGGAAATATATTTGTGGAATTATTATATAATTTTATTGCGGATTTGTCAATGCATGAATGCAACGAATTTTCAAATACCTCTTTGTATTCTTTTTACAAAGTACGGTGCGGAAAAACAACAAAGCCGACACCGATTATCAATGCCGACTTTATAGTATCATTATTTGCAACAAAAATCAAGAGCGATTTGATAAATTAACGAAAAATTAACCGAAATTGTACTTAGTAATTGTACATATTGACACTAAAAAGTACAATTGAGTGATAGACAGTACAATTATCTGTCGAAATCACTTTCCTCGAACTGACCCATGAGACGCTTGTTGAATTCGACCGCCGTGTTGTAGCCCATTTTCTTCTGACGATTGTTCATGGCTGCAATTTCGATGATAATCGCAAGGTTTCTTCCTGGCTTTACGGGGATTGTAATCGACGGAATGTTTATGCCCATAATCTCGTGGTACTCGGTGTCAAGTCCGACTCTTTCGTAGAACTTGCCGTTCTGCCACGGTTCAAGCTGAATTACAAGGTCGATTTTTTCGGAGAGCTTGACAGCGCCCATACCGAATATTCGGCGCACGTCCACTATTCCTATGCCTCGAAGCTCAACGTAGTGACGGATAAGCTCCGGCGCACTTCCGACAAGCGTTATCGCCGACACCTTCTTTATCTCGACAGCATCGTCCGCAATGAGTCTGTGACCGCGCTTTACAAGCTCTATTGCCGTTTCACTCTTACCTACACCGCTGTCACCGAGTATGAGTATTCCCTCGCCGTAGACCTCGACGAAAACGCCGTGACGTGTTATTCTTTCGGCGAGCTGCACTCCCAAAAAGGCAATGAGACGCGACATGAAGGGAGAGGTTGCCTCTGAGGTGCGGAGAAGCGGTACGCCGTACTTCTTGCAGAGGTTGATGTAGTTCGGCGCGATTTCGAGATTCGACGTGAAAACAAGCGCAACGACGCCTGTCGCAAGGAAATCCTCAAAGCGTCTCCACTTTGTCTCGTCGTCGAGGGAGAGAAGGTAGCGGTATTCCATCTTTCCTATTATCTGAATGCGACCCGGTTCAAAATGGTCGAAAAAGCCCGTGAGGGACAGTCCCGGACGGTTCACCTCGTCGCGGTTTATGAGTATTTCCTTTTCGTCCTTCGGAAGGTAGATTTTTTCAAGCTGACATTCTTTTATGATGTCCGCAAGAGCTACGGAGTAGGTTGATTCCATAGTGTGCTTGACCTCCTGTTATTTTCGGATTGTTTTTTCCAGTATACCATAAATACGGCGCATTTGCAAGTGTTTTTGTGAAAAATTATCGTTAGCCGACTATGCGAAAAAATCGATAATGCAAAAAAATATGAGTAAATAAAAAAAAACAGTACTTGTAAAACGAAAAAGCATATTGTAAAATAACCATGTTGTGCGAATATCCGTGCTGTTGAAGAAAGGGGGAAGAGGCTTGGTTTTATACTATGCGCTTGCATTTCTTGCGGCAATCGGCTGTGCGGTAAATTTTGTCTTTACAAAAATATATCAGTTGGAGGAAGGCAATACGTTTGAAGCCGGTGCGGTGTTCAACTGTCTGGTCGGCTTTTTCGGTGCGGTTATTTACTTCTTTATATGCGGAGGCAAGGTTGAAATAACGTGGTTTTCACTGCTTATGGCATCATTGTTTACGTTGCTGTTGGGGCTGTATACGATCATCGGCTTTAAGATAATGTCAATGGGCGATGTGTCCGTATACACGATATTTTTGATGCTCGGCGGAATGATATTGCCGTATTTTTACGGACTCATTTTCTTGAATGAAAAAATAACGGTATTGACGGCAACCTCCTTGATTATGATGTCGGCGGCGATAATTCTCCAAAACGGTCGTGCCGAAAAAAAAGCGAATTCATTGTTTTACATATTGTGCATTGCGGTATTTGTGCTGAACGGCGGCACAAGCATTGTATCAAAAGTACACCAGATAGGCTATGGATTTGAAACCGTTTCGTCAAACGAATTTATCTTTTTGAGGAATATTTCACGATTTGTTATGTTCGGACTTATGATTCCGTTTGTAAAAAAGAGAAAGAAAAGCATATTCAAAATGAAGCCGATGATGTATGTTTTGATAATAGGTTCGGCGTTGGTCAGCAGTGTTTCGGGTGTGCTGCAGTTGGAATGTGCAAAACCGGGAAGACTTCCGGCAACGGTGCAATTCCCCGTAATTTCCGGCGGAACAATAATATTTTCGGCAATATTCGGTTTTATTTTATTCAAAGAGAAAATATCAAAGAAGCAGGCTTTCTGTCTTGCGTTGAGCTTGGTGTCAACCATAATATTTGTGATTTAAAAAAACGGAGGGTGAAAAAATGTTAGTTATTCCGAAATTCAAAGCTTTGTCCGACGGGTTGTTTGTCCCGTTCGGCAGAACGGAATTTGCGTCGTTTGCGACCGATACCGAAGACACTGTTTTCAAACTGTTAAATGATAATTTTGACGTTGCGATAAACGGAGAAAAATGTGAGGTGCGTGAATGCAGAGTGTCAAAGCTCCCGTTCAACAGACCTTGGCCGGGAAAACAGCGGCAGTACGAACAAACCGAATCCGCCGGTTACATCTCGTTCTACGCCGATGAAGCCGTGACTCTCAAGGTGAAGAGTAAGAAAAGCTTTTCAAATGCAAAGGTAAGACCGTTATCGAAAAATGTTGTGCCGACGGTGTCCGACGATGAGATAACATTGGAATTGAAGGAATTCGGAAGTTATGTGCTCGAACTTGACGGAACGCATAATGTTCTGCACATTTTCTTTAATGAGTACAAAGAGTATCCCGATGCTCAAAAGTCCACATATTATTTCGGACCGGGCATTCATTTCCCCATGATAATAAACCTAAAGGATAATGACACTGTTTACGTAGATAAGGAAGCGATAGTTTTCGGATCGATATTTACAAACGGTGCCAAAAATGTTAAAATATACGGCGGCGGCACAATAGACAACAGCTGTGAAGAGAGGCTTGTCGAAAGCAGCTATGAACCTTTTTCAAAGGGAACATTCAGAATTTACAATGCAGAGAACGTGGATGTATCGGATTTGATTTTGGTCAATTCTTCAAACTGGGTGCTGTCAATGTTTTGGTGCAGAAACATAACGATAGACAATGTTAAAATCGTCGGACATTGGCGGTATAATACGGACGGTATCGATATCGTAAACTCCTCCGATATCACGATTAAGAATTCGTTTATACGTTCTTTTGACGATACGATTTCCATCAAGGCTATTTATGACTACGACCGCCCCATTGAAAATATAACGGTTGACAACTGTGTTTTGTGGAGCGGATGGAACAAGAACTGTGAGGTCGGAGTTGAAGCCTGCGGTGTCGAATACAAAAATATCCGTTTCAGAAACAGCGATCTTATTCACAGCTCCCTTTCGGCATTGAGCGTCTCAAACGGCGGCGGTGCGGATATGCACGATATCGTTTTTGAAGGACTTAACATAGAATTTCAGAACGACACGATGATGCAGCAGCTTCAGACTGCGGACAGTCAGGAATATACGGGATACGGCTTGCATATGGAGCCGAAATTTGTTTTCTGCTCAAATATGCAATATGCCACACGTGTCAGAGCCGGCGAATTAAAGAGAGCCAACGCAAAACGGATCGGAACTATCCGTAATATTCGTTTTGATAATGTCAATGTCATTGCTGAGAATATAGACTACAAGCCGCAGATTTACATCGAATCGGTAAATAAGGATTTGCCGTGTACGGGATTTCACTTCAATAATCTCTGTATTAACGGCATAAAACAGACTGCATTCGATTCGTTTGAGCTTGTAACAATCAATTCCGAAGATATAACAATCAGCTGAAAGGGAGGCATATTTACATGAGATCGGTTTTTATGAGATATCCGGGCGGCAAAGCCAAAGCGGTCACATTCAGTTACGATGACGGCGTGCGGCAGGATAAAAGGCTCTCGGAAATATTCAACAAATATGGAATGAAGGCAACCTTTAATCATAACTGTGATTACATGAGGGAAAACAATTTTACAAAGGAAGAAATTAAGGAATATTTCCTTTCAAAGGGCCATGAAATTGCGGTACACGGAGCCAATCACAGACCTAACGGCAATCTGAGAGCTATTGAGGGAATAAGGGATGTACTGGATTGCCGATTGGAGCTTGAAAAGAAATGCGACTGCATAATAAGAGGAATGGCTTACCCGGATACCGGGATAACGCTGTTCGGCAATTTCGGCAGCTATGAAAATGTTAAACAGTATCTCACGGAATTGGATATTGCCTATTCAAGGACATTGGGACAGGACAACAATTCGTTTATGCTGCCGGCGGATTTTCATGCATGGGTGCCGACGGCACACCATAATAACCCTGAAATAATGAAGTGGATTGACGAATTTTTAGCTGTTGATATTTCGGAAAAGACTTATCATGCAAGAAGATATCCGAGACTCTTTTACATATGGGGTCACAGCTATGAGTTTGACATGAAAGACAATTGGGATCACATGGAAAGAATTTGTAACAAGCTTTCAAACAACAGTGAGATATGGTACGCAACAAATATTGAAATATACGATTATGTCAAAGCTTACAAAAGCTTGATTTACAGTGCCGACGGACACAGGGTGTATAATCCCGCGCTTCATGATATATTCCTTGACGTTGACGCCAAAGCGCACTGCGTGCATTCCGGAGAAACAATTTGTATCTGAGTGTGAAGTGAGAGATTCACGGAGAAAAGATACAATGGTGTAAGCAACTGATATATTGGAAGAAATTAACTCTGCGCAGAATTAAATATTGAACAAATTGAAAAAAATAATAAAAACACTTGCAAAATGTAAAGGTATGTGGTATAATAACCATGTTGTGCGAATATCGCGCGATAATCTCAAATCCATTTTGGGAGGTGTTTCGTAATGGCAAAGTGTGAAGTTTGCGGAAAGGGCGTAACATTCGGTTGCAACGTTTCCCACTCCAACAGAAAGACCAACAGAAGCTGGAAGCCCAACATAAGAAAGGTTAAGGCTGTAGTCAACGGTACTCACAAGACAGTAGCCGTTTGCTCTCGCTGCCTTCGTTCCGGCAAGATTACCCGTGCTAACTGATAAGGTTTCAGCATAAGGTAAATGAAGTTACACATTTTGGAAGACGCTTTCGGCGGACTTCCTTTTTGTGTTTTATGAGGGATTTTAATATAAAAATACCGCTCCGTACCGGCTTTCGATACGGAGCGATGTTTTAATTTGCGGATTATCAGAATGCGAAGTGAACCGGGATGCCGTCCTCGTAAACCGACTTTGCCTCGCCCTGAATGAGAGGAAGCATATAGTCGAGGCACTTTTCGGTGACGCTTGTTCCGTCCTCACCGATGAATGCGGCAGGAACTTTTCTCGTTCTGTTCGCTATCTCGGAGAGATCCTCGGAGAATACCTCAACGGTATACTTGTCTGCATTCTTTACACGTCTGAAGGTCATCATCTTGCCCGTTTCACCGACAACGCCGTGTCTTACCGCAGCCTCGCCGATTCTCTGAGACTCCTCAATATCGCACGCAGAAGCAATGTGGCTTGCGCATCTCTGGAGAAGGCTTATCTCGACCGAGCGAACCTTGCAGCCTATTTCACGGCGAATGAGGTTCTCGAGATGCTTGCCGACGCCTGCGAGGTACTTGTGACCGTAGTTGTCGGTCGCACCGCTCATTTCCGCCTTTGCGACATATTCCTTGTCGGCGTTCTTTACACCCTCGGAAACGGCAATCACAACGTAAGGCTTGCTGTCGTCCTCAAATGCCGCCTTGACGTCGGAAATAAACTTCTTGTCGTCGAATGTTACCTCGGGGAGGTATATGAGGTCGGGACCTGCGCCGCAGAGGTGACCGGAAATTGCGGTAGCGGCGGTGAGCCATCCTGCGTCTCTGCCCATTACTTCGATTATCGTTACCGCCTTTGTTGTGTAGGAGGCGATGTCACGGATTATTTCCTGCGTGCATACGGCAACGTACTTTGCGGCGGAGCCGTAGCCGGGAGTGTGGTCGGTGAGGTAAAGGTCGTTGTCTATGGTCTTGGGAACGCCGATGAAGTTTGCCTGCCATGCGTCCTCGTGAGCTTCAACGTATGCACTCATCTTGGCAATTGCGTCCATGCTGTCGTTGCCGCCGATGTAGAATACGTATCTTACGTTATGCTTTGCAAGAACCTCGAGAACCTTTGTGATTGTTTCATCGTCCTCAATTCTTGTTCTGCACGATCCGAGAGCCGCACCGGGAGTTGCCGAGAGAAGGTCGAAATCTTCCTTGGTGAAACCGTAGTCGTCCATGTCGATAAAGTCGCCTGCGAGAAGACCTTCCATTCCGAATTTTACTCCGTAAGTCTTTTCGATTGCGGGATTGTCGAGACATCCTTTGATTACTCCGGCGAGAGTTGCGTTGATAGCGGCGGTGGGGCCGCCTGACTGAGCGATGACGGCGTTGCCTGATTCAAAAATAGCCATAGTTATCGTCCTTTCTTTTATACAAATACAAATTACTCTATTATTCCGTTCAGTTGCTCTTGAAGCTCTGAACGGCGGCGGTGATATCGGGCGCTTTGAATACCGCAGAGCCTGCGACTATAACATTCGCACCTCTTGAGGTAAGCTCACGGAAGTTGTCGGGAGTGACGCCTCCGTCAACCTCGATATCGATTTTCTTGCCGAGCTTATCGGCAAATGCTTTGACCTCCGCTACCTTATCGAAGGTCTCGGGGATGATTTTCTGACCGCCGAAACCGGGTTCGACCGTCATTATAAGCACCATATCGACCGACGGAATAAATTCCGCGATGTCGGACACCGGAGTGCCGGGTTTTACCGAAATTCCGGCTTTCAGTCCTCTGCTCTTTATGTCGGAGATTATGCGTTCGCAGTCGATTCTGCTTGCCGCCTCTCGGTGGAACGTGATGATATCCGCTCCTGCCTTGGCAAACGGTGCAATGTAAGCCGCCGGGTTGTCAACCATAAGGTGAACGTCGAAAACGAGCTTTGTCGTTTTGCGAAGAGCCGTCACGACGCAGTCGCCGAACGAAAGATTCGGGACAAAGTGACCGTCCATAATATCGATGTGAAGATAATCAGCACCGGCAATTTCCGCTTTTTCGACATCCTGACCGATATTTGCGAAATTGCAGGCAAGCATTGAAGGAGAAAGCTTAATCATTGAAAACCTCCGGGTGTCAGATGATTATTCTGCGAGTACGCTTTGTCGAAAAGAAACATACAATACAGTAAATCCCGAACAACCGCATACTCTTTGTTTTAACGATAAGACAACGCACTGCCGCCGGTCAAAGGAAAAGTAAAAATATGCGAACGCGAACCGAAAATGACCGGGCTGTGCGAAACAATTGCCGAGGCTGAGAAATCTCCGCTTCGGCTACGGCTTTAGTATAGCACAATTCGAGCGGTTTTGCAATAGGCAAAAATACACTTTTTAAGAAAATATTGTAAACATTGCATGAGAGGTGCGGTTCGCCGCAGTGTTTGACGGAAGAAACAGAGCGGAAGAGTACATTTCACGATAAATTTAAAAAGAGTACTTGAATAGGTCGCAAAAACGGTGTATAATAATGTACGGACGGTGTACCGTGATTTTCGGGGACGTAATGGTTTCGACGGGGATTGCGACACACGGTAAGCGGGCAGAGGTGCGGAAGCTCTTTAAAACGCCGCAATTTTTAAAATTAAACGCTAACAATAGAGTAGCACTCGCTGCCTAACTAAGGCGGCTGTCGCCCACGGGAGTACTGCGGCCCGTGACGCGGCATCACTTAGCAGTGAACGTGAATAAGTCAAAGCTTTGAGACTTGTCATGATTTTATGAAGCTACCGGATCTTTCAGTCTGACTGCCGACGGTAAGAGCCGGGAATTCAAATGACAGTCTACGCCCGTAGAAGGCTGTGCCGAACGGTTTTCGGACAGGAGTTCGATTCTCCTCGTCTCCACCAAAACAATATAATCCGCACCTTATGCCGACAGGGCTGAGGTTCGGATTTGTTGTTTCTGTTGAGGAAATTGAAGACTGGTAACGAAAAAAGCGGGAGGACTGCCGAAAAACAGACATCACAGAGATTGCAGAGGAGAGAAAAGTGAGACATATTAAAGATATAATCGCAGTGGTTACAGCGTTTGTTATTATTGCGGCTTTGACGTTCGGCGTGTATTACGGTGCGGCACATAAGGTGAGCTGTATCGGCAACTTCTGCTACAAAGCGGACACTCAATTGAAAGCGGAATACTTTGACATAGACCCCGACCGGCTGAATGTTTACGCCTTGAACGGCGATGATGCACTTTCGGCGGTGTACCGTGATTGCACTGAAAATATGGTGAAGGTCTTCGGCGACAGAATCTGCGATGACCTTGAGCTTGACGAGAACTCGGTTCTTCAATACACGGTCATGAGCCTTGAGAACGGCGAACTCCGCTACATATTTTTCGAGAAGAATTTCGGAATGTCAAGAAATCCTACGGCTCTTGCGATTGTTGCGTATCCCGAAATGAGTGAAAAGGTGAGCGAGTATATCCCCGACTACATGAACTTTGCGGAAAATCTTGAAACGCTTGTGCAAGCCGACGACCTGCCGGAGAAGATTCTTTCACGCCGGCATTATCCGTATACCGACTTTTTCCTGCGTTTTCAGAGGAAGGCCGAAAATGTACTCCCCAATGCGGACGGTTTCACGTACATTGCCGGTTCGGAGTACACATTTGACGACGTAAAGGGCTTTGAGACAAAGGAAGAGATACGTGAAGCGGCGGAAAGAACAGGACAGCCGTTTGCTGTGCATTCGCTTGATGAAAACAGCCCTGAATATTCTGTATTGAGTCTTAAGAACAGGTCGCTCTGCTACTGCTTTTATATCGGAAACAGAGTCGTGTTTATGGTCAAATACCCGTCGCTTGCGAATACGGAGGAGTTCTACTCGTATCTGCGTCAAGAAGATTACCCGACAGAGGTGATGAAATAGGTATATGTGATGAAGAAAAAAGTCTTGAAAGTAAAAAACAGCGATAATAACGAATCCCATGCATACGGCATTATCGGTTCTCTTAAAAAAATACGGTGTGCGGTTATTTTGATCGTGTGGATAGCGTTCAGAATATTTACCGATTACAACGGGATTGCAATACAGTATTATGGTAACCGTCCGCCGATTTCTTTTGCTAACATTTTGCTGTACATTGCTGTTTCATTTGCGTTCATTGTATACGAAATACATCTGCGCAAAAAATATTCGCTGCCGAAATTCAAATTTGCATATGCGTTTTCCAAAGAAGAGCTGATACTTTTCTATGTGATACTTATTTTGGAACTGTCGTCCGGAGAATGGGCGCAGGATCTGTTCCGGAAGATTGTGAAACTGCTTGGTGTAAGCGGATGGTGACAAAATATACTTGAGTTAAGAAAACGATTGCCGTTTTGCCCAAATATATGTTATTTTGAGGAAGATATGAGGTTTAATTCAAAAATTGCGGCGGTATTTGCCATAATGTTTTTTAGCTTGCTTGTATCACTTATACTGCCCATAAAATTTACGGAGAAAGAGTACCCGACAGGCACTGATTTTAAGTTGCTTTGGTACGATGACGGAGTTGCGCATTTCCGTGTTGTCGGCGATGAAAACGGCTTTTTCTGTGAAAGAAACGAGTTCGGCAAATGCGGAACGGTGGAGTACTTTGATGGAGTGTACGTTATCTCTCCGCTGTTTTCCGCAGACCTCTACTACCGGAAAACGAATACGGTTTTCGTGGTTCGCGGAGATTGGAGATTTGTAAAAGGCAGTTCATATGATGACATTTACGCGCTGTACGGTATTTCAAATGTAGAATATTGGAATGTATATGGTGACGTTGACCGCAACAACCTGATTCCGTTCAAGAACTACTTGACTATATATGATTTAAGGTGGTTTGATTACGTGAAGTACTATATATTCGGTCTTGGTACAGGCAGTGATTATTTCTACGATGAACGTCAAAATTTTTTCGATTGATAACTCAACATCAAAAGAGCGGCATTCAAAAATCAAATGATTTTGGATGGCGAAAGGTGGTATTTCAACGATTTGCTCATGAGGTGTTCCTACAGATTTTAATTTACGAGGTGTAATATGAAGATATTGTCAAAGTTATCGGCAATTTTTCTTTCGCTCCTTTTACTCTGCTCTTGTTCAAAACAGGTCTTTTTAAAATACAGAATGGCAATACAAGACAGCATAGTGTCAGAAGAAGATAGGGTTCTGAATAATGTCACGGAGCTGATTAAACAGAAGGATACGGACGCACTTATTGATATGTTTTCCGCTCATGCAGTTGAGAATGGGACGAGCAAAATCGAAGAAAATCTCAAGCTTTTGGAAGAGATTTTAGGATTAGAATATGAAACAGATAAATGCGCCGGTTACGGTTCTGGGAAGACCTTTCCTTCATACTACATAGTTGACGATGTATTGAAAATTACAAAGCCAGATAAGGTACTGTATTTGCAGATTCGATTTGTTACTAAGAATGAAGAAGATGCGGATGATATAGGTGTTCATAGGATGATTCTTGTTTCTGAAAAAGGGCACGGAACATTTAACAAAGAGGTAGCAGCTGACCCCGACAGACAATATGGCGTGTACATAGACGAACTGATATTTGAGGACGAAGGCGGAAGTGAGAATGAGTCGCAGGAGGAAGTGCAGGATGAGGCGGTAAGCGAACCGCAGACCACGGAGCTTTAACGCAACTTTTTGAGGAGGCAGTTATGACAAAGAAATTATTATCGGCAACACTC
>CAKSUT010000002.1 GCA_934502885.1 uncultured Eubacteriales bacterium | reverse complement strand
CTCTCAAGGAGGGTTACAACGGCGACCTTACCTCCAAGCAGGCAGGTTCCGTAGGCGGTCAGATGGTTAAGAAGATGATCATGAACGCCGAGAACGCAATGAAGACAAACAAGTAATCACGATCCCGTTAATACCCGAGCAAAAAGAGGACTCCGAGAGTTTTCCCGGAGTCCTTGTTTTTTATGCGTGCCGTATGTATTTACGTGACCCGATAAAAACGGAGTGTAATCACAGATTTTCTATCATGTCCGAAACTATTTCCGAGGCACGTGCCGCCGCTATTTTTTCGAGGCTGTCGAAAGAAATATCCGCATTTTCGTCCGCGAAGTCGGACATTGTCCTTATTACCGCAAACGGAATTCGGTTTGCGGTCGCAACGTGCGCTATTGCCGCACCCTCCATTTCGGTACACAGTGCGCCGAAGTCCTTGCGCAAACGCTCGACAACACCGCTGTCGTTTACGAAGCAGTCACCCGACACGATAACGCCCTCCATGTACTTGAAAAGCTTGCCGCCGTCGGAAAGTCTGTCGCACGCCTTGAGCGCAAGCGACGTAAGTCTGCCGTCGGCTCTGAAACGCGAGGTGTACGGAAAGTTTTCCTCGAGTATTTCGAGCGGATCGAAATCGTGATAGCACAGCGTGTTCGCAATAACCGCGTCGCAGGTCGAAAGCTCCTTCGAGATGCAGCCGGCAACTCCGGAATTTATGAGAATATGAACCTTGAATAAGTCCACAAGCTTCTGCGCTGTTATCGCCGCATTTACCTTGCCGATTCCGCTCTGCGCGATGTAGAGGTCCTTTCCGTTTGCCTCAGCATGGTAAATGCCGTGAAATTCGGTCTCTTCTGCCGCGAATTTCCTGCGAAATGCCTGCACTTCGCTTTCCATTGCGCCTATAATGCCTATGGCGGTCTTTGTCATGATGTTTTGTCCTTTCTTAATTGACGGTGCATTCTGCCGCAAAAGCCGTATCAGTCGAGGAAATCCTTGAGTCTCTTGGAACGGCTCGGATGACGAAGCTTTCTGAGTGCCTTTGCCTCGATCTGACGTATTCTCTCACGGGTAATGTCGAATACCTCGCCTACTTCCTCGAGCGTGCGTGTGTGACCGTCCTCGAGACCGAATCTCAGTCTGAGTACCTGCTCCTCACGCGGAGTGAGCGTGTGAAGAACCTCGCAGAGCTGTTCCCTGAGAAGTGTGTACGAAGCTGCCTCTGCGGGTGCCGGAGCGTCGTCGTCGGGGATGAAGTCGCCGAGATGGCTGTCCTCCTCTTCACCTATGGGCGTTTCGAGGGAAACAGGCTCTTGCGCAAGCTTCATTATCTCACGTACCTTTTCAACCGTCATATTCATGCTTGCCGCAATTTCCTCAGTGCTTGCCTCGTGACCGAGCTCCTGGAGAAGCTGACGCGATACACGAAGCACCTTGTTTATCGTCTCAACCATGTGAACCGGTATACGAATGGTTCTCGCCTGGTCGGCAATGGCTCTTGTTATTGCCTGACGTATCCACCATGTCGCATAAGTCGAGAACTTGTAACCCTTTTTGTAGTCGAACTTTTCGACCGCCTTCATAAGACCGAGATTGCCCTCCTGGATAAGATCGAGGAAGAACATGCCTCTTCCGACGTATCTCTTCGCAATGCTTACGACAAGACGGAGGTTGCTCTCAACGAGAATATTCTTCGCCTCTTCGTCGCCTGCCGCCATTCTCTCCGCAAGCTTTATTTCGGTGTCGGTGTCGAGAAGCTCAACCTTCCCTATTTCTTTAAGGTACATTCTCACCGGGTCGTCCATTACGACGCCGTCCTGAGAGAGGATGTTGTCAATGCTTTCGTTGTTGTCGTATATCTCGAGATCTTCTATGTCCTCAAGCTTTGTGGGGATGTCGTCCATGTAGTCGGTGACTTCGATACCGAGACGTTCGAGAACCTCGTAGAGCTTTTCCATCTGCTCGACGTCAATGTCTCTGCCCTCGATTACCTCGAAAATCTCGTTGCTCGTGAGCTTTCCCTTTGCCTTGCCTCGCTCGATAAGCTCTTTCAGCTCACGTCTCTCGACGCCCTCAATACCCTTGGACTTCGACTTTGCGTGAGCGTCCTTCTTTTCCTTTGCGTCGGATTCCTCTTCGCTGTCGGTGTCCGACTCGTCAAGACCGTCTTCCTCTTCGTCGTTCGACTCGACAAGTATTTCCTCAAGCTCCTCGAGAGCTTTCTTTTCGGCATCCTTTTTGCTTTCGGTCTTTGCCGCAGTTTCGGTGACCGCCTCTTTTACTTCGGTTTCGACCGCCGCTTCTTCGTTTACGTTCTTTTTCTTTGCCATATGCTTTTTCCTTTCCTGCCCAAGGTATGTATGTAGTTGAATTACCTTTCGTTTCGGGCGTTTTATACGCTTAACGCTTTGTGTACTGTCTTGAATTAATTTTCCCTGCGGAGCTTGAATTATTGCGGTATTATGTACCGCCGTTTCCTGTGACGTTTTGCTTTTGCGAAAGCTTTTTTTTGCGTATCGCTTCAAGACGTTCGTCGTAGGAGAGCGTTTTCAGACTCATGGCTTCTTTTTCCGCTTTCAACGCTTTTATCTGCTCGTCGAGTGCCGCTTTTCCGTTTGACGAAAGCTCTGACCGCGCTTCTCTCATGCGGAAAATTCTCGACGCCTCATCGCCCGTGAAGTATTCGTTCATCGCGCCTATGTCGAAGTCGCCCTCGGCGCAAAGATCACGGATTTTTTCAAACACACGACGGTTGAATTCCGTGACAAAATCGTCCTTTGAAAGAACTTCGTCCGACGGCAGAAGCTCCGTATGCAGCAGCAGTATTCCGAGAAGATTTTCCTCGATTGCCGCACTCTTCGGATTTTTTGATGCATCGGGATTTACAGTGTCGTTGTAGTGATTTGCCGCTTTCAGTGCGTCAGCGGTCTGCTGTTTGTTCTCGTCTTTTCTGTTTGTCCTTTCGCAGCGCGCCGTTTCGCGTTCTATATTTTCGCGTGACACTCCGGTTATTTCCGCAAGCCTTGAGGTATAAATCTCGCGCTTGTAGAGAGGGTAGACCTTGGCAAGCATCGCGGAAGCTTCCGCGATTGCCTTTACCTTGTCGTCGGGATCGTCGAGGTCGTATCTTCCGAGTATCTCGCCGAGAGCGTAGTCGGTTTGCCCGACAGCACCCGTGAGAAGCTTCGAGAAAGCCGCATTGCCGTATTTCTTTATGAATTCGTCCGGGTCCTTCGCGCCGGTTATCTTTATGGCTTTCGCTTCGATTCCGGCTTCTTCAAGAAGCTTTATTGCTTTGTTGGTCGCATTTTTTCCTGCGCCGTCCGAGTCGTATGCAAGATATACCGTCTTTGCGTACCGTGAAATCCTGCGTGCGTGTTCGGGAGTGACGGCTGTTCCGAGCGTGGCGACGGCGCCGCCGAAGCCTGCTTTGTGGAGCGATATCACGTCCATATAACCCTCGCACATTATGAGCTTTCCGGCACCGGTTTTGCCGTCGGTGTCGCCGAGAGCCGCTTTCATCGCAAAGTTAAGCGCAAACAGCGTCCGGCTCTTTTTGAATACCGGCGTGTCGGACGAGTTGAGATACTTCGGCTTCGAGTCGTCCATGACTCTCCCTCCGAAAGCAACCACCTTGCCGTCAATGTCGATTATCGGAAACATAACCCTGTTTCTGAAATAGTCGTAGTATCTTCCGTTTTGCGAGATTCCGCAGAGAGAGCATTCCTTTATTTCGTCGTCGCGAAAACCCTGCGCACGCAGTTTTTTCAGAAGATCGTCGAAAGAATTAAGCGCATATCCGAGGCCGAAACGGCGTATTGTCGCACGGTCAAGCTCACGTTTTTCAAAGTATGCACGTGCTTCGGCGGCTTCGGGAAGATAAAGATTTGCGTGGAAAATTTTCGCCGCCGCCGTGTTGAGAGCAAACGCACGCTCACGTGAAAGCACCGGCTTCTTTGCGGAGAACGCCTGTATCTCTCCGCTCTCGGGAGGTATGGGGATACCGGCTCTGTCGGCAAGGCTTCTCACGGCGTCGGGGTAGGTCATACCCTCGGTCTGCATTACGAACGTAATTATGTCGCCGCTTGCGCCGCAGCCGAAGCAGTGATAGTGGTCTCCGTACACCGTAAACGACGGAGTTTTTTCGCTGTGGAACGGACAAAGCCCGTGGAGGTTGCTCCCGGAACGCTTGAGCGCAACGTAACGTCCTATGACGTCCGCTATATTGTTTTTGTACCGTATTTCTTCTATAAAACTTTTGGGAAAAGGCATTTATCTATCTCACTCCGTAAAGCTTAAAGTCCCCACGTTTTGGGAACGAAAATGCTTGTGAAAACCGAAATGGCGTATCTGTCGGTCATACCGGCGATATAATCGCACACCACCCGTTCGACCGGGGTTGTCGTCAGATATTTCTTGCGCTCCTCCGGCATTTTGTCGGGATTTTTGACAAAGTAACCGTAAAGCTCTTCAATCATCACGCAGGCTTTGCTTTCCTCGCTCTTCGCCTTTGGGTTGAAGTATACCTCCTTGAACATGAAGCTTCGCAGACCGTTCATTGCGGCGTCCTTGTCGCTGTCCATAAGTATCATTCCGACGCCGTTGTCGAAGCTTTTCTGCGACGCCTCGATTACGCTCTTGACCATGGTGTCGATGCGCTTGCCGTGACTGTCTCCGAGAACCTCGGTAAGCTCGTGAGGTACATCGTCCTCCGAGAGAACGCCGCCTCTCACGGCATCATCGATATCATGATTTATGTAGGCGATTCTGTCGGCAAACTTGATTATCCGTCCCTCGAGAGTCGCCGCTTCGACGTTGCCCGTGTGGCAGACGATTCCGTCCCGAACCTCCTCTGTAAGGTTAAGACCTCTGCCGCCGTTTTCGAGAAGCTCGACGGTTCTGAGACTCTGCTCGTTGTGCGCAAAGCCGCCGGAATACAGCCTGTTGAGTACTCTCTCTCCGGCGTGACCGAAAGGGGTGTGACCGAGGTCGTGACCCAGTGCGCACGCTTCGGTGAGATCCTCGTTCAGACGCAGGGCTCTTGCAATCGTGCGTGCAATCTGCGTTACCTCGAGAGTGTGCGTCAGGCGTGTGCGGTAGTGGTCGCCCTCCGGGGACAGAAAGCACTGCGTCTTATGCATGAGGCGGCGAAAAGACTTTGAGTGAATGATTCTGTCCCTGTCACGCTGAAAGGGAAGACGGAAGTCGCATTCCGAAATCGGACTTAATCTCGCGCCGCTCTTTTCGGAAAAGGTCGCGTATTTGCAGAGTGTCATCCGCTCTCTTTCGTAAAGCCACTCAAGACCTGCCGGCGATTCTTTGCTCATGTTCCTTCCTCCCGTCTTTTCCGCATGGCGGTTAATACTCTTACGTAATATAAATACGACAAAATGCGGTGAAATACTTTTTATTTTTCGAGGTTTTGCAAAAAAATTCAAAAAAGTCGGTTTAATGGGAAATATGTGCGTGTTATAATATACTCTTAACCGACCGAACAATGAGTCTTAAAGGAGTGAAGCATATGCCGGCACTCAGAAAAGCAAATGCCGCGGACGTCGAAAGAATACTCGAAATATACGCGCCGTACATACTGAACACCACGATTACCTTTGAGTACACAGTTCCGACGCTTGAGGAATTTACCGCGAGGTTTAAGTCTATAGCGGACGAATTTCCGTATTACGTTGCGGAGGACGAGGGACGCATTGTCGGATACGCCTACGCGTCGAGAGCCTTTGAGAGAGCGGCTTACGCATGGGACGCGGATTTTTCGGTGTACATGGACACGGAGTACAGAGGTCACGGCGTGGGAAAGCTTCTTGAGGCGGCGGTCGAAGAGGATCTTCGCAAAATGGGCTACCACAACCTCTACGCCATAATCACGGGCGATAATGAGGTGAGTGTCCGTTTCCACGAAAAGCTCGGCTACACTCTTGCCGGCAAGCTCACGAAGAGCGGCTATAAGAATGGGAAATGGCTCGACGTTTACTGGTACGAAAAAAGACTCTGCCCGCCCGACGCACCGAAGCCGATAACGGCGAAAATCTGAGATTGGAGAACCGACGTGAACTTTAAATATGCGCTTTTCGATATGGACGGCACGCTTCTTGATTCAATGTCGCTTTGGCGTGAGGGACTTCTGGAGTATATAAGAGACAGATACGGGTGCATAAAGCACGACGCCGATTTTTCCGCCGAGATAATAAACCGCTCGACAAGAGCGGGAGTTGCACTTTACAAAACGCGTTACACCGACGACAACACGCCCGACGACGAGATCATCGAAACAATAAGAGAGAATACGCATAACGGTTACAGAAGAGGGTGTCCCGTAAAGCCCGGTGCGGAGAAGCTTATCCGTTATTATAACGGCTGCGGAGTCAAAACCTGCTTATTCACTGCAACGCCGCGCGTTATGGTTGACGACGCGCTGAAAGCCTCAAAGCTTGACGCGCATTTTGATCTCATCTTCACCTGCGACAGGCCCGAACTCAGCAAGGTACACACGCTCGGCTTTGAGACGGCGCTTCGTGAGCTTGGTGCGGAGTCGGTAAAAGAGGCGATACTTTTTGAGGACGCACTCTACAGTATTGAAACGGCGAAGTCGATGGGGATATACACCGTCGGCGTTTACGACGAATACAGCAAGAACGACAAGGATAAAATCAAAGCGGCGGCGGACGAGTATTACGACAATCTCGACTGTTTCTGCAAGGCACACGGCATAAAATGACATTAAGCGGAGGATGCAATATGCGCAAGAATAAAAAGGTGACCGCAAATGAGGCGGCAAGACTCCTTCTCGAAAACGATAATATACTGATTCTTATCCACGCAAAGCCTGACGGCGACGCTGTCGGAAGCGGATTTGCACTTCTTGGAATGCTTACACGCCTCGGCAAGAACACACGCCTTTTGTGCAGTGACGAGCTTAATGTGAAGTACAGCCTTGTCGCCGACGAAAACTTTGCGGAAAGAGCATTTTTCGGCAAGGACATTGATGACGGCTTTGTCCCGTCATATGTCGTGAGCACCGATCTTGCGGCGGCCGAAATAATGGGGAAGATAACCGAAAAATACGCCGGTTCCATTGACCTTTGTATAGATCACCATGCCGTAAACACCCTTGAAGCGGACTGCAAGCTTGTTGTTACGTCGGCGTCTGCGGCAGGAGAAGTTGTACTCGACATAGCGCGTGAGATTGAGAAAATAAGCGGAAAGAGCGTGATAGATAAGCCGCTTGCCGACGCGCTTTTCTGTGCTATTATTTCGGACAGCGGCTCTTTCAGATATTCCAACACAACCGAAAAAACCTTTGAGGCGGCGGCTTTTCTCAAGCGCTGCGGAGCGGACACGACGGCGATTTCCGAGGATTTGTTTGAGAGCAGATCCCCGGAGAACTACAGGTTTTGCGGAAGAGTTATAGCCAATACACGCCTGTTTTGCGGAGGGCTTGCGGCAGTTTCGTTTGTGACGCACTCCGAAATCGATGAGCTGGGAATCAACGATAATGACGTAGACGGAGCGATAGGACTTGTGAGAGAGCTTGCCGGAATTTCCGCCGCAGTTTTTGTGAGAGAAACGAAGGACGGGAAAGCAAAAGTGTCGCTGAGGTCAAAGAGCAATCTTGACGTTGCCGAAATATGCGCAAAATTCGGAGGCGGCGGACATGTCAAAGCCGCCGGATGCCTTATTGACGCAAACGCCGAAGACGCAATAAAGACGGTTGTCGAGGCGGTTTCGGCGGCAATATCGAGAGGTGAACAATGATAAATACGGAAAAAGACACGGCGAAAATGCCTGCCGCGCTTCTTGCCGAAATGCTCGAAACGGAGCCTGAATATAAGGCTCTCGCCGAGACTTTGTCGGCGTTTAAGACGGGCGGCGCGGCATACAGAGCCGGTGTTTGCTATGCAACGGGACTTTGCGATACCCTGCGCGCGCTTCTTTTTTCGATGCTCGTACATGACGAAAGGATAGTTGACAGCACGAAAACGTCGCTTTTGATTGCACCAGACGAAAAAACGGCGTACAGATATAAAAAATATCTCTCCGTCCTCACGGACGGAGTATTTGTGTTTCCGCAGAGAGACATAGTTCTGCACAACGTAAACGCCGCTTCTCATGATTTTGAACACGAGAGAATATCGGTGCTCAAAAAGGCGCTCGACGGCAAAGCAAAAATAATAATTGCCGTTCCCGAAGCGGTGCTCGGCGCTGTTCCGACAAAGGACGATATAAGACGCAAAACCGTTATCGCACCGGGAGTCGAGCTTCCTCCGGAAAAGCTTGTGTTAGAGCTTATGTGCTATGGGTATACAAGGTGCGAGTCGGTCGAAGGGAAAGGTCAGTTTGCAAGACGCGGAGATATAGTCGATGTTTTCGTGCCGTCTGAGGACGCGCCGACACGAATTGAGTACTTCGGCGACGAGGTTGATACGGTAAACTGTTTCGACATCATGACCCAAAGGCGCACGGAATCTGTCGGAACGCTCGATATAACGCCTACGAGAGAGGTTTTGATAAGCGAGAGCGACGCAGATATTATCCGCGCGAAAATCGAAAGCGAAATTGCCGCAATAAAAAAGAAGAAGCTTGCGAAGATTTCGTCGTATGACGTGCTGAAAAAAGCCGATCTCGAGAGTACCGCAGACAGGCTTCACGGGGAACTCGAGGCGCTTTCTCTCGGAAATCTTCCGTGTACCGACAAGTACCTTTCTCTCATCGGCAAGAGCGGAACTACGCTTCTCGACTACACCGACGGCATCATTTTCGCCGCAGAGCTTCCGAATATAAAGGAGCGGGTAAAGAACGCAATCTGGCAGATAAGCGAGAGCGTGCTTGCGCTTTCGGAGAGCGGAGAAAATGTAACGGGAGCTTCCGACCTTATAAAGGATTTCGGACTTTTGGCAACCGAAATGTCAAAGCATCCGACTGTTATCTGCGACACCTTTACCGCGGATACGGGACTCGAGCTCTCGGGACTCTTTAATTTCGTGTCGAAAGATACCGGAGCTTTCGCCGACAATATCGATATGCTCTGCGAGGATATCGAAGGATATATCGAGAACAGCTACAGAACGGTGATACTCGCCGGAAGCGCGCACAGTGCGGCGGTGCTTTCGGAGGAGCTTTCCGAAAAGCTTTCCGATGAGGGAGTGACGCCTGTCGTTGTGTCGCCGGAAGAGCTTACTCTCGGAAAGCTCATGGCAAAGGTCGTATATATAATCGCCGGCAGTACTGAAAACGGCATATCGGTTCTTCCGGGCTTTGAATTGAGACGCGGAAAGCTTGCCGTTCTCTCAGAGGGAACGACCGAGGAAGCGGCTGAGCGCAAACGCAGACGGTCAAGCTATTCGTCAAAGCATAAATCAAGTGCCAAGAAAATACTTTCGTATGCCGACCTTGCGGTGGGAGATTACGTCGTTCACAGCGTACACGGTATAGGACGCTACGAGGGAATAAGAACGCTTACCTCCGAGGGAAAGACGCGCGACTACATCACCCTTTCATACGCCGGCGGAGATACTGTTTACGTCCCGGCGGATCAGCTCGACCGTGTCGCAAAGTACGCCGCAGGCGCGGAACAGGTCAAGCTCTCGAAGCTCGGTTCGTCCGATTGGCAAAAGACAAAGGCGCGTGTGAAAAAAGCGGCAAAGGACATGGCGAAGGAGCTTATCGCACTCTACGCCTCCCGTGCAAAGCTCCCGGGTTATGCGTTCGGTTCGGACGGAGAGTGGCAGAAGGACTTTGAGGGAAAGTTCCCGTACGAGGAAACCGACGGTCAGCTTGAGGCGGCCGAGGAGATAAAGCGCGACATGGAGAAAACCTGTCCTATGGACAGAATACTCTGCGGAGACGTCGGCTTCGGCAAAACCGAGGTCGCTCTGCGTGCAATATTCAAATGCGTTTCCGAGGGAAAACAGGCGGCGATACTTGTCCCGACGACAATTCTCGCGTGGCAGCATTTCAGAACAATCATGTCGCGTATGCAGGGATTTCCCGTAAAAGTCGATATGATTTCGCGTTTCCGCAACGCAAAGCAGACGAAGGAGATACTGAAAAAGCTCTCCGACGGCTCGCTCGACGTCATTGTCGGAACGCACCGACTTCTTTCAAAAGACGTAAAGTTCAAGGATTTGGGACTTCTTGTCGTTGACGAGGAACAGCGTTTCGGGGTTGCGCACAAGGAAAAGCTCAAACAGCTAACAAAGTGCGTTGATGTACTCACTCTTTCCGCAACGCCCATACCGAGAACGCTCAACATGGCAATGGCAGGCATACGCGATATGTCGGTTCTCGAGGAAGCACCGCAGGACAGATATCCCGTTCAGACCTACGTTCTCGAATATGACCGTGAGATAATCATGGACGCGATACGGAAAGAGCTTCGCCGAGGCGGTCAGTGCTTCTACCTCAGAAATAAGATTGACGGAATAGAGTCGGTTGCGGCTGACATAAAGTCGGCGGTACCGGACGCGGAGGTCGCCGTTGCGCACGGCAAGATGACCGAGGAGGAGCTTTCCGATATATGGAAAGCACTCGTTGACGGCGAAATAGACGTCCTTGTCTGCACGACGATTATAGAAACCGGCGTCGATGTGCCGAATGCCAACACGCTTATTATCGAGGACGCCGACCATATGGGTCTTTCACAGCTCCATCAGATAAGAGGCAGAGTCGGCCGTTCAAACCGCCGTGCTTACGCATATCTCACCTGGAGCAAGGGAACGGCGCTTTCGGAGATTGCCAAGAAGAGACTCGACGCAATACGCGAGTATACGGAGTTCGGTTCGGGCTTTAAGATTGCCATGCGCGACCTCGAGATAAGAGGCGCCGGGAACCTTTTGGGTGCGGAGCAGTCGGGGCATATGGAGGCGGTCGGTTACGACCTCTATATAAAGCTTCTCGAAGAAGCGGTACTCGAGGAAAAGGGACTTCTCCCGGAGAAAGCGCCCGAATGCACAGTCGAACTCGGAGTCAGCGCATATATACCGGAAAGCTATATTTCATCGTCTGCGGCGAGAATCGACGCCTACAAGAGAATCGCTTCGATTACGTGCGACGATGACGTCTCGGATGTTGCGGATGAGCTTTGCGACAGATACGGCACACCTCCGAAGGCGGTCGAACAGCTTATCAAAATATCGTCGATACGTGTGCGTGCCGGTGCCGCAGGACTTGATAAGGTTGAGCTTAAGGCGAACAATCTGCGTATTTATCCGCATACCTCGGCGGACAGGAAAATGTTTGCGAAGATGCTGACCCTTTTCGGCGGCAGAGTGACATATATGCCCGGGGCATCGCCGAGCTTCAATATTAAACTTAAGTCGCAAGACGAACTTGACGACGCACTCGATAAAATATTTACAGTTTATACTCAAAAAGAGGAATAATATTTGATAAAATGATACAGATAACCGAACTTTGTATCGAAAAAGAATATAAGTGTATCGGAAACGGCATTGAAAGAGCGGAACGCATATGAGATAATGTAAAAAAACTCTATGAGGTGATATTATGTCAAAATTTTTCGGACTCGATAAGCCGTTGTTAACGCTCATGATAAACCGTGCGGTTACGCCGGATATTGCTTTGGGTGAAATTAAGAAAGGCATCGCAAACGGCGCGGAGGCTTTCGGCTTCTGCATGGAAAAGATGGAGAGAAAATACAGAACAAGAGAGGTTCTCAAAGAGATTTTCTCCGCGTCGGAGGGAAGACCGTTTTACGTCACGGATTACAGATGGGCAGATTCAAATAAGGAGCTTTCGGATGATTGCCTTGCCGATGAACTTCTTCTGGCTCTCGACTGCGGTGCGACTCTTATCGATATATTCGGCGATATGTACGGTCACGACGAAATACAGGTTGACCGTGACGAAAAAGTCGGTGAAAAGCAGAAAAAGCTTGCAGATACGATACATTCCATGGGCGGAGAGGTTCTTATTTCGGCGCATACCTTCAAGTACATGACCCCCGAAGAGGTGCTTGATATAGCGAAGCTTCAGATTTCGAGAGGTGCGGACATAGCGAAGATAGTAACGGCTGCCAATACCCGTGAGGAACTGAAAAACAATTTTGATACTATTTTTACGCTCCGCGAAAAGCTCGAAAAGGACACACTCTTTCTCTGCGGCGGTTCGGAGTGCTACAAGCACAGACGCATGGGACCTATCCTTGCGGGTTCGTCGATGTTTCTCTGCGTCAACGAGCATGAGGACGGCAACAATCAGCCGACAATCGCCGAGGCAAAGAAGCTTATCGAAATCTGCGTAAACCGATAAATGCGGGTACGGATCTTTACCAAAAAACTACAATCAAAATCGGAGATGAAACGAATGAAAAATTCTTTGTCGAAGCGTATTTTAGCGCTCACCCTCACACTTCTCACCTTGGCGGCAGTTCTTGCGGTGTCCGGCTGCGGACAAAACAAGACCGTACATAAGCCGGTCATAACCTGCACCGACGAAAACGGCGAGGTCTGCGCCGAAATGGACGAGGGAATGTTCGCATACTTTGCGTCCGAGCAGAAGACGATGTACTTAAGCACTCTTCTCGGCGACGCTTTCACACAGTATGCGACGAAGTACGACGTTGAGGACTTCTGGAGTCACATCGACAGCGAGGGAGAGGTTACTCTCGGCGAGTATGTTTACGATGTTGCGATAGTCCGCGAGGCGAAGAATCTTCTGCTTTCCGTTTACCTTTTCGATAAGGTTTACGGTTTTGAGTGCCCTGATGAGGTGCAGACAAATATCGACACTCTTATCGCCAACCTGCAAAAGGCTCTCGGTTCAAAGCAGGCTTTCGACAATTATCTCCTTACATACGGTACAAACGAAGAGAGCGTAAGACGTCTCGAAGAGTATCAGTACAAAAAGACGCTTCTCGAAAAGTGCCTTTATGACGACGACGGACTCACTCCGATAAACGACGACGACATCAAATACTACTTCAGAGACAACTACGCCATAGTCAAGCACATAGTGGTAAACACGGCGTATGCAACCAACGACGACGGCACAAAACGTGAGCTTACCGCCGAGGAAAAGGCGGAAAAAGAGGAGCTTGTGAAGTCCATAGAGGCGAGAATCGCCGCCGGCGAGGACTTCGACGCACTCTGTGAGGAATATAAGGACGGCGACCCGAACGGCTATGCCGCATATCCGCACGGATATTTCGTGACGGACGATGAAACCTTTGTCGCGGAGTTCAAGAATGCCGCGCTCGAAATGAAGCCGGGCGAGGTAAGAACCGTTGCGACGCAGTACGGCACGCACATAATGAAGAAGTATCCCATGGACGAAACCCTTTACAACGCCTATGATGATATCTACCAAAACATAAAGAACGTCATTCAGGCGACGCTTTTCAACAATATGCTCGACTCGGTATTCGACAGACTTATCGTTGACGATGACATCATAGCAAGCTACGACATCATGAAAATACCGCTTTTGCTCGGCTGAGCGAATGCACGATAATAGAAACAAAGAATGAAGATTCGGAGGAAAGGGGAGATTGACGTTGAACAGAACCGAAACGGATATTCGCGCAAAGGTGTTCTGGTCGATACTTTTTACGGTGACGTTTCTGTTTGCGGCGGAGATAGTGCCTAAGCTCGGAATCACTTTCTCTTTCCTGTCGTTCGGCGGACGTGTTTCGGTCAGCCGTGTGACGCCCGATATTCTTTTGTCGCTGGTCGTCATTTGTTCCATGATCTGCTCAAACCGCCTTGCGTGCCTGCTCGGACTCATTTTCGGCTTTGTCTACGACGCAACAGTCGGTATACCTTACCTGCTTTCCCCGGTGCTTTACACGGTAGGCGGAATAGTGTCTCCGAGACTTTCCGAGAGCTTCGCAAGCAAGGGAGCGTTCGGTACGATGGTGTCGGGAGCGGAGCTTTTTCTCGTGAAGAGCGTCATCACGGCGTTCTACCACCTTGCGGCGTGGCGTGAAGTGTCGCTTTCGACTCTTGTTGTCGGAACGCTTCTTCCGGAATTTCTCTATAATCTCATCGCTCTTTTCGTGATGTACTTTTTCACGGTGTTTTTGGCACGGCTATTCAGGGTGGAAATAGATGCTTAACGAGGTCTGCACTAAAGGAAAATGTACGCAATGTCCGAGAGAGTGCGGAATTGACAGAGACGAGAAAAACGGATATTGCGGCGTAAAAAACGAATATAAAGTTGCAAGAGCGGGGCTTCACCTTTGGGAGGAGCCTTGCATTTCGTGCGGTAATGGTTCCGGGACGCTGTTCTTCTCCGGTTGTCCCATGCACTGTGTGTTCTGCCAGAATTACGAAATATCCGGCGGAGACAGGGGAAAGGTGCTTTCGGAAAGTGAAC
Source organism: uncultured Eubacteriales bacterium (assembly GCA_934502885.1). GTDB lineage: Bacteria > Bacillota > Clostridia > Oscillospirales > CAG-382 > CAKSUT01. The sequence goes on along the minus strand of CAKSUT010000002.1, from coordinate 315,995 downwards.
TTGAAAGCATCATTTTTTCGCTTGTCGAAAAGGGTGCGGAAAATATAAACCTCGTTAGTCCCACACAGTATGCGCTGCGGCTTTCACGGCTTCTCGAAAGAATAAAGCCTGAACTTTCCGTTCCCGTCGTGTACAATACCGGAGGCTATGAGTCGGTTGAAACGCTGAAACGTCTCGACGGTCTTATCGATATCTACCTTCCGGATGTGAAATACTTTTCGCCGGAAATATCGGCACGTTACAGCGGCGCACCCGATTACTTTGAAAAGACGCTTCCGGCACTTCTTGAAATGAAGCGTCAGACGGGAAGTGCGGTGTTTTCGGAGAACGGCGAAAAAATGCTCCGAGGTATGATAATACGTCACCTCGTGCTTCCGTCGCACAGGCGTGACTCAATGGCGATATTCGACGCGCTTGCCGAAAATTTTACTCCGAGTGAGGTTTACGTAAGCATCATGCGGCAGTATTTTCCGACGGCGAAAAGCGCCGAATTTCCCGAGATTAACCGCCGTGTGACCACCCTCGAATATGAAAGCGTCGTGAAACACGTACGAGAACTCGGTTTTGTAAACGGCTTTACGCAGGGAAAGGACTCGGCAAGCGGCGAATTTGTGCCGGATTTCGATATGAACTGAATATTTGATTTATGTTTTGACACGGCGGATCGACGGTGCGGTTTGCCGTGCTTTTTTATGCAAAACATGACTTTTGTGAATAAATCGCCGCTTTGCGGATAAGATATGTTCGTAAGTAAAAAACAGAGAAACAGTGAGGTATCGATATGAACACTAAAAAGGCCGTTATTGCGGCGATAACTGTCATCAGTATAATCCTCTGCATTCCGCTCGGCGCATTCGGAGCGGACTACAGTCTTTCACCCGGACTTGTGATTATCAAGAATAAGCTCGAAATTAAAAAATGCGGCGTAATAAACTGCGACATAGCCTTCACGTCCGACGACTTCAAAAATGCTGTCGGCGGCAAGGGCGGATTTGAGTATATAACTATAACCTCCCTGCCGTCGCGCGAGAACGGAGTACTCAAGCTTTCGGGACGCGACGTTGCCGAGGGGCAGAGCATTTCCGAGAAGAATCTCGATCTTCTCCGCTACGTTCCGACCTTCAACACAACCTCGACCGACTTCTTCACATTCACCTGCGACGGCGGCGATGCGGCAACCGGAATCAAGTGCAGCGTAAGTATTCTTGACGGAATAAACCTTGCACCCGAAACAAAACCGCAGAATCTCAAAACGCTCAAGAACTGCTCGCTTGTCAAGTACTTCAAGGCGGCGGACCCGGACGGAGATGCAATGACCTTCAGCGTTGTGTCTGTACCGAAGAACGGTAAGGTCGAAATGACCGATGCGTCGTCCGGACTCTTCACTTACAGCCCCGACAAGAACTTCACCGGAAAGGACAGCTTCACCTACGTCGCAAGCGATATTTACGGAAACAGCGGAAAGCTTACCAAGGTAAACGTCTCGGTAGCACCGAGAAAATCGGAGCTTGTGTTTTCCGATATGGACGGTCACTGGGCGCAAAGCTCCGTGCTTAAAATGTGTGATCTCGGACTTATGAGCGGCACGCGCTCGGGACTTGCCGCAACCTTTTCGCCGGATGACACAGTGACGAGAGGCGATTTTCTCGCAATGGCAATGATAATGTCCGGCAACGAGGACAAAGTGAAATCCGACGCAATGAGCGTTTTTGCCGACAATTCGGATATACCTTCAAATATCAGATGCTATGCCGCCGCGGCATACAGCATGGGTGTAGTTTCTGGATATGAGGAAAACGGAATACGTTATTTCAACTGGCAGGATACGATAACGAGAGCCGAAGCGGCCGTCATGCTCGCAAGACTTCTCGAAGCTCCCGAACCTGCGGTGAATACCGAGTTTGCCGACGCCGCCGCAATTCCCGGCTGGGCAAGCGACGCGGTTCAGACGCTTGTTTCGTGCGGCGTGATGAACGGCGACGGCACGGGAAACATTCTCCCCGATAAGGATCTAACAAAAGCAGAAGCCGCCGAGCTTCTCTGCAATGTCTCCGACTACCTTGAGGAAAAGGAAGAGAGCGAGAATAAGACCGAAAAGAAAGGCTTTCTCTCGTTTCTGCCTTTCTTCGGATAAGAAAAGCGCGCCGCTTTTTCTGCGGCGCACTACATATTTATGTCGATTTTTAATCTTTGTATACCCTCTTAAACCTATCTCCGACCGCGCAGAGAAGCTCGTATGGGATTGTCCCCCACAGTTTTTGCAACTTCGTCCGCTCCGACGAAAGAGCCGGAGTTATCGAGTGCTTATGAGAACCGTACAAACCACCTGCTACGCCGGTAAGACGTTAAATTAGGCATTACAATACACTTTGTGCGAAGCCGGATTTAAACAGTAATATATGAGAAAAACGGGGACATCAGTACCGTTTTTTTCTTTGAATTTGTTGATTCGGATGAAATAAGTGAAACAGGACGCCTCAAATAAGGCGCGTATCAGCAAATCTTTTCTGTGCCGTAAACGTAGTTTTGCAACACGGAAAAAGCCTTGCCGTTTTCGGCAAGGCTCTTGGATTATCCGATATATTCCTGTGCAGTGTCCTCAAGACCGAAGCTTACCGAGATTGCGTTGTTGACTTCGCCCATTACGTCCTCGTCGAGATGCCCCATTTTCTCCTTGAGTCTCTTCTTGTCTATGGTTCTTATCTGTTCGAGAAGAATCACCGAATCTTTGGCAAGACCGTATCTGTCAGCGTATACCTCGATATGCGTCGGAAGCTTGCTCTTGCCGGTTCTGCTTGTGATTGCGGCGGCAATTACGGTCGGGCTGTATTTGTTTCCGACATCGTTCTGAATTATCAACACCGGACGCACTCCTCCCTGTTCGCTTCCGACCACGGGACTGAGGTCCGCATAGTAAATGTCTCCTCTTCTTACGGTCACTTTATTCACTCTCCGCTTTTTGCTTATGTTTGTATTTCCTTTGCTCTTATTCTTAACCGTTTATTCTTTCGTTATTCGCTTTGCGCTTTATTTTACGCAAAAGGAAGCGAATACCGTCGTTGCTTTGACGTGGTATTGCTTCTGATATATTCTATTCGCATTTTTACGAATGGTGAGTGTCGGCGCAGACCCGCTCCGAGCGGCTTTGTTGCGAATAACATCCGCTTTTTGACTTCACGATGTTTTTTGAGACCGATAAAGTGATAAACTTTGATTTACAAATAATAACCTCATCTTAACAAAATCTTAACAAAGACGGTCGCACAGAAAAAATACGGCATTTGACAGGCAAAAACACGCCAAAAAAGTGATATTTTCCGTCGAAAGGTATTTACAAATTAAAAGTATTGTGGTATAATTGCAGTGTGCGTTAAAAAACGGACAACCGTTTTTCGACGAACCGAATATATTTTTTACATTTTGGGAGGAAAAATCATGAAAAAGGTATTGGCACTTCTTATGGCAGCCGCTATGTGTGCGGCAACAATGACAGCCTGCAACAACAATACCGGCGACGAAGTCAAAACCGGCGACGAGGACACCGTATATGTAGGTATCTTTGAGCCGCAGTCCGGCGACAACGGCGCAGGCGGAAAGCAGGAGATGCTCGGTATTCAGTACGCAAACGCAATTCAGCCTACTGTTACCATCGGCGACAAGGAGTATAAGGTAGCGCTTGTTGCGGCAGACAACGGCTCTTCCAACGACAAGGCTCCCACAGCCGCTCAGACTCTCGTTTCTTCGGGATGTTCCATCGTTCTCGGTTCTTACGGCTCCGGCGTTTCCATCGCAGCTGCAAAGACCTTTGAAAACGGCGGCGTTCCCGCGCTCGGTATCACCTGCACAAACCCGCAGGTAACCGAAGGCAACCCCAACTACTTCAGAATATGCTTCCTCGATCCGTTCCAGGGCACGGTTCTTGCAAACCTCGCGAAGAGCGAGTTCTCCGCTGAAAAGGCATATGTTCTCACAAAGCTCGGAGACGACTACTCCTCCGGCCTCGGCTACAACTTCACAAAGGCATTTAAAGAGGCAGGCGGCGAGGTAGTTGCCGAAACCTTCAACGAAGGCAACTCCGACTTCACATCGTTCCTCAACACCGCAAAGTCCCAGAACTGCGATGTTATCTTCGCTCCCGTATCCCTTGAGGCTGCACAGCTCATCATCGAGCAGAGCGCTTCCAACGAGATAGGCATTCCGATGCTCGCGGGCGATACATGGGATTCCAACGTTGTACTTAACGCTGCAAAGGACAAGGACGTTGATATTTACGTAACAACCTTCTACCAGGAGGGCGGTAATGAGAAGTTCGATACCGATTTCAAGGCATGGATCGAATCCGACAACACCAACCTCACAAACAACGGCGGCGACTCCACTATCTCCGCAGTTTCCGCAATGGGTTATGATGCTTACTTTGTAGCTCTCGAAGCTATCAAGGCTGCAGGCTCCAAGAACCCCGGCGACGTACTTAAGGCTCTTCCCGGCGTTTCCTATACCGGCGTAACAGGTCTTATCGAGTTTAACGAAATCGGTGACGCTAAGCGCGATACCGCATTCGTTAAGAAGGCTAACACCGAGACAGGTGCTTGGGACTTCGTCGCAGAACAGGGCGTAAACTGATTGGTTTCACATTACGCTGACATAGCTTGACGGCATGGCGGACGGTCGTGCGCAGACTGTCCGCCGGCTGATTTTACCGGCGAATTTTGTCGAGCCGCAAAGCCAAGGGACGGGAGACCGTTTCTTTTGTCGTATATGCGCAAAAGTATACGGCATGAAAAAAGGAGCTTTACGGCTCATATTTAGCCTGCTTTGTATTCGGAGCCCGTTGAAAATGCGTGCCGAGAAACGTGTTTTCAAGAGGCTCGGAAGGCGTTGACAGCGTTCAGAAGCAGAATAATGGAGGTAGCTTATCTTATGCTTAAGCAGTTATTCGATGTCGCTCTGCCTTACTTGCTGAGCGGTATAGCGGTCGGAGGTCAGTATGCGCTGATTGCCATAGGTTATACCATGGTATACGGCATACTCCGACTTATAAACTTTGCTCACGGCGATATATTCATGGTCGCGGGTCTTATAATGGTGTATTCCAACACCGCAATCACACCGCTTCTCATAAGCTGCGGAATTTCTGCGGCAAGCGCGTTTATGATTTCGATTATCATCTCGGTTATAATTGTTCTCGTACTTACGGTCGCTCTCGGTCTTGCGGTTGAGGCGGCGGCTTACAGACCTTTGCGTAACGCTCCGCGTATGTCGGTTATGATTTCCGCAATCGGCGTTTCTTACCTTATTCAGAACTGCGCTATTTACATAACCGGCGGTCTTGCCCAGCCGTACCCGGCAAAGGGCGAGTCGATACCGTGGCTCTCCGATTCCATAAAGATCGGCACGGCGGCGGTAAAAAGAGTTACGATTATCACGCCTTTCCTCACGATAGCGCTTGTTGTGCTTCTCGTTTTCCTCATTCAGAAGACCAAGATCGGTATGGCAATGCGTGCCGTTTCCAAGGATTTCGAGACGAGCCGCCTTATGGGTATCAAGGTTGACAACGTAATTTCCACAACCTTCCTTATCGGTTCGTTCCTTGCGGCGGCAGGTTCGATTCTTTACTTCACAAACTACGCCTCCGTCGTTCCCACCTCCGGCGCGATGCCCGGACTCAAGGCGTTCGTCGCGGCGGTTTTCGGCGGTATAGGATCTATTCCCGGCGCGGTTGTCGGTGCGTTCATTATAGGTATATGCGAGAATATCCTCAAGGGTCTTGACAATATCCTCAAGACCATGGGACTTATAAACGAAAACTTCGGCTTCGCAACCTTCTCGGACGCTTTCACGTTCGTGCTTCTTATAGTTATTCTCTGCGTTAAGCCTACCGGTCTTTTCAGTGAGAAGAACACCGATAAGGTTTAAGAGGGGAGGAGTAAAGCATGAAATTAACAGCGAAAGAAAAAAAGATAGATTTTATCGCAAATATTGTAATTGTTGCGGCGGTATTCGTACTCGTCGGAATACTTGAAAAGATTCCGGGAATAAACCCGATGCTCTTCACCGTTATCAAGAAAGGTGCGATATACGCTCTCGTCGCGGTGTCGATGAACCTCTTGAACGGCTTTACGGGACTTTTCTCCCTCGGTCAGGCAGGCTTTATGCTTCTCGGTGCTTACACATACAGTGTGCTCACAATCCCGGATCAGTACCGCGAGAGCGTCTATATGTACATAAAGGACGGCTGTATCGTTTCGAGAGCATGGATAGACAACCTTGCCGCTGTTTTCGGACTTACCGGTAAGGGCGCGGACGGCGTTGCGATGTTTATAGGCATAGTCCTTGCAGGTATCGTTGCGGCGATATTTGCGTTCCTTATCGGTCTTCCCGTACTTAAGCTCAAGAGCGACTACCTTGCCATTGCAACCCTCGGCTTTGCGGAGATTATCCGCGCAATCTTCCAGTGGGATAAGCTCGGACCCGTTACCAACGGTTCAAACGTGCTCCGTCAGTACCCTGTTTTCACCTCGGCGCTTTTCCCCCTTGCCGTTTCGGCAGTCTGCATACTTCTCATAGTGCTTCTTATCAACTCGACCTACGGCAGAGCCTTCAAGGCAATCCGTGACGACGAGATAGCGGCAGAGGCTATGGGTATAGACCTTGCGAAGCATAAGATGATGGCGTTTATCGTAAGTTCGTTCTTTGCCGGCATCGGCGGTGCGCTTCTTGCGATGTTCCAGAATACCATTCAGGCAACGCCATTTAAGTCTGCGATGACCTACGAAATTCTCCTTATCGTCGTTATAGGCGGTATCGGTTCGGTTTCCGGAAGCATCATAGCGTCGTTCCTTTACATCTTTGCCTCCGAATGGTGGCTCAGAGGTCTCGACATGGGCAAGTTCCTCGGAATAGAAGCACCGAAAATATTCAGAGGCGGCTTCCGCATGGTTGTTTTCTCGGTAATAATCATGGTGTTCGTGCTCTTCTTCAGAAAGGGCATCATGGGTACAAACGAGTTATCGGTTACGAGAATATGCAAATTCTTCGCTCGCACGGCAAAGAAAATCGGTAGTTTTTTCGTTCGTTTGTTCCGAGGTGAGTTATTCAAAAAGGATGCAAAGAAGCAGGAGGCGAAGCACTGATGGCAAACGAAGTGAAAAACATTCTCCATATTGAGAATATAACAATGCAGTTCGGCGGCGTCGTTGCGGTTGACAACCTTTCGCTCGACGTAAACGAGGGTGAGATAGTCGCTCTTATCGGACCGAACGGCGCAGGTAAAACGACAGCGTTCAATGCGATAACCGGCGTTTATGAGCCGACAAACGGTGCTATTGATTTCTGCGGAGACAGAATACTCGAGAATTTCCCCAAGGGCAAAATGAAAAAGCTCTATGCGGGGCAGAATAACGGTATGTATAAGCATACCATGGTCAAGACTCCCGACAAGATAACAAAGCTCGGAATTGCGCGTACCTTTCAGAATATCCGCCTTTTCAAGGGTATGACGGTGTTTGAAAACGTGCTTCTCGCAAAGCATCTTCACCAGAATGCCAATATGTTCGCGGCAACACTCAAGCTCAACGCCAAGGACGAGGCGCGCATGAGGAGGGAAACGGAAGAGCTTCTCGAAATGCAGGGACTCTCCCACCTCAGAGACGAGTTTGCGACGAGCCTTCCTTACGGTCAGCAGAGACGCCTTGAGATTGCACGTGCGCTTGCGACGAATCCGAAGCTCCTTCTTCTCGATGAGCCGGCGGCCGGCATGAATCCGCAGGAGACGCTTGAGCTTACGCAGTTCATAAGAGAGCTTCGCGACAAGCATAACCTCACGATACTCGTCATTGAGCATCACATGGATCTTATAATGGATATATCCGACAGAATCTACGTAATTGACTTTGGTAAGCTTATAGCAAAGGGCACACCGTCCGAGATACAGGCTGACCCGAAAGTAATAAGAGCATACCTCGGAGGTGGCGACGATGCTGAAAATTGAAAACCTTAGCGTTTCTTACGGAGGCATCAAGGCACTCCGCGATGTTAGCCTCACTGTTCCGGACGGCGAAATAGTAACTCTTATCGGTGCAAACGGTGCGGGAAAAAGCACGACTCTCCGTTCTATAGTCGGTCTTGTAAAGGCTGACGGCGGGACGGTTGAGTTCGACGGCGTAAACCTTATCGGTATGCAGACAAACGCAATAATCGGCACGGGTATTACCCTCGTTCCCGAAGGACGCCGTGTGTTCCCGGATCTTACGGTTCTCGAAAACATAAAGATCGGTGCGTACCTCAGAAAGGATGCACACATAGGCGAGGATATCGAGTGGGTGTACAGCCTGTTTCCGCGTCTTAAGGAGCGTAACTGGCAGCTTGCAGGAACGCTTTCCGGCGGTGAACAGCAGATGCTTGCGGTTGCGCGTGCGCTTATGAGCAAGCCGAAGCTCCTCATGATGGACGAACCGTCCCTCGGACTTGCTCCGCTCATAATCAGAGATATATTCAATATCATTCGCGAAATAAACAAGCAGGGTGTGACGATCCTCCTTATCGAGCAGAATGCAAACATGGCTCTTCAGATTGCCAACACGGCATATGTTCTCGAAACGGGATGTATAACCTTGAGCGGTACGGGTGCCGAACTTCTCGCAAACGAGGCGGTGAAGGAAGCGTACCTCGGAAAGAAGAAATAATTCCTTGCCGTCGGCGGTACGGCAACTGCAATATTCGGAGAGCGAATTGCCCTCCTGAAAGGAAAGTGCATAATGAAAAGAACAGAGATAAGACAGATCTACGCCGATATGCAGAGCTTCGGCGGCAAGACAGTGACTCTCGGCGGGTGGGTAAGAAGCGTCAGAGACAGCAAGGCTTTCGGATTTATCGACCTCAACGACGGAAGCTCCTTTAAGGGTATTCAGGTCGTTTTCGAGAGAGAGAACCTTGCAAATTACGACGAGATAGCAAAGCTTAACGTCGGAAGTGCGGTTGTTGTTACGGGCGTCGTAACGCTCACTCCCGAGATGAAACAGCCCTTTGAGCTGAAAGCGGCTTCTGTAGAGGTTGAGGGTACCTCGACTCCCGATTACCCCCTCCAGAAGAAGAAGCACAGCCTTGAATTTTTGCGTGAGATAGCATACCTTCGCCCGAGAACCAACCTTTTCTCGGCAGTGTTCAGAGTGAGAAGCGAGGTTGCGTTCGCGATACACGAGTTCTTCAATTCGAGAGGCTTCGTTTACGTACACACTCCTCTTATCACCGGTTCCGACTGCGAGGGTGCGGGAGAGATGTTCAGAGTTACGACTCTTGATATGGACAACGTTCCCAAGACTGAAGACGGAAAGGTTGACTATACGAAGGATTTCTTCGGCAAATCTTCCAACCTCACCGTTTCCGGACAGCTTGAGGGCGAAACCTTTGCAATGGCATTCGGCAACATCTATACTTTCGGTCCTACTTTCCGTGCGGAAAACTCCAATACCGCAAGACACGCAGCAGAATTTTGGATGATAGAACCCGAGATTGCTTTCGCAGACCTCAACGACAATATGCAGCTTGCGTGGGATATGATAAAGTACATTGTTACCAAGGTCATGGAGAAGTGTCCGCAGGAAATAGAGTTCTTCAACAAGTTTGTTGACACAACACTTCTCGAAAGACTCACCGCCCTTGTAAACAGCGACTACGTAAAGGTTACGTACACGGAAGCGGTTGAGCTTCTCGAAAAGTCCGGCGAAAAGTTCCAGTACCCCGTTTCGTGGGGCTGTGACCTCCAGACAGAGCATGAAAGATATCTCACAGAGCATATCTTCAAGAAGCCGGTGTTTGTTATCGACTACCCGAAGGAGATAAAGTCCTTCTATATGCGTATGAATGACGACGGCAAGACCGTTGCCGCGATGGACCTTCTTGTTCCCGGTGTCGGAGAGATTATCGGCGGAAGCCAGAGAGAAGAGCGCCTCGATGTTCTCAAGGCACGTATGGATGAGCTTGGACTCCGTGAAGAGGATTATTGGTGGTACGTCAACCTCCGCAAATACGGTGGTACAAAGCACGCCGGATACGGTCTCGGCTTCGAGCGAATCATAATGTATATCACGGGCGTGTCGAACATCAGAGACGTTATCCCGTACCCCAGAACGGTCGGAAACGCAGAGTATTGATATAGGTTTAAATAATGAGACAGAGTCGGACTTCACGGTTCGGCTCTTTTTCCATGCCGTAGCGCAACAAAAAACCTCCGACGCTCTTCACGCCGGAGGCACATTTACATTATGTTTTTGCCTTGCCGCTCAGTCCGCCGCATTGTAGAGCAGAGCCGCAATTCCGACGTTTATGTCTGTGTCGGACGCAGTAAGCTCGGAGGCGATGGGGTGGGACTGACCGTTGTACTTGTATCCGGGAACACGTACCGTCACGGTATGCTCGCCGGTGGGGAGATTGTCCTCAATGTAGTAGGTCTGATAGTGAGTGTAGCCCTGCTGATGGTGGTTTGCGTTGAAGAGCTTCCATTCGCCGCCGTCTATCTGATACTCCATGACGCCGATGTTCGTTCCCTTGCGGAAGATGAAGCCGAAGCTTGAGCCGTTGTAGGTGAAGGTCATTGTGTCGCCCTTTGTCGCAGACTCTACACAGCAACCGCTGAGAGTGTTAGTTTCGGATACGGAGGTCGTTGCCCACGTGCCTGTCTTTATAACACTGCTGTCAGCCGGAGAGATGAACTTCGGGTTTGTTATGCAGTTTTCTGCAAGACGTGAGGGGAGAGTTCTTGCTTCAAGCTTTAATTCGGAGTCCTCCGCATACCCTTCCTCGCCGTGGAGATAGGGGAGAAGACGGTCGGTGATAATCTTGCAGTAAAGCTCATAGCCGGGAGTGTTGGGGTGGAGGTTGTCGTTGGTCGTTATCTTGCAGTCGCCTACAGCGGCGTTGAGTCTGCCCGAGGGACGACCGACATCGATTACCGGTATGCCATAATGCTCCGCAACCTTTATGTGTGCCGCTCTCGGGTTGTCGTAGCCGTTGAGGGCGGTGAGGATTATCGCAATATCGGCATTCGGATTTATGCGGTAAACGTTGAGTATAAGGCTCTCCATGAGCATTTCAATGTGTGCCGTGCCGAAGGTGTTAAAGTCGTTTACGGCGTATTCGAGGAACACAAGGTCGGGCATATTTGAGGTCTTTCTCATGAGCTGACTCTCGAGTCTGAATATACCGAAGTTTGAACCGGTGTTGCCGATACCTGCCTGAACGTAGTTTATCTCGGCGTCGGGGAATTCACGGCGCATTGTGTCGTATACCTGTTCGTCAAAACCGTAGAACTTGTTTCCGCCGTTTGCGGTTATCGAGCCGCCGATGAAGCCGATGTTCAGCTTCTTTTCGACCTCGAGCTTGTAACGGGTGTTGGCAAACGCCATGGTGCGTGAATTTTCGTCATGCGTCGAATCGAGCGCCGTGGACTTTCCATGCTCTGTTTTTACAAGAACAAGGTCCTCAATGGTAATATACCCGTCCTCATTTATGTCAGCGGCGGTCTTGATGCTTGCGCCGGCATTGGGGTCGAAGCCTCTTATTATGCGGATGAAGTCGGAGGCGTCTACCTTGCCGTCACCGCCGTCTGAACCGCCGTCAACATCGCCGGTAACAAGAAGACCTGCGTCAAGCTCGATGTTTCTGTCGGGTGTTACGTGGATATTTTCGTAAACGTAATCGAGATATCCGGGCTTGCTTATTGTTATTTTGTATGTGCCTATCGGTACTTCCGCAAATTTGTAGCTTCCTGACGTGCCGTTTTCGGCTGCGGTGAGAGTGTTTACAACGCCGTCAGCGTTTTCGAGAGTGACGGTTGTTTCATGCAGGCTTGTGCCGCTTCTGAGAGTCGTGAACTTTCCGGAGATTGTCTGCTTAGTGTTCTCGGGCGTTGGAGTTGGGATAGCGTCGAAGTAAATCTTCACCGTGACCTTGTCCGCATCCTCGTTAAGCTCTGCGGTAAATCTCGAGTAGGTGTTGCCGGAGTTCTTGCTGTTGATGTTTATGCCGCTTTCAATGTTCTCTGCCGTGAAGGTAAGTCCCTCGGACTCGGACGAAAGCACGATTTCGGCGGTGTACTCCGTGTCGTACTTAAAGGTTGCGTCGGACGGTGTCCACTTAATGCCGCTTGCCGTGCAGTTGCCGACCTCGCCGAAATTGTTCGCACCGCCGGGTTTTACGATCTCCGTTATAGGCTTGATGCCGTACGTGGGAGGTGTTACGTAGAACGCCGCAGAAAGTGCCTGGCTCTTGTCAAAGCTTACCGTGTGCGCACCCTTTGCGAGAGTGTAGAGACCGTCGGAGGTCTTTTCGACTTCTTCACCGTCTATGATAATCGGGAGAGCCGCACTCTTGGGAGTGATAGAGAACTTGATCTCCTTGTTCTCTCCGATTATCGCCTTTACCGTTCCGTTCGGCTGACTGTAAACGCACCAGTCGAAGGTGTTTTCGGAAATGGGAGGGTGAATGCCGTTATTGGCAACGAGAACCTTTACGCCGCCGATTCTGTTCTTGGTGCTGATTCTGCCGGAGATATTTCCTCCGTTGATTTCGACGTTAACATTGCCCTCGATACCGGGATTGTAGGTGTATTCGGTGTCGCCGAAGGTCTTTGTAATAGAGGAGGATTTCTCTGCACCGAGGTTTATCGAGCCGGAAATCAAACCGCCGTTTATTACAACGTTTACGTCGCCGTCAATGGGAGCATAGGCACTGTTCGTGATAATTGGCTGACTTATCGTGCCGCCGTTTACCGTGAGGTTTATGTCTCCTTTTATAGCACCGTCGTTTGTCGCACTTTGCGGCTCGCTGCTGTATGAACCGAGAAAGAACGAACCCTTTGAAATACTGCCGCCGTTTATAGTCCAGTTGATGTCGCCGTTGACACGGGGAGCGCCAAGCTCGGTACCGAACGTGAGACCGTATTCACCGCTGCAAATTGTCATGTCAACTCCGTCATGCACACCGTTGTATGCCGTGCCGGTCGGCTGAAGATTGCCGACTGTATTGGGATCATCGCCATATGTTGTGGTGAGACCGTAGCCGAGAGTGAGCTTGCAGTTTTCCGCACGGAACGAAGTGAATTTTGAAGCAACGTGAATGATAAGATTTTCAAACACGGTTTCGCTCTTTACTCCGATACTCTTGTCGAAAAAGAGACGCGCATTTTCGTCAAGACCCATAATCGTTACCTTCGCTCTGCCGGCTTTGTCGTTAAAACCGCTCTTTTTCGGCTCGTAGTCGCCGCAGATGATGATTTTACCGCCTACCGTTTCGGTAAACTTCGAGAAAGCGGTCGAGATTGTCGCAAATGCGTCGTCTGCGGACGTGCCTGTGCCGGAGTCACTGCCGTTTGCGGAGTCGATGTAGTATACGGGACCGAGAATCGTATTTACGCCGGTCGCTCTGATTTTTGAAAGAAGAGCGTCCTTGTCACCGGTGTAGTCGGTGTAATCAACCGTCACGGTCGAGCTTTCGGAAAAATTTCCGTTGGACGGAATTATGCTGCCGAGAAATTCGCCGTCCGTTATTTTGAGCGTCATGTTGCCGTCAAACGGTGCGTTTCCGTTGCCCATGCCGTAAAGCGGTTTGGAGAATTTGCCGCCGTTTATCGTTACATTGATGTCTCCGACCATTGTGCTGTTTGCACCGACGTTGCCGAAGACAAAGTTGTTGGTGAATACGCCGCCGTTCACCGTGATGTCAATGTTACCGCTGAGGTTGTGAGTTACACTGCTGTTTCCGCAGTGGAGACCGCCGTAAAAATAATTTATCGTGCCGCCGTTTATCGTCCACTTGACGTCGCCGTTCACATTCGTTGCGTTCCAGCCGGAAAGGTAAACATTGTCAAATGTACCGCTGTTTATCGTAATGTCGCTTCCGGTGTATGTGCCGCCGTCGCCGGTCGCCATAAGCTGACGTGAAACATTGTCGGAGGTTGTTATCGTGAGGTCGCTGTAGTGTTCGTCGCCGAAAACAACACGGCTTCCCATGCAGTATATACCTATGGTGGGCTTGGTGTTGTAGCTTATCGTGAGGTCACGGATAACGGTGCTTGCTCTGATTCTGAGAGAGCCGGGAACGCTGAGAACCGAGTTTTCGTCATAGCCCACAATGGTGAAATTCTGACCTGCTGCGCCGAAGTCGCCCGAAGCGGATACCGTTTCTTTTATGACGATAACACCGTTTCCGTCGAGAGCGGTCGCCGCCTTTGCAAGCGTCTTGTAGGGCTTTTCGTAGTTGCCCTCGGCGTAGTCTTCGGTCCTGTCGCTTCCGCTGTCGTCTATGTACACCGCATTTTTCGGTATAACATAGGTGTAAAGCGTGAAGGTGAGTACCTTTGCGTCCTCGGAAAGGGAGGTGTTTTCATTCTCTGCGAGAGCGGACGAGAACACATATCCCTCGGGGGCTGTGTAGGTCGCCGTGTACTCGAGAAGCGTTCCACCCTTGCCGGCGAGCGACTCTCCGAAGGCGAAGTTCTTGCCCTGCCAAACGGGAGTGAGGGTGAGACCTTCAATGTTTGTACCCGAGACTGTGTCGGATGCCGTTATCGTTGTGGCTTCGGTTATTCTGCGAATCCTTTGGGGAAGGTTTGTGAGCTCCGTTATCACATCGTCAGCCGCCGATACGGGAAGCGTAAAGGACGCCTGCGCAAAACACAGAGCGAATGCAAGAATGGTAACAAGCAGTTTCTTCATGGGTTTCTCTCCTTTTGTGTAAAAATTTTACCACCTAATATTATACACTCTTGCAAAAATAATTTCTATGGTGTATTTTGCAAAAACAGGGGGTGATTTTGATATTTTGCATGATTCTTGCATTTTTACAGCAAAATTTTGCATGGTAACACACACATATTTTGATAAAAAAACATCCCCCGCAAACAAACGGGGGACGCTGTGCGCTTTTTGCACTTTACTTTTTAAAGCCGGTTTTGATTATCGCAAGGTCTTCGATGGTTATCTGTCTGTCCTCGTTGATGTCCGTAACCGCACGGAAGAGTGAGGTGCTGTCGGGATCGAAGGCACGGATAACTCTTATGAAGTCGTCAATGTCAACAACGCCGTCGCCGCAAACATCGTCGTAAGCACTCTTGATATCGCCGCCGATGAGAACCGCTTTCACCGAGCCGCTTTCTTCCGAGGCGGAGAACGCCGAAGTTGATGCCACGTAGCCGTTCTTTTTGACGGTAAGCGTGTACTCACCCGGAGCAAGTTCGGCTGTAAACGTGAGAACCGCCTTGCCGTTTGCGTCTGAGACAACTGCCGCATCCTTTTCGGTGATTGCGTAAACTTCGGAATTACCGCTGTCCGTTACCGAAATAAGAGCCTCGCTGTTGTAGCCTTCGATGTTGTAGAATGTGCCTGTCGCCGCTCTTTCGAGGCTTACCGCAAAGTCAACGTCAACCTTTGCGCTTGCCGCTTTGTAGGAAACCGAGTATTCTCCGTCAGCCTCCGGGGTGAGTACATAGCTTCCGTCAGCTTCCGCCGTGAGTGCCGTGCCGTTTACGTAAGGGACGAGACCTTCGTCGGGAGTTACAAGGAACGAGTTGCCGACTGTCTTCACCGATACCGCACCGCCCTTTTCGGAGATAATGACATAGTTTGCGTCGGGAGCGGTGAAGCCTGCTTCGTAGAAGATGTTGTTGTTGAAAATAACTGTCTTTTTGCCGGTGACACTTGCCGTGAATTTCCACTCAACCTTGGGAGAGGTGAAGCTGCCGCCGTTTATTATAACCGTGGAGTTGCCGGTTTGAGTGAATGCGGCAGCAGAATTGAAGCTGTAGAAGCCGGCATTGACTCCGTTTACCCACGTGCCGCCGTTTACCGTGAGAAGCGTGTCGCCGGTGAGAGATGCATTGTAGTTTGCAAGGCTGAACTTTTCAATGAAGTATCCGCTGTTAATCGTGATGTCGGTAACTGCGTTTCTGCCGCCGAAGAGACGGATGAACTGCGATGAGGGGAGTCTTACGTCGTTTTCCTTGCCGTATTCGCCGATGACGATTTTGTGACCGTTCGAGTAGCCGAACCAGTCGCTGACACCCATCGTAAACGTGAGATTTCTGAATTCAAGGTCACAGAAGAACATAACCGTCATGCATTGCAAGCTGAATTCCGCATTGTCTCCGACACCCTCGATTATCACCTTGCCGTTCTTTACCTTCTCGAGAGCCTTAAACAGCTCGTTGCCTGAGCCGTTGCCGACAGTGCCGGTGAAGTAGATTGTGCCGCCGTTTGTGCCGATAGCCTCCGCCGCTTCGGTGATTGTAGATACTGCGTCGAATTCGTGCGTGCCTATCGTGAGCTTTCCGCTTCCGTCGGGATTTACGAATACCGTATTTGCCGTATTCATCCAAACCGCGTAGAGCGTTGCACCTCCCTCCGGTACACTGAAGCTTTCAAGAGCCGTCTTTGCGTCGGGAGAGGTGTTCCAGCCGAGGAAGGTGCAGCCGTCTTTTGTGAGAGTGACTGTTGCGGAAAGGTCAACCTCAGAACCCTCGATTGCGGTTACGGGAGAGGGAACTGTACCTGTGCCTCCGTTTGCGTCAAAGGTTACGGTGAATGTCGGTATCTCAAAGCGTATTTCGTGAATACCGTCCGTTTCGGGGGTGTAGGTGCATTCGCCGTTTCCGACAAGCTTACCATCCGCATATATGTCATAACTTCCGATTGCCTTAAGCATAAATGTGGGGGCGGTGTCCGCAGTTCCGGGATTTATCGCCGTTACACTGCCGCCGATGTTTGCGTTGATGATGTAATCTGTCTTGGAAAGGTCGTAGGTGGATTTGTAAGTGTCATTGTTGAAGATAATGGTGTGCTTTCCTGTACGTGTCTCGTCGCCCTTTACGTCGCGGTCGGTGTACTTGAGCGGTGTCGCCGAACTGAAAGAACCGCCGTTTACCGTGACAACCGTGCTTCCGGAAACTGTTTTCGCTTTTCCGCTCCAACGCTGATTTCCAAGCTCTATTTCGGTTAAAGAACCGTCGTTTATTGTGAAGTATACCGTGCCGTTGAATGCCGATTCGTAGAGTGCGGCAACGACGCCGAATGTGTTTTTGCTGTCGATGGTTACGTTTACCGTGTCCTTTGACGAAGAGCCGCCGATAAGCTCGAATCTCTTTGCAACCTCCGTGCCGCTTGCCGTCGTTGCAAAGGTACACCCCTTGCCGAGTGTGAATCTGTAGCTCTGTGCGAAGAAATAAGGATTACCGCTTGCCGTTGCGACGAACTTTATGTTTTCAAAGACCGTCGGAGCTTTGAGGTTGATGTTGGAGTTGAAGCCCTCGAGAACCGCCGTGCCGTCAGCGCCGATAACCTTTATGCTGAGAGCGTTTGCGGTGACGGAGTTGAGGTCGGTGAAGGTCTGGGTACCAGTCATTACCACCGTGCCGCCGTCCTTGCCGAGAGCATTGAGAGCCTCGGAGAGAGAAGTGTAGTCAACAGTGTTTGTCTTGCCGCCGTAGCTTATCGTTTCCGAATCCGCACTGACGAATACCGTCTTTTGCTCTGCCCATGCGGCATAGAGCGTCGCACCGTTTTCGGGCATATAATAATCGGTAATAATTTCACCGTCGGGTGTCTCCGACCAGCCGGCGAAGACGTACCCCTCTTTTACGGCATTGCAGGAGGGGAGAGAAACCTTGCTGCCGAGTTTTGCCGTAACATTCGAGGGAACAGTGCCTTCGCCGCCGTTGAGGTCGAAGCTTATCTCAAATTCTGCGTCGGGATCAGGGTATGCCGAGCAGAAGGTGAGCGATTTGATGTTGACCGTGCCGTTATCGGCGGAAAGTGAGCCGAAGGGCATAAACATGAGGTCTTTGTAGTAGTTTTTCTGTCCGTTTACGGACGAAATATCCGAGAGGTTGAAGATGGCTTTCTTCCATGCGCCGTTCGAGAGAGCAACGCTTTCCGTTTCAAACTCACCATTATCAAGAGAGGAAATACGAAGTATGGGTCGTACGCTTTCTGTATTCTCGGCATAGTACTCAACCATAGCATACTTGTACACTGACGGGAGAAGTCTGAGGGACTCGAGTCCGGAAGCAGATACGTTCGCCGTGCCGCCGTTTGCGGTTACCGAAAGTACATCTTCACCGTCGAAGGTTTTGCTCTCGAATGCTGCACCCGATACGGTGAGAGACGAAAGGTCAACGCTCACGGGGGATTCGTCGTAAGGATAGTTTGCGTGGAAGGTCATATATTTTACGTACATAACCTCGCCGATGCTTGTTTCGCTGCCTTTCTTGCCGCCGAACGGGTAGAAGTGGAACTGATTAAGGTTTCCCGAAACGCCTTCTGCCGCCATTCCCGTGATGTCAAAGATAAGCTCGTCGGATTTGTTGATGAGAAGCGTGTTTGCGTTCGTCGCTGCAAAAGTCTTTCCCGTACCGGGATTACGAAGGAAGTTTATCGTCATTCCCTTTGCAGAGGGAGTAACGCCTTCTTCTACCTTGTAGTGGTAGCCTATTGTCACATATTTGTATTCGGGGATAGAGACGCTGCGAAGCTTTGAGTTGTAGCAGTCGCTCGCAATTATGTCGGAGCTTTCGGCGTTGGGAACGTACTTTATCGTGTCAACGTCGTCAACTATCGATTCCTCAACCACCATTGTCGCACCGGTGTTGGTGTAACCGCCGCCGGAGATTACTGTGTTAAGCTCGTTCGGAGCAAGGGTGATGTCTGCAATGTAAACTTCGTTGTTGGGGGAATTGGTGGGAGGCTCGCCGAACGTGAGCGGCGTTTTTCCGGGATCGCCGTCAACGAGGAACTTCTGTATGGCGAGGTAAGAACCGGACGCCGACTTTCTGAATATAAGGTTCAGCGTGTGGTCGCCCTCGGCAAGACCGCTGACGAGCATAACGTGATTCGTTCCGCTGCCGGAGTTGTAAAGGTTCTTTGACGAAAATGCGCCGCCGTCAACATTGTAAACCACGATACCGTTGGACGGAGATGCCGTGTAAATTATGCCGAAGCCCGTTCCGTGAAAGTTTACGCTGAAAGATGCGCCGGGAGTGTTGGCATAAATCTTTGAGCCGTCCGAACCGAACGAATAGCTTTTGAAGCCATCGACCTTGCCGGCTGTCGTACCGTAGGAATCGACGTATCTGCCGTTATGATAGAGCGGCGTCCCCTCGGGCATAACTTTTGCCGTGCGCTTTGACGGATCGAGGTTGAGTCCGTCAGCAGTGAGATTCGGAACGAGAATGTCGTTTACTATGTATTCGGTGTACTTTGCGTGACCCTCCGCATTCGGATGACAGCCGTCCGCAAAGTAGGTTGACCACGGCTCGCCGTTTACGTTTGTGATGTCGTTTCCGCCGTTAAGCTCACGGAGAAATCTGTAAATCTGCGCTCCGACCCATACTACGGGAATGTCGTACTTCGCCGCAACGTCGGCGTGAGCCTTTGCGTTGACAAATTCGGTGTCCTTTTTGCCGTTGTCGGTCGTGAGGACGATTACAATGTCAATGTAAGGATCGTTTTTGTAAAGCTTCCTGATTATCGCCTCCATGTACTCTGCCGACTGCTCGTAGGTGTAGCCTTTGTAGGAGTCATTTATGGCGAATTCGATGAAGATGAGATCGGGCGCTTTGTCCGTGCCGAGATAGAGATGTTCGTCCGCACGGTAGATGTTAAGTCCCGTGCCGGTACCGCCGAGAGCCGCATGATTCTCGACGAAGGTAGCCCCCGTGTCCGCAAAGGTGTCCTTGAACCACTGGAATGTTCTCGAACGCCATGCTTTTCCGTTTGACTGGCAGTCCTGACCGCCGCCGGCGTATCCGTTCGTTACAGAACCGCCGTAGTAGGCGATGTTAACCGTCTCGCCGGCCATGATTTTGGAGTAGGTGTTCTGCAAATAGGAGAAGCTATATTCCTCCGCACCTGCGATAAACACCGGCATAGTGCTTACACACATAAGTATACACAATGTCATGCACAATGCTTTCATAAGTTTTTGCATGAGTTTTCCTCCTTGTTTTTGTTATTATTACTCATGAGAGTATTGTACCATACAGTGAATTTGTATTCAATGAGTTTTATTGGATGAATTTATTAGGATTATTGACTTTTGCAAAAATCTATGTTATAATTGTAGAAAAGAGTATATATTTATGATATTGTTTGTGGAAAAATACAATAGCTAAATGCAAAAAAGAGAGGTAGAGCCATGGCGTATTATCTTTACAACAAAGTAATACCGGAGTACAACGAAAAGTATGTTTACTATGACCCCGACGAAAAAAGCGAGTTTCTTAACATCATCGGAGCCGGCATAGTTTACCCGGACAAGCACTACGGCTACAAAAAAACACGTGACTGCCATATACTCGAATACATCGTAAAAGGCGAGGGACACCTCGAGAGCGAGGGAAAGGTTTACGACGTGAGAGCGGGTGACTGCATAATCGGACGTCAGGACAGATTTGTGAAGTACTATTCCGATAAGGATATGCCTTACATAAAGCTCTGGTTTTCCGCAACGGGAAAGTACATCGACAATCTTTTCGATTCGTTCGGCTTCACTTCGGCGGTGACGGTTGCGACGGTCGATATGCAGTCGCAGTTTGAGGTGGTTATAAGCGACCTCGAGAACGGCAAATGCTCGCTTTTCGATATGTCTCACCGAATACTCGATATCTTTTTCGCCGTCTACAGCAACAATAACAAAATCGGAGAACGCCGCGAAAAGCTCTCCGATGTAAAGCATATTAAGTCGTATATCGATACCTATCTCAACAGCGACGTCAGCCTTGAAAAAATAGCCATGCACTTCAATACCTCCGTCAAAAAGGTAATCGAGGTGTTCAAGCGCGAAATGGGTATGACTCCTCACAAATACATAAAGGAAGAAAGACTCCGCGCCGCAAAGAGAATGCTCGAGGGGACAGAGAACACCGTCACCGAAATATCGCAGGCACTCGGCTTCTGTGAGCAGAGCTATTTTTCCGCAGAGTTTAAGAAGGCGTTCGGACTTTACCCCACCGAATACCGCAAGGCGTTTCGTGAGCAGACCGATATCGTGAAGTACCGCAACTTCGGAATTACCACAGATCCCTCCGAAAAGGAGGGCTGATAACGCCCGAAAACGATTTATCGTCAGCCGACAATTTCAAGCTCCCCGAAAAATTCCGGTCTGTGAAAATCAGGCTTTTCTGTTTTGATTTCGGTCCACGAGAGAAAGTTAGGATTGTCGCTGTCCTCATCGCACTTGTAGAAGTTGCCGGCGAAGCGGCTCCCGACCGAGAGCTTTTTGCCGAATACCGTTTCCGTAAACTCAGGAGTAAGGACGACCAGCACAGACCAGCGGTCGTCTTTTTTCGTAACATTCACCTGCGGAAGAAGGCCGTACTTTTCCAAAACAGATTCTCTGTCGTGCCGTCCCGTGCCGACGCTGCAAATTATCGCTCCGCTCGAATTTGTCTCGATGTTTACGTACCTTTCCGACTCCTCGGGCGAAAGGCACAGGAAACACTCCATACAGCTGTCGAGGTAGACCGGGTCGTAATTCTTCGTATAACGTGTCAGCGGATTCGCCTCAAGGCAGGTCATCTTGACGGTGAGATTTTCTCCGTCAAACGCCGCTTGAAAATAAACCTCCGGCGCGCTTTCCATGTTCCAGTTGTTGTTTGCGATTCTCACTTTCTCGGCTTTTTCTATGTCCGCTGTGTGCGGAATGTTGTATATGTATTTCAAGGTTATTGCCTCCTTTTCGATGGATATACTGTATTTTAACACACGTCGCGGCGCAAGTCAAGTACATTTTGCAAAAGCGAGAGTACAAATAAGGTGCAATTTTGCGATGAAAGTACACTTTTCTGATAAATATGGCAATAATTCATACACCCGCTATTGACTTTGAGTGGCTGTATGTGTATAATGTATATACAGGTGCAGCTTTAATGCGAATTATTTGTAAGGAGTGCTTTTATACATGAACAAGAAGCTTTTTGAAAGAATACTTTCCTCTCTCATCTGCGCTTCGTTTGTCCTTTCCGCGGCGTCGTGCGCGAAAAAAGATGCCGACGACGCAAATAAACCCGGAGACGATACTCCGAACGGCGAGGTGACGGACAACAGCGGCGATACCGACGCTCTCGGAATACCGAGCGACGTGCGCTTTGACGGCGAAACCTTCAATATGTACGTTGCCTACAGTGCGAGCGCAAGGTATCTGCGCGCCGACGAGCCGAGCGACGACCTTCTTCTCGACAAGTGCTATGAAAGAAACGAAGCGGTAAAGAACCGCCTCGGTATAGACTTCAATATAGTGGGAAGTACGCTTACAACCTCCGGCGGCGATCAGAGCACCGAAACAAACAAGATATCCTCTCTCATTCTTGCAGGAGACAAGACTTACGACGCATTTTTCCACGTTCAGCACACCGGTATGCCGGGACTCATAAACGAGGGAATGTTCGTTGACTGGAATACGCTTCCGTACATAAACATCGAAAAGCCGTGGTGGTATTCCAACGCAATAAGAGACATTACGTTCGGCAACAAGATTTTCGCCATGACCGGCGACTACAACATCGACACCTTCACAAACACCGAGTGCCTGATATTCAACAAGAACCTCATGGACGAGCTTGAGCTTGAGTATCCGTATCAGATGGTGTTCGACGGGACGTGGACGCACGACAAATTCGTCGAGTACATACAGAAAGCGACAAAAGACCTCAACGGCGACGGTCAGATGGATATCGACAACGACCGCTACGGCTTCAACGGCTGGCAGTATGAGCAGATTCCGGCACTCTATGTCGGCTACGGCGGCGAAACGCTCAAGAAGGACGACAACGGACTTCCCGTACTCAACATTTATTCGCAGCAGCAGAACGCCGTAATCGACGCAATGATCGAGGTGTTCGCCAACCCCGGAGCGGTGTACGAGGGTGCGTCGTCGGCGGTTTACAGAAACGCTTTCAAGAGCGGAAATCTTCTCTTCGTTGACGGCTTCTTCCACCACCTTCAGGGCTACAGCGATATGGAGGACGACTTCGGATTCGTTCCTTACCCCAAGCTCAACGAGGAGCAGGAGAGCTACTATTCGAGAAGTGCGAATATAGGATGCCTTACGTATATCCCCGTAACTCTCGACCCCGACCGCTACGACCTTGTCGGCGCAACTCTCGAAACATGGGCATATTACGGAAGCGAGATTGTTCTTCCCACCTACTACGATATCGTTCTCACGATAAAATCAACCCGTGATATGGAGTCGGAGCAGATGATTCCGATAATCAAGAATTCCGCAAAGTTTATGGATCAGGCAATCGGCTTCGGTCCGACAACCTTTGTAATGAGCGGTCAGAATACCCTCGCTTCTTATTGGATGGCGAACAAGTCCACCTTCGAGGAAAAGCTTGCAACCCTTATAAAGGTCTACAAATAATTTTGCTTCGGAAGCGGAGGACGACACCACCTTACGCTTGCGATAGATAAAGGCAGAGATGACAGTTGCGTTTAAACCGTTGTCTCTGCCCGTTTTTTTGCTTGTGATGACCCTTTGACTGAAATCTAAAGTAAAAATGACCTAAAACGCATTGACTTAATACGTAAAAAATGTTACAATTACCGCAAGATGCTGTGAGTTTACTCTTGCTGTCCGTATGAGCTTACGGCTAATATGTTATGTATCGGAAAGGATGAAACACCTTGAAAAAGAACGTTCTGATTGAGCTGCTTAGCATAGCATTGATGTTCGGAATTATCTCAGGTACGTTGTTTTCGGCGGCGGACGGAGTTCCGGAAGAGCTTGACGGTAAGGTTAAGAGCATTGCTCTCTCGGCAGAAACATTTGTTATGCGAAGCGGCGAGGAGTTAAGTTCGTTGTACAATGTAATTTCAGGCGATGCGGCAATGACAGTTGAGGCGGTCGATGTGCCGTCAGACGATGAAGCGCCGTTTGATAAGGCGCTGAAATTCGATATCACGGCACTTTCCCAAAATACAAGCGGAGTTGTCAATGCCAATGCACTCGCAATAAAGTATTTACTCAAAAACAGTGTTACAAATATAGAGGCTGATGACATAATAATGCTGAAATTTGCAGCAAAGACAGTCGGAGGACCGGGAAAAATAGGTTACCGATTCTTTGATTCCGACACTAATACGGATACTCTTACCAAATGGAGCGGATATCCGCTCGCCGCAGAGTGGACGTATTATTATCTTCCGGCAAAAGCTGTAAATGTACCGAATCAGTTTATTATGAGATTCGGCGAGCAGCTTCAGACGGTGTATATCGCTGATCTTGAAATAATAAACTACGGCACAAACGTACAGCTTTCCGACCTTCCGACAGGTTCGGCGAGAATAGTGCCTGCCGGTGAAAAGACCTATATTCCGACGGAGGGGGAGAAAGTGATAACTCCCGAGAATTTTATTGAGAACACAAAGGCGGTATCGGAGTCCGATGCAACAGGTTCTGTCGGAACCGAAAGCATCGCATTTGACGGCTTTGAGTATACCTCGGCATTGAAAATATCGAGAACCTCCGATGTTTCTTCCTTTGCGGCTTTCACAAAGCTCGACGGTATGGGCATGGCAGAGACAAGCGGAAATGTCGTACACCTTGAATTTTACGCAAAGGCATTGACCGGAGTTATGCCGGTTGAGATTTCTCTTTCAGATAACAACGGTGCTGTGGCAGGTGACACGACATTTACATATTATGTTCCCACACAGTGGACAAAATTCAGCGTGCCGTACAGCTGTACATCGAATGTCGGCGGAGTGCGTTTTGATATTGCGGACAGAAGCGGAGATATACTTGTATCGGGTCTTTCTCTCACATATTACGGAAAAAGTACAACGATCGCCGCTCTTGAGCACGGGCAATTTCTCTGCCCCGAGGAAGGCTGGAAGAAAATAGATCTTGACGATTCCGCAACCGGCTTCGGCGATGCGTCAAAAATCGGCCGTGCCACCGATGTGGATACGGACGGTGAGTATCTCTACGTCATAAACGGGGGTGCATTTGATATTCTTTCCATAAAGGAAGATCCCTCCGCTCCCGTTTGGAAGTCCGGCATAGAAAATCTCGGCACGGTTCGGCAGATAAGGCTTGTGCCGGATAAGGAGGCTGTGATAATCACCGCCCGTGATTGCGGTATGTACATTATTGATGTGACCGATAAGGAAAATCCCGTCATAGCTGCGGCATATGATACAATAGAAATGGCGACGGGTCTTGCCGTGACCGAAAAGTATGCCTTTGTTTCCTGCCGTACCTTCGGAACCGAAATCATTGATATCTCGGATATAGACAAACCGCACCATGTCTCCGTCATATATTCCGGTGAGGCACAGTCGTGCGAGATAATCGACGGACTTCTTTACGCAGGCTGCTGGGCAAACAGAGAGGTACAGGTCTTTGACGTTTCAAATCCCGCAAATCCGAGAAATATTGTCAACATTCCCCTTACCGGACAGGGCGACGGCATAAAGATAAAGGACGGTATCCTCTATGCCGCAACAGGACATCATTCGCCCGGTTACAGCTCAACCTCTCCCAAGGGAACTCTCAGCTGGGGCTATGGAAACGGCATGGATATTTTCGATGTTTCGGACATAAAGAACGGCAGTTACACATATCTTTCGACAGTGAGAATAGACGGAACGTTCTATAAGCTCGGAGATGACTATTGGACGGTTGAGCTTTCGGAAAGGAACGGAACGAAATACGCATATTTGAGCAATACCTTCAACGGTATATTCGTTTACGATGTTACCAATCCCGAAAGTCCCATACGGCTTTCACATATTTCCGTAGTGATTCCGAGCGGAACGGCAAGATATAATCAGTATAAAGGTCATCACGGAATTGAAACCGTCACATCGGATTTTCATTTTCCATACGACACAAGCAGCTTTTTGAAATCTCCCATCGGAGGCTTTGCCGTAACCGACGGATATATGTATATTGCCGCAACGGGAACCGACCTTCACATATTCGATGCAGCCGAGTACGGCGCAGAGAGCTTTGTATTCAAAACAGCGGAGAGGGAGCCGAGCGGTACTCTTACCGAGGCTGGCGAGTTTTATGACTTCGACTTTCTTGCCGATACACTTACAAACTACGAACACACAATGTGCGGCGGTCAGGCATATGCCTCAGCTGAAAAGGACGGTATAATATATGCCGCCTGCGGTTTCGGCGGAATAAGAATATACGATGAGGATCTCAAGCTTTTGAAAAACTACGATGTCGGCGGTATTGTCGGAGACGTAAAGGTCTTCGGAAACAGACTGTATGCCGCTGAGGGCAGAAACGGCACTTCAATCTACAGTATCGGGGAAGATAAGGTTACTCTTACGAGGCTTTCCAACAAGAAGTCGCTCTTAAATTACTCAACCTTCGTCCAGCCGGCAAAGCAGCTGCTGCTTTCAACAGACGGAAACTATGTTCTCGTACATCTCGGCGGACAGTATGCCGAAGTGATAGATTTCAGAGATCTCGATAATCCCGTGGGTATCGTGTATGATGACATTCCGGGTGAAACTGCAGGCAGCGGTCAGACCGTGTTCAACTCCGGTTCAACGGGACTTCTGTATTACCGTCAGTTCTCAAGCGGTTTGGTTGACGGAAGATATGCCGTAATTATGTGGCATACAGGCGTTATGAAGGTAATCGATATGCTCGAGGACGAAAACGGAGAGATTCCGCACGCATTTGTTGCGAGCAGAAAGATCACCGGTGCATCTCCGATGTCGAACGGTATTGCTCCTTACGGTGATAAGGTCGTCACTAATTTGAGGGGTTCCCATATGGTCTTTGATCCGCTCGATGAAACCTTGAGTAATCTTAATACGCTTACAAAATATGTCGTTAAAGACAAAAGCGGCAATAAACCGCCTAAGGACGAAAACGGAAACACGCTGTATGTTTCCGGCAAGACGGTAATTGAGGGAAATCTCCTCTGTGCAAGCAACAGAACAAGCGGAGAATTTTTCGCGGTAGACGTGACAGACATTGAGAACGCCGTTCTGCTGAGCTATATCAAGGTAAACAGCAACCCGGATCTTGCTCTTATCACGGATAAGTATATCTATATCCCGGCAGGAAATGCGGGAATTATTCGCTTCTCGATAATTGATGATCCGAACGCCGTTATCGGAGATATCAACGGAGATAAGACGGTCAATGCGGCAGACCTGACGTGCTTCTTAAAGAATATCTCACGCCGTAAGACCTACGCACAGATGGATACAAACCGTGACGGAACGGTGACGCTTTCAGATTTGTCGCAGTTTTTCAAGAATCTGATAGGCGGATAAATACCTGTTTTGCCAAATACAGACAGAGGCATTTCGTTTGACGTTATGCCTCTGTTTTGCGCATAACAGCATAATATGCAAGAAAATGCACAGAATGTAAACAAGTTTAAAAAAATGAGGGAATACACTTGAAAAAAAAAGGATTTGGGTGTATAATTACTTGTTGTAAATTTGCATGCAAACAATAATATAAAGGACAGGTGTATCAAATGAAAATTCTCGTAATCAATGCCGGAAGTTCGTCGATAAAGTATCAGCTTTTCGATATGTCCGATGACAGCGTTCTCGCAAAGGGTCAGTGCGACAGAATAGGTATTGCCGGCGGCAACTTCAAGCACAAGGTTCCCGGCAGAGACGACTACAAGATTGACATCCGGATGGCAAATCATGCTGAGGCTGTAAAGCTCGTTCTCGATACTCTCGTATCGGAGGAACACGGCGTTATCAAGAGCCTTTCCGAGATTTCCGCTGTAGGTCACAGAGTCCTCCACGGCGGCGAGAAGTTCTCGGGTTCGGTTATCGTTGACGATAAGGTTATCGAAGCGATAACGGAGTGCATCGAACTCGGACCGCTCCACAACCCCCACAACCTCACGGGTATCAGAGCGTGCGAGTCGCTTATGCCCGGGGTTCCGCAGGTTGCGGTGTTCGACACAGGCTTCCACCAGACAATGCCCGACTATGCATACCTCTATGCGCTTCCCTATGAGTACTACGAAAAGTATAAGATCCGCCGCTACGGCTTCCACGGCACGTCCCACAGATACGTAAGCCTCAGAGCAGCCGCTATGCTCGGCAGAACCGATACGAAGATTGTCACCTGCCACCTCGGAAACGGCTCGTCCATTTCCGCAATCATGAACGGAAAGTGCTTCGACACAACCATGGGTCTTACGCCTCTTGAGGGTATCATGATGGGTACACGCTGCGGTTCCATTGATCCGGCAATTATTCCTCTTCTCATGCAGAAGGAGAACCTCACACCGGCTGAAATTGACACCATAATGAATAAGAAGTCCGGTATTCTCGGTGTTTCCCAGAAAACAAGCGATAACAGAGACATCGAAGAGGCAGCCAGGGCAGGAGACAAGAGAGCACAGCTTATCGAGTCCATGCTCTGTCACCAGCTCACAAAGTACATCGGCGGTTTCGCCGCAGCTATGGGCGGTCTTGACGCGGTTATCTTCACCGGCGGTATCGGTGAGAACAATCCTCAGTACCGTTCGAGAGTTGCCGAGAAGCTCGCATTCATGGGCGTGAAGATCGACGAGGAGCTTAATGCAAAGGCTAAGAGAACCTCCGACGAGAACGACATCTCCGCTCCAGACGCAAAGGTCAAGATGCTTGTTATCCCGACCAACGAAGAGCTTATGATCGCAAGAGATACATACGAACTCTGCAAGTAATTCAAAAGAAAGTGCCGTGCCGACGGAGCAATATTTCCCGGCACGGTATATTTTTATACTTTTTTTAGAATTGCGCTACCTTGCCGTCATTTTTTTATGCTACACTGAAGCCGAAAAGGGGAGGTAAACATGAAATTACTGTTTAAACAGCGCATTTTTTCATGGTTTGACAGCTACGATATTTACTACGAAGGCGGCGGTATCGCATATTCGGTACGAGGAAAGCTTTCGTGGGGACATAAATTTGTGATTGAAGACGGGAGATACGGAAATGAGCTTGGAGTCGTGAAGGAGAGAGTGTTCACGTTTCTCCCGAAATTCGACCTGTACATCGGCGGAAACTACGTCGGCTGTATCTGCAAGGAGTTTTCGTTCTTCACGCAGAAATTTACGATTGACTTCAACGGCTGGCAGGTAGAGGGCGACTTCTGGGGATGGGATTACCGCATCGTCGACTCGGCAGGCAACCTTGTTGCGACCGTTTCAAAGGAGCTTTTCAGATTTTCAGATACATATGTGATAGACGTTGTGAATGATAACGACTCACTTGCCGCACTTATACTTGTGCTTGCGATAGACGCAGAAAAGTGTACGAGAAACAAATGATACATTTTACATGAAAGGACGATGAGTTATGAAGTTAAAAGGTTTGGTCACGGCCGCCGCATTTGGAGTTTTCATAGTCGCCTGTGTCTTCGCAGTGTCCGCAAAGAACGATGGTGTTATCTGTGGGAATTATTCCTATCCGCGCAGTGTTAGCGGTCTCGGTGCGTTTGCAGAGAATGACGACGGTATCAGCAACATTTACTCGACCGACATAACGGCGACCGTCAACGGGTATGAGGTCGAATCGTATAACATCGGCGGTAAAACCGCAATCGTGCTTGAAGATCTCGCAAAACTCGGTGCTTCCGTCAGCTATGAGGACAGCATAAGAACGCTCATCGTCGATTTCCATAATTTCTATGTAAAAGGTGAATCGGAGAAAACAGAAAAAGGCGACACCGTCGGCGTTCCGGTCGGAAACATATATGAGAGCGACATCAAAACCTACCTCAACGGCTATGAGATAAAGGCATTTTCACTCGGCGGAAGAATGGCGGCGGCAGTTGAGGATATCGGAAACGCCGCACTCTACGGTACGCCCTATTCAAGGTACGGAGCGGTATGCAAATGGAATCCCGACGAAAGACGTGTGTCGCTCGACTTCCTTGTAACCGACGTCGCAAAGATGTACGAGTTCAACAGAATTTTGAGTGAGAAGAATTATGATTTTCTCTCGCTGTCATCGGACGAATACGCATTTTTCAGGCGGCACACCGACGATTATAAACCGATTGATTATTCCTCCGAGGAATATGCCGCATATTATTCTTCACTTCCCGAATACTCGCCGTGTACACTCACTGTCGGCAGTGCTGCATATATTATAGGCTATGTAAAAATCCCGTCTTCGCACGTTGAGATGTACCTTGATGAGGGAGCGACAGTACCGAGACTTGAGATTCAAAGCGGCTACAGTCAGTGTCTTAACTATGAATTGCTTTGCAGGATAGCGGACAAGCTCGAACCGTATAAGCCCCCGAGAGAAGCGCTTGTCAGGTATTACACCTCGGAAGAGGGATTTTATGCCGTCGTTCGTGCAAGAGCGGATTTCGACGAGTGTACTTTCCTCGCACTTTCGCAAGGCACTCCGCACGGACCGAATATGCTTCTTCTCCGTATCGACAACTACGGCAACGTGACGAATTACGCCGACTTTTTCGAGTCGGTAAGCCTTTACGGCACCAAGACCTTTGACTTTGTAAAAATAGACGAAGAGACAAAGACCGTCACGTTCAGCTACGATAAGTATTACGAGATAGACCTTATCACGGGCAATATGTCCGAACTGAGGTGACAGAAAGTGTAAGTCCTCCGAATTTGGGGGACTTTTTTTTATTCTGCGTGAACCGAACGGCATAAAGATTCATCTAATTGACGTAATGAGAAAAAGAGTACTCGGCTTGTTACCAAAACGAAGAATTTGCGAAAGGAAAACGAAATGGAAAAAACGGAGTTTGCCGATAAGGTAAAGGAATGCGAAAAAACGCTGTACCGAACGGCAAAGTGCATTCTCGGAAACGATTCGTACTGTGAGGACGCCGTCGCAAATGCAATACTCGCCGCATGGCGGAATTTGGACGGATTGAAAAACGAGAATTATTTCCGAACATGGCTGACAAGAATACTCATAAACGAATGCAAAATGTATAAGCGTAAGTACGGACGGTTTCTGCCGTATGACGAGGAAGCCGCGGAAAATATACCGTCGGACGAAAGCGGAGACAGCTATGCAGAGCGGTACGCAGTAAAAAAAGCGGTTGACAGCCTTGACGAGGGGCTTCGTCTTGCCGTGGTGCTTTACTACATAGAGGGCTACAGCATTGTGGAAACGGCGCAGATGACGGGAGTACCGTGCGGAACCGTCAAAAGCAGACTTTCTCACGCACGCAAAAAACTTAAAGAGTATCTGTCGGAGTAAGAAAGGAATGTGAAGAATATGAAAATCGAAAAGCTTGACGAACTTTACCCGTTTCCTTCCGAGACGTTTTCAAAAAGGGTGGCGGACACTCTGGAGATGCTTCCCGAGAAGACGGAACATTGCGAACAGGAAAGAAGGAGTACTATGATTAACAGAGGTTTTACATGGAAAAAAGTGCTGGCATTTGCCGCGGCGGCATTGATTCTCACGGGGGCTGTGTTTGCCGGAGGCGCGAAAATCAAGAGCTCGCGCATCGGCTGGTCGTCGTCGAATTACACGTATAAGTCATACGAAAAATTGCCTCAGGACGAAAAATTCGAGAAAAAGTTCGGCTTTGAGCTTGGCTACGAAATCCCCGAACGCTTCTCGAACGGCTATATCTTTGACGGTGCAGCAAAGATAAATAACTACGACGTCTACGACGACGGAACCGACTCGCCCTTGTTTTACGGAATTGACATTACTTATAAAAACGGCGACCGCGAAATCACTCTCAATATAGAAAAAGAGTACGAAGACGATATGTCGTATTCACAGTATCTGAAAGGAGACAAAGCCACATTCGCCGAAACTTACGATGGAACGGATATTTACAAGTCCGAGCAGATTATGCTTCTTGTTCCGGAGGATTACGTAATGACCGATGAAGACAAAGTGCTTGAAGAGGAGGGAACGTACTTTTTCAGTAGTGTCAATAAAGAGAACTTTGAAGGAGAAAACGCAAGACCCGTAAAGACGGAAATCAACTGCACCTCGGCAATGTGGAACACCGACGGTATCTCATATTATCTCTTTGTTTTTGGCATAAACGATATTTCGTCCGACGAGCTTGTCGAAATGGCAAAGGAAATTATATCGTCGAAGAAATAAAACGGCTATAAAAAATGCGGGGATCGTACCTTTAAAGTACAGTCCCCGTTTTCATTTATATTTACGTGACAGTTAAGCTCTCTTGCCGTTGGCAAAGCCGGTGTATTCGTCGAGGAAGCTCTCGGCGGTCTTTTCCATCGCAACAAGAACCTTTTCGTCCTTAAACGAGAAGAGTATATCGAGAAGTCCGAAATATTTGTCGATTATCTGCACCTTGAGGTGAAGCTTCTTTTCCTCCTGCCATTCGGCGGATACCGCACACTTGTATGTGTTTCCGGGACAGTCCTCGCCGCTCACCATGTCGGAGTAACCCGTCTGGGGGAATATTCCGAACACGTTCTTGCCGAAGCCGAAGCGAAGCTCTTTGCCGCCCTGCGCATTTGTGTAGGAGAACACACCCTCGTCGCCGTCAAAGCTTAGCCTGAAATGAGTGATTCCCATGGGATTCGGTTCGAGATTGAATGTGACGCCGTTTACCGCGTCGGCATACGCACTTGAGATACTGCCTCTTGCAATGTTGAGCTTGCGCGTCTTTTCGTATTCGAGAAGCTCACCGTATGCCTTTTTGTCCTCGGGTAGAGATTCCCCAAGTTCCTCGACTATGTAGTCGTAAAGCGCATGATAGAGGATAGGTCTTGAGTTGGTGTAACCTTGATCGTCGGAGTTTATGATGAAAATAAAATCGGTTTTCGGGTCGCATATCGCAAACTGATCGCCCACTCCGACGAACGCAAAGCCATCGCGCGGAGCTTTCCAGATTTGATATCCGTAGCCGAGAGAGTCGTAGGTAACTATGTCTCTTACCTCGTTTGCGGTTTTGCGCGAGGTTGCTTCACGAAGGTAGCCCTCGTCCATGTAACGAACATCCTCCCATGTGCCGCCGTTCATTACGAAGCGTGCGAAAATGAGAAGATCTCTCGCCGTACACATAACTCCCGAGTCTCCGAACGAGTGACCGCCGGGACACTTGAGACAGTAGGCGTCGGAGGAAAAACCGCACTTTTCGAGAAACCGCTCCTTCATAAAATCGAGGAAAGGTTTCCCGGTTATTCTCTCGACAATAACTCCGAGCATATACGAGCCGGGGCTGTCGTAGTTGAAAATCATGCCGGAGGGTCTGTCGTAACCCTTTTTGAAGTAGACGTCCACTCTGTCGGGAAGCTTAGCCGCAAACCAGTCAATACGTGAGTTGCCCTTGCAGGTCTGCATTTCGAGCATATCCCTTATTGTCATGGCGTTCAGATACTCGAAGTTTCCTGCTTCCTTTGCCTTTTCCGTGTATTCGGGAAGATACGACATAAGCGTGTCGTCAAGGCTTATTTTGCCGTCTTCGACGAGAAGTCCCACCGCAACCGACACAAAGCTCTTCGATACTGAATACATTCTGTGCTTGAAATTGCGGTCAAAGGGGGCATAGTAGCACTCGGAGAAGATTTTGCCGCCTCTCGCCATGATAATGCTGTGCGTGTTGAATCTGTACTTTTCAAGCGTCTTTATGAATTTGAGCACCGCCTTTGACGATACACCTGCCTGTTCGGGAGAGATTCTTTCAAACATAATGTCACCTCTTTGCTTTGATATCAAAGCTTACCTTCAAATTTTTTCACGGAGTCGAGATAGTCGCTGCCTTTGAGAATATCCGAGGAGGAGAGTGCGTATTTGAGTTCGCTCTTGAGAGCATCGTCGACATGCTTTTCGGCAATGTCAAGCACCGCTTTTGCGGCATATTCAAAGTACTGCACAGGCTTTGCGACCGAGTGTTTGTTATTTTATTTACGTGACAGTTAAGCTCTCTTGCCGTTGGCAAAGCCGGTGTATTCGTCGAGGAAGTTCTTGGCGGTCTTTTCCATCGCAACAAGAACCTTTTCGTCCCTGAAAGAGAAGAGTATATCGAGAAGTCCGAAACATTTGTCGATTATCTGCACCTTGAGGTGAAGCTTCTTTTCCTCCTGCCATTCGGCGGATACCGCACACTTGTATGTGTTTCCGGGACAGTCCTCGCCGCTCACCATGTCGGAGTAACCCGTCTGGGGGAATATTCCGAACACGTTCTTGCCGAAGCCGAAGCGAAGCTCTTTGCCGCCCTGCGCATTTGTGTAGGAGAACACACCCTCGTCGCCGTCAAAGCTTAGCCTGAAATGAGTGATTCCCATGGGATTCGGTTCGAGATTGAATGTGACGCCGTTTACCGCGTCGGCATACGCACTTGAGATACTGCCTCTTGCAATGTTGAGCTTGCGCGTCTTTTCGTATTCGAGAAGCTCACCGTATGCCTTTTTGTCCTCGGGTAGAGATTCCCCAAGTTCCTCGACTATGTAGTCGTAAAGCGCATGATAGAGGATAGGTCTTGAGTTGGTGTAACCTTGATCGTCGGAGTTTATGATGAAAATAAAATCGGTTTTCGGGTCGCATATCGCAAACTGATCGCCCACTCCGACGAACGCAAAGCCATCGCGCGGAGCTTTCCAGATTTGATATCCGTAGCCGAGAGAGTCGTAGGTAACTATGTCTCTTACCTCGTTTGCGGTTTTGCGCGAGGTTGCTTCACGAAGGTAGCCCTCGTCCATGTAACGAACATCCTCCCATGTGCCGCCGTTCATTACGAAGCGTGCGAAAATGAGAAGATCTCTCGCCGTACACATAACTCCCGAGTCTCCGAACGAGTGACCGCCGGGACACTTGAGACAGTAGGCGTCGGAGGAAAAACCGCACTTTTCGAGAAACCGCTCCTTCATAAAATCGAGGAAAGGTTTCCCGGTTATTCTCTCGACAATAACTCCGAGCATATACGAGCCGGGGCTGTCGTAGTTGAAAATCATGCCGGAGGGTCTGTCGTAACCCTTTTTGAAGTAGACGTCCACTCTGTCGGGAAGCTTAGCCGCAAACCAGTCAATACGTGAGTTGCCCTTGCAGGTCTGCATTTCGAGCATATCCCTTATTGTCATGGCGTTCAGATACTCGAAGTTTCCTGCTTCCTTTGCCTTTTCCGTGTATTCGGGAAGATACGACATAAGCGTGTCGTCAAGGCTTATTTTGCCGTCTTCGACGAGAAGTCCCACCGCAACCGACACAAAGCTCTTCGATACTGAATACATTCTGTGCTTGAAATTGCGGTCAAAGGGGGCATAGTAGCACTCGGAGAAGATTTTGCCGCCTCTCGCCATGATAATGCTGTGCGTGTTGAATCTGTACTTTTCAAGCGTCTTTATGAATTTGAGCACCGCCTTTGACGATACACCTGCCTGTTCGGGAGAGATTCTTTCAAACATAATGTCACCTCTTTGCTTTGATATCAAAGCTTACCTTCAAATTTTTTCACGGAGTCGAGATAGTCGCTGCCTTTGAGAATATCCGAGGAGGAGAGTGCGTATTTGAGTTCGCTCTTGAGAGCATCGTCGACATGCTTTTCGGCAATGTCAAGCACCGCTTTTGCGGCATATTCAAAGTACTGCACAGGCTTTGCGACCGAGTGTTTGGTTTCGGTAAAGTGCGCCGCCCTTTTGCGTCCGCCGTCACGTACAATTTCGAGAAGCTCTTCGGCAGACTCTTTGTCCGCAAAACGTCCGAGAAGAATTATCGCCTGAATGTCGGACGGATAGAAGCTTGCCCACGGACTGCTTACATTTCCGGGAACATTTGCAAGGGGATATGTGTCGGCGAACATTTCACGGATTACCGTCAATGCCTCATGATGACCAATGATACCGAGACAAAGTGCCGCACCGTAGCGCACGTTCTTTTTCTCCGCACCGAGAAGCTCTGTCATTTCGGAGTCGCTTACCTTTGCGTTACCCGATATGTAACTCCACACTCCGAGTCCCGGTTCGTCGCTCTCAAATGCCTTTTCAAGCTCAGCTTTGTTTGCCGCAAGCTCTCTCGGCGTGTATATGTACTGTTTTTCGAGAAAACACAGCCCCATGTCATTTGCCTTGTCATAACAGCCGGTTTCAGAAAGACGCTTAATAATGGGTTCAAGGTCTGTTTTGCGGAGCGTTTTTCCCTGTTTTATCGATTCACTCGCAAGAACTGCCGCCGCTTCGCCCATCTTCTGCATATCCTTTTTCATGCGAAGCATTCCGGCAAGTGTGTGATCCACTCCGACCGCACGGCAGGCGACAATTATCCCCTCTTTACCTCTCGGAAGCATCATGTCACGGGAAACTCCGAGAGAGAAGCCGTAGTCGGCAAGGTTGCAGAGAACACGGTAATTCTGTGATTCGTCGTCCTCGAAAGCGGTGTCGCGGTTCGTGCAGTCAAGAGGTCCGCAGGCGTACATAAGCACATCTTTCTGCGGTTTTCCACGGCGGTAGTCCCCGAGAGTGTATATCTCGTCGGCAATTATATTGGGCGACTCACGCACACCGAGAAGCGCACCGTCAAAGAGCGCACGTCCGTCGGATGTAAAGTGCTGCCTTGCAAGAATGCCTGTCACTATACCGTTTGTGATTGCCTTTGTCACATCGTCCGGAGAAACACCGTCAATGCGTCCGCCCATGCCCCATTCGCCTCTTGCACAGCCGCGTCTCAGAGCGACGGTAGGCTTTGATGCGTTCATGTGTATGTTGTCGAACTTGCGTCCGCCGCTGAATTTACATCCTGCAAAACGGCATACCGTCGCATTTCCTGTTGAGTCGATAACGACCTTTGCACCTATATCGACAAAGCTGCCGTCATGGAAAACACGTACGCCGCATACCTTTTCGCCGTCTCCGACAAACACACCGCATACGCTTGCGTCGTATATGAGACGACAGCCGTTTCTCATTGCATCGCTTTCCATGAGCTGCTGCTTTACTGCGCCGTTTATGCATATCTTCGGATTGCCGACCGGGAGATAGTGTTCGTTTTCCGTGACCTCGAGACTGCGCCTGTCAATGTCTTCGTACTCACCGCCGCTTGAACCGTAGTAGTAGTCCCAAACGCAGGCGAGAGTTCCCATGCCGCCCATTGCGGTCGCCTTCTCGACGCCTATTGTGTGAAGTCCGCTCTCTGCCGCACAGATTGCCGCCAATGCTCCGGCAGTGCCGAGACCGACAACGAGTATATCGCATTCACGGTCAAATTTTCCGCTGTATTCTTCACGGATAAGCCGTTTGTTTTCAATGTATGTCAGAAGCATCTGTATCCCCCCTCGAAAGCGCTTACAGGGTCGCCGTATGACGTTGACGGTATAAAGTCGTAAAGATTTTTCTCAATGCGTTTCGCTGACGGATAGTCGTACTCAAACGACGAAGCAACCGCACCTATTCTCCAACCGTCAAATTCGTTTTCCGAGAGATACGCCCACTTTGCCGCCATAAGCTCACGTGCCTTGGCGAAACCCGCATTTTCCGGGACACTGAGCTTAAGTATGTATTCGTCCTCCAAAGCACCCTTTACCGCAAAAACTTCACCCTCGCTGTCAAAGTATGACGAAATGTCCTTTGCGTTATCGGAGTGCTTTACAAGGCTTGCACAGAAGTACTTTTTTGCGTCGGAGTTTTCGGTGAGTCTCAATCCCTCATACGAGCGCATAAAGCCGAGATTTGTCGTGTCAATAATCTTTGACGCACACACCGAGTCTAAGCCGGCAGAGTTTACATATTTGATGACGCAGAGATCTTTGTCGTCACGGCTTTTCTCGACGGAGGTAACTGACGTACCCAAAAGCATTTTGCCGCATCCCGAAAGAAGAGTCGAGCAGACAAAAGAAAACGGTATTACGTGAATTCTTCCGTCGGAACTTATCATTCCCTTTTCGACAAGTGAGCCGAGAAGCTCCGTCGTCCTCGTGCTGAAAGAAAGTTCTGAAACGGGCTTGCAGAGGGGAGTTGCTTTCATCGCCGGGACAAAATCCGACGCATAGCCGAAAGAGCTTTCGATTACAATACAGTCCTTGCGTTTTTCTTCGGAAAGACTCTGAATTATTCCGGCGGCAAACATGGTTGCACCGAGAATCGCAATGTCGTAACACTTCATATTCTTCACCTTTTGTGATGCCGCTGTGTTTAGCAGCAGCCCTTTTTCAGAATGATATTGGCGTAAAGCGCACTTTCACCGGTTGCGATGACGGCATACGCTTTCTTTGCACGCTCGTAAAACGAAAAGCGTTCGATTTCCTCAAATCCGCTGTCGGTATACTTTGCCGCCGCCTTTTTATACTCGTCCCAGATGGGAGTCTTGACTGTGTCGCCGGGCGTTACCGCCATAAGGTAAAGCGGCTGCTGGTACGTGTCGAGAGGGAAAAGCTCGAGTACCGCTTCAAGCACCTCCGTCGCACCGTTTCCGGTCATGTATACGACTCTTTGACCCATGCTTGCCGAGGGGAAGTTGCCGTCTGCAATAACTATTTCGTCTCCGTGTCCCATCTCGCAGAGTATTTTGAGAAGTTCCGGCGGAAGTATCTTAGGTATGTTCTTAAGCATTAGATTTCAATCCTTTCCTCTTTATGTATCTGTTCTATATGTCTGTATGCGTCAGTCCGAACTCTCTATTACCACCGCTTCGCCCGACTTTATGGTTACGTGCGCCGCAAGATCGGTTATCTCGTTCGAGAGGGTTATTGCGTTGTCACGCGTCACAAGCGCGTCGGAGAGTGGATACTTCACTCCCGTCATAGACACACCCTCGAGGTTTTCCGAGAACGGTATTACCGAGAAATACTTCATTCTGTAGGTGCGCTTTACGGAAAAATCGTCGTCCTTAACGAAGAAAGCGCGGTTTCTTCCGTCGTTTATCTCAAGTCGCACGCCCTTTTTGTAAGCGTAACGCAGGAGATTGATGTTGGCAAGCGTGTGATCAAGTCTTCCTCCGAGACCGCCGACCATTATGATGTCGCGAAAGCCCTTTTCAATGGCGTAGTCGAGACAAAGCTTTGTGTCCGACCAATCCTTTTCCGGGGGGTAGATGATAAAGTCGGCGGACGGATATATATTCTTCGCACGTTCAAGGTCGAATGAATCCATGTCTCCTATTACAACGTCGGGGCAGAGACCGAAGCCGCGCATTTTTTCACAGCCCGAGTCTGCGGCTATAAGGAAATCGTCCGAGGTCGGCATTGTTTCGAGTGTTGAGGCGGAGAAAGGCTCGTTTCCCCATGCAAATATGTAACATTTTCTCTTTTCCAAATCTTTGTCCTTCCTTTCCGGGATCAGGTGTCCCATTCGTTTATGCCGTCAAGTTCATCTCTGAGCGTGCAGTAGCTCTGATGTCTTGACTTTGCAATAAGTCCTTCTTTAAGTGCTTTTGCCACAGTGCAGTCCTCCGGACCCTCCTTTGTGTGTGAGCAGTCGCGATAACGGCAGCCGTGAGAATACTTTTCAATATCGGGAAAGCACGAAACAAGCTCGTCCTTTTCTATAAGCCTTAATGACGCGGCGTCGAACATACTGAACCCCGGAGTGTCGGCGATGTACGTGTCGGTTTCGGCGTCCGCAAGGTAAAGCTCGGTCGCACGCGTAGTGTGACGTCCCCTTGAAATTTTGCGGCTGAGCACACCCGTTTCCGGGGCAAACTCCGGGAACAAGTGACCGATAATACTGCTCTTTCCGACGCCCGAAGCGCCTGAGAATATGTTCACTCCGCACTGCATCGCAAGCCTGAGTGAGGCAAATTCTTCGCCGTAAGCACCGTTTTTTTCGGCGTCCGCCACGGAAACCGTGAACACGCGGAATCCCGAAAGTCTGTATACTTCCGCAAGCTCGGACGGAAAATCCGCATCCGCCTTGTTGAAAACGAACACGACCTCAATTCCGTTTTTCACCGCAACCGCAGACAATTTGTCAAGCGTGTAAAGATCCGCCTTGGGACTTGATTTGCAGGCGACGATAATAAGCCTGTCGATATTTGCGCACGCCGGACGGATAAGACTGTTTTTGCGTGACCTTATCGCACTTATCACGCCGTTGTCGTCGCCCTCTCGCGGCAGTGTGCAGTCAACGATATCGCCGGGCAGGGGAGTGAGGTTGTCTTTGCGGAAAATCCCCTTTGCGTTCATCGTGTAAACGGAGTTTCCGATACGGACGGTGTAAAGTCCTCCGACGCCCTTGATTATTCTGCCGGTTTGCAGGGAAGCATCGCTTGTTGACTGTGTTTCGGTTGTTGACATTCGCCTTTTCCTTTCGGTTGTGGTGATTTTAATCCTCCGTGCTTACCGCATCTCCGAGTTCCTCCTGTTCGCCGCGGCTTATATAGACGGTTATCGACGCGGAGGCGTTTTCGATGTTTGTTCCGACAGGTATACTCGTTCCGACCACCGTTCCGGCAGGAAGCTCACTGTCTGTTTCGACCTTTTCGATGAAATAGAAGCCGAGAGTGTGGAGCTTGTTGAGTGCGTCGTCGTAGGTGCTTCCCGATAGATCGGGCATAACGGTTTTGCCGAGGCTTATCGTGAGAATGACATTCGCCGTTTCCTCGGTTATGGGTTTTCCCGGTGCAACGCTTGTGTCAACGACGGTGTTCTCGGGATAGCTGCTCTGAACGTAGTCGTACTGTCCGACGGTTATTCCGACCTCGTTAAGCTTGTCGCAGGCGGCTTCAAGAGTGTCGCCGATGATGTCGGGCATCTTTACCATACCCTTGCTGACAACGATGTCAACCGTCGTCGCACGGGGGAATATCTCGGTTCCGGGTTCAATGCTTGTGCTTAAAACTATGCCCTCTTCCTGTTCCGAGGGAGAGTAGGTTCTCTCGCCTATCGATATACCCTCCGCAATAAGCTTCTTTTCGGCTTCTTCGTAGGGGAGTCCCTCAACGTAGGGCATTTCCGTCGATTCGACATTCTGTCCCTTGCTGACGTAAAGCGTTATCTTGTCGCCTCTGATAAGTGCCGCACCTTTCTCGGGGTCTGTTCTTATGATATAGCCGGCGAGAATGGTGTCGTTGTATTCCTCTATAACCTCTATCTCAAGACCGAGGTTTTCAAGCTCAAGGCGTGCGTCGGCAAGATTGACAACCTTGTAATCCTTGAGTGAAACGTCGTCGTCACCCTTGTTTACGAAAAGCGTGAGATCGATTCCGCCGGGAGTCATGTACTTTCTCGAAAGCTTGTCGGGGTTCTGACGCACAATTTCGTTCTTGGCGTTCATCTTGCTGTAAGTGTACTCGACCGTTACCTTGTAGTTCTGCGCGGCAAGGTTTGCCTCGAGTTCCTTGGTGTATATTTCGCCTATGAGGTTAGGTATTATTATCTCCTCGTTCTTGGTGTTGCTGCTCGAGAATATGTCAAGCACTATTCTTCCGATGCATACGAACACAACTATAAGAAACGCAAGCGTAACGCCCGCAACTATGGGAAGCATGGTCGTCTTGCGGCGTTTTCTGCGGTGCGGCGTTTCCTTGACAAAGGAGGAAGACTGCGAATTGCCGCTCAGGGTGTTGTTCTTTCCGTTTCCTCCGCTTACGATTGCGTCATCATCCTCGTGCACCTCTTTCTTCGGACGCTCCGTGAAGCGTATTCCGGGATTTGCTATGAGATATTCGAGAGCACGCTGCATGGAGCTTGCCGAGCCGAATCTGTCGGACGGATTTTTGTTCATCGCCTTTAAGATTATCTGCTCGAGACCTACCGGTATTGTTCCGGGTGACTCAACGTTTTCGGACGGAGGAATAGGCGTGTCGTGAACGTGCATCATGGCAACCGACACCGAGTTTTCCGCCGAGAAAGGAAGCTTTCCCGTTACCATTTCGTATAGCATTACGCCGACCGAGTATATATCCGAGTGAAAATCCACCGGACGTCCGCTCGCCTGCTCGGGGCTGATGTAGTTTACTGTGCCTATCGCCTTGTCGGCTGCCGTTACGGAGGGGGTGTTCGATATCTTGGCAATGCCGAAGTCCGTCACCTTTATGGAGCCGTCGGCGAGAAGCATTATGTTTTGCGGCTTTATGTCGCGGTGTACCACACCCTTGCTGTGGGCGTGCTGAAGTGCCGAAAGAATCTGCACCGTGTAATGGCACGCTTCGGTCCAGTCGAGTATCTTCTTGCGATCGAGGTAGTCCTTGAGCGTTATGCCGTCGATGTATTCCATGACGATAAACTTCTGCTTGGCACTCATGGGAGAGACATCGAAGATTGCGACAATGTTCGGGTGCGAGAGCATGGCAATTGCCTTTGACTCCGTGAAGAAACGCTTTACGGCAATTTCATCGTCGTTGTTCTCCTCGTTCAGTATCTTTACCGCAACCGTTCTGTTCATAGTGAGGTCGGTCGCCTTGAAAACAATCGCCATGCCGCCCTTTCCGACAAGCTCGGTGAGTCTGTATCTGTTTTCGAGAACCGTTCCCACATACTGTTCGTACTTATCCATAAATATTGTCCTCTTTAGTAGTGATTTATATGTAAATATATGATTATATTTGCAAATTCAAAGCTTTATGAGTACTGCGGTGATGTTGTCCTTTCCGCCGCCCTCGTTTGCAAGACGTATAAGCTCAGTCACCGTTCCCGTGACGTTTTTCGGAGAGGTTATTGCGGCAAGAATGCCGTTGCCGTCAACCATGTTGGTAAGACCGTCCGTGCATAGAAGAAGGGAGTCGGGAAAATCCGATATCAGGAAAGCGTCCGGCGTGACGCTGTTTCGTATTCCGACCGCACGAGTGATGATGTTCTTGTCGGGGTGGTTTGTAGCCTCGCCTTCGGAAATGCTTCCGCTGTCAACGAGTGCCTGAACGTAGGAGTGATCGACCGTTATCTGACAAAGCCTGTCGCCGCTCACGGCATAGAGTCTGCTGTCTCCGACGTTTACAATGTATATGTTTTTCTTTACGATAAGGCAGGCGACAAGCGTCGTACCCATGCCGTAAAGCTCGGGTTCTTTTTTCGATTTTGAGTATACCTTGGAGTTTGCGTACTGAACCGCGTCGTCCATAAGCTCCGAAAAGCGTATTTCAGAGAGCCTCGACGCATTTTCCGCACTTGCGGAAAGCTTTGTTTTGAGCCGTGACACAAATGCTTCGACCGCAAGCGATGAAGCGATCTGACCGCCTGCCGCACCGCCCATTCCGTCACAAACTACGGCAAGAAAGGCATTTCCGCACAGTTTGCCTATGGGGGGGAGAAAGTCGGCAAAGAAAGAGTCCTGATTGTTATTTCGGACTTTTCCTATGTCTGTTTTTCCGCAGAAGTTCATTTGTAGACCACACCTTTCGCTGAGATTTAAGCCTCGGTTGACTCTTTCGCACTTTCTGTCTGCATATGCTGTTTGCGAAGCTGACCGCACGAAGCGTTTATGTCCGAACCGAGTTTTCGGCGAACCGTCGCCGTAATGTGATGCTTTTCGAGATATTCCGTAAACTCATCAATGCGCTTTGCCGAGCTTTTGCGGTAGCTCTTTTCCTCAACGTTGTTGAGTGGTATGAGATTTACGTGGCAAAGCATTCCGGAGAGAAGACGGCACAGCTCATCGGCACATTCGTGTGTGTCGTTGACGCCGTCTATCATCGTATACTCGAACGATATCCTTCGTCCCGTCACGCCTATATACTCGCGGCACGCACCGATAAGCTCGTCGATATGCCACTTCTTTGCAACAGGCATCATCTCGGCGCGCATTTTCTGATTCGGCGCATGGAGAGACACAGACAGTGTTATCGGCATATCCTCTTTTGCAAGCATTTTTATTCTGTCGGCAAGACCGCAGGTTGAAAGTGAAATGTGACGGTAGCCGATGTTGCGTCCCTCAGGAAGATTCACAAGTCTGAGAAAGCGGAGCGTGTTGTCGTAATTGTCAAGCG
Organism: uncultured Eubacteriales bacterium; assembly: GCA_934502885.1. Lineage (GTDB taxonomy): Bacteria > Bacillota > Clostridia > Oscillospirales > CAG-382 > CAKSUT01. The sequence continues at coordinate 272,187 of CAKSUT010000002.1, read as the reverse complement.
GCTCTCCGATTCCCATCATGACTATATTCGATATTCTCTCACCGCTGTCTTTTTCGGCGGCAAGTATCTGTCCGAGTATTTCTGATGCCGTGAGATGCCTTGAAAGTCCTGCTATCGTCGAAGCGCAGAAAGAACAGCCCATTCTGCAACCCGCCTGCGTCGAAATGCATATCGTGTTGCCGTGATTGTACCGCATGAATACGCTTTCGACACATTCGCCGTCATACATCTCGAAAAGGTACTTCATCGTTCCGTCTATCTTCGATATGTACTTTTCACGCACTTTAGGCAGAGCGATGTAGCATTCTTTGTCAAGAGCTTCCCTCAGCGGTGCGGAAACATTTGTCATTTCCGAAAAGGACGAAACTCCCTTTGTAAGCCATGCAAAAACCTGCTTTGCACGGTATTTCTCCGCTTTTATGCCGTATTTTTCGGAAATGTCGGAGAAAAGGCCCTCTATTTCCGGTATGAACATACTTGATATATCGATTTTTCCGTTCTGCAAAGCAAGATCCTTTCGTGATTACAACTTTACTATCTTTGCGGCAAAGAAACCGTCGGTTTCGGTGATGTGCGGAAAGAAGGTGACATAGCCGCAGTCGTCGCCGAAAATGCCCGTCGATTCAAGCCTGTAGCCATCGCCGCCGTGTTCCTCCATAAATCTTGTGACGATATCCTCGTTCTCCGCTTTTCTCAGCGTGCAGGTCGAGTATATGAGAGTTCCGCCGACCTTTAAGTACTTCACCGCCTGACAAAGAATGTCGTACTGCACCGTCGGCAGTCTCTCTATGTCCGCATAGGTTTTGTGGCGAATATCGGGCTTCTTTCCTATTACGCCGAGTCCGGAACACGGGACGTCGCATATAACGATATCCGCTTTTCCGAAGAGAGCTTCGTCGGGGGTGCGTGCGTCCCTTGCGCCGACGTGTATGTTGTCAAGTCCGAGCCTTTTCGCACCGGACGAAATGAGAGTAGTTCTGTTTTCGTGAAGATCGAACGAGTAAACTTCGCCTTTTCCGTGAAGCTCTATCGCCGACGAAAAAGTCTTGCCTCCGGGACACGCACAACAGTCAACGAGAAGAGTGCCGTCCTTTGCGCTCTGCGACTTAACCGCAGACAGAACCGTCAATTGAGACGCCTCGTCCTGCACGAAAAACAGACCGTCGTCAAAGCCGTAAAGGTCTGTCGCCGGGAAAGAGCCGTCCATCTTTATTCCGACCTCGGAGTATATGCAAGGCGACGCCTTTGCTCCGAGAGCCGAAAGAAGACTTTCACGTGTCGTTTTTACGGTGTTTACACGGAGAGTGAGGTACGGCTTGAGGGCGGCAAAGTGAAATGCGAGAGACTTTGTGCAGTCCGCACCGTAATCCTTCTTCCAAAGCTTCAGAATCCACTCGGGAAGTCCTGTCGATAACGACAACGCCTTAAAACCGCCCTCCGAAACGAGAAGCGAGGGAAGTTCGTCCTTTTTGCGGCAGATGTTTCTCAAAACGGCGTTTATGAAGTTTGCAGCTCCCGCTTTCGTGATACGCTTGCTTATCTCGACCGCCTCATTGCATACGGCATTGTCGGGGACTCTGTCCATGTACATTATCTGGTACACCGAAATGCGTAGAATGCAGAGTACCACGGGATCTATTTTGTCGAGCGGCACATCCGAAAACTTCGAGATAACGTAGTCAAGCGTAATAAGCCTCTCCACACTGCCGTAGAGAAGTGCGGTGAAAAAGCTCCTGTCGAGTCCCTCAAAGTTGTATTTTTTAACAACGCTGTCAAGCTCAAGATTGGCGAAGCGTCCGTTTTTTATGCATGAATTAAGCGATAATGCTGCGGCTTTTCTCGGGTTCAAATTCTATACCGTACCTTTCATGAGAGAAGTAGGGAATGGTCTTTATTTTCTTCTGTTGGCAATTGCCATAAGTCTTAAGAGGTTTGCGAGAGCAACGGCGAGTGCCGCAACATAGGTGAGCGCGGCGGCGGAGAGCACCTGCTTCACACCGTAAAGCTCATCTCTCGAGAAGCATCCTCTTTGCGTGAGTGCGGCGAGCGCACGGGAGCTTGCGTTGAACTCAACCGGGAGCGTAACAAGCTGGAAGAATGCCGCAAGAGCGAAGAAAATTATACCGGCGTCCATGAGGGGAGCGTAGCTGAAGATAAGACCGAGAAGAAAGAGCGGCATTGCAAGGTTTGAGCCGATACTGCATACGGGAAGTATCGCCATGCGGAGCTTTATCGGACCGTAGCCGACAGCGTGCTGTACCGCATGACCTGCCTCATGTGCGGCGACGCCTATCGCCGTTATCGAAACCTTATCACAGGTCGTGTCGGAGAGCCTTATCACATTGGCTTTCGGGTCGTAGTGGTCGGTGAGATCGCCTGATATGTGCTCTATCCCGACATTGTAAAGACCGTTTGCGTCGAGTATCATTCTTGCGGCGTCCGCACCCGACATATGCTGCGAGTTGGGAATGCGCGAGTATTTTCTCGAAGCACCGCTTACCTTTGCCTGTGCCCAGAACGCAAAAATGAGCGCCGGGACAACCAGTATAATGTAGTATATATCCATGATATTGCCTCCATTAAAGATTTACTTTGCGGAGAATACCTTTCCGACTTCGATTTTTCTGCCGTTTATCATATCGAGAGCCGACATTTCGCGGCTGCCCTCGGGCTTTATCGAATCAAGGTAAACATAGCCGCTTCCGCACTTAACAATGATTTTGCCCTTTGAAGCAAAAACTATTTCACCGGGAACGGCACCGGAATAATCTTCCGAAACGATGTCGCGGCACACACGGGATTTACAGAGCTTGAAGATTTTTCCGCTATACAGCGTTTTTGCGGTGGGGAAGGGGAAAAGACCTCTTATTCTGTTGTGAATCTCTTCGGCGCTTTTCGACCAGTCGATTACTTCATCCTCAGTCGTGAGCTTTGCGGCGTAGGTGGCAAGAGTGTCGTCCTGCTTTACGGGAGTGAGCGTACCGCCGCGCAGCATATCCATCGCCTTTACGATAAGCTTTCCGCCGAGAGCCGCAAGAGCGTAGTACATCTCGCCCGTGTTTGCCTCCTCGGAGATTTCCATGCTCTCCCAAAGAAGCATGTCGCCCGTGTCAAGACCGCTGTCCATCTGCATTACTGTGACTCCCGTCTCTTTTTCACCGTCAATTACCGCGCGCTGAATGGGAGCCGCACCTCTGTATTTCGGAAGAAGTGAGCCGTGAATGTTGATACAGCCGTACTTCGGATATTCGAGTACGTAGTCGGGAAGAAGCTTTCCGTAGGCGGCGACGACACACACATCCGGCTTCAATTCTTCGAGAAGAGGCAGAATTGCGCCGTCCTTGAGCCTTTCCGGCTGATACACCGGAAGTCCCGTTTCAAGCGCATAACGCTTTACGTCGGAAAACTTCGGCTTCATGCCCCTGCCGCTCGGCTTGTCGGGCTGTGATATAACGCCGACTATATTCTCTCCGGCTTCGTAAAGTGCCTTGAGAGCCGACTCGGCAAAGTCGGGAGTACCCATAAAAAGTATTCTTGTGTCCTTCATCGGTATCCTCCTTTAGCCTTGCTCTATTTCGTCCTCGTCAAGCATACGTATGCACTTGTCAATGTAGAGTATGCCGTCGAGGTGGTCGTACTCATGACAAAGGCATCTGCCGAAAAGCTCCGTGCCGGTGTAGGTGAAGATTTTGCCGTTTCTGTCCTCGGCTTCGACCGTTACCGTCATCGGACGGCTTGTGATACCCCATTTTCCAGGGAGAGAAAGACAGCCCTCCGCTGCCTCCTGATGTCCCTCCTCCTTTACGATACGGGGATTGATGAACTCGACTATGTGGTTCTCGCCGTCCTCGACACCGTCGTCAATGATGAACATTCTGCGGAGTATTCCCACCTGAGGTGCGGCAAGACCGACGCCTCCTGTTTCAATGAGCGTTTCCGCCATGTCGTCAAGAAGCGTGAGAAGTCTCGGCGTGAGAGTCTCAACGGGCTTGCATACCTTGCGCAGAACCGGTTCGTTTTCTTTCATTATCTGGAGTGTTGCCATGGTACCTTCCTTTCCGTAAATCAAAAAGTACTCTTATATGAGAGCCGTGGGATTGACGTCTATAGATATGGAAACCATTCCCTTGCTCTTGTTGTAAAAATCGGTGTATACTTTATTTATAAGCTGTCTCTGACGGCGCGTGTTGCGGCACTTTATTATGTAGCGCATACGGTATTTTCCGACAAGCTTGTATATGCCTGCCTTGAAAGGACCGTACACAATCATGCGCACGTCGCCGAAAGACGTCTTTGCCGTCATGTCGAAATCCTTGCCGAATGCGTGCGCCGCATTGACAACGTCGCTCTCCGAGTCCGATGTGAATGTAACCGTCACGATATCGCAGTAGGGAGGAAACTCCGTCGCGCGTCTCAGCTCGTTTTCGCCTTTGTAGAACGCTTCGTAGTCCTGCGTTGCCGCAAGCCTTAATACCTCGTTGTCGGGACTGTAGGTCTGAATGACCGCCTCTCCCGGAATGTCGGCACGTCCGGCTCTGCCGATGACCTGAGTTAAGAGCGAAAACGTCCGCTCGGAGGCACGGAAGTCGCCGAGATAAAGCATTGCGTCTGCAAGAACGATGCCTACAAGAGACACACGACAGAAGTCGTGACCCTTTGCCACCATTTGCGTGCCGATTAAAATATCTGCGCCGCCGCTACGGAAAATGTCGAGTATTTTATCGTGACCGAATTTTCCGGACGTTGTGTCGAGATCCATTCTCAATACCCTTGCCTCGGGAAGTCTCTCGTGAAGCTCTTCCTCAAGCATCTGTATTCCCGTTCCGATAAAGCCGATGTGTTCGGACGAACATTCCGGACATTTCGTCGGGATCGGCATAACATAGCCGCAGTAATGGCAGACAAGCCGTCCGCCGCCGTCGTAGCCGTACTTGTGGTATGTGAGCGACACGCTGCAATTAGGGCATTCCGCCGTGTAGCCGCACACACGGCACGCAACGAGAGAGTTGTAGCCGCGTTTGTTCAGAAACAGAACCGACTGCTCCTTTTTCGCAAGGCGTTCGACGAGCTTTCCGAAGAGATTATCCCCGATAAGACGGCTCTTTCCTTTGTCGCCTACCTCGGGCGACGCTTCGCGCAGGTCGCTTATTGTCACCGTCGGAAGTACGGCTTTTCCGTATCTCTCGGTGAGCTTTATGAGGTTGTATTTACCGTCCTCCGCTTTTTTGAAGCTCTCGAGAGAGGGCGTCGCAGACGAAAGCACCATGAGTGCGTTCGAGTGCGCACAGCGAAAACGTGCAATGTCACGTGCGTGATACTTGGGGTTCATGTCGGATTTGAACGATGATTCCTGCTCTTCGTCGAGAACTATCATGCCGAGTCTCGGTACGGGAGCAAACACCGCCGAACGTGTGCCTATGACTATGTTTCCGGACGACGACTTTATCTTTCGCCATGCGTCGGTGCGTTCTCCGGCAGAAAGGCCTGAGTGAATGACGGATACTTTTTCGCCGTACCGCTCAATAAATATGCGGACGGTCTGCGGCGTGAGCGCAATTTCGGGAATGAGAATTATCGCGTCTTTACCGTCGGCAATTACGGCGTCCGTCATTTTCTGAAGGATCTTCGTTTTGCCGCTTCCGGTGACTCCGTAAAGGAGAGCTGCGTTTGCGCTTTCTGCGCTGTACAGTCCGAGAAGTTTGCGGTAAGCCGACTGTTGCTCTTCGGAGAGGTTTATTTCCTCCCGCACCGCGCCGACACCCTCCGCCGAGTACGGATTGCGCTCTATTTTTTCGGCGCATGACTTCACCGCACCTTTTTTGATAAGCGCGGTAATGACAGCCGTACTTATGCCGAAATTCTCCGTGAGAGCACTTCGTGTCATCGGGGGATTTTCGGAAATAATCTTAAGCGATTCTTTCTGGAGCTTTGTGTACTCGCGGCAGTTTTCGTCAAGAAGGCGTTCGAGCTCTTCTCCGAAAAACTCGGGAACTATGTAGTTCTCGGTTTTTGTGTTCACCGCAAAGGAAAGCTCGTTCTTCGCCTTGATAATTTTTCGCGAGATAAGACGCCGCACCGTCGCCGCCGCCTCTTTGTCGCTTCCGAAGTTTGCCGCAACGTCCGAATACTCCGGCGAATTTTCGCCGATGTAGCCGACAAGGCGCAGCTCACTGTCCGACAGCCTTTTTGACGAAGTGTCGTAGGGAAGAACTGTGTAAAACGTCTTCGATTTCACGCCGACGCCCGTCGGAAGTATCGCTTTCACCGCTTCGCCGAACGTGCAGAACAGAGTGTCCTTCATAAAGGCGCACAGAGCCGTCAGATCTTCGCCGAGAGAAAACTCGCCGAGCGGAAGTCCGTAAAGCGGCTTCACCCTTTTTGCGTCGGTTTTGTCGGACAGAGACGTTACAAGTCCAAGCTTAAAACGGTTGCCCTGACCGAACGGCACCACCGCGAGGCTTCCGGTTTTTATGTCCGCCGCAAATTCTTCGGGGACGGAATATGAGTACGGAATATCCGCACTGTACGGAACGTCGAGAATGTGAATCCCGGCGTAGAGCGTGCTCTCGGGCATTCCCGACACTCCTTTCGGTTAATTTGGGTGTAAATTACTTGCACTCTTCCTCGGAGAATACGCCGGTTGCGGAATCAGCACCGTTTTCGTCGCTGAGGAGCATCTTGGGAGCGTTGTCGCCGATGAGAATATCGCCGTTGTCTATCATCTCTATAGCCGCCTTTACGGGCTTCTCGTCGATATACTCCTTCTTGAGCGGCTGACGGTCGTATGCGAGCTTGCGTATTGCCTTCTCGTGAACCGCCTGCTCCGTAGACTCCGCTTCACGGGCGATCATCTGCTTGCCGGTTACGTATCTTGCCGCCTTTGCCGCCGCGATTACGAGTGTGTATCTGTTGTACTTGTCCTTGGAAAGCTCTTTAATTGTAGGGTTAATCATGATATATCTCCTTATATTCTGTATATTTTGTTTACTTACTTATGTATATCAGCCGAAAAACGTGTCGAGTACGTCTCTGTGAAATTCGGGTTTAAGCGAGAAGTACGACACCGCCGCCATTATATCTGCCGCAGCCTCTTTCGCCTTGCCGCTCTTGTTTACCACAAAGCAGTCGTAAAGGAAAGCGTAGGGAGCTTCCTTTTTCGCCGCCGAGAGACGCTTTGCTATCACTTCCTCGCTCTCCGTACCTCTTCCTCTGAGCCTCTTTTCAAGCTCCTCGTAGCTTTCGGGGGAGATGAAAACGAAAAGCGCATCGGGGCATACCTTTTTTACCTGCATTGCTCCCTGAACCTCAATCTCGAGAATGACGTTCTTGCCGCTCTCAAGCATCTTGTTTACGAAGTTTTTCGGCGTTCCGTAGAAATTTCCGCTGTAATCCGCGTATTCGAGAAAGTTTCCGAGAGCGATATTTTCCTTGAAGTTTGCAACCGAGGTGAAGAAATAGCTTACGCCGTCCTTTTCACCCTCTCGCGGCGCACGTGTAGTCATTGAAATCGAGTACGCAAATTCATCCGGGTACATCTTGAAAAGCTCCGAAAGAACCGTTCCTTTTCCTGCGCCCGAGGGACCGGACACTACCAAAAGTCTGCCTCTTTTATTCATCCTCATCACCCTCGCTTTCACTGTCGACGGAGTCGTCTCCGCTTATTCTGTTGGATATTGTCTCCGGCTGAATTGCCGAGAGAATGATGTGGTCGCTGTCGGTTATGATAACGGCTCTCGTGCGTCTGCCGCTCGTTACGTCGATAAGACGTCCGGCGTCGCGCGCGTCGGAAATGTATCTCTTTACCGGTGCGGAATCGGGGCTTGCAAGCGCAATCACACGGTTTGCCGAAACCATGTTGCCGAATCCGATGTTAATAAGCTTCATTGCAATCTGTCCTTTCATGTACGCCTGTGTGCCGATTACTCGAGGTTCTGAATCTGCTCTCTGATTTTCTCCGCTTCACTCTTGGCGTCAACCACCATCTTCGCAAGCTCGGCGTCGTTCGCCTTTGAACCTGTGGTGTTTATCTCACGGTTTATCTCCTGGAGAAGAAAATCTATCTTTCTGCCGACGGGTGTTATTTTGTCCGATGAGAGCGCTTCGCCGAGCATATCGCGAAGGCTCTTGATGTGGCTTGTGAGCCGCACGATTTCCTCGTCAACCGCCGCCTTGTCGGCAAAGAGTGCTACCTCCGCAACGAGCCTTGACTCATCGAGAGCGCCGCCGTCGGTTATTTCGGCAATACGCTGTATGAGCCTCTCGCGGTAGTTTTCAACAATCACGGGAACTCTTTCGCTTACGTTCTTTATGTATTCGTCGAAGAAGGGAAGCTTCCCGAGAATGTCCGCTGTAAGACGTTCACCCTCCGTCTTTTTCATGCCGAAAAACTCTTCAAACGCCGGTATAAGAGCCGGGCGAAGCCTTTCCCAAAGCTCGTCGGCTGTCTCCTCCTTGGGCGTTGCCGCCTCGAAAACATCCAGCTGACGCGCAACCGTCATAACGCTTATGTCGTCGGTAAGACCGTAGTCGTCGCGGAGCGAGTAAAGACACTTGAGATAGCTTTTGAGGTAAACCTCGTTGAGAACCACAAGATCCTCGTCGGTGTCCGAACACTTTTCCGCAGAAATGTATATCTCGATTTTTCCCCTTGTCGTGTACTCCGACACAAGGGCTTTGATCTTTTCTTCAAGCCTGTTGTAAATCTTCGGCATCTTGCAGGTGATGTCCGTAAAGCGTGAGTTTACCGACTTTATCTCGACCGTGAACTCATAGCCTCCGCTTTGCGTTTTTGCTCTGCCGAAACCCGTCATGCTCAGTATCATAACCGCCGTTCCTTTCGATACGGATACAACTATCCGATGTTAAATCCATCATGATATTATAATATTATACAACTTTTTCCCCCTCTTGTCAAGTGTTTGAGATAAAGTTCAGCTTATGTTAACATAAAAACCACACAGCTGACGGGGAATGTGAAACGGGCATAAAAAGAGGGGGAGAACAGTGCTTTTTCTCGGGTGAAAGTTGTGCTTTTCACGCCGAACCCGGCTGTTCTCCCGCTTTGATTACATATTTTTTCTTATCCGCTCAAGTGCGCCCTTTTCGAGACGCGAGACCTGCGCCTGACTTATGCTTATCTCTTTGGCAACCTCCATCTGCGTTTTTCCGTCGTAGAAGCGCATGAGAATAATCTTGCGCTCCCTCGGTGAGAGGCGCGCTATCGCTTCGTTTATCGCGATGCTTTCAAGCCACGATTCGTCGGTGTTTTTGTCGTCGCTTATCTGATCCATGATGTAGATTGAGTCACCGCTTTCGGAATATACCGGCTCATACAGCGATATCGGATCGACTATGGCGTCGAGCGCATTGACAACCTCTTCGCGCTTTACGTCGAGCTTCTTTGCGATTTCCTCTATCTTCGGCTCACGTCCGAGACTCGCCGAAAGCTCCTCTTTTGCCTGCAAAGCCTTGTAAGCGAGATCCCGCACGGAGCGCGAGACGCGAATGGCGTTGTTGTCTCTGAAGTACCTGCGAAGCTCTCCTATTATCATCGGAACGGCATACGTCGAAAAACGCAGTCCGAGAGTCAGGTCGAAATTGTCTATAGCCTTTATTAGTCCTATGCATCCCACCTGAAACAGATCGTCCGGGTTCTCTCCGCGCCCCGAGAACCGCTTTATCACGCTCAAAACAAGTTTCAGATTTCCGGATATCAGTTTGTCTCTTGCCGAGGCGTCGCCCTCACGCATCCTTTTGAGCAGTGCCGTTTTCTCCTCCTCTGTCAGCACCCGCAGTTTTGATGTGTTTACTCCGCATATTTCCACCTTGCCGTTGTTCATGCGCCGTCACCTTTCATTTTACGGTTTTGCCTTATTAAACCGTTGTCCGTTTATTAAAGTATTTCCCGTTTGAAAGGTTTAATTCGCCGCAGAGGGCAAAGTAAAAAAGCCGCCGTGCATTTTACCGCACAACGGCTCGTATCTTGCGAATATGCTATTATTTTCCGATTATGTCCTTTATTACCTCGCCGGCAATTATCATTCCTCCGACAGGCGGCACGAACGATATTGACGCCGGAGTGCGTTCGCCGTCCGCAGGCTTTATCGGAGCTTCGTCGCTCCACAAAACCTTGAGCTTTCCGACACCGCGCTTGCGGAGCTCGTGCCGCATGACTCTTGCAAGAGGGCAGACAGAGGTTTTCGATATGTCCGAAACACGAAACCGTGTCGGATCAAGCTTGTTTCCCGTACCCATGGACGCAATGAGCGGTATTCCGAGTTCGGCGCAGTGTACGGCAAGCGCAATCTTTGCGGAAACGTTGTCTATGGCGTCTATGATGTAGTCCGGACGGTGCTTCTCGAGAAGCTCACGGACATTCTCGGGGGTGATAAAAGTGTTCTCGACCGTCACATCGGCGTCGGGACGTATGTCAAGCACACGCTTTTTCGCCGCTTCGGTTTTGTCGTGACCGATAAGCTCCGCCGCCGCAACTATTTGACGGTTTATGTTTGTCACGTCAACCTTGTCCATATCGATAAGCACAAGATGTCCTATGCCGCCCCTCGTGAGAGCCTCGAGAACACCTCCGCCGACGCCGCCGAGACCGCATAACATCACCTTTGCCGCACCGAGTTTTGTAAACGCTTCTTCGCCGATGAGACGTATTTCTCTGTCAAAATAACCTGCCATGCTTTAGCCCTTGATTACTTCCTTTGCGGTTGCGCACATACCTGCAAGTCCCTGAAGCTCGGAGGGGATTATGAGCTTTGTTGCGTTGCCGTCGGCAACCTTTTCCATTGTCTCAAGGCTCTTGAGCTTTATGGCGGCGTCGGAGGGAGCGGCTTCGTTTATGAGCTTGAGACCGTCCGCGACGGCTCTCTGCACGCTGAGAATTGCCTGAGCTTCACCCTCTGCCTCGCGTATCTTCGCTTCCTTTATAGCCTCCGCCTTGAGTATGGCAGCCTCCTTTTCGGCTTCGGCTTCGAGGATCATAGACTCCTTCTTACCCTCTGCGATAAGCACCGCAGACTTCTTTTCACCCTCTGCCTGAAGCACCTTTTCGCGGCGTTCACGCTCTGCTCTCATCTGCTTTTCCATTGCCTCCTGAATGTCTCTCGGCGGCATGATGTTCTTAAGCTCGACACGGTTTATCTTGATTCCCCACGGGTCGGTTGCCTCGTCGAGGATTGCACGCATCTTTGTGTTGATTATGTCACGGGAGGTGAGTGTGCTGTCGAGTTCAAGGTCGCCTATGATGTTTCTCAGTGTCGTTGCGGTGAGGTTTTCTATAGCCACCATGGGGTTCTCAACGCCGTATGCGTAGAGCTTGGGGTCGGCTATCTGGTAGTAGATAACGGTGTCTATCTGCATATGAACGTTATCCTTTGTGATAACCGGCTGGGGAGGAAAGTCAACTACCTGCTCCTTTAAGGACATTGTCTTTGCGACTCTGTCGAGAAAAGGCACTTTGAGGTGAACGCCTGTGTGCCATGTGCTCATATAAGCGCCGAGACGCTCGACAACGTAAACCTTCGCCTGAGGTACAACCTTGATGTTGCTTATGATAATGAGAAAAAGAATGACTGCAATAACGAGTAATGCCATGATGATCCTCCGTTAAATGTGTTTGTGTGTGTTTGTATATGTTTGTGTTCAGCTGTTCTTTCTGCACCTGAGCTTGACTCCGTCGATGCCGACAACCGTGACTGCCGTGCCGACCGGAAGCTCTTCTCCGTCAACACTCACCGCTGCCCAGCCTACAGAGCCTGCATTTACTCTGCCGATTCCGTCCGAGGGTACGGTTTCGGTGACCTTGCACGTTGTGCCGATGAGTGCGTCAATGTTGGTGCGCTCCGCCTTCGGTTCGGATTTCCCCTTAAACTTGAAGATGTACAGTGCGAGCAGTGACGCCGAAAGCACGAAAAACACCGCCGTCTGCAACGCAACGGAAATCCCCAGCACTGCGCATATCATTGCGCCCAAAGCGCCGACCGCAAACCAAATGCTGACAAGTGCCGGTCCCGCCGCCTCAACGCAGAGTGCAAAGACCATGATTCCGAGCCATATGTAGATCATACAATCCCTCCTTGACTGATAAACGTATAATTGACGTACTGCCGTGACAGTGCCGCCTTGCTATTCGCAGTATTCGTCGGTTTCGGCTTCTTCGAGGTATTTGTTTACCGCTTCCTTTACCTCTCCGTAGCTGTAGCCGCTTCTTATGAGCCTGTCGGTGAGCTTTTTTCTGTCTGTTATTCTCGTTTTCGTGACGAGCTTCTTACACAGTGCATCAAGCGTCTCGCCGAAATCGACCTCAGTGTTTCCGAGAGCCTCATTCACAGCACTTGACGTAAACCCCTTTGTCATAAGCTCCTGCCTTATCCGCCTCGGACCGTACATTTTCTCCGCCGCATAACGTGAGACTTTTCTCTTGCACGTCGCTTCTTCGTTGACAATGCCGAACTTTTTCATAAGCTCAAGCGCCGCAAGCGATGTTTCTTCGTCGTATTCCTTTTCCTTGAGCTTTGACAGAAGCACTTTTTCGCTCTTGTCGCCGAAGTTAAGCAGATACCCGAGGTACTTTACCGCACAGAGCTTGTTTTCGAGAGAGGCAAGATAATCCTCGCCGGGAACGGTTATATCGCACGGAAACACGCTTTCTCCGTCCTCGCTTTTGGGAATGCCGAGACTCTTGTAATCGGCGGCGGATATTCTGAATTTGCCCAACGAGGTGTAAAGCGTGTATTCGTTGCCTCGGTCGGAGCATTTCATTGACGTTACCGTCACGCATATTCCGCCGTCACCGAGCATTATTCAAAATCCTCCGCAGTCATTTCGCCGTCGCCGTCGGATGCCGATTCGGTTTCGTTTACCGCAGCTCCCGCAGATACGGTGTCACGGATTTTCTTTTCTATCTCTGCGGCAAGCTCCTTGTTTTCGACGAGCATCTCACGAAGCTTGTCCTTGCCCTGGCAGAGACGGACGTCGTTGTAGGAGAACCACGAACCGCTCTTCTGGAGTATGTCAAGACCGACGCCCATTTCGATAAGCTCGCTCTCCTTGGATATTCCGTGACCGTAGAGTATGTCGAACTCAGCCGTTCTGAAAGGAGATGCGACCTTGTTCTTTACAACCTTGCAGCGTGTGTGGTTTCCGAGAATTTCCGCTCCGTCCTTTATCTGCTCGCTTCTGCGTATGTCGATTCTCACCGACGCATAGTATTTGAGTGCAAGACCGCCGGGGGTTGTCTCGGGGTTTCCGTACATGACTCCCACTTTCTGACGGAGCTGGTTTATGAAGATGACCGAGCAGTTCGATTTTGCTATAGCTCCGGAGAGCTTTCTGAGAGCCTGAGACATGAGTCTTGCCTGGAGTCCCACGTGGGAGTCGCCCATTTCGCCGTCAATCTCCGCTCTCGGAACAAGAGCCGCAACCGAGTCAACGACGACTATGTCTATAGCGCCGGAACGGACGAGAGCCTCGGTTATTTCGAGTGCGTCCTCTCCGCAGTCCGGCTGTGATACGAGAAGATTCTCAATGTCAATGCCGAGTGCCTTGGCGTAAACGGGGTCGAGAGCGTGTTCGGCGTCTATAAATGCCGCATCTCCGCCGGCTTTCTGAGCTTCGGCTATCGCATGGAGTGCGACCGTCGTTTTGCCCGAGGACTCCGGACCGTATATTTCTATTATTCTTCCTCTCGGAAATCCGCCTATTCCGAGGGCGAGGTCGAGAGTAAGAGAACCCGTCGATATTGCGCTTACATTCATCGCAACGTTCTCGGAAAGCTTCATTATTGCGCCTTTTCCGTAGTCCTTGGTGATCTGATCTATTGCGGCGCTGAGTGCTTTTTGCTTTGCGGTTTCGTTACCTGCTTCGGTCTCTGCGTCCGCCGTTCTTTTCTTTCTTTCTGCCATGTTGGATTTCCTTTCACGTATTATATTTTATCATTGCCTTTTTTATTCTATCATAACATACAACTTGGTACTTTGCAATGAGATATTGTGAATTTATTTAGAACATATGTATCTTTTTAACCTTGCGCAATAGTGTTGCGGAAAAATGTACGAAATCATAAATTTATCTTAAAGAGTAATTTTGAGGGGCATTTTCTTCAAATTTTCAGGCGGTAAAATGCCGAAAAAGTCGAAAAAAGGTTGAAATTTTGATTTTTCTGTTGTATAATATAGGGGTATTATCGCAAGAGAGGAGAACGTGATGATAAAGCTTCTGCGTTCGGTGGATTATAAACCGCTGCTTAAATTTTTCGGTGTGTCCGTTGCTTTTACCGCACTTTTGGAGACAATAGCACGGCGTTCCTTTGTCGCTTTTCTTATCTATGCATTCACGGGTTTCGTACCGTTTATATATAACAGCCTTCTCGTTTGCCTGACGATGTACCCTGCGGTGTTTTTCAAGAGACGAAGAGGGGTGCTCACCCTCATCTGCGCACTGTGGCTGACGCTTGTCACAATAAGCTCGATACTTCACACTATGCGTCCGTCTCCGCTTACGGCGGCCGATTTCGGCATATTCTTTTCGTCACTCGAGATAATGGACAGCTACCTTTCACGCTTTGAAATGGTGTCTATGGTCGTAGCTATCTGGGGAATAGTCGCCGCAATTCTCCACAGCTTCGCAAAGTCGAAGATACAGACGCCGAGCTACCGGGCATCGGGAATACGGCTTTGCGTTACTGTTATTGCGTTCGGACTTTTCACGCTTGTCGGAAGAGTGTCGGGGATACTGAACATAGATTTTTCGATAATAAGCGATGCATACGACGATTACGGCTTTGCGTACTGCTTTGCAAGCACGATATTCAAAAACGGCATAGACAAGCCGAAAAACTACGACAAGGAGAACGTCGAGTGGGTGATTGAGAATCTGCCGGAGGTTTCCGAGACCGCCGGGGACGACCTTCCCAACATCGTTTTCGTTCAGCTCGAGTCGTTTTTCGACATAAACTATTACAAGGACTACGAGGCGGTTGAGAACCCCGTTCCGTATTTCACGGAGCTTAAGAAGAAGTATCCGTCTGGAAAATTCGACGTCCCGGTTTTCGGCGGCGGCACGGCAAACACCGAGTTTGAGGTGCTTACGGGAATGCGTGTCGGCAACTTCTCGGGCGGAGAGATACCGTACAATACCGTACTTGAAGAGAAAACCTGCGAGTCGCTTCCGAATATTCTGAAAAATTACGGCTACAAGTCGTTTGCGATACACAACCACACCGGAACGTTTTACGACCGCTACAAGGTGTACGCAAACCTCGGCTTTGACGTTTTCACACCGTCCGAGTACATGACCGGAGTGACCTACACGCCCGTCGGCTGGGAACGCGACAGCATAATTACACGCTATATCTTCGATGCGCTCGAGTCCACTGAGGGACATGACTTCGTGTTTGCCGTCTCGGTTCAGGGACACGGCGGATATCCGACCTACGATGAGAAGAACAACTTAGACCTTCCGCTCACTCTCAAAAACGACGACGGAAGCGCACAGGCGTATTCCGTGAGATATTTTGCGAATCAGCTCCGTGAGATGGACGATTTCATAGGAGAGCTTGTTGCAAAGGTCGAAAGCTTTGATGAGAAGACAGTCGTTGTGTTTTACGGCGACCACCTCCCGGCACTCAAGCTCGAGAGCAACAACCTCGACTACATAACCACCTATCAGACGGAGTACGTCGTTTACTCGAATTTCGACTTTGATTTCGATACCGGCAACGCAAATACTCAGATAAGATCCAACCAGATAGGAAGCGAGGTGCTTCGTGCGCTTTCGATAAACGACGGACTTATAACGAGAGTCAACCAGGCAAGGCACGAACTCAAGGACTACGCTTCGACGCTCAAGCTCTTGCAGTACGATATTCTCTACGGCGAAAACTATTCGTCGGGCGTGGAAAAGAACGGAAGCCGCGTTTATCCTGCCGCAAATATAAAGCTCGGCACGAAGGACATCGTGATAACCGACGCCGTTTACGATGGTTCGCGCTTCAGAGTGAATTGCGACAATTCGACGTACAGTTCCGTTATTTTTGTCAATGGCGAGATGTGCGATACGAAGTATATAAGCGAGAGCATACTCGTCTGCGACACTCTTGAAACGCTCAATTCAAAGGACGAAATAACGATACACCAGATAAGCGACAGCGGGGTAGACCTCGGTTCGTCCGCTCCGCATATTATGGATTGAAACAGCAAGAAAAAAGCCGCTCCGTGCAGTTTGCTCGGAGCGGCATTTTCATATTCAAATTAAAATCAGACGTACAGCGATATTTTTTCACGCAGCTTTGCGAGTCCGCGCCACATAACGATAAGCGATATATACATCAAAGCTCTGACGGCAAGGTGAGTGAAATCCTGTGCGTCCGTTATCTTGCCGCCGCCGAAATTGATTGCGGCGTATACCTTGTAAAATACGGCGGCAGTGTCTGTGACGGCGAAAAGAGAGTAAGCGCAGACGGTGACTTTAAGAAGTTTAAGCGTTCCGCCCATGCCGGGAAGCCCTTTCGAGAACGGAAGTCCGACAATGCACCCGAGAAGTATAAAGAACATCACGGTGAAGAGTATGTTCTCGGCAAGAGCCGACGCACCTATCGCAAGGACTCCACGTCCGGACACTATCTCTGCGGAGGCACTGTTTACGCCGACCGTACCTTTATACTTTATGCTTCCGTCAAGCATTGCGTAAAGAACAGCGGTGCATACCGAAACCGCCGTCAGAACCGGGATTATAAAGTACGGCGCACGGCTCTTTTTTGACGACTGTCTGCGGAAAGTGAGAAACCCTAAGAACATGAGTATATATCCGACGGCATTGGGTAGCACGTCAACGCTGTCAATGTGAAAGTTGCAGAGAAAAACAAGACCCGCAAGTATAAAGACAAAGCCTCGGCTTACCGCACGCTCGGTGAAAAGCTTTGTGTCGGTGAGAATTTCTTCAGAGTATACCTTTTTCAGAGAACCGATGTAGACGCTGTCCCTGCGGATGCGGTCGAAATAGCCGCCCGCAATAACAATGTAGCATATCGCCGCAATAATCACCGCAGTGTAACAAGCAAGCATTACCGGAGGCTTTGCGAGAGCCGCACTGAAGCGCACAGCATTATAGCTCAAATCAAGCTCATCTTTCTGTCCGATAAGCTCGACCGTTTCGGGGAGAAATGTCAGTATGCCCTTTGCTATTGCAAATATGAAGCTCATCACCGACGCCCTGTTTGCAAGGTCGATAACTTTCGGCACGGACTCCGTTTCTCCGGTTTTCGGGTTCTTGCGGCGTTCAGTGACGGTCTTGGTCATGAACTTTCCGCCGTGCCGCTCCGCAGTGTATTCTATCGCTCCGTAAAGCGAGTTGAAGAAAACGATAAGATAGACCGTCTCGATTACCGACGCCATGAAGGTGAGAGGGAGAGTGTAGTTGCGCTGTATAACCGAGATAACAAGCTTCAGCGCAAAGTATGCCGTCATATATTTCGTCAGTCTGTGCGCATACTCGAAACGTCCGTCAAGGTCGCGGAGCTTGTCGAGACCTGCGATTATAAAGAGACAGCCTATAATATCGGGCAGAAAATCGACTATGCCTACGTTGAAATTTAAGAAAAACAAGCTTCCCGTAAAAATCAGTCCGAATCCCATAAACATATCTTCCTTTCCTTTTTATGCACACGTGATATAAACAAACGCCGTCACACCGATTGAGGTACCGGGGACGGCGCTTCTTTTTTATTTCTTTTTTCTTCCCGGACCGAAACGCTTGTCGAACACCTCAAGAGCTATGCGCTCCCTCTCTAAGATGTCGTCGGTGACTATCATCATGTAGAATCCATACACCGTGTAGGCGAAGAAGAGGTAAAGAAGTATCGAGAAGAACATCGGAACAGCCGCCGCAGACGGAACAATCGCGCCGATGATAAGTGATATGACATAAACTGCGGTGAATATTATGCCGAATCTCGCACGCTTTTCACCCTTGGTATAGCCGCACTTTTTTGCTATTGAACAGAGTGCGAGGGAGAGAAGCACGAGAAAGACAGCGACAAGAACCGTATGAACGGTGTTGAGTACGGAAAGCACCGTGTCGCCGTTATCAGCGAGAGAGAAAACCTTGCACAGCCAAATGACGGCATCGACCGCCGAAAAGGCGACAAGCGCCGCCGAAGCGTACTTTGCGCGCACAAAGCTCTTGCCGTAAGCCGACAGCTTGTCAAGTCCCTTGTACGCCGCCGCAAATCCGAAAAGCTCTATAGGCACAAGCCTGTACATCAGAAGCGACAGAATCCCCGGGAGTATAAGACCGAATCCCATTATTCGTCGTCCTCGCTCTTTTCGCCGTTCTTGGGTGCGCCGCAGCACTTCTTGTACTTTTTACCGCTTCCGCAGGGGCAGGGATCGTTGCGTCCTATGCTCTCGGCAGCGGAGCGTCTTACCGGCTCTTTGCGCGCCTCGGGTTTTGCCGCGCTTCCGTACACGTTGCCGCCCGATGCGCCGGGAGCGGAGATACGCTTGGGTGCGGCGTCGTTGCTGAAGCCCTCCTTGGCGTCCTTCGCTATGTCCTTCTGCTCAACCTGCTTTGTCGCAACGGTGATACCGAGTATCATCTTCGCGGTGTCCTCGCGGATTGCGCCGACCATTTCGTAGAACATCTCGTTGCCCTCACGGGTGTATTCCTTGACGGGATCCTTCGACGCAAACGCACGCAGTCCTATGCCGCCTCTGAGGTCGTCCATGGCGTCTATGTGCTCAATCCACTTTGTGTCAACACATCTGAGAAGTATTTTGCGCTCGAGACCCTTGTAGTAGTCCTCGGGGATAACCGCCATGTTGTCGGTGATCTTTTTGTGCGCACGTTCGATAAGCTCGTCCTCTATCTTTTCGGGCGTTACGGCGTTTATTTCCTCGGAATTGTAACGGAAATCGTCGTCGGTCGTGATGAGGTTTAAAAACTCCGAACGGAGCGCTTCAAGGTTCCATTCCTCGGGAATATCGCTCGGCATATACGCCTTTACGATGTTCTCTATCGTTCCGTCAACCATTGACATAATGTTGTCGTGAACGTCTTTGCCATCGAGAACCTCCTGACGCTGACTGTAGATAAAGCCTCTCTGCTTGTTCATGACGTCGTCGTACATAAGGACGTGCTTTCTGCGGTTGAAGTTCTCGCCCTCAATGCGCTTCTGCGCTCTCTCGACCACGGAGGAAATGATGCCGAGGTCAAGCGGTACGTTTTCGTCGTAGTTTGCCTTGGTGGCAAAATTCTGGGTCATCTCGCCGCCGAAGAGCCTGAGAAGATCGTCCTCGAGAGACAGATAGAATCTCGAACAGCCGGGGTCGCCCTGACGTCCCGCACGGCCGCGGAGCTGGTTGTCGATACGTCTCGACTCGTGTCTTTCCGTACCTATAATAAAGAGTCCGCCCACGTCGGCAACCCTCTTTGCTTCGGGCTTCGTTATCTGCGAGAACTTTTCCTCGTTGTCGGCAAACTCTTTTCTAAGAGCTATGATGTTTTCGTCGTCGGTTGCAAAGTAGCTTGTCGCAAGGCTTATTTCCTCTTCGGTTCTGCCGTTCTTGCGCATTTCCTGCTTTGCCATGAACTCCGCGTTACCGCCGAGCATTATGTCCGTGCCTCGACCTGCCATGTTGGTGGAGATCGTGACCGCGCCGAATTTACCTGCCTGCGCGACTATCTCCGCTTCCTTTTCGTGGTACTTCGCATTCAGCACGTTGTGCGGAACGCCCTGCTTCTTGAGTATGCCGGAAAGGAACTCCGACTTCTCAATCGAAACCGTGCCGACAAGCACCGGCTGACCTTTGGCGTGGCATTCCTTTATCTGCTCGACAA
The DNA here is from genome assembly GCA_934502885.1 of uncultured Eubacteriales bacterium. GTDB lineage: Bacteria > Bacillota > Clostridia > Oscillospirales > CAG-382 > CAKSUT01. The sequence goes on along the minus strand of CAKSUT010000002.1, from coordinate 252,342 downwards.
CGGCTCTGTACTTTGCCGCCTCGTTGACGTAAACGGCGTCGTTGTAGTCCTTGCGGATCATCGGTCGGTTGGTCGGAACCTCAACAACGTCGAGATTGTATATTTCACGGAACTCGTCTTCTTCTGTCAGCGCCGTACCCGTCATGCCGGAGAGCTTCTTGTAGAGACGGAAATAGTTCTGGAAAGTGATGGTCGCGAGAGTCTTGGACTCGTTCTTTATCTCAACGCCCTCTTTCGCCTCAATTGCCTGATGAAGACCGTTCGAGTAGCGTCTGCCCATCATGATACGGCCTGTGAACTGGTCAACGATGAGAACCTCGCCGTCGCGAACGACATAGTCGATGTCGTTTTTCATGACGCCGTGCGCATTTATTGCCTGGTTTATGTGGTGGGCTATAGTCTGGTTTTCCGGGTCGGAGAGGTTTTCGAGACCGAAATACTTCTCCGCTTTCGCAACGCCACTTGCCGTGAGAACCGCTTTTCTCGCCTTTTCGTCAACAATGTAGTCGCCGCCGATGTTTTCGTTGTCCTCTTTGCTGTCAAGCTCCTTTATGACCTTGACGGTGAGCGTGCGTACGAACTTGTCCGCTTTCCGGTAAAGGTCGGTGGACGCTTCGCCCATGCCGGAAATGATAAGAGGAGTTCTCGCCTCGTCGATGAGGATTGAGTCAACCTCGTCCACTATCGCAAAGGCATGACCTCTCTGAACAAGACCGGACTTTGTGACCGCCATGTTGTCTCGAAGGTAATCGAAGCCGAATTCGTTGTTCGTGCCGTAGGTGATGTCGGCTTTGTACGCCTCCTTGCGCTCCTCCGGCGTTTTTCCGTGAACGACAAGACCTACCGTCATTCCGAGGTAGTTGTAAACCTTGCCCATCCACTCGCTGTCTCGGCGTGCGAGGTAGTCGTTTACAGTGACGACGTGTACGCCCTCGCCTTTGAGTGCGTTGAGGTAGCAGGGGAGAGTCGCCATAAGCGTTTTGCCTTCACCGGTTTTCATCTCCGCAATTCTTCCCTGATGAAGAATGAGACCGCCTATGAGCTGTACGCGGTAGTGCTTCTTTTCGAGTACTCTCCACGATGCCTCTCTCACTGCGGCGAAAGCGTCGGGGATAAGGTCATCGAGATCTTCGCCCTTGGCGAGTCTGTCCTTTAGCACCGCCGTCGTGCCGCGAAGCTCATCTTCGCTCATTGCGGCGTACTTGTCGGAAAGCGCCTCTATTGCGTCTATTGTCGGCGTGAACTTCTTTACCTCGCGCTCGCTTCTTGTTCCGAATATCTTGGTTATTATACCCATTCCGTTTAATCTCCTAACTTAAGGTTGTGTACTTTCAGCTGAACTGAAACGACTGAATTATATGTGCAAGTGTGGGTGCGTGAGCGTCGTAATCCTCCTCGCTTGCCGTATATGTAATTGTGTACACAATCTTGTTGCGGATACATATAACCGACGCAAATTTGTATGTTGCGTCCATTACGGTTGCGGTATAAGAGATCTTCTTTGCGTTTTCATCCGCAAGGGAAATATCCTCTTCGGATATGAGGGAGAAATTGCCGAGAGTCTCTTCAAAGCTTGTGCGGTATTTGTCAAAGTATTCGTCGATCGAAGAATAATCCTCGGAGGGACGGAACGCCGATACCGAAACGCTTGCGGCGGAATCCTGCGATTTGACCGCAATCATGCCGTCGTCGCGGGTCTTTTCCCAAGTTTCTGGGTATTCAAACGTATAATCTACGTTTTCGCCGCCGGCAACGAGAAATCCCGAGCTTGCCTGTCTTACGGAGGAGCAGGCGGTGAGGATTATCGAGGTCGATACGATAAGACAAGCCGCAACTATCGATCTTTTCATTTCCCGTAACACCTTCCTTTCAGATTAATATGCAGATTTATTTCAGCCGTAACGTCTAAAATAATACATTATAGTATTATAGAGCAAATCATTCTCTCAATAAACGGCAATTTGTAAACTTTTAACTAAGTAATTAAAATTTAATAATAAGCGGTTGAATTTCACGCAAGAATAGTGCATAATAATTATGATGTATGATTGTTCGTGATAATATGCCCTCTGCAAGTCCCGGGCGTCACGCCATGTTTTGACGGAGCTTTTTCCGGCGTACCGTTTACGCTGTGAGAATACGCAGGCTCTGTCCGAAACGGCGCGGCGGTCGAGGAGGTTTTTATGCACTTTTTTGCGGTGCGGTTAATTGTTAATTATTTTTTGTACATAAAATTTACGAAAGAAAGGATGATGTCACAATATGGCAAGAAACAGGAACAAAAACGAAAATAAGGCAAAGTATACCGGTCCGAAGCTCAAGGTTATACCTCTCGGAGGACTCGGCGAAATAGGAAAGAACATGACCGCCGTCGAATACGAGGACGACATAATAGTTATCGACTGCGGACTCGGCTTTCCCGACGACGATATGCTCGGAGTTGACCTTGTCATTCCGGATATAACTTACCTTGAAAAGAACGAAGACAAGGTAAGGGGAATATTTTTAACCCACGGTCACGAGGATCATATAGGAGCGCTTCCGTATGTGCTTCGCGCACTCAACGTTCCCGTGTACGGAACGCCTCTTTCCCTCGGTATTCTCAACAACAAGCTCATAGAACACGGACTTGAAAAGACAACGTCTCTGCGCAAGGTAAAGCACGGAGACAGAATCAAGGTCGGGGTCTTCACGATAGAGTTTATACGTGTAAACCATTCGATTGCCGATTCTTCTTCGATAGCGATAACGACGCCGGTCGGACTTGTGCTTTTCTCCGGCGACTTCAAAATAGATCTCACGCCGATACAGGGTGAGCCTTTCGATTTTGCGCGCTTCGGCGAACTCGGAAAAGAGGGTGTGCTTGCGCTTTTCTGCGAATCCACCAACGCCGAAAGACCCGGCTACACAATGTCGGAAAGACACGTCGGCAAGTCCCTTGACGGCATCTTCAGAGGATGCGACAAAAGAATAATCGTCGCGACGTTTTCGTCGAATGTACACCGCGTACAGCAGATAATCGACTATTCGCACAAATACGGACGCAAGGTTGCCGTAACCGGAAGAAGTATGCTCAACGTGCTGACTGCGGCAAACGAACTCGGCTACATGAGCATTCCCGCAGGAACTCTTATCGATATCGCCGATATAAAGCGATATAAGCCGGAGGAACTTACCATAGTAACCACCGGAAGCCAGGGAGAACCCATGAGCGCGCTTTACCGCATGGCGTATGCGGAGCATGACAAGGTTCAGCTCACGCCGAACGACCTCGTCGTTATTTCGGCGTCCCCAATTCCCGGAAACGAAAAACTCATAATAAAGATAACAAATGAGCTTCTCAAAAAAGGCGTCACCGTACTCAACAATTCCGACGCCGAGGTTCACGTGTCGGGACACGGATGCGCCGAGGAGCTTAAGATGATGCACGTTCTCACAAAGCCGAAATTTTTCGTGCCGATGCACGGTGAGTTCAGACACCTCAAAAAGCACACCGAGCTTGCCGAAGAGGTCGGTATGCCGAAAGAGAATATGCTTATCGCCGAAATAGGAAACGTCATTGAGCTTACTCCCGACTCCATGGAGATAAACGGAAGCGTGCCGTCCGGCAAGGTGCTTGTTGACGGCTTCGGAGTCGGCGACGTCGGAAACATCGTTCTTCGCGACAGACGTCATCTCTCGCAGGACGGACTCATAGTCGTCGTTGCGGCGGCGAACTTCGACGAAGGCTTCCTTGTTTCGGGACCCGATATCGTGTCGAGAGGCTTTGTATACGTCCGCGAAGCGGAGGAGCTTATGGACAGCGTGAAGGAGCTTGCCGAAGAGGTACTCAATCAGTGCTTCGACAGCGGCATGAACGACTGGAACGCCATAAAGACGAAGGTCAAGGACGAGCTTTCATCGTATATCTATTCAAGAACCAAGAGAAAGCCCATGATACTGCCGGTTATACTCAACGTCTGAGTGCCGTGCGGCAATACCGAAGGTGAAAAAGTATGAAGTATAAGCTTAATCCCGAAGTGTCGGTCATAGACAGAGTTGAGGACAACGAGTATCTCGCCGTCCTCGGCTGTGTCGCGGCAGGCATGGAGGATGAAGGGAAAATCGCCGAAAAACTCTGTATCGACAGAAGCACCGCCGTAAGCGCGATAGCTTTCTGGAAGGGCGCCGGAGTGCTTCGCGCAAACAACACGAACGACGGCGCGAAGAGCGGCGGCGAACCGCACATTCTCCCCTCAGCGAAGAGCGAGAGGGGAGTGCCGTCATATACCTCTTCGGAGCTTGCGCGGCACATCGACGAAAACAAGGAGATAGCGTCGCTTCTTCACTATTGCTCAAAGCGCACCGAAAGGATTCTGAGTCCTGCCGAAACGGGGGATATCGTTTACCTTGTGGATTCGGTCGGACTTACGCCGTCAATGGTTATGACGCTTGTCAACTATTTTGCCGAAAGAGGCAAGCGCGGAATACGCTATATCGCGAAGTCGGCAATATCGATATACGACGAGGGCGTGACGGACGACTCGCTTCTCGATGAGTACATCAGAAAAAAGACGGAATACGACAGCGGAGAGACTTTCTTCAGAACGCTCACCGGTGCGGGCGGACGCGCTCTCATAAAGAAAGAGAAGGCGTTTGTCGAGAGATGGCTTGTCGGAGGAAAGACGAGCCGCGAGCTTATAAAGGAAGCGTATGAACGCACTGTTGCGAAGACATCTAAGCCGTCGGTTGACTATATGTCGAAAATACTCGAAAACTGGGAGTCAAGCGGTTTCAAAACTCTTGACGACGTGAAGCTTGCCGAGGCGAACAGAAACGCCGCGCCCGATAAGAACGCAGTGCCTTTTACGGAGCGTCGCGGCGCGTCTCTCGACGACTTCGACGAAGCGTCTGCGGCACTGTCGGGAAATGACGGAGACGCAGGAGACAACACCGACATGACGGCGTTTTTCAAGGACTGAGAAAACGCCTTTGCAACGCTCCGGCGGAGGGGAGGGCTGACTGATGAAGATAACCGACATAAAAATCGACAGCTTCGGCGGTCTCGAATCGTTTGAACTTGCGCCGTCGAAAGGAATAACCGTTATAAACGGAAGCAACGAAGCCGGCAAGAGTACCGTCGGCGCGTTTATAAAGTTTGCTCTCTACGGCTTGCCCGGAAGAGGCAAAGAGGTTTACGGCAACGAAAAACTGAAATTTACGCCGTGGAACGGAAAACCGGCGTGCGGCTCCGTCGAGCTTCGCACCGAGGACGGCGGCGAATACCGCATAACACGCCGTTCGGGTGCGGCGTCCGACCTTGAAGTGACCACTCTTGCAGGCGAAAAGGTAAAGTGCGGCGAAGAGCCGGGACAAATGCTTCTCGGAATCGACCGCACGGCGTTTGAAAAAAGCGCGTTCGTCGGTCAGTCGGATATTTCGGGCGGACGTCTTGCCGGTCTTTCCGACACGGTGCGCGAGCTTCTGTTTTCGGGAGAGGGCGACGCGGCGGCGGACGACGTGCGCGAAAGACTTGTGAAAGAGAAAAATCTCATATACAATACCTCGAGAAAAACCGGAACAGTATACGAGCTTGAGAAAAAAAGAGCGGAGCTTGAGGAGGAAACAAAAAAGTATGCCGCCGCGCACAGAGAGCTTCTCGAATCGGAGTTTAAACTCGACCGTATAAAGCATACGTTTGAGGATAACGAAAAGAAGAGAACGCTTCTCGAAAAGCAGATGAACAATATCGCGGCTCTCGAAGCGAAAAGACTTATCGACGAAAACGGGCGTCTCGCCGACGCCGCGGATGAAAAGCTTGCGGCAGTGCGCAAAGCCGAGAACGAAGCGTCGCGCGGCGGATTTATTCCCGACGACGATTTTATAGCGGAAGCCGACCGCACGTATTATGCCGTGAAAACAGCCGCCGAAAATTCCGCGGCGGCGGACAGAGCGCTTGCGGACGCCAAGCGGCGTTTTGCCGAGGACTCGAAGAAATACGCCGGCGTCGCGCGGCTTGAGGAAATACTCGCCGAAAGGGGAGAACAGCTTGACGAAAAAGCGTGCAGACTCATCACGGCGAAAGTTAAGAACCTCAAAAGCGCCGCCGATGCCGCACACAGACACGCCGCCGTCTCGCTCTGCCTTTTCTTCCTTCTGGTGACGATACCGCTTTACGTTTACTTCAAAGCCAAGGAGAACGGGATTATCGGCGAGATACGTCTCTTGTGCGACAGATACGGCTTTTCCGATGCGGACGAGCTTGAAAGAACGCTTGCGGTGTATCCGGCGGTGTGCGAATTTAACAATTCGGCGCGCCGCAGTATAAGGGACGCCGCAAACGACGCCGACCGCATGAAAAAGGCATACGAGCGTTCTGTCGGTGAGCTTGAGTCACTTGCCGCGAAGTGCGGACGGGAGACGGATTTACGCGGTGGCGATTTTACAGCCGCTTACCGCACTTTCAGAGCCGAGATAAAGGGGATTGCCGACGGCATAGAGAATCTGCGCGACGAGTACCGTTCGGCGCGTGGGAAATATCTTGACTTTGCGGAAATGCACGATTTCGCGGAGCTTGAGAAAAAAGCCGCGGAATACGACGAAGCAATCCCCTCCGCTCCGGAGGAAACGGTGCGGAGAAATCTCGGTTACGTGACCGAAGCGAACAGACTGCTGTCGGGGCAGATAGCCGAGCTTGAACGCGAAACCGGCATTCTCACGGGAAGCATCCCTAATCCGACCGCACTCGTGAGTGAGTCGGAGCTTGTGAAGAAGCGTCTTGCGGAGGAAACGGCAAAGCACGACGCGCTTGTCACCGCGATTGAAGCTCTCGATGCCGCCTGTGAGAATATCCGTGTCGGAGCTTTCCCGGGACTATCGGAGCGTGCCGGAGAGCTGTTTTCACTCATGACCGACGGTAAATACGACGCGCTCACCGTTTCGGGCGCGGACAGCCGCATAGAGGTGCGCGAAAAGGGAAGCTCCGTTTTCAGAAGCGCCGACTACCTCAGCGCAGGTGCGTTTGACGCGGCGTATATCGCGGTGAGACTTGCGTTTGCCGATTGCTTCTGCCGGGAAAAGCCGCCCGTCGTTTTTGACGACTCTTTCGCGAGACTCGACGACAGACGTCTCGGAAATGTTCTGCGCATACTCGCAAAGCTTTCGGACGAATATCAGATATTCATTCTTACCTGCCATGACAGGGAGGCGAAGCTCCTCGAAAAGGAGGCGAAAGGCGCACAGATCATGACGGTAAAAGTCTGAGCGGCGTCCGAAAATATATTTGACAGTGGAAAATGTATAAACCGCGGCAAAAACACAAGCTTTCCTTTGTAAAAAACGGAAATTCGACAAAGTTAATATTTTATACCTTGTATTTTCACGGAAAACATAGTATAATATCGGCGTATGAAAAAAATGTGCGGTCGCGAATTGCCGATCGCAGTGGGGAAGGAGAGTTTTCATGAAAAGCGTCAGTACCTGTATGCACGGTATCGCCTACGTGGTCTCTTATTCCCTTTTTCGTTTTCGCGGACAAAAGGTCGGCAAGCTTTCGTATTTTCGGTGAGAGCTTAAGCCGGCTTTTCTTTTGACCTGTGCAGACTGATAATACGGTAAAAAAATGAAAGGAAGATAAAATCATGAGTAATCTTACAGTGTTTGACCATCCGCTTATTAAACACAAGACCTCGATCCTTCGCGACAAGCGCACCGGAAGCAAGCAGTTCAGAGAGCTTATCGAAGAAATCGCTATGCTTATGGGATACGAGGCACTGAGAGACCTTCCCCTTGAGGAGCTCGACGTTTCGACTCCTATCACAACCACAAAAGCCCCCTTCATCTCGGGCAAGAAGCTTGCTATTGTCCCCGTTCTCCGCGCCGGTCTCGGCATGGTAGGCGGACTTCTCGCACTCGTTCCCTCGGCAAAGGTGGGACACATCGGTCTTTACAGAGACCACGAAACTCTCGAACCCAAGGAATACTACTGCAAGCTTCCCGAGGATATTGAGGACAGACTCGTAATAATCCTCGACCCCATGCTCGCAACGGGCGGCTCGGCAGAAGCGGCCGTAAACTTTGTAAAGCAACAGGGTTCAAAGCATATCAAATTTATGGCGATACTTGCCGCTCCAGAAGGTATCAAGAGACTCACCGAGGCTCACCCCGATATTCAGGTTTACTGCGGCAGTGTTGACGAAAAGCTCAACGAGAACGGCTATATAGTTCCCGGTCTCGGTGACGCAGGCGACAGAATATTCGGCACAAAGTAATTTTTTAATTATAATGGGCAATAATATAACAGCAATGTGAAAGGATAGGTGTAAAAAATGGCACTTGTATCAGCAAAGGAAATGCTTACAAAGGCAAAGGCAGGTCACTATGCCGTAGGTCAGTTCAACATCAATAACCTTGAGTGGACAAAGGCTATTCTTCTTACCGCTCAAGAAAACAATTCGCCCGTAATTCTCGGCGTTTCCGAGGGCGCAGGCAAGTATATGTGCGGCTATAGGACAGTCGTAGGAATGGTTAAGGGTATGATCGAATGCCTCGGCATTACCGTTCCCGTAGCTCTTCACCTCGATCACGGCACATATGAGGGTGCTCTTGCGTGCATCGACGCCGGTTTCTCCTCAGTTATGTTCGACGGTTCTCACTACCCGATCGAAGAGAACATCGAAAAGACAAAGGCACTCGTTAAGCTCACCGGTGAAAAGGGTATCTCCCTCGAAGCGGAAGTCGGCGCTATTGGCGGCGAAGAGGACGGCGTTATCGGTGCCGGCGAATGCGCAGATCCCGATGAGTGCAAGATGATTGCGGATCTCGGCGTAACAATGCTCGCCGCAGGTATCGGCAACATCCACGGAAAGTATCCGGCAAACTGGAAGGGACTCTCCTTCGAGACTCTTGACGCAGTTCAGAAGAAGACAGGCGATATGCCTCTCGTTCTCCACGGCGGCACAGGTATCCCGGCTGATATGATCAAGAAGGCTATTTCTCTCGGCGTTTCCAAGATCAACGTAAACACCGAGTGCCAGCTTGCATTTGCGGAAGCAACAAGAAAGTACATCGAAGAGGGCAAGGATCTCGTCGGCAAGGGCTTCGACCCCAGAAAGCTCCTCGCTCCCGGCTTTGAAGCAATCAAGGCTACCGTTAAGGAAAAGATGGAACTCTTCGGCTCCGTAAACAAGGCGTGAATCCAGACTCAAAAACGCGGAATTACCCGTGAAATTTGTGTCAATATTAAATAATTGTTAAAACCTTGAAAAATATTCAAAAGATACTTGAATCGGTAATAATTTTATATTACAATGTATCTTGACCAAGCAAAATAAATTAACAGGAGGACATAATCATGTCAGTTAAAGTAGCTATAAACGGTTTCGGTCGTATCGGCAGACTCGCATTCAGACAGATGTTCGGTGCAGAGGGTTACGAAGTTGTTGCAATCAACGACCTCACAAGCCCGAGGATGCTCGCTCATCTTCTCAAGTATGACACAGCTCAGGGCAACTACGTTGCAATGGGTCACACAGTAGGTTCCGAGGAGCCCGTACTCGCAGAGGACGGAAAGACAGTTCTTACTCCCGGTTCCATCACAGTAGACGGAAAGAAGATCACAATTTACGCTATGCCTAAGGCAGCAGATCTCCCCTGGGGCGAGCTCGGCGTTGACGTCGTTCTCGAGTGCACAGGCTTCTACTGCTCCAAGGAAAAGTCTCAGGCTCACCTCGATGCAGGCGCAAAGAAGGTTGTTATCTCCGCTCCCGCAGGCAAGGATCTTAAGACTATCGTTTACAGCGTAAACGAGAAGACCCTCACCAAGGAAGACAAGATCATTTCCGCAGCTTCCTGCACAACAAACTGCCTCGCTCCCATGGCAAAGGCGCTCAATGATTACGCTCCCATTCAGAGCGGTATCATGACCACCGTTCACGCTTACACGGGCGACCAGATGATCCTCGACGGTCCTCACAGAAAGGGCGACCTCAGACGTGCGAGAGCCGGCGCTCAGAACATCGTTCCGAACTCCACCGGTGCTGCAAAGGCAATCGGTCTCGTTATCCCCGAACTCAACGGCAAGCTCATCGGCTCCGCTCAGAGAGTTCCTACCTGCACAGGTTCCACAACGATCCTCGTTGCTGTAGTTAAGGGTAAGGACATCACAGTTGACGCTATCAACGACGCAATGAAGGCAGCTGCAAACGAGTCCTTTGGCTACAACGTTGACCAGATCGTTTCTTCCGACGTTATCGGTATGAGATACGGTTCTCTCTTCGATTCCACTCAGACCATGGTAGCTAAGATTGATGACGACACCTATCAGGTACAGGTAGTTTCTTGGTACGACAACGAGAACTCCTACACCAGCCAGATGGTTCGTACAATCAAGTACTTCGCTGAACTCGGTTAATCCGATTTATGCAGTTAAAGGCACGAGACTTCGGTTTCGCGCCTTTTTTAATGACTTGAGGTGAAAGGAGGATATTTGCTTATGAAAAAGATAATACTTATCGGCGATTCGATACGTCAGGGATACGACAAGTACGTAAAGGAAGCGTTGAAGGGGATTGCCGATGTTTCTTATCCGGGCGAAAACTGCCGGTTCTCTACATATACATTAAGAAACCTTATTATATGGAAGCGTGAGCTTGAGTGGGGCGACGACGTTGACCTCGTTCATTGGAACGCCGGACTTTGGGACTGCCTTGTTATGGTTGACGGCGAAAAGCTCGTTCCTCTCGAGGTGTATAAGGAGAATATCGACAGAATATGCCGCCAGATAAAGATGCTTTTCCCGAAAGCAAAGATGATTTTCGCAACGTCAACTCCGTGCATCGAGAGACTTTTTGCCGATAGGGACTGCAAACGCAAAAATTCTGATACCGAGATGTACAATGCCGCCGCTTGCGAGATTGTGAAAAAACACGGCGGAGAGATAAATGACCTTTATGAGCTCCTTAAGGATGTTCCGGAGTCGTATCATTCCGACCAAACGCACTTTTATACGAAGGAAGCAACGGAACTTATAACAGGAAAGGTTCTCGAGTCTATCGGAAATGCTCTCAATCTTAAAATAGAAAAATCGGAGTCCGACGAAAAATATACCGCAAAAGTTGACGCCATAGGTATGTAAATCGGAAAGAGTATACTTCACCCGTGTGACTTCAAGAATTTCGCCCGGTACTCGCTCGCAGAGCATCCGTTTTCACGCTTAAAGCATTGAGAAAAATATGAAGGCGACGAAAAGCCGAGAGCGGACGAAACGCTTTCGGCTTTTGCGCCCTCCGCAAGCATTTTCCGTGCCTGTACCATTCGCATATCGAGAAAGTACTCGCCGGCACCTTTCCCGGCACACTCCGCAAACGCCTTTTTGAGCGTTGTCACGCACACTCCGCAGTTCTGCGAAAGCTGTTTTAACGACATCGGTTCGCCTATATTGCTCTCCATTATTCTCACGGCGCGTCTGTAAACCTCCGACTCAGGCGAGTCCGAAAGAATCGGCTCGATGCTCTTCTTCGACACCCTGAGAATGAGTGCCTCAAGCAGATACTTCGCCGCCTCGGTGATGTTTCCGCCGCCGTATACCGTCATGTCGATCTCCTCTTCGAGAAGCCGTATAATTTCGGCGTCTCCCGGTGTCATTTTGCACACCGCCGGAGTTCGGATTCGTTCCCTCTCGCTCGACATAAAGTGAAGTGAGACAAACTCATTCACCCCGTTTCCAAGCATTCTGTTGCGGTGAAATATTCCCGGCGCACCGATAAAAAAGTCGCCGCTTGAAAGCGTGAATACGTCGTCGCCGTATGTTACCTCGAGACTGCCGTCAAGTACGGCGTTCACCTCAAAGCTGTTGTGCCTGTGACCGTCAAATCTGTAGTCCGCACCCTCGTAAAGATGATAATACTTCTCAAAGCTTCCGACAAGCATATATACCTCCGAAATGACCGATATCTAAAGTTTATTTGCCCGAAATCGTATTTACAACGTGTGCTTTATATATTATAATACATTTAAAGTGTAATGTCAACTGTAAATTGGGAGGTTATTATGGAATACAGAGTTAAATTTTTGCCCGGAGAGTATTTCTGGGGCGGTGCTACGGTTTTCGGAACGGATATGCCGATAAACGCCGAGAGCGCATATTCGCGCGACTTCACACTTGATCCGCGCAATCAGATGATGCCGCTGTTCCTGTCGAGCAAAGGCCGCTACATCTGGAGCGAAACCACCTTCAAGGTGTGGGTGGACAACGAAAAAGGCGAGCTTTGCTTCGACGGCGGCGCATTTGAAACCGTGAAGGCAGGAGAAACGCTCCGCGACGCTTATATCGCCGCAATGAAAGCGCATTTCCCGTTCAGCGGTAAAACGCTTCCGCGCGAGTTCTTCAAAACCGCGCAGTACAACACATGGATGGAGTTTACCTATGACCCCACTCAAAAAGGCGTTCTCGAATACGCTCACGCAATAGTAGATCACGGCTTTGAACCCGGCATACTCATTATAGACGAGGGCTGGCACACAAGATACGGTCTCTGGGAGTGGGACTTCGCAAAGTTCCCCGAACCCAAAGCGATGGTTGATGAGCTTCATTCTCTCGGCTTTACCGTCATGCTCTGGGTAACTCCGCTTGTCACGCCCGACGGACGCACCTTCTGCACATCGATTCGACGTGAGTTTAATCCCGAAAGCTGGGATAAGATTTTTCTCCGAAACAAGGAGGGAAACGTTGCACTTGTGCCGTGGTGGAACGGCTACTCCGCAATCCTCGATTTCCGCAAGGAATGCGACCGTGAATTTATGGGTTCAAGACTTGATGCCCTTATGCGCGACTACGGCGTTGACGGTTTCAAGTTCGACGGCGGCTCTTACCATATGTATAATCCGAAAGAGCTTGTCAACGGCACGCCCCGTGACGATATGGACTCCGGCGAGCTTAACATCGCATGGAACGAATTCGGCGCAAGATACCGCTTCCATGAATATAAGGATACCTTCAAGGGCGGCGGCAAGGCGACGATTCAGCGCCTTTGCGACAGAGGACATCGCTGGGAGCGCGACGGCATAAACACAATTCTTCCTTGCTCGCTTATGCAGGGACTCATGGGTCATCCTTTCATCTGCCCCGATATGATAGGCGGCGGTGAGTGGTCGTTTAACTTTATGCCGGACTTCAAGGTTGACGAAGAGCTGTTCATCAGAATGGCGCAGGCGTCCGCACTTTTCCCCATGATGCAGTTCTCGTGGGCACCGTGGCGCGCTCTCTCCGAGAAGTCGTATAAGGTCGTCGTTGAAGCGGCACAGCTCCATAAGAGAATGGCGGACGAAATAATCGCTCTCGTCGCCGACGCGGAAAAGAGCGGCGAACCGATTCTCCGTACCCTTGAGTACAACGACCCGGGTCACGGAAACGAAGCTGTCACCGATGAGTTCATGCTCGGAGAGGATATCCTCGTCTGCCCGATTATCACCAAAGGCACATTCGAGAAAGATGTCATTTTCCCGAGCGGCACATGGCGCGACGAAGACGGAAATACATACGAGGGCGGAAAGACGACAAGAGTTCCGTCGCCTTTGGAGAAGCTTCTCTGGTTCAGACGGGTGAAATAAGAACCTTGCTTGATTTGTGTTTTGGTAAAGCTTGCCACCTCAGCGGCGAAATACCTGTGCCGTCGTAAAGCGCAGGATGTGTGGAAACCCTCGGCGAGGGTTTCCCTTTTTTTGATAAAACTGAGCTCTCGATTGTACATATTGTACCGAATTGTATATGCTATACATCAAAAATCATGCAAAAATTGAGGACTTCTTGTCATATTGCACTAATTTATGTACCGAAAATATACAAACTGCTGAAAAACATCAAACGCACTTGACATTATTTGAAGAGAGGTGTATAATGTATCTGTGTATAGTTATGTTTGCGAGCATAACGGCATAAATAAATAACAAAGGAGAGTTATTATGAAAACCACAAAGCTTCTCGCGCTGACCCTTTCGCTTCTTATGGTGTTCTCCTGCTTCTCTTTCACGGCGTTTGCCGAAGAAGAAGTAACCGAACCCGTAGAAACAGTTGAGAACACACCCGAGGAGACGCTTGCAGAGGAAGAGACTCCCACAGAGGAGGAAACTCCCACAGAGGAGGAAACTCCTGCTGAGGAAGAGACTCCTGCTGAGGAAGAGACTCCTGCTGAGGAAGAGACTCCTGCTGAGGAAGAGACTCCTGCTGAAGAGGAAACTCCTGCAGAAGAAGAAACTCCTGCAGAAGAAGAAACTCCTGCCGAAGAGGAAGAGCTTCCCGAGGAAGAAGAGGAAGTTGAGCTTCTTGAGGACGTCCCCGAAGGCAAAGAGTTTGTATGTTGGATCAGTGAAGCAAACAAAGATAAGAAAAACTGCGTAAGCAAGAATTTCACCGGCGGCGACGGATATATAGGACTTTACGAGAACGCAACACCCTACACGAATTTGCCCACCGGAAGCAATGTTTTCTACGTAAAGGAAAATGGCGGCAGCGATGATAATGACGGTCTTGCACCGGAAACTCCTTTCGCAACTCTTGCTAAGGCATATGAAAGCATTATCGACGAAGGTACCGTTATTGTAATGGGCTTGGCTAAGACAGCCGGAGTGTACCTCGGTGTCAGTGGAAAGAAAGTGACCTACAGAGGTTATAACGATGCCTCAATGCTTGCAATCGGAAATGGAGGGCGAACTCGTCTTGTAGGTGATGTTACAATCAAGGACATCATGATATGCCAGAGATGGGGCGGCGAGGGCTTTATCCAAATGCACGGTTATAACTTCACATTTGATTCGGACAGACCTATTTATTGGACGGAGGACAATACCGGTGAATATGATATCGTTGTTCGCATTTCTCAGGCGCACTACGATACCTGCGATAATTTAAACAGTCCGATTAACAGCACGATGCGTCTTGTAAAAGGCAACATAAAGAATCGCGCGCTCACAGGCGCAAACAATCTCAGCGGCAAAACGATTACCGGAATCTCGACCATAATTGTTGACGGCGCAACGGTAAACGGTATTTCCACCGGTCATGCTTCCGGCGCCTCTTTTGCCGGCACACAGAAGGTTATCATAAACAGCGGTACTGTAAGCGAAACAATATCGTTTGCAAACGCAACCAATTCCTCCGGTCTTAAGTACATACAGGTGAACGGAGGAGAAATTACCGGCACAATCAAAACAACCGATACAATCGTCGGCACACACACAGGCGTTTCTGTGGTTGAAATAAACGGCGGCGAGTTCACAACAAAGAAAATCGCCGTTGGTGATGACATGAATACAGCAAGAGTTGTTATTTTCAACAACGGAATGGCAGAGGGATTCACTGTCGATGATACCAAGGCGACTGTAATTAAAACAGCGGTCGGCGGCACTGTCAAGGCAGTGACAACAGAACCTACGCAAGATAACAATTGGGAAAGCACGCTCACCGGCTTCACTATCACTCCCAAAAATGAGAGCGATCCCATTTATATCGACGGCATTGAGGTCGAAAAGAAGGCTCTTTACACCCTTGAGGCAGGCAAGACTCATACCGTTGAATTTGAAGCTCCTCAAGCCACAGTCACCGAACCGATAGCAATATGGGGTTCCGCAGACGCAAAGCCGTATGAGGCTCTTGATGGCGCCAACTCAACTCTTACATATTCCGGTTTTGACGCGGAGGCTGGTCTTGCATACTATCACCTCGTTCCGGCGTCTGACAACTGGCCGCAATTTAATAAGTACGGCTTGAATATTGCTCTTGATACCTCCAAGGAGAAAATTTACGCAGTAATACTTATGCGTACCAATGTTAAGGAGGTAAAAGAGTCCGAAAACAGCTACGTTAACAGAGCATGCTTTGTATACAGAGGAACATTCAGCAACAGAAAGTGCTTTACTGACAGTGATTGGGCTGCCGACGGAACTTGGGAGAGAAAGATTATCTCGACGACCATAGACAGCAACAGCAGTATCACTCAGATATCCATGTTCCCCCTCAACAGAGCAAAGCCCACCACTGAAAACCCGTGGTACGACATTGCCGGAATCGCTCTCTTCTATGATGAGTATTCCGCACAGAACTACGATTTCTCCGTAAAGAATCCCGAGACCGTAACCGTAACATGGATGAACGGCGAAACCGAGGTTCGAAAGGACACGCTTCTCAAGGGCATGAGCCTTACAAAGGTTGCGCCTCCGACAGTAACGGCGGAAAACAAGACATTCTCTCACTGGTACACAACCGATAAGAATACAGCCGTTGAGTCCTTCGAGGGTATCACCGAGGACACAGTATTCAATGCGGCGTATGAGGAAGATCTTGCTGATGTTGTCACCGAGCCGATTTATGTAAGAAATGCGGCAACCGGTTCTCCTTATGTCAGCCTTGAAGGCTCGATGACGATAGGATATACCGCTTTAGATGCGGAAAACAATATCCCGTATTATCACCTCAACCTTGCAAAAGGCAACGTGCCTCAGCTCAACAACTACAGCATGAATAAGTCCATCGATACAACAAAGGACAAGATGTACCTCGTTGTATACCTCCGTTCCGAGACGAGCGGAAAAACAGCGATCTTGTATGACTGGAGCAGCGGAAAGCCCGAGTGTTCGGGACAGACGGCATTTTGCAGCGGTGCTTCTTCAATGGAAGCAAGCAAGGGCGACGGAAATTGGGAGAGAGTGATTTTCGAGATTAATACAAATAACGCTCCCAAATTTACACATCAGCCGGTTTATCTCTTCGGAGCCAGCACAAAAGCCGAAGCTGATACTTACATAGATGTCGCAGGCTTTGCATATTTCTATGACCTCTACTCCGCACAGAATTACAGCTTTGCGGTCGAGAACCCCGAAACTATCACCCTCACATGGAAGAGCGGCGATGAGATTATCCGTACCGATAAGCTTCTCAAAGCGCAGCCGAAATATTCGCCTAAAGGCTTTGCACCCGAAGGCAAACAGGTTGTCGGTTGGACGAAGGATGACAACAACACAAATCAGTTCTATTCTCCGTCTCTTGATATAGCAAATCTTTCTGCGGATACAACGCTCTACGCTTACCTTGTTGACTCGGCAGCCAATGAGAATCTCCCTACAGGCGACAACGTATTCTATGTAAACAACGCAAGCGGCAAGGACAACAACGACGGTCTCACAGCCGCAACTGCACTCAAGACCTTCTCCAAGGCTTACGGCAAGATTGAAACCGAGGGAACGATAATTCTCGTCGGCTCGATTGAGGGCGTTGCAACTCTCGGTCAGGCAGGCAAGAAGATAACCTACGTCGGTTACAATGACGCCGCAACGATTTGGCTTTACCACAGCGGCGGTTCAATACAGCTCGCCGGTGATGTTACTTTCAAAGATATCGCGATTGTAAAGACATCCGGAACAGAGCCTTACATTAGTGCAAAAGGCTTCAACATTACATTTGACGGCAATATCAGAAACTGGTTCAGAGCCGGTATCGGAGGCGCTTATGCGAGACTTGCTCAGTTCCACTATAACGGCACTTTCCCGGCAACAATCGACAGCACCATAACTCTTAAGGGTGGTACATTCGACGGCGTGAGAACAGGTATCCACACAAGTTCCACCGATCATAAGATTGTATGCGGTAAGTCAACGGTTGTAATTGACGGTGCAACTGTCGGTGCGGTTGCAACCTCTCATAACTATCAGCCGACCAACTGGTTTAAGGGTACGCAGCAGGTTACCGTGAACAGCGGTACCGTGAGAGGAATACTTTCGTTCGACGCCGCGTGGGGTCAAACGGGAATCCGTTACATTCAGATTAACGGCGGTAACATTGAAGGAACCGTAAGAACCACTGATACAATTATCGGAGGAAATACCGACCCCAAGAACACATACGACGCCTCCTCCGTTGACAACTACACAGCAGTCTCTGTTGTCGAAATAAACGGCGGTAACTTCAAGACCAAGACGATAGGCGTCGGCGGCGCTATGGACAAGATGACGAGAGTCGTTATCTTCAACAACGGCATGAGCGAAGGCTTCAAGGTAAACGACACCAAGGCTACCGTTCTCAAGGCAGGTCTCGGCGGCACAGTAAAGGCAGTCGTTACCGAGCCTACCGCTGAAAACGGTTGGGAAAGCACGCTCACAGGCTTTGCCATTACCCCCGACAATGCGGACGGTCGCATCTACATCGACGGCGTTGAGGTTGAAAAGAAGGATATCTACACCTTCGAGGCAGGCACGACCCATACGATTCTCTTTGCAGACAAAAAGATATGCAACGTAACATGGTCGATTCTCGGCGTTGATACGGTAGATCAGATTCCGGAAGGCACAACCCTTACCAAGACCGTTGACGAAAAGGTTGTTGACAAGGAGCATTACTACGACTTCGACGGTTGGTATATCGGAGATGAGAAGATTGACCTTGCAGCCTATGCGCTTACCGACGATGTAAAAATCACCGGAAAGTACACCGTTAAGGGCGATATTGCTCCGTCGGTTGTGAAGGATTTTGCAAAGCTTGATCAGGTTGACATGAGTGAAACCGATCTGACAAAGAACCCCAGAACCTTCACCGCGGCTGCCGATAAGACAACAAATTATAAGGGTGTTGATGCCGTTGAAGTAGTTCCTTATTATAATGCGGCGGATTATGAAGGCAGAAGCAACACTGCGATAAGAACAATAAACATTGAGGGCGGCGGTTCGATACCGAAGAATTACTCCGCATATCCTCGTTACGGCGAGTTAAAGAACAGATTGTCGGTGGACGTTTATGATCACGTTATTGTAAAGTACTATTATGTCAACGGAACAAATGAGACTGACAGAAAAATTATGCTCTGGTTCCAGAAAAACGACCCCAGAGGAGATTCTGTAGCAAGAATTGATGATGAGATTGTCTCGCTTGTCCCGGGTAAGTGGACGTACGCAGTATTTGATTACAGCGATCAGCACGGCAGGGCGGACACAGAACAGTATCACTTGAGACCCATGAACGGTGTAAAGGTAACAGACCTTATCGCAAATGGCGAAAAGATCTACATCGACTCTATGACGTATCTCACCACCGCACCCACAATAGCAACGATTAAGTTTGTCGGCGAAGACGACGCTCTTCTCTATGAGGTAGACGCTCTCAACGGCGAAACCGTCGGCTATTACGGAGACACCGACATGACAAAGGACGGTTATGCATTCCTCGGTTGGAATACCGACAAGAACGCAACGGCCGCTCTCGAAACTCTCAGCTTCACCGAAGCAAAAACGCTTTATCCTATCTACAAGAAAGAAGAACCCAAGACGATCGTCACCGACGACACAACGGTTCCCGAAGAAGTAACGATTACGATAGAGCAGAAGACCGAAGCTCCCTCCGAGGATAAGCTCACAGCTATCGAGACGGCACTCGGTTCCGCACTCGACGTAAACGAAACTCCTCTCGTATTTGAAGTAACCGCAGAGAAGGCAGGAGCCTCCATAACCGACCTCGGTAAGGACGTAACCTTTAAAATTTACTTTGCGGCTATCGGAAACTACGACGACGCAAAGACCTACAGACTCTTCCACTTCAATGCTGACGGTACGCTCAAAGAAGAGTGCGCACTCACGAAGAACGCGGATCACTTCGCATTCACCGTTTCCACGCTCTCTCCGTTCGTTCTCGCGGAAGTTACCGAAGCCTCCGATATGGTTGAGTACATCACAAAGGCAACCTACTTCAAAAAAGACAGAGAGATTTCGATAGATATCTCCGTTAAGGGTGCAAAGCTCGGATTCGGAAGCTTCGGCTTTAAGTACGACACCGAGGCGTTCGGCGATACTTTCTGGCTTTCGTTCAATCAGGATCGTGCGGCTGAAGTATCGGCGGCGGAAATTCCCGACGTTATCGCAACTTCTCCCGCAGGCACTGTAAGATGCACATACATGGGCTGGAACGGAACAACCGTTGCTCCCATCGACGCCGAAACAGACGCGGTTTGGATTTCGACGGTTGTATTCAAGGTTACGGCTAACTTCGACGAAGCAGACTTCAGAGCTAATCCCACCAAGTACTTCCATGTTGACACTCCCGACGCCTCCGAAAACCTCAGCGCAAAGGTATACAAGGACGGCTACTGGAGAGTTGACAAGTGGAGCGATTCTCTCGCAGAGCCTATCGGCGAAGATCCCGTTAAGGTAAATGACCTTACCGTAGCTCCTTCTCTGTACTTTACCGTTACCGGTAAGTTTGAGAAGCTCGGCAACTCCGTTCTCTCCGTAGCTCCCGAGGGCAGTACGACAAACTACGACAGTAAGGCAATCGTAACCCTCTACAAGGACGGCGAAACAACACCTTATGTTGTTGCAACCACCGATGAAGCCGAAATGTCCGGAAATATCGTAACCTTCAGCTTTGCTGATGTCGAAGCCGGAAACTACTACTTCACGATTGAGAAGAACGGCTACATCAAGTATACCTCCGCACGTATCACGATAACCGAAGAAACCGATATCGCAAACGGCGTTGCTGTAGTTCTCATCGCCGGAGATATAAAGGGCAGCTTCGCAGATACCTGCGGCGACGGCAAGGTTGACATCGACGACTTCATCAGAGTAATCAGAGGCTTTGACCCGAATGCCGGCGATCTGCTCAAGGGTGCTGTTGATATCAACGAAAACGGCAATGTTGACATTGAAGATCTTGCCGCTATCAAGACCAACTTCAAAAAGACAAGCGCAGACTACAAAGCATAATCTCTCCTAACGCTTAAAGAAGCCGCCGCAAACCGAAAGGTTTGCGGCGGCTTCATCTTGCCTTGAAACGATTTATTTACTTTGCGTGCGGTTACAGCACGACTTCTTTTCCGAGGCTGAACGACCACAGAACACTCTTTGAGACTTTGCCGCCGGTCATTTTTTCGATGGCAGTTTTGTAGAAAGCCATCTGTTCGCGGTGTCTCTCTTTTATAATGCGCTCACCCTCCGCACCTTTCGGAACGTAGTCCGTCTTGAAGTCAATGAGAGTGTATGTGCCGTCGGCGTTTTCGCAGAAGCAGTCGATAACGCCCTGAACAAGTACGAAATCGCTCTCCGATTCGAGCGCGGAGTCTCCGGTCTCCGCATGGTACGCTTCCGACAGAGACACCGAGGGGAGGCTTAGGTTGAACCTGCGCTCACGGTAAATGCGGCGGCTTTCGGTTAATGTTTTGCGGTAGAGATTGCTTGCGAAGAACGCCGCTATAGCGAACCTGTTAAGAAGCAACATCTGCCGCTTTGTGATGAAGCGTTCTCCTGCAAGTCTTTCCGCTTCGCCCTCTATGCCGTCAGCACCCGACGCGCACCTTTCAAAGTCGCAGAACTGCATGAATACGTGCATTGCCGTTCCCTTTTCCGCTCCGGTCGCGGCGGAGGTTTCGAGCATAAACTGCGGACACTCCTTGGGTTTCGGCTTTTCGCCTGCTGACTCAAGGTCGATAAGCCCGTACTTTAGCTGCGACACCGTGAGCTTTGCCGGTATGTGCGTGCTTTTCTCGTTGCCGTACTTAAACTCCGCCGACGAGCGTATATACCCGAGGTATTCCGCGGTTTTTGCGGCGTCGGGAGACGCTGTGTCCACACCGGCTCTGCGCTTCGCTCTCTTCGGAGGCTCAATTTTGACAGTGCGTCCGGTGAGCATTTCGTTGCCGCCGACCGACTCGTTTCCGAAAGCTATTGCGTCGAAAACCTCGTCGGGACAAAGAGCAAGGAACCACGTTATGCAGTCGCAGGCGTGAGATACGGTGGAGGTGACGTCGCCCGTCTCCCTTGCGGCGGCGCATTTTTCAATCGCTCTTTGCGTTCCGTTTCCGGAGGCGGTGAGGAAGAGTCTTTCCTTCGCACGTGTCACCGCAACATAAAGAAGTCTCTTTTCCTCTTCGGCGAGCGCCGCTCTTTCGGACGCAATGACCGCGCGGCGAAACGGCGTGTCAACTGAAACATAACCGGTGTCGGAGGGAAAAAACTTGTTTCCGGCAAAATTTTTGAGCTTCAGTCCGAGACCGTTTTCGTCGCTCATCACGAGCTCTTTTTTTTCGCTGTCAACGTTGAACGACTTTCCGAGAGCCGTAACGAAGCAGATCGGAAACTCAAGCCCCTTTGAGCGGTGTATGCTCATGAGTGTTACCGAATCTGCCGCCGCGTCTGCGCGGGACGCCGTACCGACGCTGTTCAAATCGTTGAGGTACGAAAGGTATGCCGAAAGTCCTCTGAACGACGTTTTCTCAAATCCGCGTGCATATTCGTACAGAGTCATAAGACTTTCCCTTTTGTCGGAGTCTTCGAGAGAGGTTATGTTCAAAAGTCCGGTGTCGTCGTAAAGATACAGTATCAGACTGTCCGTCGGCATACCGCGTGATAATGCTCTGTAGGAGGCGATCTTTTCGCAGAAAGAGCGTACTTTCACCGCAAGCGGACTTTCTTCGCCGCTCTCGCCGAATGCCTTGACGCTTCCCCAAAAAGACGAGCTTCTTGACGCCATGCGTATCTCGGTAAGCTCATCGTCGGTAAAGCGGAAAAGCTTTGAGCGCATAAGACCTGCCGTGTAAATGTCGCGCTCCGGGTTGTCAACCGTGTTGAAAAGGCACAGCGCAAGAAGTACCTCGGGCTTTGCGAAGAAATCGTCCGGTGCATCGCTCGAAAGAGGCACACCCTCAAGCTCAAACGCCCGTCTGTAGCTCTTTGACATTGAGTTTGCGCTTCTCACCAAAACCGCTATGTCGCGGTAAGCGTAAAGCTTTCCGTCGGCGGTTCTGTAGTCGGGATTGCCGACGATCTCCTTTATTTTTCTCGCCGCATACAGTGCCTCGGAGTCGATATCGTGCGCCTTTTCGTCCTCGTCGTCACTCTCTGCTTCCTCAACCTCGCCGTCCTGCGGCAATATTACCGTAAGTTCGCACGGAGCCGTAATCTTCTCCGCCTCAATTTTGGTGTAAATCAGACTGTCGTCATCGCTGTATTCACGCATAAGCTTTGAAAATATGCTGTTTGTGAGATTTATTACGTTCTCCGCACACCTGAAGTTGTTCGACAGATATATCTTGTGCGCCGAGATTTTCTCTGCCTCAGGTGTTCCGAGAAGCGGAAATTTCCCTATGTACCCTGAAAAAATCTCCGGCTTTGCACCGCGGAAACGATATATACTCTGCTTTAAGTCTCCCACGAGAAAGCGGTTGCACTCTTCTCCGTCCGCACCGTATGTAGATACCGCACGGAATATCATGTCCTGCAATGGGTTTACGTCCTGGTACTCGTCTATGTATATTTCGCAGAGCCCCTCTGCGTATTTCTCGGCAAGCTCCGTCCGAACGGGGGAGTCGGGATTCGACATATCGATAAGAAGTTCGAGAGCCTTGTGTTCGAGGTCGGAGAAGTCGAGAATGCCTTTCTCGGCTTTTCTCGCACCGTATTCGGAATCAAGTCTTTCAAGTATGCTCTTCGCACAGCGAAGCACCGCCGCACATTCCTTTGCCGCCTCACGTATTGCCTCCGGGAAAGTGCCGAAATAGTATGTGCGCAGCTTTGCAAACTTCTTGAGATACGATTCGCGCATCGATTTTATGCGTTCCTTAAAGACCTCGTCCTCGTACTTCCGCACAGCTTTGAGTTTCGCCTTTTCAAAAGAAGAAAACACCGCATAAACATCCGTGTAAGTATGGTCGAGCGCTTTTAAAACCGCACCTATCGCTTCAAGATCGCTCTCTATCGCCGGGGAATACGCCGCACCGAGAATTTCGTCGGTGCTCAAAAGCGAAAGTGCGGAGTTTGCGGTCTGTACGATATCGGCAAGCTCAAACTTTGCCGCTTCCGCACACAGTCTGCCGTATTCCGAACACAGAAAGTCGTCTGCCTTTGCCGCTTCGTCGTACATTGCGATGCATTTTTCAAAGTATGCGAACGGTGAGGGCTGGTTGCGGAGAAATTCGTACAAAGAGTAGAGACTTTCCGCAAAGTTTTTGTCGCTCTTTGCGCCCGAAAAGACCTCAGCCGCTTTGAGAAAATCCTCCGCTTCGCCCTTTGACGCTGTGGCGTACATATCCTCGAGTATGTTGTCAAGAATGCCGCGGCAGAGTATCTGGGACTCCGCATCGTCCGCCATGCGCAGCTTTGACGGCAGACCGAGAACCTGAAAATTCGCACGTATAAGGTCAAGACAAAACGAGTGAATTGTGCATATTTTCGCAAGACCCATGCGTGAGAGCTGACGCAGAGCGTATTCATTGTCCGGGTGCGCCGCGACCTCTTTGGTGAGTGCCTTTGTCAGTCTTTCGCGAAGCTCCGCCGTCGCCGCTTTCGTAAACGTGACTATGAGATATTCGTTTATGTCATGACCGAAGCTCGGATCGGAAAGGCGCATCGCAAGCCTTTTCGTAAGTACGGCGGTTTTGCCGCTGCCGGCACCTGCGGATATGAGAAGCGTTCCGCTCTTGTCGTCTATCGCCTTTTGCTGATTTACGGTAGGTTTCATAATATCCCCTTTATTCCTTGTTTTCACCGGACGCCGCACTTGTCTCGACCTCGTCGTCCGTGTAGCGGGTCATTTCGTATCGGATATGCTTCTCGTTTGCAAAGTCGAAGCGGCACAGCGGCAGAAGCTCGCAGAAGGAGCAGGAGTTTTTCTCTTTGCACTTCAGCGGATTCTTTTTTATTACGCCTTTCTTTATCTCTGCCGCAAGCTTTGCCGCAACGTCCGCCGCATTTCCGAGAAGACGTCCCATGTCGGAGAGAGTAACGACAGAGGAGCTTGCATAGAGTGAGCCGTCCTTTTTCACCTTTACGGGTATGTACTTTCCGGAAAGATCCTTTTCCATCGCGCGCAGTACCTCTTTGTCGTCGATAAGGATGCCGTTCGGACGCTCGGGCGATGTTTCGGGAGAGGACTCGCTCATCGATGCGGATTTTTCGGGACGTTTGACCGGCGTGTAAAGTACGCCTGCCGGAACCACATCGCCGCCGAACCTTTTCCCGGCGTTTTCATCAAGACTGTAAAGATAGAGAAGCATTTGCAGGTTGACTCCGAGTGCCACATCAGAAAGACGGAACTTCTTGTTTCCAGTTTTGTAGTCGATTATGCGCACATACGCCTTGCCGTTTTTTACGTATACGTCGGTTCGGTCGATTTTGCCGTTTATAAGAAGTGTGCCGCCGTCGGGCAGGGGAATGTGTGCGGAGGTGATACCCTTTTTATCCTCCGAAGAAAGACCTATCGGAAGCTCGTATTCCGTGGGTATGAAGTCGCTCTGCGACAGCTCGTCCGCAAGCTTTGCCGCAAGCTCGCATACAGTGCCGGAAAGACGTGAGTAAAGGTACTCGAAACGCTTTGTTGACGCCGACTTTATGCCGCAGAGCGAGGTAAGATACCCGGACAAAAGCTCGTTTGCACACGATACCGCAAATTCCTCTGATACCGCACCGCTCTTTTCTTTTTCATCTGTCAGCTTCGGAACGAGAAGCTCGAGTATTCTGTGCGCAATATTTCCCGTTTCGAGACTGCCAAGCTCCGCCGTGCGTTCAGGTCTAAGTCTCAGTATGTAATTGCCGTAGTACGAAAACTCGCAGTTGCCGAAGGCTTCGAGTCTCGACGGACTTACTGTCATTTTTTCGCCATACAGAGCACTCACTGTTTCCTTGCCCAATACTTCCGCCGCTTCGTCGGCATGGGTGTAGGTCTCGAGAAGCTTTGCGTAAGGAAATTCACCGTCCGCCGCACCCGACGAAAAATATTCAGTGAGAGCTTCGTGTGCCTCGGGATTCCTTTCGGAAAACGCCATGTCGAAGAGTTTCTGCTTTGAGAACATAAACCTGTCCTTTCCGTCGAAGGGGTAGTAGGTAAAGGAAAGGTTGGGGAACATTGCCGTGAGTATCTTCACGATTATCGACTGCCCAAGCTCTTCTCCGCTTGCCGATGTGTCGGCGCAGGTTACGTATACGCTTTCCGAGGCGCTTGTAAGCACCTTGTAAGCAAGGAAAAGCTCATCATCAACCGCCTCCGAAGCGGAACTGCGAAGCTCTATTCCGTACTCCTTGAGCGCAGTTTTATCGCGGTCGGAGAAAATGCTGTCCTCCGACGGAGCCGCCGGGAAAACGCCGTCGTTTACGCCCATCACAATTATGTGCTTTATTCCCACTGCACGAAGTCCCTCAGCCGAGGATACGGTCACTTCGTCAATTGACGCCGGTATTCTGCCCGTGTCGTATCCGGAAATTACAAGATTCAAAAGCTCCGCATATTTCGCCGCACTTATCTTTTCGTCTCCGATAACCTCCGCAAGACAGTCGAGAGCGTCTATCATGAGGTTTCTGTACACAATGTCGTCCTCGTCGGAGACACGAAAATTGCCGTCGGAGTCGGTGTATGCAAGTGAGAGAAGCTCAAAAACCGCTCTTGAGATGTCGTTGCAGTTCTCGGCGGATTTTACGCTGTCGGCAAAGTTTACAAGCGGCTTCATGAGCTTTTCGAGAGCCGTGTTTACAACTCCGAGTACATATTCGCCTCGCTTCGAGAAATCTTCGGAATATCCGTCGGGATTCATCTCCCACTCATCTTCGAGAAAACGTCTGCCGGTTATCGACCACGTCTTGACATAGCTCTCGAAAAGATCTGCCTCTTCGTCGGAAAGAGCGGTGAGTCCCGTTTTTACGTGACGGAGAACCGACTGCTGCTGCCAGCCCGTTCTCACGGCGTCGAACGCAGAGAGAATGTACGCCACAGCCGGACGTGTCATTAGGTCGCTTCTCACGTTGAAGTTGAACGGAATGCCGTTTTTCGCGAGAGCGGTGTCGATTATGCCCTCAAAAGCTTCGGCGTTTCTTGCGCAGAGTGCAATTTCGGAGTAACGCACGCCTTTTTCACTGACGAGCTTCTTTATAAGAGCGCATACGGCGTCCGCTTCATCGAACCTGTTCGGACACCTCACAACCGCTATCCTGCGTTCTCCGTCTCCGAGCGAGTACTTTTCACCCGTGCCTGCCGCCGCTTCGATTGAGAAGTTTTTCTCCAGAAATTCAAGCGCACCGTCGGCATAGCCGTGACTTTCGCAAAGCGTGACATCCTCCGATGGAATACCGAAGGACTCTGCATATTCACCGAGCTTTTCGTAAGCTTTTTCGGAACGTGCGAACAACTCATTCTTTGCGCCGCTTTCAAGAAGAAAGGATATGTAGGTGTCGTCAGCCGAGAAAAGTATGCGGTACAGTATGCGAAGCTCCTGCATGGTGTAGCCGTAGAAGGAATCGACGAAAACCGCATCCCCACTGAAAAAATCATACCGACCTATCACGTCGCAGAGCCTGTCGAGGTCGCTTGCACTGTCGTCAAACTTCGCCTCTACCGCCTTTTCGTAGGCGGCGTACATAACCGAAAGGTCGGACAGTTTGCCTGAAAGCCTCGATGCTCCTGAGCCATTCAAACCGTCGGCGGCATTCGAGAGCATTTCGGGAGTAACGCAGCACTGCTTGAATTCGTTCACCGCCGACAGCGCACGCTCCGCAAACTCCGCATTGTCGGAGACCGCTTTGTATTCCGTAAGCAGACCTTTCACGCTGTCAATCGTGCGTGCCATGACGAGAAGCATTCGCGGTTTGTCTATGTAGCTCTGAGAGAGTCCTCCGACTTCGCGGAAAACTCTGTTGCAAAGGCGCTTGAAGTTTATGACTTCAACGTACATATTCGAGCTGTTGCCGAAACGCGCGATTATTTCACGCTCCGCAATCACCGCCTGCTGTTCGGGGACAATGAGGAAGGTGTGACGCTTCTCTTTTATCATTTCTCCGATTTTCTTCATAATGTACTCGGTTTTGCCGCTTTTGGCTCTGCCGCATATCCTGTAAAACATAGTGTTCCTTTCGTGTGCGGCAAAGACCGGAGTCAAAACAGACGTCCGAGTATTTCCGCCGCTCTGAATTTTATCGTGGGTTTTTCATCTGTTGTTTTTTCGGTTTCCTCGGTTTTTACGCTGCCTCCGTCAAGATCCTCGTAAAGAGTGCTCCACCAGAGTACACCGTGCGTGTGAGGAACAAATATCTCCGCACCGTCTTCCGCAAAGCATTCGACCGTGACCGTGAAGGTGAGAAGAATTGCCGCTGCCGTAAGTATTATCGCAATTGATTTCGTTTTCATAAAACAAAGCCTCCGATTTGTTGTTCAGACCG
The DNA here is from genome assembly GCA_934502885.1 of uncultured Eubacteriales bacterium. Lineage (GTDB taxonomy): Bacteria > Bacillota > Clostridia > Oscillospirales > CAG-382 > CAKSUT01. The sequence goes on along the minus strand of CAKSUT010000002.1, from coordinate 224,193 downwards.
GAGACTTTATACTCTCCGTATCCGACATAACGGAGTTTTGCCATATTTAGAAATATTATTCACCGAGTGTCTCGTACCGTCCGCAAAATCTCAGACCGTCAAGTGAATTCAGTAAGCTCTCGGCGGCTTCGCACAGAGTGCTTTCACGGTAAAGCGCATACACCGCCGAACCGCTTCCGCTCATATGTACAACCTCTGCATCCGTCTTTTGAAGAAGCTTTATCACCTCTCCTATCTTCGGCGCAAGAGAAGTACATACAGGCTCAAAGCTGTTCTGTGTATCGCACTGCGAAACGGCGCCGCCTGACATAAGCTTCTTTGCAAGCCTCTCGGAGGCGGTACTGCCGCAGATATCGGGATAAACGCCGCGCCTGTCATATTCGGCGTATATTTCTTTTGTCGAAAGACCTTCGCCGGGAACGGCGACAAGTACGTTCGTTTTTGCAAGTGTTCGGCACGGGAGAACTATCTCACCCCGTCCTGTCGCCTTCGCGCACACGTACTTTTCGCGGCAGAAAACAATGTCCGAGCCGAGACTTTTGCATATATCGTCAAGAGCGTCATCGTCGGCAATACCGTATATTTCCGCAAGAGAATCGATAACCGCCGCAGCGTCGGCACTGCCGCCGGCAAGCCCGGCCTTGTCGGGGATTATCTTTTCGATTCCGATATCACATCCGCCGTCGACACCGAGTGTGCGGTAAAAAGCTTCGGCGGCACGGTACGCAAGATTGTCTCTTTCGGCGCATACGTCCTTTGAACAGCTCACATGAACCGCACCGGTATTGTTCGGCGTCACGGTGACGGTATCGCAGAGTGAAATCTTGTGCATAACAGTTTCGATACCGTGATAGCCGTCGCCTCTGGGAGGAAAAACCTCAAGAGTGAGATTAATTTTTGCGTATGCGCTCTTTGTGACTTTTTCTCTCATTTTATCTTTCTTACGAAATTGTCGAGCTTTTCGAGCGCCTTGTTGATGTGTTCAACCGAGTAGGCATACGAAATTCTCGCAAATCCCTCGCCGGACTTGCCGAAAGCGCTTCCGGGGACTATTGCCGTATGTTCCTCATAGAGGAGCTTTTCGCAGAATTCGTCCGACGTGAGTCCGAACTCTCTTACCGACGGGAACACGTAGAACGCTCCCTCCGGCTCAAAACAGCTGAAGCCTATCTCTCGGAGTCCCGAAAGAATGAGTCTGCGTCTGCGGTTGTATTCGTCGCGCATATACTCAATGTCGCCGTCGCCGTCACGGAGCGCTTTTATTCCGGCATACTGAGAGGTTGTCGGTGCGCACATTATCGCATACTGATGAATCTTGAGCATCTGCTTGAGAAATTCCTTCGGTGCGCAGACATAGCCGAGTCTCCAGCCGGTCATGGCATAGCTCTTGGAGAAGCCGCTTATAAATATCGTTCTTTCCTTCATGCCGGGAAGAGCGGCAAACGAAAAGTGCTTTCTGCCGTAGGTAAGCTCACCGTAAATCTCGTCGGTGAGAACGGCGATATTAGTATCTTTGAGTACCTCCGCTATAGGCTCGAGATCCTCCTTTGTCATAATGCCGCCTGTGGGATTGTTGGGGTAGGGGAGGATGAGAAGCTTGGTTTTTTCGGTTATTACCGACTTCAGCTCTTCAGCCGTGAGCTTGAATTTGTTCTCAATCTTGGTGTTTATCATAACCGGAACGCCGCCGCAGAGGGTGGTCATAGGCTCGTAGCAAACGTATGACGGTGATACGATGATAACCTCGTCCCCGGGCGAAACAAGCGCTCTTATCGCAAGGTCAATAGCCTCGCTTCCGCCGACGGTTATCATGATTTCGCTCGACGGCTCGTAGTGAAGGTCGAAGCGTCTTGCAAGATACTCGGCAACCGCCTCGCGAAACTCGATAAGTCCGGTGTTTGATGTGTAATGCGTCTTTGCTTTTTCGAGAGATTCTATACCTGCTTCGCGTATGTGCCATGGAGTCGCAAAGTCCGGCTGACCGATTGTGAGAGAGGTGACGTCCTTCATGACGTCGATAATGTCAAAAAATTTTCGTATTCCCGACGGCTTCATCTCCTGTACTGTGCGGGATATCGACTTTGAATAATCAAACATATCAGTTCATGTTGCCCCTCTCGTCGATTTCGGCGTAGTTTGCGTAAACAACTCCGTCGTGCTTGTACTTTCTGAGTACAAAATGTGTTGCGGTGGAGACTATGCTCTCAATAGGCGCAAGCTTTTCCGCAACGAAAAAGGCAACCTCTTTCATTGTCGAACCCTCGATGACGAGAGAGAAGTCGTAGCTTCCCGACATGAGGTACATATTCTTTACCTCGGGGAAGTTGTATATTCTCTCGGCAACCTTGTCAAAGCCGCGGTCGCGCTGAGGCGTGACCTTAAGCTCGATTATTGCCGTTACATATTCGCGGTCGGTCTTGTCCCAGTCGATAAGGGTTGTGTAGCCGAGAATCGTGCCGTCGTTTTCGAGACCTTCGATCATCTTCTTTATATCGCCCTCTTCTTTTTCAAGCATTGCGGCGATAGACTTTGTGCTGAGCCGCGCATCCTTTTCAAGTATCTTAAGAAGCTCGGACTTTTCTCTGTTTTCGTTATTCATGTTATTATCTCCTGTTCATTGTAGTTTGTTCGGTGAAAAATGAGTACTGTCTGCCCTTACGGGCTCGAAACACCACAGAACCTCGAAGAAATGTGCAAATGCGTTCAGAGTTACCGCATATTATAAATGTGTGTGCCGTCATTGCGCCCTCCGTAAATCAAATAACAATACCGCCATTAGGACTTATAACCTGTCCCGTTATAAACTTTCCTCCGTCCGAGGCGAGAAACATAACTGACGCCGCAACGTCGGAGGGTTTTCCTATTTTGCCGAGAGGCGTTTCCTCGCGGAGTACCGCAAGGTCGTCCTCGGTGAGCTTTCTGTTCATGTCGGTGTCGATAACACCGGGAGCCACGCAGTTTACGCGTATTCCCGACGGACCGAGTTCCTTTGCGAGCGCCTTTGTCATGCCGATAAGAGCGGCCTTTGATGCGGAATAGTGAACCTCGCACGACGCGCCGACAAGTCCCCACATTGAGGAAATGTTTACGATAACACCGCCGTGATTTCTTATCATATGTCCGAGAGCCGCCTTGGCACAGAGGAACGCGCCTTTGACATTTATGCCGAAAACCCTGTCCCATTCCTCTTCTGAAATGTCCTGCAATATTCCGAACGACGATACACCGGCATTGTTCACAAGAACGTCAACGCCGCCGAAAAGCTCTTGCGACTTTCGGAACATTTCGTCAACCTCACTTTTCACGGAAACGTCGGCTTTTATCGCCGCAGCGCGATCTCCGAGAGATTTTGCAAGGGTTTCCGCTTTTTCACGGCTGTGGGCGTAATTTATAACGACGTTGTGACCGAGTTCATACGCTTCTCTCGCAATTTCCGCGCCAATGCCTCTCGACGCTCCGGTTATCAAAAATGTACTCATCACTTTATACCATAGAACCGCTTGCCGTTCTCATAAGTTTTCTCGCAAAGCTCGGCATAATCAAGCTTCATGAGTTCGGCAACCTTTTGCGCGGTGTACTTCATGTAGACTGAATTGTTTGTTTCACCTCTGTGGGGAACCGGCGTGAGGTACGGGCAGTCGGTCTCAAGGAGCAGCCTGTCCGCCGCACCGTCGATTTCACAGAGCCTTTCTACTACCTCGACAAGCTTTCTTGCGTTTTTGAAGGTGACAACTCCGCCGACCGATATGTACCACCCCATTGCGAAAAGCTCTTTTGCAAGCTCAAAGCTTCCCGAGAAGCAGTGAAACACTCCCACTGCGTTCGGATGGTTCTTCACTGTCTCGAGACAGTCGCCGTGAGCGTCGCGGTCGTGAATTATGACCGGTTTTCCCACCTCATCGGCAAGATCCATCTGCGCACGGAAAAGCTCAAGCTGCGCGTCTCTGTCATCCTTGCCGTAGTAATAATCAAGACCTATCTCGCCGAGAGCAACACACTTTTCATGCTTCAGATAATCACGCAGAATGTCCATGCGCTCCGAGAGGGGAGCAGTGTCGCCGGCGCCGTCCGGGTGAATGCCTGCGGAAAAATATACGTGTGAGTACTTCTCCGCAAGCTCCGCACTCTTTTTCGTGCCGTCAAGGCTTGCGCCGACATTTACGACAAGATCTATGCCGTTTGACGGAAGAGAGGCAACAAGAGAGTTGCGGCAGCCGTCAAAGCGGTCGTCGTCATAGTGTGCGTGCGTGTCGAATAAACGAATACTCTCCATGTTATCTTATTCTTGAACCTTCTTTTATGCTGTCGTCGAGGAACGTGACGGTTACCTTTTCACCGTCGGGCGTTTCCTCGCCTGCGGCAAGAATCATGCCGTTGCTCTCAACGCCTCTGAGCTTTGCCGGAGCAAGGTTCGCGACAAGAGCGACCTTCTTTCCGATAAGGTCGGACGGCGCATAGAACTTCGCAATGCCCGATACAACCGTTCTCGGTGCGTCGCTGCCGTCATTGAGCGTAAGCTTAAGAAGCTTGTCCGAGTTCTCGACGGGTACGCACTCCGTGACTTTGGCGCATATGAGCTTTACCTTGAAGAAATCGTCTATGGCAATCTTGACCGGAGGCTCGGGAATCTCGTGGTTTGCCTTCTTTTCTTTCTTCTCTTTCTTTGCAGGCTTCTTTTCGCCATCGGCGGTTTCGTTCGGACCGAGAAGCTCCGCAAGAAGTTTCTTTTCGTCAAGACGTGCGAAGAGTGCCTCGGGAGCGGCGTTGACCTTTGCGCCGGCGGGAATTTCTTTGCCGAAGGTGAGAGCGTCGTCCCATGTCGTAATACCAATGTTTGCAGTGCCGTCGGCGTTTATCTGAGCGATTATCTTTTCCGCTGTCTCGGGCATGAACGGATATATGAGAGTTGCCGCCATGCGTATACCCTCGATGAGGTCATAAAGAACCGTGCCGAGAACGTCCTTCTTCGATTCGTCCTTTGCAAGTGCCCACGGCATTGTTTCGTCGATGTACTTGTTGAGACGGCGGAGAAGTGTCATGATTTCGTCGGTTGCGTCGGCAACGTGGTATGTGTCAAGGCATTCGCTTACCTTTTTCGCTTCGCTCTCGAGAACCGACTTAAGGTCGGCGTCAAACTCCGTTGCTGCACTCGGGGAGGGAATAACTCCGTCAAAATACTTATTTATCATCGCAACCGTTCTGTTGACAAGATTTCCGAGAGTGTTCGCAAGGTCGGAGTTGTACTTCGCAATAATGTTTCCGTAGGTTATGCTGCCGTCCTGAAGGAAAGGCATTTCGGCGAGTACATAGTATCTTATCGCATCCGTTCCGAAGCGTGCCGCAAGGTCGTCGGCGTACATTACGTTTCCTCTCGACTTCGACATTTTCTCGACTCCTGACAGAAGCCAGGGATGACCGAAAATCTTCTTGGGAAGCGGTTCGCCGAGTGCCATGAGGATAACGGGCCAGTAGATTGTGTGGAAACGGAGAATATCCTTGCCGATTATCTGCACGTCTGCGGGCCAGTACTTTTTGTAGTTCTCGCCCTTTTCGTCAACGCTGTAGCCGAGAGCGGTGATGTAGTTCGAGAGCGCGTCTATCCAAACGTATACGACATGACCGGGATCAAAGTCAACCGGTACACCCCATGTGAACGTGGAACGCGAAACGCACAGATCCTGAACGCCGGGCTTTATGAAGTTGTTGACCATTTCCTTTTTGCGTGCTTCGGGTTCGATGAAATCCGGGTGCGACTCTATGTAGTCCTCGAGCTTCTTCTGATACTTAGAGAGCTTTAAGAAGTAAGCCTCCTCCTTGGACTTTGAAACGGGTCTCTTGCAGTCGGGACAGAGACAAACGCCGTCCTTTTCCTCAACCTGCGTCGCCGTCCAGAACGACTCGCACGGAGTGCAGTACCAGCCCTCATATTCGCCCTTGTAGATATCGCCCTGATCATAGAGCTTTTTAAATATCTTCTGAACCGCCTTTACATGGTAATCGTCGGTGGTTCTTATGAAATGGTCGTAGCTTATGTTCATCGTCTTCCAGATGCCCTTAAGCTCGCCCGTGATGTTGTCAACGTACTGCTGAGGAGAAATGCCGTCAGCCTTTGCAGCCTCTTCAATCTTGAGACCGTGTTCGTCGGTTCCCGTGAGGAAGAATACGTCGTAACCCGAAAGTCTCTTGTATCTTGCGATACAGTCGGTCATTATAATCTCGTAGGTGTTGCCGATGTGCGGCTTCCTCGATGTATAGGGAATCGCGGTTGTAAGATAAAATTTACCCTTTTCACTCATTTTTTGTATATCTCCTTTTACTTAATGTTCGTATTTGTTATGCTCACATTTCACGTGTCGCCGAATTGTCGCCGCGGTCGTATTCGCAGGTTTCCTCCGAAAGATACTCCTCGTCAGCTTCCGAAAGGAATGCTTCGGCTGTAAGAGAGCTTCCGTTTTCAAACGTGTACCGCCTTTCGGCGTAGCGAAAGAACGCCGTCACGGTGAGGGTAATGTACGGGAAAACGAATACCGCAAAAACTATGCCTGCCGTGAAGAACGACAGCACAAGCCACGGAATGAAGCTTAAGAATATCACCAAAAGCTCAAAACGCTTGCCCTTCAGTATCTTCCGCGACTCACGGTACGCTTTGCCGACCGTGTCGGAAAGACCTCTTGCTGTAAGATAGAAGGTGCAGAGAATGCGCTCGAGAGTGAGCACCGACAAAAACACGAGAACTATCCCGGCAAAGCCGCACATCGCGCCGTAAAGCATATCCGCAATTTCGCTGTACCCGAAACTTTCGGAAAACCGAACAAGGTACGACGAAGAGGATATATTGTCAAGCATCGGCGTGTCGAATACGAGGTAAAAAGCGCCGTAAACGCATATGCCCCACAGAGCGAATACAAAGAACAGCCTGTATGACATCATAAGATCATGCCTTGAAGAGAACGGACGGAACATCACCGCCGCCGACGGTGCTTTGCCCTCGGAGACGTAGATCATCCGCTTGAAGAAACCGTAAAAAACGGGACAAACCGCAAAAAGAATGAGCACGGTGAATACAATTTCAAGCCTGAAAAGCCCGATTTCCGACACATACGGCTCGAGAAACTCCGTGAAAATCATCGCCGCTTCGACAAGTCCCGCCGAGACCGCGGCAAGAATAAGCACCGAGAAAAGATTTCCGAAAACTCCCGTCCCGGACGCGGAGAAAATCATATCTTTGGCACACTGTTTTAAGTATTTTCGCCTTTTTAACACCGCTTCAACCTCCGTTAAGTTCACCGCTTTTTCAGCACAGTGCTATTGTTTCCCGTTTTGCCTTTTGTAAGCACGAAACGAAAAATAACTCAAACGGTTTACAGCCTTTTTTCACCATTTACGTAAACGGAAAGAATGTCAAGCGTCTCGTCGAGAACGACAATATCCGCCTTCTTTCCGACCTCAAGAGAGCCTGTTTTGCCGTAAACTCCGACAGCCTTTGCCGGAGAAGCGGTAGCGCAGTAAAGAGCCTCTGCAAACGGAATGCCGGCAAACGCAGAGAGGTTCTTCACCCCGTCGAAAAGATTGATACTGCTTCCGGCTATTGTGCCGTTTGCGAGAAGTGCGTGACCGTTGCGGTAGTATACGGTCTCACCGGCACTCATAAAGGCGAAATTTTCCGTCATTCCGGCACACATGAGAGAGTCGGTGATGAGAACAAGCTTGTCTCTTTTTATGCTGTAGGTGAGCTTTACAACGTCGGGACACACATGGAAGCCGTCGCAGATAAGCTCGCAGAAGCAGTCGGAGATAAGCCCCGCACCGACAGCACCCGGTTCTCTGTGACCGAGAGGACTCATGGCATTGTAGAGGTGCGTCATCGATGAAGCGCCTGCGTCAAGAGCCTTATAGATAGTCTCCGCCGCCGCATTTGTGTGACCGAGAGTTACCGATGCTCCGCACTTTGCCGCTTCCCTTATGTACTCAATTGCACCCGGAAGCTCGGGAGCGAGGGTCACTCTGAATTTTGCTCTGCCGTCAAGAAGACGGAGCATTTCGTGAAGCTCGCCGATGTCGGGATTTTTCAGTAAAGCTTCGTTGTGCGCACCCTTTTTCTCTTTGGAAAGGTAGGGACCCTCCATGTGATAGCCGAGAACATTTGCGGAATAAGAATCGCAGTCTTCGGAGAGCGTCTTTGCGAAAGTGAAGAGATCTTCAGCGGTTTCGGCTCCGGTTGTGGGGAATATGCCCGTAACGCCGTGCGAAAGGTAGTAACCGAAAGGTTTGCCTATGTCACCGCTGTGCTTTCCGTCAAATTCCGTTCCGACGGCACCATGGGTGTGTATGTCGATAAGCCCCGGGATAATGTACTTTCCCGTGCAGTCGATGATACAGTCGGCCGTCAGAGAAATTGCGAAACTGTCCCCCGACTCTTCGGAGTTTCCGGAGATATGCACCGCACCGCGCGGAAGAATGTCCTTGATAACACTGCCGTCGGTTACAATATCCCTGTCTATAAAGCTCTTCGAGTCGGTGTCGTATATTTTTGCCCCAATAAACGCTTTCATTGCCGTTCTCCTTTTGCTGATATTTATCGTATAACACCCCATATTATACCACAATATGATACCATACTTAAATGAATATTCTACACCGAAATAGTAAATTTTCGCCTATATAAACCGCGCACCTGTCGTTACAGCAGGTGCGCTTGCTTTGTGTAATGTAACTCCGGGCTCACTCGTCATCGGGGGAGGAGTTTACGAAAGAAGCCGCAAGCTCGTTGAACGCCGTTTCCATTCCGCCGAGAAGCGCGTCGGTGAAAACGTCGTCGCCGACGATGCTGAATTTTCCGTCACCATCCTTTACAACGGTTACGTCAACCGTGTTCGTTAACGTTACGATATCTTCGGCGGATATGCACTCCATGAGAATTTCGACGCTTTTCGCTTCACTCTCTTCTTCGATCGGAGGGTTAATAAAAAGGACTTTACACGCTTTTAAGTGAAATTCTTTCGTCCGCGCACAAACTATGATATTGATGGGAAGTGGTACTTGAAAGCTCTTTCGCAAACATTGCCGTGAATTTCCGTTTGGCTTCTCTGCACCTTTACAAGCTTCAAAAGCATTCATCGTTTCAGCACTTTGACCTGCTGACAAAAATTATACCATATTTTGGAGTGATTGTCAATAAAAAGACACCGCATCTTTTTGACACGGTGTCCGAAGAGTATAGGTGTTTACGCCATTGTTTTTCCGAACGAGGTTTTTATAAGCGCAAGGTCGCTTATCGTGACGCTTCCGTCCTCGTCAATGTCGGTAAACATTTTGAATTTCGCCGTCGCTTCGGGGGAGAAAGCACGTATCACACGGATAAAGTCATCTACGTCAACAACGCCGTCTCCGTAAAGGCTTGACGTACTGTCCGTGATGTCGCCGGGAAGAAGCGCTATCGTTCCGAGATCGCACGCTCCGTCCTTGACCGTTACGGTGTCGGTGTAGGTGACATATCCCGGTTTTTTTACGGTGAGCGTGTATTCGCCGTCCGGAACGTCAAAGCCGAATATGAAGGACGCACTGCCGTTGTTGTCAAGCACGGATGAATCACGCTCCGACACGGCACAAATCGTTTTACTATCCTTGGAGAGGGAAACTACGGCGGAGCTTGCGTACTTTGCAACAACGTCATCGTAAAGCTTGACGTCGGAGTCTCGTGAGAGAAGAACCTTTCCGGTTACGGGTTTTGCCTCGTGTCCCTTGCAGAATTTCGCTGCATCCTCTTTGGTCTTGAAGAAACCGAAGTGAAGAAGGTCGAAGTACATATCCTCGGAAACATTCTGCGAGTTATAACCGAATGGGGAGAAATGCATCTGCCTGAATGCCGTCGTTCCCTTAAGCTCGATTACAGCGGTTGTCCACTCGTCGGTTTTGTCGGGCGTGAAGTAATACGAGTTGTTGTCGCTGTCGGGATTTCCGCTGAGCAGAGCCTTTGCAAGTACGTTTCCGGTGTAGTTTGTGCGGTAGCAGAATACAAGATATTTGTAAACCGTTTCGTCAATCGCAAGATTCCAGTGGTCGGTGCGGCGGTTCGAAACATCCTCCGTGAGGTCGGGGACAATGTGCGTGTAGTCGCCCTTTTCGCTTCCGACCGTAGAGTAGGTAAGACCCCACTCCGAATTGCAGCCGGTGAAGTTTTTGCAGTCGATACTTTCAGGAAGCTCACCATAGTACGGACTTACCGCAAGATAACCGAAAGCCGTGTTCTTTACTCTTATAGAGTGTTGTCCCTTTGAAAGATTTACCGTCAGGGACTCGGTTTTTCTGAAGGTCGCCGGCTTTTCGGCGTAGGCAGTCGCAACTCTCGTGAAGTCGCCTCCGTCAACCGATATCATGGCGGAATCCTTTGAAGTATAGACGGCAATGCTGTAAAGACCGTCCTCGGCGGCGTCAACCGTAAATCCGACGAAAAGATCGGGGGCGTCAAACACAGCATTGTCGGACGATATCACATTTCCCAATTCAAAACCGACGCTTCCGTCGCTGTAGTATATGACCCACGGACTCCACGAGCTACCCTCGTAGTAATCGCCGACCTTGTAGGAGAAACCGCTCTTGGCAAAGGAGGTCGTTACTTTGCCGAGATGATCGTCGTTTATAAAGCTGAAATCTATTGCTCTTATTAAGGTTTCGCCGTCTCTTGTGACCTTTGCCGGGTTTGCCGCAATGCGTGCGGACATAGAGTCGGCAAGAGTTTCGAGTACGACACGTGCGTTCTCTTTAAGCTCGGCTCTCGTTATATTGCCGTTCTTTACGGCGCGGAGAAGTCCGTTTAAGTCACCGGTCTGTTTCTTTATGTTGTTTCCGGCTTTTATCTCTTTGGCGTGGTTGCTGTTGTTGCCCCAGTCGGTCATGACAATTCCGTTAAAGCCCCATTCCTCACGCAAGAAGCCTGTGCAGAGATCGTATGATTCTGCCGCCTCGACTCCGTTTATGAGATTGTAGGAGGTCATGATGTATCGGGGATCCGCCGTCTTTACGAGTATCTCAAAGCCTTTTAAGTATATCTCTCTCAAAGCTCTTTCGGAAACCCTGCTGTCGCTGTTGGAACGGTTTGTTTCCTTGTTGTTTGCCGCATAATGCTTTGCGACGGTGTGAAGTCCGTATTTTTTCGCACCCAATGTTATTCTTGCGGCGCATCTGCCGGTGATGAGCGGATCCTCGGAGAAGTACTCGAAATTACGTCCGCAGAGGGGATTTCTGTGTATGTTCATACCCGGTGCAAGCCAACAGTCAAGCCTTATTTCGGCGGCTTCTCTGCCGACACCCTCGCCGACTCTTTCGATAAGCTCTTCGTTCCATGTGCAGGCGAGAAGCGTCGAGCAGGGCCAGCAGGTTGCACCGTATGCGGCAGTGACGCGCAGTCCGGCGCCGCCGTCGGAGGTTGAAACTCCGGGTATGTCGTACTTTTCGAGACGCCCCATCGAGGACGACGAACCGGTGAGCGGCGGATGACCTCCGGCAAGTCTTGCAAGGTCAAGGTTTGTGAGCTGTGCGAGAAAATCGTCCATCGTTTCCTTGCCGTTCATCACGTCGATGTACGAAATAAGTCTTGACGTGTCCTCGGCGTAATTAGGTTCAAGAGTGGGGTCCTTTTCGGGTTCTTCCGATCCGGGATCTGTTGACTCCGTCGGTTCGGGAGACTCGATTGCCTCGGTGAGCGTGAAGCTCATGCTGTTGAGATTGGGCATCTGACCCTTGCCGCAGACGATACGGAACGCAACCTTGCCTCTCGGGAGAGTAAGCTCTATCGGTGCGGAATCTTTAAACTGGAAGTATATCTCGGCTGTCGTCGTGCCGCCATCTATACTCGTTTTTGAAAGCGTGTAGTCGCTGAATTCGAGAGCTGTGCCGTTTGCAAGGAACGAGAACGGATTTGTCGGGGTGTTCGTCGAGGCGTAGTTGAGCGTGAACGCATACTTTCCGGCAGTCGCCGTGTAGAGATTGTATTCAAGCCATCTGCCGCCGTCGTCGCTCGTGAGATATTCGAGGAACGTTGCTCCGACTTCGTTATTCGTGCGTGCAACGATGTTTCCCTGAGGGGAATACGGCTCGTTGTTTACGCCATCGTAATTTTCCGCTTCCACAACTGTTGTTTTATTCGGCGAGAGAAGCGTGTAGCCGTCGGGAATGTCTATAGTCTTTTCAAGCGTGAACTTGTTGAGGTTCGGAACGGATTTTCCCGTTTCTCCGCCGCCGGTTATTCTGAACGTAACCTTTCCCTTGGGGAATGTTAGCTTTACTCCCTCGGTCATGTCGGCGAATACAAAGTAGGTTTCGTATACGCTCGTACCCGTCGAGGTCTTTGCGACAGAGTAAGGAAGGTGCGTTATTTCGTTTCCGTTTGCGCTGAATACAAACGGATCGACATAGGCTTTTGTTGCGGCGTAGTTCATGTTGAATATGTACGTGCCGCCCTCCTTAAACCAAAGGTCGTATTCAAGCCAGTCGCCGCCGTGGATGTTCTCGCCTATAAGCTCGCCGACAGACGCACCCTCGGTCATTTTCTTGAAGTTGAGGTTTTCCGAAAAACGTGAATAAGTTTCTGCTTCTATCGTCATAACGCCATCCGTTGCGACCTCGGTGTACCCATCGGGAACAGTATCGTCATCGGTGGGAGTGTCAGCTGTCTGCGGCGCAAAGGTGAAGCGGTTGAGGTTAGGAATCTGCCCCTTGCCGCAAAGCACTTTGAATGTGACCTCGCCCTTGGGGAAAGTCATGGGAAGAGTCACGGCGTCTTTGTAGGTGTGGTAAATATCGTCATCGGCTGACGCACCGACAGGAGAGGTCTTTGCGATTGTGTACGCGCCGACGTCAAGAAGCTCGCCGTTTGCGTAGAAGGTGTACGGAGCTTCCGCATTCGTGCTTGCCGCACAGTTTATAGTGACGTTGTATGTGTCGGCTTTTTCAAAGTAAAGCTTGTATTCGAGATAACGTCCGCCGTTGTCGCTCGAAAGGTAGTTGAGTATTATCTCCCCGTTCTTTGTGAAAGCGGCAATCTTGTTAAGTCCCTCGGCGTCGGAGTTAGCAACGGAATAATCCTCAGCCTCAACCGCCGTGGCGTCACTTCCCGAAATAAGAGAATAACCGTCCGGAAGCTCGAATACCTTGGTGAGCGTGAATTTGTTGAGGTTCGGACAGCCGCCGTTGGCAAGAAGACGCATTGTCACAAAGCCCTGCGGAAGCTTGATCCTAAAAGGTGTCGACATCCATGCGCTTGTGTTGTAGTAAGCGGAGGAGTTGTTTGAGGGACTTGTTCCCTCGGGAGAGGTTTTCGGCATGGAGTAAGAGACGTTCTGGTTTACTTCGTTTACTATAACGTCAAGAGGAGTTGTGTAATTCGTTGTCGCCGCATACGCGAAGAGCATTTCGTAGGTTCCTTCCTCTTCGCAGTAAAGCTCGTATTCGAGGTACTTTCCGGCTTTCGATATCTTGGCAACGAGAATTTCGCCGAATGCCGCTTCGTCGCTTATCGGAAGAGACGTGTCGCCGTTGTCGTATCGTACCGTCGCACTTTCCGCTTCAACCGTGTTCGTACCCGTGCCGGATATCCGCTGGCGTTCGTTTGCCGTTTTTATCGTGAAAGAGTCGAGGAAGAGCGTGCCTGTGTCATCGCTTTGCGACTCAATTCTCACGGTGTTCTTGCCCTTTGCGAAAACGCATGACGAGAACGAGAAATCTTTAAATACGGGAGATGTGCCGGAGGTGACGGTTTTTGAAATGTCGGGAGAGGAGCGGAGAGCTTTTCCGTTTACGTATATTACGAACGGAGCGGCAACGGAGGCGGCGGAGTTGGACAAGGAGAGAGATATTCCAAGCTCGCATTCCTCCGTTACCGATACGTCGTATTCAAGATATTTGCCGTTTGTAAGCCCTGCAACGTACTTGAGGTTATCAAGCTCCGGAACGACCGTGCTTTCGATGCCGTCGGAGGCTCTGTGGTAGTCCTCGGCTTCTATAATTGCACTGCCGTCGGAGAGATTCAGCTTGTAGCTTCCGTCCTCTCCGGTTTCCTGTACGTTTAAGGACTCGTATGTGCCGTCTGCCGTGAGACGTGTTCTGAGACTTTTCGGAGTCATGCGTGAGGTGAGCTGTTCGGTTACCGTAAGCACTTCCTGCGTGTACTTGCCCTTGATTCCTCTCTCGCCTGCGTTCTTTACGGAGTTTCCTATGTATACCGCATAATCACCCTCTTCGAGAACGTATGCCGCCTTGTTTCCGGTTTTGCCGAGGTCGTCGAAGGACGCCATATCGTTTATCGGAAACGTCACCGTCACCGTTTCGGTTTTTCCGGGAGCTAAAAGAGAGGTCTTTGCGTAGCCCGCAAGCTCCTTTGAGGGATTGCCGAGAACTCCCTGCGGTGCGGAATAGTATACCTGTACAACCTCTTTTCCTGCGACCTTTCCGGTGTTCTTAACATTTACCGATACCTTGATGTTCTCGCCGTCAATTGTCATGCTGTCGCCCGAAAATTCAAAATCCGTGTACGACATACCGTAGCCGAAGCAGTAGTTTACCTTTTCATATTTCGGGTCGAAGGTCTCAAAGTATCTGTAGCCGACATATATATCCTCGCTGTAGTTTACGTAGGCGTTGCTTTCGTAAAAGCTTTTTGACGAGGGATAATCGTCGAAAGACTTTGCCAGCGTGTCAACAAGCTTACCCGAGGGATTCACTTCGCCGCAGAGAATATCCGCAAGCGCATTTCCGCCCTCAAGACCCGGAAGCCACGCGAAAACCAGTGCGTCGATATTCTGATAGTCGTTTATGAACGACGTGTCAACGGCAGTTCCGGCGTTGAGGATGACAATAAACTTGTCAAAGCCTGCGGCATCTATCTTTGCAAGGTTCGCCGCCTCGACGTCGCTTATATAGTAGTCTCCCTTTACCGCCTCGCGATCGCCGCCTTCGCCGGAAACGCGGCTTATCGTGTAAATCGCCGTGTTCGACGCCGCTCTTGCCTCGGCAACCTGTTCGTCGGTGAGCGCAAGCTCGGAAATCTCCTTCGACTCTCTCGCTATATCGGAGAGATCCTTGTACTCTTCAAGCCACGCCGCATAGTGAACCTCGTATGCTTCGTTGAGTCCGGCATTCAGCGTTATTAGACCCGCTTTTTCGGCGTTCGACATACCGTCTATGAGACTTGCGAAATACTTTGTATAAATAAGACCCGAACCGGAGCCGCCTTTTATGAGGCGTTTGCTGCCGATACCGAAAAGAGTTACGGAATCGCTTTTTGCGAGAGGAAGCGCGCCGTCGTTTTCGAGAAGCACGATACCCTCTGTCGCGGCTTCGCGCGACAGAGCATAGTTCTCTTTTATGATGTCGCCGCGCACGACGTAGTTTGAGACGGGTGCCTCCGAAACAATTGCGCTTTGTACGCCTTCCTTTTCGGCGGCAAAGCAGGAACAGAGCGTGCCCGAAAGCAATAGCAGAGCCGTGATTACGGATAGAGCTTTTTTCATTTCTGTTACCGATCCTTTCCGTTGTGGTTGGTTTTCGGGAATGTTATATACAATTTACCGCCCGGTTTAAATCGTCTATGCCGCCGTGATGTCATGCTTTTGTGAATCAGTGTTTCGGAAAAGCAAAAATGCCGACGTTTTATTGACAACCGAGACGGTTCATTGTCTAAACTGCCCAACTATATTTTAAATCATAATGCTTTGTTTGTAAATGGACTCTTTTTCTGTATATATGGAGGATTTTCTTATACTTGACAGAAACGGCATTATGTGCTACAATATTGAGTGAAAATGGGGGGGACGGTATGAAAAAAAGCACTTCGAGAACCTTTGTCTTTATGATTTGCTTCACCGTATTGTCGGTAGTTATGACGGCGTTGTTTTACGTGCTTCACAGAGTGTACGGCGGCGTTTTTTTACTCAGTGTGTGCATAACCTTTCTTACGGTGTCGTACCACTTCGGAATGCGCCTTGCGGTCGGAACGGCGGTTGCGTCTTTTTTCAAAAAACGTGAGTTTAACCCCGACTCGTTCTTTTTTCGCATACGCCCCTTTGAACGGAAGCTCTACGAAAAGCTCTGTGTCAAAAAGTGGGAGAAAAAGGTCATCACGGCACAGCCGGAAATGTTTGATCTTCGCAGGAACACCCTCGGCGGGCTTTTGCACAACATGGAGCAGGCGGAGCTTGTACACAGAATAATAATGCTCCTGTCGTTCGTGCCTCTCCTTTTCATTATTCCTTTCGGAGAACCGGTGGTGTTTGCCGCAACTTCGGTTCTTGCGTGCCTTGCCGACTTCAAATTTGTGATAATTCAACGGTATAACCGACCGAAGGTCGAAAGACTCATAAGAATGCAAAAGGAACGCGAAGAGAGACGGAGGGCGAACGCATGAGCATAACATATTGGACGGGGCCAGACCTTCCGTATGAGTCTGAGCCTAAGGAGTACATAATTGTAAACAACTGCGATATCAGCCGACGGGACCTCAGAAATAAATCCGATGTGTATATCACTCTGCGCGAAAACGGCAGACCCGATTACTATATTCTCTACGTCATAAGCGGCAGAATACTTGCCGAAATAAACGGTTCGGACGCAGAAGCTCTTCCGGGTGACGTCATTGTCTATTACCCGAACGAGAAGCAGAAGCTCACGTACTACCGCGAGGACAAAACCGAGAACTTCTGGATTCACTTCACCGGCTATGCCGTGCCCGAAATACTTTCGCAGTGCGGATTTTGCAAAAGCGGCGTGTACTGCGGAGAAGTGAGCCGTCTTGCGGAGGAAATATTCACGCAGATAATGCTTGCGCAGAAGCTCAATAACGAGAAGCTTCACGTAAATTCGCTGTTTTTGCAACTTATGGACGCACTTTCCGGAAGCCGAAAGGAAATCACTCCGGACTCTGCATCGTCGAGAGTACTCCGTGCGGTTATGCAGCTGAGCTGGGAGAGGCGCGCACCGAAAAAAATACCGTACTATGCGGCAATGTGCGGCATGAGTACGGCAAGGTTTGCGGTCGTTTTCAAAGAGGCAACCGGCAGAACGCCGACGGAATTTCTGGAGGACGCACGCATGGAGGACGCAAAGAAGCTTCTCGACAAAACAACGCTCACCGTTTCAGAGGTGTCGGCAAGCGTCGGCTACAGAGACCCGCTTTATTTCAGCCGCATATTCAGGCGCCGCTTCGGCATACCTCCGACGGAGTACAGAAAGAGAATCCGTGCAAAAGACGCGGAGAAGTGACATCTGCGCAAATGTGCGCGCATATGTGCGCACATTTGTTTAAGAAAGCTTTACACGGGTTACACATATCGGCGAAAAAGTGTGGTATACTGAAAAGAGAATACGCACCATGGTGTCCCACTGGTGTACCTTGGTGCGCCAAATAAAAAAAGATGCTCGCCGGAATGCCGCGGCATCGGACAGGAGAGACAATGATAAAACATATAGTTTGCTTTAAGCTTCTCGACCCCACACCCGAAAACTGCGAAAAGGCGAAAGAAGTGCTTCTTTCGATGAAAGGCAACATCGATTACTTAAAGGGCATAGAAGCAGGCGTCGATTTTCTTCATTCCGGACGTTCCTACGACGTGATTCTTGCCGTCACTCTCGAGTCGCGCGAGATGCTTGACGTTTATCAGAACGACCCATACCACTGCGGCGTTGTAAAGAAGCATATGCACGCCGTCACGGAGAAGAGCATATCGGTCGATTACGATCTTTAATGCGCGCACGTTGTGCGCACAATTGCACCGGAAACGCTTTCCTTAAAAACGACAGACAGGGGACTGTTTTTTGCAGTCCCCTGTTGCGTTTTATTCCGCGCCGTTTTCCGTTTCGGTATTCGGTGTTTCTTTTTTTACCTCGTTGAATTCGAGTATCGCTTTGAAGAGATCTCCGTCGGTTACTATCGAGAATTTTCCTCCGCAAAGCTCCGTGTAGCTCTTTGCAATGGCAAGTCCCAGACCGTTGCCGTCGGTCGTCCTCGACTTTTCGCCTCTGACAAAGCGGTCGGTTATTTCGCTGGGATCGAAATCGAGAGGGTAGGAGGAGATGTTCTTTATCTCGGCGCGGACGGACTCGCCGTTCTCGGAGAGAACAATGTAAATGCGTGTTCCCGAGAGCGAGTATTTCACGGCGTTCACGAGGAGGTTGTCGAACACCCTTGAGAGCTTGTTGCCGTCGGCGATTATCGTGTAGTTGCCTTCGGGAACGGACAGCTGAATGCCGAGCTTCTGCTTTTCGGCGGCGCTTTCATGTTCCGCAGCCGACTGACGCGCAAGCACCGCAAGGTCGATCTCTTTGAGATCCGCCTTCTCATTTCCGCTTTGAGCCTTCGATATGTCGAAAAGATCGGCGGTCATGTTCTTGAGTCTTTCACTCTTGCGCTTGATTATTTTTGCGTAGTCGTTTGCCTCGGTCGGCGTGAGCTTCATCTCGCAGAGAAGGTTTGAATAGTTGATTATCGAGGTCAGCGGCGTTTTGAGGTCGTGCGACACGTTGGTTATAAGCTCCGCTTTCATGCGCTCCGCTTTCGTTTCGTTCTCCACGGCGAGCGTGAGTCCGTCGCTTATCGTGTTTATCGCCTCCGCAACATCTCCGACTACTCCTTTTGGGCAGCCGACTATCTGCTTTCCTATTTCGCCGTCCTTCATTGCGAATATGCCACGCTTGAGAACGTTAAATCCGAAAAGTACCTTTGCAATGGCAAAGCAGGCGCAGAGGTAGACGATAATTCCGAGAATCGCCATCTGTACCGAGCCGTCGAAGCCCATGAAGAACACCGTTATCACAAACAGTATCAGAGAGTAAAGCGTAAAGAGGAGCAAGATGTAAACCGAGAGCTTTTCCGAGAGTGCGCGGCGCATCATATGAAGATGCTTTCCTATGCGCGCGAAAAGGCGGCGTATTGCGGACACGGTGAATTTCACGAGTTTTGCCGCGGCGGTGAGAATAAGCTTTGCGGCTCTGAATATCGCCGACCTTTTGAGAAGCATTCCGCTCTTTGCGTTTCTGACAAACGACAGCACGCAGTTAAGTACGGCAAGATAAGCAAACGACGCACCGAAGCAAAGAACTCTTACGAAAATAGAACTGTTTATGGATTGCGAGGAAACGTCAAATGCATCAATTACCGACTCGAAAGCAAACAGAGAGGCGGCGAGAACAGCGGCGAGTATCAGGAGATTGAACTCCGCGAACATCCTGTCGTAGAACAGCGTGCAGAAATTGCCGTCGGCGTCCTTGCCGCACATCCAGAGAATGTAAACGATGAGAATGAACGTGAGCGCAGCAAACAGGAGAAGCATGTTTACCTTTGATGTGATGTCAGTCTTTGCCGCATTCCAATTATCACGCACCTTTGCGCAAAAATTTGTGTTGTACCCGAAATACGCCTTTACGCTCACGTTTGCCGGAACAAATTCGGTTTCTTCTCCGTCCGTCGCAACCGCTTCAACGTCACGGAGATTTGTTTCATCACGTTTAGCCGCATCCGCATCGGCGCAGCTTTGTATAATCTTGTCTATGAAAGGGAGTAGGCTTGAATTCGGGACACAAACTCCGAGGTTTTCGTCGAAATAATTCTTGTCGCGGAAAGAGGTGTTCGTAAGAACGGTTTTTTCTCCGTCAACCGTGATTTCAATAAAATACTCGATTTCTCTTTTCTCCGGTTCGAATGAGCGCATTTCCTCATCAAGCACTTTCTCAAGCTCATCTTTAGAAAGAAACGCCGAATACTTTTCGCCGAGACCGTCGAGTACTGCACCCGAATAGTTTATTATCGAACGTTCAAGATTTCCCGAGGCCCTCGAATCCGAGAAGTTTTCTTCAAAAAGGTATCCTGTACCGTAAATCCCGGAAAGTATGCCCATTCCCTCGTATACGCACATCCATACGCACACGACCGAGAATATTACCGCGAAAAGCTTGACGTAAGTGTTTCGTAAAAAGCGTTTCATACCTTACCTCCTCCCGGATTTTTGCCGGTGTCCTGAATTTTGTAGCCTATTCCCCATACTACCTTGAGATACCTCGGCTCTTTCGGATTTATCTCAATCTTTTCGCGAATGTGACGGATATGCACGGCAATAGTGTTGTCGCCCACAGCAACCGTCTCGTTCCACACCTTGCGGTATATTTCGTCGGTGGAAAACACCTTTCCCTTGTTTGTGCAGAGAAGCTCGAGTATTCTGTACTCAATCGGAGTCAGATGCGCGTCCTCTCCGTCAACCGTTACCGACTTTGAGTCGCGGTCGAGTACAAGACCGCCTATCTTCACGGACGACGACGGGACGCCCGTTTCCTGAACCGTCTCCATGCCTCCGAGGTACATATACCGCCGCAGCTGCGATTTCACTCTCGCCACAAGCTCGGACGGATTGAAAGGCTTCGTTATGTAGTCGTCCGCACCGGCGGTAAGACCTAAGATTTTGTCGTTGTCCTCGGACTTTGCCGATATCAGAATGACGGGAATGTTTTTCGTTTTGCGAAGCGTCATAAGAGCCTCTATTCCGTCAAGCTCCGGCATCATTATGTCCAACAGCACAAGGTGCACCTCGTTTTCACCCAAAATCTCGAGTGCGTCGAGACCGTCGTATGCTTTAAGCACCTCATACCCCTCCGCACGCAGGAAGATACATATACTCTCCACTATCTCCCTGTCGTCGTCCACCACAAGAATCGTTTGCTTCTGTTCGTTCATGCCGCTGCCTCCAACTTCTTTTTACGATACCATTGTACCACGTATTTCTTAATAAATAGGTGAGGGTTTTCTTAATTTTGTTTAAAGATGTGTTTCGCACCGATTTTACGACGCAGACGAAATTAACAAAATATCCGATAAAATTTGAAAGATATACTTGTTTTCGAATTGTAATATTCAAATTTTAACAGTATAATTACGGTGTCGGAGAATGTTGTGATGACTCCGAACCCTCGTTTTCGGCGGTAAAACCGGGCGGCGGTGCTAATGCCGTAAAAATCGGCGAGAGTGTATATCTGCGGTTCGGTGATGTTGCCGTCCGCTGCGAAAGGAACGTGATTTTATGAAAAAGCATAATCTTTGTGTTATCGGATACGGCGGAATGGGCGGCTGGCACACGAGAAACGCTCTCAAGAGCGATGTCGTAAATCTTGCCGGTATATATGATATCGACCCCAAAAAGGCGGAGCTTGCACGTCAGAACGGTATAAAGGCATACGAAAGCCTCGACGCCGTTCTTGCGGATAAGGACGTTGACCTTGTCACCGTCGCAATACCGAACGACGTACATAAGGAGACCGTTATAAAGTGTCTTCTTGCCGGAAAGAATACCATCTGCGAAAAGCCCGTTGCACTCTGCCACGAGGATCTTCAGGAGATGATAGATGCCTGCCATAAGAGCGGCGCGCATTTCACCGTGCATCAGAACCGCCGTTGGGACGTTGACTTCCTTGCGATGAAGCAGATTTACGAGAGCGGCGAAATAGGAGAGGTATTCAATATCGAATCGAGAATACACGGTTCGAGAGGTATACCGAGCGACTGGCGCGGCGTTAAGGAACACGGCGGCGGAATGCTTCTCGACTGGGGCGTTCACCTTATCGACCAGATGCTTCAGATATACAAGGGCAGAATGATAAAGAAGCTCTATTGCCGTTTTGAGCATACCACAAACTTTGAAGTTGACGACGGCTTCAAGCTTGAGCTTGCTTTCGATAACGGCGCAAACGCATACATTGAAGTAGGCACATACAACTTTATAGCGCTTCCGAGATTCTATATGCAGGCAAAGAAGGGAACCGCTCTTATCAGAGACTGGAGAGAGGAAACTCAGGTCGTCAAGTGCAAGGCATGGCATGAAAGCGACGTTATGCCGGTTCAGACGGCTGCCGGTCTTACCAAAACCATGGCTCCCCGTGACGAGATAACTACCGATACCTACACCGTACCTCGTCCTTCGTCCGACGTTCATGACTTCTACAGAAATTTCTGCGCCGCAATAGAGGGCAGAGAAGAGCAGCTTATCAAGCACGATGAGGTTATGCGTGTTCTTAAGGTAATGGAGGCAGGTTTTGAGTCGGTTGAAAAGGGACAGCCTCTCGAATTTCCTCTCGGTCTGTAATTTTCCGTAATTTTAAGAAAGACTTTTGTCGGGACTCTCGGAGCTTTTCCGGGAGTCTTGTTTTTTTTTATGAAAATTCACTTTTCGTTGTTGAAATACAGCTTCTTGCGTGGTACAATATATAATACGGACGTATGTGTATGTGCGATTTACGAAAGGAGAAGGAGATGTCAAAGCAAACGATAAAAAACACACCCGATCCCATCGAGGGAACGCTCAGAAAGTTTTCTTTGAAAGTGCCCGAGGTCATACGCGAGGCAAGCGGAATAGTCGTATTCGGCAAAAGGATAAAGTCGCTTGTTTTCAGTACTGACCTCTGCATTATAAAGAACGTGAACGCCGATGCGGTTATAGCCGTTTACCCGTTTACCCCTCAGCCCATAATTACTCAGGCGATACTCATGGCGGCGGATATCCCCGTTTTCGTCGGCGTAGGCGGAGGACTTACAAAAGGAAAAAGGGTCGTCAACCTTGCGAATTACGCCGAAATGCAGGGAGCTATGGGCGTCGTCTTAAACGCACCGACCGAGAATGAGGTTATCGCAAAGGTCTCGGCGACGATTGATATACCGGTTGTCACAACCGTCGTGAGAGCGGACACCGACTTTGCCGCAAGAATAGACGCCGGAGCCGCAATCTTCAACGTCTCCGCCGCAAAGTACACTGCGGATATCGTGAGAGATATAAGAAAGCAGTTCCCGAAAGTGCCGATTATCGCAACCGGCGGACCTACCGACGAAACGATACTCGAAACCATAGAAGCCGGCGCAAACGCCATAACATGGACTCCTCCGTCAAACGGCGAGGTTTTCAAGGAGATTATGGAGGCGTACCGCAATAACGAGGCGCATCCGTAATTGTTTTTTAACTTTGCGTTTCTTTACGGGTTTTCCCGTTTTGAAATAAATAATTTGCGCGAAAGGAGGTAAACTAAATGAAAAGCAGTGTTAAGTTCATTGCGAGAACGGCGATGTTTCTTGCTCTTCTCGTTGCGTTTCAGTGGGTGACAAAACCGTTCGGACAGCTCGTTACGGGTTCTTGCGTAAACCTTATACTTGCCGTGTCGGCGATGACCTGCGGATTCTTTTCAGCCGCGATTGTCGCACTCTGCTCCCCGTTCCTTGCATTCGTTCTCGGAATAGGACCGCAGATCATAGGCGTTGTTCCCATGGTCGCATTGGGAAACCTTGTTTACATAGCCGTTATCTGCGCGCTCATAAAGCTTATGTCCCGTAAGGTCGGAAGCTTCGTCGGCTGTGCGGCGGCAGGCGTTGTCTGCGGTGCGGTGCTCAAGTTTTTGACTTTGTACTTACTTATCGTGAAGTGCTTGGTTCCGTCTCTTCTTGCGTCCTCGGCAATTGTCGAAAAGCAGGCGGCGGTACTCGGTGCAAGCTTCGGAGTAACGCAGATGATAACCGCTCTTATAGGCGGTGCTGTGGCTGTTGCCGTGGTGCCTGCCGTAAGAAAGGCTGTCAAACATTAATAAAAGTGCGCGCAAAAGCGTGCTTTTACGTACTTTGAAAATTCGGAGGTGTTCTTATGGAAAAGCTCAACGCACTTGCTGCAGAGAGAAAATTCAAAGATGCCAAAGAGTTCATGCTTGAGTACAATTCCGCGGATATTGCGGCGTTTCTCGAGGAGGCCGGGGATAACATGGTAATCCTTTTTCGGCTTCTTCCGAGAGATGTTGCGGCGGAGGTGTTCGCATACATGGACTCCGAGCATTGCGAAAAGCTCATCGAAAGTATCAGCGACAACGAGTTGTCCGATGTCATCAACAGCCTTTATAAGGACGACGCGGTCGATCTTGTCGAGGATATGCCGGCGAATGTCGTGGTCAGAATATTGGCAAAGGCAAGCCCGGAAACGAGAAAGCAGATCAACGAAATCTTAAAGTATCCTGAGGACAGCGCAGGAAGCATTCTCACGACCGAGTTTGTGTCTCTCGATAAAAACCTCACGGTCAAAGAGGCGTTTGATAAGATACGCCGCGAGGGCATAAAGAAAGAGACGGTCTACACCTGCTATGTTACGCAGGGCAGAAAGCTCATCGGCACGGTGGAAATCAAGGATATGCTTTTTGCCGACGGAAACGAGTGTATTGAGGACCTTATGCTCACAAACTTCGTATGCGTCAAGACCGGCGACGACAAGGAAATGGTCGCAAATCTCTTCGACAAATACGACCTTCCGGCAATTCCCGTTGTCGATAACGATGACCGCATTGTCGGTATCGTAACCTTCGACGACGCTATCGACGTCATCCGAGAGGAGGCAAGCGAGGACTTCACGAAAATGGCGGCTATGACGCCGAGTGACGATACCTACTTCAAAACTCCCTTCTGGGTACACGCCAAAAACAGATTGCCGTGGCTTCTTCTTCTCATGTTTTCGTCAACCTTTACGGGACTTATCCTTGCAAAGTACGAGGCGGCTTTCAGCGCCGTTCCGATACTTGTGACGTTTATTCCCATGCTTATGGATACCGGCGGTAACTGCGGCTCTCAGAGTTCGACCATGATAATAAGAGGTCTTGCTCTCGACGAGATAAAGTTCCGTGATATATTCAAGGTCATGCTCAAGGAGTTCTCGATTGCGATGATAGTAAGCCCCATTCTTGCCGTGTGCAACGGCATTCGTATTTACCTTATGTATCACGATTTCACGATTTCGCTTATAATCGTTTTCTCGCTTATCTTTACGGTTATGTTCGCGAAGTTTATCGGTGCTGTTCTTCCCATGCTCGCGAAAAAATGCGGACTCGACCCGGCACTTATGGCGTCGCCGTTTATAACGACGATAGTCGATATGAGCTCTATGGCAATATATTTTGCTCTCGCAACGGCAATGATTCCGACACTTTAATTCAATAAAAAAGGATGTGATTATAATATGTCAGACGGCAGTCGACAATTATCCTCTGATGTTCCCTTATGCAGAAACTGAAACCCTTCGTGTGAAAATGCGAAGGGTATTTTTTTCGCAAAAATTACTCCGGGACTACCTTTTTTCGCCGTCTTTTCGGACGGTGTTTTTCTTTTGCGAAAGTCTGCGCCAAAGTGCGGAAAGCACCGGCGGAAGGAGCTTTGCCGAAAACATCGCAACCGAGAAAAGAAATGCGTATCTGAAATACGGAACCGCCCCCACACATTCATATTTTGGTGTCAGAGCTTTAACGATACCCGAGCCGAAGGTCGGCACGGCACTCGGCAGAAAGTATTCCGCGGCGAGGGTGAATATGAAGTTGAAAAAGGCGAAGTATATCCGTGAGAGAAGAAACGGCTTTACCGACATACCGCTCTTTTCGCACACAAGCGACACCTGACAGGCAATTGAAAGTCCGCCGAAGCCTATAAGCGCCGCGGCGCACGGAAGCGCACGGAGAATGTGCGTTCCGCCGAGCTTTGCCGTACCCGTAGTCATTTCAAAGAATCCGGAGGCTACAGCGCAAAGAACACCGTTTTTCTCTTCGGAAATACCGGCGTAACGGAGTACACACCCCGAAATAACGGTGAAAAATACGACGCATGAGCATATCGCAAGCATACTCATGCCGGCATTTTTTATGGCGGCGCTTACTGCCGACAGCCTGAATTTAACGTGCGCATTCTGCGGCGCGGCGTGAGCGGCGGCTTTTTTACGGCATAATGTCAGACGCAAAAGCACACTTACCGGAAACATGGATAAAAACTGTATCATGAGAAGAAACACTCCTGCGTGTACCGACGAAAACACGGACATTCCCACAGCTCCTATGATAAACGCCGGGGACGGCATACCGGAAAGAGCGGCGGCATATTCCGCTTCATTTTTCGTACAGCCGCCTGCGGAATATATCTTTGAGATTGCCGCCGTACCCATGGGAAACCCTGTTATCGTACCTGTGACAGACGCGGAGGCAAGGCTTTCGGATATTCCGAAAATCCCGGAAAGCGCATGCCGCACAAAACGCGGAAACACGATTCCGCGCCCGTCGAAAAAGATAAGTTCCGTCATCACCGCAAAAGGAAACAGCGACGGTATAACGGCATTCAGACAGAGAGAAAGACCGTCGCCTACGCACGATTTCACAAACGGCGTGTCGTAAAGAAGCCCTAATGCCGCAATTGCCGCCGCAATGCAAACGGCGGACGAGGGCAGCCCGATTTTGCGTTTCATAAGTTTTTGCCTCCGCGAGGTTAATATCATTCATTTGTATTCGCCGCACGGCATAAATATTATAAGAACTGCTCTTGCGGCGGAAGTCCTGTGATACCGCCGCGGAAGGAAGAGATGCGAATGAAGAAAGAGAAAGGGAACGGTATACGCGGAAGGACTATACTTAACGACCTCGAGCTTGAAAACGCCTTCGGTTATCCCGTGATGAAGCTCTGCGGCGACAGTGCGGTTTCGATAACCGGAGTGTGCCGCATAGAGAGCTACTCCAAGGAGGAGATTACGGTTGACCTCGATAAGCTCAAAGCTACGTTCTTCGGAAAGGCACTGCACCTTGTCTGCCTTACCGAAAGCGCGGTACGGATAGACGGGAGAATAGAGAGCGTGTCTCTCGAACGTGTACGGAGGGACGGAAGATGAGAGAGGGAATTTTTCGCTTCGTCGCCGGAAGCACGGATTTTGAGGTGAAATGTGAAAAGGGACTTTCGGACAGATTTCTCGGTGAAGTGCTCAAAAGGATAAACACCGATGTTTTCGGTATTTCGCGAAAGGACGACGGCACGCTTGTTTTTTCGTGCGCAAACGGCAGAGTGAAAGAGCTTGAGAGTATAGCCGAGAGGTTCTGCGTCGGGCTTGAAGTTGCCCGAAAAAGAGGACTTGCGCACTTTTTGTTTGCGAGAAAACGCCGTGCCGGGCTTTTCTTCGGAGTACTTCTGTGCTTCGTTATTATGCTGATATCGGAAAATATGATATGGGAAATAAGGGTCAGCGGAAATGTTTCCGTGCCGACGGAGGATATACTCGACAACCTCGAAATGAACGGCTTTTCGGAGGGGACATTCTATCCGTCGGTGAGCCTTGAGGGACTGTACCACAGATTTCTGCTTGCCGATACGCGCATATCGTGGATCGCCGTCAATATAAAGGGAACCGTCGCGCTCGTCGAGGTGCATGAAAGGGAAATACTCCCTCCGAGAACCGACTATACGGAGAGGGTGAACCTCGTCGCGGCGCGTGACGGCAGAATAGTCAGAATAGACGCGCTTTTCGGCGGCAAGGAGGTCAAAAACGGCGACTACGTTACCAAAGGTCAGCTGCTGGTGTCATCGTTTTTCAAAACACGCGCGTCGGGAGAGATGTTTCAGAGTGCAAAGGGACACGTTTACGCCGAGACCGAGAGAGTGTTTGACGTAGAGCTTCCGTTCGAGTCGTACGAAAAGAGATATACCGGCGATGAAAAGAGAAGAACCGAATACAAAATTCTGGGAAAAAGGTTTTCGCCGAATAGTTTTCTCCCGATACCGTATGATAAATACGATGCGGAAAGATGCAAGGGCTATGTCACTGTCTTTGACGGAGCGGTGCTTCCGCTGAAGTACGAAACGACGGTTTTCAGAGAGTATGAAACCGTGAAGTGTACGCGCACCGAGGAGGAACTGAAAAGCCTTGCCTATGACGAAATGTATGCGATTATTGCGCATGAGCTTGACGGAGCGGACATACTTTCGGCGTCATACAGTGAGGAAATTCGCGAAAACGATGCCTCGGAAAAGTATTATATTCTCCGTTCAACGGTGAAAGCGGTTGAAGATATCGCCGTTTGTGAGGATTTCGGCATAGACTGAAGAAAAATATACAATATTTTTGTGCGGAAATTGTAAATATACGTCTGAATAGGTCAAATGGGTATTGAAAAAATCGGCGGTTTGTGTTATAATACAAAAGGATAATTGACAGAATGGAGGCTGTGTTGCCGTTGGCGGAATGCGAAAAGATATTGCGTGGAATATCGCAGGAAAAGGCGTCGGCAGTGTTCGGAAGCTTTGACTGCTACAGCGAGCTTATAGAGAATGAGTTCGGAGTCGCGCTTTCGATGTGCGACGAGGGGATAAAGGTGAGCGGTGCGTCGGAGGACAGCGTTTCGAGGGCGTACAAGGCTGTCGAGTATCTTGCCGAAATGGCAGGCGCGGACAACGCCGTGTCTCTTACCGAGCAGAGCGTGCGCTATGTTATCGACATGGTAAAGGGCGGCGGCGAAGAGGAGCTTGCAGAGCTTGCCGGAGCGTCGGGCGAGTGCGTGTGCATAACCACAAAGGGAAAGCCCATAAAGGCGAAAACCGTCGGTCAGAAAAAGTACGTTGACGCCATAAAGAGGAATACGGTCATATTCGGTATAGGTCCTGCCGGTACGGGTAAAACCTTTCTTGCCGTTGCGATGGCGGTCAATGCTCTGCGTGCAAAACAGGTTAATAGGATAATTCTGACGCGTCCGGCGGTCGAAGCCGGCGAGAGACTCGGCTTTTTGCCGGGAGACCTGCAGAGCAAGATAGACCCGTACCTCCGTCCGCTTTACGACGCGCTTTTTGAGATGGTCGGAAGCGAGGGTTATGCGAGGTACAGCGAAAAGGGAGCCATAGAGATTGCACCGCTTGCCTACATGAGAGGACGCACGCTTGACGATTCGTTTATCATTCTTGACGAGGCGCAGAACACAACGCCGGAGCAGATGAAGATGTTCTTGACGAGACTCGGTTTCGGTTCGAAAGCGGTGATAACGGGAGACGTAACTCAGGTGGATCTTCCCTCGGGTGTCCGTTCGGGACTTGTAGAAGCTTCAAAGGTACTCGAGAATATCGACGGCATTGCCATACACAGACTCGGCGAGAAGGATATAGTGCGTCATGCACTGGTTCAGAAGATTATCGTCGCATACGAAAAATACGAAAAAGAAAAGAAAGTCGGACGTGAAAATGAAAAATACAATATATACAAAAAACGACCAAAAGAAAATTGAGATAACCGCCGCACAGCGCG
This sequence comes from uncultured Eubacteriales bacterium, assembly GCA_934502885.1. GTDB lineage: Bacteria > Bacillota > Clostridia > Oscillospirales > CAG-382 > CAKSUT01. Next base: position 195,109 of record CAKSUT010000002.1, on the reverse strand, counting down.
CTCTCGTGAAAAAGGCGGTAAACGAAACGCTTGCCTATGAGGAAGTCGAGTTTGACTGCGAGGTTTCGGTTACTTTCTGCGACGCCGACGAGATAAAGAGACTCAACGCCGAGTTCAGAAAGAAGGACAGCGTGACCGACGTACTCTCGTTCCCGATGCTCGAAAACGGTGAGATAGACGAGGACGAAATAGTCGAGGGAGAGTGTGTTCCTCTCGGAGATATTGTAATCTGCGCCGAGAGAGCCGAGGAACAGGCGAAGGAGTACGGTCACAGCTTTGAGAGGGAGATATGCTTTCTTGCCGTACACTCTACGCTTCACCTTTTGGGACTCGACCACGAAGCGGATAAAGCCGACGAGCTTTACATGAACCGCGTACAGGAAGAAATCCTGCAAAAAATGGGACTCCCGAGAGGCGAGGTCAAGGACGCCGAAAAGCCCTCCCACGACGAAAAGAACGAAAAAACGGGCTTTATCGCAATAATCGGTCGTCCGAACGTCGGAAAAAGCACGTTTATGAACGCCGCTCTCGGCGAAAAGGTCGCAATTGTGTCGAGTAAGCCGCAGACCACGAGAAACCGTATCACGGGAGTTCTCACAAAGGGCGACTGCCAGTACGTATTCATCGACACTCCCGGTATTCACAAGCCGAAAAACAAGCTCGGCGAGTTTATGATGAAGTCCGCCGACGACAGCCTCACGGCGACCGACGGAATAGTGTTTATCGCCGATGCGTGCGAAATGCCGGGAAAGAGCGATATCGATATAATCGCAAAGATAAAGGCGACTAAAGCACCGGCGGTCCTCGTACTCAACAAAACCGATATTGCAAAAAAAGATAAGCTTCTTACGATAATCGCAAAGTACAACGAGCTTTACGACTTCAAGTCGATAATCCCCATAAGCGCACTCAACAACGACGGAGTCGAAACCGTAATCGAGGAGATAACAGGTTTTCTCAGACCCGAGAGATGGTATTTCCCGGAGGATATGGTGACGGATCAGCCGGAACGCCAGATCTGCGCCGAGATAATCCGTGAGAAACTTCTCCGACTCAACAGCGACGAAATACCGCACGGTATCGCCGTTGTGATAGAGGACTTCAAGGAGGAAAAGAACCTCATTAGCATAAGAGCCGAGATTTACTGTGAAAAGCAGGCTCACAAGAAGATAATCATCGGCAAGAACGGTGAGGCGCTCAAAAAGGTTGCAACCTATGCGAGAGAGGACATGGAGAATCTTCTCGGAGAAAAGGTTTTCCTCGACCTTTGGGTAAAGGTTAAGGAGAATTGGAGGGACAACGCTCTCAGTCTCAACCGCCTCGGCTTCAAAGAGGAAAAGTAAACGATATCACTACCGAAGGGAATATGGCGGAGCGGCTATTAAACGAAAGACTCTGCCGAAAGTATGTTGCAGTATGGACAAGAGTATCGGAACAGACGAAAACGGCGTTATTGTCACGGACGGTTTGGTGCTTCGTGAGATAACGCTCAACGAAAACGACAGACTTCTCACGGTGCTGACGGGTGAACACGGGCGAATGACGGTTCTTGCAAGAGGCGTGAAAAACCTCACGAGCAAGCGTGCCTACGGACTCACCCCGTTCAGCTACTCGACGTTTGAATTTGAAAAAAAAGGCGAAAAACTCCGCTTCCACGATTCAAATGTGAAGAAGAGCTTCTTTGATATCAATGACAGCGTCGAGGGCTTTGCGCTTGCGTCGTACATATGCGAAGCGGCAGGGGAGTGCGCCATGGAGAACAACGACGAAAGCGAGCTTCTGCGGCTCTGCCTGAATATGCTGTTCTCGGTCGAAAACAAGCTCAAACCCGTGCATATACTGAAAGCCGTTTTTGAGCTTAAGGCGGCGTGCGTACTCGGCTTCATGCCCGATACGGAGTACAGCATATCCTCCGGCGCACCTCTTCCGAAAGGAGAAAAACGCTATGCGTTCAACCTCGAGGAGGGCGGCTTTGCACCGGAAAGCGAGTTTGAAAATCTCGGCGAAGAGCTCGCAAACTGCATTATCGTGCCGGGAAGCGTCTGTAACGCCGTTCATCACGTCGTCACATCGGATCAGAAAAAGATGCTTGCGTTTTCGATAGACGACGCGGCTGTCGCTTCTTTTGCGTCGCTCTGCGAGAAATATTTTCTCGCCAAAACCGAAAAGCACTTCAAGACGCTTAAGTACTACCGTCAAACGGTCGGCGAAGCGTGAGGAAACGTTTGGTAAATTTAAGGAGAATAAATGAATAACGACAAAATATTTATGTCGGACGATGTAAACTGTGTCTCGGAGGGCTTTGAAAAGGCTCTCGGCACGCTCGAATTCGATAAGATTCTCGATATGCTCTGCGACTGCGCGCCGATTGAGGGAGCAAAAACGCTCGCAAAAAAGGTTCGTCCGTCGGTCACGGCAACGGTCATCAAAAAGAGCATGAGCGAGACTACCGAGGCAAAACGCCTTGTTTACATGAAAGGCGCGCCGTCGTTCGGCGGAATAAAGGATATAACAAATGCGCTTGACAGAGCCGAAAAAGATGCTTCTCTGAATATGGCGGAGCTTCTTGACGTCGCGGATGTTCTGCGCACTGTGTCCTCGGTAAGCTCTTATTTCGGCGGAAGCATAACCGAGGAGTCGCCTCTGTACGAATATTCGCAGAGACTCACGCCGAATAAATTTTTGTGCGAAGCGATAACGACGGCAATCATTTCAGAGGATGCGGTTGCCGACAACGCAACGCCGGAGCTTTACGAAATACGCAGAAAGATGAAAGCCGCCGGAAACCGTGCGAGAGAAAGCCTCAAAAAGTACGTCTCGGGAGGCGAAAGCTCGAAGTACTTGCAGGATAACATTATTACCATGCGAAACGGCAGATTTGTTATCCCCGTAAAGCAGGAATACCGCAACGAAATAAAGGGACTTGTGCATGATACCTCGTCGTCGGGAGCGACGCTGTTTGTCGAACCGATGAGCGTGGTTGAAGCGAACAACGAACTCAGAATGCTTGAGTCCAAGGAAAAAGCGGAGATAGACCGCATACTCTTCAATTTGACCACCGAGGTCAGCCGCTTTGCGGACTCTATAAGAGCAGGCTACGAAACGCTCTGCGATATAGCACTTGCGTTTGCAAAGGCGGAGCTTTCATTCCGTATGGACGGCGCAGAACCGATAATTTCTGATTCTCAGGTCATCGACCTTAAGAGCGCACGTCATCCGCTTCTTGATAAGAATAAGGTCGTGCCGATAAACGTGTCGGTCGGCGAAAAGTATTCGCTTCTCATTATAACGGGACCGAATACCGGCGGTAAAACCGTAACGCTTAAGACTCTCGGACTGTTTTCGCTTATGGCGCAGTCCGGACTCCATATTCCGGCAGAGACAGGCTCAAAGGTGCCGATTTTCGACTGCATACTTGCAGATATCGGAGACGAGCAGTCTATAGAGCAGTCGCTCTCGACCTTCTCCGCACACATGGTGAATATCGTCGATATCATGCAGAGAGTTACCCCAAAAGCACTTGTACTCTTCGACGAACTCGGCGCAGGTACGGACCCTATCGAGGGTGCGGCTCTTGCGGAGGCGATACTCGAAAAGATACGCAGAATAGGCTGCCTTTGCGCCGCAACGACGCACTATGCCGAGCTTAAAGCGTATGCTCTCGACACGGAGGGTGTGTCAAACGCTTCGTGCGAGTTCAGCCTTGAAACGTTAAAGCCTACGTATAAGCTCACAATCGGACTTCCCGGCCGTTCAAACGCTTTTGCAATTGCCGAAAGACTCGGTATTTCCGGCGACATAATCGGTAGTGCAAAGGGATATGTCTCGGGTGAATCGCGCCGCTTTGAGCAGATACTCACAGAGCTTGAAAACACAAGAAGCGTTCTCGAGGACGAAAAGTCCGCGGTAAAGAGACTCCGTGCGGAACTCGAAATAAGCCGTGCCGAGGCGAGAGAGCAGAGAGAAAGACTCAACAAACGCCTCGAGGAAACCGAGCGCAAAGCCGAGCGTGAAGCGCAGAAAATGGTTGACTCTGCAAGAGCCTCTGCCGAGTACATCTTTGCGGAACTTGACCGCGCAAAACGTGCCAAGGATAAAGAGGATTTCGCAAAGACCCTTGAGGAAGCGAAGCAGAACGTCACCCAAGGACTCAGAAGCGCAAACAAAACTCTCGGTGCAAAGTCTGTCCGTGCCGAGGACGAGGACTATAAATCTCCGAGACCCTTTAAGGTCGGCGACGAGGTCATCATTTCCGGTATCAACAAGAACGGCACAATCCTTGCAATCGACGGAGAATCCGTAACGGTGCAGGCAGGTATTATTAAGATGAAAACCAAGCTTAAAGAGCTTCGCCTTGCCGAGGACTTCCCAGAGAAGAAAGAGAAGAAACCCAAGGTCAAGAGCTACGCAACGGCGTCGGCGTCCCCGTCGGCAACGATAAGAGCCGAGATAGACCTCAGAGGCATGATGTGCGACGACGCATGGATGAAGGTCGATAAGTACATCGACGAGGCAGTAATGGCAAATCTTCCGCAGATAACCATTATCCACGGCAAGGGTACTGGTGCGCTCAGAAACTACATTACGCAGAGTCTGCGCCGTGACAAGAGAGTTGCGTCTTTCAGACCCGGTACATTCGGCGAGGGCGACAGCGGAGTAACAGTTGTAACTTTGAAATAAAAATATACATTTGGAGGAAAAGACATGGCAAAACTGAAAATGCTTGCAATAGACCTCGGTGCGTCGAGCGGCAGAGGAATTGTAGGTTCGTTTGACGGTAAGAAAATCGCACTTGAAGAGATACACCGCTTCTCAAACGATGTGGTGAACGTCGGCGGAAGCCTTTACTGGGATATGCTCAGACTTTTTCAGGAGATAAAGCAGGCGATCCGTACCTGCGCTCTTTCCGAGAATAAGGACATCAAGAGCATCGCAATAGATACATGGGGCGTTGACTACGGTCTTCTCGACAAGGACGGCAAGCTCCTTGAAAACCCCTATTGCTACCGTGACACAAGAACCGTCGGCGGCATCATGGAAAAGGTGTACGAGGTTATTCCGAAGGAAGAGCTTTACAGAATTACCGGTACGCAGTTCATCAATTTCAACACAATTTTCCAGCTCTACTCTCTTGCAACAGAAAGACCCCACGCACTCGCCGAGACAAGAGACCTTCTCTTTACGCCCGACCTTCTCAAGTATTTTCTCACCGGCGTGAAGCAGACAGAGTACACAATAGCCTCTACCTCACAGCTTCTCAACGCAAAAACACGTGATTGGGACAAGAGCATAATCGACCGTCTCGGACTTCCCGAGAGAATATTCGGCAAGATTACTCCTCCCGGCACGTATTGCGGTAAGCTCTCGAAGCACATACTCGAAGAGGTAGGAAATATCGACGCCGACGTTATAAGCACGGCATCCCACGACACAGCGGCGGCGGTCGTTTCCGTTCCTGCAAAGGAGGACGGATTCGTCTACATATCCAGCGGCACATGGTCGCTCATGGGAAGCGAAATACCCGAACCGCTCACAAACGAGAGAGCTTTCGGATACAACTTCACAAACGAGGGCGGTGCGGAGAGAAAGATACGTTTCCTCAAGAACATCATGGGACTTTGGCTTGAGCAGGAGTCGAGACGTCAGTGGATAAGAGAGGGCGAGAAGCTCTCCTTCGACGAGCTTTCCAACATGGCAATGGCGTCGAAACCCTTGCAGTCGATTATCGATCCCAACTATATTGAGTTTCAGACTCCCGGAAATATGCCCAAGCGAATCGCAGAATACTGCCGCAAGACGGATCAGCACGTCCCCGAAACAAAGGGCGAGATCGTCAGGTGCATCTTCGACAGCCTTGCGCTCTGCTACAGAGATACCGTAAACTCCCTTGACGACGTCACCGGCAGAAGAGCACCGTTTATTAATATCGTCGGCGGAGGTACAAAGGAAGTGCCTCTCAGCCAGCTCTGCGCCGACGCTTGCGGAAGACCCGTATATGCCGGCCCCGTTGAAGCGACTGTTCTCGGAAACATCGCGGTGCAGGCAATTGCCGCCGGTGAAATCAAGGACGTTCACGAGGCAAGAGAAATAATCGCCGATTCGTTCGACATATACACCTGCGAACCGAATACAAAGGACGCCGATATGTGGGACGAAGGCTACGCAAAGTATAAGAAGCTCACAAACGGCGAAAACTTATAAAAAAGTTTATTTGAGAGGTTGCAATGAAGATTTGTAAAGTTACGTCGGTGCTTCTTGCGGCACTTCTTGCGGCGTCGGTGTTTGTGTCTTGTTCCGGAAACAGGGAGAACGGCGTAAACGACGGTGAAACAAACGGCAATACCGTCTCCGAGGACACTGAAATAAAAACACTGCCCGATCCCACCGAGGAGGAGCTTGCAGAGTACGCCGAGCGTATAGAAACACTGAGAAAAAATCACACAGAGGTCGGGTATATCGTTGAAGACCGAGGTGAGAACGCCATTAAGGCAACCAATATCTTCGGTTTTTCAATAGAGCAGGGCGGAACGTGGGTTGACTACGAGGAGGCGAAAATTCTCCCCGTGCCCGACTTCAAGAACCCGTTTCTGACCTTTGCAAACGCCGATTCGAGAGAGGTTGAGATACGCCTTGAACACGTAACTCCCGACGAGGTGCGCGCTTACTGCGACACGCTTCTCAAGCGTACATTTACCGTTGAGTCCTACGGCAATTACACCGACGACGGTGAGTTCAATTATTTTGCGCAGCACGAAAACGGCTCGACCGTAAGTATCACAGCGTACAGCGACAATACCGTCGAAATAATCCTCACTATAGAATAGAAAAATGATGATATAAAAGGAGATGCACAAATGACAGAAAGCATTATGAAAGCTTACGAGCTTGCAAAAGAAAAGTACGCCGAAATAGGCGTAGACACTGAAAAAGCGGTTGAAGTCCTCAAGGATATTCCCGTTTCCGTCAACTGCTGGCAGGGAGACGATGTAACAGGCTTTGAGAGCGACGGCGGTCCGGACGGCGGTATTGCCGCAACAGGCAACTATCCCGGAAAGGCAAGAACCCCCGAGGAGCTTATGGCAGACCTTTCATTCGCCATGAAGCTTATCCCCGGCACAAAGAAGGTAAACATTCACGCAATTTACGGTCTCCCGAAGGCAGGCGAGGACAGAGACACAATGTCCGCAGGCAGATTCGATATCTGGACCGACTGGGCAAACAGCGAAAAGATAGGTCTTGACTTCAACCCGACCTTTTTCTCTCACCCCAAGTCCTCCGACGGCTTCACGCTTGCTCACCCCGATGCCGCAATACGTGAGTTCTGGATAGAACACGGTATAAGAAGCCGTGAGATTTCCGAGTACATAGGCAAGAAAACCGGTATCCGTTCCAACAACAACATCTGGATTCCCGACGGCTTCAAGGATATTCCTTACGACAGAACCGCACCCCGTGCAAGACTTAAGGAGTCCCTCGATAAGATAATCGCAAAGAAGCTCGACGAAAAGTACACCAAGGACGCCGTTGAGTCAAAGGTGTTCGGCCTCGGTGCAGAGGCGTATACGGTAGGTTCTCACGAGTTCTATATGGGTTATGCGGCGGCTCACCCCGAGCTTATGCTCACCATGGACGCCGGTCACTATCACCCCACTGAGGTTATTTCCGATAAGATTTCGTCGGTGCTTCTCTTCATCGATGAGATCCTTCTCCATGTTTCCCGCCCCGTAAGATGGGACAGCGACCACGTTGTTATTCTCGACGACGAGCTTCGTGCAATAGGTCATGAGATAATAAGAAGCGGCAAGACCGAGAAGATAAACATCGCCCTCGACTATTTCGACGCAAGCATCAACCGTGTTGCGGCGTGGGCAATAGGTACGAGAAATACAATGAAAGCACTCCTTATGGCGCTTCTCGAGCCGTCGGAGACCCTTACCAAGGCAGAGAACGAGCTTGACTACACAACAAGACTTGCCATGACCGAGGAACTCAAGACCTATCCCTTCGCCGCAGTTTGGGATTACTACTGCGAGAAGAGCGGCGTTCCGACCGGACTCAACTGGCTTGCAGACGTAAGAAAGTACGAAAAAGACGTACTCTTCAAGAGAGGATAAAAGCTTTGACACCGCATTGTTTCGGCTTTGCGGTGTCGCTTTGTGATATAATATGAGTGTTGAAAAAACTACGGGCATTGAGTATACACTTGTCCGTTCGCCGAGAAAAACGATAGGTATAAAGATTAACGAAAAGGGCGAGGTAGAAGTCAGAGCCGCAAGGCACGTGCCTGTCGCAGAAATTGAGCGTGCGATAATTGATAACAGAATGTTTATTCGCAGCGCGGCAGAACGTCAAAAGGCGGCAAGTCATGAAAGAGACAGCTTTTGTGTTACCTTCGGAAGTAAGCTTTTGTACCTCGGTAGGGAATACGAGCTTAAGCAGGGCAACGAAAACAGAATAGGCTTTGACGGAAATGCCTTTTATGCACCGGGAATATTACCTCTCAAAACCATAAAACGAGGTATCGTGATGCTTTACAGGAAGCTTGCCGAGCAGTATCTTCATACTCACGTTCCCGACCTTGCAAAGCAGATGAAGGTCACACCGACTGCGGTAAAGGTAAACTCCGCAAAAACACGGTGGGGAAGCTGCAGCGGCAAAAATTCGCTCAATTTCTCATGGAGACTCATTATGGCGGACGAGGAAACGGTGAAGTACGTCATTATTCACGAGCTGTCGCACATAAAGGAGCATAACCACAGCGAAAGGTTTTGGAAAACAGTTGAGAGGTACTGCCCGAATTACCGTGAAATAGAGCGCAAACTGAAATTGCTTTCCGAGAGATTGTCAAAAGAAAACTGGGAATAAGCTTTGGCTAAAATAAAAGAGCGTGTATGGAAATTAACCATACACGCTTGAAGTTTTATGCCGTGAGATCAGTTCTTGCCTCTTGCAACATAAGAGGTGTGGAGAACTTCATGAGCCTTGTGGCTGCCGGGTTCGCCGAAGTATTCCTTGTAAAGCATCTTGATAATCGGGTTGTCCTGAGACTTTCTGTAAGGAAGATCCTTGTCCGCATCGTAGAGAACCTTTGCACGGATAGCCTTGAGGTCGATGTTGTTGCGTACCGACATCGGCTGATAGGGCTGACCGCCGCCGTTTACACAGCCGCCGGGGCAAGCCATGACTTCAACGAAGGTGTAGTCTGCTTTGCCTTCCTTTATGTCTGTGAGAAGCTTCTTTGCGTTTGCGGTACCGCTTGTTACAGCAACCTTAACCTCGAGATCGCCGAGCTTGTAGGTCTTTGTCTTGAGTGCGTCGGTACCTCTTACGTCGGTGAAGTCAACAACTTCAAGAGGCTTGCCGAGGATAACCTCAGCCGCATATCTGAGAGCTGCCTCCATAACGCCGCCGGTAGCACCGAAGATTGCGCCAGCACCGGAACCGATTTCAAACGGTGTGTCGAACTTTTCGTCCTCGAGACCCTTGAAGTTGATGCCGGCATTCATGATGAGACGGCTGAGCTCTCTCGTGGTGATTGCAACGTCAACGTCCGGAACGCCTGCCGCGTTCTGATGATCTCTTGTAACCTCAAACTTTTTAGCCGTGCAGGGAATGCAGGATACGAAGAAGATGTCCTTGGGGTCAAGACCGTGCTTTTCAGCGTAGTAGGTCTTGTAAACAGCACCGAACATCTGCTGAGGAGACTTGCAGGAGGAGAGGTTCGGGATAAATTCGGGGAAGTAGTGCTCGCAGTACTTAATCCAACCGGGCGAGCAGGACGTGATGAGCGGAAGTGCTCCGCCGTTCTGTATTCTGCCGATAAGCTCTGTGGCTTCCTCCATGATTGTGAGGTCGGCAGTCAGGTTCATGTCGTATACGCCGTCAAAGCCGAGAGCCTTCATAGCGGCAACCATCTTGCCTTCTACGTCGGTGCCGGGTTCCATGCCGAAGCACTCGCCGAGAGTTGCTCTTACGGAAGGAGCGGCACAGATTGCAACGTGCTTTGTCGGATCTGCGAGAGCTTCGAGAACCTTGTCGGTGTCGTCCTTCTCACGGAGTGCGCCTGTGGGACATGCAACGATACACTGACCGCAGCCGATACAGGGATTCTCTCCGAGAGGAGTCTCGAATGCGCAGGCGATGTGTGTGTCGAAACCTCTGTCGTTTGCACCGATTACGCCGACGCCCTGATTGTACTTACATACGGCAACGCATCTGCGGCAGCCGATACACTTGTCGTTGTCTCTTACCAAGAACGCCGTGGAAACCTCAGGCTCGTAGTGATTCTTCTTGCCGGCGAAATGATCTTCGTCAACGCCGTATTCCTTTGCGAGAGTCTGAAGTTCGCAGTTCTGGCTTCTCACGCAGGAGAGGCACTTCTTCTCGTGGTCGGAAAGGAGAAGCTCGAGGTTGAGCTTTCTTGCCTTTCTGACTGCGGGAGTGTTTGTGAAAATTTCCATGCCGTCGGAAACGGGCATCACGCACGAAGCAACAAGCTTCTTGGGACCGCCGGGCTTAACCGCACAGTCAACGAGACATATACGGCAAGCACCGATGGCGTTAATTTCTTTCATGTAGCAAAGAGTGGGAACGTGGATGTTGGCCTTTCTGCACGCCTCGAGGATAGTAACGCCGTTTTCCACCTGATAATCTCTGCCGTTGATTTTTATGTTCAAAAGATCCACTGTGTTACACCTTCCTTACTTCTTTATGATAGCGCCGAACTTGCACTTTTCGATACAAGCACCGCACTTCAGGCACTTTTCCTTGTCGATGACGTGAGGATTCTTAACGGAACCGCTGATAGCTCCGGCAGGACATACTCTTGCACAGGCGGTACAGCCGCGGCACTTGTCTGCGTCAATCTCAAAGGAGAGAAGGTGCTTACATACTCCGGCAGGACATTTCTTGTCAACAACGTGAGCGATATATTCGTCTCTGAAGTACTTGAGAGTCGAGAGAACGGGGTTCGGAGCTGTTTGACCGAGTCCGCAGAGAGCTGTGCTCTTGATGTGGTAGCAAAGCTCTTCGAGCTTGTCGATATCTTCGAGAGTACCGTTTCCGGCAATGATCTTGTCGAGAAGCTCAAGAAGACGTCTTGTACCGATACGGCAGGGAACGCACTTACCGCAGGATTCGTCAACCGTGAAGTCGAGGAAGAAGCGTGCGATATCAACCATACAGGTGTCTTCGTCCATTACGATAAGTCCGCCGGAACCCATCATAGAGCCGATGGCGATAAGCGAATCGTAATCGATCTTTGTGTCAATAAGGGAAGCAGGGATACATCCGCCGGAAGGTCCGCCCGTCTGAGCTGCCTTGAACTTCTTGCCGTGCGGGATGCCGCCGCCGATTTCTTCGATTATCTCACGGAGAGTTGTACCCATCGGGATTTCAACAAGACCTGTGTTTGTGATCTTTCCGCCGAGTGCGAATACCTTCGTACCCTTGGACTTCTCGGTACCCATGGAAGCAAACCAGTCAGCACCCTTGAGGATTATCTGGCAGATGTTTGCATAGGTCTCAACATTGTTGAGTATGGTAGGCTTGCCGAAAAGACCCTTAACGGCCGGGAACGGAGGACGGGGACGAGGCTCGCCGCGATTGCCTTCGATAGAGGTCATGAGGGCTGTCTCCTCACCGCATACGAACGCACCTGCGCCGAAACGGAGAGTGATGTCGAAGTTGAAGCCCGTGCCGAAAATATTCTTGCCGAGAAGACCGTATTCTCTTGCCTGCTTAATTGCAACTTCAAGTCTGTGAATAGCGATAGGATACTCAGCACGAACGTAGATGTAGCCTTCATCCGCACCGATAGCGTAGCCGGCAATTGCCATAGCCTCGAGGACTGCGTGCGGGTCGCCTTCAAGTATGGATCTGTCCATGAACGCGCCGGGGTCGCCCTCGTCGGCGTTGCAGCATACATACTTCTTGTCGCTTACGGAACCGGCCGCAAACTTCCACTTAAGACCGGTCGGGAATCCGCCGCCGCCTCTTCCGCGAAGTCCGGAATCGAGAATGCACTTGATAACGTCATCGGGAGTCATCTCCGTAAGAACCTTGCCGAGTGCCTGATAACCGTCAACAGCTATGTATTCGTCGATAACCTCGGGATTGATAACGCCGCAGTTTCTGAGAGCAACTCTGTGCTGCTTCTTGTAGAAGTTTGTCTCGGAAAGGGAGGAGTAGGTGCTGTCCTCAAGCTTTGTCTCGCTGTATACGAGTCTGTCAACGATTCTTCCCTTGAGAAGGTGCTCGGAAACGATTTCGGGAACGTCCTCGGGCTTAACCATGCTGTAGAAAGTTCCTTCGGGGTAAATGATCATAATGGGACCGAGTGCGCAGAGACCGAAGCATCCGGTTGTGACAACCTTTACCTCGTTTTCAAGTCCGTTGGCAGCAAGCTCTTCTTCCATGCGCTTCTTGATTTCGGGGCTGTTGGAGGAAGTACAACCTGTACCGCCGCATATAAGTACGTGTGAACGAAACATATTTCTTTATTCCTCCTTGATTATTTAGCAGCACCGATGGTGTATTCGGTGACTATCTTGCCGCCGACGATGTGATCCTCGACAACCTTTGCAGCCTTTTCGGCGGTCATCTTAACGTAGGTGACCTTTTCCTTGCCGGGCTGATATACTTCAACAACGGGTTCATACTGGCAAATGCCGATGCAGCCTGTCTGTGTTACCTGAACATCTTCAAGATTCTTCTCGGCAACCTTTTCCACAAAGGCGTTGAGAACCGGTCTTGCACCGGCAGCTATACCGCAGGTAGCCATACCTACAACGATACGGGTACCGCCCTCCGCAGCTTCGCGGAGATTGACACTGTTCTTCATTCTATCTCTGATAGCCATAAGATCTGCCAAGCTTTTCATTGAAAGTACCTCCGATTATTTTTTTAGATTTGCATAGGACTCGGCGATATAATCCTTTATCCAAGCCAAAACCGAGAAATCCGAAAGAGAAACATTGTTTCCGAGAACCTCACGCATCTGTGAAGTCGATAGGAAAACCTCTCCCGAGGAAGCGGTGTGACGGAATGTAAAATTGACGTCGGGGCTTCCCTGAATGAGAACGACAAGCGTTGAGGCAATGTCGCCCAAAGGGGTGAAGTCGATGCTGTCGGAACGGAATACCGCTCTCACGACCGTGCCGTGCGAGTCGGGGTATTCGGTCACTGGTTTCGATTCTATCGAAAGACTGCCGCCGGTTTGCTCCGCGGCAAGCTTTAGAAGCGGAATGCCGAGTCCGACCTTTCTCGTTTTTCTCGTGGTGCAGAAAGGGTCAATGACGCTTTCAACCATTTCTTTTGACATACCGCATCCGTCGTCGGTTATCGTGAGCGTAAAAATGCCGTCCGGTGCTTCGTCTATCTCAATCGAGACGTTTTTCGCTCCTGCCGAAAGCGAATTTTCAGTGATGTCAAGAATGTTTAAAGAAAGTTCTTTCATATCTGCCTGTCCTGTGTTGTCCTCCGATCTGCCGAAGAGTCGGAAAACCTTGGTTTGGGTGAATTATTCGTACTTTGCGAGGATACCGTCTACGTCTTCCTTCTTGAGTCTGCCGAAGACTTCGTCGTTTACCGTGAGAACGGGTGCGAGACCGCAAGCGCCGATGCAACGTGTAGCTGTAAGCGAGTACTTACCGTCGGACGAAGTGTCGCCGTCCTTTATGCCGAGACGGAGAGTGATTCTGTCGATGAGGTCCTGCGAGCCTTTAACATAGCACGCCGTTCCGAGACAGACAGAAATTGCAACCTGACCCTTGGGGTTAAGCGCAAACTGCGAGTAGAAGGAAACGATACCGAAAATTTCCTCCACGGAAACGCCTGTCTTATCAGAGATTATTCTCTGAACTTCGACGGGAAGATAGCCGTAAATTCCCTGCGCCTCTTGGAGAATAGGCATCATGGAGCCTTTGACTCCGCGGTACTTTTCAATGACTTCGAGGAGCTTTTCTTCCTGCTCCTTTGTGCCCTTGAAAGTGACTGTTGTCAGTCTTTTTTTCATTAGTTGTATACCTCCCTGCGGTTATCCCGCAAATTTTGCTGCTGTGACGCCTATTGCCGAAAGTGCCGCTTAAAAAGAAGATTGCTTATTTTTTAACAATCTTTCGCCCGAAGCAACCACACAATACGCACAACATAACGAGTATAGTATATAACATTTTGCCGAAAATGTCAACCATATTTTTTGAATTTTTTTATAAATCCGGGATTTTTCCGGATATTTCGGCAAAAAGTGCAGCGTAGTCTGCTACGTTGCACTTCCTGTGAGTATATCAAAGAGAGAATCTCTTATTTCGTCCTCCGTTTCACCGCGGAGAGCGAAAGCATTTACATTCATGTTAATGTCCCAAAGGTGGTGCGCATCACTGCTCGACACAAACCTCATGCTCCGTGTTGCCGGATAGCCGGAACGGTAGCTTTCGAGAAGCTCTGAGTCGTGTATTTCCGCACATACAAAACCCGGCTCGGGCGGAATGTCGCCGAGAATCGCGATTATGCCGTTTGCGTCGCGGTCTATGTGCGCGGGATAGCATATGCCGCCGTATTCACCGACGAGCACAGGCGCCTCCTCGAGGAAAATATCTGTCGCACTTATGAGAAGAATATCCTCGCGCCCCGTCTCGTTTCCGACCGCATCGGTGAAAATCTGATCACCGAAAATCTCCGGCTTGTTTTTTATCGGCAGGAGACGGGAATGAACCGTTTCGGAAAATCCCAATGCCCCCTCAAGCTCACGGAAAAGACACACGACGTGTATATCCTCAGCCGTTGTAAGCTCCATGCCGGCAACAGGCGTAATTCCGTAGCTTCGGCACGCCTCGAAAAAAGCGGGACAGTTTCCGCAGCTGTTGTGGTCGGTGAGAGCCATGACGGAAAGTCCGTTGAGCATTCCCATTCCGGCGATGTTGACGGGCGTCATGTCGTTGTCGGCGCAAGGGGAGAGGCAGGAGTGAATGTGAAGGTCGTAAAAGCGCTCCATGACTAAATGTACTCTCCGATTTCACGGCAAAGCTCGTATGAGGTCATTGTACTCGTATAAAGATTTATCCCCTGAGCCTCCGCTTTTTTCTCCGCGTCCTCGTCAAGACGGGTGTTTTCGGCGAGAATGACCATAGAAACGTCGCAGAGCGTCGCCACGGCAACCACATTGACGTTTGACATTATCGTAACCCAGACATTTCCGCTTTTCGCACGTCCCATGACCCAGCTCAAAAGGTCGCCGGTGTACGCACCGTCAATTTCACGGGAAATGTCGTCGGCGGTTATTTCAGTGAGCCGTAGAGTCTCTGCAAGTTCTTTTACTGTCATTGCGCTTTCCTTTCTTGTCCGTATTTATTGTCAAATCAAAGCTTGTTGTCGCCGGGATTTATCCTAACCGCTTCGCCGTCAACGCTTACCCATACCGGAATGTACGACGAATTGAAAATCATTGTCTTGTCGGCGGATATTTCAAGTCGGCGGACGGCGGTTACGTAATCGTATAATTCTATGTTTGTCGCATACCAAACATCACTGTTTCCACCGGCTTTTTTGCAGAATTCCTCCATCTTGTCCCAGTTGTTGTCGTTGTTGAACTCGTAGCTGTGACCCCAGATGTAGAATATCGGCATATTGTAAACACGGTCAAAACGCTCGGCGGTGAAACGTGAGTAAAGGTCGTCGAGATTGCCGTTGTGGTGAGTAGTCGGATGCCATGCAAGAAAATCCTTCGGAGGGTTGAAGTCATTCGTCGAACGTGTGGTTCTCGAGTAGTTCATTCCGCACTCTTTCGCAACCTTCTCTATCGTGTCGTCGAAGTGACCGAAGGGGTAAGACATTCCTCTGACCGAGTATCCGCAAAGACGCTCTATTGCACGCTTGTCCTCGGTTATTTCGTCGCGCAGAACATTTTCGGGAAGCTCGTGCAGACAAGGGTGCGTTACGGTGTGTACCGAAAGCTCGTGACCTGCGTAAATCCCCGCCGTTTTTTCCGGAGAGTAGGTTTTGTCGAGAATGTGGTTCGAGTTTACATGAAACGTTCCCTTGAAGCCGTATTTGTTGAATATTTCGATAAGCTTTTCGTCGTAAATATGACCGTCGTCGTAGCTCATTGTTATCGCTTTTTTCTTTCCGTCACGGAAAAGGTTTGTTCTTATGTAAGGCATTTTCGTTTCTCCTTAAAGTTTATTTTCGCCGGGCTTTATTTCAACAACGTCGCTTCCCTCGACGGTTACCCACACCGAAAGATACGACGGATTGAACACTGTTTTTCTGTTTGCGGATATTTCAAGGTTTCTTGCGGCGGTGACGTAATCGTAAATCTCGATGTTGGTGGCGTACCAAATGTGGTCGTGACCCGCCGCAGTTTTGCAGAACTCCTCCATGAGATCCCAGTTGCCCTCATGACCGAATTCGTGGCTGTGACCCCAGATGTAGAGAAGTCTCGGATTGCCCCACTGAGCCTTGGGACTTTCGATAAGCTTGTAAAGGTCGAGAATGTTGTCCTTATGGTGACCCGACGGATGCCAAGCGAGAAAGTCCTCGGGAATGGCAGTGTAGAGAGTTTTCTCTGTGGTTCTGCCGTACTTCATGCCGGCAACTCTCATGACATTCATTATTCTTTCGTTGAACACGCCGTGCGGATACGACATACCTCTGACGGTGTAGCCGCAGATGTTCTCGATTTTCTCTTTGTTCTTCACTATCTGATCGTAAAGCTCAATGTCGTTCAGATGACCGAACATAGGGTGGTCGCAGGAGTGCACGGAAAGCTCATGTCCCTTGTAAAGCTCACGTGCCTTTTCCGGCGTGAAATTACAGCCCTCGCCGATACTCCAATCGTTTACGTGGAAGGTACCTTTGATTCCGTATCTGTTGAAAATATCTATAAGCTGCTCGTCGAAAACCGCTCCGTCGTCGTAGCTCATTGTGAGAGCCGCGGTTTTTCCTCCGGGGAAAAGATTGGGATTTATGTGTATCATAACTTACCTCCGAATTGTACATACCATTTCGGTAAGTATAGCATAAGCAAGCGGAAAAATCAAGTGCTTTTTGAAAAATATGTATGGAAAAACACCATGCCGCACCGGGAAAATCCCGATGCGGCACAGCGAATATATAGGAGAGTTGTTGGTTGCTTTACGTGCGCCTTGCGAGGTGCGCACGGGGAGGGGATTACTTTACGGCAGCTGCCGCATTGACAAGAAGAATGAGAGCTTCGGCGCGTGTGAGTTCATCGTAGGTGCGCATTGTTTCGCCGTCGCCCTTTACCATTCCGAGAGCGTAAGCTATTGCGACGTATCCGATATCCTCTTCCTTGATTTCGGCGTTATCGAGAAAATCGGTGCGGAAGATGTTCTTGAGAACTGCTACCTTGTCGTAGTCAATGCTTGTGAGAACGTACTTTACGGCGTCGAGTCTCGTTGCCGCATTGTCGGAATCCTTGAGGGAGTATATCGGCTTTTCGCTTCTCCAGAGAGAGAAGGAGAGACTGTCCGCAAGCTTGCAGAACTCCTTGCCGGTTATCGTCTTGTCGGGTTCAAACTTGCCGCCGTCAAAGCCTATGCCGATTTCGCCGAGAAGAGCTATTGTCTTTTCAGCCCAGTGACCGGAGATGTCGTCGTACTTGTATCCGCTTTCCTCTGCGGTTACGGGGTCTCCCGAGTAGTCGAGAGCCGAGCCGTCGAAGGCGTCGATGTAAGCGGTGCTGCCTGCGTCAACAAGGTAAACGAGTCTGATTTCCTCTTCCTTGGAGTAGAAGTCGTTTACGTCCCTGTAATCGTTCTTAAGCTCTTTTTCGTCGAGCGTCACGCCGAAGTACTCCTCAATGAACTTAAGGAGAGCATCTTCGTTGCCGTCCGATATAAGCCTTGTGAGCTTTTCACGGTCGATGTCCTTTGCGTACTTGTCGATTACCTTGCTTATATCTCCGGCGTTCTCGATGTTTGTCATGAGCGAGTATACAAACGCCTTGGAAAGGTCCTTCTTGGAGGCTGCGTTTACGGGAGTATAAATGTAGGTGGTATTGGTCTCGTAGCGGATATCCGTGCCGAGTGCGACGTAGGTTTCGAGAGCTTTTTCGGGAGTGATTACACCCTTGGGCGACTCGAACTCAATATTGGTGTTCCAACGTGTGCTGTATCTGTATACCTTTCCCGTAACGCCGTCAACGCCGACTCTTATCGAGTTTGCGGTGTATTCAATGCCCTCGTTTACTCTTACGTAACGGAAGCTGTATGCGCCGTAAACGGGATCTTTCATGTTCTCGGAGTCCTTGTATGCGATGATGTTTTCCTCGTAAGAACCGGAGAGAACCGAGTTTTCAAACTTTTCGGGGCAGGTTGCCTTGAGAAATTCCTCGGCAATCTTCTGCGCGTCCTCCTTGGTGTACTTTACCTCGGGAAGGGGAGTCTTTGACTCGGTGTAATAGTACATATCTCTGAGATCCGCGTTGAAGCTTACGAGTTTTCCGTTGTCTGCGTTGACCGAGCCGTTTATATAGGCATAGTCATAGTATCTGCCGCTGTCATCGAGAACGGGGTTTGAGAAGCTGATGTTCCAGATGTACGAGCCGCTGTCGTCCTGATAGTAGCTCTTCGGGGTCTGATAGTTTTTGCGGAGAGAAGCGTCAACTGCTGTGAGAGCTTCGTTTATGAGAAGGTACTTGTTGCCGGTGACGGCCTTTATTGCGTCATCCTTGGTGATAAGCTTTGCAAGAATATCTTTCTGCGCAAGCTCGGACTCGGTAAGCTCATAATCGGCTTCTTCTTCCACCGTCGCACCTTCGTTCAGGTCAGCCTTAAACGAGCTGTTTGCCGAACCTCCGCCGAGTTCACCCTTTCTTACCTCCCACGACGAAACGGAGTCGTAAACCTCGCCGGTAACTGCATTGACGGAGGCATAGCCGTTTTCGGGAGCGTATACGAGAAGCGCCTTACTGGTAGTCTTTTCATCCGTCGTTTCATAGTCGGTAATGTATCTGAGCTTCATCGACTGCTTGGTGGAGAGAATCTTCTTTGCCTCTTCCTCGCCGATTACCTTCTCGGGAGCGTCGAACTTTGCGTCGTAGTTGTATACAATTCTGTAGCTTCTGAGCGAGCCGTCGTTGTAGCTGAGAGTTACGTATGCCGTGTTGTCGGGATAGTTGTATCCGTTTTCGGTGCGGACGTACTCATATGTGTAGGTCTTTCTTCTTGTGCTTCCGGCACGGGAGGAAACGAGGGTGAAGCTCTTTGCGGCTTCGGGGTTGAGCTTTGCAAGGTATGCGTCGGCTTTCTCCTTGTACTCTTCCTTTGTTGCGGAGGGAACGATGCTTGCGGCGTTTGTCACGCTGTAGGGAATATACGCATCGTAGTTTGTGATATGACCGTCGGCGTCGCATACGACAGTGTAGCTTTTTCTGTCGCCGTCCTTCGACTCCTTGTCGGACCATGTGAATACCCAGTTTGCGTCGTTGTAGACATTCCCTGCACGGTAGTTCCACGAGAATTCGGTCGCCTCCTCGGGAATATCAAGCTTCGGCTTTACGATTTTCAGAACCTTTTCCATTTCCTCGGTGGTGGGTTCGTTTGACGCCGCAAAAGAAACCGATGCGGCAGACAGTGTCATGAGCAGTGCGAGGACTGCGCAAATTACGGTTCGCAGTGTTTTTTTCATGATGTCGTCTCCTTTTCACTTTTTTCGTTCTTAACGATTCGCTTATATGACGTAAGAAACAATTAAAAAGTTCCCTTATTTTTCAAAAAAAGTAAAATTATTTTTTGCCGAGACAATTTTTGTGCGGCGTATATCCCCCTGCGAGAGCGTCTTCGTAGCTGTCGAAATAAACGCGATTGTCTTCTTTCGGCAGATTTCCGCAGTCGGAGGAGTGAAGCGCTTTCGTCTTTTTGTTGCCGATAAACCGTGCGCCCTCCGCCGCAATATCGTCCGTATCGGGAGAGATTTCCTCTCTGCTTTTATCGACGGTGGTGTTCACCTCGGCGTTTTCGTTTCTGAATGTCGAAAACTCTATTGTCTTTCCGTCCGTCACGGCAACCACATCACCCTGCATATCTGTTCTGTATAGCTTTACTCCGGCGTCTCTGAGCCTTGACAGAACCTCTTCGTGAGGATGACCGTAGTCGTTGTTCTTTCCGACCGAAATAACGGCGTACTTCGGCATAACCTCGCGCAGAAAAACGTATGACGTTGACGTGACCGAACCGTGGTGTCCGACCTTCAAAACGTCCGCGCTCACGTCAGCCCCGGACTCGAGTATGGCCGCCTCTTCTTCGGCTTCGGCGTCGCCCGTGAAGAGAAACGACACGTCGCCGTACTCAACCTTGAGTACAATGGAGGTGTTGTTGAGGTCGGCGCCTTCTTCGGTTATCGGTCCGAGAAAGGTTACGAGAGAGCCGCCGAGACTGAAGCTGTCGCCGAAAGAAGGAGGCGTTATTTCGACTCCGCGCTCTTTTGCCTTTGCCGCAAAGTTGCCGTAGGCTTTTGTATTTACCGTCGTTTCCGGAGCGTATATGGCACCGACCTCCGCTTTTGCAAGAGCCGCCGATAAGCCTCCGACGTGATCCTCGTGTGCATGTGTGCAGACAACGCAGTCTATGTAGTCGAGACCGTAGTAGTCGAGAACCGTGTAAATAGTGTCGCTGTCCGCAACATTGCCGCCGTCAATGAGCATTGATTCACCGTCGCACAAAAGAAGAACTGAATCAGCCTGACCGACGTCTATAAAACGCACCTCGAGTCCCTTTTCCGGGGAGGTGATGTATATCCTGTCTCCGCCGTCCCACTCGACGCCGTACCCGGCACTCTCGAAAAGCTCTTTGACCGAAATATACGGCTTTCCGTTGATGAGCTGTGTCGGAGCGGAAAAAACGTACTTTTCACCGTTTACGGTAAATGCCGTTTCTCCTACGGCGCAGGAAAAGTCAAGTGTTTCGCTTTTCGCTGTGACCGTGCCTGACGAAGCGTCGTAAGAGCATTTTGCACCGAGTACGCCGAAAACTCCGTCCGCAGGCGCGAGAACTGCGTCGCCTATCGACGCCGGTGCGCTCATAACGCCTATGTCTTCGCCGTCGAGAATGACGCTGACAGCACTTTTCTCACATCCGGTAAACGAGAAAACCGATACAATGAAAAGCAGTGAAAGAACGAATGCGGAAATTCTCCGCACAGCGCAATTGTTCATACAGAAACTACCTCCGTTTAACAGAAACTGCATCTGTTTATTTTACGAAAAACTGCCGAGGCGACCTTCGGGTGCGCTTCGGCAGCAAATTATGCAGATTGACTGCCGGATCAATACTTGATCGGCTTTGATGTGAGATACTTCTTGACCATGAGCGCAACCTTGAAGGTGATTGCGTGCTCGAACTCGCGAAGGTCAAGACCGGTGAGCTTGCGTATCTTTTCGAGTCTGTAAACAAGAGTGTTTCTGTGTACAAAGAGCTTTCTCGAGGTTTCGGAGACGTTAAGATTGTTCTCGAAGAACGCCTGAATCGTCATGAGAGTTTCTCTGTCAAGGCTTTCGAGAGAACCCTTCTTGAATACCTCCTGAAGGAACATCTCGCAGAGAGTTGTGGGAAGCTGATATATAAGTCTGCCGATACCGAGATTCTCGTAGTTGATGATGTTCTTCTCGGTGTCAAATACCTTTCCGACCTCAATGGCAACCTGAGCCTCCTTGAACGAACGGGCAAGGTCTCTTATGTTCTCGGCAACCGAACCGATACCGACGACAACATTTATAAAGAAGTCTGCATTTACCGTCTCGACAATGGAGCGCGCAACCTTTTCAAGCTCCTTTGAGTCGCAGTTTGCCTTAACCTCTTTTACGAGAACTATATCCGTTTCGCCTACGCTTATTATGTAGTCCTTGGATTTCTCGGGGAACATTGCCTGGAGAATGTCGTAGGGCATAACGTCGTTTTTCTCGCCGAATCTGATGAGGAAAACCGCTCTGTGAGCTTCGTTGTTGAAGTGTAGCTCCTTCGCCTTTACGTAAATATCGCTCGGAAGTATGTTGTCGAGAATGATATTCTTTATGAAACTTGACTTGTCGTATTTTTCATCGTAGAGCGTCTTTATCTGGGAAAGGGAAATCGAAAGAACCGACGCGACGTCAAGCGCAACCTCGTCCTCGCCCTCAACCATTACGATATACTCAAGCTTCGACGAAGTGCCGATGGGCTTGAAGGTACAGCCCGAGGTAATGTAATGCTCGAGATTGTAAGCAAGATTCTCAGTGACCTCGGGCATTTCCTCTCCGATTCTTACAAGATCGCTGCAAGCGATTATAACGCCGTTTTCATCGACAATGCCGATTGTGCGTTCAACGTTTTCCCTAAGCTGGTGAACAATACCCTGAAACAATCTGTTAGACATTTTATTTACCTCCGACTCAATTTAATACTTTAACTGTGTAGTAGACTGTTGCCGCGACAAGCTGAATAAGCATAACTATCAGAGCGACTGCCGGGGTAACAGACTGAACGGTGAGGAGCAGAACGGCGAGAGCCGCGAAGAAGAATGCCGAAACCGCAAAAGGCCAGATGATGAACCCTTCTTTTCCCGCCGACTTTTTCGCGCGGTAAATGAGGAAGCATACAACTGCGAAAGCGGCGACACCGGCAAACTTGAGAATCATGTTGAGCACGGGTCTGCTTGCGGCGCCCACGCCGAACAGCGACCAAACATTGTAGCAGAGAACAACATTAAAGAGGTAGAAGTATACAAAATCCTTGTTGTAGAACTTCGTGACGTAGTAGAACGCACCGCAGACGGCAGTCGCAACGAGAAGCTTCAGTGAGCTTGCGTCTATGCTGTAAATGAAGCAGTAGAGTGTGCAGAAGCCGGTGAGACTCAAAAGGTTGAGACTCGAGATGTATCGGAACGATTCGTCAAGCTTCTTTTTGCGGCATATGAAGTAATATACCGCGGAAGCGACCGTAAGAACTCCGAAAACGAATAAGAGCTGAATGTGACCGTAGGCGAAGGGAAGCCACGACGCTGTCATTTTTGAGAAGGTTCTTCCTCCGATTTCGTCGATTCTCAGGGTGAACAGTACGACAGCGCAAAGCATGAGGAACAGCACTGATGATTTAAAGAAGCCGATATCTTCAACGAGCTTGTTTTTCTCGCTGCGGACAGCACTCTTTTTTGTCTTTTTTGCCATAGTCAAATTCTCCTATTCTGTTTATTATTCATCATTCAAGATTCCGCGTGCG
Organism: uncultured Eubacteriales bacterium; assembly: GCA_934502885.1. Lineage (GTDB taxonomy): Bacteria > Bacillota > Clostridia > Oscillospirales > CAG-382 > CAKSUT01. Next base: position 171,899 of record CAKSUT010000002.1, on the reverse strand, counting down.
GAACATCACCGCGGAAAGTACCGCAATCGGTGCGGTTTCGGTGCGCAGTATCCTCTTTCCGAGAGATACCGTTGCGATGCCGTTTTTGCGGAAAAGCTCCGCTTCTTCGTCGGAAAGACCGCCCTCGCTCCCTATAAGGAATGAGATTGATGCGGCATTGCCGGCAGAGTCAAGCTTCTCGGAATTTGAGTCGAGATACGCTCTGAGCGAAACCTCCGATTCTTTCTCATAACACACGAACGAAAGAGTACTTTCAGCCATCTCACCGACAACTTCATTCACCGTCCGCACATCGGAAACAAGCGGAATTCTCGCCCGTCCGCACTGTTTAGCCGCTTCAAGTGCTATCTTTCTCCACCGTTCGCATTTTTTCTGCATGGATTTTTCGTCGGGTCTTGAGACGCATCTTTCGGTCAGCACCGGTACAATTCTCACCGCACCGAGCTCGACTGCCTTTTGCACTATCGTGTCGAACTTGTCGCCTTTCGTGAGAGCCTGATAAACCGTCACGGCAACTGTCGGTTCGCACTCCGAGGGGTGCGACGAAACAATCTTGAGAGTCACCTCAGTGTCGGTGAGCTTTTCGACAGTGCATTCGTACTCGGTGTTGAAAAAGTCGCACACCGTGACGCTCTCGCCCGGTTTCATGCGGAGTGAACGGATCATGTGGCGTGCGTCCTCACCTGTCATAACGATTGTGCCGCCGTTTACTCTGTCGGTAAAAAATCTCGGCATACCGTCTTAACTCCTGTTCGGCGCATGACGTAACACGATAGCCGCCCAGCCGTCGTTGTCGTTAAACTCGACCGTCTCGAATCCCTTTGAGAGAAGCGCGTTTTCAACTTCCTTCGCACGCTCCGAGATAATGCCGGAGCATATCAGAACTCCGTCGTCGGCGAGTACCTCGCGGAACATCGGCGACATCATCATTATGATATCGGAAACGATGTTTGCCGCAATTATGTCGTATTTCTTTTCACGCACCTTGGCAAGAAGCTCACTGTCGAGAAGAACGTTGCCGCAGTACGGATGGAACTTTTCGTTTGAGATTCTGTTGAGTGCGGCGTTTTCGGTCGCAATTCTTATCGAATTTTCCTCAATGTCAACCGCAGTCACGTCAACCTCGGGATTTAAGAGGTTCGCCGCAATTCCGAGTATGCCGCTTCCGCATCCCATATCAAGGAGCGTTTTCGTGTCCGGCGTAACGTATTTCTCAATCGCTTCAAGGCAGAGTCTTGTCGTCATGTGAGAACCCGTGCCGAAGGACGACGACGGATCTATTTCAAGTATGGTTCTGCCTTCGGGATTGTCGTAACTTTCCCACGTCGGCTTTATCGCTATTTTTTCTCCGACCGTGAACGGCTTGAAATACTGCTTCCAGTTGTTCTCCCAGTCCTCGTCGGCTATCTTCGTGATATCGACCTCAAGTCTTCCGAACACACCGTCCCTGTCCTCCGACTTAAGCCTTGCGAGCGACTCACGTATTGCGGCGAGTCTGTCACGACCCTGACCGTTGTCGGGAAGATAGAACGTAACCTTCGTTTCACATTCGCGGAGACGGAAAAGGTCATCCTCAATGTAGTCCCAGTATACCTCACGGCGTTCGAGAAAATCGTTGAAGTCGCGGCTGTCCTCCACCGAATAACCGGTGATGTCGTTCAAAAGAAGAATGCCGGCAACAGCGTCAATTCCCTCAGTCGTGGTATACACGGCTGCTTCAGTCCAAAACATAAAAAGTCTTTAGTCCTTTCCGCGCAAAAAACGCTCCGGCGCGCCGACAGAAACCTTTATATTTCCCGATTTCGGCGTCTGCGCGGATACGCTCAAATACCCTTTTACCTTAAGCCTCTACATTTTACCCCCTTTTATGCAAATTGTCAAGGGGGCAAGAGAACTATTTTATTAAATGTTCACAATTTGTTTCCACACTTTTGTGCAGTTAGCATAACACATACAAAATCACTGTGCGTAATTGGTAACAGTAGGCAATTTTTCAGTATAAAATGACGAAAAGCATACACGTATTACCGTCTTCGGAATATAATAAAAATATACATAACGTAAGGGACGGTAATGACCATGGCACTGTTTAAAGGAGCGGCAACGGCGCTTATAACGCCGTTTACGGTGAACGACGAGATAGACTACGCCTCTTTTGCCGACATCATAGAATATCAGATAGGCGAGGGTATAGACGCTCTTGTCGTCTGCGGAACGACGGGAGAATCCGCGACTCTCACAATAAGAGAGCGAAAGGAGCTCATCGCTTTTGCGGTGAGCGTTGCCGACGGAAGGGTTCCCGTAATAGCCGGAACCGGAAGCAACAGCACCTACCGCACCGTATCGCTTTCGGAGGATGCCGCAAACGCCGGAGCGGACGGACTTCTCATCGTCACTCCGTACTACAACAAAGCATCGCGAAGCGGACTTATCGAGCATTACGAAACGGTTGCGAAAACCGTGCCTCTGCCGATAATCGTGTACAATGTTCCGTCGCGGACGGGACTCAACGTCAGTCCCGAGGTATACGCGGAGCTTATGAAGATTGACAACATCGTCGGCATAAAGGAGGCTAACGGGAACATTTCTTCATGCGCGAAAACGCTCTCACTCTGCCCGGACGCCGAAATATACTCCGGAAACGACGCGGACACAATTCCGATAATGTCGCTCGGAGGACTCGGAGTCATATCGGTTGCGTCAAATATTTTGCCCCGTATGCTTTCCGATATGTGCCGCCTTTTTGAAAAAGGCGAGGTCGAAAAGGCCGCAAGACTCCAGATAATGCTCTGCAAGCTGAACGAATGTCTTTTCAGCGAGGTAAACCCGATACCGATAAAGTACGCAATGTCGAGACTCGGTTTCTGCGAAAACATTCTTCGTCTTCCGCTGACTCCGCTTTCGGATTACAATGCCGTGAAGCTTGACAGATGTCTCGAAGAATTTTTCGCGCCCGACGCTTTCGAGACAAAGATTTAATGCCTGTTCTTTCTCGTCGTACCCGAGATCGCCATGCCGAAAATGCTTGCGGCGTCCGCTGTCGGAAGTGAATACCGAACCGAATCTCTTGCATACGGAATGTGCAGAAGAACGTCTGCATTTTCGACAAATTCCGGAGAAATGCCTCTCTTTTCGCCGCCGATGAAGAGAATGAACGGGGAAGGGTATACGTATTCGTCGGCAGGGATGGAAGACGACGACACCGCCGCACAGCCGAGTGAAATGCCGAGAGAACGAAGCTCGCTTATAAAGGAAAGACGTTTCTCCGGTGTGTCAAGCTCCGCAAGTGCGGTGGGACACAGTTCGCTTGCGCCGGCGGACGACCTTGCAAGCACGCCCGCGCAAGAGGAAAAGTCTCTTTTGGGCAGGATTATTCCGGTTACACCGAAAGCGTAAAGACTGCGCAAAGCATATCCGAGGTTGAAAGGGTCCTCTACACCGTCGAGAAAAACGATATATCCTTTTTCGGCGGCGCACTTTGCAAGAATTTCGCTTACCGTGTCGTATTTTCTCTCGCTTACCGCCGCCGCAACTCCGCCGTGCGAGTGACCGCCGTTCGGGTCATGCTCCGCGACAAAGGCGTCTATCACACCTCTCTCGCAAAGCTCATACTTTATTCCGCGCGCTTTGAGCGCGCCGACAAAGTGCGTTATCTTTCTGTCACGCTTTTTGTACTTGCCGAGATCGACGAACACTGTTTCTATCTTCCGTTTTCCCGACTCTATGGCGGCTTTTACCGATATTATACCCTCCAAGACCTCCGTTTTTTCCCCGTTCTCAAAAATGTTCATTCCGAAAAGACTCCATTCGTAAACGTAAAATTTATATTCAGACAAAAACGGGTTGTAACATCGTAAGGTGTACAACCCGAATTTTTATTGCGTTAAATTACATCACGGTCTTAAGCAAGCGGCTTCCCGTTCTCGAAGTCGCCCTCGAAAATTCTGCCGGAGGCGAAGATTATTCTGCCGTGACCGGTTATTTCATTGTTGGTGAAAGTACCTTCGTAGCGTGCACCCTGAGCTTTCCACTCATATGTACCGCTGCCCTCACGCTTGTCCTTGACGAAGTTGCCCGTGTAAACGTCGCCGTTGCTGTAGGTTATTATTCCGTAACCCTCCTTGAGGTCGTTTACAAAGTCTCCGTTGTAGACAGTTCCGTCTGCCCATGTGAAGATGCCTCTGCCGTTGCGGAGTCCGTTTGCATATTCGCCGTTGTATTCCGCACCGTCGCAGTACTTGTACACACCCTCTCCGTGACGCTTTCCGTTCTGAAAGCCGCCCTTGTAAATATCGCCGTTCGAGAAGGTGTACGTTCCGTAATCGGACATTTTGTCGTTCTCGAAAGTGCCGAAGTATACGTCGCCGGTCGCCTTAAAGGTGTACTTTCCCGTTCCGCTTCTGGTAAGCCCGGAGATATCGCCGTAGTAAACATCGCCGTTGCTGTAGGTAATCGTTGACTCCTTTGCGTCGAGAGAACCTTTCGAGCCGTCGGAATAGTATATCGTACCCTTGAGCGGCTGGAGATCCTTGTCAACCGTGCCGAAGTACTTAAGCTCGAGATCGGGGAGATTTATGTATCTGTAGCCGAATCCGTACACTGCGCAGGCAATACATATGAGTATCGCAAGAGCTATGCACAAAACGGTCAAAACAAAGTTTTTCATACTCCGTACCATACCTTTCAGCGAGAATTATTGCTCGGTCCGAGCATCGAAAACCCTTCGTCGTTGTTGTTCCCTGTGTCATCCGCAACGTCAGCCTCGTTATTCTGCACGGTGCTTTCCGAAAAGCTTTCCGTGGTTTCCGTGCGCTTTGCATTGCCGGCATCGGTTCTCGTACCGATAATCCTTATCATAAACGGAACAATAACCGTCGAAGCTACGGCAACGACAAAGAACAAAACCACCGTCAAAACCAGAACTCCGAAGGTCGTGCCGCTGTCGCTGTAGCGCTTTTCGGCGACTTCGTACTTGTCATACGGAAGAAAATAACGCTGTTCCTCCGCTTTTTCGCGTATCAGAAGATCCCGTTCTCCTTGTGTCTCGGGAAAAACGACTCCGACGTATTTTCTCAGTCCGCAGCCTTCTTTGAGACATCTTTTCATAAACGCCGACGAAACCTTACCGTAACCGAGTTCAGCAAGCGTCATGGCACTCGATTCGGAGGCTGCTTTTTCGGCGATGAGCTTTCTCACAAGACTGCCGAGAAAACGCTTTGTGAAAAATGCGTAGACCGCGCCGAGGCAAATGCCGAAAAACATCAGCCATACAATGGTTTCACTTTCAATATAGGGCATCGGAGCGGTCACCTCACATTTCTTTTACTTTGCCGAATCAGAATACGAGATTGCCGTCGGCACCTATCGCCTTTGCGTTTCTCATGTAGGGACGGAGTACCTCGGGAATCGTTATCGAGCCGTCCGCATTCTGATAGTTTTCCATGATGGCAGCGGTCGTTCTTCCGAGGGCAACGCCGCTTCCGTTAAGGGTGTGTACGTATCTTGCCTTGTCCTTGGGGTTGTCCTTGAACTTGATGTTTGCGCGTCTTGCCTGGTAATCCTCGAAGTTGGAGCAGGACGAAATCTCAACATATCTGTTGTAAGAGGGCATCCATACCTCAATGTCGTAAGTCTTTGCTGAAGAGAAGCCCATGTCGCCGGTGCTGAGAAGAACCACACGATAGGGAAGACCGAGAAGCTGAAGAACGTGTTCAGCGTCGTTGGTAAGCTTTTCGAGCTCATCGTAGGACTCTTCGGGTCTTGCAAACTTTACAAGCTCAACCTTGTTGAACTGATGCTGACGAATAAGACCTCTCGTGTCGCGTCCGGCGCTTCCTGCCTCTGCTCTGAAGCAAGCGGAGTATGCGCAGTACTTAATTGTGAGACGGCTGCCGTCGAGAATCTCGTTCTTGTGCATATTTGTAACGGGAACTTCTGCTGTAGGAATGAGGAAGTAATCATTGTTTGTCTTGAAAGCGTCCTCTTCAAACTTCGGAAGCTGACCCGTGCCTCTCATGGAGTCTCTGTTTACCATGTACGGAGGGAATATTTCAAGGTAGCCTGCGTCGGTGTGCGTGTCAAGGAAGAAGTTCATTATCGCTCTTTCAAGCTTCGCACCGGCACCTCTGTAGAAGTGGAATCTTGTGCCTGTAACCTTTGCGGCTGTTTCGGGGTCGAGTATGCCGAGTGCCGAACCGAGTTCCCAGTGGGGCTTGGGCTCAAAGTCAAACTTTGTAGGCTCGTGCCACTTTCTCATTTCCTTGTTTGCACTGTCGTCGGGACCTACCACAACGCTCTCGTGCGGAACGTTCGGGATGTTGAGAAGTATTGTCTCAATCTGCTTTGCGATGTCGTCTATCTTCGCAAAATCCTCCTTGGTCTTGTCGGAAAGCTCCTTCATCTCGGCGAAAAGCCCGTCGGTGGGATTGCCCTCCTTCTTCATAAGGGGAACCTGCTTTGAAATTGCGTTCTGCTTCGCCTTTATCTGCTCAGTCTCTGTGGTGAGCTTGCGGCGATCCTCGTCGAGAGCAATTGCCTTGTCGATGTCTTCGGAATAGTCCTTGCCTCTCTGAGCGAGTCTTGTCTTCGCGTATTCCGTGTTTTCCTTCAAATATCTGAGATCCAGCATTTTTAAGTTACCTTCCTTTCTTATATATCGGGTATGCGTGGCACACCGCTATTTTATTCTTCCGTAAAAAGACCTTCGCCGCACAGCGTCTTGAGAATCGACTCAAGGTCGCGGCTTCCGTGGTAGTTGATTTCGAGAACACCGTCGTCGTTCTTGCCGTTCGTGACTATCTTAACCTTGCGTCCGAGACGGGACGCAACGTCGGATTCGAGCTTTTCGTAGTAAATCTCTCTGTCGGTCGGCACTTTCGGCGTTTTTTCTTTTTCGGGTGAGGACAGATTCTTCACGAGCCTCTCGACTTCACGCACCGACAAACCTTTTGCGATTATCGTTTCGGCTATCGAGTTTATCGTGTCGGCGTTTCCGACCGTGATGAGCGCCCTTGCATGACCTGCGGTGATGTCGCCCTTTTCGAGATGTTCAAGGGTCTCATCGGGGAGGGTCAAAAGACGGAGCGCATTCGTGAGAGCCGGTCTCGAGATACCGACCGCATTCGCCGCCTCCTCCTGTGTGAGCTGAAATTCCTCGATGAGTCTCGAAAGACCTCTCGCCTGTTCAACGGGATTGAGATCCTCTCGCTGTAAATTCTCAACGAGCATGATTGCCGCCGTTTCTCTGTCGGTGAAGTTGCGGACTATAACGGGAACCTCCGAAAGTCCCGCCATTTTCGCGGCGCGCCAGCGGCGTTCGCCTGCAACTATCTTGTACTTTCCGCCGAGTATGCGTTTTACGGCACTGCTTTCGTCGCCGTCGGTTTCCGTACCTCCCTCGGGACGCCTAACCACAATCGGCTGAAGAATGCCGTGCGTTGAGATGGAGTCCGCGAGCGACGAAAGAGCCTCGGGTTCAAAATTTTTTCTCGGCTGGGTTTTGTCAGGCTCTATGTCGGATATTCTTACGTGAAGAATGTTGTCTTCGCTGTCGGCAGAACCCGTGAGATTCAAAGCCGATTCGTCAAACAGAGCGTTGAGCCCTCTGCCGAGACCGCTTTTTCTTGCCATAAATTCATTCCTTTCGGTTGTTGGGGAAATGCGTCCGCTCAAAAATGTCGGACTTTGTTTATATCCTATTTAGAATAGCACATATTTATGAATACATCATGTCCAATACTTGTCACTTACTGTAAAAATTACGCCGTGCATCTGCAGTGAGCATATCAGAACTGGAAATAGAGGAAAGCGTGCAGACTGTTTCCGACGAGAAACGCCGTGCTTACGAACAATATGCCCATTGTGTAAATTATCCTCGCAATGCCTGCCGCGCGTGCGCCTCCTATTGACGATACCTCGAGATTCTTCGCAAAGTTCGACACGAGCCGTTTTACCGGCATACAGAGAAGGAGCGTCACGACGAACCACAGTATGTTGTTCATCACGTCAAGACGAAGCTCCGTCGTTACAAATTCACGTCCTCCGAAACCGAAAAGAACTCCGAGAAAAGCACCAACTCTCGAAAGGTCGGTGAAGTGGAACAGCATGAAGCCGAAATTTACGACAAGTAGCAGGTAAATATGTGAAATAACCGCCGGTATTCTCTTGAAAAATTCCGGGAAACGTTTTTCGAGCATGATGAATGCGCCGTTGTACAGTCCCCAGAGTATGAAATTCCAGCTTGCACCGTGCCAGAAGCCTGTGAGGAACCACACGATAAAGAGGTTGCGATAGAGATGCGCGCGGTTGCCGCCGAGGGGAATGTAGACGTAGTCGCGGAAAAATGAGCCGAGAGAAATGTGCCATCTGCGCCAAAACTCCGAAACACTCTTTGAAATGTACGGATGATCGAAGTTCTCGGGAAATTTGAAGCCGAAAATCTCCGCGAGACCTATTGCCATGTCGGAGTAACCGGAGAAGTCAAAGTAAATTTCAAGCGTGAACATCAGCATTCCGAACCATGCGCCGAGCGTCGGTACCGCGGTAAGATCGCCGTCCATGTACTTCGTCACGAATTCAAGCGCAATGTCGGCGATTATAACCTTTTTTGCAAGTCCCGTGGCGAAACGCACGAAGCCGTGCGCCGCACCCTCGAGAGTTGACTCGCGGTTCTCGAGATATCCGTCAACGTCTTCGTAGCGGACGATGGGTCCCGCAACAAGCTGAAAATACGAGCAGAGATAGAGAAGGTATCGCAGATAGCTCTTCTGCGGATTTACTTTACCTCTGTATACATCGATGACGTAAGTCAGCGTCTGGAAAGTGTAGAACGAAATGCCTATCGGAAGCCTGAGATGAGGAACGGGAATGGCAAACGGGAGAATCGCATTGAGGTTGCTCACCAAAAATCCCGAGTACTTGAACACCATAAGTATTCCAATGTCTGTCACAATCGAAATAATAAGCGACAGTTTCGCAAGTTGAGTTCCTCTGTACGCGCCGATTATTTTTCCGTGACACCAGTCGAGAAAAGCAGTCGCCGCCATTACGAGAACGAACCACGGCTCGCCCCATGCGTAAAAGAGGAGTGAGAAAACAAGGAGAACCGCGTTTTTCGCGCGCAGACTCTTGAAGCAAAAATACAGTATTATGCATAACGGCATGAAAATATACAGGAAAAAGGGACTCGCAAATACCACGTTTATACCCTCCGGATTCGATTCGTTTCAAATTTATATCGCAACATCACCTATATATTATATCATTAAATAATCTGTGCTTAAACGGTTATAATAAGCGAGAAAGAAATATTTTTGTAAACAAATGCGGTATTTTGAAAAAATGAAAGGAAGAGGAAAATGGGGGAAAGAAAATTTACCGAACAGGAGAAGGGAGCCTTCAGAAAATTTGCCGAGGAACACGCACCGAAATCCAATCTTTTCGCAGACTGCTTTGCAGCGTTTTGGGTAGGCGGACTCATATGCGTCATAGGACAGGGGATAAGCGATATGTACGCAAAATTCGGCGCGGCTGAGGACACCGCAAAGATACTCACGCCGATAACGCTTGTGTTTCTGTCCTGCCTTCTCACCGGCTTCGGACTCTACCAGAAAATCGCAAAGTACGCCGGCGGCGGAACCCTTGTGCCGATAACCGGTTTTGCCAACGCCGTCGCCGCACCGTCGATTGACGCAAAATACGAGGGCTTCGTTCTCGGCGTGGGCGCAAAAATGTTCACAATAGCAGGTCCTGTCATTCTCTACGGTACGACCGCCTCGATAGTGTGGGGCGTAATCTACTACGCCGCAAATTACCTGTTTAAATGACCTAAACGTGAATTTTTGAAGAAAAGCAAGAAATTTCAAAAAAATACTTGACAAAATACGAGAGATGTGGTATCATACAAGGGTTGATGCCATAATCAGCGTGAGTTGTTGCACGCAGACCGGCTTCACACAAAAAATCAGATAGGAGGTGCGGTATGCCAACCTTTAACCAGTTAGTAAGAAACGGACGTGAACAGGTAAGCTATAAGTCTAAGTCTCCTGCTCTCCAGAAGGGTCTCAACACTCTTAAGAATCAGCAGACAGACGCAAGCTCCCCTCAAAAGAGAGGCGTTTGCACGAAAGTAGCAACCAAGACACCTAAGAAGCCTAACTCCGCTATCAGAAAGATCGCCAGAGTAAGACTTACAAACGGTATCGAAGTAACATCTTACATCCCCGGTATCGGTCATAACCTTCAGGAGCACTCTGTTGTACTCATCAGAGGCGGAAGAGTTAAGGACCTCCCCGGTGTGCGTTATCACATCATCAGAGGCACACTCGATACTCAGGGCGTTGCAAAGAGAAATCAGTCCCGTTCCAAGTACGGTGCAAAGAAGGGCTAATCCCGTATTTGCGTCCCGGCAGTGACCGGGAAAGGTTTGTGTTTACGGCAGCCGCATTGAATAGATGCAGGACTTCTGTAAGCACTGACGGAAGGTATTTTTCGAGTACCTATGAATTCATTTATTTGTGAAGGAGGGAAGTATAGTGCCGAGAAGAGGTTCTGTACCGAAGAGAGATGTACTCCCTGATCCTATGTACAATTCCAAGCTCGTAACAAAGCTTGTCAACAACATCATGTACGACGGAAAAAAGGGCGTTGCTCAGAGAATAGTTTATGACGCATTTGCGATCATTGAAGCAAAGGGCGAACAGCCCCTCGAAGCTTTCCAGAAGGCTCTCGAGAACATTATGCCGGTGCTTGAGGTTAAGGCTCGCCGTGTTGGCGGTTCTACCTACCAGGTACCTATGGAAGTAAGACCCGAAAGAAGACAGACTCTCGGTCTGCGTTGGCTTACGACGTATTCCAGAGCAAGAAGCGAGAAGACGATGTCCGAAAGACTTGCGGGAGAAATCCTTGATGCACTCGCAGGTACCGGCTCCGCTGTAAAGAAGCGCGAGGACACACACAAGATGGCGGAAGCAAACAAGGCTTTTGCGCATTACAGATATTGATAAAAGGAGTTCCAAATGCCGAGACAATATTCGCTTGAAAATACCAGAAATATCGGTATAATGGCTCACATCGACGCCGGTAAGACAACTACCACCGAGCGTATCCTGTACTACACGGGAAAAACTCATAAGATCGGTGAGACCCATGAAGGTGCCGCAACCATGGACTGGATGGCGCAGGAGCAGGAAAGAGGTATCACAATTACCTCCGCTGCTACCACTTGCTTCTGGAACGGCAACAGAATAAACATCATCGACACCCCCGGCCACGTTGACTTCACCGTTGAAGTTCAGCGTTCGCTTAAGGTTCTTGACGGTTCTGTAACAGTGTTCTGTGCAAAGGGCGGCGTTGAACCCCAGTCCGAAACCGTATGGCGTCAGGCCGACGAATACAAAGTACCCCGTATGGCGTATGTCAACAAGATGGACATCATGGGTGCAAACTTCTACAGAGTTGTTGACATGATGAAGGATCGTCTTAAGGCAAACGCAGTGCCGATTCAGCTTCCTATCGGAGCTGAGGAAAACTTCGTGGGTATTATAGACCTTCTTAAGATGAAGGCTTATTACTACACAAACGAGCTCGGAACAAATATCGAAGAGAAGGATATTCCCGACGATATGAAGGAGCTTGCAGAAAAGTACCGTTCCGACCTCATCGAACACATCGCCGAAACCGACGAGAGCCTTCTTGAGAAGTACCTCGGCGGAGAAGAGTTTACAATCGACGAGATGAAGGCTGCAATCAGAAAGTCTACCATAGCCAACACAATGGTTCCCGTTGTTTGCGGTACTTCTTATAAGAATAAGGGCGTCCAGAAGCTTCTTGACGCGATTATCGACTATATGCCCTCTCCTCTCGACATTCCGTCGATCAAGGGCATCATTCCGAAGCTTCCCGAAGGCGAGAATGAGACATTCAGACACAGCTCCGATACAGAGCCTTTCTCCGCTCTCGCATTCAAGATCGCTACCGACCCATTTGTCGGAAGACTCTGCTTCATCAGAGTATATTCCGGTACGATTAAGGCAGGCGACGCCGTTTACAACTCCGTAAAGGGTACCAAGGAAAGATTCGGACGTATAGTGCTCATGCACGCTAACCACCGTGAAGATGTTGACCAGATTTACGCCGGCGATATCGCAGCGGTTATCGGTGTTAAGAATACTACCACCGGTGACACTCTCTGCGACGAAGCTAACCCCGTAATTCTTGAGTCGATGAAGTTCCCGGACCCCGTTATCCGCGTTGCTATTGAGCCTAAGACCAAAGCAGGTCAGGAAAAGATGGGCATCGCCCTTTCCAAGCTCGCCGAGGAAGACCCGACCTTCAAGACCTACACCGATGAGGAAACAGGTCAGACAATCATCGCCGGAATGGGCGAACTCCACCTCGAAATCATCGTTGACAGACTTCTCCGTGAGTTCAAGGTTGAGGCGAATGTCGGCGCACCGCAGGTTGCATACAAGGAAACAATCAGAAAGTCCGTAGACCAGGAAATGAAGTACGCACGTCAGTCCGGCGGTAAGGGTCAGTACGGTCACGTTAAGATAATCGTTGAACCCAACGAGCCCGGCAAGGGTTACGAGTTCATCAATAAGGTTGTCGGCGGTGCCATCCCGAAGGAATATATCCCCGCTGTTGACGCAGGTTGCCAGTCCGCACTTCAGAGCGGTGTTCTTGCAGGCTATAACGTTGTTGACGTTAAGGTTACTCTTTACGATGGTTCTTACCACGAAGTCGACTCTTCGGAAATGGCGTTCAAGATTGCAGGTTCTATGGCTGTTAAGGAAGCTCTTCGCAAGGCAGACCCCGTCCTTACCGAGCCGCTCATGAAGGTTGTTGTTGTCGTTCCCGATGATTACATGGGCGACGTTATCGGCGACCTTAACTCCCGCCGCGGTCAGATCCAGGGTATGGATCCTATCTCCGGTGCTCAGCAGATCAGAGCTCTCGTTCCGCTTTCCAATATGTTTGGTTACGCAACAGATCTTCGTTCCAAGACACAGGGAAGAGGTACCTACGTTATGGAGCCGAGCCACTATGCAGAAGTACCGAAGTCCATCATGGACGAGGTTATAGCAGCACGTGCAAAGAACTGAGTTACTTTGCGCTTGATGTGTCCGCTGTAAAATATTTGATAATATTATGTAAATTATGCGGATGCGACTCTTGACTTTATAAAATTGTCGTGTATAATGTACTCAAGAATTTATATTCGGCGAGTGTGGATGCCGTAAACGGCGTTCACAGGTAAAACAGAAATAACTTATTTAGGAGGAAATTTCAAATGGCAAAGCAGAAGTTTGAAAGAAGCAAGCCCCATGTAAACATTGGTACTATCGGCCACGTTGACCATGGCAAGACTACCCTTACCGCAGCTATTACCAAGGTTCTTTCTCTTGGCAACGGCAACATCGAGTTCATGGCATACGACCAGATCGATAACGCTCCCGAAGAGAGAGCAAGAGGTATCACAATCAACACCAGACACGTTGAGTACGAGACCGCAAAGAGACACTACGCTCACGTTGACTGCCCCGGCCATGCTGACTACGTTAAGAACATGATCACCGGTGCTGCTCAGATGGACGGCGCAATCCTCGTTGTTGCAGGTACCGACGGTCCTATGCAGCAGACCAGAGAGCACATCCTTCTCGCTCGTCAGGTTGGCGTTCCTGCACTCGTTGTATTCCTTAACAAGTGCGACCTCGTTGACGACGAAGAGCTTCTCGACCTCGTTGAGATGGAGACTCGTGACCTTCTCAGCCAGTACGACTTCCCGGGCGACGAGATTCCGATAATCCGTGGTTCCGCAAGAGTTGCTCTTGACTGCACATCCACAGATCCCAACGCTCCCGAGTACGAGCCTATCCACAAGCTCATGGACGCTGTTGACGATTACATTCCTACTCCCGCAAGAGCTGACGACCAGCCCTTCCTTATGCCTGTCGAGGACGTATTCTCCATCTCCGGCCGTGGTACTGTTGCTACCGGTCGTGTTGAGAGAGGCGTACTCAAGCTCAACGATACTGTTGAAATAGTTGGCCTTAAGCCCGCTGCTTCTTCCACCGTTGTTACAGGTATCGAAATGTTCCACAAGCTCCTCGACTTCGCTGAAGCAGGCGACAACGTTGGTTGCCTCCTCAGAGGTGTTGCTAAGAACGAAATCGAAAGAGGACAGGTTCTCTGCAAGCCCGGCTCCATCAACCCCCACACAAAGTTTGTTGGTCAGGTTTACGTTCTTACCGAAAAAGAGGGCGGACGTCATAAGCCTTTCTTCTCCAACTACAGACCTCAGTTCTACTTCAGAACAACTGACGTTACCGGCGTTATCACTCTTCCCGACGGCGTAGAAATGTGCAACCCCGGCGACAACGTTGACATGAACGTTGAGCTTATCACTCCTATCGCTATCGAAAAGGGACTCCGTTTCGCTATCCGTGAGGGCGGCAGAACAGTTGGTTCCGGTGTCGTTATCGATATCAAGGGCTAATTTAGCTTACGGCGTCTTTTGACGCTTAATGTGGGGGCGGTCTTCCGTCCCCACACATTGATTGAATATTCTATCTTTAGGGCGGGGGTTGTTTCCCCACCGGCGGTATAGTCCGAGGGTGCTTGCTTTGCAAGTGCAGATTTGGTGAAATTCCAAAACCGACAGTCAAAGTCTGGATAAAGTAAAGGTAGCATTAAATTTGTGTGCGTTCGGATCCGAAACGTACGTGAATTTATTGCGGTGCCCCAAGGGTTTTTCCTTTGGGGTCTCTTTATTACATTCAAACTCATTGACGGAGTCCTATCCATGAAAGGCGGATTCGTATGATGAAAAATAATGTAAGAAAAATTACAATAGTCGGAGTGCTTTCTGCACTTTCCGTTGTCCTGATGATTTTCCCGAAATTTTCCCTTATCCCGGCGTTTCCTTTTCTTGAAGTCGACTTCTCCGACGTAATCTCACTGTTTGCGGCGGCGTGCCTCTCTCCGAGTGCCGGTGTACTTGTCGTACTCATTAAGAATGCGGTTCACCTGCTCATGACCTCAACCGGAGCTGTCGGAGAGCTTTCCAACTTTATATGCGGCGCAACCTTTGTGTTCGCATTCGGCTCGGTTTTCCACAGAGCGGCGCTTTCCAAGAATAAATACCTCCACCTTTTGCTCTCGCTGATAATCGGCGGCGCCGTGCAGATAATTGCCGCTGTTTTGGGCAACTACTTCTTAATGATTCCGCTCTACGGTATTCAGGCGGCGGCAGGTAGCTACATATTCGGCGGCGTTATTCCCTTTAATTTCGTGAAAGACCTCCTTGTCTCGGTTGTTTTTGCCGTCGTGTATTTGAATGTCTACCCGCATATTGACAGGTACGTCTCACGAAATCCGTAATTCTCTCCGTTTTTATCTTGCCTCGAATGCTTTCGGGTGTTCGGGGCGTTGCTATTTTTGTTCACATTTTACGTCCGAACGGCTTTGTCAGTGTAAAATACGCTCACAAACAGCGATTAATCTTAAAAAAACTATGTAATATGTCTTATTTGTGATTGACAAAACGGAAAAAGTTTGGTATAATAAACTGTAAGACAAAATGGCATAGATTTCGACTGCACGTTTTGATTCCGAAGAACGGAGGCACTGCTTTTGAGTAAGGTAATAATGGTTACGTCGTTCAAAGGCGGCGTCGGCAAAACTACGGTATCCGCCAACCTCTCGATGGCTCTCGCAAGACGCGGCAGCCGCGTTGTGGCGGTTGACTGTGATCTTGAATCGCGTTGCCTCGATATTGTTCTCGGACTTGAGGACGCTTCTCTTTACAACGTCAGCGACGTGCTTTCGGGACGATGTTCTCCGTCAGAGGCAGTTGTGAATGATCCGCGCTGTGATACTCTCAAGTTTATCCCGGCTCCGGCTTACTACGATTTTCTCGACGAAAGCGGCGCGGCGTCAAAGGTCAGTCTCGAGGCGGTGCGTTCTTTTATCGACGAGCTGTGCTTGACCTTCGACTACGTTATTTTGGATTGCCCGGCGCGTCCGGACGACCTCTACAAAGCGCTTGCACGCGTTGCAACTCACGCGGTTGTTGTTTCTCTGCATACGGCGGCGTCGATCCGTGCGGCTGAAAAAAACGCAATGATGCTTTTCGATATGTCCATGAAGGACTCCGATTTTACTTTCGGTGAAAACGGCAGTCCCGATCTCGGCGCGGCTCTTAAAACGCGCCTCATTGTAAACGGTTTCAAAGCGTCGGACGCCGTAAAGGGTATAAGACCAAAGGTTTACGATATTGTCAGCAAGACCTCGATAAAGCTTCTCGGCGTCCTTCCTTATGACGAAGCGGTAAGCTCCGCACAGGAGAACGGCAGACTTTGCTATGAGGTGAAACGAGGAAGAAATGCCTTTGCTGCGGCAATGGACAATATAGCCGCAAGATGTCAGGGAGAGAATGTCCTGCTTCTCAAAAACGTGAAGCTCGGGAAGTCCCGTTCAAAGTTAATATAACACACAAATACACAGAATATACAGAAGGAGATTGTGAAATGGAAATAGCTATAATTGCGTGCGATCAGAAGAAAGAGCTCATGACTCAGTTTTGCATAGCGTATTGCGGTATCTTAAGCAAGCACAACATTTATGCTACGGAGATTACGGGCAGGTACATTTCAGAGGCAACGGGGTTGACGATAGAGCGCGTATTGGCGGGATCGCAAGGAGGAACCGAGCAGATAGCTTCCCGTATAGCCTTCAATGAGATAGACCTCCTTCTTTACTTCAGAGATACTACGGGTGCGCCCGTCTTCAACGAGAATGAGTATAACCTTTTAAGGCTCTGCGATATCTATAACGTACCTTTTGCCACGAACATCGCCTCCGCCGAGGCACTCGTCCTTGCGCTTGACCAGGGAACGCTTGATTGGAGAGAGCTTGTAAATCCGAGATCCCGAATAAACAGAAACTCGGTAAAGTAAGCTCTTTTGCGGTGCGGCGTGCGGCGGAGTTGCCGTGCGGTGAGGTCCGTAGTTTCCCACAGAAAGGAAGTCAATTGATGAAGCAATGTCCAAATTGCTCGAATAAATGCGCCGACGCAAGCAGGATTTGCGTGTATTGCGGTCATGCGTTTTCCGACGTCGGCGATTCGATCGGTAAAGCAGACGTCTCGGTGAAAGACCCCGAAAGGCGTATTCAGACTCAGACGCCGTCTGCCGAACGGTATGAGCGCACGGCAGAGCGAACATACGATACCGCCACGCTGACGGCGACTCTTGACCGTCCGCAAAACGTAAAGGCGGCGTATGCCGAACCGGCGGAAGTACAACGCCCGACGGTGCAACCGACACCGCAGACGCTTGACACTTCAACCGGCGCGAAACGCATACCGACGTACTTTGATTCTGTCGCAGGCGCGCAGATGACAGAGGAGGAGGCGAGACGTCTCCTGTTCGGAAACTCCGAAACGACCGCCTCAGGTGATGATTTCGGCAGTGCGTCTCCCGTGCTTGACGATAAGTCGGTGCTCAAAAGAAATATTTCGCGCGTGCCGCTTCTTCTCGGTGCGGTGTTCAGAATACTGTTTACCGTTTTCGGTTGCCTTGCGCTTCTCATGTTTTCGTCGCAGATGGCGCAGATTCAGGAATTTATCGTTGGTGACTATATAATAAGTCCCATGATTCTGCCTATATTCTTTTCCGTCCTTGCGATTGCACCGATGATCACTTCGGTAGGTCTCATAGCGGCGTTTATTGTCGCAAGAACGCACGACAGCGGCTATGAAAACGCCCTTGCTGGAAGCTTTACCGCCGTCAGAATAGGGGAGTTTATAAGAACGGCAATGTTCGGAATTATCCTTGTCGCCGCAGATGTACTTATCGCTATGTCGGTTGATTTTGCAAATTCGGACGCATGGGTTTACACCTGCATTCTGTCGCTCAACCTTCTTCTCATTGTCGGCATCGTGTATTGCCTTATATGCGCCGGTATGTTCGGCAACTTCATAAGAGTTACCGACGGCAGTGAGTCCCTCGAACCGCCGATATATGCCGTTGACATCGTGAATATAATCATGCTGTTTCTGCTTATTCCGCTCGGTGCGTTTTCGATTTTCAGATACAGCGTTGTCGATACATATTCTCTCGGCAATTCGTTTATCGCCCTTGTTATCGCAACCTACATATCCGGTTGCCTTGCGCTTTTTTTCAAGTCGCTTGCAGTTTCTGTTTTGAGAAGCGATATAAACACCATGGATACCGTTGCGGCGTCCGTCGAAGAACGGGGAAGCGGAAGATACGGCTTTTGATAGTCTCACATTAACATAAAAATTACCCGAAATGCGGATACATGACCTGCATTTCGGGCTTTTTGTTTGTTTTGGTGCTTTTTTATTCTGTCTCAGAGACCTTGCGCTTCAGCTCCGTGAGTATCTGCGGATAAAGCTGACACGACATACCGCCGTCAACTATGATTTCCGCACCCGTGACATTTTTCGATTCGTCGCTCCCCAAGAACCACGCCGCATTTGCTATATCCTCGAAGTCCGATATGTCGCCGATTGGAGTAAGCGTGCCGTTTACTATCTGCTTTGACCCCATCGTGACCCACCTCTCGGTCTTTATAGTGCCGGGGAGAACAACGTTGCTTCTTATGCCGTATGGTCCGAGATCTACCGCAAACGCCTTTGACATTGCGATTATACCGCCCTTTGACGCACTGTATGCCGCACGGTTGGGAATTGCACGGTAGGCTGTGTTGGAGCTAATAAATACAATTGCTCCCGTATGCCTTTCACGCATTCTTATCGCCGCCTGACGCACTATCATGAAGTTCCAGACAAGGTTTGTCTCAAAGACTCTGCCGAAGTCCTCGACCGATACCTCGAAAAAAGGCTGTCCCTTTGCCGGGTCTTTTCCGAACCCCATATCGGCTGAGTTGAGACACACTGTCTTTACGAATAAGCCTCTTTTGTCGATATCCTCAAAAATGTCCTTAACTCTCTGCTCGTCCCGAATGTCAAGAGCGTATCCGACATAAGGAACTCCGTATTTTTTGCCTATTTCCTTGGCCGCTTTTTCCGCACGTTCACCGCTTCTGCTTGTTATAACGACGCCGTATCCCTCTTTTGCAAAACGCTCGGCAATGGCGTAGCCGCTTCCGACTGTGCCGCCCGTGACGAAAACCGCATTTTTCATATTCAGTACATTTTCACTCATATTCCGTTTTACTCAACCTCGTCAAAAACTCTCACGTAGTCAACGATAAAGGCGTCGTCCTCGTAGGTGTCGTACTTCTTTACCGCGCCCGTCTTTCTGTAGCCCTGAACCTCGGTCGTGAGAAGAATAAACTGCGGAATCTGAGATACGTTCTTGTCGGCTGTCGATACGACTTCACCGTCACAGTAGAAGGTGTATTTTTCAGGCGTCCAGTGCATCGCAAACGTGTGATATCCGTCTTCGGTCGGCTTGAGATTGTATTCGACTCTTCCCTCATCACGGTACTGCTTTCCGTAACCGCCCATGATGTTTCCCGTGGTCGCAACGCCGGGCTTGAAGCACTCCATAATGTCGCTCTCGACGCCGCACCACGCCGGGTCGTAGGACGTTCCGATGCTCGGAGACTGCGTCCAGAAAGCACTCCACATTACGTTGGGTTCACGCTGAAATTTGCATCTGCACTCATAGTAACCGAAACGATGAATGAACTTTGCCTCGTGAAGCTCTCCGAGAGGCCAGAAGCTGTCCTGTTTCCACGGATTCACCGCATCTCCCTTAGGAATGTCGAAGGAGTTGCTACCCGTCTGAAGCTGAGGTGAGACGTAGTAGCCGTCCTTGTATACGCGGTGAAGAAGAATATTGCTGTTGCCGTCAAAGGTTATTCCCTCGTCTGTGTATGCGGCAAAACGCTTGCCCCAGAAATTGAGCCTGAATTCCCACTTCGATGTGTCAAGCTCCGGACCGTCAAACTCGTCGTTCCAGATGAGCTTCCAATTCTTTCCCTCGGGAAGATAACTCGGAATGTGACCTTCAACTTCGTACTTTTTCATGTGTGCTACCTCTTTTCTTAAAAATAGAATTCTGTTTTTGCCGGTCTTATGTCCGTGAGCGCACCGGTGTAGTGTCTGAGAGTGTGCGGTTTGTAAGGGTGAGAAAGGCACGCTTCTTCGTCTATTTCAATGCCGAGTCCGGGACGGTCGGGTATCTTCATGTATCCGTCAGCATATTCGAGACTTTCGTTTGTAATATCCTTTCGCCATTCGACGTCGGAATACATAATCTCGAGTATGCAGAAGTTCGGACAGGTCGCGGCAAGCTGCAACGTCGCCGCATTCGCGACAGGACCCGACGGGTTGTGCGGTGCAAAGGGAATATACCTGCACTCCGCCTCGGCGGCTATTTTCTTTAGCTCCATTATGCCGCCGGCGTGGGATATGTCGGGCTGTATGTAGTCCGCCGCCATAAGGTCGAACATTTTCTTGTAATCCCACCTTGTGTATAAACGTTCACCTGCCGAAATTGCCACGGGCGACTTGTCCTTTACCGCTTTCAGTGCGTCTAAATTGTCCGGCGGAACAGGCTCTTCAAAGAACATGGGGCGGAACTGCTCAAGCTCATGCGCAATCTTTATTCCTGTAGGAATGTTGAATCTTCCGTGTCCCTCAATGAGAATGTCGGCGTCGTTTCCGACAGCGTCTCTCACCGCGGCAACACAGCGCATTGCACGGTCGAGATCCTTGTTTGAAATTTCAAGGTAGCTCTTGCCGAACGGATCCCACTTAAAAGCCGTAACGCCTCGCTTTACCGCTTCCTTTGCCTTTTCACCGAATTCCTCGGGTTCTTTCGCACCGGCAAACCAACCGTTTACGTATATGCGTACCTTTTCGTTCACCTTGCCGCCGAGCAGTCTGTAAACGGGAACTCCGAGACTTTTGCCGAGTATGTCCCAGAGAGCTGTCTCAACAGCCGACAGAGCCGACATCAGAACGGGACCGCCGCGCCAGTAGGCGTCTCTGTATATCGAGTGAAAGTGACGCTCAATGTCGCGCGGATCTTCGCCGACGAGGTATTCCTTTATGTGTTCGACCGCTCCCAACAGCGCCTTTTCCTTGTATTCGAGCGTCGCCTCGCCCACACCGTCAATGCCCTCGTCCGTGTAAACCTTGACAAATACCCAATTTGTCCTGAAACAGTCAACGACGAATGTTTTGACATCGGTAACTTTCATTTTAAAACTTCCTTTCATGCAATACCGCACTTGACAATTCAAATGCTCTGTGCTATAATTATATTATAAATAATACTGCATTTATATCAAAATACTACTTATCTTATTAGATTTCTTAAGATATAAATGTTCTCTCGGAAACGGAGGCGCTTTTCCTTGGCATTGACGGAGCTTGCGAGAATAGTGTCGGCAGGATTTTACGATGCGTCGTATTACATAAAGAAAAAGGAGTCCGACAACAGGAAAACGTATCTCTTCGAGGTCGAGCTTCCGACATCAAGCGGCGGAATTTCGTATATCGACGGTCTTTCGGAGAATATAGAGCCGGGACTTGTAATATGCGCAAAACCGGGGCAGACGCGGCATACGAGACCGCCTTTCAAGTGCTATTACGTCCATTTGCTTATCGGAGGCGGCACGGCATATGACGTTCTCACAGGCGCACCGAGCTTTTTTACGGTCAGCGGAAATATGTATGAAAAGCTCCGCGCTGTTTTCACCGAAATATGCCGTTTTAACGATACCGGCGTTGCGCGCGACGAGCTTAAAACGCAGAGCCTTTTGCTTGAACTCATCTATCTTATCGGCGAGGAAACAGAAATGCTTTTGAGAACGGGCAAAAATTCCGGAAAAGCGGAGTCCGATACAACGATAACACGTGCGATTGAGTACATTGACAGCAATTTCACCGAAATATCCGGGCTTTCAGAGATTGCGGAGTACGTACATCTCAGTCCCGTGTACTTTCAGGGAAAATTCAGAGCCGCAACAGGCGTCACGCCTCATGATTATCTTCTCGATAAGAAGATTAAAACCGCCGCCGATATGCTCCTTACGACCGATTACAGCCTTTCGAGAATAGCGTATGAGTGCGGCTTCTCGTCTCAGTCGTATTTCAGCTATATATTCAAAAAGCGCATGAACGCAACGCCGCGCGAGTATATGCGAAACATTTACAATAAATATAAAAATACATAAAAAAATAACGGCTCTGCGCACCAAAGCACAAAGCCGTCGTTTTATTTGCCGTAGTTTATCAATATTCCACAGTCATGCCGTTTGCTTTCGCAAGCTCCTCAAGAGCGGCATTGTATTCGCCGACAAGATCCAAAGCGTCGGAGGTCTTTGCGAGAGCTTCGTCCATAGCCGCCTCGTCGTCGTTTTCATAAGCCTCGATTATGGATGCAAAGCCGTCGCCGTAAGCGAGAAGCACGTCTTCATACATATCCTTGAGGTTCTGAACTTCTTCGGTTGCGGGGGATACTTCTTCGATTTTGTCGAGAGAGTCTTCGATAATCGGGAGAAGCACGTCGGAGATGTTGGCAATTATGCCCTCGACATCGTCGGTGTCCCATGCGCTTATCTCATCGGAAATGGTTTTGAAGCTTTCATTAATCTCTGCCATCTCAACGTTCATGTAATTCTCGAGGTCATCCGCTACCGAAACATCGGCGATCTCGATGCCGTCTTCGTCGTCGGGAAGCAATTCGTCGGTGAGATAGGCGTCGTCGGGAGTTTTGTTTCCTTCGATATCTGCAATTTCATCGCCGAGGTCGTCCGTGTCATCTGCGGTTTCGTTACCGCTGCAGCCGGTGAATACCGAAAGTGCAAGGAAGAGGGTCAAAAGACTTGCTGTTGCTTTGCGTGAGATCTTGTTCATTTTTTGTTTTCTCCTTTAATGGAAATTTGAATTTTGTATATACTTTCATCGCTGTAAATAATACCGTTGTTTTTTCTCACTGCACTGCCGAGAGTGGGAAGAAGCGAAGAGCCGTAGTCAGCACCGCAGTCGGCTTCAACCATGATGTCAATACGGTTCCGTTTGCGCAAAGCCTCAAGCTTAATGTGCTTCTTAGCTTTGCCGAGCGCATCGTCGAGAATGCTTGTTATGATTACGAGAGCGGCGTCGGTGTCGGTCTCTTCGGAAAAGTTGCAGTTGCAGACAAAGAGAATACCTGCGCTTTTCGCCGCCGCGTCATACATCGAAAGATAATCGTTTATGAGCGTGTTTTTGCAATACCATCTCTCATCTCCGCCGATAAAACGTGAGAGCTTTGAAACGGCGCGGTGCTGAATTTCGAGAAGCTCTTCACTGTGCCGCAGTTCTCTTTTTCCGGAAACAAGGTCGAACACAAATATCGTGAACGCAATAAAGAATATCGACAAAAGCGTTGTTAGTATAGGCATTGTGATTTCGGGTCTTCCGTAGAGAAAATCACTGTATACAGTGGTCGCATAAATCATTACGTAAACCGCCGCCGGGAGTATGCAGAGCAGGTCGGTTTCCTTTTCCTTTGAGCCGAAAACACGTCTCACCGAGGGAACGGCAAATTTCGCCGTCAGAACCAAAATGAGTGCCGACGGGATTATTTCCGCCGCGGTATCCGAAAAAATGTTTTCGCCGAAAGCGCGGTAAAACACATTTCCGAGCAAAACGAAGAGCCACTTACGCGGCGTCGTGAGAATGTATGCGGTAGTCAGCGCAAAAAGCGCACGGCAGAAGCGCACCTTTAAAACGAAAACGATGAACAAAAGCAAAGGAAGGTGTACCGTAAGCGGATAGAGCATATACAGCACATCATTGCCGAGACTTGCGAAAACCGAAAGCATGAGATTCAAAAGTCCGCCGAAAACGAAAACGCCGCTCATGCCGCAGAGTTCGGCAGTTCCGCACTTGTCTTTTGCAAAAAGAAGCGTGAGAACACTGCCGTAAACAGTCACGACTATAAAATTAACAACATCGGCAGCCGTCAAAACGCATCGATCCCTTCTGACCGAACATCATTATGAATGGATTATACATCAGATTAATTTGTTTTTCAATAGAAATGTCATAACTTGCACAGAAATGTAATAAATTGCAGAAAAAACTGCCGTTTTGTCAGTGTGCGGCGAAGGAATTGTCAAAATACGCCCGTTTTGCGCTTTGCAGATACGCTCGGGATATTTTTATGCTCTTTCCTCCGGCAAGATGAAAGGTATCTCCGTCGAAGCTGTCGATATACGAAAGATTTACAAGATAGCTCTTGTGACAGCGGCAGAATCCGCATCCGCCGAGAATCGGTTCAAAGTCGGAGAGCTTTCCCGTTACCTCAATTGTTTTGCCGTCGGACAGCGTGAAAATCGTTTTTCGCAGGTTGCTCTCGAGACACTGTATGCCCGATACGGGAAGATGCGTTTCGACTCCGGAATATGTGACTGTGATAAGCCTTTCCTTTTTCAGTGACGCAAGCCTGTCGAGACATTCGGACATAAGCTTTTCGTCGATCGGCTTCAATAGGTAGTCGAACGCACGGACTCTGTAGCTCTGCACTCCGAAACGGTCGCTTGCCGAAACAAAGACGACGGGAGTTGCGGAGTCTGTAAGACGGAGCTTTGCGGCGGTGTCAATTCCGTTCATTTCCGGCATATTTATGTCGAGAAGAATAAGGTCGAACGGAAGAATACGGTGGCTTTCGAGAAGCTCATCACCGCCGTCAAACTCGTTTACGGAAAAATCCTCAAGAAGAGAGGCGAGAATATCAATGATTTTGCGTCTTTCGGCTTTTTCGTCGTCACAAACCGCAATTCTCACTTTATGCCAACTCCCTCCGTTATTTCTCCGACAAAAGATTATAACACATTTTTCGACAAATGTCAAGAAATGAAAAAGTAACACTTTTTTTGCAAAAATTCTCCGCGCCGACCTTGAAAGACGGCGCGCGGCGTGGTAATATAAAAAATACCGCGGTGCTTTGCTCAGCACGGCAGACTTGGAATAAACCGGATTGCAAAGCGGTACGGCGCGAAAAAACTCGGAGTTTTGCCTTGCGGCATGGCTTTTCGCAAAGGCAACTCTCCTGTTTGCGGTTTTTCGGCAAGAAAATACTCCTCGCAAAGAGGGAAGGAAAGGCGGCAGAAGGGTGAACGGAGTATTCAAAAAGGATCTTTACAGATATTACGGCGGTGACGGCGAGACCTTGGCAAGAAGGCTTATGAGACCGCCGGAGCTCAAATACCTCGCTCTGTTCAGAAAAGCGCAGAGCTGCAATTTTGCGCCGCTGAAGCTACTTCTCACACTGCGGCTCAAGCGTATGTCCGCCAAAACGCACATACAGATTCCCGTCCGAACGAGGATAGGAGAGGGCTTTTACATCGGTCACAGCGGCAGAGTCGTGATAAATCCCGATGCGGTGATAGGACGGAACGTAAATGTCGCCGCAGGCGTTGTGATAGGTGCGGAGAACAGAGGAAAAAGAAAGGGTGCGCCGACGGTGTCGGACTGTTGCTGGATAGGCTCGAACGCCGTTGTGGTCGGCAAGATAAACGTAGGCGAGGACGTGCTTATAGCCCCACTCTCATTTGTCAATTTCGACGTGCCTCCGCATTCGGTCGTGGTGGGCAATCCCGGGCGCATTATACCGAAAGAGAATGCCGCAGACTCGTATGTGTGCAATCGTGTTTGATTTGTGTAACAAAGTGTAAATTAACCTCGGAAACCCTTGACATAAGGCGAATCCCGTGGTAAAATAGACATGTTGAAAAACGTATTTTTAACGTCAACAGAATATGGGTAAACCTGTCGAAAGGCAGGGACACAAAGTTTAGTGCCTAAGGCTTTTGCTATGGTTGACTGACCGCATTTTTCGTCTTTGTACGGGAGTGCGGTCTTTTTTTTGTGCGAAGACGGGGTGAAGCGGTGGAGAGAAGCGGAGAAAAGATAAAGCGAAACATCATTTCGGGCGTGCTGTATCAGGCGGTGCTCGTTGCGGTGAGCTTTCTTCTGCCGAGACTTTACCTCGAAAACTTCGGCTCAGAGGTGAACGGCGTCCTGTCAACGATAAAGCAGATTTTCACATATATGACGCTCTTTGAAGCCGGCGTCGGACTTGCCGCAACGAGAGCACTCTATAAACCGATAGCCGAAAAAGATGTAAACGCCGTAAATGCCGTACTCTCTGCGGCGAAGCACTGCTACCTGAGAACCGGCGTCGCGTATCTTGCGGCGGTTTTGACGCTTGCGGTTGTCTACTCGTTTGCAGTGCCGACGGGAATACCGCACGGCGTTGTTTTTGCACTCATCATTCTCAATGCAATACCGACGCTTTTCAGCTATTTCATACAGGCAAAGTACCGCATACTCATGGAGGCGGACGGCCGCAGATATGTTATAAACCACGCCGAAACGGCACTTCAGCTTACGTCGAACGCCGGGAAAATAGTGGTGCTTCTGCTTTCGGACAGCCTCGTCCTGATACAGCTCGTGTATTGTGTGCTTGCCGTGGCACAGCTTTCGTTCCTGTATATTTACGCAAAAAGAAATTATAGGTGGCTTGACCTCGGCGTAAAGCCAGACCTTGCGGCGATATCTCAGAGAGAGTCGGTTCTCGTGCATCAGATTTCCGCAATGGTGTTCAACAATACAGACATTATTCTGCTGTCGTTTATGTGCGATTTCAAGACGGTGAGCATATACACGATTTACAATATCTTCTTCTCGCAGGTGCGCAGGTTCATTTCGGATATCATCTCCGGTTACGGCTTTGCGCTCGGTCAGATGTTCGGAGTTGACAGAAAACGCTTTGACAAATGCTTTGAAGTGTACGAAACCTTTTTTGTTATGTCTACGTTTTTCGTGTACACGCTTATGGCTGTATTTTTACTTCCGATTATCGGAATGTACACAAAGGGTATCGACGATGCAGACTACATAAATCCGCTTCTAATGCTGTTGTTTGCGCTGGTGAGTATCGCGGAGAGCGCGAAGCTCCCGGTAAATCAGGTTATCGAGTACGCTGGGGAGTTCCGTAAAACACGTTCTCATGCGATAATCGAAATGACGGTGAACATAACCGTTTCGGTTGCCGCAGTGATGAAGTGGGGAATATGCGGCGCACTTTTCGGAACTGCGGCGGCGCTTGCGGTGAGAGGCGTCCTTGCGGCGTACTACGCAAACAGAGTTGTCCTTAGCCGTAAAATGTCCGAAACCTTTAAGGTGTGGATTGTAAATCTCGGCGTTTTTGCGGCGGTGACGCTTATTCTCGGAACCGACGGCTTTCTCGGAGACAGCTTCGGAATGCTTGTACTTGACGGGCTGAAACACGCTCCGTGGATTGCGGTGCTGTATTTTGCGGCAAATTTTGTGTTGCGAAAAAAAGCGTTTTCCGATTTCGTAAGTCTTCTGCGTGAGAGAAAGGAAGAAAAATGAGCATACCTAAGGTAATTCACTACTGTTGGTTCGGACGAGGGAAAATGCCGGCACACGCCGAGAAGTGCCTTGCCAGCTGGAAAAAGTACTGTCCCGATTTCGAGATTATCCGCTGGGACGAGGACAACTTTGATTTTTCGCAAAATGCGTATGCCGCAGAGGCGTACAGAGCCGGAAAATGGGCATTTGTGAGCGACTACGCAAGACTTTACGTCATCGAAAAGTACGGCGGTATTTACCTTGATACCGACGTCGAACTCATAAAGCCGCTCACCCCATTGCTTGAGTTGACGGGCTACATGGGCATCGACGAGAGGGGAGTTGTCTGCACGGGACTCGGCTTCGGTGCGGAACGCGGAAATAAAATCGTCGGAGAAATGCTTGCCGACTACGACGGCATTCACTTTGTAAAGCCGGACGGCACTTACGATATGACTCCGTGTCCCGACCGCAACACCGCTCTCCTTGCAAAGCTCGGAGCGGACACCGAAAACATCGTCGGTACGTTTTCGGATATGACCTTTTTGCCGAGTGATTTCCTCTGCCCGAAAAACTACTATACCGGCAAAACCGAAATAACCGGCAATACATACTCGATACATCATTACGACGCTTCTTGGATTTCACCGACGGCGCGCCGTACAACATATATTAAGCGCATAATCGGCGTAAAGCTTTACAACAAGCTCTACGGAAAATTTCTGCATAAATTTAAGTGGCTGGAGTGGTGAAAGTGCCCGAAAAGATAATGCCGAAAATTAAAGACAAGCTCGGACCGAATATGATATTCTGCTTTGTGTGTACGTTTGCACTCGGTCTTGCGGCTCATATGTATAAGCTCACAAACTGGCTTCCGAACTGGGATTCGCTCGTCTTCAGATACGACGCGCAGAATATGATTCACCTCGGACGTTGGTTTCTCTCGGCGGCTTGCGCCGCAAGCTCGTACTACGACCTCCCTTGGCTCTGCGGACTTCTCACGCTTCTTTTTCACGCAATGGGAGCTGTGTGCGTTTGCAGAATTATGAGGCTTCGCGGAAAAGTAGCGGCAGGGCTTACGGGAGTCGTGATCGTCACTTTCCCGACGGTAGCTTCGCTTCTCATGTATAACTACATTGCCGACGGCTATTCTCTCGCGTTCCTCTTTGCGTGCGCCGCGGCGATGCTTCTTACGGAGGACAGAGTCACTCTGCCGATGATTGCCGCGTCGGCATTGCTTATCACGCTTTCGGTCGCGATATATCAGGCGTACATAACCGTCACTGTGATGCTTCTTCTCATGCGCCTTATCGACTGCGCGTTTTTCGGCGAAGATACTGCGGCGGAGCTTTTGAAAAAGAGTGCTTTGTACCTCGTTACGGGACTTTTCGCCGGGGTACTTTACTTGGTACTGACAAAACTCTCGCTTTGGGTGTCCGGTACCGAGCTTTCGACCTATCAGGGAATGAAAGAGGCAATGTCGCTTTCATCGGTAAATATTGCGGCGGCATTCTATATATGCACGCATTCGTTCGTGAACTTTTTCTTCGATTTTTCGGACGGAGTGAATGCGTTTAAAGTACTCAACTGCATTGCGTTTTCTCTTATTGCAGTGCTTTACGCCGGAGGCGCGGTGCGTTCCGGAATGCTTCGTTCACCTTCAAAAACGTTTCTTGCCGCAGTCTATGTGCTTCTTCTGCCTTTTGGCGCAAGTCTTCTTGCGTTTGTATACCCCTCAGTTGATTACCACAACCTTATGAAAATGGGGTATTGCGTGTTCTACCTGCTTCTTGTTCTTGGATATGAAAGAATAGATTTTCTAGGTAAAAAGGTGCGCTGTGCGGTGTCGTGGGGAATACTTGCCGTGTGCGCCGGGCTTGTGTACGTCTGGATTGTCACGGCGAATGTGAGCTACCATAAGCTCGGCATGGCATACGAAAAATCCTACGGAACGCTCATACGCATAGCCGACCGAATCGAACTTACCGACGGTAATGAGAGTTGCGAAGAGATACTCATAGTCGGCACGCTTCCCGGAAGCGAAGACTACAGTGCGCATCTTTCTCCCGAAATGACGGGAACTACCGACGGATATATTCTACGTGCGGACGACGAATCCGTCGGACAGAGTGTCGTGTGCAGTGCGCTCAACGATTACTGCGGTAAAAACTACAGATTTGTTTCGGGCGAGAGAAAGAGAGAGCTTCTCGAAAGTGAGACTGTGAAAAATATGAAGTCTTGGAGCGACAAAGGCTCGGTTGCGGTCTTTGACGGTGTTATAATAGTTAAGCTCGGAGAAGAGGACGCATGGTAAACAAACCCGTGTAAAGGGAGAGAAAAATGTTCTATATCTGTGCCGACGATTACGGCATGACAAAGCTTACGTGCGAAAGGATAGAGGAGTGCATAAAGCACGGCGCACTCAACAAAATAAGCGTGCTTCCGAACGCAAAGCACAGCACGAATGTGAGAGAGCGCATTCCGTGCCGCGAGGCAATGGTGGGACTCCACTTAAACCTCGTCGAGGGAAAGCCCGTGAGTCCGTCCGAAAGCGTGAAGCTTCTTGTCAGGGACGACGGATACTTCAGATATTCTTTCGTCGGATTGTTTGCAAAAAGCCTTTTGCCGTTTAACGGAGAATTCAGAGAGCAGATACAGCGCGAGATAAAGGCTCAGATACGGTTCTGGTGCGAACACATCGCACCGGGCGAAAGACTTGAGATAGACAGTCACCAGCATACACATATGATTCCGCTTGTGTTCCGCGCTCTTATGAGAGTTCTTGACGAAGAAAACCTCAAGCCCGATTACATACGCATTCCGTCCGAACCGATACTACCGTATATTCTGACTCCGTCGCTTTATTTTACGTATAGCCCGATTAACATAATAAAGCAGTGGCTTTTAAAGCTTCTCGGTGCGGTGAACCGCCGGGAGCTTAAAAGGTCGGTCATCAAAACCGCTATGTTTATGGGAGTGATGTTCTCCGGAAACATGGACGAAAAGAGAGTCAATAAGGTGCTTGCGCACTACATTCGCTTTGCCGAAAAGCACGGCGGCGACATAGAACTGTTATTTCACCCCGGGTACATAAACTTCGGCGAGGACTTCTTCGACAGAAACAAGACCGACTTTTTGAGGTTTTACCTTTCGCCGGGACGCAAAACCGAGTACGATACTTTAAGACGTCTTAAAGTAGATAAAAATTTCGAGAGGAAAGCGGAAAATGGAGCGGTACATTGAACACGAAAAGGTTGATGAGAGAACACAGGCGAAGCTTGCAAAGCTCTTGGAAAAGTCGTTTTCGGGATATTGGCGCAAGAAGCGTGCTTTTGACCTTGTCTTTGCGACTCTAGGACTTATAGTACTTTCGCCGCTCATGATTGTCACCGCTCTTGCTATATGCATAGGCGACCCGAGTGCCGGACCTTTTTACAAGCAAATACGCGTCGGTCGGCACGGCAGGGAGTTTTATATGTACAAGTTCAGAACCATGTACGCCGGCGCCGACAAATGCCGCAATGAGCTTGACGTCAAGAACGAAATGGACGGACCGGTGTTCAAGATGAAAAACGATCCGAGAATAACGAGAGTCGGAAGAATACTCCGCAAGGTGTCGATAGACGAGCTTGCGCAGATATTCAACGTACTGAAAGGCGATATGTCGCTTGTCGGTCCGAGACCTCCGCTTCCGCGCGAGGTTGAGAAGTACACTGACTATCAGAAGCTTCGCCTTATCGTCACTCCCGGAATGACCTGCACGTGGCAGATACGCAAAAACAGAAACGATATCCCTTTTGACGAATGGGTGGAAATGGATCTCGATTACATACAGAACCGAACTTTTTGGGGAGACCTTCTGATAATACTGAAAACTCCCATTGTTATGATATCGGGTACGGGAAGATAGGAGTACGGATGAGTATAAAGGTAACAATGCTCGGACATAAGGTTGTGCCGTCAAGAAGAGGCGGAATAGAGACTGTACTCACGGCTCTCTGTCCTCTGCTTGTCGAGAGGGGAATAGACGTCACCTGCCGAAACCGTTCCTCCGATAAAATTGAAAACGAATACGTCGGAACGGTTGTTGACGGAAAATACAAGGGCGTTGCTGTAAAAACAGCGTTTACGGTAAATGTAAGAGGTCTTTCGGCAGCTTTCGCCGCATTTTCCGCAGCATTTTCCACAGCATTTTCGGGTTGCAATATAGCGCATTTTCACGCCGAAGGACCTTGCGCAGCAATGCGGATAACGAAGCTTTTCGGCAAGAAATGCGTCGCGACGGTTCACGGACTTGACTGGCAGCGTGAGAAGTGGAAAGGCAGCTTTGCGTCGAAGTTCATCAAATACGGAGAGAGGACTCTCGTAAAATACGCCGATGAGATAATCGTGTTAAGCGAAAGCGCGCACAGATATTTTCTCGACACCTACGGCAGAGAAACTGTGATAATCCCCAATGGCGCACCGACGCCGGTTTTCAGAAAAGCCGAAATAATCACCGAGAAGTACGGTCTTGAAAAGGACGGATATATCTGCATGGTGTCGCGGCTCACCGCCGAAAAGGGTGTGCATTACCTTATTGACGCTTATCTTTCCGTGAAAGACGGTCTCGGAAAGAGGCTTGTCATTGCCGGCGACGCGAGCGATACCGACGACTACGTCGCAAAACTCAAACAGGCGGCGGACGGCGACCCGGACATTGTATTTACCGGCTTTGTCTCGGGAGACGAGCTTTGCGAAATTTACAGCAACGCCTACGCGGTCTGCCTGCCGTCCGACATTGAGGGAATGGCGATGGGACTTCTCGAAGCGCTTGCTTACGGCAACGCCGTCCTGTGTTCGGATATTCCGGAGAATACGTCGGTAGCCGGTGAAAACGCCGTCTATTTTGCAAAAGGCGACAGAGCCGACCTTGCAAAGAAGCTTGAGTATATGTGCGGTGCCGGTCGTGAGACCGTGCGGCGTCTGAAAGCTGCGTCGGAGAATTACATAAGAGAAAAATACGATTGGGAGAAAATCGCTGATATGACCTGTGAGGTCTACAAAAAGCTTGCAAAGTGATTTGCGGCGGTTAAGGAGGAAAGGCGTGAATACAAACGACAAAAACGCGGTCGGTGAAGCGGTCGAAAACGAAGCGAATACAGCGGAGCTTATCGCAGAGAACCTGCGCATGACAATGCCGGAGGAGGCTTGGGAAAAGTGGGTCTCGCACTTTACGTTCGAGAAAATCTCGGCGGACGAGGTGGTAATCGGCTATTGCGGCAAAGAACCTCTCGGTGCGTTTAATAAGAACTACAAGGAGCTTTTGCGCGTAGGCATATGCTCTGCGGCAGGCTACGTAAAAAAGATAAGCATACACGAGAGAAATGCCGACGGAACGGTGATATATTCCCCGAAAGAGAAAAAGAAGAGCAGGGTTCTCGGCGTTGTGCTGTTCTTTGCCGCCGCGATCATTCTGTGCGTCGCTCTGGCGGCCGCCGCGGTTGCGGTGAACTACGCGGAAAACCAAAGATTCACCGAAACCTTCTATGCTGTCAGCAGTATAAAGACTGATGAAAGAGTACGCGTCATTCAGATTTCGGATCTCCACAGCCGCACCTACGGAGAAAACAACTCGGAGCTTACCTCGCGCATAGAGAAGCTGAAGCCCGACGTTATAATCCTCACCGGCGACTGTGTAGATGCGACCGCCGCCTCCGCCGAGGACATTGCAGAGCTTTGCGCGGAGCTTGCTAAGACTGTGCCCACATATTATATCTACGGCAACAACGAGGTTGAGAGAGTGTACGGTGAGGCGCTCACGCAGGAGTCACTCGACCAAAAATACGGCTTTTCGTCGGACGAGGAGAGGAAGCCGAGTGCGCTTCTTTCGGAGGACGATGAACTCCGAAAGCTTATCGAAGAAAGCGGAGCCAAGGTTCTGAAAAACGAAAGCGATACGATAACCGTCGGGAACCTCGGCATAGATATTTACGGCGTACTCACATCGAACCCTTCGTCTTTCTGGTCGTATGCCGGAGAGAGCTTTGAAAGCTACATCTACGAAAATCCGAACAACCTCAAAATAACCGCACTTCACGAACCGTTTGTCTTTGAAGAGTACGAATTTGACTTCTGGGGCGACCTTCTTGTATGCGGTCATACGCACGGCGGCATGGTGAAAGTACCGATACTCGGCGCACTCTACACGCACGAGGACGGATTTTTCCCCGAGAGAAGCGGTCATTTCATCTACGGCAGATACGACGTTTCCGGCTGTCCGCTTATCGTAAGCTCCGGACTTGACAACGGCAGCATATTCAGAATAAACAATCCTCCCGAGCTTGTCATTATCGATATAAACAGGTTCTGACAGTGCTTTGGACTAATTTACAGAGAAAGAGAGAATTTATATGAACGTTTCTCTTATGCGTTATATTCCGGCGGCGATTGCGGGACTTGCGCTTTTTGCCGCCGCGGTAAGGATTCTTTTCCGTGCGAGAAACATTTCTCACGGAGAGCTTTTGAGAGTATTAAAAAACGCCGATATCGTAAATGTATGGATTCTTGTGATTTCGATGCTTCTCACGTGTTCCTTCGGCGTCGGATATCACATAAACGCGAAGAACTATGTATACGCCGTTGTGTCTCTAAACTACCCCGAGGCGTCGCGTGCGCTCAACTCAAACGGAACGCGCTTCAATATGGCGGAGATGGTGTGCGACGAGGTAATAAGCAAGGCGATAGAGCAGGGTGCTTTCGAGAATGTTACGGTGAGCGACCTCAAAAAGTGCATTTCAGTCTATCCCTACGTGCAGGGCGGTGTAGGAAAAAAGTCTGACTATCACATATCGACGGAATACGTTATATCCTACTATGCCTCAAAAAAGACCCGTCATCTGAATGCCGAAAACGTGATAAAGCTTGTTGCGACCGCCTATAAGGAATATTACACCTCTCGTTATACGGACAGCTACAAAATGAATATACTCGGCGAAGACACCGACCTTTACGGCATGGAGTATATGGACGTCGTTGCGTACTTCAACAAGGAAACAACTTCGCTTCTCAATTATCTCTACGGTCTCGGCGAGAAAAATTCGAGCTTTGTCACAAGTGAAAACATGACCTTCAGCTCTGTTGCCGGGGAGATTTACAGCTTCCGTGAAACGCAGATTGAGCAGAATCTCCGCTCGCTCATACTTCGTCACGGCATAGTACGCGACAAAACCGAATATACCGACAGACTTTCCTACCGCAATGTAAACACCGACTTCGACAGACAGAAATCCGCGGCATCGTTTGCTCTTTGCAGAGACGCCATTGCAATGTACTCCGAGGAAATGACGAGAGTCGTTCTCGTGCCGACCTGGGACGGAAGAGGAAAGTACTACATGGGACGAACAAAGGTAGGAATAGATGAGCTTTCGGTGATGGCGACCGAATACAGCGACAAGGTTGCCGAAAACGAAAAGGCGATAATGGACAACAACCTCGTGATAGAGAATATAGAAAACGCCGACGGCGGCGAAGATGCGCGTGCGCAGGCAGACAATCTTATAGCCTCGATAGACGAAAGCATAAGGGCGTTTTCCGATAAGGTAATTGCGGCGGGACGCGAGTATTCCAATCACGTTATGAATCAGTGCATTTCCTTAAGCATATACGGTCATTCGGTCCTGAAGGTCTTAAAAATGACGGTATTGTTCGGAGTTTTCGCGTATTTTTCGTTCCTTCTTTTCGCAGTATCGGGGAAGATACCGAAGAAGAAATGACGCGCGGCGTAAATCCATGAAAAGAAAGGGCTTTGTGAAATGAATAACTTTCGGATGCTCGGATATTTGCGGAAATTCGTGCCTTTTATCGCGGTTTTCTGTATTCTTGCAACCTACGGAATATATGTGAAACTTAAATCATCCAATACCTACGTCGCCTCCGAGGTCATACACTACAACGACGAAGCGGCGGAGAAGGGGCTTGCGCCGACGGGTGACAAACTCGACGTAAACGAGATAAAATCCTCGTCTGTTATGTCGAAGGTCGTGGAGAGAATGGGACTTACCGGCATTTATTCGGTTGACAGCCTCATTTCGAGAATAAGCATAACTCCTATACCCGACAGCGACAAGGTCGCGCAGAAACAGGCGAAGCTTGACGAGGGAGAGGAATATGTTTACGAACCGAGTACGTTTATCGTCTCGTTTACCGCAACGAACAAAGAGGGTGAGGGCTTTGCAAGAAGCGTTCTTGACGAAACTCTCGACGTGTACTTTGCCGAATACAGCAGAAAGTACGTAAACGTCGCTCCTGCGGACAATACCGTAAAGAACCTTGCCGACGGCACATATGACTACATCGAGATTATGGAGCTTATAGACTCCGACATAAACGAAACGCTTGCCACTCTGTACAGGAGAATGGCTCAGAACAGTTATTACCGCTCGACGGAGAACGGCGTTTCCTTCGCCGACCTCGCAGAGGAGTTCAACTACCTGAGAGACGTCAAGGTCTCGTCGCTTTTTTCGAGAATATACAAGCATCAGGTGACACGAAACAAAACCGTTCTCGTTGCCGATTACTCCGTGAGAATAGACGAAAACAATATCTCGAACGCCAAGGAAACAAGCCTTGTAAACGATATCGTTACCGTCATCGACGCCTACGTCAAAAAAATGCGTGAGTCGGGAAATACCGATATAACCTACGAGTACATTCTCGACAACGTGCATGAAAGAAACCTCTCGGAGTATTCGGGCGGAGACCAGACAGTCACATACGATGAGCTTATCTACGGCTGGAGAGACCACAACGAGAAGAAGGAGCACGCCGTTATCGATTCCGCATACTGCCGCTACGTCATAAATACCTTTGCGGAATGTACGGGACTTTGCGAAAACGGTGAGTGCCTTGAGTCGCAGCTCACTTGTTCTGAGCTTAATGACCCGAACTATCCCGGAATACGCGAGAAAATAGACGCCGATATAGACGCGCTTTTGACGGAGCTTACAAAGCTCTATGACCTTACGGTCGAGACAAACAATGAATACAACGAGTACCTCGGCGCAAGCTATATCTCTGTTCTTGCATCGTCCTCGGTAAAACCGAGCATAAACGTGAAGCTCTATACCGCAATCGCTTTCATATTCCTCATGGTGGTGTTCTGCGGAGGCGCGGCGGTTCTTGCGAGAGTCGGCGATATAATAAACCACTTATTCTATACAGATCGCCTTACGGGCCTCGGAAACCGCGCTTACTTCGATAAGTACCTCAAGGATACCGACAAAAAGCACCTTGAAAGCGGCATGGTTTACTGCATGACCGATATATCCAACCTCTCCGAAATAAACGCGGAGTACGGACGGAATACCGGAGACGATGTGATAAGCCTGTTCACACGTCTTTTGACAGAGGCATTCGGAAAAACAAAAGCCGAGTACATATACAACGGCAACGGAAGCTTTATCGTGCTTGCGCACGATACCGACTACGGAAATGTCGGCGATATAATGCGCATTTTCGCACTGAGACTCGACGAACGTGAAGAGCTTGCGGATATCGGCATCGAATATAAGGTCGGAATCGCCGAAAAGTTCGGCGACAATATGACGGCGAGAAGACTTCTTACCGAAACGATAAAAAACAAGAAGCCGTATACGTCAAAGCCGGCGAAAAAGAGCGCCGGAAGTAAAGAATCTGTATAAGCCAAAACGGGATGCCGCGAGGCAGGGAGAGGGGAGGTGAATGCGGTGAACGCATATATGGGAGAGAACGAAACAGTCGTGAGAACAAAAAAGGCGGTGTTTTTTGCTGTTGCTGTAATGATGTATTTTTTCATCAACGAAATCCTCAATGTCGGCGTCTTCGTGACCTATCGCCATGTGTTTGCTCTCACTCTTACCGCATTCGCTTTCCTCTGCTTCCTTGTGAGGCCGAATATCGCGAGAGGCGTTGTCTCGCTGAAGGACGCCCTTGCGTACAGCGTACCTCTTTTTGTGACTCTCACGGTGTCTCTTTATATATGGTTTGCCGGTCATGCCGATACCTCGGTCATCGCAAGGGGGCTGTCCGGCTCGATTGCCTACAACAATATGCTCTCCTTCGCACTTGCCGCGGCGGCGTTTCTGTATATGTTCGGCGAACGGGGGATATGGTATAACCTTGCGGCAATGCTTGCGGCGAACCTGCTCATGATAGCGAAAATAGTGGTCGAATTCGGACTCGGAAGCTACCTTTCGGAGCTTATAAGACTCGTCGTCACCTTCGCCGGCGACACGGGAGAAATAATAGTGCGTGCCGAAGTACACGAGCTTGCGTTTTGCCTCGGCGCATACATAATCTTTATGCTCATGAAGCCGCAAAAAAGCAAAGCCTATTTTATCCTTCTTGCCGTCACACTCTTCTGCTTTGTAAGTGCGTTCAAGAGAATAGGAATCGTTGCCGTTGCGGCGGCACTGCTCATAGGACTGTTTATAAAGTTTATCGCAAAATACAGTGCGAAAACCGCCGTCGGAGTTGCTGTTTTTCTCACCGTTTTGATTGTTGCCGCACTCTTTGCGTACATTGCCGTAATAAAGTTCGGCGCATTCGAGTACCTTGAAAGAAGCGGCGTCGATACAACCGGGCGTGCCGAAATTTACGCCGCCGTTGACAGGTTTTACGAATTTTCCCCCGACTTTCTCGGACACGGCATCGGTTTTCTCACGTATAATCTGAGTTCCGACATGAATGTAGGCGTTTCCGCTGTACACAACGATTTTCTGCAATACTATATCGACCTCGGATTTTGGGGCTATATTGCGTGGCTTTTGTCGATGACGCTTTTGCGTATACGCCGTTTCGGAAAGGACAGCGCCGACCGCACGGCAACAGTGTTCGCACTCACGCTCTACCTCGTTGTCGTCTCCATGACCGACAACACGATGAACTATCCTCTTCTCACCGCAACGCTTGCCATCCTGATGAGCGGAAACGGCTATGACAGCCGGGTTAAGCTTGCAGACGAAAAGATATTCGGCGGTGTTGCCGCGAAAAATAAAACCCCGACTGGAGGCCGTATGCTGTGAAAATACTCATGGTAAATAAATTTCTGTATCCGCGCGGCGGTGCGGAGAGCTATATGCTTTCTCTCGGAGAGGGCTTAAAGAAGCTCGGTCATGAGGTCGGCTACTTCGGAATGTATGACGAAAAAAACACCGTCGGAAATTCTCTCGGTCTCAATACGCAAAATATGGACTTTCACTCAAAGTCAGCGGAGCGTTTTCTTTATCCGTTTAAGATTATTTACTCACGCGAGGCGTATAAAAAAATAGGACTCGTACTTGACGCCTTTCGTCCCGATGTCGTTCATATGAACAACATAAACTTTCAGCTCACGCCGTCGATAATATACGCTGTGAAAAAGCGCGGCATACCGCTTGTTCAGACCGTTCACGATTACCAGATGATATGCCCGAATCACCTTCTTTACAATTTTGCCGAAAACCGTGCGTGTACAAGATGTGTCGGCAGAGGAAAGAGCAACTGCGTAAAATACGGCTGTATTCACGGCTCGAAAGCAAAGAGCATTATCGGTGTGCTTGAGTCCGCACTTTACCGCGCACTCGGCACTTACCGCCTCCCCGACCTCTATATATGCCCGAGTAGGTTTCTCGAAACAAAGCTCCGCGAGGAGTCCGATATTTACGACGGCAAAACCCTAATGCTTCACAATTTTGTCGCGACGCCGCAAAAAAGCGAAATAAGAATAAATGAGCCGCAGTATCCGAAGATGCGCCCGTATGTGCTTTTCGCAGGACGCTTCTCTTACGAAAAGGGCGTGACCGTGCTTGTCGAAACCGCAAAGAGACTTCCGCAGTATGATTTTATTTTTGCCGGAAGCGGACCTTTGGAAAGTGAGCTTTGCGATGCTGACAACATAAAAAACATAGGATTTCTCGGTGCGGACTCATTGACTGAAATTATGAGAAACGCCGCAGTCGTCGCCGTGCCGTCGGTGTGGTATGAAAATTGTCCGTTAACGATACTCGAAGCATTTTCACTCGGTACACCTGTCGTTGCGGTAAACAGCGGCGGTATGGCGGAGCTTGTCTCGGACGGCGTTACCGGAGCTCTCGCAAAGGACGCCGCGCCAGAATGTTTTGCCGAGGCGATTGAAAGGATGCTTTCCGACGAAAAGAAGTATGCCTTTTTAAAAGAAAACTGCGAAAAACGCAAAAGTGAAATTCTTACGTCGGCGAAGTATTGCGAAATACTTGTAGGGAAATATAAAGAACTCGTCGAAAGAAACGGTGGTAAATCGTGAATGAGGTAAAGGTAAGCATCATAGTACCCGTGTACAAAACCGAAAAGTACCTCGTCAGATGCCTTGATTCGCTGAAAAAACAGACGCTTCACGAAATTGAGATAATACTCGTTGATGACGGCTCACCCGATAATTGCCCGTCGATGTGCGACGCCGCCGCAGAGAGCGACAGCCGCATAAAGGTCGTACACAAGAAAAACGAGGGCGCGGGTTTTGCGCGCAACGCGGGGCTTGAATGTGCCGTCGGCGAGTACGTCGGCTTTGCCGATTCGGACGATTTTGCCGATCATAAGATGTTTGAAGAGCTGTATTGCGCCGCAAAAAGAACCGACGCCGACCTCGTTGTGTCGGGAATTCGCTTTGTGGGCGGAAATATGTTCAGTGAAGATGGAGGAGATTTCGGTTTTGAACATAACTATTTTTCAGAGGAAACACTTCTTTGCGGCAAAGACGGTATGAATGAGTTTATGCTCGGAACGGTCGGCGCACTTGCGCACGAAAAACTCGATTCGAGATACGGAATGAGTGTCTGCAAGGACATATTTAAACGCAGTGTGATTGAGGAAAAACGAGTGCGTTTTATGTCGGAAAGAAAAGTGCTTTCTGAGGACGCTCTTTTTTTGCTTGACTTTGCCATGTGTGCGGACAGAATTGTCGGTCTTCCGGATGCGTACTATTCATATTGCAGAAACGGAGAGTCTCTTTCCAAATCATATAACGCCTCACGCCTCGCAAAGTGCGCGGTTTTCATAAACGAAGCCGAAAAGAGACTTGCGCGCCGAATGCCGGAAAGCGAGTACCGCATATACCTCGACCGACTGAGACAGGCGTTCGGCAGAATACTCTGCTCGCAGACGGTTATGTATGCGTCCGAGTGCGGCATGAAATACGGCGAGCTTCGGTCGAGACTCAAGGAAATCTGCGAAACGCCGGAGATTGCAAAGGCTCTGAAAAGTTATCCGTGGTACAGACTTCCGAAGATGCAGGCGGCATTCGCGTTTTTCATGAAGCATAAGCTGTATGCGCTCAAGGTGCTTGCGGTTAAATTCAGGGAGAGAATAAATTCGGGAAAGGAATGAGTGGAATGCTGTTTTCCGTAATTGTGCCGATATACAATGTTGAAAAATATCTTTGCCGCTGTATCGACAGCGTTCTCGGTCAGACCTGCACCGATTATGAGCTTATCCTTGTTGACGACGGCTCGCCCGACGGCTGTCCCGGAATTTGCGACAGCTACGCGGAAAAGGCGGATAACACCGCAATAAAAGTAATACACAAGGGAAACGGCGGACTTGTCAGCGCACGCCGCGCCGGAGTCTCGGTCGCCGAGGGTGATTATGTTGTTTGTCTTGACGCGGACGACGCGCTTCTTCCCGACGCACTCGAAAATATGGCGGACGTTCTGCAAAAAACAAATGCCGATATCGTGTCGTTTTCGTATGTGAGAACCGACGAAAACGGACATCCGAACGAGAAATGCGACGATATTCTCCGCGAGGGAGAGTATGACAGAGAGAAGACGGAGAGCGAGATATTCCCGAAGCTTATTCTTGACGAAAATATGCGCCACGCACTCTTCTTTCTGTGGGGCAGAGCGATAAGACGCACTCTTGCAAAAAAGTATCAGCTTGCCGTTTCCGAGAAAATATCGCTCGGAGAGGATATATGCTGTCTCGCACCGTGCTTTCTGAATGCCGAAAAGGTGTACGTGAGCAAAAAAACGGCGTATTTTTACACCGTGAGAAGCACCTCGATTTCAAATGATTTTCGCGTTGACAGATTCACGCAGATAGAAAGAGTCGTCGCCTCGCTTCATGCCTCTCTCGACGGCGCAGGCTTAGACTTCAAAGAGCAGATATCGAGGTATTCGTTCTATATGTGTCTCGCGCTTTTGGCGTCGGCGGCTGAGAGCGGACTTTTCGGATGTGTCGGGGAGGTAAAAAAAGCCATAATGACCTCGGCACTTTATGAAGAGGTAAAAAAGGCAAAGTTCGGCAGAATATCTCCGAAAAGCAAAATCACGCATATCCTTCTGAAGGTCGGCGCGGTGCGGACGGCATTTCTGTTTTTGTATGTATGCGGCGTTCTCAAAAGAGCGGCGCGGAAAATAAAGTCGTGAAACGGGGGACACAGGCATGAGTACAGGCAAAAGACCCGAAATATCGGTTGTAATGAGCGTTTACAACGGAGAGAAGTACCTTTCCGAAACGCTTGAAAGCGTGTGCTTTCAAACCTTTGACGATTGGGAGCTTATTGCGGTTGACGACTGCTCCGCGGACGCAACGCCCGAAATACTGAAAGAGTACGCGCTTCGCGACGGAAGAATAAAGGTTATCCGCAACGAACGCAACATGAAGCTTGCCGCCTCGCTCAACAGAGCAGTCGAAAACGCCTGTGGACGCTACATAGCACGCATCGACGCAGACGATATATGTCTTCCGAACAGGCTCGAAAGGCAGTTTGCGTTTATGGAGTCGAGAAGCGACGTTGACCTTTCCTCATGCAGATTTTTCACACAAAAAGACGGTAAGATAAGCTCCGGCGGCGGAGGCGGTCCGTGCGACGCGGACTCCGTGAAAGCCATGCTTCTTTTCGCAAACCCCATACTTCACCCCGGGGTTATCGCAAAAAGCAGTGTAATGAAAAGCTTTCGCTACAACGAAGCTCTCACCTGCACGGAGGATCTCGACCTTTGGACGCGAATGGCGGCGGACGGAAAACGGCTCGAGATTCAGGACGAATACCTTGTAATATACAGACTCCATCCGTCGCAGATCACGGCAACAACCGCCGAAAGACAGCGCACGGAGGTGCTCGGAATACAGGAACGGTACTTTTCGTCGCTGGGTATGTCGATGTCCGACAGTGAGCGCAGCTATTACATCGACGGAATGTACTTTAAAGACGCGGAAAAAATCGATATCGGCGAGTTCTCGCATTTTGCGCGGCATTTAAAGAAACTCCTTGACGGGTGCGGAATAACCGACAAATACGCACTTGACCGCGCGCTTATCGAGGTGCTTGCCGAATACAAACGCAAAGGAATTTCACCCGTTAAAATTGTCCT
The DNA here is from genome assembly GCA_934502885.1 of uncultured Eubacteriales bacterium. Lineage (GTDB taxonomy): Bacteria > Bacillota > Clostridia > Oscillospirales > CAG-382 > CAKSUT01. Next base: position 129,185 of record CAKSUT010000002.1, on the reverse strand, counting down.
CGGCGCAGTGCGTGCCGGGATTTCTCCGCTCTTTTTCGCCGGTGAGCTTTCAAGAAGAAAGAGAAGAGCGAGAGCCGACGGACTCCGTTGTATCGCCGCCGCTGAAAAAATCGGACTTCACCGCACCGGAAAGAGCGACACTTTTCCGACATTCTCGGAGTGACCGCTTTTTTCGTGTGGCGTTAAAAACACGGAATAACACCGCAAAGGAGGGAAAAAGGTGCTGTCAGTTATCGTTCCGTCTTACAACGAAGAGCTTTCCTGCGAGAAAGCGTACAGGAAAATTTCGGAGGTGCTCGGGAAAAACGGCATCGGTTTTGAGATAATATTTGTTGACGACGGCTCTCTTGATTCTACATACGACGTTATAAAGAGACTCGCAGAGAGCGGGGAAAATGTCAGGGGACTTCATTTTTCGAGAAACTTCGGCAAGGAAGCCGCAATATCGGCAGGACTTGCGAGTGCCGCCGGCGACTGTGCGGTCGTCATTGACTGCGACCTTCAGCATCCGCCGGAAAAGATAGTCGAGATGTACAGACTTTGGGAAAAGGGGTACGAGATAGTCGAGGGCGTGAAAACCGACAGAGGAAAGGAGAGTGCCTGCCACAGACTTTTGGCAAAGTGCTTTTACTCGGTTATAGGCGGTCTTTCGGGATTCGATATGGCAAATTCCTCCGACTTTAAGCTCATCGACAGAAAGGTTATCGATATTCTCAACAAAATCCCCGAGAGAAAGGGCTTTTTTCGCGCGATAACTCACTGGGTCGGCTTCAGAAAGACAACAGTCGGATTTGAGGTCGCAAAGCGCACGGAGGGAGAGTCGAAGTGGTCACCGTACGGGCTTGTGAGGTATGCACTTTCAAATATCGCCGCATACTCCGCGGCACCTATGCAGATAGTTACCGTACTCGGAGTTATTATGCTTGTTATTGCGGTCGTACTCGGTATATGGGCGCTTGTCGATAAGCTTTCCGGACGCGCGCTTGAGGGAATTACAACCGTAATCTTCGTCATGATATTCATCGGAAGCATAATGATGATAAGCCTCGGCATAATCAGTTACTACGTCGCAAGAATATACGAGGAAATAAAGGGACGCCCCAAATATATCGTTGCCGCACAGTGCGACTCCGAGGAATGCAGTCCTGTTAAAAACGATACAGACGATAAAACTTAAGAAGGAAAGGGGATAAGAGAAACGTGGAAAGAGACCTTCTTGCGGACAGACTCAAAGCATACGCCTGCTTTCTTGTGCTTTTCGGTCACGTACTGCGCGGTGTACGGCTTTCGGGTGTAGAAATTCCCGAGGTTCTGTATGTTGCGGAAAACTTCATATGGTCGTTTCACGTTCCGCTCTTTCTTTTCCTCAACGGCTACGTTTACAGAATTACCGGCGGCTCGTTTTCAAAAGGCACGGGTTGTGGTTTTGTACTCCGCAAGCTCCTTAACCTCGGTGTGCCGTATACGGTGTTTTCCGTAATATATATCGTGATAAACAGCTTCGTCGCGAATGCAAATACGCGGTCGGAGCTTTCGGATATTTTCACGGTTTTTACCGTTCCGACGGCACAGTATTGGTACCTGTATGCTCTCTTTTTCGTGTTCCTCGTGTGGACGGTTTTGTCACGGTTTGCGGGAAACCTCCAAGTAACGCTGATTCTTGCCGCGGCAGGCTACATACTTCCGCTTTTCGGAGTCGGCTTCGGCGGCCTTGAAGCGGCAGTGTACGGTGCTGTTCCGTTCGGAGTCGGCACACTCGCGGTTCTCGATAGAGTAAAGTCGTGCAAGCCATTCACAAGGTATGCCGTTATAATCTGTCACGCCGTGTCGGGATATATCCTCTCGGCGTGCGGACTTATCGGAAAAGCCGGAATAAAGGAGGCGGCAATGCTTCTCGGCATCGCGGCAAGTGTCCTCTTTGTTTACGAAGCGACAAAACTCCGTGCTGTCGGAAAGTGCCTTGATTTTCTCGGAAAATACTCCTTTCAGATCTTCCTTTTGCACACAATATTTACCGCCGCCGCAAGGGTCGCACTTCTGCGTATCGGCATTACCTCGTGGGCGGTACACATTGTCATCGGCACTCTGTCCGGAATGCTTTTCTCGGTGCTTTTCGCTTATATCGCTCACAAAACACTGTACCTTGACTTTTTCTTTTTCCCCGAAAAGACCTTAAAGAGCATAAAAAAACGCGCCGCTCGAGGGAAGAGCGGCGCGGGTGAATGCTGATTGCGGTTATATGTTATCATCAACGGCGCTTCTTATGTATTCGGACGCCGGTATGCCGACAATGCGCTTGAAGGCCTTTGAGAAGACGTAAATGTCGGAGAAGCCGACGGCGGACGCCGCCTCTCCTATTGAGATGCCGTCGCTTATCAGAAGCTGTTTCGCCTTTTTTATGCGCAGTGACGAAAGATACTTTGCCGGAGGCATACCGTAGCATTCCTTGAATATTTTGCGGAAGTATACGTCGCTGATGCCGGATTCCGCCGCAAGCTCGGACACGCAGAGTTCCGGATCGGAATACTCCGCCAAAAGCTTCTCAACCGACGGCTTTATTACGTTCCGCTTGCTTTTGGAGGAGTAGGAGTAGTCGGTCGAAGCAGACTCCGAGAGAACCGCAAGAAGCTCGTAAAGAGCGGCAAAGGTTTTTGCGCATTCGCCGTACTTTTCCCACAGACGAAGAAGCTTGTAGGCGCAGGAGTGCGCTTCTTCGGGGTTTTTGAGATTCACGCTGTAAAGCGCATTTCCGCAGGAGAGCGTGTTTCCGTCGTCAAGCACAAACTCCGCCATGATACATTCTCCCGGCTCGTCATAGTGGATTTTGTAGCTCGAACCCTGTGTCAGAAGCACGGACGATTCCGGCGTTGAAATATGCTTTTTTCCGTTGCAGGTATAGACGGTCTGCCCCTTTGTCTTGAGGGCAATGCCGCATACGGGACGGTTTATTCTGTTGTGGCACTCATCAAGAAAAATGTTGAGCCTGTTCACGGCGGCTATCCGCTTTATGCGTATTTCGTCATAAACGCTGTTTCCCATATTGTTCCTCCGCAAAAAATACTTCACCTATCAATATACCGTATTATTTTGAACAAAGCAAGGTTTATGGTATGAACGGCGTGTGTTTTGTGTCGACAGAGGCAAAAACAGTATCAAAATCGACAAACAGTGACGCTTTTGACATTTACTTTTTCCGTCACAGCGGATAAAATCTATATTGAAATATAAAAACGGAGAGTGAAAACAATGAAAGCAATGATACTTGACGCAAATAACGATTTTCTCTGGACGGAGGTCGCGAAACCGACGCCGAACGCCAAAGAGGTGCTTATAAAGGTTCACAACGCAGGCGTGAACCGTGCCGACCTTTTGCAGAAGGACGGAACATACCCGTCGCCAGAGGGCTGTCCTCCGTGGTGCGGACTTGAAGTGTCGGGAGAAGTTGAAGAGGTCGGCGAAGACTGCACGAGACTCAAAGTCGGCGACAGAGTCTGCGCGCTTCTCGGAGGCGGCGGTTACTCGGAGTATGCGGCAGTGAGCGAGGGAATGTGCATGAAGCTTCCCGACGGCATGACCTTTGAACAGGGCGCGTGCATTCCCGAAGCGTATGCGACGGCATACCTCAACCTCGTGCATGAGGCTGATCTTAAAGATGGTGAAACCATACTCATCTTCGCAGGCGCGAGCGGCGTGGGCATTGCCGCAACTCAGATTGCAAAGCTCATGGGTGCGAGAGTCGTCGTTACAGTAAGAAGCGACGCAAAAGCAGAGGCAATAAAGAATATCGGTGCTGACAGAATAGTCAACACAAAGAAAGAGGATCTCGGCAAGGTGTTTGAAGAGGAAAGCGTAAACGTCGTTCTCGACTGTGTTGCCGGTGCAGACCTCGGAAAGCATTTTGCGCAGATGGCACGTCTCGGACGCTGGGTAATGATAGCGACCCTTGCCGGCGTCGAGACGACGATAGATCTCCGTGTGCTTCTCGGAAAGAGACTTAAGCTCATCGGAAGCACGCTCCGCTCAAGAACAGTTGACGAAAAGAACGCCGTTATGGCAGAGCTTGAGAAAAAGGTTCTTCCCTCGATTGCCGACGGCACGGTAAAGCCGCTTGTCTACGCACGTTTTCCGCTTGAAAACGCCGACAAAGCGCAGGAGGTTCTCCGCCGCAACGAAAACGTCGGAAAGGTTATCCTCGAAGCGGCAAAGTAATTAGCAAATAAATGTAAACCACACTCCTCCACGGTATTTTGAAGCCGAGGAGGAGCTTTTTTACCGAAAGCAAAGTGTAAAATTTTTCAAAATGCGAAAATACAGTATTGACACGGACGTTAAAACGATGTAAAATCATGTTAATACAAATTTCGATTATATTTGAGGACGTGATAGCTTGCCCCTGCAAATCGTAAGAGATGACATAACGAAAATGCACGTTGACGCCATAGTGAACTCGGCGAACAGTCGGCTTCTCGGCGGAGGCGGCGCGGACGGCTGTATTCACCGTGCCGCAGGCAAAGAACTTCTGAAGGCGTGTAAGGTTCTCGGAAGGTGCGGCGTCGGCGAGGCAAAGGTCACGGGCGGATATAATCTTCCGTGCAAATACGTGATACATACCGTAGGACCTCAGTGGTTTTACCCGTTTGATACAAAAAAAGGCAAGTGCGAAAAGTTTGCGCTTTGCTACGTAAATTCTCTCGAAGCGGCGAAGGCATATGGGTGCGAGAGCGTTGCGTTCCCCCTTATTTCGTCGGGCGCATACGGGTTTCCCAAGGACATCGCACTGAGAGTTGCGGTGAACGCAGTGAGCGGATTTCTTGCCGAAAACGATATGACGGTGTACCTTGTCGTTTTCGATAAAAAGTCGTATGCCATAGGCAAAAAGCTGTATTCCGACATTGCGGAGTATATCGACGACAACTATGCCGAAGAAACCGCCGCAAGCATCGGCGCAACACGGTATTTGGACTTTTCACGAACCGCACCGCCCGAGACAAAAGAATCGGCGCCGAAGCGACCGAGATTTCCCGCCGCACCGTCAGAACCGACGCAGAATAACCACGAAAACGAAACGGCTCGGAAAACACCGACCATGCTGCCGAATTTCCCGACGGAGAACACAGTATTCCCGAATGCTGCGGAAGATGCTGCGGAAGTAATTATTCCGGCGACCGTCTGTTGCCCGGCGTGTCCGTCGCTTGAAGAGGCGCTTGAAATGCTTGACGAGAGCTTTTCCGAAATGCTTCTGCGGAAGATCGACGAGCGTGGCATGACCGACGTGCAGTGCTACAAAAAGGCGAATATCGACCGTAAGCTTTTCTCGAAGATTCGCTCCGACAGGAACTACAAACCGTCAAAGCCGACGGTAATAGCCTTCGCCGTTGCTTTGGAGCTGACGCTTCCCGAAATGCAGAATATGCTCATGAAAGCCGGCTTTGCGCTTTCTCACTCCAATAAATTCGATATTATCGTCGAATACTTCGTGAGAAACGGCAACTACAATATTTTCGAGATAAACGAGGCGCTGTTTGCGTTCGATCAGACGCTTCTGGGAGTGTGAACGTGATTTGCGTTACTGTGCAGGGAGGATGATTATATGCGTGAAATAATGATGCTTGACGATACGCTGAGAGTATTTGAAAACGGCTTTTACGTCAAAGACGGCGAAAAGAGGTATCTGAAGCTTTCGGACTCGGAAAGACGGGAGGCGAGAGCGTTTCTGCCCGAACAGGTTCACTCGATAAGACTTGTTGATAAACCCTCGCAAAAATGCCGGTATACGTGCGAAAACGCAGATTCTTTTGCGGCGGCACGCAGGATGTACGCCGAGCTTTCGCCGTCGGAGAGGGGAAATAAGGAGATATTGGTTCTCAATTTCGCAAACCCCGTGGACCCCGGCGGAGGCGTGAGAGGCGGAGCAATGGCGCAGGAGGAGGATCTTTGCAGAAAAAGCTCGCTTCTTTTGTCGCTTGAGGGTGAAGAAGCCGTTGCTTACTACCGATACAACCGCAAGCTCCGCTCCGATTTGAGTTCCGACGCTGTAATAATCACGCCCAAGGTCGAGATAATAAAGGACGAAAACGGAGACCTCCTGGAGGAATCGGCAGTCGTAGCCGTGATTACCTGCGCCGCGCCGATTGCGGTTCCCGGGCTTTACGGCATGAGTGTGGGAGAGTACGTAAACCTTTTCGCGAAGCGCATAGAGGGAATGCTCAAGTGCGCCGCGTTTTGCGGCTACGAAAACCTTGTTCTCGGCGCATTCGGCTGTGGTGCTTTCGGCAACGACGCAAGAACAGTCTCGGATATTTTCAGGAATGTGCTTGAGAGATTCGAGTCTTGCGGCGCGTTCCTGAATATTGATTTCGCCGTGCTTTCCAATTCTTCTTCGGACTATAATTTGAGAGAATTCATGCGCAACTTCGGCGGCAATTGAAATTTGTCGCACATCAGGCGACCAAACCCCGCAAATAAAACGGTATAATATGAGCTGTAAGGTGAAAGACACCGAACAGCTCAATTTTTTATTATAACGGAGGTACATATCATGAAAAAAGGACTCACCGAAATCGTATTCATACTTGACCGAAGCGGCTCTATGTCGGGACTCGAAAGAGATACCATAGGAGGCTTTAACTCAATGATCGAGAAGCAGAAAAGTGAAAAGGGCGAAGCGTTCGTTTCAACCGTGCTTTTTGACCACGAAAGCCTTGTCCTTCACGACCGCGTCGATGTACGTAAGGTAGAACCAATGACGGAGAGGGACTACGTTGTGAGAGGTTCGACCGCTCTTATCGACGCAATAGGCTGTGCCGTGAAGCACATAAGCAATGTGCATAAATACGCAAGAGAAGAGGATATACCGGAGCATACGCTGTTTGTCATTACAACTGACGGAATGGAAAACGCGAGCCGCATTTATACAAGCGACGCCGTGAAGAAAATGATAAAGGAGAAGAAGGAAAAATTCGGCTGGGAGTTCCTGTTTATAGGTGCGAATATCGACTCTGTCGAAACCGCCAAACGCTTCGGTATTAACGCCGACCGCGCCGCAAACTACTGCGCTGACAGAAAAGGAACGGAGGCAGTTTTTGAAGCCGTTGCGAGTGCTGTGTGCGGCGTGAGAAACAGTATGCCGATGACTGCCGAATGGAGCAAGCGTATCGACGAGGACTACGAAAAACGCAAGAACAGAAAATAATGCCAAAAAGCGCCGCACTGCGTCGGAACGATGCAGTGCGGCACTTTGCCGTATTCGTTAAAATCTTACGGAGAGAACGCCGCCTTTAGGTACGGTGAAAGGCTTTGACAGGTCGATTACACGCTTTGTCACTTTAACCCTGTTCGGGCTTTCAAACGTGTTGTGCACCGTGAGGTCGTCGTCAAAGAGAAGCTCCGCTTTGACACTTGACGGCAAAACGGGGAAGCCGCCTACTCCGCAGAGTGTGATTTCGGCGTCGTCCGTGTACGAGAGATTGCAGAGTGTGAGGAGAGTCTTTCCGTCCTTTACCGACGCCGAGACCGACACCGACGACGAAAGCTCTTCGTTGCCCTCAATGACAGTGCGGACGGCTTCCGCTCCCATGTGTTCCTTGTACATATCGAAAACGTGATAGGTCGGCGTGACAATGCAGTTCTCGCCGCAGGAAAGAAAGAGCGATTGCAGACAGTTGACAAGCTGTGCAATGTTTGCCATGCGCACAATGTCGCAGTTGTTGTTGAATATGTTGAGCGTCAGTGCCGCAACGGCGGCGTCACGGAGAGTGTTCTGCTGTTCAAAGAGAAACTCGCCCTTGGACGGTCCCGTTCCGCCTCTGTGCCAGCAGCCCCATTCGTCAACGACGAGCTTCGCATGACCCTCCATGCCGTGACCGGCTATTATGTGGCGGTTGCGCTCTATGATAGCACCCATCTTGGCAGCCTGAGAGAGCTGTTTGTCCCAGTCTTCTTTTCCGAAGCCGGTTACCTCACCCGGAGTCGAACCGCAGTAGTAGTGCATGGCAAAGCCGTCTACCGACGTCGCAACTCCGCACGTTCCCCTTATGACCGTGTCAGTCCAGCCGTAGTCCTCTGCGTTTTCGCCGCACATGAAAAGCTCAGCTTTGGGAAATGCATTCTTCATCACGGTTGAAAAACGTCTGAATTCATTTGCGTAATATTCGGGAAGCATACTTCCGCCGCCGCCCCAGTTTTCGTTGCCGACTCCCCAAAAAGGTATGTCGAAAGGTTCGGGATGACCGTTCACCTCACGCTCCTTTGCGAGAGCCGTTGTGCCTTTCGGCGACAGACAATAGTCCATCCAGTTTCTTATGTGAAGGGGAGTTACCGACGTAAGGTTAGCCGCAAAGTACGCTTTTGCGCCGACCTCTTCGCAGAAATCCATAAATTCGTGCGTGCCGACCTCGTTCGGTTCGGTTTTGCCGTCTGCACTCTGCCACCAGTTAATGCGCGTCGGACGGTTCTTTCCTATGCCGTCGCGCCAGTCGTAGGTCTCGGCGAAACAGCCGCCCGGCCAGCGTATGACGGGAGCCTTTATCGCGCGGAGCTTTTCGACGAGATCTTTTCTGAAGCCTTTTATGTTGGGAATGCCCGAGTCCTTGCCGACCCATATTCCGTCGTATATCACACCGCCTATATGCTCGGTGAAGTGACCGTATATTTCGGGAGAAACAGTGCCGATTTTCTCGGGATACATGATGTATATTTTCTTCGGCGCATTCATGACGCAAGCCTCCTTGACAAATTTGTTTCTTCGGGTACATTATATCAGAATACATAAGCCTAAGAATAGTGATTTTTGTACACGGAATTGTAAATTCGTCCGAAGAACAGAACGAAAAGTATCACCGAGAGAAATTTTACATAATGTAAATGTTTTATAATTGAAATGACTCCTTTACAGTGGTATAATGCAATAATAATGTGGGATAGTGTCGTAATAAGTTCCCTTGTTTACTACTTATGAAAGACGGTAAAATGTATGAGCGATAGGATAAATGTAAGAGGTGTGTACTTTGACAATGTTACCATGGAGGAGGCTCTCGCAAAGGCTGTCGGACTTATCGGCGGCGACGGCTGTTCGGCAATTTACACTCCGAACTCCGAGATCGTACAGAACTGCGTTGAAAATCCGGACAGCTACAAGGTCATAAACTCCGCAGAACTCATTATTCCCGACGGAATAGGCGTGGTTTACGCCGCAAAGCTTCTGCACACTCCGCTCAAAGAGAAGGTCCCTGGATGCGAGCTTGCCGAGAAGGTCGTCGAGCATATATCGAAAACGGGCGAGGGACTTTACCTTTTCGGTGCGTCTCCGAAGAACGACGAACGCGACAGTATCGCGAACCTTGCCGCAAAGAAGCTCTGCGAGAAGCACCCCGGACTTGTCATTTCCGGCACACGCGACGGTTACTTCAAGGAAGCCGACGTTCCCGGCATTATCGACGACATCAATAAATCCGGAGCAAAGGTTCTCTTTGTGTGCCTCGGCGCGCCGAAGCAGGAGAAGTGGATTTACGACAACAGAGATAAGCTTGACGTGAAGCTTGCAATGGGACTCGGCGGAAGCCTCGATGTGTTCTCCGGCACGGTGAAGAGAGCGCCGAAGTTTTTCATCGAGCATAACCTTGAGTGGCTTCACAGACTTATCAAGATGCCGACGAGAATAGGCAGAATGATGAAGCTCCCGAAGTTTATCGTAGGCGTTGCCGTACACGGAAACAAAGTGCCGAATACAAGCGCGGAAAAATAAGGAGAAAATAACGTGAACGTAAAAATACTTACTCATACTCCCGACCCCGAGAGAACGATAGCGGCGGCGGCAAAGCTCTGTTATTCTCCGGTCGGCGTGGACGAAATATGCGAAAAGATGACTCCCGACAAAGCCGAGAGCTTTGTCACCATGCTCATGGGTCTCGGTCACGAAAGCCCGTTTGAACACGTGAGCTTTACTTTTGCCATAGAGGGTGTTTCGCGGTCGCTTCTTGCGCAGATTACAAGACACCGCATTGCCTCCTACAGCGTGCAGAGTCAGAGATACGTAAACAAGGGCGAATTTGACTATATAATCCCCCCGGAAATCGAGGCGATACCCGAGGCGAAGGAGCTTTTCGTGAAGGCGATGGAGAACGACCGTGCTACCTACAACAAGCTCTCCGAAATACTTAAGAAAAAGCACACCGAGGATAATCTCGCCGCCGGGATGAGTGAAAAGGACGCCGCGTATGCCGCAGGGAAAAAGTCTAACGAGGACGCAAGATACGTGCTTTCAAACGCCTGCGACACGAGAATTGTCATGACAATGAATATACGCTCGCTCTATAACTTCTTCTCACTCCGCTGCTGCAACAGAGCGCAGTGGGAGATAAGAGACCTTGCCTGCGAAATGCTCCGTCAGGTCCGTGAGGTATCGCCGCTTCTCTTTAAGAACGCCGGACCGTCGTGCCTCAGAGGAAAGTGCGCCGAGGGAGCTTACTCCTGCGGAAAACAGGCAGAGGTGAGAGCGAAGCTCGGTTTCGATAACGGCGGAAACCGATATTCGGGAACGTGAACGAGATTTTATCCGCATACGGCGTGAGCTTTCGCGGAGTATATGAGGTGAAGAAATGAGCTTTCTTGTTGCCATAGAGGGTACTGACGCCTCGGGCAAAAAAACGCAGTCGGACAGACTTGCCGAGAATCTCCGAAAAATGGGGATTGAGGTGACTGAGCTTTCTTTTCCTGACTACGACAGCCCTTCGAGTACGCTTGTGAAGATGTATCTCGGCGGCGAGTTCGGAAAAAAGCCGGAGGATACCAACGCTTACGCCGCGTCAATGTTTTTTGCCGCCGACAGATACGCAAGCTTCAAAAAAAATTGGCAGAAGGCTTATAATGACGAAAAGCGTGTAATAATACTTAATAGGTACACAACCTCGAACGCAATTCATCAGCTTGCGAAGATAGACGGCGACGGCGAAAAAGACAAGTTTCTCGAGTGGCTTTGCGACTTTGAGTTTGTGAAGCTCGGAATACCGAAGCCGGATCTCGTGATTTACCTCGATATGCCCGAAGCCGCCGCACGGAGTCTTCTCGAAGCGAGAAGCGCCGAAACGGGAGTGAGCAAGGACATACACGAGGCAAGCGGCGACCACCTGCACAAAGCGAAAGCGGCGGCGGAATATGTCATTCGCAAATGGGGCTGGACGCGAATAAAATGCGGAGAGGGAAGTATACCTTATACAATAGACAGAATACAGAGCGAAGTGGAAAGAACCGTGCTCGAAAAACTCAAAGAGAGCGGATTTTTCGGGAAAAACGGCAACTGAACGAAAAGAGGAGAAGAAAATGGTATATATATTTCTTGCAGACGGCTTTGAAGAAATAGAAGCGCTTACTCAAATCGACTATCTTCGCCGTGCCGGTATTGATATAATATCGGTGGGTATCGGCGGTGAGAGAATAAAGGGCGCTCACGGAATAGAAGTGACGGCGGATATCACCGAGGACGAAATGACGGACAACGACCTCGAGATGATTATTCTCCCCGGCGGACTCGGCGGAGTTGACGGCATAAAGAGCAGTAAAAGTGCGGTTGAAATGATACGCCGATGCGCCGAAAACGACGTATATATTGCAGCAATCTGCGCCGCACCGACGATACTCGCACAGATGGGACTTTTGGAGGGCAGGCGTGCTGTTTGCTATCCGTCGATGTCGGACGAGCTTGACGGATGTCTTGCGTGCAGCGACAGAGTAGCCATTGACGGAAAGTTCATTACTTCGATTGCCGCAGGCGCCTCGGAGGAGTTTTCTTTCGCGCTTATAGAAGCCCTTTCCGGAAAGAACGCCGCCGAAAAGGTGAGAGCTTCGATTTACGCGCGCTGAGTGCGCTTTTTCGCAAAGGTCGGTTTTGCTTTCAATAATACCTCCCGGTATTTACCGCAGAAACGGGCAGGATTTTAATGCGGAGCTTTGAGGAGTTGACATTTATGGCAGAGATCAGAGTAGTAAAAAGAGAAATGAGAGAAAAGTATTCGGCGATAAGAAATGAGATGGATAAGGCTAAGAGAGATGAATTTGACAAGAAAATATTCGACAGACTCACCGCTTCGATAACCTACAGACATTCAAACGAGATACTTCTCTACGCTTCCATGGGAAGCGAAATAGATACGTGGAATATCTTCGACGCCGCAATCAAAGCGGGCAAAAAAGCGGCATTTCCGCTTTGCTTTGAGGACAATACGATGAAGTATTATTACGTAAATTCGCGCGACGACCTTGAGGAGGGCGCGTTCGGAATACTCGAACCCAAAAAGGGACTCGAGGAATACGTGCCGTCGAGCCTTTCGATATGCGTGGTTCCGGCTATAGTTTTTGATAAAGAGGGCTACAGAATAGGCTACGGCAAGGGCTTCTACGACAGATTCCTGAGCAGCTTCCCCGGCGTAAAGGTCGGACTTGTTTACAGCAATATGATTATTCCCAGAGTACCGAGAGGACGTTTCGACAAACACGTCGATATTCTTATAAGCGAACGGGGAGTGAGTGCCGTAAATGCTTCCAGATAAGGATCTGAAAAACAAGGAAAAAACACAGACGGACACAACATCGAAAACAGCTGTTGGAAATGCGAAAACAGAAGGCGCCGCGAATACAGCGAAAAGCCAACTCGCGTTTTCGTTCGACCGCGACGTGACCGCTCCGACGGTTCTTCTGTTTGCGGTGTTCTGTCTTCTTCTGATATCGGAAAACCTCACCGCCGCAAATTACCTCAACAGCGGAAATCCGTATCTTGCGACGGTTGTCATTCAGCTTTGCATATTCGTACTGCCGTGTGCTTTCTACTGCACGCTTAAAAGGATAAACATAGGGAAAGACTGCCGTGTAAAACCGATGAACGGAAGCGGCATTCTTCTCACGGCTGCCGGAGTGCCTGCCGTGCTTTTCACGGCGGCGGCTCTCAAATACGTACAGTGCTACGTTTTCGGCGAACGTCTCGGAAGTGCGGTTGCGGCGTCGTCCTCGGGCGACTTCGCATATATGCTCCTTTCTTACGCGGTTGTTCCGTGCGTAACGGAGGAGCTTTGCTTCAGAGGCGTCGCGATGTCCGAATACGAGAAGAAATGCGGCAAGCTTGCTGCTGTTGCGGTGACGTCGCTCGTTTTCGCAATGATACATTTTAACGCAAGAGACTTTGTCGCTTATTTTGCGGCGGGACTTATAATCGGAATAACCGTGTGCGCCGCCGATTCCGTCTTTGCCGGAATGATAATGCACTTTTGCAATAACCTTTTCGGTATATATACGGATAATCTTATCGTGAAGATATCCGGCGATACCTCCGGCGGCAGACTCGCACTTGCGGTGCTTCTTGTGCTGTGCCTTGTATCGCTTATGATTTGGTTTCACAGACTCGAAACGGAGTATGCCGAGCGTGAGAAAAAGAGTGAGAAAACTCCCACTCTCGTAAGCACGCGGATAAGACTCATGCCTGACGGGCGCAGTCTCGGAAAGGCGTTTGCGCAGATAGTTTTAAACCCGGCGTTTGTCTGCGTCGCAGTGGCATTCGTGCTGAAAATCGCGGCGGAATGACGGCGTGTCTGCGCATGAAACGAGAAAAGCGAAAGGAGAATGAAATTGAACGACGAGAGAAACAAAAGCTCCGAGGAAGAGCTTGACGATATACTGGACGCTCTTTCATCGGAGGCCTCGCACGAAAGCTCCGAAAATAACTCCGGCGGTTCGCTTCTGCCGCCGAGATCAAGATCGTTCGACGATATAATAAACGGCAAAACCGCCCCTTTGCGAAGTGAGGGAAATAGTGCGTCAGCGAAAAACAAAGCTTCGGCTTCTTCGGCGTCAAACGACGACACCGTGATAATCAAGCCGAACGTGAAGCCGGTCGTAAAACCTAACGTGAATATCACCGGCGGAGAAATAAAGAGCGCTGCTCAGTCAGCACCTAAAAACGGCTTTTCGCATCCGCTCATAAACGGCGGCGAGATTCAGCCGGATATCGCCGAGAGTATAAAGCAGTCGGAGGAAAGCGGAAAGAGACTGGTTACGGGCAGTTCCGTGCCGAAGCCTCAGAATGAACGTCAGACCGCACCGCAGAACGGTGTTCCGAAAGCGGATGTGCCGCCTGTCGGAAAGTCGCAGACGCCGCCGACACGCCCTCCGCGTCCGGAGACGGCAAAACCGGTTGTGCCTATGTCGAAGCCGAAGGTCGGCGTAAATCACGAGCCGGCGTTTCCCGAGCCTGCGGATACCGGTGACGACCTTGTCGTTTGCAGCGACGCCGATGAAAAGCCGAGATTTTCCGACAGCGCATTTTTCGGCGTGTTCAAAATGGCTCTTTACGTGGCTTTCGTGCTCGTGGTTTCGATTTCTTTGTCGTACATGATAATCGTCGCCGGAAACGACATATTCGCACTCAAAAAGGGCGACCTCAAAGAGGCGAAGGTTTCGATACCGGCAGGACTTTCCGCAACAGAGATCGCCGAGATTCTCAAGGACGACGGCATAATCAATTCAAAGCTCACCTTTGAGTACTATTCGGAGTTTAAGGACTTCAAAAAGAAGAAGTCCGCCGAGGATAAGGAAAAGAAGACGGTAACGGTCGAGGCAAGCGAGAGTACGTTTACAACACTTGTGAATAAAGTTCTCTCCTACGGCTTCGGTTTTCTCGATTATCTCAAGCAGGATACGGAGTTTGTCTATAATCCCGGCGACTACTTCCTTGACAATTCCATGTCCTACGACGCGATTATTTCGGAGATAACCGAGATAAAGAAGGACAGACGTATAATAAAGATCACCATTCCCGAGGGCTTCACCACCGACGAAATAATTGCTCTCTTTGCCGAGAACGGACTTGAAGCTACTAAAGAGGAGTACATCGACGCAATAAACAACTACGATTACGACTACGAGTTTGTAAAGCAGCTCACCGAGGTCGGTTACTCAAAGGAGCGCACTTACCGCCTCGACGGATATCTGTTCCCCGACACATACGAGTTCTACAACGATGAGA
Organism: uncultured Eubacteriales bacterium; assembly: GCA_934502885.1. Lineage (GTDB taxonomy): Bacteria > Bacillota > Clostridia > Oscillospirales > CAG-382 > CAKSUT01. The sequence continues at coordinate 114,178 of CAKSUT010000002.1, read as the reverse complement.
GCGCCGTTTCGATAATCGATAAGATGCTCTCGAACTTCAACAATAAGTTCGATACGTCCTACTTTGACCGCGCCGCAAAGCTCGGATATACCGTCGATGAGATAGTAAACCTTGCGGCGATAATCGAAAAAGAGGCAAAGCTTCCAGCGGAACAGCTCATAATATCCTCCGTATTCCACAACCGTCTTTCTACGGGCAATCCCGATAAGCTCGAATCCTGCGCAACCGTTCAGTATGCATATCAGACGGCATACGGAGAGCGCAAGTCGAGAATACTCGACGCCGATACACGGATAGACCACCCGTATAATACGTATATCCACCGCGGACTTCCCCCGGGACCGATATGCAACCCCGGACTCAACGCAATTATCGCGGCTCTCTATCCCGAAACCACGAATTATAAGTACTTCGTCGCGAAAGCGGACGGTTCGTCGCTGTTTGCCGAAACCTACGAGGAACATCTCGCAAACAAGGCGCTTGCCGAAAGCGGCTTTACCGACGAAAACTGAGACCGCGCGAAAACGAAAGGTAAAAAGATGATAAAACGACCGGAAATTCTGGCACCTGCCGGCAATTTTGAAAAAATGCGCTTCGCCATACTTTACGGTGCTGACGCCGTGTACCTCGCCGGGAAGAGCTTCGGTATGAGAACGGCATCGGACAACTTCACCGACGAAGAGCTTGCGGCGGCGATCGAGTACGCGCACGGCAAGGGCGTCAAGGTTTACGTCACAGTCAACATCATGCCCCGCCCGAGCGAGGAAAAGGCTCTGCGTGAGTATCTTGCTTATCTCGGCGAAATAGCCCCCGACGCACTCATAATTTCCGATATCGGCGTATTCTCAATGGCAAAAAAGTACGCACCGAACGTCGATATCCACATCTCAACTCAGGCGAATACCCTCAACGCCGCCGCGTGCCGCGCATGGTACGAACTCGGCGCGACGAGGGTAGTCCTTGCAAGAGAGCTTTCGCTTGCCGAAATTGCCGAGATAAGAAGTGAGATACCGCCGGAGCTTGAGCTTGAAGCGTTCGTACACGGCGCGATGTGTGTTTCCCACTCCGGAAGATGCCTCCTGTCGAACTACTTCATCGGCAGAGACGCAAACAGAGGAGCTTGCGCACAGCCCTGCCGCTGGGAGTATGACGCAAAAGAAATAACCGCCGAAATCCACGAAACGGGAAAGCCCGAGCGAAGCTTCGAGGCGGTGCAGAACGAACACGGCACTTTTATGTTCAGCTCAAACGATATGTGCATGATAGAGCATATCCCCGACCTCGTGAAAGCCGGAATCGACAGCTTCAAAATAGAGGGCAGGGTAAAGAGCGCATACTACACGGCAATCACCGCAAATGCTTACAAAAACGAGCTGAACTCCTATCTTGCCGACCCCGACGGTTACGTGTTCGACACCAAATCTCTCGAAGAGGTGGAGAGCGTTAGCCACAGAGGCTACTGCACGGGTTACTTCTACACAAGTCCTCTCGACAATGCGCAGATCTGGGGCGAGGGCGGCTACATAAGAGACAAGGCGTACCTTGCCACAGTCGAGAGCTTCGACAAAGAGACCGGACGTGCCGTACTTTTACAGAGAAACAAGGTCTCCGAGGGAGAACACGCAAGAGTTATTTCGCCAGGCAAGGGTTTTTGTGATATTGTGCTTTCTGATCTTCGCGACGAAAACGGCGAAAAGATAGAGTGCGCACCGCACCCGAAAATGCGCTACTCGATTGCCGCTCCCTTTGAACTTTACCCGGGGGATATCGTAAGCGGAGTGTGATGCACACCGGTGGTGAAACCGAAGAAAGGTGTCGTAAATAATGAGCGCATTTCTTGAATTTATCGAGCCGTTTGCAAGCTTTATGGAGGCAAATCCGCTGAAAGGTGCGGTGATTGTATACCTCGTTATAATGAACGTCTACGTCTTCTTTCTTTGCCGACACGATAAACTTTCGGCAATTCTCGGAAAGGAGCGTGTTCCCGAGAAGGACTTCTTCGTTTTGTCGTTTTTCGGCGGCTCTATCGGCATGATTGTCGGAATGTACGCCTTCAGACACAAAATAAAGCACGTAAGCTTTGTCTTCGGCATACCGTTTATAATGGCTGTTCAGGCGTGCATAGTATGGTTTCTCGTGAAGAACGGAACAATTAAGCTTTGACATAAAGGTGGGAGTCTGAAAGGAGGCTTGCACCTTTTCTTTTTGTGCAGTATAGACAAAAACAACGGAAATTTTTCTATGGCTTAAAAATAATGTTTGTTGGAAAAGCAAATCTTACCCTAATTTTTATTGCTTTATGATATTTTTTCTTTGCTTTAGCTGTTGACAAAGTTGTGCAAATAGTGTAAAATATAACCGTAAGCCAATAGGAATACTGCAAGTTGCAGAGTATCTTAAGGAGGAAAATATGAAAAGACTTACATCACTTGTTCTCGCTGTGATTATTTCAGTGGGATTGCTTGCGACATTTACTCTTCCGGCGTCGTCAATATCGACCGTGACCGGCATGACAGTCGTCTATGTTGACGGCGAAAACGGTACGGCAACAGGCGGTGCGACACCCGACAAACCTGCAAAGTCGTTTGTTACCGCAATACGGGCGGTTGCGAATGCAGGCGGCGGCACAGTGGTACTCACGGGTCCCGTTGAGATTACCGGTAACACCGGAATAGGAAGTGCCGATTCCGGGGCTGTAGTGAAGATTACCTCCGTTTACGACGGAAATGATTACAGGAATAAGGGGTGTCTCAGATTCCCAGAGAACTGGAAAAACCTCACTCTTCATAATGCATTTCTTTTCGAAAATATGGTTATCGAGGTTGTCGGAAATAATAACTCGGTTTATGCCGATCATCATCCTGTTGTTATGGGTTACGGCATAGAGACAAAGGGTGATGGGAAACTCAATGTTTACGGTGGCTCCGCATTCGACCTTTCCGACTCTAAGAACTTCCCGGCAAACTCCTCAATAACCGTCCTTTCCGGTTCATTCGGGTTAATAAAAGCCTCCGGTAAGGGTTCGGACGACAAGCCTCGTCCCACGATTGACGCACGTCTTGCACTCGGTGACGGATTTGAGTGTACAAACAGCAAAGACAAGGAAAAGACGTATTTTTCCGGAAGTGCGGCTTGGGAGATTTCCGGCACAAAGCTTTTCATAAGCTATAACGGAGCCGCTTGCGAAGAAACCGTTGACAACACCATGACGGTAACCGGCACTCAGGGCTACATAATTCCTCTCGCAGCGAAGGGGGAGTTCTACGTTCTCGCCGACAAGGGCTACGGTGCGGAGATTGACGGTACTGTTGTTGCAAACGGCAAGACTGAGATAAAGAACCTCAATGCGGCAGTAAAGTTCGTTGAGTCCGATGTCAACGCAAATGCTGAGAAGGAGCTTCTCAAACCGAGGATGCTCATGACTCTCGCTTCGACTTATATGACCGGCTACAGCGACGGCACCTTCAAGCCCTCCAAGAATATCACCATAGCCGAGGCATCCACGATTATCGTGAGACTCTGCGATAAGACCGATGTTTCCAAGGAGTACACAGAGACAAAGTTTGAGAACGTGAAGTCCGACGACTGGTTCTTCAACACCATAGCATATCTCGAAGAGTTCGGATTCTACGATTCCTTTGAAAACTTTGACCCCAACCGCGCAATCACGAGAGCGGAGTTTGTTTCGATTATAAACAAGTCGGCAAGCATTGAGATAAAGTCTGGAGCTCAAAGCTTTTCCGACGTTCCGGAGACTCACAAGTACTACGACGCAATCATGGCTGCGTCCTCGAATAAGCTTGTAAACGGCTATAACGACGGCACATTCCGCCCAGACAAGACAATAACCCGTGCGGAGGTTGTCGCCGTTATCAACAGAGTATGCGGCGTATATGATTCCGCATCAATCCTCAACAAGAACAAGCGCCTTACCTTCAGCGACGTCCCCGAAGGCCACTGGGCATACTTCCAGATAGTCGTTGCGGCAGGCGGCGTTGACTATACTCCCACGATCGATAACCCCAAGGGTACGGGCAAGGTTGAGTATAAGGTCGATGGCAAGGTTGTATATCTCGACGGTATAAAGGGCAATGCGTCAAACGACGGTTCTTCTCCCGATAAGGCAGTACCCGACTTCGGTGCTGCACGCAAGATTATCGGCGATGATGAGGGTACGGTTGTTGTCTGCGGTCAGTTTAGGCTTGGCGCAAATATCTCCACCGGCGGTAAAAAGAAGCTCATGATAACGAGCGTTTATGGCGGCGTTGACTACAGAGAAACTAACGAAGCAATGATTATCTTCCCGACTTGGAAGAACCTGATCCCCGGATGCGACACGATTTTTGATAACCTCACCATTATGTCAGAGGGTGCCAATGCGTCCATCTACTGCGACAACAGAAACGTTATTTTCGGTAAAGATATCGTCTGCGTCAAGAGTGGCGAGAAGAGCACATACGTAAACATCTACGGCGGCTCTGCCTTCGACCTCGGCGGTACGGTAAATTACATCAAGGAAGGCGTCACCGAAGCTTACTCCAACGTACTCGTAAGAGGCGGCATATGGAATGGAATCTCCGGCACCGGCAAGGGCGACGCAAAGAAGCCCACACACTGCACCGGAACGGCAGTCATAATCGAAAGCGGTGCTGATTTCACAGGCGCTACCGCCGGCAAGAGTCTCGAATTCTGCGAAATCAGAGGCAAGAGACTTCTCGGTACTGTAGGCGGCGAACGCTTATACACTCCCGGCGAAGAGGTTGCCGACTACACCTTCACCGCTAAGGGCGAGGGAAGCGTTACCGTAGTTGAGCAGAAGCCCGATTATGTCGTTATCAAGGTTACGGCGGCTGACGGCAAGAAGATCACAGGCACGGCTGATGACGGCACATATAAGTTTGAGGGTGCCGAAAAAGCAGTAACAATCGACTTTGAAAAGGGTACTCTCACAGACGGCGTTGAGGGTGCTTCCGAATTTGAAACAATTCCCGACGACGTTCTCGCGGCTCTCGACAAGAAGACCGAGGACAGAATCGCCGAGATAAAAGCGACAAAGACCGAAGTAAAGCCTACAGGCGACGGCAAGGCATACTATGTATCTGCAAGCACGGGTAACGACTCCAACGACGGTCTCACCGAGGCTACCGCTTGGAAGACTCTCGCCAAGCTTTCCGCTGTTACAATGACCAAGGGAAGCGTCGTATACTTCAAGAGAGGCGACCTCTGGAGAGATGTCAAGTTCCGTGCAAAAAGCGGTATCACATATTCCGCATACGGCGAGGGCGACAAGCCTAAGTTCTACGGTTCTCCCTTCGACGGCGCAGTTACCGGCAAGTGGGAGCAGACCGATACACCCAATGTTTACAAGTACAGCGAAAGAATAGCGGATGACGTCGGACAGATCGTGTTCAACGGCGGCGATCACAGTCTCATCGCTCAGAAGACTCTTTACGACGGACCCAATGCCGTAACAGGTTACAAGGATCTTAAGAAGGATCTTGAATTCTTCCATGACCTTGGCGGAAAGAGAGTTGAAGCGACAAACGATACAGGTTACATTTACCTCTGCTCTACTTCCGGCAACCCTGCAGAGAGATTTACCAACATCGAGTTCAACAGAAGAAACAATGTATTCTCCGCAGGAAATAACATTACCTTTGATAATCTATGCATTGCATACGGCGGAAGCCACGGAGTCGGTGCAGGCACATGCGAGGGTCTTACCGTCCAAAACTGTGAATTCTGGTGGATTGGCGGTGCACTCCAAAACTACAACGAGGGTGCTGTAAGATTCGGAAATGCCGTTGAGATTTACGGCGGCGCAACTGACTATACCGTTTCCAACTGCTACATCGATCAGGTTTATGACGCAGGCGTAACGCATCAGGTGTCTCATGAAACAGAAGGTGACTTCATTATGAAGAATGTAACCTACAAGGACAACGTTATTCTCCGTTGCGTATACTCCATAGAGCATTTCATCCGTGCAAGGGAAGGTACGACAAGATATCAGGTCAATATCGCTTACACGGATAACATCTGCCGCTACGCAGGCGAAGGCTTCGGCTTTACCCGTCCCGACAAGACCGCTCCCTCTCACATCAGAAGCGGAGGCGCTGTTGATACCGCAAACTTCGTAATCAGCGGCAATGTATTTGACCGTTCCACACATCAGCTCTTTATCCTTGAGGCAGGCGGCGACGAAGCGGCGGAATTCAAGGGCAACACCTTCATCCAGACAAAGGGTAAGGCAATGTTCAGATATTCAAACGCATATGTTCCGTTCAACGGACTTATCCCTGCATATCTCGACAAGGTATTCAAGAGCGACGGCAAGAATATTTTCTACTACGCTAAATAAGCCAACACCATACCATCCTTTTTCCGTCTGTCGATTCACGTCGGCAGGCGGAATTTTTATATTCGTGCTGACGGCTTTTCAAAATAGGGGAGATTTGCACTCTGCCCGAAATAGTGAGGAGGTTTTACGGCATATTAAAATGCGGTTAATTTGCGTGTATTCGTAACTTTTTGTGTGTCGGTATTGACTTTTTACGCCCTTTGTGCTACAATGTATAAGAATATCTGTGCATAACGCTGTGTGCGTTTGCGAATGCAAAGAGAAAGGACAGAGATAAAATGCAATTCAAGTTTTCGGATAAGGTTTCGGGACTCAAACCGTCCGCTATAAGAGAAATATTCAAGTCGCTCACAAATCCGAACGTGATTTCGTTTGCCGCAGGTAATCCCAATGTAAAGTCGTTCCCGGTTGAGGAGCTTCATGTGCTTGCCGACGAAATATTTGAAAAGGAAGCCGGCATTGCACTCCAGTACGGCATAACCGAGGGCTACACGCCTCTTCGGCGTCAGGTTGAGGCGCGCATGAAAGAAAAATTCGGTATAGGACGCGACTTCGACGAAACGATAATCGTCACCGGCGGTCAGCAGGGTATAGACCTCACGTGCAAGGTGCTTTGCAACGAGGGGGATGTCGTTATCTGTGAGAATCCGAGCTTCATAGGAGCACTCAATGCTTTCCGTTCAACCGGTGCAAAGCTTGTCGGAGTTGATGTCGAGGACGACGGAATATCGGTCGAGGGTCTCGAAAAAGCGCTCTCCGAAAACAAGAACGCAAAGATGATATACCTTATCCCGACTTTCCAGAATCCGTCGGGAATCACAATGTCTCTCGAAAAGAGAAGAGCGGTGCTTGCTCTTGCGAAGAAGTACGGCGTGCCGATACTCGAGGATAACCCCTACGGAGAGCTTCGCTTTGCGGGAGAGGACGTCCCCACGATAAAGAGCATGGACGATGAGGGTATCGTTATCTATTGCAGCTCTTTCTCGAAGATTCTTTCCTCCGGCATGAGAATAGGCTTCCTCTGCGGACACCGCGACCTTATATCCAAGGTGGTCGTAATAAAGCAGACGAACGACGTTCACACGAACCTTTTCTTCCAGATGCTCTGCTCAAAGTATATCGAGAGATACGACCTCGACGCTCATATCGCCGAAATAAGAAAGCTCTACCGTGAAAAGTCGTCGCTTATGCTTTCGGAAATGGACAAAAAGTTCCCGAAGAGCGTGAAGTTTACACGCCCCGAGGGCGGACTCTTCCTGTGGGTAACGCTTCCGGACGGAACCGACGCCGACTCTTTCATCAAGGATACTGTGGCTCACGAGGTTGCGGTTGTGCCGGGGGCTACCTTCCTTCCCGACGAGAGCGGAAAGAGCCTTTCCTTCAGAATGAACTACTCAACACCGACGGACGAACAGATAGTAAAGGGCGTCGGAATAATCGCCGACGTACTCAGAAATCATATTAAAGAATGAGGAATGCGAAATGACAGAAGAAATCAAGAATGAAGCGGTCGAAACGACCGAACAGAAAAAGAGAATTTTCTCCGGTGTACAGCCGAGCGGACTTCTCACTCTCGGAAATTACCTCGGCGCAATAAAGAATTGGGTCGGACTTCAGGATGACTACGACTGTATCTACTGCGTGGTTGACCTCCATGCGATAACCGTAAGACAGACCCCGGCGGATCTTCGCCGCAGAACTCTCGAAACGTTGGCGCTTTACATTGCCTGCGGCATTGACCCGAAAAAGAGCGTTATGTTCGTGCAGAGCCATGTTCCGGCGCACACAGAGCTTGCATGGGTGCTTAGCTGCAACACAATGTTCGGAGAGCTTTCGAGAATGACGCAGTTTAAGGATAAGTCCCAGAAGCACGCCGACAACATAAACGCCGGACTCTTCACGTATCCCGTGCTCATGGCGTCCGATATTCTTCTTTACGGCGCACACCTTGTTCCCGTCGGCATCGACCAGAAACAGCACGTTGAGATAACACGTGACATCGCAGGACGCTTCAACGGCATTTACGGTGATACCTTCGTTATTCCCGAACCCTACATTCCCAAGACAGGCATGAAGATAAATTCTCTCCTTGACCCCACAAAGAAAATGAGTAAGTCCGATCCCAACCCGGGCGCATACGTCGGCATAATCGAAAAGAGAGACGAGACAATAAAGAAAATCAAGCGCGCCGTGACCGACTCCGACAGCGTCGTTAAGTACGCCGAAGGCAAGGACGGCATAAACAACCTCATGAATATTTACTCCGCACTTACCGGAAAGACCTATGATGAGATAGAGCGTGAGTTTGACGGCAAGGGCTACGGCGACTTCAAGCTTGCCGTGGGCGAAACCTGCGCGGACGCTCTCGAACCGATAAGAACAGAGTATGCGAAGATTGTCGCAGACAAGGCATACCTTGAGGACGTAATGAAGGACGGCGCAGACAAGGCGCGTTACCTTGCGAGAAAGATGCTCACAAAGGTTTACCGCAAGGTCGGATTTTACAGCGTAAAATAATCGGACAGATAACCTCCGATGAAAGGAAAAGGACGAAAAAATGAATTTGACGGTGCAAAACATTGTGGTGTTGCTCACAGCCATGCTCTGCGCATTCCTGATAACCTTTACCACAACTCCGATAGCAAGAGTTCTTGCTTTTAAGCTCGGCGCGGTTGACGTGCCGAAAGACGGCAGAAGAATGCACAAAGAACCTGTTCCGAGAATGGGTGGACTTGCGATATTCATAGGCTTTATCGTGACCTGCCTTGTGTTCTGCGACCTTTCCGTGCCGATGGTCGGTATGATAGGCGGCGGAATACTTCTGATAGTCACGGGAATACTTGATGATATATACTCTCTCAACGCCTTTCTGAAGCTCGGACTTCAGATAATCTCCGCAACGGTCGCTGCCTGCTCCGGCAATGTTATGACACGAATTACATTTTTGGGCAAAAACCTCGAATTCGGCTCGTTTTCGATACCGCTCACAGTGTTCTGGATAGTGTTTCTCATAAACGCCACGAACCTCATCGACGGTCTTGACGGTCTTTCCTGCGGCGTGTCGGCAATTTCGGCGTGTTCGATGCTCCTCGCATCATTCTTTGTCGATGAAGCAACGCTCACCGTTATTCTTATGACGGGTATTCTTGCCGGAAGCTGTATCGGTTTTCTGCCGTTCAACTTCAACCCGGCAAAGATATTCATGGGAGACACAGGCTCGATGTTCTTGGGCTTTACTCTTGCGATAATATCGATACAGGGCTTCTTTAAGTTCCATGCCGTTGTGTCGTTCTGCATACCCTTTATCGTGTTCGCCGTTCCGCTTTTCGATACGGCATTCGCCTTTATCCGCCGCATGGCAAAGGGCAAGAGTCCTTTCTCAGCGGACAGAGGTCATATCCACCACAGACTTATCGATATGGGCTTCAATCAGAAGCAGTCGGTAATGATTCTCTACGCAATATGCGCAATTCTCGGTACCTCCGCAATACTCATAATCGACGGTAAAATACTCGGCGGCATCTCGATTATAGCCTCCGCTCTCGTTATCTTCATTCTCAACTGGTTTTTTGTGAATAAGAACTCCGAAACGAGAAGCCAGACGGGACTCGGACTCGACTGCTCCGGAATGCCCTGCAAACCGGGCTGCGACGGTATCAGCTGCGAGGGAAGCCCATATAAGGAGCAACCGCAGAAGAAAGGCAAGAACGAAAGTGAGGGGAACAAATGACGAAGAAAATTAAGGTAATGCCGATATTCGGCACACGTCCCGACGCTATAAAAATGTGTCCGCTCGTGCATGAGCTGAGAAAGAGAAAAGAGATTGAAACCGTCGTTTGCGTGACCGGTCAGCACAGAGAGATGCTCAATTCGGTACTCGACTTTTTCGGCGTTGTGCCTGAGTACAACCTCGACATTATGCGCCCGTCGCAGACGATAAACACGATAACCACCGATATTCTCGAAAAGCTTGACCCGGTACTCAAAGCGGAGTGCCCCGACCTTGTTCTCGTACACGGCGATACCTCGACCGCGTTTACCTCGGCTCTCAGTGCTTTCTATAACAAGATTCCCGTCGGTCACGTCGAAGCCGGACTCCGTTCCTATGACAAGTGGTCGCCGTACCCCGAGGAAATGAACCGCAGACTGATAGGTCCGATTGCCGACCTCCACTTTATCCCGACTCCTCTGTGCCGTGAGCAGCTCGTGAAAGAGAATATCACCGACGGACTTTTCATCACCGGCAACACCGAAATCGACGCCGTCGGCTATACCGTAAAGAAGGACTTTAAGTTTCCGAAGGAGCTTGCCGAAAAACTCGATTTTTCAAAACGCATAATATTCGTCACGGCGCACAGACGCGAAAATCTCGGCGAACCTCTCGAGAATATCTGCCGTGCGCTTGCAAGAATAGCCGAGACCTTTGACGACGTGCAGATAGTGTACCTCGTACACCTCAATCCCGCTGTCAGAAAGACCGTAAACGCGATACTTTCCGGAAAAGAAAGAGTGCTTCTCACGGATCCTCTTCCTCCGGTCGAAGCGCACAACCTTCTCGCTAAAAGCTACCTTATTCTCACCGATTCGGGCGGTATACAGGAGGACGCCCCGGCTCTTAATAAGCCGGTTCTCGTGCTTCGCCGCGAAACCGAACGCCCCGAGGGAATAGAGGCAGGTACGGCGAAGCTTGCCGGAATTGACGAGGACACCGTTTTCCGCATGGCGTCCGAGCTTCTCACAGACCGCGAAAAATACGAAAAAATGGCGTCGGCACGCAACCCCTACGGCGACGGAAAGACCTCTGCACGTATAGCCGACGCAATACTTTACCACTTCGGCTTGGGCGAGCGTCCCGAAGATTATATCTGATATCATGAACATAAAAAAGAACGTATTTGAGATAATCACAATGGTCGTGTTCGTAATCGCTGTTGCAGGCGTACTTTTGTGGCAGAACCTGTTCGGACCTCCCTCGCGGCGGTTCGGACCGGGGGAAAACGACGGCGATTCGGTGAACGGCGGCGATTCTGACGGTATATTGAGCACCCTCGAAAACGGCGGTTTTTCTCACAGTAAAACGCCTGTGAGCGTGACGAAGGAAAACTTCAGAGCCGTGGCAGACAGCATTGAAGTTCCGGATAATTACGTCTGGGAGGCAACGGTTACGGCGTATTACTCCGAAAAAACGCTGATGCAGAATGTAAAGCTTTCCCGTAATGCGCCCGAGTACAGGCTCGATATAATGAAAGACGGACGAACGGTAAAAATCATTTCGGACGACGGGGAGAGTATAACCGTAACGGAGTATACTCCCACGATATCGTCTGCGGTTTATCCGAGCGGAACCTCAGACGTTTTCTCCGAGGGAATGCTGCCGTCGGTATACGGCTTTCTCAACCTGCCGTATGACACAACGGAGTTTGAGTACACTCTATCAAAGGGGAGCTACGGCAACACGGCGGAGCTTGTGTTTTCGTATAATCTCGGCGAAGCTGTTTTCACGGAGTATTACACGATAAGCCTTGATTACGGTCTTGTGGTTGCGGCGAAAACGTATCAGGGCGACGAGCTTGTTTATGAGCTTGAAACGACGAAACTCGGGCTTATCGATGCCGAAAGTAAAGAGGAATAATAAAAAAGTGCGGCTTCCGGCGTGGAAACCGCACTTTTTTCATGTTGTATTGTCACCTGTACGTACACAGATCAAAGAGCAAAAACCAAAGCAGCTGGTAGTTGTCAACCGGCGAGCCTTTCATCTGTCTGTCGCAGTCAAGGACTCTCTTAGACGCAAATTTGCAGAAAGAGTCTTCTTTTCTTCCCGGAAAACGTCCCGTGAGCGCGGACACGGTTTTCTGTACAACGTACGGATGAATGCCGGTCTTTGCGGCAATTTCCGCATTGCTCATCTGCTTTTTGCGGCAGTATGACACCTTCACCATGTTTCCGAGCGCCGACGCCACCATTCCGAATACGATAAGAGGCGGAGTGTTCTTTTCCTCGAATATGTGAAGCTCCCTTGCCGCCATCGTGAAGTTTCCCTCCTGAATTGCGTTTGGAAGAGCGAAATTTATGTTGTCGATATTCTTTATGCAGATGAAATCGACTGCCTCGCGCGTCAGCTTTTTTTTGCCCTTTGACATAAGGTATATTCCGAGCTTTTCCGCTTCGTTCTTAAGAGTACACATATCACAGCCGACCGTGCTTATCATGTACCTCACGGACTCCGTGTCGGCTTCGACTCCGCACTTCGCAAGCGTCCGTCCGAGCCACTTTATGAGTGCCGCATCTCCCGGCTGCATATGATAAAGCTCCACGCAAAGAGCCGTTTTTTTGATGCCCTTCATTATTTCCGTGTGCGTCTTCGACTGCGACGATTCTTTTTCGGGAGCGAAAACTATCACAACCGTCTTTTTGCCGACGTTTTTCAACATATCGAGAAAAGCATCCGCATCCGACTCACTCCACTCGGAAAAATTCGGCTCATCGAGCTTTATTACCTTCATGTCGGACTTCGGCTTCTTTTTTGCACCGCTTTCTTCGTCGCCGAATATACTCATGCTGTCAAGGTCGAACTCCATCGCCTCGTGTACGGAAACCGTCGTGAAAGCGTCGGAGAAATCTCCGAACGAAAACTTCCCTCTGAAATAGTCAACGTCGATAATACTGCCGGCGGACTTACTGAGTTCCGTGGCGTAATAGTCCATCATGTAAAGCTCATCGCCGCCGAAACAGTATACGCCTGCCGTTTCGCGGGACTTGAGCCGCTCTTTGAGTATTTTCTCGTTATCCGCGCTTTTTGCGTTGCCTTTTGACGAAGCCACAGTTCTTTCCGCCTTTCCGAATTTATTGCCGAACATAACACACTACATAATACCATTTCGCCGCCGTTTTTTCAAGCACATTTTATGAATTCGGGCTTACCGTGCGGATATAAAATTTACAAAAGTAAACAGAAAATTCTTCCTGTGTGTGTTATACTTGTACCATAACAGGCTGACATTTGTCACAAGGAGGAAACTTTATGCCGAAGACAATGGGAGGAAAACTCAAGCTTTTGCGGCTTCGCGATATACTTCTCGAGAATACCGACGAGAACCATTGCATGAGCGTGCCGCAGATAATAGATGCACTTGCCGTTTACGGAATAAGCGCCGAGAGAAAGAGCATCTACAACGATATTGAATGCCTTGAGCAGTACGGCATGGATATCATAAGAACGCCGTCGGGATATTGCGTGGGAAAAAGAGATTTTGAGCTTTCGGAGCTGAAAATACTTGTCGATGTCATTCAGGCGTCGCGGTTTCTTACGGCAAGAAAGAGTATGTCGCTCATAAACAAAATAATGAAGCTCGCGCCGAAAAGCGAGGCTGAAACGCTCAGGCGTTCGGTCGTCATATCGGGACGCGTAAAAGCGCCGAACGAAATGATTTACTACAATGTTGACATGATTCAGAACGCGATACGCCTTTCACGCAAGATACGGTTCAAGTACTTCGTCTATTCCGACGGCTTTGAAAGAGAGTTCAAGCGCGACGGAGCGTATTATTCGGTGAATCCGGTCGCTCTTATGTGGAGCGACGAAAACTATTATCTTGTCGCTTACGACGACGAGTCCGAGATGTTAAAGCATTACAGAGTCGATAAAATGGAATATACCAAGGTTGACGATACTCCGAGAACGGAGTGCCGCGAAATATCCGATTTTGACAGAGCCGAGTACGCCAAGAAAACCTTCGATATGTTCGGAGGCGAGGAACATGAGGTTGTGCTTTCGGTAGACAAAGAGTCTCTCGGCATATTCGCCGACTTCTTCGGCACGGACTGCATCCTTGTCCGCGACGGAGAAAACGGATACCATGCAACGGTTACGGTCGCCGTGAGCGGACACTTCTATTCGTGGATTTTCGGTCTGAACGGAAAAATCAAAATCAAGGGTCCCGAGCCCGTAAAAGACGGGTACACAAGATACTGTACCGATATGCTTACGAAGGGGATATCCGACTGATTATGTGCGATAACAAACCTAAACTCACGGTCATGCTTACATATAGCGACCGCACCGTAAAAAATGCGGCCGAGCTGTTCCGTGAGTGCAGACTCGGCGGTGTTGCGCCGGAGGTTCCGATGTGGGGAATGAAAGAAGTCGGGATACCTTTTGACGAGATGAAACCGCTGTTTTGCGAAATGAGGGAGTGCGGAGGGACGACGGTTCTCGAGGTCCCGGCATACGGCGAGAAAGAATGTATTGACGGTGCGAAAACCGCGGCAAGGTGCGGATGCGATTTTCTTATGGGAACGCTGTATTACGACTCCGTCAATGAAATATGCCGCGAAAACGGAATAAAGTATATGCCTTACGTCGGAAAAGTGAGCGGACGACCGTCGGTTCTCGACGGAGAGTGCGAGACTATGATATCCGAGGCGCACGAATACCTTGAAAAAGGCGTCTTCGGCTTTGACCTTTTGGCGTACAGATATACAAAGGACGCCGAAAAGCTCATTTTGGATTTTACGTCGAATGTAAACGCACCTGTTTGCATTGCAGGAAGCGTGAACAGCTTTGCGAGGATAGATACGGTGAAAGAGTCCGGCGTCTTTGCGTTTACCGTCGGCGCGGCTTTCGCGGACGGAGTTTTTGCCCCGAACGGCACCTACTGCGAACAGATAGAGAGCGTTTTGCGGTATGTGCGAAAAGACGAAACGCGAGGTCGGTGATATGACTTTTCCGAAAATTTTGCGTCCGGACATTTGCGTCAAAAGCGTGTATGATATCAACTACGCGGAGCTTCGTTCGAGGGGAATCACGGGGCTGATTTTCGATATCGACGGCACGCTTGTTCCCCACGGAATGCCCCCGGAGAGTGAAACGGCGGCGCTCTTTGAGAAGCTCGTACGTGAGGGCTTCTCTGCTGTGCTTCTGACCGACAACGACCTGAAAAGAGCGGAGACTTTCGCCCTTTCTGTCGGCGTGCCTTACATATGTGACGCCGAAAAACCGAAAAGGCGCGGTTTTATTGAAGCGATGAGGATGCTCGGAACAGAAAGTGACAAAACGGCAGTTGTCGGAGACAGACTTCTTTCAGACATATACGGTGCGAACAGGTGCGGCATTTTTTCCGTGTTCGTCGAATACAGAAAAAATGCGGGCGAAACCGGAGTCGGAAAGAGAAGAATGTTTGAAAAAATGTACATCAAGCTCTGCCGCAAAATCGGAGTGCTGTAACGAAATTTACCGAACAGGGAGAGAATTCATGCTTTTTTGTGAAATGAACCCCTTATTTTACGCAATATCCGTAAGAAAAGAAACAATAAAGCGGAATGCCCGCGACTTTTTCGGGAAAGCGGTATTTGCAAAAGAGAAAACCTACGCAAAACTGCCCGTGATTGTGTCCGAGAAGAGCGTAAACATGATAAAAAGGCTTCCGGGAGTTGACATTGCCACACAAGAGGGGAAAGCCGTCAATATTGCGCTTGCCGCAGAAAGAATAAACGGACTTGTCATACATCCCGGAGAAACCTTTTCGTTTTGGAGAACAGTCGGAAGCACGACCGCAGCAAAGGGCTATAAGGTTGGGCGGATAATCGAAAAAAACAAGCTTGTGACCGGTATCGGCGGAGGACTTTGCAATCTCGGGAACGTAATAAACCTTCTTGTTCTGCAAAGTCCGATGAAGATTACGGAGTTTCATATGCACTCCGACGCACTCTCTCCGGACGAGGGAAGGAGAGAACCGCTTTCGTCCGGGACGTCCGTTTGCTACAACTATGTAGACTACAGATTTGAAAACACCGCCGACTGCGATGTTCAGCTGTGCGTATACTGTGAGGGAGAGATCCTGCACGCGGAGCTTCGGAGCAAAAAAGAGTTTCCGTGCTTATATGCGCTTGCTGAGGAAAACCACAGATTTACGGAGGAAAACGGAAAGTTTTACAGATGCTCCGAGATATATCGGGTGGCGCACGGTGCGGACGGCACGGTGACAAAAGAGCTTTTTGTGAAGAATCATTCGGAGGTTATGTACGATTACGCACTGATACCGAGAGAGCTTATCACGGAGAAACGGTAAATTTATCAAAAAAGCACACAACGGATTCGGTTTATGTATTGACGTGCGGAGAAAAATGGTGTATAATCGGGTATCATACCGTGTTCTGCGAATGAAAAACGGAAAAGCAAAGGAGATTGACGATGATCGGATATGCAAAGGCTGACAGAATAAATGCCGCCGAAATCGGAAGCGCACACTTTCTCGGTGCGGTCGAAGAGAAGTTTGAGAGGTTTATATACGAGAGAATGCTCTCGGATAAGGCGAAGAACGTAATACTCAAGGAAGCTGAGGACGCTTTCGCAAACTGCGTTGACGACGCCGACGCGCCTTTGGGTATATGGCAGGGCGAGTTTTGGGGCAAGCTTATCGTGAGCGCGTGCCGCGCCTGCAAATATACGGGAAACGGCGACCTCAAAAATACGATCCGCGAGAGCGTACACCGCATAATGGGCTTTGCACGCGAGGACGGATACCTCGGAACGTATAAGGACGAAAAGCTTGTGTTCCGCGCACCGATTGAGTTCGGACGCGAGAAAATGGGTTGGGATTGCAACTGGAACTGGAATATCTGGTGCAGAAAGTATACCCTCTGGGCACTTCTCGAAGCGTATGAGCTTCTGGGAGAGCCGGAAATCCTTGACCTTGCCGAGAAGAGTACTCTTCAGCTTATCGATATGCTTGAAGATATGGGTGCGAAAATCTGTGAGACCGGTACGTTTTACGGCTTGCCGTCGGGTTCGATAATGAAGCCCGTACTCATTCTCTACAGACACACCGAAAACCGCCGCTTCCTCGATTTCGCGCTTGAAATAGCGGATGAGTGGGAGGACGGCGAAACGGCGTGCTACAAGATTATAAAAAAGAGCCTTGAGGGACAACCGATACACATGTGGTACGACGACCTCGACGAGTACGAACCGCAGTCGAAAGGAAATCCTTATTTCGGCGAGGAGGCGTCTGCCGTCGATATTGCGGACACACTCAAAAACAACGCAAACTGCCAGAAGGCTTATGAGATGATGTCGTGCTTCGACGGACTTCTCGAGCTTTACCGCGTGACGGGAACAAAGAAGTATCTCACAGCTGCGGAGAATTTCTTCGGTCTACTCATAAAGCATGAGTACAATCCGCTTTTCAGCGTCGGCTTCAACGATATTTTCATCGCCGCCGGCAACTATCAGAACGCAATAACCGAAATCTGCGACGTCATTCACTTTATCCGCCTTGCGACCGAGCTTTACAAGCTTACCGGCGAGGTGAGATACATCGACTTTGCCGAGCTTGCATTTTATAATCCGTTCCTTGCCGGAGTGCCGCGTGACGGCACGTGGGGTGCAAGGGGAGTCAGAGGCATCGAGGGACACCTTTATGCTTTCGAGCAGGCGAAGTTCAAGCACAACCATTGCTGCGTAAACAATATTCCGAGAGGGTTTGTCAACGCCGCCGAGGTGATTGCTGCAAGCGATAAAAATGCGGTGTACATAAACCTCTACGGCAAAGCCGACGTCACCGTAAAACCCACCGAACTTGAAACGGTTCACATTTCGATAGGCGATGGCTACCTTGAAAGCTGTTCGGTCGGCATCGATATCGACGCGACCCTTTCGGACGCCAAGAAGCTCATGCTCCGCATACCTCTGTGGAGCATAGAGACGGGTGTGCGTGTTGACGATAAGATTTATATGCCGGACGCAGGAGAGTATTTCGAGGTGAAACTCGTAAGCGGGAAAATGCACATATCGATTGACTTCGACAGCACGCCCAGACTCATCGAGGGTGATTACGACAACGATTTCTTCCCGGTCACTCCGTATATGAAGCACCGCTTCGTGAGCGGAGACGAGAACTTAAGCGAAGATGCGCTCATTTCCGAGAACAAAGCGACTCTCAGCGTCGGGGCAATACTGCTTGCACAGTCGAAGGACCTCGGAGACAAGAAGTGCTTCGAGAGGGAAACCGTCTGCGGCAAGGAGTGCGAGTGCGGCATTTCGTTTAAGAAAACGGACGATACCGCACGGCTCTGCAATTGCGACGTTACCTTCGCATATCCCGACGGAAAAGAGTATACCGTGCCGATGTGCGACTTTGCGTCAGCTTCGGATACACTCGAATTTAAAAAACACAGATACACAGTATTTATTTGATCGGAGTGAAAGACTATGCATATAAAGGATAAAATAAACCTCGATCGCGACGGACTTACCGAAAAAGGTCCGATAACCATAGTTGCTTTCGGCGACAGCGTCACTCACGGCGCACTGCTTGACAACTACAACTACGAAACCGTCTATTGGAACAGACTCCGCAAAAAGATACTTTCCGTGAGCGATTATGTCCCCGTAAACGTCATTGACGCCGGAATTGCCGGTATATCCGCGAAATCCTCGCTCGGAAGAATCGAGTCTCAGGTGCTTGCGCACAATCCCGACCTCGTAATTGTCTGCTTCGGGCTCAACGATGTCAATGGCACGCTTGAGGAATATCTTGCCTCGCTTCGCACAATCTTTGAAAAGTGTACGGCAAGCGGTGCGGACGTTATATTCATGACCCCGAATATGCTCAACACCTACGTCGCCGACGACGCTCCCGAAAAGTACCGTGAGTACGCCGCAAAAACCGCCGAGATGCAGAACTCCGGCAGAATGGATAAGTACATGAACGCCGCAAAGGAGCTTGCGCATGAGATGAACGTGCCCGTGTGCGACTGCTACTCGAAGTGGAAAAAGCTTGCCGAGACCGAGGATACCACAATGCTTCTTGTGAACAGGATAAACCACCCCGTACCCGAAATGCACGAGCTTTTTGCCGAGAGCCTTTTTGAGATGCTCGGACTCGGCGAAGACGGCAAATCGATTGATGACGGTATGTACAAAAAGGAGAGTTGACATGAAAGATTTGCAGGAAAACATCGTTTCGTCAAAAAATCAAAATTCCGGCAATTTTTATCCTCACGAGGGAACGGGACTTCGCATAATGTTTGCCGGAAATTCCATAACAAAGCACGCACCCAAACCCGATATCGGCTGGGAACGTGACTGCGGCATGGCGGCAAGCTGTCTTGAAAAGGACTACGTACATCTCACGATGAAAAAGATATATGAGTATGATCCGGATGCCGCATTTGCGATAACTCAGGTCGCGGACTACGAGAGAGGGTATATGAACGGCGCTTTGGAGCAGTACGCAAACGCAGCGGAATTCAAGCCCGATATTCTCGTTATGTTCTTCGGCGCAAATGTTCCCAAAGGATACGTGAACGATACCGAAGGCTTTGCAAAGGCTTATGAGGCTTTCAGAAATCTCGTCAGCACCGCTCAAACAAAGGTGTATACAATCGAGGGCTTTTACATCAAACCCGCACTCGACGCCGGCAAGAAAATCGTCTGCGAAAAGTACGGCGACGCATACATCGAGCTTGGTGAGACGAGAACACGCCCCGAAACTCACGGACTTCACAATCACCCGAACGACCTCGGCATGGAGGAAATCTCGGATAAGCTTTTTGCCGCAATAAAGACTGAAGTAATAAGACTTTCAAAGGAAAAAATGAGATATGACTGAGTATAAGAACGGCACGCTTTGGCTCGATACCGACGGCAATCCCATTCAGGCGCACGGCGGTCACATAATAGAACACGGCGGCTTTTACCGGTGGTACGGCGAGAACCGCCTCGGCGACAATTTTGTCTCCTGCTACAGATCACGTGACCTTCTGAACTGGGAGTTTCGCGGAAATGTCCTCACAAAGTTCTCACCCTGCGCCGAACACCGCGTGAAGTCGGATATTTCCCTCGTGAATGAAAACGGCGGCAAGGTGAATATTGAACGCCCGAAGGTTGCATACAACGAGAAAACCGGCAAATTTGTGATGTGGGCTCACTATGAAAACGGCGAGAATTACGACGCCGCCCGTGCTTGCGTCGCCGTGTCCGATACGCCCGACGGAGAGTTTACATATCTCGGCTCTTTCCGTCCTTTCGGCGAAATGTCGCGCGACTGCACACTTTTCTGCGACGATGACGGCAAGGCGTACTTTGTGTCCTCCTCCCGAAATAACCTTGATACTCACGTTTACCGCCTCAGCGACGATTATCTCAATGCCGCGAAGTTCGTCGGCACACTGTGGCAGGGAGAAATGAGAGAAGCACCGGCACTTTTCAAAAAGAACGGCGAATACTTCATGCTCAATTCTTACTGCACCGGCTGGGAACCCAACCAGGGAAAGTACTCGAGGTCGGACGGGATAGGGGACGGCTGGCGCGATCTTGAGCTTTTCGGCGACGAAACGACCTTTGCGTCACAGCCGGCGTTCGTGCTTCCGGTGCATAAATCCGACGGCGGCACGGACTACTACTATTTCGGCGACAGATGGTGCTATAAAGGAGTAAACTTAAGGCTCGAGGAAAACGACACGGCGGAGTATTACGCAAATTCGACCTACGTTGTGCTGAAAATCCTCTTTGACGCCGACGGAAATCCGTATATTGAGTGGAAAGACACGTTCAGACCGGAGTTTTGAACCTTAAATTGTTAAATTATTGTAAAAAGGCAAGACAAACCATTGAATGCAATTGCAAAGTGTGGTATAATGTTGCAGTCGTGTTCTGTTGACACGATAATATTACACACACCGCTCGCTCGGCTATGGGTGTTGTTCCGTGAGGAACGATGTGCCGACGGCAAGCGTGAGGTGGAGGGTTAAACCCAAAGGAGGACATAAAATGTCAGTAGTATCCATGAAGCAGCTTCTCGAAGCAGGTGTTCACTTCGGACATCAAACAAGAAGATGGAACCCTAAGATGGCAGAGTACATCTTCACCGAAAGAAACGGCGTATACATCATTGACCTTCAGAAGACGGTCAAGAAGCTCGAGGAAGCTTATATGTTTATTCGCCAGGTAGCAATGGACGGCGGCGATGTTCTCTTCGTAGGTACGAAGAAGCAGGCTTCCGACGCTATCAAGGAAGAGGCAGAGAGAGCAGGCGTATACTTTGTAAACGTCCGTTGGCTCGGCGGTATGCTCACAAACTTCAAGACAATCAAGAAGTCCATAGCACGCCTCAACGCTCTTCATCAGATGGAGGACGACGGTACTTTCGATCTTCTCCCCAAGAAGGAAGTTATCTCCCTTGTTAAGGAAATCAACGACCTCGAGAGAAATCTCGGCGGTATCAAGAACATGAAGGGACTTCCCGCAGCTATCTTTATAGTTGACCCCAAGAAGGAAAGAAACGCAGTAGCGGAAGCAAAGAAGCTCGGTATTCCGATAGTTGCTATCGTTGACACCAACTGCGATCCCGACGAAGTTGACTATGTAATCCCCGGCAACGATGACGCTATTCGCGGCATCAAGCTCATCCTCTCCGTAATGGCAGACGCAGTTATCGAGGGCAGACAGGGCGAACAGCTTTCCGGCAACACCGAGGAAGCCTCTGCCGAAGAGACAGACGCAGAGTAATCGAATAAATCCCGAGCCGGGAGAGATCTCGGCTCAATCATAATATACAGGAGGAAAGTACAATGGCTTTTACAGCTAAGGACGTATCCACACTCAGAGCTAAGACCGGTATCGGCATGATGGAGTGCAAGAAGGCACTTTCCGAAGCAAACGGCGATATGGACGAAGCAATCAAGATCCTTCGCGAGAAGGGACTCAAGGTTGCAGAGAAGAAAGCGGACAGAATCGCAGCTGACGGTATCGTTGATATATTGGTAGAAGGCAACAAGGCAGTCATGATCGAGGTTAACTCCGAGACTGACTTCGTTGCAAAGAACGCAAACTTCCAGAGCTTCGTTAAGGGACTCCTCAAGACAATCATTGAGAATAAGCCCACAGACGTTGACGCTCTCATGGCTTGCAAGTACACAGGCACAGACGACACGGTTGAGACCACTCTCAAGAACAAGATCTTTGAGATCGGCGAGAAGCTTACAATCAGACGTTTCGTAGAGGTTGAGGGTATTCTCAATTCATACATCCACATGGGCGGCACAATAGGTGTTATCGTTAAGGCTGACGCCGACAACGACAGCGACGAAGTAAAGGCAGTTCTCAAGAATATCGCACTCCAGATCGCCGCAATGAATCCGAAGTACCTCGACAAGGACAGCGTTCCCGCAAGCGTTCTCGAGGAAGAGAAGAACATTCTCCTCGTTCAGATTAACAACGACGAAGCTAACGCAAAGAAGCCCGAAAACATCAAGGAAAAGATGGTTCTCGGTAAGATCGGCAAGTTCTACGATACAAACTGCCTCCTTGAGCAGGAGTATGTAAAGGACGACTCCAAGAAGGTTAAGGCTTACGTTGCTGACGAAGCTAAGGCTCTCGGCATCAACCTTGCAATCAATTCGTTCTATCGCTTTGAAAAGGGCGAAGGCATCGAAAAGAGAAGCGATGACCTCGCGGCAGAGGTTGCAAAGCTCACCGGCGGTGCTAACTAATCCGATAAAACAGTATAAATTAAGGCACGAATCGTTTTCGGTTCGTGTCTTTTTTATGCGTCATAGAAAAAAGAGAGACACCGAAAGATGCCTCTCTTTAAATTTTTTACATTATTTAAGGAACAGCTCGATTACGGGAACTATCATGTTCGGCTTAACAATGGGAAGTTTTATGAAGAGAACATCCGAAGCCTTCGTTTTGCCTTCGGAAAAGTGACCGCTGTCTCCCTCCTTCATGAGAAGCTCACTGCCATCGTGGAGGAACTGCGCATAATCCACCTTGCCGGCAAACCCCGGAAGCTCAAGAAACTGAAAGGGGTAATCGAAAAGATGGACGTAAAGACGCTTGCCGTCCTCGCTCTGTGTGAACTTGCAGCCGTTGGGAGCAACGAATTCGGGTTCTGCCATCGTGCAACCGTAAATAGAGCGGCTGTTGTACTTCATCCAGTCGGCGTATACCTTGAGTGCCGCCTCGGCTCTGTGGTCGAGATATCCTCTTGATGTCGGACCGACGTTCATGAGAAGATTTCCACCGAGAGAAACAGTGTTTATGAGCATCTGAATGAGCATCTCGGGACTCTTCCATGTCATCTCGTCTCTGTAGTATCCCCACGAACCGGAGAAAGTCTGGCAAGCCTCCCAAACGCAGAAATTGCCGTTATTGTCTTTCGGCCATGCCTGTGGCTGATACTGTTCGGGGGTACGAATATCCTGTTCAATTTCCGTACGGTTGTCGATTATGATGCCGGGCTGGAGCTTTCTTGCGGTAGCGATAAGCTCCTCTGCTTCCCAATCCTTCTTGCCTTTGCCTTTCATCCATGGTCTCGGGGGATTCTGAACAGCACCGTAGGAGAAGTCGAACCAAAGAATGTCTATCTTGCCGTAGTTTGTAAGAAGCTCAGTTACCTGATTTCTCATATATTCGGCGTACTTGTGCATATCTCTGCCTTCGTTGAGTTCATCAACATTTGCGTCGTATGCTCTCGGGTGAATATGGTCGATTACAAAGTCGGGATGATGCCAGTCGATGAGGGAGTAATAGAAGCCTATGTGAAGCCCCTCCGCTCTGAAAGCGTCAACGTACTCTCTCACAAGGTCGCGACCTGCCTTTGTGTTGGTGCACTTGTAATCGGTGTACTTCGTGTCGAACATACAGAAGCCCTCGTGATGCTTCGTTGTGAGAACGACATACTTCATCCCCGCCGCTTTTGCCTGTCTTGCCCATTCTTTGGGATCGTAAAGGTCTGGATCAAAGTACTCGAAATACTTGTCGTACTTTTCCTCGGGAATGCGCTCATGGTTCTTTATCCATTCGTGTCTTGCCGGCATGGAATAGAGTCCCCAGTGAATAAACATTCCGAATCTGTCGCGAACGAACCAGCTTGTGTCGCCGGGAGTCTTTTTTGTAACGTAGCTTGACATTTTGTTGTCCTCCGTAAATGTATTGTGTCGGCGTGTCTGCCGTTTGACTTAAGTATACCATTACGTGAGGCATTTTGCAAGAGAAAAAACTAACTTCTTACTTTATAAAAACTAACCTTTTACACGAATTTCAGCAAATTCCGTACTTTTTCGGCGTCGGTTTTCTTTTTCGGTGCCTTCATTGTGAGAACAAAATTGTCCGGCGTGAAAATCTCACGCGCAATTTCGCTTATTCTCTCCGCGCTGACGCTCCGAAAACTCTCGCGCCTGTCCTCAATACTCACAAATTCACGTCCCATGACGTAGTATTCGTAGCCAATCTGCCAGTTAAGCTCCTCCGGGTCGTCGAGAAGAAGTCCCGAGTTTATGATGTAGGCCGCCTTTGTACACTCAAAATCTTTCGGTGCGGAGTTTCTCAATGCGTTTAGCACCGCCATTGTCCTTTCGACGGCTTCGTATATCTTTCCGTTTGCAAGCTCATAATAAAAATACAGATTTCCGGCGTTGTTGTACTTCTCGAAACAGGCGTCGTAGCTGTAAACGAGTCCCGTTTCGTCGGACAGCGACTTAAAAAGCATGGAGCATTCGCCGCTGAAAAGCACGTCGTATAAAAGATATTGCTCTGCCTGAGTCATCCCGGAGCAGTCGGCGTCAAAGTTGAAGCGGACAATACTGCAATCGCTGTTTTTTATAAGAACCTGCGATCCTCTTTTGCCGAAGTCGGAGGGGAGGGGAGCAAGGTTGCCGCGTTCGGGAGCGTGAAGAAGCGCATATTTCCCGACAAGGCGCGCGAGGTACTCAACGTCGCTTTCCGTGAACGCTCCCGTAAGGCAGAAAAAGATGTTTTCGGGCGTGAGTGTGCGTTCCTGCGCCTTTGCAAGAGCTGTCGGACCGATTTTGTCGAGAATGCCGCGACTGCCGATTATGGGTTTTTCGAGAGACGTTCCGTGCCAAACGGCTTTGCGCGTAAAAAAGTCGAGAGACGTCGGCTCGTCGCTCTCGCGTATCTCGGACTTAATACGCCGCCGCTCAATGTCGGTCTCGGCGGCGCTTGCCGAAAAAGGTGTGAAGACCGTCGTCAAAAGCTCCGCGCATTCGCGGAACTTCTCCTTTGCGCCGCTTATGCGAAGCTGAATGAGTTCACGGTAGGTTACGGCGTCGAAGGTCGCGCCGAGACTGTCTATTTTGCGGTAAAGCTCGCCGCCGAGAGCGTTGTTTACGCTCCGAAACAGCATATGCTCCCAAAAGTGCGATATTCCGTTTTCGCTGTCGGACTCGTAAAGAGCGCCGGCTTTTATATAAAGACAAAGGCAGAAACCGTGAAGCGCCGGGGTGCAGAAGTGACGGATAACAACTCCGTTTTCAGATACAGTGTAACCGTTATTCATTTTCTCCGCCTTTCGTGGAGCTTTCGGCTTCGGAGGCTGTGGGATGGAAAGTCACCTTCGTAACACTCCACGCGCCCGACTCACGTTTAAAGGAAAGCCTTACTGTGTACTCTCCGTGTTCTGAGCATATTCCTTTTGAGCGGTAGCGCAGATTGTGCTTTCTTATCCAGCGTATACCGTCGAGAGGTCTTTCGCACAGTGGACACGGACACACCGAAACCTCACTGCTCAAGAACGCCGCCTTTTTCGTGTCAAAGCCGCCGTGAACCGTTTTGAGCGACTTTCCAAAGCGGTTCTTGGGACGGAATCTGTCGTACTTTCCGCTGTGCGGATAGCTCGCAATTCCGCTTTTTGTGTCGAGAAGAGTGCAGATAATATATGTGTAGTAAGCGTCGCTCAGTGCATTGTGCATGGGAAGCTTTTCACTCATCTTGATGCCGAAATGCTCCATAGCGCCCGAGAGCGATTTCTGCAAAGGCTCGGACGGATTCTGCATTCCGTATATGACCTGAAGGTTTATCCACTTCGTGAACCATGAGCAGTCAAAGGAGTTCATCTCGCAGTTTTGCCTGAGAACACGTATGTCGTCAAAGCCCCACGTTATGAACATTGCGTCGTCGCCGCACCATCTGCGGAATTTTTCGCAGACCTCCGGAAACGTTTCGCAATTCTGCGTCATCTCCGACGTGATGCCGGTTATGCTTTCGACGCGGCGGTTTATCTTGACATACTTCACCGGTTTTACAAAGGCGTTAAATTCGGAAATTTTGCGGAATTTCTCGTCCGCCTTCACCGCGCCTATCTGGATTATCTCACCGCACAGAAATTCGTCTTCGCCGATTTTTATCCTCTGCGCGCCCTCAAGCGGCTGATTCCACTCGAAGTCAACGGCAATGTAATGCACCCGTCAGTCTCCTCCCGTATGATAATATACCAAACAAATATTATATATTCATGCGGACGCTATTTCAAGGTTTATTGTGTTAATTCTTTATTTCAAACGGCATGACCGCCAAGCAAGCGTTGATAGTTACGCCGAGTTTAAGAAATAGTGATGAAAAATTCATTCCGGGATGGTATACTGTAAAAGACGGAGACTGCGGTGTGAAGCAGTCCCGAGGCAACAAAAAAATTTTCTCGAAAGGAAATGAAAAATATGAAGATTACAGAGATAAAGTCCGCCGTCCTCGACGGAAAATTCGATACCGCTTTCAAAAAGCTCTACGGCGACGACTGCGATATCTGCGACGTTCGCGCAAGATATGCGATAGCTGTTGACAGGTTCGCGGAGCTTTACGCGGATAAGCTTCCTGCAGATTCCGATGTTTCGCTCTTCTCCGTTCCCGGCAGAAGCGAGATTTCCGGCAACCACACGGATCATAACCACGGCAAGGTTATCGCGGCTTCCATAAGCCTTGATATAATCGCTGTTGCGGCAAAGACCGACAAGCCTGAGATAAGAATAAAGTCCGAAGGCTTCCCCGAGGATATCGTTTCTCTCGAGGACGTCAAGACCGTAGTAAAGGACGAGTACTATAAGGCCTCCGCAATTATCAGAGGTATGTGCGACGGACTCCAGAACTGCGGTCACGTATACGGCGGCTACTACGCATATACGACCTCCAATGTTCTCAAAGGCTCCGGACTTTCGTCCTCCGCAGCGTTTGAGGTAATGGTCGGAAATATCCTCAACCACTTCTACAACGGCGGCGTTATCGACGCTGTACAGATAGCGAAGATTTCGCAGTATGCCGAGAACGTACACTTCGGCAAGCCCTGCGGACTCATGGATCAGACGGCTTGCGCGGTCGGCGGCTTTGTTGCCATTGATTTTCTTGACACCGCGGCTCCCGTTGTCGAGAAGCTCGATTTCGACCTCTACGCTCACGGTTATTCTCTCTGCATCGTAAATACCGGCGGAAACCACGCCGACCTTAACGACGACTATGCGTCCATACCTGCCGAGATGAAGGCTGTTGCCGGCTATTTCGGAAAGCCTTACCTCAGAGGCATCGACAAGAAGGAGATAATTGCCGCAATTCCGGCACTCAGAGCAAAGTTTGGAGACAGAGCGGTTATGCGTGCGCTCCACTTCTGCAACGAAAACGAGAGAGTTATCGCTCAGACCGAAGCTCTCAAGAAGGGCGATATAAAGGCGTTCCTCAAGGGTGTTAAGGAATCGGGACTTTCTTCCGCAACCATGCTCCAGAACGCTTTCACCGTAAAGAACGTCGAGGAACAGGGAATATCTCTCGCTCTCGCTCTTGCAGGCGAAGTTCTCAACGACAAGCCCGACACCGCTTACAGAGTACACGGCGGCGGTTTTGCAGGCACAATCCAGGCGTTCGTGCCCAATAAGTACGTCGGGGAGTTCAATGCGCTCATGAGAAGCGTATTCGGAAAGGACAGCGCATATGTCCTCAAGGTTCGTCTCTACGGCGCGGTAATGCTCGATAAGCTCTGCAAGTGAAACACGGTGTTGCAAAACGCAAAACACAAAATAAACGGTGCGGAGTGCGGAAACTGCACTCCGCTCACTGCATTAAACTCGGCTGGGAGCAAACGGCGGTATGAATAAAAATAAAGTAAAAAAAGCGGTCGGACTTGCCGCATGGGCTGTGATTACCGTCGCAATTTACGTTGCGGCAGTGAATTCGCAAAACGCCGCGGTCTTTTCGGCGGTGAATTACGCCTTTATCGCGCTTATAAGCATTTGCGCGGTTCTTTATGCGGTTATTTACGTAAACGTGATAAATCTGCGGAAAAAGGCGGAGGCTGTACCCGAAGAAAAGTTTGACTTTGAAAAGTGCGGAAAGCTCACCGAAAGTGACAAAGCTTTTCTTCGCAAAGCGGATTTCAGAATAAAGCTTTTGGTGTTCACGGCTCTGCCGCCGATAGCGGTTGTGCTTTGCGACACCGTGATAACAATGCTCATTTGACGATTACAGGAGATTTTTACCCACATGATAAACACAGTTCCCATGTTTTCGGGATCGAAGGGCAACTGTACCTTTGTCGAAAGCGGCGATACAAGAATACTCATCGACGCCGGAGTCTCATGCCTTTCGGTGACAAAAGCACTTGAAAGTATCGGAAAGTCGATTCTCGGCATATCGGCGATACTTGTGACTCACGAGCATATCGACCACATACGCGGACTCGAGGTAATATCGAAAAAGTATCACATACCGGTCTACATAAACGGAATGTCTGCGGATTATATTTTCGCAGACAGAGCCTACGAAAATCTCTCGCGGTGCGCCGTTATAAAGAACGCCGGTGAGAGCGTCTCGATAGGCGGTATCGGTGTCGATATATTCAAGACTCCGCACGACGCGCTCGGAAGCGTCTGCTTTCATATAAGCGACACGGACGGCGATTCTTTCGGCTTCGCGACCGATATAGGCTATGTTACAAAAGGCATTGCCGCCGCGCTTATCGGCTGCCGTCAGGTGGTTGTTGAGTCGAATCATGACCTCGATATGCTCAAAAACGGTCCGTATCCGTATATGTTAAAACAGCGCATTCTTTCCGACAGGGGGCATCTTTCAAACAAGGACTGTGCGAGATTTGTTCCCTTTCTTGCCGAAGGCGGCGCGGAGACAGTGTGGCTTGCGCACCTCTCCGAGGAAAACAACACGCCTGAAAAGGTGCTTTCGGAGAGTGAAAGCTCTCTTGCGGAAAAAGGACTTTGCGGCTGTACCGTAAAAGTTGCGCCGAAAAGTATAATATGAGACAGACTTGCCGTAAAATGAAGCTTGCGGCACATATGAGCGTCCGATTTTGTCGGACGCTTTTTGTTTTGCAACGCAATTAAAACTGTAATATTTCCGAACCCTCCGCACTATAATTTAACATCACCCGATATGCGAGATGCGAAAAGGAGAGGAAAGCGTGACATACACAAAATTTACAGTCATCGCGGATGCGAAAAAGGAAGAGCCGCAGAACACAGTGCGAAAGGAAAAGACAATCTTCTTTGACGCCGCAAGAGAGCCGACCGTGTGCCGAAGCGATGCTAATGTCCGGATACGCACAAAAAGAGAGCGCGGAAGAAGGTCTGCGCGAAAACTCAAAAGAACGCTGTCGGGACTAATAAGATGCGCGGTTGTCGTCACCGCCGCGGCGATCCTTGCCGCAATTCCGCTTGCAATTCTCGGAATAATCGGTTTTGACGACGGCACTCTCCGAGTCGGCGCATATTCCTTTAACGTAGGGAATATGAGCGGCGATTTTGTTGATTTTCTCCATGAAAAGGAAACGGTTCCCGCTTCGGGAGTCATTTCGTCATACTACCTGAGCCTCCCGAAGGATACCGACGTCAAAGCGGCTGAAAACACCGCTGACGACGACGGTGAAAAAGCCGCACCTGCCGACGCGGTTGCCGTCTCGGTGTCAGATAATACAGAGGAGGCGTCAATATATTCGGACGGCGATACGTTTCCTCTCACGTCAATGGATCTTTCCTCGAAGGACGGAGAGATACGCATAAACAACGACACCGCCTATTCCGTCTCTGCGGAGGAGTACCTCGCAAAGGCCTTTCCAATAGCGCCGATAGTGCCGTTTGAGTCGCCCGATAAACCAAAGGTGCTTATAGTCCACACGCACGGCACGGAGGGATTTACCTCGGTCGATTCCGACCGCTACCCTAAAAGCGAGCTTTCGCCGCGGACGACCGATACGACGAAAAATGTTGTCGGTCTCGGAACAGAGCTTACCGACGCACTCAATTCTTACGGCATACCGACGGTTCACTGCGAGATAATGCACGACGAAAAGTCGTTTCTCTCGGCGTATTCGCAGAGCGCAAAAAGCATTGCGGAATATATTGAAAAGTACCCGTCCATAGAGTATGTCATAGATCTTCACCGCGACTCGATAGTCCGCACGACAAACGAAAAAATAAAGCCTGCCGCCGAAATCTGCGGTGAGAAAACGGCTCAGATAATGTTCGTTATAGGAACGGACGACGGAGGCGCGTCACACCCGGAATGGCGGAAAAATCTCACCGCCGCACTCACCATACAAAAGCGCATCGCGGAGGATTATCCGTCCCTTGTAAGACCGCTCAATCTCCGTGCGTCGAGATTCAATCAGCAGTTCACGCAAGGCTCATTCATACTTGAGGTCGGTTCCTGCGGCAATACCTATGAGGAGGCGTCGCGTGCGGTTAAGCTTTTCGCAAGTGCTTTTTCGAGAGCCGTGACAAGATGAAAAAACGGGACGGAGGAAAATATGAGAGAGGCATTGCTTACAGTTCTCACCGTATGCGCCGCCGGTGCGTGCGCGGATAACGTGATGGCTGCGGCGGAGGACGGAGGACGGAATATAGGACGCTACGTGCGGCTTGTCGTGGTGTTGTTTGTGATATGCACGGTGTTTTTGCCTGTCGTGAAAAACGGTGAGGCGTGGAATGCCGAGGACGCCGCGGCTTTTTTCGGAGAAGATATGCAAGTGAGCGAAAGCTTCGGCTCGCCGGAGCTTGTCGTTTCGGAGTGCCGACGTGAGCTTGAAGAAAAAATCGCCTCCGAGCTGTGCAAAAAGTACGGAATCGGAATAAACGATATCTCAGTCCGCATAGAATTAACGGAAGAAACGGACGGCGGCACACTGACACTCTCATTCGCGAAAGTGTCGGCACGGCTTTCGGAGAATGCGGCCGCCGGAATTGACACGGAGGAAGTGACGGAATATGTCGGAATGATAACCGGCTGTGCGGACACTGAGATTTCGGTGGGAGAAACGCGAAAGAAGGGAAGTGAAGCGTAAAAGCATGAGCGAAATCGGTAAAAAAACACCGCTCGGCATATTAAAAGGACTTATTGACGGTAAAAACGCGGTTATGCTTGCGGTGCTTGCCGTCGGATTAACTCTTCTTTTTATGTCGAACGACGGCGCGGAAAAGGTCGGTACCGAGTATACGGGCGCGGATGAGCTCTCGTCATACGCCGAAAAACTCGAGGAGAATCTTGCGAAAATAATATCGGATATCGACGGTACGGGAAAAGCAAGCGTCATGATTACATTTGACAGTTCGTTTGAAAACATATATGCGTACAATGCCGGCATAAAGGGCGGAACCGCTTCGGATACGCGCACCTCAGAAAAGGAGCTTGTGCTTGTCGGCGGAAGCCGAAACCCCGAAAGTCCCGTGCTTGTAAAGAAGCTCTGTCCGAAGGTCAAAGGCGTGCTTGTTGTCTGCCGCGGCGGAAACGATGCGGTGGTTAAAGAAAAGATAGCGGACGCCGCAAGCGCACTTTTCGGCGTGCCGAAGGGCAGGGTGGAGGTTATAGGCGGAGAAAATGACGGCACATAAACGAAAACAACAACTTTCCGCACATTCTGAAAGGAGAAATGTATATGAAAAAAGCAGAGCTTAGGGGGACGTTTTCGTTCTTCAAAAAGCACGCGAGAACCTTTGCGGCATTTGCGTTTGTCGCACTTATCTGCATTGCGGTTTACATAGACTGGAACAATGGTCTCGACGGGTTCTCTCCCAACACCGACTATCTGTATACCGCGTCGTATGACACCGACAGCTCCAAGATACTCGGAGAGGCGACGCTTGTTGACGGCGTTTCACCCGAAAATTCTCCGCTTGCCGAGGTTGCGGCATCCGAAAGCAAGGACGCATATTTCCTCGACGCAGCGGCGGACAGAGAGCGCAGACGCGACGAAGCGCTCCAGACACTCCAGACCGTTGTTGACAGCTCGGAAACGATGCCCGACGTCAAGGACGAAGCACTCGGAAAAATGATATCCATCGCCGGAAATATCGAGATAGAATCCAACGTCGAAACAATGGTCAAGGCAAAGGGCTTTGAGGACTGCCTTGCCGTGGTTAACGGAGACAACGTAAATGTCGTCGTCAAAACCTCGGGGCTTCTCACGAACGAGGTCGCGCAGATACGCGAAATTGCCATGAGCGAGACGGGATTTTCTCCCGAGAACATCAAAATAATAGAGAAGAACTGACCTCCGAAGGCATTTTGGGCAAAAAAGTCTGCCCAAAATGCCTGTTTTTGCAATTTACCTTGTAAAAAAAGCTGAAATATTTATTAGTTTGAAAAATATTCTTGTTTTTTTAAAAAAGTCATGGTATAATGGTGAAGATGTGTATAAGCACAAATATAATAAAATTTTCGGAGGGCACTATGGCCAGAAATTCTAAGAAGTCAAAGGCTTCTACAATTATCCTTTGGTTGCTCGTTGTAATTCTTGCGGCAGCCTGTGTTTATGTTGTTTATTCCTACAGCGTTTCCAAATCCTCGTTCATTTCCGACAGAAACTTTGCTGACGGTCTTTCCGAAGTTCTCGGCAAGCCGGCAGGCAAGATCACCGAAGAAGAGCTTGCACAGTATGAGTCGATTAACGTAACCTCCAACGCATATATGGCGTCCATTTATGCAATGTACGGTCTCGACACAAGCAGTCTCAACACCAAGGGCGTGTCCGTAACTCTCACGCTCCCCGGCTACGATTCTTCGATCACCGCAACAGACGACAGCACTGATGAGGAGAAGAAGGCTTACGAGGAAAATCAGAAGCTTGTAAAGACTTTTGACGCAGCCTCGATCGACTATGCCGATATGGCTCTCTTCACCGGTCTTAAGAGAATCAACATTTATCAGGACGAAAAGTTCAACGACCTTTCCGTATTCTCGGCAAGCGCCGCAAATGTTGAAAACCTTCTCGTTTACGGCGGCACTCTCGGAGACATCTCCGCAGTTGCTGACTTCGCAAACCTCAAGGAGCTTACATTCGCCTCCTGCGGTGTTTCCGATATTGCTCCCCTCGCCGGTCTTACGGAGCTTACGTCTCTTACGCTCGACGACAACGCCATTACCGATATTTCCGCACTTTCCGGTCTTGTAAAGCTTGAGACTCTTTCTCTTGACAACAACACCATTGCGGATATCACCCCCATAAAGAACCTCACGGCTCTCAAGACGCTCTATCTCGGCGGCACAGGCACAAAGGATCTCGAGACGGTAGTCGCTCTTCCCGAGCTTGAAACCGTAAGCCTCTCGAACAACGAAATCACCGATATCTCCGCTCTCTCCGCACTCAACGCAGAGAAGATTCTGTCCGTTGACCTTTCCGGCAACGACGGCATTGAGGATTGGACCGCTGTTGAAGCGTTCAAGGATAAGGTAAGCGGTATGCCCGAAGAGAATACGGACGACAACGCTGACACAAGCGCGGACGGTGATGCTGACGCAAATGCAGATGACAATGCAGATGACAACACTGATGCAAATGCGGACGACAGCACAGACGCGAACACCGACGACAACGCGGACGACAATACCGACGCTCCCGTCGATAATGACGAGGTTTCCGCCGACACAAGCGCGGACGCAGAGTAATTAATGGGGATTTTCCCCGGCATACAGCAAACGGCAAACGGCAAATGGCAACGCAAAAGCTGTTTGCCGTAACTTTTTAATTTATGCTTTACCTTTATGAAGAAAGGACGGTCACGACAATGAAAAAGACTGATAAACCGACCGCATTGCGCATAATATGTACGGTACTTCTTGCACTTGCAGTGGTATCGGCAATGTTCGGCTGCAATAAAACAAACAGCGCCGCCGATGACGAGACGGAGGACAAGAGTACTCCCGTCGCTTTTGCTGACAAGGACTTTGCTTCCGCAATGTCGAGCATATTCGCCAAGCCCGTCTCCGAGCTTACCCGAGAGGAGCTTTCGTCGGTGAGATACATTTACTTCAGCAATTACGACGGCGTGTGCAATATAAGTGTCGGCTTCGACGACTACATGAACGAAACCGACTTCGACGCCAGGCGCGATCTTTTAAAGAGAACCGCCGTGAAGCAGATATCGTCGTTTGAGGATATGAAGTACCTCACGGGCGTGCGTGATTTCGCAACCTTCGACGTTTACACCTTTGACAGCTTCGATGATCTTCGTTACTGCAAGGAGCTTGAATCGGTGTCAATACACACCGACGGAAAGAACACGGCACTCAAAAAGCTTGACGGCGTGGAGAAGCTCAAGAACCTTAAGGTTTTCAGCGTGTCCGGTGCGATAATAGACGATGTCAGCATTCTCGGCACGGGCGGTCTTGACAATCTCGAGAGCATATCCCTCGGTGCGGATTACCGCTTTTACGACGATGGGGACAAGTGCTTTGAAGATATTTCGTCATTTGCAAACCTCAAAAAGCTTGAGAGTCTCTCGATAAATTTCAGCGGCATTACCGACATTTCCTGCCTCAGAGAGCTTCCCCTCAAATATCTTACACTTTACAGATGCGGACTTTCCGACGTCTCGGCGCTTGCCGACATAAAGACGCTCGAGGACGTGTCGCTCATGTACAACGCGATAGAGGACGTCACTCCCTTTACGGAGCTTCCGAATCTCCGCGTTTTGTACCTTGACTACAACTATATAAGAGACCTTTCGCCTTTCGCAAAGCTTAACTCGGACAAAATCGAGTACATTTCTCTCGACATGAACGCCGTTGAGGACTGGACTCCCGTTCGTGCGCTTTACGAAGAGGGAAAACTCAACCCCGGTTTTGAACTCTATTTCTACGACGAGGAATGATGCGAAAATGCGCATACTTGTATTCTCGGATTCACACGGCAGAAACTACGGTATGTTCTCGGTTGTTGACAGACACTACAGCGAAATAAACGCCGTGATACATCTCGGCGACCATGTTTCGGACGCCGAAGAACTCGTCCGCAAGTACCCGTATCTCCCCGTTTGCACGGTCGCCGGCAATTGTGACTTTTACGGCTTTTCAAAGGACGACTACGAAAAGACCGTCGATTACGGCGGAGTAAAGATTTTCATGTGCCACGGTCATACCTGCGGAGTCAAAGGATCACTTTTGCCGTTGACGGCAAAGGCGAAGCAAAACGGGGCAAAAATCGCACTTTTCGGTCACACTCACATTCCGCTTGCCGAGGAAAAGGACGGTATAATACTCATGAACCCCGGAAGCATTTCCGAGCCGCGCGACGGACGTGCGCCGTCATACGGAATTATTGAGGTAGGGGACGGAGAGGTCAAAAGCATTAATGTCTTTCGACGTTGGGGATAATAGCCGAGTCTTACATTTATTTCGTATTTGACTGCACTTTTGTGTTTCAAAATTTTATGAAACTTAATAAATAATGCTTGACTATTTTTCCACATGATATATAATATAATTGTCACGCAGGACAGCTGATTGCCGCAGATTTTCCGAAAAGTATGATTTGAAAATGCGGCTAATTTACCGAAAGGCAGGCTGATATTGAGATGAAAAAGAAAACAGAAAGAGTGTATACACCGGTTCGCAACTTTAAGCACTTTTACGAAAAGCTCGCAGAGTTCGGCGACAAAACCTTATACAGATACTACCTCGGAAGAAACGACGTTGCCGAGATGACCTTTGCCGAGTTTTCCGAACTCACCGGCAATATTGCCGCAGGACTCATAAAAAACGACCTCGGCGGAAAGAGAATCGCCATTGTCGGCGAGACTTGTCCCGAATGGGTTTCCGTCTACATTGCGACGATTGCCTCCGGCGGAGTTGCAATACCGATGGACAAAGAGCTTAAGATTTCGGAAATGTGCGGCTTTCTCGAAATAGCGGAGGCAGACGCAATTGCTGTAATGCCCGGAATGGCAAAGCATATTGAAGAAATCTGTGATGCCATGCCGAAAACAATGCGCTGTGTTACCGTAAGAAACGAAGACGAAACTCTCGACGGCAAAGAGGGCGTTTTGAAATTCGAGAAAATCGCAGAGGACGGAAAACTTGCCGTTGAAGAGGGCTTTGAAGTGCCGGACTACGAGGTTACCGACCGCATGGCTATAATGCTCTTCACATCGGGAACAACAGGAACGTCGAAGTGCGTAATGCTCTCCGAAAAGAACGAGCTTGCAGCCGTAAATTCAGCGTGCGAAGCGGTAGACTTCTCGGTGAACGACTCAATAGTTTCGGTGCTCCCGATACATCACACCTATGAGCTTTGCTGCCATATTGCCGCAATGAACTACGGCGCTGAGGTTTGCATAAACGACAGCCTTAAAAACGTTCTGCGCAACTTTGCCTTTTTCAAACCCACCGGCATAATCCTCGTCCCTCTTTTTGTGAACACCATGTACAAAAAGATTTGGGATACCGCAAAGAAGAGCGGCAAGGATAAGAAGCTTGCGGCGGCTATGAAAGCCTCCAAGGCGATGCGTAAGGTCGGCATTGATATGAGAGAGAAGCTTTTCAAAGAGGTAAGAGAAGCGTTCGGAGGCAGACTTAACAAGATTATCTGCGGCGGAGCGGCACTCAATCCGGATTATGTCGAAAAGTTTGAGGAGTTCGGCATAAACATCTACGAGGGCTACGGCATTACGGAGTGTTCGCCGCTTATATCGGTAACTCCCTACTACGCTCCGAAGCGAGGCTCTGTGGGTCCGTGCGTTCAGTCGTGTACCGCTAAAATCGACGGCACGGCGAAAAACGACAAGGGCTTTATCGAGGGCGAGATTTGTGTAAAGGGCGAGAACGTAATGCTCGGCTACTACAAAAACGAAAAGGCAACCGAGGAAGCTTTCGACGAGGAAGGGTACTACAGAACCGGCGATATAGGCTACATGGACGGCGACGGCTATATCTACATCACCGGCAGAAAGAAGTCCGTAATCGTCCTTAATAACGGCAAGAACGTGTTCCCGGAGGAAATTGAGGAATACCTCGGCAATATAGACTCTATAGCCGAGAGCGTCGTTGTCGGAAGAAAGAAAGCGGATTCCGACGAGGTTGTATTGACGGCTATAGTTTTCCCGGCATTCGACAAGTTTGAAAAAGACACATCTCTCGAGGATATTTCCGAGAAAATTAAGGCGGATATCAACGAGATGAACAAAAAGCTTCCGTCATTCAAGCAGGTCCGCAACATCGAACTCAGAAAGACCGAGTTTGAGAAAACGACCTCGAGAAAGATAAAACGATACCTTGTGAAGTAAAACAAACCGCGAGGCGGTAAAAACTATACTATAAACAGGAGAGTATGCAGCCAATGTTTGAAGAAATTAAGCAGATGCTGATCGATGAGATTCAGATCAAAGAGGAGGATATAAAGCCTGAGGCGGAGCTTGTGAACGACCTCGGACTCAACTCTATCGAAATTGCGGACCTTGTGCTTCTCTGCGAGGAGAAATACGATATCGAGGTTGATGAAGAGGAAACGAGAGGCTGTGTAACTCTCGGAGACTTTGTGAATTACCTTGAAAAAACGGTAAACGCAAAGTAATACAAAACAGAGTGTAAAAGAACCGAGGCGAAGTTATAGGCTTCACCTCGGTTTTAATTATATTCCGCTTTCACTTTCCGCGCTATTGCACTCCGCTGTTGTCGCTTGCGCTGTCAATGCCGAGAGACGCAACGTCAGTGCTTTCCGAAAGGCGGCGAACACGAACCTGAGGTCTTGCGGCGGAGAAGTCGAGAAGCCTCTCTGCGGATTGCGCACTTTTTTCGGTCGAGTTGAAGAGAACGACCGCATTTCCGACTCCGTCTCTTGCGCTCATTGTCCAGAGTGCGTCTATTACATCTGCGGAAATTCTTACTCTCGTTGCATCCGTGTAGTCTGCGGTTTCAAAATTCGGCTTGACGCAAACAACACCGCACTCATTGTATATCCTCTCGGAGTCGATGCCGTTAAGAACCTCGTCCGGCGTGTATAATAGTCTGCTGCGAAGCTTTGTCAGTTGGTAAAGCACCTTCTGTGACTTCTCAATATCGGACATCACAATATCCGTGTCAAACGCCATTGGGAGAGCAGCCGCGTACTGTGTCTTTGAATCCTTGGGCGGAAGTACTCTTGGCGGAAGGATGTCGTCGGACGGACAGAGACCTATGCTGTGACCCTCTACCGCCATTCTGCGAACGAGGGCTGGATATTTGAGCATGGCGTCGGCATTGCAGAAGAACACAGCCTTTGCGCCGTATTTTGCAAGCGAATCAAGTATAGCTTCGGTGTTCTCATTGGGGGAGGAGGTAAACGCAAGGTAGACGTCACGGCGTCCTATCACAAGCTCGGAACGTGCCGCCTCTTTTTCCTCTTCTATCTGCTCGTCCCTTATCTCTTCCTGACGCTCGATATAATCCTGGTCGTATATCGGAGGATTTACGGTGGGATTGTCGTCCTCCTTGGTGTCGGTGTCCGGCTTTGGGTCTTCTTCAGTGGGGGGATTTGGCGTATCAGTCGGTTCATATCCCACGAATTTTGACAGACATTCGTCTATCAGTGTTTCAAAGCTCTTAGTTGCCGATTCGTCGTATACACGAACGCAGTACAGGCTTTTTACGTAGTCGTCGTAGGTTGCACACTGCAAGCCGAGTGAATATGCGGTGTCTTTTACCGGCACATACAGAGTCTGATTGAAGTAGCGTACCTCGGCATTCATAACGCCGAAGCTCTGGGATATCGCGTAGCCGCCGCTTATATCGAAAGAAATGTAAAGGTCGAGACGCTTGTTCTGAAGGTAAAAGTCGTTGTTGTTTTCGGCATAAACGACGTCAATACCCGGAAAGCCGAGAAACACTTCAACCGGCACATACTCGATATTGTTCGTGACCACAAGCGGATATTTTCTGTCGTTGACAAAACCCGCGTCTTCGACAAAGAGCGTAGGGACGTCTATGGCACCGTCAATGTTTGCGTAGTTGTAGTACACCTCGTCGCTGTTTCCGAAGCGCGATTCGGGGAAAACAGTTAAGGAGGAGATGTACGAAACGATAAGTGCCGCCGTTACCGCAACAAGACACGGTTTAAACGCTTTTCGCTTCATATCATCTCCTCCTTTCGTATCACTTTTCGTGCGCCTTACTTTGTGAATGCGCTGTAGTTGGGGGCTTCCTTAGTGATGGAAATATCGTGAGGATGCGACTCGAGAAGTCCTGCATTTGTTATTCTTACGAAACGTCCGTTGGTCTTGAGATCCGCAATATTGTGCGCACCGCAGTAGCCGAAGCCGGAACGTATGCCGCCCATGAGCTGGAAAACGGTCTCGGAAAGCGGTCCCTTGTAGGGAACACGACCCTCGACGCCTTCGGGAACGAGCTTCTTCTGGTCAGCCTGGAAGTATCTGTCCTTGGAGCCCATCTGCATTGCCGCAATGGAACCCATGCCGCGGTAGGTCTTGAACTGACGTCCCTGGAATATTTCGCTTTCTCCGGGGCTTTCCTCACAGCCCGCAACGAGAGAGCCTACCATGATAACGTCTCCGCCTGCGGCAATTGCCTTTACGATGTCGCCGCTGTATTTGATACCGCCGTCTGCGATAACGGGTGTACCTGTCTTTGCGGCTTCGTTTGCAACGTCGTAAATCGCCGTTATCTGCGGAACACCGATACCTGCAACGACTCTCGTCGTACAAATAGACCCCGGTCCGATACCGCACTTAACGGCGTCAGCACCAGCGTCGATGAGCGCCTTTGCGGCCTCTGCTGTCGCGATGTTTCCTGCGATTATCTGAGAGTCGGGGAATCTTGCCTTTATCTTTGATACAGCGTTAATGATGTTCATCGAGTGACCGTGCGCGGAATCGAGTACAAGCGCATCCGCACCCTTTTCGAGAAGAGCCGCAACTCTGTCGAGTACGTCAGAGGTAACTCCTATTGCCGCCGCACAGAGAAGCCTGCCCTCGGCGTCCTTTGCAGAGTGAGGATATTTTTCCGCCTTTTCAATGTCCTTTATGGTGATAAGACCCTTGAGTGCGCCGTTCTTGTCAACAAGGGGAAGCTTTTCTATCTTGTGGCGGCTGAGTATTTCCTCCGCTTCCTCGAGAGTCGTGCCGACGGGAGCGGTGATGAGTCCTTCGCTCGTCATTACCTCCTTGATCTTTATGTTGAAGTCCTTGAGAAAACGCATATCACGGTTTGTGATTATACCTACAAGCTTTCCGTTCTCGCATATCGGAACGCCGGAAATGCGGAAACGTCCCATAAGCTGATCCGCTTCGTAAACGTAATTGTCGGGTGCGAGGAAGAAAGGATCTGTGATTATTCCGTTTTCGCTTCTCTTTACCCTGAGAACTTCCTCCGCCTGTCTTTCTATGCTCATGTTCTTATGTATAACGCCGATGCCGCCCTCTCTTGCTATGGCTATAGCCATTCTCGATTCGGTAACGGTGTCCATCGCGGCTGTCATAAGCGGAATGTTGAGCGAAATCTTTTTTGTGAGCTTTGTGGAAAGATCCACGCCATTTGGGAGAACATCGCTTTTTGCCGGTATTAACAGCAC
This sequence comes from uncultured Eubacteriales bacterium, assembly GCA_934502885.1. Classification (GTDB taxonomy): domain Bacteria; phylum Bacillota; class Clostridia; order Oscillospirales; family CAG-382; genus CAKSUT01. Next base: position 73,252 of record CAKSUT010000002.1, on the reverse strand, counting down.
GTCGTCAAAGGTAAGTCCTTCCTTGGCAAATTTTTCTTCATACGTCATATCTTTTTACGCACCCTTCCATGCAGAATTCTATTCTTTTATTATAAATGCAAAATCGAAAAATGTCAAGATTTTTTTTGAAAACATTTATCATTAGTAACTGCCGTAAAGTATTTAAATAGAATCTTTTACCTTGTAATGCGAGGGACTTACTCCGAAGCGTGCCTTGAATGTTTTTGAAAAATAGTATACGCTTGAGTATCCGAGATATTCCGCAATTTGGCTGATATTCATCGAAGAATTGGAAAGAAGTTCAAGTGCATGATTCATTTTAACAATGCCTACGTATTCGCTCACAGTCTGATTGTACCCGGATTTGAACAGTGAGCAGATATGCTCTTTGGACAAATCAAATTTTTGCGCCAATGTTTCCGGTGTGATTGTTTCGGTAAAGTTTTCGTGTATAAAAGCCGACATTCGTTCGAGAGAAAGTGATGGCTTGATGTGTTCTTCTTTCGCAAAGATTGCCGCATTTGCTGAAGTGATTAAAATTTCATAAAAGCAAAGGTCAAGCATAAGCTTGTCATAGTATCTTGCGCTGAGTGCGAGACTTTGACAGCGGGAAAACAGCGAAGTCAGCTTACAGAAATCGGATTTATCAGAATGAAAATGTTCGGAAAGACATATGTAATCTGCGTCATTATCGGGAAGATAGAACTCCTTTTGCGGTTTGTGAAGCTTTTTCTCAAATGAGAAAGCCTCATCTTCATTCGAGTATTCGACCTCTGCATTAAAGCAACCGAAAAAGTACTCGCAATGGTCGTTTGTTGTGAGCTTGTAAAAGTGTTCGGAAGGAACGAAGATAATGCTTCCGCTTTCGGCATGGTAGCTTCTGTTGTCGATGTTACAGGAACAGCTTCCGGAAATGACGACAATTATGTGATTGTATCCTACAGAACGTCCATTGTGCCTCCACGGAGGATTTTCGTTCGTCCTGCCGAGTATAAACGGTTTCCCGCATTTTTTCAGATTAAGCTTGTAAAACAAGACACATCACCTCCTTGGAAATTATATCACCAATCCGCCTCGTTTTCAATATCGGTACAAAAAATCATAATATGTTACAAAAACTTAGTTATACCGTATAAATAAGCATAATATGCTGCATTTATTTTCAGAAAAAGATGTTGTATAATATTCTGCGAAGGGTGGGCAGACAATGAAAGAAATACCGCAGAAATTCAAAGACTATTTAACGCCGTATAAATACGGCAAGCCTGTAATTGAGCCGTCAGGAATTGAAGGCGAATTTGATTGCTTTGGAGTGGACAATATGCGAATTTGCCGTCATAACGGTAAATTCTATATGTTTTACATAGGGTTTGACGGTTCCGGTTACCGCACTGCTCTGGCAATTTCCGACGATCTCCTTACATGGGAGAAAATGGGCATCGTACTCGACAAAAATTCGGGAATACCGTGGGATACAAACGGCAGAGCAATTTCGTCGCTTCTTGCCGACGTGGATCTTTACGGAAGCAGAACTCTCGTCAAAAATGATGGGAAATATGTGATGTTTTACCATGCCTATCCGGGAAAAGGGTATGAGAGCGGTGCTGCCGCAAACGGAATAGCGTGGTCGGATGACGAGGAACTGATAAAGTGGCACTGCGAAGAGAAGCCGGTGTTTGAAAAAGGAAAGAGCGGAGAATGGGACAGCGGCGGACTCTATTCCACATGGATTGTGCCGCATGACGGCAAATATCTTCTTTACTACAATGGGAAGAATAAGGAGGACTGGCCGTGGCATGAGCAAGTCGGAATGGCGTTTTCGGACACACTGCACAATTGGAAACGTTACAAAAACAATCCGATACTTAAGGTAACTGCAAATCACTGGGACAGCATTTTTTCGTGCGGACAGCACGTGCTTTATGACAGCAGAAACGGCAGATGGGTTATGTTCTATTGCGGCTTCGACGGCGTACACGCACAGGAAGGAGTGGCGGTTAGCGATGATATGCTGACGTGGGAGAAATGCCCTATTCCGATAGTAGAATACGGAGTCCCCGGGAGCATTGACTCCACTCACGCTCATAAACCGTGTATAATCTATCATAACGGTATGCTCTGGCACTTTTACTGTGCGGTACGTCCCACAGAAACAGACGAAGAAAAGAAGAAATACGGCAAGGAATTTAGGTGTATAACCGTGGCACGTTCCAAACCGTTTTGACAAAAAATGCGGCGTCAAAGGCAAAACCTTCCGATGCCGCAAAAATTATTCTGCGTGACTTCAGTTCTCACCGTGCGTTTCGAGCCACTCCGCCGCACGAGACTTCGACATTGCCTTGATGTTTTCGCCGTGGTATGGGGATTCTTCACCGCCGTTTACGTACAGAAAGTATAAACCGTCGTCTGTTTGGTAAAGTGCCTCTTCATACCCTTGAGGGTTTCCGAAAGCACCGGCGGTGAAACGCTTTATGAGCTTTGCCGTCTGTGTGTCGTACTCCCTTTTGCATACAGTCTTTTTCATTCCGTTCGCCCTTTCATTCAAGTGTTGCTTAAACTTATTATATGCGGCGAAAATTAAAAATATGCGCAAACATACCGAAAAATTATACGCTTTTGTAATACAGGTGACGGCTGTCGTCGGTTTCAAGGGATATTTCTCCCAAATCGTGCATATACGAAAGATAAGAGCGCACTGTGCAGCTGACAAGTACATACTGGAACATATTCATCAGCATGTCGTAGTGCCTGAATATCGCCGCCATTATGTCGTCGAAGTGCGTGGGTGCTTTGCAAATGTTCTTTATCACGTCCATGTTCTCGTACATTTTGTCTTTGTTGAGCTTTATAAGATACGTGAGGTCGTCGGTCGGCTCTGCGTGCGACGGCACAAACATCTTTCCGTCGAGAGTCGCAAGCTCGTCAAGCTCGCGAAGATGCTCCGCAATGTCGTACTGATAGCATATGCCGTGCTTTACGAGTATTTCCTCTCCTGAGATAACATCGCCCAGAAACCACACACCGTCATAGGTTTTATATGCGACCATGGATTTTGTGTGACCCTCAAAACGGCGTATCGATATGCCCTCGGGAAGTACGTCCTCCGTCAGTACCGTCGGCTCGCATTTCTCGGCGCGGTAGAATTTGTGGCCGCGGTATTCCGCAAAAGGGAACGCACCCGTCATAAATTCGGACTGAAGCTCCGGGTATTCGACAAACGCAAAGCCGAGACCGCCGGGGCAGTAGATATTGCAGCCGGTGCGCTTCTGGAGAAGCCTGTTTCCTCCGATGTGGTCGGCGTGAAAATGAGTGTTGTACACTGCGTCAAGCGTAAGTCCGAGAGAATCGAGACACGCAAGCAGCTTTTTCCCGGCACTCGGATCGCTTCCTCCGTCGAAAAGACACCCCTTGCCGTTTCCCATGTCGTATATGCCGACTCTCGTCGGGCAGTTCATGTAATACGCTCTTTCTCCGACCTTTACCGCTTCGTACATCTGTATTTCTCCTTTGTTATGTCCGTATTGTTTGTTTATAGTCATTTCGCTTTACGCCGAAAATGCAAAACACCGCGGCACTTTTCGGTACTCACGGCGCTTGATATGCGGTTTAAAATTTGCCCAAAAGGCGATTACTTTTCGGAATCTATTTTCCTTCCGAGAGGAATGAAGCCCAAAACCGTGCCGACAATACAGAGAACAATCAGAGCAATAGATACAAAGTTATAGTGGAGCACGACCGGCGGTTCTATAAAGGGAGCGGTTATGTACTGCGACGCATACTTTGCACCGAAAACGAGAATTGCGTCGAGTATGAATATCTGCTTTATTTCTTTGCCGAGTGTTCCCTCAAGACTCGACGTTACGGAGCAGATGAGAATCGTAATTCCGGAAGAGAGGACGTAGAGAAAAGCCACCGAAAGTATCGCAAACAGCATCGAGAGTATCATGGACGTCTGAAAATCGTAAAGTCCGCTCGAATAGCTTGCGCGTACCGCGCTTATCGTGAGAAACTCCGCAACACCGAGACTGTCGTCGCCGAAGAACATATTCGGTTCGGTGTAGACGGGGAGAAGAAGGCAGACGGTAACGCATATGAGAATGAGCATTAGGACGAAATGGCGTCCTATCTGCAAATTATTCTCCGCAGTAAAATACGACTCCGGTTCACGGTATTTCTTTCCGAGACGGGTTACCTTGAAAACTCTCACGCCTATGTGTATGCACTGTACGATGAACATAATCGGGATTATAATCATCATAAGCATGAATACCGTGTTGTACATTGTTACCGACGAAACGGTGCTGTCGAGTACGCCTATTGTGCTTTCCGAGACAATATCCTCAAAGGTTCTTATGCCGAGAACGGTGTTTATCGCCTTTGCAACATTTGAAAAGGCGGTAAAGGGATTTATGCCGAGATTGTTCACGGCAATCATCATCACTATGTAAAACGTAAGACAGTTTATTGCGAAAAGAACACGCTTGCCTGTGTATGTGCCGTATTTGCTCTCAAAATGATCAAGAGAAAACTTCATTTTTAAACTACCAAATCCTACTGAAAAATCGTACTCAGATTATATCAGAATTTGTCGGGACAGTCAAGCAATAACCTGAGACCAATCTGTGTATAATTGTTTAATTCGGTGAACATAACCGCCGTGAAATCTCAGTGCCTTTTGTTGGTAAGAAGCCAATCAATGACCATTGTTTCAAGATATGCCGAATCCCACGAATTGTGATTGACACCGTGAAAAAGTGTGAGCTTTGCGTGTCCCCCGGCGGCGTTTAGCTTGTCAACCATTTCGAGAGAATTCTTCACAGGCACAATAGAGTCGGCGTCGCCGTGAAACGCCCAAACGGGAACGCTCTTAAGCATATCTCCGCTGCACTGCCAGGAGAGACCGCCGCCGCATACGGGAGCTATGCACGAGAAATAGTTGCCGTAGGTAACTCCCATTTCCCACGTTCCAAAGCCGCCCATACTGATGCCGGTAATCGATATTCTGTCGGTGTCAACCTCATATTCCGCCGCGACCTCGTCTATAAGTGCCTTGAGGGAAACAACAACATTATTCCAGACAAGACCTTCGGGGCATTGCGGACAGAGCACCACTGCCGGAAGCTTCAATGTGCCGGCGGATATATATTTCGGTATCGCGTTGACGTTTACAAGGTCAAGATTCGTGCCGCGCTCACCCGCGCCGTGGAGAAAAACTATCATCGGAAGCCCGGGAGTAAAGTTCTCGGGTTTGTATACGATGTATCCGAGAGAGGTTTCGGTTGCGGCTGTAAATGTGTTTCTTTTCTGTTCCATGTTGTTCACTCTTTCCTTATATATTCTTAAATTTTACACCGTTGAAATTGTCGTCGCCCTTTTCGAGGTATTCGATAATCTCGTTTTCGTCGTCCGTGAATCTGAAAAGACCGAGACACTCGTGCGTCATAAATCCCCCGTCGGCGGTCGCTTCAAGCATTCTGTAAAGCGGCTCGTAGTAGCCGCCGATATTGTATATCGCCATGGGCTTTCTGTGACGTCCGAGCTGTTTTAACGTGAGAATCTCGAAAAATTCTTCGTAAGTGCCGATGCCGCCGGGGACGGTGACAAAGGCGTCCGCCTTTTCCTCCATGAGCTTCTTGCGGCTTCGCATATCCTCTGTGAAAATGAACTCCTCACATTTGTCGGCGTCGTAAAGAATGCCGTCAACGTTTAAGAACTTCGGACTTATTCCGATTATTTTTCCGCCGCCGGCAGTAATTCCTCTCGCCGCAGCACCCATAAGTCCCTGTCCGCCGCCGCCGTAAACGAGACGGTGTCCTCGCTTTGCCAGGGTGAGGGTGAGTGAGTAAACCGCATCCATATACGCACGGTCGATATCGTTGCTTGAAGCACCGTAAAGACATATATTCATAAGTATACCTCTCTTTCGTTTTCGTATCGTTAGGAGTGTTCATCATCGTATATTATAGCATTATGCGCCGAGCTTTACAATGTTTTCGGACGTAATTTTTCAGTTATTTTACATTTGAACGGTTTGCGGAAGAAAAAAAGTGTTGCATTACAGTGTAAAATATGGTAGAATACATGTGTAATTCTTCCGAAAATAATAGCTTACGCAACTAAAGGAGGCAGAACGCATGACAGTGAGAACCACGACCGAAAAATTCCTCTGCGCATTGCTTGCAGTGATTATAACGCTTGCCGCAGTGCCGACCGTCTCGGTTTTCGCAGAAGATGAAACCGCACCCGACAGCACGGAGTATGCGTTTTACGACATATTCAACTGCGTACTTGAGGGACAGCCGACCTGCACCGCTGAGAAAACCGAGTTTGACGGCAAAAAGGCAGTGAAGGTGACTCCGACTCCAGAGACAAAGTCTGCCGCGGTAACGGCTCTCGACAGCTGGTCGCTTGCGGTCGGAGGCAAGCGTGCCGATATGGCAAAGTACCGCTTTGCAAAGATTACATACTACCTCACGCCGAATGCTGAGGTTTCCGGCAATATGGGAATAAGGCTTCTTCCGGGGAACACAAAGGCTCTGAAAACCTCGGTCACGTTGTATGCCTATAACGAGCTTGTCAAAGGAAAGTGGGCGGACGCCTATTTCAAGCTTGACGGAAAGCTCACGCTGAACCCCGATTCGTTAAACACCCATATAAATCAGATACACTTTTTCCCCTATGGTAACATACCGTCCTCGTCGCTCTCGAAAAACGATGTGATGTATATTTCGTCGGTTTCGTTTTTTGAGCGTAACCCCGACGGCGACGCAAAGTCAACCGTGACATACTTAAAGGGCGCACCCAACGCATACGGAAAGCTCTTCACGGAAACCTACGGCGCAAATACGAGCTTTACGGCTGCAAAGTGTCCGTACACGATGAACGAGAGCGAGTTTGTTGCATGGCGCACCTCGGACGGCAGGGACGTAAAGCCCGGAGAAAAGCTTGAGATAGGCGATTCCGACATAACGCTTACCGCCGTTTGGAAAAGCTCCGCCGTCGTCCCCGAAACCTCATGCTTTGCCTTTTCGGACTGCTTCGACAGCATACTCGAGGGCTACGATACGTCGCTCACAAAGGATAAGGTTGTCGAAAACGGCTTTGCGGCAGTGAAGTTTACCGTCAATACAAAAGCGCAAAAGTCTTCGTCGCCTCTCGGACTTGACGGCTGGAGTTACCTTTCTAAGGGTATTGACCTGAGAAACGTCAAGAGAATATACCTTGTTTACAAATATGAGTCAAAGTCGCCGGTCGGCGCAAAGATGAAAATCAATATTATGAAAAACGGCGGCATACTTGAAAGCGCTTTCGGAGCCGAGTCGAAAGAACCCGTCACGACAGGAGAGTGGAGCGTTGCGGAGTTCGATATATCCGGCATAGCGGAGAAGATACTCCCCGAGAGCGGCGGACTTTTGAGGCAAATGCACATATATCCTCTCGGCATGACTCCCGTTTCAAAGCTCTCCGAGGGAGATACCGTCTACGTTGCGGCGGTTGCGTTCTCTCTTGACGAAAGCAAGACTTCCTTTGAAAGCGCATACATGAACGGCTACGAGAACGGCACGTTCAAACCGTCCGGACACATAACAAGAGCCGAAGCCTCAGCCGTTGCCGCACGGGCGGCGGAAATTGCGCAAATCGCCGATAATAGCGGATATTCGGACGTTACCGAAAGTGCATGGTATGCGGGTTATGTTTCGGCACTTGCGAAAAAAGGAGCACTTGCAAATCTCGATAAAACTACGGATGACACCTTTGAGCCGACTCGCAAGATTACCCGCGCCGAGCTTGCCGAGGTTATAATGAGCCTCAATCTTACCGGCTGTAAGAAAACAGGTGATGCACCGAAGTTTTCCGATATAAAAAGCGGAGACAGACACTATGATACCGTCGCAAAGGCGGCTTCATGCGGCATAATAAACGGCTATCCCGACGGAAGCTTCAAGCCCGACTCCCCGGTTACCCGTGCGGAAGCGGCGGCGATAGTGAACCGCGCACTCGGCTACGGAAAAGCGGACGACGACCTCTATCCGTTCTACAACGTTTTTGCCGACGTCAACCGCGACCACTGGGCGTTTTTCGACATTGCGTCGGCGTCTGTGCCGAGACTCTGCATAGGGGAGGATAAGTACGCTCTCGGATTGCCGTCGCTCGCTATCGGCGAAAATATGAAAACGGACACCGCACAAGGCGACGAAGAGCTTTGCCGTGCGGACGAATACGCCGAAAAGAGAATTGCCGAGATAAGAAGCACTCCGAATACGGTTGACCCTGCCGAAGCGGCGAAAAAAGGTACTGTCTACTACGTTTCCGAAAAGGGAGACGACGAAAACGACGGCAAATCCCCTGAAAAGGCATGGCGCACACCGGAAAGAGTAGGAAAGCAGAAGCTTAATCCCGGAGATACGGTTCTGTTTGAAAGAGGGGGACTCTACAGAGGCGGTATGTTTGCCTCCTCCGGTGTCACATATTCGTCTTACGGAGAGGGAGCTAAACCCATTATATGCGGTTCTCCCGAGGACGGTGCGAATCCCGATAAGTGGACGCTTTACAGTGATACAGACGGAGTAAAGGTTTGGAAATACGACACAAGCACATTCCCGGACGTCGGAGCGATAACAATGAACGGCGGAGAGTATTATGCAAAGCGTGAAGTGCCGAGCTACCGTAACGGCAAATTTTACGTCAGAGGAAAGGATATTCCCTTTGAGGTAGAAAAACATCTTCCGTATGACCTCTGCTATTTCCACAAAGCCGATTCCGTCATAAAGAACGGTATTCCCGACTCAAACGAGGCAAAAGGAGAGCTGTACCTGCGCTGCGATAAAGGCAATCCCGGCGAAGTGTTTGGAAAAATAGAGTTCAGCACAAAGACACGTGCTTTCAATATACAGAAAACGAGTGCCGTCACGATAGATAATCTCTGCTTTATGTACTGCGCAGCGGCTGCCGTCGGCGGTACCGGACCGGTTGATAATCTCACCGTCACAAACTGTGAGGCGGCATTTATCGGAGGCGCAATACAGACCTACAATTTCAGAAGCGCAACCGACGGACGTGTGACGAGAGCCGGAAACGGTATAGAAACCTACGGCACGACCGACGGCTTTATTGTCGATAACTGCTACGTCCGACAGGTATACGACGCCGGACTTTCACATCAGGTTGCCGACGGAGGAAGTCATGATATCGATATGAGCAACATCTCCTATACAAACAACGTCGTCGAAGACTGCGTATACGGCATTGAGTATTTCAACGGCGCGGCGGTTAATGAGAGCGTCGTCAGAACCGGCGAAAATATCCTTATCGAGGGCAATATAATCCGCCGCACAGGCTACGGCTTCGGCTCAACACGCCCCGACGGTTACGCACAGGCGGCGATAAAATCGTGGGATCACAGAAACGAGTTTTGGAATTTCAAGATAAAGAACAACATATTCGCTCTCAGCACTTGGTATCTTATCCACATAAATGCGGCATATCCGGAGTGGCTTCCCGAAATGAGCGGAAACACATATATTCAGACTGTCGGCGGAAAGTTTGCTATATTCGGCAAGAACAGGATTGATACGGGTGCCGAACTCGGATATGAAGCTGAGCGCACGATAGGCGACAAGAGCGGAAAATACCTTGCGTCGTCGATCGGCATTGCGGATTTCCCGGACAAAACGTTTAACCTTTCAAGATACGGCATATACACCGACTGAGACAAAAAATACCGCCCTTATTCCATTGACGGAGAGGGCGGTGATTTGTGTGTGCCGTAAACTGTTTAATCGGAATAGGTTTTAATAAGCGTTGCAAGCTTTTCCTCGTATACGGATTTGCTCGACATCCAGTGAGAAGCAAGCGTGTTCTGACCGCTTGTCACAAATGTACTCGGCTGGAAGCCCATGGTCATATCCATAAACTTCGCCGTGTTTCTGATTATCGGTATCATCTGCTCGGACTCAACGTCACGGGTTGACTGAACCGTAAGAATAATGTCGAAGTAGGTCGGAAGAAGCTCACGGTTGGAGTAGTAAGCCATTGTTTCGAGAGTTGCGCCGACAAGGTCGTATCTTTCCTCGTCGAGAGTTATGGGAATGTATGTAAGACCGCTGACATTCGCCGTTCTCGACCGATAATCCTCCTGCTCCTCATTTATCTTGGGATAGGGAATGAAGCCTATTTCGTTGTCATAGTTTCGCATACTCTGAATCATGCTGAGGAAGGAGTCGTTGAAGAGAAGCCTGCCGTTCTCGAACATTCTGTCTTCAAGACCGTATTCCTTGCTCTGCGTAAACGCACCGTGAAGATTGAAGACCTCAAGCATCTTGTCGATAACCTCAACCTGCTTGCGCGAGTATATCGAAAGCACCGGCATATTGTGGTCGTCCTTCTCGAGAACCTGACCGCCGTATGAGACGTAAAGAGCCTGTATCTGCTCCGGAGCCCATCCCGCAAAGCCGTAACGGTCGTTGTCCCAGTCCATCTGACCGTCGCCGTTCAAATCTTTTGTCGCAGCCTGTATGTATTCGACGAATTTGTCGTGAGTCCACGTTCCGTCAAGAACAGACTGATAGGGATATTCCATCTCAAGCTCGTCGAGCATGGTCTTGTTGAACGCAAGGCATTCTGTGTTTGAGAAGGAGGGGAGGTTGTAGTCGCCCGTCATGCAGAAAATCTTGTCGCCGAAGGTGATGTCTCGAAGAGCGTTGGAATACCACCACGGCTTTGTAAGATCAATGTACGGCATATCGTTCCAGTTCAAGAACATCCCCTCGTTGATAAGTCCCGGCATTCCCGTGTGCTGTACGTGAGCGAATACGTCGTAGGTTTTGTCGCCGGCGAGAATGAGAGAGGAAATCTTGTTTGTCTCGGTCTGCTGATCGGCTCCGGCACTCGTGAGAGTCGTGCATACAATGTTGAGATCGATGCCGAGACGCTGTTTTACAAGCTCGTTTCTCTTGTAAACCGTCTGTGCGAGAAGGTTTTCGGCATCCTCTTGGGCAATGTACGACGATTTCAGCGTGGCGAGTGCGAGATACATATTGAAGGTCTCGCCGTCAAAACGGAGGTCGTCCGGAAGTCCGAGCTCGTTTTCGCCCTTTACTGTAGGAGTTTCGTCAATAACATTGTTTTCTCCGTCGTTTTTTACCTCATCTTTTTTGCACGATGCGAATGCCGTTGAGGAAAGGATAATTGCAAGTGCAAGAGCCGAAATTTTTCTCTTTTTCATGGTTGCCTCCCAAAATTTTATTTGCCGTCTGTGCGGCATGGCTGCCGTAAAAATATCAAAGCTGTGCCAAATTAACTGCCACTATCCTTATTCTACCATATCACAAGTGACTTGTCAATGTATTTTTCGTTCAAAAAGTATGCATTTTGTGCGGAAAAATCATAATGACGCCGTGTCGGCACACATTTTAAACTCTGACCACGGTTCGAGAGACGCATCGGGCGAATATGAAATATCAACAGTCTTTCCCTTTGCAAAAGGATGCTCAAAAGCGAGCCTCTGCGAAAAGAGCGCAATCACACATCCATCCTTTCCGCCGCCGTAGCGACTGTCTCCGACAAGAGGCATATTCCGTGAGGAAAACTGTACCCTTATCTGATGAGTCCTGCCCGTGTGCAGACGTATTTTCACAAGTGATATTTTACCGTATTCGCTGTCCGTTTTTGAACCGAGAAGGGTGTACTCGAGAGACGCCTCTTTTACGCCTTTTCTCATTTTATCGACAACAAAGCTTTTGTTTTTTTGCGAATCCCTGAATAAAAGATCGGTGAGAGTATCGGAATCTTCCGCCGGACGCCCGTGAACGACTGCTGCATACTCCTTTATCATTTTTCTCTCGCTCACAAGCGCGGAGAGCTTCTTCGCGCACACCTCGTTTTTGGCGTATACCATAACGCCGCCCACCTCACGGTCAAGTCTGTGTACCGTGTATATGCTTTTTCGATCGATGCCGAGACTTTCCGCAAGAAGAAAAGGCATACACTTTTCCGTGCCGTCGTCCTCGGAACAGATGTTTCCGGGCTTTACACATACCGCAAAGCTCTTTTCGTTCAAGAGTATCTTAAGAGTGTCAGTCATTCGGTTCTCTCCGTTTCACATCTTTTTCGACTGCATTTTACCATACCTCGGCTTTATTGTCAAGCAAAAAAGCCGGTGAAAAAGCAGATATCTGTTTTCGTTGAATCTCTGAAGTGAATTTTGCATAAAAAGACGTGTGAAAAGTTCACTAAAATTCACAAAAACATATCTTGACAATACATATATTGGTTTGTTATAATATATGTGTGTCGATTTCCGTCGGATAACGCTTTCGGCAGAAGGGTGTCGGCGGGGTGCGGAGTGAAGCGGCACTGCTTCGCAGATAATATATGTGCCGTACAAAATATATGGAGGATACAAATATGCAGGATTTGTCGAGAGAAACACCGTTTGCGGAGCTTGCCATAATCGGTACAAAAGGCTGTGATGGTATGCTTGAAAGAATTTCAAAGTATATCGGTGAGTGGAGAAAGGAAGAGCCTCACTATATTATTGAAGCATCTTTTCCTCGTTTCGGTACGGGTGAAGCCAAGGGACTTATCGGCGACTCCGTAAGAGGAAAGGATGTTTTTATTGTTGCCGATTGCTTCAATTACGGCGTCGAGTACAAGATGTTCGGAAGAAGCGTTCCCATGAGTCCGGACGACCATTATCAGGATCTCAAGAGAGTAATCCAGGCAATAAGCGGCAAGGCTGCGAGAATAACCGTCGTAATGCCGATGCTTTACGAGAGCAGACAGCACAGAAGAACCGCGCGTGAGTCCCTCGACTGCGCATTTATGCTTCAGGAGCTTGTCGGAATGGGTGTTGAAAACATCATGACCTTCGACGCGCACGACGACAGAGTCAGAAACGCAATACCGCTCAACGGCTTTGACAACCTCATGCCGACCTACCAGATGATAAAGAAGTTCATCCACACGGAAGAGAACATCAAGCGTGAGGACCTCATGATTATCTCTCCTGACGAGGGTGCAATCACGAGAGGTATGTACTTCGCAACAATGCTCGAGGTTCCGCTCGGTATGTTCTACAAGAGGCGTGACTACAGAGTTGTCGTTGACGGAAGAAACCCCATAGTCGCTCACGAATATCTCGGCGAGGATGTAAAGGGCAAGGACGTTGTCGTTGTTGACGATATCGTTTCCTCGGGCGATTCGTTCCTCCACATTATCGATATACTCAAGGCAAAGGGCGCAAAGCGCATATTTGGATTTTTCTCGTTCGGACTTTTCTGCAACGGTCTTGCAACCTTCGATACCTACTACCACAATAAGCTCTTCGACAGAGTCTACGCAACAAACTCCTGCTATCTCACGGACGAGCTTAAGAGCCGCACATGGTTCAAGGAGGTAAACGTACTCAAGTATATCGCTTACTACATAGAAGCGGTCAACATCAATAAGTCGGTCGGCAAGATACTCGACCCTACCGAAAAGATACACACTCTCCTCGAAACGCATTCGCACAAAATTTGACCGTGTTGTTAACACATTGGCTTTATTCCGCCGTTTTCTTTCATGGGACGGCGGACGTTTTTTTGTGCGTAAAATGTTGTGTTTTTGCTCTTTGTATATTGCGACGAATAACGATTGAATTTGTGCTGAAAAACAAACGGATTTTTGTGCAAAAACAGAGTAATGATGGTGATGTTATACAAAATTATAAACAGCTCTTAATAATTTACACAAAGTTTATCCCAAGTAAATATATAGGGAGTAAGATTACTTCGGGTGTGGTATGCATATGCTCATGTGACCGCCGAACGGTCGGTAAAAATATTGCAGAAAAAACGACCGTAAACTGTGGATGCATAAATGTGTGTGTGTGCGTTATCTCACTGCAAAAAATATATAGGAGGTTTTGCATTTATGCAAACTAAGAGAATCGCAAGACGTGTGTTGGCAATAGTCCTCTCGTTGCTCATGATTGTCCCCTCCATGCTGACATTCGCCGCAGAAAACACCAACGGCATTACCTACGAGTATATCGTGAAGCAGAATGATCCTTCTGCCGCAGAGTTTACCGTAGAGCTTTATGCCAAGGCAGAGACCGAAACGAAGCTCAATGCCCTCGCGTTCGGTATTGAATGGAAAACCGCTTTTTTTGGGTATAAGAGTATTTCGTACAACCCCGATCTGACCACAGCCGCAAGCGGCAGCGGAGCCGGTATTGAGCTTATCGACAGCTACAATACCGACGACGGTAAGCTCGGCGGAACGGTATACCCCGTTCTCGACGGCACGAAATACTACTTTACCGTGCCGACCGGCGGACTCCTGATAGCAACCGTTACGTTCACTCTCGGAAGCGCAGAATACTACAACTACTACTCTGTAGACGGCGATAAGCTCAATGCGATTTCCGGAGCAAACAAAGTTGTTGCGCATGATTCCGGAGACGATAACGGCCTTTCGGTAGATCCTGCCGATATAACCGAAATTTCCTTCGAGTGGGTAAAGAACATCGCAAGCGTAAAGTTCTTCGATGCGAATAACGAAGAGATTACATCCGCATCGCAGACCGTTGAGTACGGCGGAAAAATTACAAATGTACCCGAAAATCCCACAAAGGATCCCGACGACAATTACAGCTACACCTTCAAGGGCTGGACAACCACCCCCGATGCGGCTGCCTTTGCTCTGGTTGATTTCAATACCTACACCGTAGATTCTCTCGACGTTAAATTCTACCCCGTATTTGAAGAAACCGAGAGAACATATACGATTACGTATGTTATCGACGGAGTGGAGAATACAATCACCAAAAAGAACGGCGAAGCTATAGAAGCTCCCGCTGATCCTGCCAAGGCACATTACAACTTTGACGGTTGGTATGTCGGAAGTGAAAAGTACACATTCCCGGCTGAAATGTCTCCGTCTGAAGACGGTAAAAGAGTTAAGGCGTGGTTTATTCCCATAGACTACACCGTTACTCTCGATCCCGGTGAAGACGGCGAAATCGACGAAGCTCAAAAGTCGTTCACTTACAACGTCGAAGTAGACAACATCGTTTACCCCGATCCTACCGTAAAGACGCCCGGCAAGAAATTTGTTAAGTGGCAGAAAGACGGTGCTGATTTCGAATATGTAAAGGGCGAAACAACGGGTAACATCACACTTACCGCTGTTTACGATTTTGAAATATACACCGTAACTTTCGCAGACGGCGAAACTCCTTCGTTTAACAAAAAATACGACGAAAAAATCACCGTTCCGGCTTATGCAGGCACGCTTGAAGCTTGGCAGGAGTTCAAGGGCTGGAAGTCCGGCGACACAACCGTTCAGCCCGGCGACGAATACTCCGTAAAGGGAGATGCCGCTTTCACGGCTGTAATCGAAAACAAGAAGTTTACGATTACCTTCAACAAGGAAGACGGCAGCTTGTTGGAAACAAAGGAATACACTTACGGTGAAGAAATCACACTTCCGTCCGTACCCGGAAAAGAAGGATACGATTTTGACGCTTGGTATTACACGGATGGTGAGGGAGAGCATAAGTTTGAGTATACAACCACAACTTACGGCAATTACACTCTCACTCCGAAGTACACCCCCAAGAAATACACTGTAAAGGTAACGGGTGATACCGCTAAGGTTAACATCACCTCAACTCCCGTACTCGGAGACCTTGATTACGACACAGGGGTTACGATGACCGTAAAGGTTAAGGACGATGTTGACGCAAAGTCTCTTACAGTCACCTTAAATGGTGTGGCACAGACTCTCGATGAGAACGGAAGCTTTACATTTACCGTAAAAGGCGAAACCACAGTCAACGTAACAGTCGCTCTTAATGAATACACCGTTAAGTTCATGGACGGCGAAGAAGAGGTTGATAGTAAAACAGGCGTTAAAAACGGTCAGGTTGCCGTTCCTACAGCTCCGACAAAGGAACACTACACCTTCGACGGCTGGTATGATGCCGAAGAAGGCGGCACCAAGCTCGAGAGTGCCGGAATCGTAATCACCGGCGATGCAACCTACTATGCAAGATACACTGCCATTGAGTATAAGATTACATATGTGATTGACGGCGGAACACCTGCTGAGTTTAGGGGAATATTCGGCAGCCCTGTCACAGCACCCGAAACAACAAAGGAGGGCTACACCTTCGACGGTTGGTACACTGCGGCTGATTATACCGGCGAAAAGGTCACATTCCCGACCGCAATGCCCGATACCAATCCCACCTACTACGGACGCTTTGTAATCAATACGTACAAGGTAACCGTAAACGGTGCGGAAAATGCAACCGTAACGGCAAAGCTTAAGGGTACCGACACAGATGTTAACCTTGATGCCGTTCCTCACGGCTCCGAGATTACAATCACCGTAACCGCAAAGGAAACATACGGAGTAACCGATATCAAGGTTGACGGAGCGTCCAAGACAAGCCCGTTCGACCTCACAGTTACCGATAACGTAACCGTTGACGTAACAGTTGTAAAGAAGCAGGTAAGAATCGGTATTCATAACAACGAGGGTTACACCATTACCGTCAAGAACGGCGAAGAAGCTGTTGAAAACGGTGACGAGGTAGACGTTGGCACGATCCTTACCGTTATACTGACTCTTGCTGAGTCGCACAATAAGAGCGAGGCTGAAATTGATACATCATCCGACTGTGAAGTAACGGGAGTATCCAGAGAAGGCGATGTTATAACCGGAACCATCGTTGCGCCTGATTCAACTGAGGTTTTCATACTTGCTAACAAAGTTTTCTTGAACACCTACACCGTTGCCGCAACCGGCGACAACGTGACGATTGAAGGCGTTGAGGCTGAGTACAACCACGGCACTGAGGCGGTTCTCACAATCACTCCGGCTGAGCATTACGAAATCACAAAGATAACCGTAAACGACGAGGAGAAGACTCTCGTTGACGGCAAGCTCACCTTCACCGTAACCGCAGACACGACCGTCGTGGTTACAACGGCAAAGAAGAAGTATTCCGTTTATGTTAATTGCCTTGATAAGACGACTCCGGTATCGTGGACAAAGCTTACCTATCGCTTCGAGGCAGGAACAGCGCTGACGACTGAAACATTTAATGAGGTTGAAAGAGCATTACCTGTGGGATATAATCTGTTAGGCTTCTACACAACGGCAACTTATGATGCCGGTACGGAAGTTACATTCCCGAAGACGCTTACCTCCGAACTCGAGCTTTGGACGAAGAACGAGGCTATCACGTACACAATTACTCTTGATGCAGGCGAAAACGGCACTCTGAGCGATACCGAAGTCAATTATAACGTTGAAAGTGACAGTGTAGTGCTTCCGGAACCCACGGCAAATGCAGGATGGGTATTTGACGGCTGGTATAACGGTGATGAAAAGTTCGCATACGTAAAGGGTACAACCACAGGCAACCTCGCACTTACCGCAAAGTACTCTGTTAAAACACACAGTATAGAGCTTGTAAACTCCGACCACATCACGCTTAAGGCATACGCTCGCAATGACGATGAAACAAAGGGCGAGGAGATAGCTGACCTCACAAGTATTCCTTACGGAACGAAGTTCTATGTAGAGGCAACAGTTTCCGAGGGCTATGAAGTCGATAAGATTACCGTTACATTTGTTGGCGGAGAAGGTACACGTGATCTTGATGCCGACGCAAACGGTCTTTACGCATTTGCGGTTGAGAAGGATCTTAAGATTACCGTAACCGAAAAGGTAGCTGCAAGCGAAATCAACTTCACGCCCATTGAGAAGGAAAGCGAAGACGAAAACGCCAACATTAAGTATACCCTTACCGTAAAGAACGGCGGCAATGATGTCAACCCCGGCGATAAGGTCAAAATTGGCGACCCTATCGTCATCACAGTAAAACTCGGCGAGGCTTACAGCAATTCCGAATTTATACTTGACGTAAACGGAAATAAGGTTTACATGGCTGCCGCTACAGAGAACGAGGACGGTTCGTATTCGTTCGTAATAAATGTAACCGCCGACGGCATGACATTCAAGGTTGAGAACCTCACAATCAACACCTACAGCGTAACCTATACGGGCATAAAGGACGCCGACGGCACAGCTGCAACGGATGTTGTTAAGTACGAAAATGCATACGGAACGCCTCTCGCACGTGTAAAGATCGCAGATCCCGCAAACTACACCGAGAACGGCAAGACCTATACGTTTGATAAGTGGACGCCCGACTTTGACGAAACGACCCCCATAACAAGCAATATGACCTTCACTGCAACCTATAAGCTTGCAAGCGCAAACGTTTCGATAGTCTACACGACCGTAAGAGCCGCCGACATTAACGAGACAACCTACACAGTTCCCGAAGGACTCGCAGTCCGCATGGACGCAAAGGCGAAGATCTTCAAGGACGGCGTCGAGGTTGAAGGCGTAACTGTTGCTGAGACCGGCAGCAGAGTAACCGTTTCCGCAGACCTTGCGGCAGGCGAATACACGGTAGTCGTTAAGAAGCAGAGATACCTTGAATCCACTCTCGCAATCACTGTTGCTGAGGACGGAACAGTCACCGCAAGCGGCGCAGAGCTTGCAGAGATAGCTCTCGTAGCCGGCGATATCGTCGGAAACGGCACTGTTGACGGTGACGGCAAGATTGATATCACCGACTTTATCGTAGGCATCAGAGGCTTTGATCCCGAAGCTTCCGTAACCGCACAGGCGGCGGACATCAATGAAGACGGCAAGGTAACAATCGAAGACCTCGGCTTCATCAAGGAAAACTACGGCGCAAAGAAATAAGCTTTGCATAAAACGGTAAGTCCTTTACCGTCACACTCCTCGGAACTCCGACCGGAATTTTTCGGTCGGAGTTTCTTTTCCGCCGGTGTTCCTTGCGCGCATAATAAAAGCCGAAAAAGCTCATACTGTGAAAAAAGAAACTGCGATAATGCGGTGAAAAAGTGAAAGAGGGAAGACCGTGCGCGAAAATACAAAAGGGCGGGACACAAAGGAAAGAGACACCGAGGAGGAACTGAACGAGCTTAAAAAAGAGGAGATACTTATCTCCAATATTGAGGAAAGCGGCAGTATCACCACAACAAAAAACGAGATAACCGTCCATACACTTGTTATAGCCGGTCAGATAGAGGGACATACGCTTTTGCCGCCGCAGTCGAAAACCACAAAGTACGAACACGTAATTCCTCAGCTTGTGGGCGTGGAGGAATCGGGCGATATAGACGGACTTCTGATACTTCTCAATACCGTCGGCGGCGACGTCGAGGCAGGACTTGCCATAGCGGAGATGATATCGGGCATGAAGAAGCCCACGGTGTCTCTCGTACTCGGCGGAGGACATTCCATAGGTGTTCCGCTTGCGGTGTCGGCGAAAAAGTCGTTCATCGTGCCGTCGGCGACAATGACCATTCACCCCGTGAGAACCAACGGGCTTGTGATAGGCGTGCCGCAGTCGTTCAGTTATCTTGCGAAAATGCAGAACAGAATACTTGACTTTATCGTAAAGCACTCGAATGTCACAAAGGAGCAAATGAAAGCGCTTATGATGGAGACCGACGAGCTTGCCGCCGATATAGGAAGCGTCATAGACGGCATAAAAGCGGTGGATATCGGACTTATCGACGCCGTGGGCAGCCTTTCGGACGCCTCCGACGCACTCAAAGAAATGATTCACAAAGCAAAAAGTGAACATTCTGAAAACAATCGCAAAATCACTTGACAACCGTAATTCTCCGTGGTATAATACACAGCGTTGACTGAAGACAGCAGGTTGCGAAAGCTCTAACGGACATCATCCGCCTGCCGAGGAAAGCATTAATTACGAATCAATTGTTTTGATGTGTTGTTGTGCTCTTTTTCGGCGGCTTTTAGGCTGTGACCGGAAAAGAGCATTCTTTGTTTCCGGCGGTCAAACTGTACCGGGCACGGTATTAAACGGGAGGTGAAAAATATGCCGAGTGCAAAAATACTTGAACAGAAGCAGAAAATGGTCGAGGAACTCGCAGAAAAGATCAAGAATGCCGGCAGCGGTGTTCTCGTAAACTACTGCGGTATCACCGTTGAGAAGGATACTGCTCTCCGTAAGTCTCTTCGCGAAGCAGGCGTTGAATACACCGTTATTAAGAACACCTACATCAAGAAGGCTTGCGAAATCGCAGGTCTCGAAGGCTTTGACGACGTTCTCGAGGGTATGACCGCTTTCGCAATAAGCGAAGATCCGGTTGCTCCCGCAAAGATCCTCTGCAACTTCGCAAAGGATAACGAGAACTTTAAGGTTAAGGCAGGTTTCGTTGAAGGCAGAGTAATTGACGTCAAGGGCGTTGAAGAACTCTCCGCTATTCCTTCCAAGGAAGGTCTCATCTGCAAGATCATGGGAAGCCTCCAGTCCTCTCTCTACGGACTCGCTTACGTACTCCAGGGAAAGATCGACAAGGAAGGCAGCGTTGCGGAAGCATAAGTCTTTTGCGGCGTAAATTGTCGGCATGACCGACGGACGGATAACCGGCAAATGGGTTACAATACCCGAAATACTTTAAAATTTTTTATTACGGAGGTAAATTAAAATGGCAACAGAAAAGTCTCTTAAGATTCTTGAAGATATCAAAACACTTACCATTCTTGAGCTTGCTGATCTCGTAAAGGCACTTGAGGAGGAATTCGGCGTATCCGCAGCTCCCGTAGCAGTAGCAGCAGCACCCGGCGCAGCTCCCGCAGCAGCTGCTGAAGAGCAGACAGAGTTCAACGTAGAGCTCACAAGCGCAGGTGCTTCCAAGCTCGGCGTTATCAAGGTTGTTCGCGAGATCACCGGCCTCGGTCTTAAGGAAGCTAAGGACCTCGTTGAGGGCGCTCCTAAGGTTCTCAAGGAAGGCGTTTCCAAGGAAGACGCTGAAGCTATCAAGGCTCAGCTCGTTGCTGCAGGCGCAGAAGTTACTATCAAGTAATTTTTACTTACCGCATTCAAGCACGGACTCCTCATGGGGTTCGTGTTTTTTGTTTTTTCATCAATTTTATGGAATGATTTTGTGGTTTGTTTTGGACATATACATACTTGCGGTATATACTGTAATCGGAATATGTAGGAGTGACGATGAAGGGGAGAGATGCTGTGAAATGTAATTTGCTTAAAGGTCTTGCGGTTCCGATTCTTATACTGTATGTTTCCTTGGTGTTGATTCTTGCCGTAATCAACCGTGCAAATTTTGATGAGGAATATATTGCCGGTGAGTCCTCGAATTCAAGCACACCCTCTGCCGCTGCCTCTTCTTCGGCGAGTAAGTCCTATTCACAACCAAGCAGAAGTTCCTCGTCGAGATACAGTACGTCAAGCAGCTCACGGACATCAAGCGGCTCGTGGAGCAGCTCTTCAAGCAACACAAGAACCACACCATACGGTCAGACCTATGTAATTCCGAAAAATTATTCCGTGTATTATACGCCCGATAAATACGAAGAGGGTTACGACGACGTCTACAGAGACGGAGAACCCGATTGGGACAGATACGAGCGTGATGATGAATATGCAAGGGGTGCGGACGATGCCATGGACGATTATGAAGAATATGGCGAGGATTGGTAAGACAAAAATTCGCGTACAATGAAAGCCGGAAGCGAAAGCCTCCGGTTTTTGCCGATTTTCAATTATTAACGCTTGTTTATACATTGATTAAATAATTCTTATTGATACGACAAAAGACAACCTATTCCGACATTTTAGTTTTTTTATCCGTAAATCATCAAAAACATTGTCGAAACAAATGACATTTACAAGACGTGCGATAAATGTTTAAAAATGTGTAACACATTTTTACGCCAAAGGTGTTAAAATGTGGTAGGCGTTAAAGAAGACGTCAACAACTATATTATCATGGAGGTATCATTATGAACTTCAAAAGAATCTTTACAGGAGTGTTGTGCGCAGCAGTCGCAGCGTCTTCTGTAGCAGCACCTGCATCCGCGGCTCTGAAGCATAGCGGATATGACCTTTCTTCTCTTGGCGAGGGAATGGGCATCGTTGGCGAATATTTCTCTGAGTACGTTAACGGCGTTCGTGTTCGTTCCGAGGTAAGACCTACAGCTCACAAGTGGGTTGAGGAAGGCTTTGAGACTGCATATCCTCACGCCGGATACAGCAGACTCTATGCTAAGAACAGCGACACAAAGCAGTTTGAGGCTCTCAACTACACATCTTACAACGGACTCTTTGCTAACTGGGAAACTCGCTTCGTAGAGTATGACTGGGACTATCTCGACATTCTTGCTCAGTACAAGAACTGTGCAGAGTGCGCAAAGGCAGTTACAAACATGACGGTTGTTCTCAATTCCGAGAAGTGCCCTCACGGTAATACACATTTCAACAAGTGGGTTGCTCAGGTTTGGGACAGAAGACAGACAAATATTCCCGGAGCAGGCTGGAAGTATGACTTTGGAAACAAAAACCTTGTGGATGAATTTGATGTGTTTGCTTGGACAGATGCTGATGTTCATGTTCCCTGCACCTCTGTTCGCGCTATTGAAGCACCCATAACAGAGAAAGGTCCTTATTTCGGTTTGGCACAGAGCGAGACGCTCCCTGTTTATGATGCGTACAGAAGCAATGTTGTAGAAGTTAAGCCTGAGTACAAGGTTGCTTTCGTTGGTGACATCAACGTTGCTACCGGCAAGAAGATCAACCTCAACAACAAGGATGAGAAGATCCTTGCTGACGCTTACAAGTCCCTTATCGGCGACGCATGGCTCAACAACGTAAACTTCAAGGCTAACTACGCAGGCGTTCTCAACTACGTTGATCTCAGCGCAAGAGATGTGGCTACCGGCAGATTCCTTATGTCTGATGCTGATATCGCAAAGAACATAGTTGTTGTTACGACGAAGTACGTTTCCGGTCCTACTTTTGATATGAATGGTAAGATTAACGGTACGAAGACTGTTGACCTCGCTAAGGAGTTCGTAGCTGACTACAAGCTCAAGCTCGACGGCAAGTGGAACGCTAAGTTCGACGCTGAGTATGACTATGACGATGAAGAGTACAACAAGAGCGTTGCTTACGCTATGCCCGTATACGCAAGACCGGCAACAGTTGGTGAAATCTCTTGGACCGAGCCGAACCACGAGGATGTAGCTCCCTTCCAGTACTACCAGTACCTCACAGTATGCGGCGTAGTATTCAACGGCGAGAACGGCCGCCCCGTTATCACAAGATACCTCGGCACATACGCAGGTCCCGACAACAGCTGGAAGCTCGACTATTAATCTGTGACTTTCACGGAAAGTTAAGTTTCGGCATTTGACCGTGACTTTGTCCCTCACCTCAAAAGGGTGAGGGATTTTTTGTCTGTTTCTCTTTCCGTTAATGAAAAATTGTTTTTATTGTATAGTATATTTCAAATGTTTGTGGTATAATTGCCTTGCAGAATGGTGTGTTTGCCAAATACTTTTGCGTAAAGGAAGTTGTATTATGAAATCTATCCGCATATTTGCCCTGCTTGCGACCGTCTTTGCGTTGTCGGTGTTCCTTTCCGTTTCGGCGTTTGCCGCAGAAAATGAGGAAAGTGCAACGGTAAGCGTTTCCGCCGCAGACAGCATACTCCAGAGCGGCGGCATTCCCGAAAAGGCTTTCGCACGGTATGACGAGGCGTCGCTTGAGGAAACGACGAGAGACGATGTTCTCTACAAAATTATTCTCGATGGACTTCGCAGCGCTTCCGACAGCATTTCGCTTTCCGGAGTCACCGATGCCGGATTTGAGGCTTACAATTATAAAAATGAGGGCGACAAGGAATCTTTCAATGCAGTGTTCTCTTCTGTTATCAACAGAAACCCCGAGCTGTTTTACGTGAATAACGGCTACCGTATTTCGTACAGTCCGTCGAGCGGTGCGATAACTGCCATGCTCCCTACGTATATTTACAGCGGCACTGAACTTGAAAGCGTCCGTGCAGAGTATGAAAGCCTCCTTGACGAGGTGTGCGCCATAGTCCCGGAAAATGCAAGCGATTATGAAACGCTGCTTTTGCTGAACGGTTACTTAGCCTCGAATTATTGCTACGACGAGCGTGTTTATGACTCCGCAACGGCAGCCGACGCAAACTTCGATGCCTACAGCTTTCTCAAAGAGAAAACCGCGGTCTGCCAGGGCTACACCCTTGCAATGATAGCTCTTGCCGACAGATTCGGTATACAGTGCGACGCCGCAACCTCACCCGCAATGAACCACACGTGGAATTACGTCAACCTCAATGGCAATTGGTATCATCTCGACGTCACACACAACGACCCGACCCCTGACATTCCGGGCAGAGTTATGTACAGTAAATTCCTGCGGAGTGACGCCGGCATGACCGCACTCGGAGCAAGTGGATGGACTGCTCTCTATGACTGCACGGATACCTCCTATGACGCCGCAGCGAGCGGACTTTCGATTACAGCTCCCATTGTAAATTACGGCGGCGCATGGTATACAACCGCATATTACAATTACTCGGCACGCCTTTATAAGCTCGATACTGCCGATGTCCGTGAGCTTTACGAAAAAGTGTCCGGCGGCGAGATAGGAACGCAGGCATATAACATGGGACATTGGGCGGCGGCAAGCGGCGGTTGGTACGCATCGGCGTTTTCATATCCGCTTGTTTACGGCGACTACCTAATCTTCAATGCGCCGAATGCGGTGTGTGTTTACGACGGAAACACAGTTGTCAAAGCGAAAGAATACACCCTTGCGGCAGGCACGAATATCTACGGCTTCAATGCCGATGGTGATACTCTTACTTTGCTATTCTCCGATTCTCCCAATGTTACGGCGACGACTAAGGAAAATATAAACCTTGAAACATACGAATATAACGATTACGACGGAACGCACATTGAAAGCGTTCTTTACGGCAACGGAGAAGCGTTTACCGAAGTCCCGAACGACCCTGTCCGCGAGTCCGACGAAAACTATTCGTATACCTTTGCAGGCTGGACAAAGAGCGGAAACACCTACACCGCCTCCTACAGCAGAAAGGCTCTCAGCGATTTTATTGTCGTTGACGGAGTACTCATCGAATGTACAGTCGAAAGCGGCACGGTTCGAGTCCCGAGCGGAGTAGCAAAAATAGCAAAGAACGCATTTTCAAACGCTCCGGATATCGAGAGTGTAGTGCTTCCCTCAGGCATTGTGTCTCTTGAAAGCGGTGCATTCGGCGGCACTTCGTGTACAGTATATCTTACGGACGATTCCGAGACGATAAAAGCGGTGCTGAATGAGGACGGAGTTGCGTTCAGACTTATAGGCGACATCGACGCTGACGGAATCGTAAGCTTTGCCGACCTCACGGCACTTGCTAAGAATCTTGCAAAATCGGTAAATGTTGATGACGTAATCAGCGCAGACATAAACTGCGACGGAAAGACGACTCTTGCCGATCTTTCGGCGCTTGCCGCACGGTTCTTTGCGGCGTGAACAAAGCATAATACAATACACTGAAAGGCATACTCATGAAAAAAACCACATGGAAGGGCGGTGCGCTTATCGCCCCGATTCCGCCGGTGCTTGTCTCGTGCGGGGATAACGACAAAGCAAACATAATAACCGTTGCGTGGACGGGAATAATTGCAACCGTTCCGCCGAAAACCTACGTCTCGATAAGACCGACAAGATACTCGCACTCCATAATATCCGAAAAACGTGAGTTTGTCATCAATCTCGCAACCGCCGAACAGGCGAAAAATGTTGACTATTGCGGCATTTACACCGGCGCAAAGGTGGATAAATTCGCGAAGTGCGGTTTCACCAAGGAAAAATCAACCGAGGTCTCCTCTCCTTCGATTGCCGAGTGTCCCCTGAGTATAGAATGCCGCGTGACGGACATTATCCCTCAGGGTTCGCACGATATGTTTATTGCCGATATAGTTGCGGTAAATGTTGACGAAACGCTTCTCGACGAAAAAGGAAAGCTCGAACTCGAAAAGGCGGGACTTCTGGCGTTTGCGCACGGTGAGTACTTCAGACTCGGCGAAAAGGTCGGAGAATTCGGATTTTCCGCAAGAAAAACGCATACTCAGAAAAATGATAAAACGCCCAAGGGTTTTGAGACATTTGCCAAAAAGGCGGAGAAAAAAGAGACCGTACACGCCGAAAAGTCCGCACGCCGCAAGGGCAGGGACAACTTCGATTTCGATGAGGACGACATAGTGTTTGACCGCAACGGCAATATAGATTTTTCAAGACTTCCCGATGATATAGATATCGAGTACATCGACGACCGCAGTATGCCCTCACACAAACACGGCGGCTTCGAAAAGGGCAGGGGAAAGCCCCACAGTGAAAAAAAGTCCTACGGAGACAAGAAGTCCTACGGAGACAAGAAGTCCTACGGAGACAAGAAGTCCTACGGAGATAAGAAGTCCTACGGAAATAAGAAGTCCTACGGAGACAAGAAGTCCTACGGCAATAAGAAGTCCTACGGAGACAAGAAGTCCTACGGTGATAAGAAGTTCTACGGCGACAAAAAGGCGCAGTTCGGAGCGTCGTCCGGCGGACGCAGAACACGGAAAAAGTATTGAGGAGTGATGTGAGATGAACAGAATTATTTCCGAAGACGAAAAAATGAAAACAAATTATGCCGAGTACATTGTGAAGAAGAAAACCGACGGCGGCATAATTTTGAAGAAGACGGGCATTGTTGCTCTTGCCGTACTGCTCTTCCTTGCCGGATGCTTCCTCTTCCTGTCGGTTGTCAAGCTCCCCGTTGCGATAGTTCCGCTGATAATTGCGGATATGGCGCTCACATGGTACCTTTGGAGATTCGCAAACGTCGAGTACGAATATGTTGTTATAGGCGGCACGGTTGAGTTCACGAAGGTGTACGGAGAAATGCAGAGAAAGCCACTCGAAGAGGTGAAAATAGCTGACTTCGACAAGGTTGCGCCTTACGACAAGGTGCGTGACGACGTTGCAAAGATTGGCAAGGAGAACGTCACATACTATTGCGCATCGCCCGACTCCGAAAACCTTTTTGCGATACTCATGAGCGTCGGCGGCAGAAAGAGAGCGATACTTATAAACGTCACGAAAAAGACTCTCGACGCTATAAAATACTACAAAGCAAACGTCGTAGATTACGGCGGTGTAAAGTGAAAAATGTTCTTTCGCACACGATTCTTCCGGCGGATCGTGTGCGTTTTTTTGTGCGCGAAGAAATGCTTTTTCGCAAAATTCAGAGCATTTTGGACTGAAATTTGCACATTTGTCATTACTGCACAAAAAACAGCTACCAGATTTGGGAGAAAGTACATTTTTGGCTACACTCATTTGTGCAAAAACATGAAAAGTTTGCGTTTTTCTCAATTGTCTTGACTTTGAAGATAAAATTTAGTATAATATCCATGCGGCGGTATGCGTACTGCGGACAACGAGAATGCCGTGTGACATATCGCAAATAATGTGAAAAAGGAGATACTCTTATGAAAAAATTGTCATTGTTTCTCGCACTTCTCATGATGCTTTCGAGCTTCGCGTTCTTAACGGTTTCCGCCGAAGACGCTGCGGCATCGGCAGTATTCAAGTTTGAGTTTGAGACGCTACCCTTCGATAAAGGAAAGAACGGACAGTGCTATTTCCCCAACCCGGACAGAAAGTCCGATACTGATTTTCCTGAAATATACACATGGAATTCGTGCAGTCTCGTAATGGACGGCGATTTTATGAGAGCCGACATCAAGACAGGCTCCATGCTTGAGTTTGACTCGATGCCCTCCAAGTATAAGATAACGAAAGATCTTCCTTACCTTCTTCTTGTCGTAAAGGCGGACAAGGAGCAGAAAGGCGCACCGATAGCATTTGTTTCTCAGGGCAACACCTACAAGAGATCCTACAAAGCCGACTTTACCGGCGGCTGGCAGAAGATTGTCATCGACCTCACCGGTTCCGATGGCTGGACAAAGAAGGGTGAGTCCGGACAGTACGAGGCATTTGACGGCGCGGCATGGACCGACGGAAAGTACGGCGGCGGAGGCTTCAGAATAGACCTTCCCGGCGGAAACATCACGACAATGCACTTCGACGCAATCGGTTTCTTCCCCACAGCGGACGATGCCGCAAAGTACGAGGCAAGAGCAAAGGATGCGGCTGTGTCGAACGTAAAGTACGAAGGCACCGGCACATCGACCGGAGGTTCAACGGGCGGCACAACAGGTGGTACAACCGGCGGCACAACCGGCGGCACGACAACTCCCGCAGCACCCGAAGAGGATAAGTGGGAACCCTCTATCTTCAATGCGACCAAGAAAGAGGAAAAGCCGCAGTTCGTAGGCGAATTCAAGTCGGTGGCACCATACGGCGTCACCGAAGAAGAGGGCAAGGTCGTATTCAAGTTTGAGAACATCACTTCTCCCGAAAAGGGAAAGTTTGAGACCGGCATCGCAAAGAACAAGGTAATCAACACCTACGGACAGATTCAGAAGATTTCCATGGAGGGCGGACTTCTCAAGGTTGAGCTTGATCCCGGCAACCTCTTTGAAATGACGAGCTGCGCACTCGGCGTTTCCGTCGGCAAGTATCCTTATTGGATAGTCGGCTATAAGACTGCTGCAAATGTTGGTAACACTGCTTCGGCTTACATTTACAGCTCCGGCAACGCTTTCCGTACAAAGGTCTCTTTCAAGGGCGACGGCGAGTGGCATTACGACGTTATGACGATGAACAACGTCTCCGCTATCGAAAGAAAAGACGAGAACGGTAAGTATTACGGCGTTGCCGCGGACGAGGACGTTTCAAAGATAGGCTACGGCGCATTGAGAATAGACTTTGCAAAGTTCGGCTCCGGTACAACCTACTACATCGACTATCTCGCATTCTTCGCGGATGAAGAGTCCGCAAAGGCGTATGCCGAGGAGAGCGTAAAGAACCTCGCTAACAACCTCCCCGAGGACAAGGGTGAAGAGGAGGAGACAGCCTTCTCTTACATCAAGGGTTACAGCGACGGCACTTTCAAGCCCAACAACAAGATGACAAGAGCCGAGGCTATAACTGTTATCGCAAGACTTGTCGGAAACGACGAAATGATCGCCGAGAAGAGAGAGACAAAGTTTACCGACATCAAGGAGGGTGACTGGTACTACAACGCAATAACTTTCCTTGAAGCGAACGGACTTTTACCCAACTACAGCGGCACAATCGAACCCAACAAGAACATAACAAGAGGCGAATTCGTAAAGCTTGCATACGAGGCAAAGGCGTTTGAGTTTAAGAACAGCCGCACAAAGTTCTCCGACCTCGATTCCAAGCATCCTTACTACAAGGAGATTATACTCGCAAATGCGAACGGCGCAATCAAGGGTTACTCCGACGGCACAATCAAGCCCGACGGCGAGATAACAAGAGCCGAGATTGTAACGATTATCAACAGAATACTCGGTATTGAGGACAGTACGGCTGAGCCCACCTTCAGCGACATTTCCGGTCACTGGGCAAAGGGTGCGGTAATGGCGGCTGTAGGCAAATAATACTTAATATGTATCCATGCAGGCGCAGGCGTGCTATGTCATCTGCGTCTGCTTTGAGATTTATAAATGCCGCAAAGAAAGGCAAACAAAGGATGGTGTCAGAATGCTTGAAAAATGGCTGAACAACGACGGCAAGGTAAATTTTGCCGCAACAAAAGAGCTTTTGAAGGATATCGACCTTGAAGCGGAAAAGCTGAAAAAGGAGATACTCGAAAGCAAAACCGATGTCACCGTAAAGGGTAAGCGTTACTACGTTTCCGAGAAGCACGGCGACGATTCAAATGACGGTCTCTCTCCCGAAACCGCTTGGAAAACGACGAAGAACGTAAACGACGGCCCGGTCACATACCATGACGGCGTTTTCTACGAAAGAGGCGGTATTTACAGAGGTCAGATAAAGTGTAAGGCAGGCGTCACATACTCCGCATACGGTGAAGGCGAGAAGCCGAAAATATACGGTTCTCCCGAAAACGGAGCAGGCGAGGAGAAGTGGTCGCTCGTCGAAGGCACGGACAATATCTGGTGCTACTACAAGCCCATGAAAGAGACGGGACTTATCGTGTACAACGAGGGCGAAGCTTACTCCGTAAAGGAGATCCCCTCATTCGTAAACGGAAAGTACGTGCTGAGAAACAGCCCCGAGGTTGAGTTCGACGTAAAGAAGCACATAAACTTTGACCTCGGTCATTTCAACAAGCAGGACGGCACGCTTACCGACGACAAGCTTCCCAACATGGGCGTTCCCGGTCCTCTCTACGTAAGATGCGACAAGGGCAACCCCGGTAAGATTTTCAATTCGATAGAGTTTTCGGTCAGCGGACACGTCGTTGCTGTCGGCGGCTGGTTCAATGTCCATATCGACAACCTCGCAATCATGTACGGCGGCTGTCACGGTGTGGGCGCAGGCACCTGCAAGGGACTTCACGTCACAAACTGCTATTTCGGCTGGATAGGCGGCTGCATTCAGTTCTATTTCGGACCGAAGAGCGAGCGTTACGGTACGGTTGTCCGCTTCGGCAACTCCATCGAAATTTACGGCGGCTGCGACGACTATGTCTGTGACCACAACTACATCTATCAGGCATACGACGCAGGTGCGACGCATCAGCTTTCGGCGGGCGGTGAACAGGACTGCAAGCAGAAGAACGTAAAATACACAAGAAACCTCTTCGAGTATTGCGTTTACTCAATCGAGTACTTCCTCGGTCGTCCCGACTCCACGAACGCTCTCCGTTTCCAGCAGAATATCCTCATAAAGGACAATATCATGCGTTACGGCGGCTTCGGCTTTGGTATACAGCGTCCCGACAAGGGCTGTGTTGCACTTCTCAAGAGCTGGGATCATCACAATCCCCTTGACGAAAACTTCCTCATCGAGGGCAACGTTTTCGACAGAAGCCGTTATATGCTCATACACTGCGCCGCAACGAAAAAGGAGTGGATACCCGAGTTCAACAAGAACATATACGTTCAGTATCTCGGCGAGCAGACGAGCAGCCTCGGGCAGATAGGAACCGTCCCCACAACACGCACAGATTATACCGAGAACATCCGTGAACTCATGGATGAGTCGAGCTTCGACAAAGAGGGCGGCGTCTACTTCTGCGAACGTGACGGGCTTTACGACCTTCCCGACTACAGCATCAAAAAGTAAGCTTTCGGCGCAGAGCTTCTTTCTGCGTGAAATAAAAATGTAAATAAGGAGAAAAAAACATGAAGAAAAAGATCTCACTTCTGCTTGTGATTCTCACGGTATGCGCACTCTTTACAGTGTTTGTAATGCCTGCGAACGCAGTATACGACACATCCGACGGATATGTAATGCTTGACCTTCGTTCCTACGACGGCAAGGAAATACCTTTCGGCAAGGGCAAGAACGGCAACTGCTACTATCCTATCGACGGAAACAACTACAACTTCCCTGAGGTGTACACCTGGGGCGG
This sequence comes from uncultured Eubacteriales bacterium, assembly GCA_934502885.1. Taxonomy (GTDB): domain Bacteria; phylum Bacillota; class Clostridia; order Oscillospirales; family CAG-382; genus CAKSUT01. The sequence continues at coordinate 41,831 of CAKSUT010000002.1, read as the reverse complement.
CGCAACAATAACCGTTACCGATGAGGGTGCAAAAGTAACCGCAACCAAGGCGGGCGGCGCATTCCTCCTCGAGTTTGACAAGGCTCCCTCCGGAATTTCCTCCGCAATTAACCGCAGCACGATGAAGAACCTCGTTGTACGCCTCAAGGCGAATGCGGCGAAAGAGGACGCTTCCTTCAACGTTGTTTCACTCGGCAACACATATAAGAAAGTGTATGAAGTAAAGCTCACCGGCGAGTGGCAGACTATTATATTCGACCTCTCCGGCAAAGGCTGGGGCAAGAAGGATATAGCTGTAAAGGAAGTCGTTGACGAAAAGACCGGCGAGAAGAAGATTCAGAAGGTTCAGGTATACAACGATATCGACGAGGCTGTATGGGACGACGGAAAGTTCGGCAACGCCGGCTTCAGAGTTGACTTCCCGGCTCTCGGCGATGAGATAACGGCAGAGTATGTTATCGATTACTTGGCATTTATGGAAGACCCGAACGAGAAATTTCTCACCGGTCCGGTAAATGAGCATAACGCATACATCAAGGGCTATGCCGGCAACCTCTTCAAGCCCAACGCAACAATGACAAGAGCTGAGGCTTGCACGATAATCACACGTCTTATCGCAGACGAAAACAACCTCGGCGAGCTTAAGACTGCATTTGCCGACGTACCCGAAAATCAGTGGTACTTCAAGTATGTCGCTTATCTTGAGTCCAAGGGTTACCTCAAGAGCTACAGCGGCACATTCGCACCCAACCAGTCTATAACAAGAGCTGAGTTCGTTGAGCTTGTATACAACATGGGTCTTCTCAAAGAAACCGATAAGAAGGTTACTTTCAGCGATGTTCCCGAGAATCATCCGAGATACACTGTTATCATGGCGGCAGCCGCGGCAGGACTTGTCGGCGGTTACAACGACGGAACCTTCCTTCCCGACAGAACAATCACCCGCGCACAGGTCGTAAAGGTAATAAACACCGCTCTCGGCAGAAAGAGTACTGCGGACTCCTTCAAGAAGTTCGAGCTTGACGGTTTTAACGATGTTGCGGCAGACTTCTGGGCATATGCTGATATCGTCGAAGCGTCTGTTGCCCACAAGGCGAGATTCGATGCTGAAGGTAACGAGGTTTGGAGCGCTGTTCTCGAAGCGGCTGACTTTGAGGCTACAAAGGCAAAGATTGCCGAGGTTGACGTAGCCGCAAAGAAGCTCCGTGAAGAGATACACAACAGTGCCGATGAGCTTGTAATTTTCGGAGACACCTACTATGTTTCCAATAACGGCAACGACTCTGCTGACGGTAAGACAACCGCTACCGCATGGAAGACTCTTTCGAGAGTAAATTCCGCATCCCTTAAGGAGGGAGACGCAGTTCTCTTTGAAAGAGGCGGTCTCTGGAGAGGTCAGATTGTGACACAGCAGGGCGTTTCCTACGGCGCATACGGCACAGGCGAAAAGCCCCGTCTCTACGGTTCTCCCGAAAATGGCGCAGTTGCCGAGAACTGGACTCTCGTTGAGGGTACGACAAACATCTGGCAGTATAAGAATACAATGATCGACTCCGGTACTGTAGTATTCAACGACGGTGAGGCTCACTCCATAAAGGAAATTCCGAGCTACAAGGACGGTAAATACATCAAGAGAAATTCGGACGTTGAGTTCGACTTCAAGAAGGATATCACAAACGACCTCGGTCTCTTCTGCGACAACAAGGGCAACCCCAACAACAACTGCACTCTCTACCTCAGAAGCGACAAGGGTAACCCCGGTGAGCTTTACACGAGCATAGAGTTCCTTCCCAGAAGAAACGGCTTCAACGCAAAGAGCAATGTCACAGTAGACAACTTCTGCATTAAGTACGTCGGCTCTCACGGCGTCGGCGCAGGTACCGTTACAGGTCTTTACGTAACAAACTGCGAATTCGAGTGGATCGGCGGCGGCATACAGCATTACAACAACGGCATAGTAACCCGTTACGGCAACGCTATCGAGATCTACGGCGGTTGTGACGACTACCTCGTTGAGAACAACTACATCAACGAAGTATACGACGCAGGTGCAACACATCAGCTCTCCGCAGGCGGCGGAAACAACTGCATCCAGAAGAACGCAACCTACAGAAACAACCTCTTTGAAAAGTGCATCTACTCCATCGAGTACTTCCTCGGCAAGCCCGATTCCGACGACACCGTCCGCTACCAGGAAAACATCATCATGGAAAACAACATCATGAGATATGCCGGCTTCGGCTTCGGTGAACAGCGTCCCGATATCGGCTCTGCCGCTCATATCAAGGGTTGGGATCACTACAACAAGACCACCGAAAACTTCGTGATAAGAAATAACATCTTCGACAGAAGCCGTCATATGCTTATCCACTGCGGTGCAGGCGACGAGAGTTGGCTCCCGAAGTTCGAGAATAACGTTTACATTCAGTACATCTCCGACATTAAGTACTCCGATAAGACAAGTGCTAACCCCACGCTCGGCAGATACAGCAAGAACCCCACAGCAAACCTCAAGTTTGACCTCGGCGTAAGACAGACAATGAAGATGAAGGGTATCGAAGAGAAGCCCGAACTCTACTTCGCTGAGCGTGACTACCTCTGGGATCTTCCGATAGGCTGATACATTCCGCACATAGGCGCGAGATGTAAACGTAAGCAAAACAGAATAAAAACGTGCCGGGGAGGAGAGATCTTTCCCGGCATAAAAATTCACCTGCAACCTATTCGGAAGCAGGTGTTTTCTTTGTATGTATACGATTTATGCGCATACAATCCATATGTGTACTTTACTTTGCAAAAATTTCCTTGAGGTATTTGGCACTGCGGCGAAGCTCATCGAGATTCGAGCCTATGTTTCCGTTCTCAACGACGAGCCATTCAACTCCGTGCGCCTCTTTTACGACCGTCGGAAAGTCAACGACGCCTTCGCCGACCGCAACATCTTTTTTCATATCCGTGTCTCTTGCATGAAGAACCGGGATTCTGCCGCTGTACCTCAACGCTTCGACAATGGGATTGTGGTTTGTTATCGCTGCATGACGGCAGTCAAGCTCAAAGAATACATTTTTCGGAGAACAGTTTTCGAGAATTATGTCTATGAGAAGCTTTTCTCCGACTTCCTTGAACTCCGACTCATGGTTGTGGTAGCCGAACTTTATTCCGTGCGCATTAACCTTTTTGCCGATTTCGTCGAAGAGCTTTCCGGCTTCCTCCGCCTGCTTTGCCGTTTCGATAGTGTACCACGGAATGCAAGTGCAGTATGCGTCGAGAACCTCGAGACCCTTTATCGTTTCGTCAAAGCTGTCGCCGAGAAATGCGTCGGCGCGTATATGCGCACCGGCAACCTCAAGTCCGAGTCTGTCAAGCTCCGCTTTAAGCTCCTCGGGAGTTTTTCCGAAGTATCCGGCAAACTCAACGCCGTCGTAACCAAGCTCTTTTGCGGCCTTTAACGACTCGAAAATGCCCTTTGACTCTGATATGTCTTTTATTGAATATAACTGAAGTGCTGTTTTCATAGAAGTAATTCCTTTCAAAATACAAAAATTAACCACACCGATATTATACAGAAAGCGCACCTTAAATGTGTTAACAATGTGTAAAACAAAAGAGTATACAAAAATTCGTTTCTTTGTACTTGAATTTTATACGCGGTGATGGTATAATTGTCCTGAAGCTGAAAACGGAGGCGATAACGTGAAAGAGAGTATATTGTGCATTGTCAAGGGGATTGCACTGTTCTTTGCCGTAATGCTTGTTATATTTGTCGGAATAAACGCATTTGTCCGAATATATGCCTCGCAGTATATTGTCACTCCCGAGGAGGCTGAGAGGCTTGACACGGACGCCGTTATCGTACTCGGCGCAAGAGTGATGCCAAGCGGAAATCCCGGGTATATGCTCGCAAGCCGCCTTGATATGGGAATAAAGCTTTACGAAAACGGTGCCGCCGGTAAGCTCATATTCAGCGGAGACCACGGAAGACTCGAGTATAACGAGGTCGGAGGTATGTATCTGTACGCCGTGAATTCGGGCGTTGACGCCGACGACATTTTCCTCGACCACGCAGGATTTTCGACATACGAGACCGCCGTCCGTGCGAAGAAGGTTTTCTGTGTTGACAGTGCCGTTATGGTTACGCAGAAGTATCATCTCTACCGTGCGGTTTACTGCGCGCGCATGAGCGGCATTCGCGCCTACGGAGTCGCGAGTGACGACCACAAATGGGGCGGCGTGTACATGGCGTACAACTATGTCCGCGAAAGCCTTGCTATTGTCAAGGACTTTTTCGGTTGCCTTTTCGGCGTCGAACCTACATATCTCGGCGAAGCTATCCCTGTTTCCGGCAGCGGCAGCGTGACCCACGATGTTGAGAATAATCGGTATATAAAAGAGTAGCTGTTGTCTCCCTTTGCGGTTCGGCGAAGGGAGATTTTCGGCTCGCAATGAAAAAACAGCGTCCGCAAAAAAGAGCAGTCGCTGAGAGTTAATTCTGCGTCGGAAGCGCGTATTGTCTTTTCCGTTCGATTCAAAGCAGATATACCAAAGCACCCCGGTATTGTCCTTGTTTGAGGACAAAATGGCTGGGCAAAAGCGGAGGCGATGTCAATAGCGGCATCGACGATAATGCAGAAACCGCGGAAAAAGTCGGTGTTGACAAAAGCGCTTCGGTGCGGTATAATATTGTCGGAGACAAAAATAAAGCAAAGACGAAGTCTGTCAAGTGGCGCACAGACCTCAGCAAGGACGAGTTTAAAACGCTCATGAAAGAGGTGAAGCATGCCGTTTGGAGAGACGAGTGCCATATCACCGACACTGCGGACTGGCTTATGACTAAAATAAGCAGCGGCAGATACCCGAACGGGATAGACGTTTTTGCAATGTACAGCACCGAGAACCCGGACGATCCGACGGTGTTGTATGAGTCGAAAGGCAAGAAGGCACTGATCGAAAAAGCGGCGCTTGAAATTGCTTTGGAGGAAAAACAAAATGGATATGTTTACGAAAAATCAACGGATCTTAGCTCGATACGCATCGTCGATCGGTTGCAACCCGGCGAAAACGGTTACCATACTGTTGGACACTTGGTACCCGGAAGCCGTGGAAGAAATGATAGAACTTTGCGAAAAAACCTCCCCGGCAGACCCAGAGGAGCTTTTGAAAGCGTCCTTGGAAATCTATTTGAAATACAAGACAGAGATAGACGCAGCTTACCCACCGGACGAGGAGACGGAGGAGTACGAGAATACAGAAGCGGAGTACCCGGAGGACGAGAGACCGGAAAGTACGGAGCCGATATACTATCTGGAGACAGCGGATGGCGACGTGATGCGAGTGCCGGAGAGCAGGCTCGGGGACTTCGAGGCGATGAACGAGAGACGCAGGGCAGAGAAAGAGCGGAACGCCGTCTCTTCGCAAGAAGGCTCTTCGCCGGAGGACAAACCGAAGAGATAACCGACGGAACGCACAAGTATTCGCTCGTAAAGCGTGAGGCATACAACGACGACATGAAGTCGATAGCCGAAAAGGCGGACAAAATGGGTGTCGAGGTCGGCTTCTTTGTGGGGAACGCTTTGCGCAAGTTCGACGGCAGGAGAAATTCCCGTATTGAAATATCCGAACACAATAAAAAAATCCCACCGACTACTGCCGGTAGGATTTTTTGGCTGCCGAACTAGGATTCGAACCCAGACAAACAGAGTCAGAGTCTGTCGTGCTACCTTTACACAATTCGGCAATATTAAGAGGCTTGCGGTTGATTTATTTGTTGTCTTCCGCTCAACGAACGGTATTATATCACAATAAAAGCGATTTGTCAATAACTTTTGAGAAAAAAATGTCGTTTTTACTTTTTGCATAATTTTGTAAACTATCAAGACGACAATGTATATAATTTTAACAACAAGGCAGGCGGCTCTGCCCATTTATACGAAAAATTTTAGACTCACAGGCATTTTTGAAAGAAAGGCATGGTACAGACATGAACAGAATACGCTTCGCTTCTCCCTATGACGCAATGGAAATCCTGAAAATATACTCCCCATTTATAAAAATGACGGCGTTCACGTTTGAATGCGACGTTCCGAAACCGTATGAGATGAAACGCAGAATATCAAGTGTTGGTTCACGCTTCCCATGGCTCATATGCGAGATAAACGGAGAAATCGCAGGCTATGCCTTTGCAACCTCGGGAAAGCAAAAGGGCGCATACCGCTGGAATGCCGAGGTCGCCGTCTACATAAAGGAGGACTACAGACGCTGCAATATCGCCTCGGCTCTTTATTACGCCGTAATTGAGCTTCTGAAGTTGCAAGGGTATTACAACGTCATTGCCTACATAACGATACCCAATGAGAGCAGCGAACATTTTCACCGTGCCTTCGGTTTTGTAAAGTCAGGTGAGCTTTCGCACGTCGGATATAAACTCGGAAAGTGGTACAGCGTCGCAATATACGAAAAACAACTCCGCCCCATAACCGAGGACGATACAGAGCCGCTTCCTGTAAAAGACATAACAGAAATTGATGAAAGCGATTCGGAGCACATATTCGCAAATGCACTCAAAATCGTGCGCCTTGTAAAATCGTGATAATATGAAAAACAACTGCGGAACGGAAAACCGAACCGCAGTTTTTTGTCTCCCTGTGATTCAGATTGTTTCTATTTCAAATTCAAGGAGTTCGCCGAAATCGGCACGTCCGAGTGCCGTAAGCCTTGCGGAAAATTTCCCCGATTCCGACAACTCTATGCTTCCTGCGGCTGTTCCGTCCGCAAGGTAGGGGACATCGTCCGAAAGAATGAGAGTGCCTTCGGTGTTTCCCAACGTATACTTTACGGCGACGCAGCCGTCACGATCGCCGGAAAGCCACTTTGCGGCCGCAAGATTGCCGACGCTCACCTCAACCCTGTAACTACCCCTCAGAAGTCTCAAAACGCCGTTGTGAGCCGGATAAACGGTGTATGAGCCGCTCTCTCCGACAAAGCGTATGTTGTTGAACTCGCCGTTCAGATATTTCAGCGGACCATATCCTTTGTACTCCGCATTTCCGCACAGTATGAGAGGCGTGTCGGCAGAGGTCGTTCCGTCGCCGGGAGTCGTAAACTCAAATGCGCCGCCTTCTTTGTCCGCACGTTCAGCCGCACGAAGTCCGGGACCGGGAACACGGTCGTCCTCAAGGACTCTGCCCTCAAGCTTTGCGCGATCTACGGAAAATTTGTTGAAAGTACCCTCGCCGAAAATTATTTTACACCATGCCGCAAGCTCTCCATCCGGGTCAACCTCGACGTACTCCGTTTTGCGGCTGTCCGCTCTTTTTCCGAGAAACCATGTTCCTGTGTCGGCGTAGTCCTTGGCAGCAGGGCGCAGAGTGCCGTCGGGGTTTATATAGCCGCAGTCGCTGTGCTCCGTGAAACGGAAGCCGCCGGGATAAAACCACGGAAGAGAGCCTTTGACATCGCACAGACGAAACATCTTGTGAAACTGCTCCTGATACTCTCTCTGTTCTTCGAGCCGTGAATCGAGAGGTCGGTTGTCCTCGGCGTTCCAAAGTATCTTAGTTCCGACCGCAAGACCGCTCATGCCCGAAAGGTTCATGCCGTATTCAACCCATGTTACAGGTTTTCCGCCGCTTACATATGACGCCGCACGGTCAAGAGCCGCAGAAGCGTAAAGACCGTAGTCGTCGTTCGTGAAGGTATATGCTTCAAGACACATGAAATCACGGTGCTTTGCCGCTGAGGATAAAAACAGATTAGGACTCCTGTCGCCGTGAACTCCGATGCGGTTGGTGTAAAGGTGGTTGCTGTCGTACTTTTTGAGTGCGGCTACGGTGTCGTTCCACTTGCGGCAAATCGTGTCGGTGAGAAAACGGGTGAAAGCAGCCATTTTTTTGCGGCTCTTTTCAATTGACCTGTCGTAATTGACCCTTGAGGGACATACAACCATGCCGGATGCGGTTCGGTCGAGCGGCACACCGAAGCTTTCCTCGGCGTTTTCGAGAGTGCCGTACTGCACCTTAAGCCAGCGCACCCAGTCCTCGGAACGCCGAACGGAGTTTGTGTCTATGACGAAGCTCTCGCCGCCCTCCCAGAAAATGTCGTGCGCAAGCAGTGTCGGGTCGTCGGCAATGTCTAATCTCTCCATAAACTCGGCAAACGCTTTTTCACTGCTCCCGCTGAAGAAAAGGGGATTGGTTATATTACAGAAGCTCATCATGACACGAAGTCCGAGTCTTGCGCACCGTGTGAAGAAATCGCGGAGAGGGTCAATCACGTTGTCAAAGGAGTTGCAGTCTATTCTTATCGCAACCGTGTTCATACCGAGATTTTTTATGTGCCGCAGATCCTTTTCGACCTCAGAGGCAATATAGTTCGACTTGTCGAAAGCACCTCTCCAGTAGTCGTTCAGCTCAAGGCTTACGTGGTAAAGAGGGAAGTAGTTGAAACCGTACATATACCACTTTTTGTTACCGAGCATGAAGTCGCCGTTCTCGACGTGGATAAAATCGTTTTTGTCGGCTGAATGTACTCCGTTTGTGACGAATATTTCTTCTTCAACCCTGTCGATTATTCTTCCCGACGCATCTATAAGCTCCGTTTTGAAGTTGTATACACCACCGGGAAGAGAGGAAAGCTCGTCACGCACCTCTGTGTAATTCTGTCCGACCGTAAGCACTTTTCTTTCGACCGATATGTCTCCTACGGTAAATCTCACCGTTACTTCGGCAAAATCCCTTGATGCGCTTATGATTTTCGCGCCGACCCTCATTTTTTCTCCGGGACGGTTCACGTACTTTTCCGTGCCTGCTTCAAAGAGGAAAATACCGAGACCGAGTGAGCGCATCATGTCCGAAATGAGCTTTTTTCCGCCGACTTCAAGGACTGTTTCAAGAGGGAAGCCTATGACCGCAACCTCGTTTCCGAGAGTTATCGGAGATACGTTTCCGTGGCGTGTGCCTGGAGTACAGACAAGATGTCCTATCGAATCGGACAGCACGAAATACGCACCGTACGACATTCCGGGACGGTCGTTTTCTGTTCTGTCGCTTCTCTCGATACCGAGTACCGGGAGCATTCTGCACCTTCTGTTCATTCCGAAGCCCGCACCGTCAGGACGAACATTCGGACAAATTGCATATGGTATATTGCCCGAAACCTCAGCGTCCGTTACCGCCTGCGGCAGAGTTTTGAGAACGTCGGCGTCCTTTATTTTATAGGTCTTGTAAAGAGGACTTACACCCTCAATGTGTACGGAATCCTTCGTTAAGTCGTCGAGACCGAACAGCGGACCTCCGAAGATAAACAGACGTCCGTTCTGCGTAAGATACCTCTCGATAGGCTTTTCGAGATCCGGCGAGAGCTTTGCCGCATCGCAAATGACGGTGATGCCGCCTATTCGTTCACCGGCGTGCGACGCAAAGTATTCATCGGACACTTCGTATACGTACCAACCGTCCTCCCTCAGAATTTCCGCGAGAGCCTCTATTGTTTCGTCGCCGATTCCGCACCGCAAAAGCGCGATTGTTTTGTCGTAGTACATAAGCAAACGTCCCTTTTCGGCGTTCACCGCACCATTTTCTTTTGTTTCCATGCCGTTTCCCCTTTCGGATGATTTCAATATATGATAACATCCGAAAGCGAAATAATCAATGTACTGATACAACATATTTATGTAAAAAATCGTATTGCGTCGCGTTGAATCGCGTCGCGAGGAAAAAATGCATTGACACCGAAAACATAATGTGATATAATAAAGCGGCGATGAACTACGAATGACATGAGGAGGGTGTGGCTGTGCCGAATGTACAAAATCTGAATATCGACCTTGTCCGTGCTTTTCGCAGAATGCGTGTTGACAGGGTTTACGAGTGCGCTTCGAGAGATGCCGACGGCATAGTTTGCTACATAAACGGAAGCCAGCACTTTGAGTTTGAAAACGGCTCGGATATTGAAGCGCACGCCGGCGAAGTGCTTTATATTCCGTATCGCTCAAAGTATAAAAACTGTGTTCACGATCCGGAGACCGAGTATCTTCAGATTGATTTCATCCTGCATAAGGACGGCGTAGGTACTCCGCTGTTTGATAAACCGTACCTTATCGCAGGAGAGAGCGGCGGCTGCTTTGAGTTTGCGTATCGCATAACAGAAAACTGCGGAGATATCACCTCTTCACCATACGGCAGTTTTGCAAATCTTTGCGGACTCATCGACAGCGTGTGCATGAGGGTTGCGAACGACAATATCCGCACGACCGAAAGAATTGCACGCAAGCGTGTTGAAAGAAGCGTCGAATATATCGAGACGAAGTATTACGAAAACACGTCGATCGAAGAAATAGCGGCAATGTCGTCAACCTGCGTTGCAAATCTCGAACGCCTCTTCAAAAGCTTCTGCGGCGTGACTCCGGGGGTATACCGAAACACGGTGAGAGTGAATAAGGCGAAAGCTCTTTTGCTTTCGGGACTTACGGTCGAGGAAACCGCCGTAAGCGTGGGATTTTACGACGCCTCCCATTTCTCTAAAATTTTCAAAAAAATTGCCGGTGTCACTCCGAGAGAGTATGCGCACGCAGGTCACGTAAACTGAATAAGAAAAGCCGCCCGACATTAAAATCGGACGGTAAATTCTTATCTGATCTGTATCTCTCAGCGGAAAGCTCTGTAAAGGAATGTTACAATCTGACCTCTGCTGCAAATCATTTCGGGAGAGAACTCGGTTGCGGATGTGCCGCTCGTAATACCTTTTTCGACTGCCCACGCAACAGCGGTTGCGTATTCTGCGTCAGCGGCAACATCGGCGAAACTGCTTGCATTTGCGGCTTCGGGCTTTCCTGCGATTGTCCAGATGTAAGTTACGGTTGCCGCTCTTGTACACGGCGTTGTGCCGGAAAAAGCTTCGGTTGTTGCAAGACCGTTTTCGTTTGCCCACAGAGCCGCTTTGTAGAAGTAATTGCTTTCCTTAATGTCCGTGAAAGGATTCTCTTCGGTGGGATTTGGAGAACCGACTGCACGCCAGAGGAAAGTTATTATCTGCGCACGTGTGCAGACGTCGTCGGGAGAGAAGGTGAATGCGGAGGTGCCGGACGTGACATTTTTGTCAACTGCCCAGATAACGGGTTCCTCGTAGTATGCGCCGACCTTTACGTCATCAAAGCCGGACTTCGACTTCTGCGGAGCATTTGCCTTTGCTTCGGCTTCTTTTGCCTCCTGCTCGGCTGTGAGTACGTTTATAAGCTTGCTTACGGTGACATTCTTGGAAACGGCGGCGTAGGAAACCTTGATTGTTCCCTTTATCGAACCTCTTGCGGTTCTTGTGGATTCAACGACTTTGTAGTCAAGCCATTCGAGAGTCGAGCCGTGTACCGTTGCTCTTTTGGCAACTTCGAGAAGATCTTCCTTTGTTGTGAGGTTTGTTACGGGTGCCTGCTTCATGCTTGTGTTTACGAGGGAAGCGTCCTCATCAAGCTTTTCGTTGTCTGCGTTGAGGAGTGCCGCCTCGCCAGTGAGCTTGGGCATGATTACGGTTACGATGTGGTGTCTCTGGTAAGGGCCGCAGTTGAGCTGGAAATTTGCGTGAATCTGACCGGCCTTCTTGGACGAGGTGTTGTAGCAGCGGTAGTTTGCTTCGGTTGTGAAGGACAGCTTTACGTCGCATCCCTCGGGAATGAACTTCGACATTTCGGCGATGAACTGGTCGGCTGTCATATCGTTGTGAACGTTTGCCGTTTTTTCGGCGGCGGTGAGCGCTTTCATAGTTGCTTCAAGCTGACTTATCTCATCCATCTTTGCGCTTGAGGTAAAGGAGAATACCGACACAAGCATGAAAAGTGCAAGAAGTGCGGAGAGAGCTGATGTGAGTTTCTTTGACATGATGTTTCCCTCAATTCTTATATATTTTTTATATTTTTTCATTGGTTAACTGAGTTTAGCCTTATCCGAGAGTACGCTTCAAGAACGTAACTATTTGAGCTCGGCTGCAAACATTTCCGGGAGAGAAGAGCTTTGCAGCAGTGCCGCTCGTTATTTTGTTCTGGTATGCCCACTCAACAGGCTGTGCGTACATCGATTCCTGAGGCACATCGTCAAATCTCGGGTACGTCAGCACGAAAGGAGAGCCTGCGTTTCTCCAGAGGTACATTACAGTGTCGGCACGTGTGCAGGGGGTGTTTGCCGCAAATTTGTTGCCGGGAACCATTCCCATCTGATTCGACCATATTGCCGCATCGTAGTAGTAATCGTCAGGAGATACGTCTTCAAACGGGTTTGCGCCGACATTTTTCGGTGCGCCTATCGCACGCCAGAGGAAGGTTATAATCTGCGCACGGGTGCATTCATTGTCGGGAGAGAAGGTGGTGTCCGAAGTGCCGGTAGTTATCTTTTTGTCAACAGCCCAGCTGACGGCGTCCGCATAGTAAGCGTTGAACGGAACGTCGGTGAACTTTGAAGCGGAATGACTGATTTTTGTGCTGTCAACCTTGAGAATTACATCGACATTGCTTCTGAGATTGAGCCTGTAGCTGCCGTCGGAAAGTCTCTCGAGGTATTCGAGGTCAATCGGCACATACGACAAAACGCCGCTTGTACTCTTGCATATGAGGTATTCCTTCTGCATTTCGTCCTCGTCGGCAAATGTGAAGCTTCCCGAGCTTGACGTTACCTCATCTATCGAATCTCCCTGATTTACGAACATCTGCAAAGCACTCATTTGGTATACGCCCGTTCCTATATACTGATAGTTGTCCTTGAGTATATTTGCACGGTGTCCGGCACTGTTCATCCAGCTGTTTACGGCTCTGGAGGCTGTCATCGTGACGGTGCATTTGGTGATATTCTCACCGGCGTTAACGTGTTTAAATGTACCCGGAATTGCTGTGAAACACGATTCTCCGTTCGGTCTTGTGTGAGAGTATACAACCTCAAGCTCTCCCTTTCTCGCCGCACAGGCAACCTGAAGGTCGGCAGGCATCGTGAGAAGCTTCTTTCCCTCTTTGTGACGTTCTATGTTTGTGAGATGAAGTATCTCCCATTCTTCTCGGTTTGCGTTGAGTGCCTCGGGAGACGGAAGCTTTCTTACAAGCATCGGAATATCAAAACGGTGACGAACCGTTCTCGTTTCCTCGCCGAGAGTGAACTTCATGTAGCCGAGAATGTCGCCTCTCTTGTAGAAGTCGGCGTCCCTTTTGTTAAATGTTTCCCATTCGCAAGAGGAGCCGTTCTTTATCGCCGCCTTTGCAACCGCAAGCAGATCCTCGGCTGTCGTTTTGTTTGTGAATTTGTAAGGCTCGAGAGCAAGGCTCACCTCGTGCATATCCGCCTCTATTGCCGTTGACTGCGCTGTCACAACCTTTGGGATGGTCTTTGCGACGGGCGTTGCGTCAACGGTGTTTCCGCAGGTGAGGGTTACTTTGACCGATACAAGACCGGTTAAGGTGGTCGTCGCCTTTGTGAGCTTGAAATCGTCGGTGGACTTTACCTCGGCAATAACGTCGCTGTCGTCGGCTAAAGCTCCCCTTGCCATTTCCTCAATGTCGGCGGCGGTGGTGCTGTTGGACACTTCATATTGCCATATAGCGTCGTTTATCGCAGACTTCGCCGCCTGAAGCTGTGCTTTTTCCGATGGTGCGCCTATTCTTCCTATCACGAACTCATATGAAAGTGCGCCGCTTGTTTCGTCGGGAGCAGTCACCGTGAGATAAACCGTTATGTGTCCCTGCTTTTCCTTTGTGGCGGCAGTTTTTTTCGAGCCTTCTCCAAGCTCAACCGTGTACCCCTTCGGCGCGACTTTTTTTGCCGCAAAGAAAAAATCGTCAACGTCGGTATTGTTGTTTATCTCGACGTATCGCATCTCTTCGTTTATGTTCTTGCACACCTTGTCGAAGGTTATTTCGTTCTTCACCGTGGACTCGGTGTCCTTGCCGCCGACGGGAATTTCCTTTTCGATGTTGAAGGTGGTTATACCGCTGTTTCTGTTAATCGTAACCTCTGCCGTCACAAGACCGGGTTCGGTGTCGGTCGCCTTCTTGATGTTGACGTTTTCAACCCACACCATGAGGTTTGTTTCTCCGTAAATGCAGAGATCAATTATGAGATCTTCAAGAGTACGCCTGGTAATTGAGTTGGAAAACGTCACCTCAGCCAGACCGTTCAGAACATTTTCCTTGTTTTTCTCACATATTTCGTCATTGCTCATTTCCTCGGCATAAACCGCAAATGCCGGACTCTCGTTTTCGGAGAACGGGAACGACGTTGCCGAAGCGATAAGAGCGCAGGTGAGAAAAATCGTTACGGCTCTTTTCATAACAACAGCATACTTCCTTTCGTTACAAATGAATTGTTTTTTGAGAGCGTGCCGGCAGATAACTACCACACACTCCACATACATTATAATCTTTTGTACCTCTTATTTCAAGAAGAATGTAAGAACTTGCACGAAATTGTCATAATTTGCAGAGCGTAAAAAAGATATTGCCGCAAAACTCTGTTTTGCGGCAATATCTTTTATGCTTTCCCATTGTGGTCGGTTTTTCGCGTTTCCTGCTTTTTCTTCTTTGCCTTACGGTACGATTCATCGTATGCCTGTATATCCGCAAGGTAGCGTCCGCCGTCCGGCAGTTCTTTCTCGGTCGCCTTTTCAAATTCATCGAAAAGAGAGGTGTCGTAAAATACCTTTTCGGTCGGGAAAGAGGGTTCGTGCGGCACGCCGAGAGCATCGTCAACCTCATTCTGCTTTTCGGGATTGGAACGGTAAGCGCGCAGAAGCGCAAGCTCTTTTTGCGAGAATACGTTTTTGTCCGTGCCTTCAAGAAGAAAATCTATAGAAACTTCAAGCGTTTTTGCTATTTTGCAAAGCATTTTAATATCGGGAACCGCGTTGCCGGACTCGAGCTTTTCTACGACCTCCGACGAAACGTTCAGGGCATAGCCGAAGTCGATGCTGTCAAAGCCTATAGTCTTGTACGCCTTTTTCATGTTTTCACCAAGTATCATTTATGTACACCTCGTTGCAATATAAACCTTGCGCCGACAGCCGAAAAAGAGCAGTCCGAACACCGCCGTGACGAATTGCGAAAAAACGGTCGCGCCGCGGCGCACACCGATAAGTATATCACGGATTATTGTTTCGGTCAACTGTTTTCACAAGTTTTTAAAATTTTTTTGCAAATATCGGAGGTGATGCGAAAGCGAAAGGAAACCTTGCGGCGTTTTAATGCCCGAATTCAGTGTTAATTTAACGAAATAGTATTGACTATTTCACAGCCTTTAGTTATAATGCAACTGTGAGAATTTACACAGAGGTGTTATAATGGCAACAAGCAAAGAATTCCTTGCGTTTGTGCTTGACGAAATGTCGGACGTCTACGGCGTGACGTACAGGCAGATGATGGGAGAGTACATCATTTACATAAACGGGAGAATAGCGGCGTACCTCTGCGACGACAGACTTCTCGTAAAGCCCGTGCCGAGTGCGGTGAAAATGATGCCCGACGCAAAATACGAGCCTCCGTATGACGGAGCGAAGGATATGATACTCGTTGACAGAGTTGACGACAGAGAGTTTCTGACCGAGCTTTTCGGCGCAATGTACGATGAGCTTCCCGAACCGAAAAAGAAAAAGACGAGGTGAATCAAGTGGACGATAAGTATATAAACATCACACCCGACAATGTCGGCACCGAACACCTCTGCTGTATAATACGCAAAGGTGCTCACCCCGGGGTTGACACAAAGCGCGCGTGGCTTGCGGAAAGACTGAAAGAGGGTCACGTGTTCAGAAAACTTGACGCTAAGGAGTGCGCTTTTATAGAGTACGCACCTCTCGAAAAGGCGTGGACGCCGATAGTCGGGGACAATTACCTTTACATATACTGCCTCTGGGTTCAGGGTGCGCCGAAAGGTCACGGTTACGGAAAGAGCCTAATGGAATATTGCATTGCCGACGCCAAGGAACACGGAAAATCCGGCATTTGTATGCTCGGTGCGGCAAAGCAGAAGTCGTGGCTCTCCGACCAAAACTTCGCAAAAAAGTACGGCTTCGAGGTCGCCGACAGCACCGACGACGGTTATGAGCTGCTTGCGCTGAGCTTCGACGGTACAAAACCTCACTTTGCGCCGAACGCGAAAAAGCAGTCGATTGAGAGTAGAACATTTACTGTTTATTATGACGACGAATGTCCCTATATTCCGCAGAGAGTCGAAAAGCTTTCGGACTACTGCCGTGAAAAGGGAATACCGCTTGACCTTGTTCACGTCGATACTCTCGAAAAGGCGAAAGCTCTGCCGTGCGTATTCAATAATTGGGCGGCATTTTACGGCGGCAAATTCGTGACGGTAAATCAGCTTGACTGTGCGGCGGTCGAAAAGATAATAAAGAGAGGATAAGAGAATGTTTCATTCGAGTTTTGAGAGCGTATTGCCGTACAGAGTGCTTGCGATTGCCGTGCTTGCGGTCTTTTACGGCATTTACTTTGTGAAGCTTTTTGCGCAGAAGAAGCGCGGAACTAAAGCCTACAGAATAGGGGAGCGCAGTGAAAAAAGCGTCCACACAGTCGAGCACCTTATGTCAGCGGCGACTCTTTCTGTCGTTGCCGTACAGCTTGTTTCGATAATCGCGGATTGGAGTATTCTTCCCGGCAGCGCAAGATTTACGGGCTTTATCACTGCCCTTGCCGGAGACGCACTGTTTCTCGCCGCAGTACTCGGAATGCGTGACAGCTGGCGTGTCGGAATACCTGAGAGCGGAAAAACCGCAATGGTCACGGACGGCGTCTACGCCTACAGCAGAAATCCCGCCTTCGTCGGCTTCGACCTTATGTATATAGGAGTTTGCCTTATGTACTGCAATGTGCTTACGGTAATTTTCTCGGCGTTTGCCGTCGTGATGCTTCATATGCAGATTTTACAGGAGGAAAAGTACCTCTCCGAAACCTTCGGCGAAGAGTATTTGCTCTACAAAAAGACGGTGAGCAGATATCTCGGAAGAAAAAGTAAAAATGGGTCACGGTTGTAAGAATGTTGTTTGCATATCGCCCGGCGCATTCCTTATAGACTTGACGTATAAGAAACTGCCTGCAAAAAAGAACCGTGAGACGGAAAGTTAGGTTTTCGCCTCACAGCTCGGCTGGTTCTGCGGTATATTTTATATTTTCGTTAAGATTTGGGTATTCGCTTGACAAACGCAGATATTTCTGGTATAATATGAGAGACAAGGAGGTCGGAGGGAGTTCCTTGTCTTTTTTGCTTTTAACGTGAATAACATATATGAAAGGACGGTTTTACCCATGTCGGAGAAAATAGTTATGAAAACGCCTCTCGTCGAAATGGACGGAGACGAAATGACAAGAGTCATCTGGAAGATGATAAAAGATATACTCTTGAAGCCGTATATCGAGCTTAACACGGAGTACTACGACCTCGGACTCGAGCACAGAAACGAGACCGACGACAAGGTCACGTTCGATTCCGCATACGCCACGAAAAAGTACGGAGTGGCGGTCAAGTGCGCGACCATAACCCCCAACGCCGCAAGAATGCCGGAGTACAACCTCAAGGAGATGTGGAAGTCGCCGAACGGCACGATAAGAGCCATTCTCGACGGCACCGTTTTCCGTGCGCCGATACTTGTCAAGGGCATCGAGCCGTATATCAGAACGTGGAAAAAGCCGATTACAATCGCACGTCATGCTTACGGCGACGTCTACAGGAACACCGAGATGAGAGTCCCGGCAGGTTCAAAGTGCGAGCTTGTCTGCACCGACCGTGACGGCAAAGAGACACGTGAGCTTATACACACCTTTGACGAAACCTCCGGCGGCATCATTCAGGGTATCCATAACGTCGATAAGTCGATAGAGAGTTTTGCGAGATGCTGCTTCAGCTACGCTCTCGACACCAAGCAGGATCTTTGGTTCTCGTCGAAGGACACCATATCTAAGAAGTATGACCACAGATTCAAGGATATTTTCGCCGAGATATACGAAAACAAGTACAAAGAGAAGTTTGAGAACGCCGGCATCACCTACTTCTACACCCTTATCGACGACGCTGTAGCGAGAGTTGTGCGCTCCGAGGGCGGTTACATTTGGGCGTGCAAGAACTACGACGGCGACGTTATGTCCGATATGCTTGCAACGGCGTTCGGAAGCCTCGCTATGATGACCTCCGTTCTCGTTTCTCCCGACGGAGTCTACGAATACGAAGCCGCACACGGCACGGTTCAGCGCCACTACTACAAGTACCTTAAGGGTGAAAGCACCTCGACGAACAGCGTCGCAACGATATTCGCATGGTCCGGCGCACTCAGAAAGAGGGGAGAGCTTGACGGAACCCCCGACCTCTGCGACTTTGCGGACAAGCTCGAAAAGGCGACAATCTATACAATAGAGGACGGCGTTATGACCGGCGACCTTGCACTTATCTCCACTCTCCCGAACAAAACCAAGGTCGATACCGAGGGCTTCCTCGTCGCCGTAAACGAAAGACTTGCGAAGATGATGTGACAGCTGGAAAATACGTAAAAGGACGGATATACCGATGAACGAACTTGAAAAAGCCCTCGCCGCAAGACAGATCCCTGATTTTTACTCCGACCTCGGCGGCACATTTGAGAGCTTCCGTGAAAAGGCGGCGAAGATATTCCTCGACGAAGAGTACGGACACTTCCCCAAACAGCCGACCTCGGTTACATATAAGACCGTGAGCCGTGACGATGTTTTCTGTGCCGGTAAAGCGCCTCTCGAAAAAACAGAGCTTACCGCCGACTTTGACGGCAAAACCTTTACGTTCCCGTTTTACACCATGATACCGAAATCGCATGAGAAACTGCCGTTTTTCATACTCATCAATTTCAGAGATTCCGTACCGGACAGATACCTCCCGTCCGAGGAGCTGTGCGACAACGGCTTTGCCGTCCTTTCGTTCTGCTATAAGGACGTGACAAGTGACGACGGCGACTTTACAAACGGTCTTTCCGGCGTGCTTTTTGAAAACGGCGAGAGGGGAGAAACCGACTGCGGCAAAATCGCAATGTGGTCGTGGGCGGCAAGCCGCATACTTGACTACGCACTCACAAGAGAAGAGCTTGACGGCAGCCGTGCAACGGTTATCGGTCACTCGAGACTCGGCAAAACCGCCCTCTTTACCGGCGCATTCGATAAACGCTTCTTCTGCGCTGTGTCCAACGACTCCGGCTGTTCGGGTGCGGCTTTGCACCGTGGTAAGAGCGGCGAGAACATTGAGAAAATTTGCACTACCTTCCCGTATTGGTTCTGTCCGAGGTTTGCAAAGTACGCCGACCGTGAAAATGAGCTTCCCTTCGACCAGCATATGCTCATAGCGATGAATCTTCCGCATTACGTCCACGTCGGCAGTGCAGAAGAGGATCTTTGGGCTGATCCGACCTCGGAATTTCTCTCTTGTGCCGCCGCAGGCGAGCTTGCCGAAAAAGCAGGCTTTGAGAACGCTTTTGTCTGCGGTGAAGACCTTGCAAAAACCGGCGACGAGTACAATGACGGACTGATCGGTTACCATATCCGCCCCGGAAAACACTACTTCAGCCGTGCCGATTGGCTTGCGGTAATGAGATTTTTAAAGAGTAAATTCAACTGACGGAACTTTTTTCCGTTTTCATCGTCTAAACGGTATAAGCATAGCGTACATAGCGGCATATTGACTTTATCAAAAAACACGAAGCACCCACGGTGCGGAAAGGAAACTGCTATGAAGAAGAATACTTTTACCTCGATTTTGGCAAAAACCATGACAGCGGCTCTTGCCGCAACGCTTGTGCTGTCGGTCGCGTCGTGCGGCTCGGCAAGCAAAAACGGTACATACTACGACACAATGGACGAAGTAGCCGAAGCTTCTGCATCATCGAGAGACTACGACCCAATGGACAACAAAGTAGCCGAAGCTTCTGAATCACCGAGAGATTTCGGCTTCACAAACGGCGCAAGCTATGAAAGTGCGGACGGTGAGGTTTTCTATGAGTCGGAGACGGAGGAACAGTCGCTCTCGACAGATGACGCCGTCACCGAAAGAAAAATAATCCGCACCGCATGGGCGAATATTCAGACAAAGGAGTACGACGATTCGATAGCGTCGCTCAAAGCGCTCTGCGATAAATACGGCGCATACTTTGAGAATTCCACAAGCTACGGCAACCGCCTCGATTATACCACCGAAAGACGCTCAGAGTTCGTGATAAGAATACCTATAGCAAACTATGATGCGTTTCGCAACGAGGTAGTCACTGTAGGCGCAGTCGTCGAAAGCGGCGAGGATAACAGCGACGTTACGGAAAAGTACTTCGACATCGAAACAAGACTCGACTCCGCAAAGCTCCGTGAAGAGAGAGTCCTCAAAATTCTCGAAAATGCCGATAAGCTCGACGACGTCCTTGCACTCGAAAGGGAGCTTGCGGATATCCGCTACGAGATAGAGACCATGACCGGCACGCTCCGCAAATACGATTCGCTGATAAGCTACGCTACGTTTAGGCTTTCGGTCAAAGAGGTCATCGAGTATACCGCACCGACCACCGTCCCCAAGACCTTCGGAGAGAGAATGTCTCAGAACTTCAACGACGGTCTGCGCGACTTCGGTATGTTCTGGCAGGACGTCGCAATTGCTCTTTCGTATAACGTCTTTGCGATAATTACATGGATTGTCATCATCGTGATAGCGGTTGTCATAATAAAGCTCTGCACGGCGCGTTCGAGAAAAAAGCGCGAAGAAAAAAACAAGCTCCTCCGCGAGAGAGCGGAAAAGCTGAACCGTGAGAACGAAATTGCGGCAAAGAAGGAGACCGGCGCCGATAAGAAGTGATCTGGTTTGAAAATTTCAGAATAATAATGCGAAAAAGGGCGCCGGTTAGCAGAGTGCCTGTAAGGTAATCTATCAAAAATTACGAATTACAGCATCTGTTAGGTAGGATTGGAAACAAACAGACGACATTTAATTTCGGTTGGATGTCGTCTTTTTTTTGTGCGGTTAAGGGGCGAAAATCGTTTATTCTTCGACTGTACGGCAAGGATAAAAATGGGTGGAATAGTTGTTTTTATCGTGATAAACCTCTATTAAGCAACAAATCACGCCTAAGGAACGCAGTTCGTTAGAAAATGTGAATGCCTACGATTTCGCAAGGAATCACACAAGATTATCAAGTCGATGGTCTGGCATTTCAATGCATGCAGAGTATGTTGAATACCACTATAATCACTCTATTGCCATCAGTTCATAAAAAAGTTACACTTTGATGTGGCAAATTTCAACACCACTCTTGAATAGTCTTGTGCCTTCATGCTATAATGTGTACACACTCGTTGGATACGATTCCTTTTTTGCAGTCAGTAGGTAAAGAATATAAAAACAGAAATGAGGTAACCACCCTTATGTTCAATGAATATATATGGAATACATACTTAAAAGCTGATGGCAAAAGTGTTGTAGATTTTTTTGAGAGGAACCTCTGCGATTCGTTTACAGAAGATTATGCACGAACAATCTGTGAGTTGCACAAAACATATTGCCCAAGTAAAGCGATTTCGGAATACTTGTATTCAGAATTAAAGGAGCTAAGCGACGGTATCAACATTGAAGATTTTGGCTTTCTGTATGGTTGCTATCCTATTGCAGAATTAGATGATGGCGAGTATAGCATAGAAAATATAATGGATATTTTCTATCAAGGATTAAATGACAGTGGCACACTGTCCGACAATCAGATTTTTTCAGAGTTTTGTGGAGGACTTGCATACTACACCACTTTTTTTGCGATGGTATTTCCAGAACTATTTGTTCCGTATTATTTCCAACACAATTACAATGTGATAGAGAGAATCGCACAGGAATTTGAAATTCAGCTTCCCTCAATTCCGGTCAAAAAAGACTACAAAGGGAGACTATACCACTACGGTGAAATTTGTGCTGCATTATATGATTTTAGAATTAAACAGGGCATGACGCCCTACGAGTTATGTGCTTTCTTATATGATTTTGCCCCGAAATATATCGGTGGGGTGGATAGCTATATTATTAAATCTTTACCGGAGCCCAAAAGTGTATTTTTTATAGGCGGCTCAAAGGACGACACTTTCCTTGGCGACAATTCCGACATCATAAGTTGCTGGCAATGCAATCCAGATACGAGAGCCGGTGATTTAATCGTGATGTATCTACGCTCCCCCGTCAGTGCGATTGATTCAATTTGGAGGAGTGTTTCCGTAGGATTTAATGACCCGTTCTTTTACTATTACAGATGTACATACATCGCACGCCCTCAAAAGATAAGACAAATAACACAAAAGCAGCTCCAAAAAGATTTGCTGTTCAAAGATCTTCCCATTATACGCAAGAATATGCAAGGGATCAATGGTGTGGAACTATACCCGTCAACATACAACCATCTGCTCGATATGGCGAAAAGCGATTTACCCCGATTAGAATACATTGTTGATGAAACGGATGACATCTACGCTCGTGAAAATGATGTGGAAAACAAACTTATTAAGCCGTTCCTCAAAAAATTAGGGTATGCTGAAAACGAATACCAACAGCAACTATATATTGAAATAGGCAATCACAATCATGCTTTAATTCCCGACTTTGTAATTCATCCGATAGTTTCTTCGGGACACCAATCAGCAGATTTTTTGATAGAAGCAAAACTAACAATTCCATCAAACAAACTCTTGGAAGAGGCAAAAACGCAAGCCAGAGGCTATGCCAAATTACTTAACGCACAGTATTCTGTAATTGCAGCAAAAGAAGGCATTTGGATTTCCAAATCAGATGATGATTATAGCAAAGATATTCTATCTTTTTCGTGGGCAGAACTAAAAAATGCGGACAACTTTTCTAAAGTTTTCAAATTGTTAGGTAATGGAAAAATAAAGCAGCTATGTAGATATTTTTAATTCAAGGAGGAAATAAGCAATGGCAAGATACTAAAATATGTCCCCTAACAGAAAAGCGGGAAAAGAATTTTTCGGAAAAGTAGACAAAATGTTTCAACCCAAAAAACGAAGAAAAAAGAGTGGTTGCTATGTTGCTACATGCGTATATGGCTCTTATGACTGTCCAGAAGTGTGGACCCTTCGTCGCTTCCGGGATAACACTTTAGATACCTCATGGTGTGGCAGGACCTTTATAAGAACTTATTATGCAATTAGCCCTATTGTTGTAAGAATATTTGGCAATCAAACGTGGTTTAGATTTTTCTGGAAAAACATTTTAGACAGTATGGTTAGTAAATTAAATAAGCATGGTGTTGCTAGCACGCCTTATTCGGACAAATATTAAACCGTAAGGGAGTGTAATACTTGCTGATTACCATACTTCCGCTCCAAGGGATTCGGTGGAGCGATAAAATTATCAGATTGGGCAGTACAACGGCAGATGTTGAAGCTGTTCTCGGACATCCGGAAATTGTCGGGGAGTCATATTACTATTTTGAAAGTGAACTTCGCCTTGATTTTTCCGAAGACGGAAAACTTGAATTCATCGAATTTCTTGCCGGTCTTGACGGAAAAATCCAGCCTGTTATCTATGGAATTCAGGCTTTTCAGGCGGATGCGGACGAATTGTACCGAGTTTTGGAGGAACACGCTTCCGGAAATATTATCGATGACGAGAACGGATATTCTTTCACATTTCCAAATATCGGAATCGGCGTCTATCGGGAGTCAACTCCGGCTGATGTTATCAGTTTGACTTGCGAATTGAAAGAGTCGGGAGTTAACATCGCTGATGATCCCGATATTGAAGAGGAACAGCTAAAGGCAAGTCACCGGGCAACAATTTCCGTAGCAACCTCGGAATACCGTTGATGAGACAAAGCGAATAATCGGCATAAGTACCAATAAAAAAAGGGGAGGCTCATTTGAGTCTCCCTTTCGTCGTCCGCGCGTTCGGATAGTAAACCGCGCATTTTTTCGGTTATCTGTAGACAAAGTACATCGCAACTGCCACGGCAACTCCCAAAAGTCCGCCCATGAGAACCTCGAGCGGCGTGTGACCGACAAGCTCCTTAAGCTCTTTCTGAAAGTAAACCGGTTTGTTGTCCATGACGTCGGATACCATTCTGTTGAGTATGCGCGCCTGTTTGCCCGTCTCACGCCGAACGCCTGCAGCATCGTACATAACTACTATGCCGAACACAAAGCATATCGCAAAGGAAACCGAGTCGAACCCGTAGACAAGGGCAACCGACGCCGCAAGACCGCATACCGCAGAGGAGTGGGAACTCGGCATACCGCCCGAGCTTGTAAGTTTGCGGAAGTCTATTTTCTTGTGAACGAAGATGTGTGTGAAAAATTTTATGAGCTGTGCGGAGAACCATGCGATAAAAGCCGAAACGAGGTAGTAGTTGTCCGCTATGCTGTTGAGTTGATTCATTCGTCAGACCGTGCCTTTCTGTGCCGAGTTTAGGTTTTCAGTTTTCACGTTCAACAATAAACTGCGCGATTTCGCAGAGATTTTTTGCCGACAATTCGTCAAACACGCCCAAAAGTGCCTCCTTGGCATTCGCAACGTGCTTCTTCGCAAGAGACCTTGCACCGTCTATCCCGTAAAGCGTGACGTATGTTGTTTTACCGCACCGCTTGTCGCTTCCAACGTGCTTGCCGAGCTTTGCGTCGCTTCCGACCACGTCGAGTATGTCGTCCACTATCTGGAACGCAATACCTATTTCCTCAGCATATTTTTCGGCGGCGGAATAACGACCGTCATTCTCCGATACGCCTGCGGCAATGCATCCCAACAGACACGACGCCTTTATCATCGCACCCGTCTTTTTTGCGTGCAGACGGTAAAGAAGCTCGCGTGAAATCTCCTTGCCCTCGCTGTCAAGATCTATCTCCTGACCGCCTGCCATTCCGAGAATACCGGCACAGCGGGACAGCACCTTTACTGCTCTCATGTTGAGGTCGCAGGGCAGGGGAGCGTCGGCAATTACTTCAAATGCGTGAGTCAGAAGAGCATCGCCGGCAAGAAGAGCCGTCGCTTCGCCGTACACCTTGTGATTCGTCGGACGACCTCGGCGAAGATCGTCGTTGTCCATACCGGGAAGATCGTCGTGAATGAGAGAGTAGGTGTGTACCATTTCGAGAGCGGCCGCATAGTTTTGAGCAGATTTTCCGCTCTTTCCGCATATCGCCGCAAACTGCATTGCGAGAAAAGGACGTATTCTCTTTCCGCCGGCAAAAATGCTGTACTTCATCGACTGCAACAGCGGCGAAAGCTCCTCGCTCCAAAGTGAGTCGCACTCAATGCTTTCAAAATAGCTCTCAAGACCGCTTTCGGTGAGATCCGCACAGTGTTTCATCGTTTCCGATATCGTAGTGTTGCTCATTTGCACTTTTCCTTTCGGTACGGCAGGTTAATCCTCCGCTTGTTGTGAAGAGTCCTTGGTGAGTACCTTTATTTTTTTCTCCGCGGCGTCCAACTTTTCGTTGCAAAGCTTAATGAGTGCCGTGCCTTCCTCAAAGAGAGTGAGCGATTCGTCGAGTGCGGCGTCGCCCTTTTCAAGCTTTTCCGAAATCTCGGAAAGACGTTTCATTGCGTCCTCAAACGACATACCCTCGGAAGTGTTTTCTTTCTTTGTTCTCGGCATTATCTATCCTTCCTTTCGCGTTGTGTTTCACCGTCGTGAAACGCCGCCGTTACCTTAACGTCAAGCTTTCCGTCGGACATCTTAAGCTCCAGTGCGTCGCCGGCCGAAACCTTTTTCGCCGAAGTGACGACTCTTCCGTCACTGTCGAATACAGCGGCATAGCCTCTTGCGAGCACGGACATCGGGTTGAGTGCGGCAAGCCGTGCGCAGACGGCGGAGAGAGACTTTCTTCCGGCGTCGCAGTATACGGAGGTCTCGCGCTTAAACCGCGCCGTCTCCGACGTAAGCTTTCTTCTTTCGGTGTCTGTTTTTCCTACAAACGCCTTTGTCATTTTGTCGCAGTAGCTGTCAAGAAGCTTTCTCTTTTCGTCGGTGTAGGAAAACGGTGACGAAAACACACGCCGCGCCGCCAGCCCGGTAAGGTTTTCGCGGTATGCACCTGCCTTTGCCGCAACGGCACTTGACATGATGCGCCTGTATCCGTTCAATATAGATATAAGCTCCTCCCTGTCGGGAACGGCAAGCTCTGCGGCGGCAGACGGAGTCGGCGCACGGAGATCACTCACAAAATCGCAGATTGTGAAATCCGTCTCGTGACCCACAGCGGATATTACCGGCGTTTTGCACTTGTATATTGCCCTTGCGAGAGCTTCGCTGTTGAATGCCCAAAGATCCTCTATAGAACCTCCGCCTCTTCCGATAATTATAACGTCCGCGTCGCCGTCGAAGTGCCGGATTCCGTCAATAAGCTCCTTCGGCGCACCGTCGCCCTGAACGAGAACGGGATACAGCTCGACGTCGCAAACCGGAAAGCGACGCGACAGAATGTTTAACATATCCTGTATCGCCGCACCTGTAGGGGAGGTGACAATGCCGATTTTTCGGGGATATTCCGGGATCGGCTTCTTTGCGGAGTCGTCAAACAGTCCCTCGCCGGCAAGTTTTTCCTTTAACTGCTCGTAGGCAAGATAAAGGTCTCCCACACCGTCGGGAATCAGTTCTTCGCAGTAAAGCTGATAAATTCCGTCGCGGACAAAGACAGACACACGCCCCCTTGCCGTTACCTTCATGCCGTTCTGCGGTACAAAACGGACGTCTCCGGCGTATGTGCGGAACATTACCGCCTTGAGAAGAGAATCACGGTCCTTGAGCGTGAAGTAAAAGTGACCGCTTTTATAGTGATTGGTGAAATTCGATATTTCTCCCTTGACGCATATGTTGAAAAACGCGGGTATTGCGTCAATATAGCTTTTTATGTATTCGTTAAGCTGTGAAACGGTAAGCGTCATATTTCTCCTTTACCGGCAAGGCGGTAAGCGTTTCCTGTGAGAACCGATATGCCGTAAGCATTGTCGCAGGAATACTGGGGCTTTGCAAAGTAAACGTTCCCGAGAGACGAAAGCGCGGCGCGTATAAGCGTGTTGGACATAACCCCTCCGGCAAAGCAGACGGGGAGGTCTCCGACCTTTTCGCGCGCTTCGAGGCACGCCTTGCGAATCGACTTTGCGATAAACGAAAAGACAAAACGTGATATGTCCTCACGGCTTTCTCCGAACGAAATCATCTTTTTCGCCATGTTCTCAAGCCCCGACAGATTGATGTATGCGTCATTCACCGACACCTTAAGCTCTGCACCGGAAAATGTGCGCTCCGACCTTTGGGAAAGTGCGTCCATTTCACGTCCGCACGGAAACATAAGCCCCATCGCAACACCCGTGCGGTCTATTGCCTGACCGGCATTGAGGTCGAGAGTGCCGCCGATTATATCGCATGAAAATGACGCTCCGCTTCTTTTTGTGAGAAGTATTTCCGTCGTGCCGCCCGATACGTGAAACGAGATGAACTCTTCGCCGAAATCCGCACCGCACGTGTTCACCGCCGCACTTATGTGACCTGCCTGATGCGAAAAATCAAAGCACGGCACGCCGAGAGCCGCCGCAAGAGATACCGCAACGCTCTGCCCGGCAAGAAAGCACGGCATATAGGACCCTTCCTTGTCGCGCGGACGCGCCGAAAAGCCGACTGCCGCGATGTCGCTTTGCGTATAACCTTTTCCGTATGCATCCGAAAACAAAGCTTCGGAAAGCTCCGGAAGTGCCTTTACGTGGTTGAAAAGAGCGTCACTCTGCCTGAGACCGCAGGCGTTTTCCGCAACAGGGAGAAGCCGCCTTACTTCGGAAACAACTTCACTGCCGTCGCCGCAAAGGCAGAGACTTGTGGTGTAGTTGCTTGTGTCGATGCCGAGAAAAAGCTTACACATTTTCTTCGTATGCTTCCTTTTCGGTGGTTGTCTCTCCCGCGCCCGCTATGCCGAGAGACGCAACGACGTTTCCGAGAATGCCGTTGACAAAGCTGTAGCCGTTCTCGTGGTCAAAAGTCTTCGCAAGCTCGACCGCTTCGTTTGCCGAGACTCTTACGGGAATATCGTCCATGTAAAGCATCTCGAAAATGGCAAGACGGAGTATCGCACGGGAAATTCTCGAGATTCTCTCAGGCTTCCAGTTCTGCGCCGCCTTTTCAATATATGAGTCAAGCTCGTCCGCTTTGCTTACCGCACCGTAAAATACGGTGGAAATGTACGGATCGTCCTTTATCTCGGATGCCGGTACGGATTTCCCCTTTTCGGGAATGTTCTTGAGATACAGATTCATTATCTCATCGGTATCTTCTTCCTTGTTAAAGCTGTAGTCAAACAGCAGACAAAGTGCAATTTCACGTGCCTCACGTCTTTTCATTTTGTACCTCTTCCATGTTATTTATTGCTGTCAAAGAACTTTTTTCTCATGTCTTCAAGTTCGCCGAGAAATGAGCTTATCTCCAAAAGCTCGCTTCTGAATGCCGGTCTCGACAAAAGAAGCCTTGTCGCTCTCACCGCACTCTTCACAAATCCTGCCGACGGACGGTATTTCCGCACAGCATACGGAGAAACGAGAGGGCAGGAGATAAACGCTCTCGGGTCAGGCTTTATTTTAATCATTATTCGCCCCTCGGGCAGCTGCTTAAGTGAAGCGTAGTACGGGTATATCCGACAGGCGAAGGGACGAAAGTCCCTGTCGCACTTTCCCGAACAGACAAGACAGTCTGTGCCGCTTTCATTTTTCGCAAAGGCGAATCCCTCTTCGCCGTCGAGAAGCTCCTTTTCACCGGGAAGAAGCCACATTCCCATGTTTTCCTCTTCGTCGGGACCTGCGTTTCCGCCGCAGCATCTCGCACCGCAGAGTTTTCCGCAGTCGAATTTCAGCGGAGTGACCTCGCTTAAGTATGAGTAAGCCTCAAGAAGTATTTCGCTGTCTGTAAATTCGTTGTATGTCATATCCTTATTTCTGTACGAGGTGAACGGCAAAACCGCCGAAGTCACCGTCTATGTATACAGCCTTGTAATCTCCGTTTGCGTCCTTGTTTTTGCTTTCTTCGATGAAACGAACACCCTTTGTTTTGAGGTAAGCCTCGGCGCGCTTTATGTTGTTTGCGCCTACCGCGATATGTCCCTTTTCACCGTACCACGGTGCTTTCATTATCTCAATACCTCTGTCGAGGAAAATCGAGTCGTTGTCCGAAACTTCAAAGCCGAACGGCGAGAAGCTGTTTGCAATTGAAGCGGCATTGTCGGTGCTTCCGGCGTTTATTCCGACGTGCATAACCTTAAAGCCGTGCATGAGCTTTACAGCTTCTTCGCAGGACTTTTTCACTGCCTCGAAATTTCCTGTCTTGATGTCCTTCGTGCTTGCCATGAAAGAACCGCCGCATCCGAGAACGCAGTCGAGAGCGAGATAATCGAGAACGTTTTTCGGACCGATGCCGCCTGTCGGCATGAACTTTACATTTCTGTAGGGAGCCGAAATCGCCTTGAGCGCCGCAACTCCGCCGTTCGCCTCGGCAGGGAAGAACTTCACCGTGTCAAGTCCGAGTTCAAGAGCTCTTTCGATATCCGACGGCGTCGCACATCCGGGAATCATGTCAACTCCGAGCTCAAGACAGTGCGATACAATGTTCGGATTGAGTCCGGGACTTACTATAAACGACGCACCGCATTCCATCGCGGTGTCTGCCTGTTCGGCGGTGAGTACCGTTCCGGCGCCGAGAAGCATATCGGGGAAAGCTTTCTTTATAAGTCTTATTGCGTCTGCCGCCGCCGCTGTGCGGAAAGTGATTTCAGCCGCCGGGAGACCGCCCTCGCAGAGAGCTTTCGCGAGCGGAACTGCGTCCTTTGCGTCATCGATTACTATAACCGGGATTATTCCCGTCTCAAATATTTTCTTTGCCGATTCTGTCATTTATAACCAGTCCTTCCTTAAAATCAGATACGTACTGCCGTCAAAAATCAATGTCGGGATTGTAACGCTTCCGCGGAACGGGATTGAGCTTCAGTATGTCAAGCTTGAAACTGCGGCAGGAATGGGTGTCCGATACCTCGCGGAGCTTTCCTCCGCGTTTGCAAAGGACTCTGCCGCATAAGCGCATGACAATGCTGTTTTCACAGTAAGCGCATATTTCGCATTCGGCAATATTGTTTTCTCTTCTTTTTTTCACCCAAACCGCTCCTTTCGCAGTTATATTTGCGCCGACAAACGCTTTTCCGCGCCGATTCGACACTACAACCATTATATATTATATTTTAACATACATATGTAAACAAAGCAACACGGGACGATGAAACAATTATTATTTTTGCAGCCTAACAGCTTTCGGTTCCGTTATCAAAATAAGCAGCGCACGTCAACGGCTTTACGCAAACTATTTATCCGTGCAGGTCTGAGACTCTCTGTAATCCATGGGCGAAATGCCGAATTCACGTTTGAAACAATGACTGAATGAATACACATCGGAAAAGCCGCATTGAAATGCGATCTCCGAAATCTGCTTTGAAGTGTTTAAAATCAACAGCTCTGCTTTGCTCAAACGAAAATCTCTCAAAAATTCATGTGGTTTCTTTTTGTATATTTCAAAAAACAAACGCCTGAAATGCTTTTCGCTTACGCCTGTTATTTCCGCCAGCTCCCCGATTTTCAAATCCGAACGGCTGTAATTGCGATTAAGATAATCGAGCGCAATTGCAATTTTATCAGCCGCTTTCCGGTTGATACTGTCAAAGGCAAGGTCGTTGTAAAGCATACCTATTATTTGGCATAGAATTCCTTTGCATATCATTTTCGACCCGGGCAATTTAAGACTGTACTCGTTAACCGCTTTCTTAAACAGCTTTTCGTATTGATACGCATTCCGACCGGAGCAAACTGTCCTGAAAGGAAGGCTGCGGTCAGATGTAGCGGAATGTTCGTCGAAATTGAAATTGACTGCAATATATGAAACGGAATCGCAGGAAAGAGCACTGCTTTTGTCTGCCGACCCCTTTGCTATATATGCTACCTGACCTTTGTTTATCCGTACCGTTCTCCCTTGCTTTTCGTAAGCAAGCGTTCCGTCAGTAACAAATGCAAAGCTGTCATGATTTCTTGGCTTGAAAGAAATATACGGCTTGTCATATGTCAGGGTGTCATGAAAGAATACCGCATCATCCGTATATATCATTGCTTCGTTCGGCATTTTTACATCTCCTTGTTCCGGCTTTTCTCAATTATATCACATTATTTTTCAAATTTCAAGAGAAATGTCCGTTTTAAACAAATGATTTTATTTTAAGCATTTACATTTACAATACTTGTTGTATAATAGGGTATCGTCTGAAATTTTAAGGAGGAGTCGAAATGAAGAAAGCTTTGATTACCGGAGCAAGCAGGGGAATCGGATACGCAATTGCAAAAAAATTCTCTCAAAAGGGATATAAGATTATTATAACCGGACGAAATATTAAAACGCTTGAACTTGCCGCGGACGGTTTGGGTGAAAATGTGCTTCCGATGGTGTGGGATTCATGTGAGTTTGATAAAGCCGACGTGAAAATAAACGAAGCTGCCGATATGCTTGACGGCTTGGATATCGTTGTAAACAACGCGGGAATTTTTGCGCAAAGAAATGAGTGGGACAAA
This sequence comes from uncultured Eubacteriales bacterium, assembly GCA_934502885.1. GTDB lineage: Bacteria > Bacillota > Clostridia > Oscillospirales > CAG-382 > CAKSUT01. The sequence goes on along the minus strand of CAKSUT010000002.1, from coordinate 10,242 downwards.
AACAGTCTTTTGAATACTGCGGCAAAGGAGTGGCAGGACGTTATAAACGTCAATGCAAGCGCGGTGTTCTTTACAATGCAGGCTTCTGTCAAGTATATGCTTAAAAACGGTATCAAAGGAAATATTCTGAATATTACCTCTGCGGCCGGTGAAGAACCCGTTTACGGCGCATACGGCGGTTCTAAAATTCTTGCGACGGCTCTTACCCGCGGTTGGGGCAGAATGTTTGCCGCCGACGGAATAACAATTAACGGAATTGCGCCGGGACCCGTTGCAACCGAAATGAACAACTGGCATGAAGGCGATTCCATGAAACATGAAAGAGTACCCTACGGGCGATTTGCAACGTCTGACGAAATAGCGGATCTTGCCGTATACCTCACAGATGAAAAAGCAAATATGATATGCGGCGAAACCGTTATCATTGACGGAGGATATTCAATACGATAATACGGGGGAGTATGGAAAATGAATGAAAGAATAAAGAGCTTGGTGAAGAAAACCGTCTCGGGCGAAATGTATGTTCAGCCGGTCAAAACCAAATACGACCGTTGCGACCTCTTTTTGCCGCCGATAAAAATGTCCGCAAAAAGAGTATGTGAGTATATAAGAAATCAAGAGCCGTTGATTGTGCAGGAGTCATGCTTGACAGGACTTTTTAGTTTTGACGGCAGCGTTGAGGGCGATATTTTCGGCAGAAGCGGTCACGTGAATTTCGGAATCGCCTGCAAGAATTTCTACAACCAACCGGTTGACAACCTGCTCACTTTTGAATGGCAACATTCGGCTGGCGATTTCGGCAGAATTATTAACGGCGGTATAATCGGAATTAAGGAGAAAATCAAAGAATCCATCGAAAATCACAAGGGTGATGAAGAAGCAATTCAGTTTTTGGAAACTCAATCCGATATATGCGACGCTGTCGTTGATTGGGCGAAAAAATGCTCGGAGAAAGCACTGAAAATGTCCGCAAGTTCGCAGAATGCGGAGTACAAAGAGAATTTGAAAAGATTATCGAAAGCTCTTGGAATTGTCCCTGAAAAACCGGCGGGGAATTTTTACGAGGCGGTGCTGTCGTTGTATGTCTGCTACGGGTTACTTCCCGACAGTATCGGATTGATTGACAGATATCTGTATCCTTTTTACAAAAAAGATATTGACAGCGGAAAATTGTCAAAAGAGAAAGCTTCCGAGTATCTGCAGGAATTATTCCTGATGCTGCAGGCGAGGATAAGTATCACATCGGACAGATTTTACCGCGGCGGTGAAACGCATTTTTGCGTCGGCGGATATCTCGAAAACGGCGAAGACGGATTTAACGAATTATCCAAACTGATTGTTGATTCTCTTATGGAATTGCCGACATGGATACCGCAGATTTCGCTCCGTTGGACACCGAAAACACCGCATGAGGTTTTGCGCTATATGATGGACTGCGAGAGAAAAGACGCAAATAAACGTATTGCATTTGTAAATGACGAACCGCGCATAAAAGGATTGACAAAATACACAGGAGTCTCATATGAGAAAGCCGTTAATTATACGATGATCGGCTGCAATGAGATTGCCCTGCCCGGCGGAATAGTATTCGGATTTGATCCTATGAATATTGTACGCTGTGTTCAAAACACGTTTTTTAACAGAAGCGACGATGTTATAAAAGCAAAAGCTTTCGATGATTTTTACGATATATTCCGGGAAGAAATGTTTAAGGATTTGCAAGAAGCTGACAGGATAGGAAAAGGCTTTCAAACCATACGCAGCCGCGACTGCAACTTGGTGAGCAATATGCTGATTGACGGCTGTATAGAAAATGCAAAAAGCGTTACACGCGGCGGAACGAATACATATATTGCCGTAGGTCTGCTTATCGGAATATCAAACGTAATAGATTCCCTTTCCGTAACAAAGCAGTTGGTTTTCGATGAAAAGCGAATAACAATGGAACAATTGATTGACGCACTGCGGAACAATTGGAAAGGCTTTGAAGACTTGAGAGAATATATCCTGAAAAAAGGTATGTTTTTCGGCAACGACGATGATTGTTCAAATGATATTGCACACAGATTTTTCAAGAGCCTTGACAGTTGGAATAACGGTGACAACTATTTGAAGAAAAAACTTGTTTTCGGGGATCTTATCGGTTATAACCAGCATAATAAGTTTTTCGGCAATAATACAAAAGCTACGCCTGACGGAAGATTTGACGGCGATATGACAAACTTCGGAATAGGGCAGTCGGAAGGCAAAGACAGAAACGGCCTTACCGCATTGTTGTCCTCGGTTGCAAAGTGCGACCCTTACTCTGTTTTAACGGGACCGAGCGTGACGAATGTTCTGCTTGATGAGCAATTGGTTAGGGATGATGAAAGCTTTGAAAAGCTTGTATATCTGTTTGAAGCATATTTCAAAATGGGCGGAACACATTTTCAGCTTACATACGTATCGAAAGAAGATTTAATAAACGCAAAAAAATCACCGGATAAATACAGAAATCTGCGCGTAAGAGTTTCTGGGTTTTCCGACTATTTCGTGTTTTTGAACGAAGACCTGCAGGATGAAATAATACAAAGAACCGCGCATACAAAATAGAAGGTGTCCGGAATGAATAAAGCAAATATCTTTGACATTCAAAGAAGCTCGTTTGTCGACGGCCCCGGAATACGAACCACTGTGTTTTTCAAAGGCTGCAACTTAAAATGCAAATGGTGTCACAATCCCGAAAGCCGGTCGCCGGAACCTCAGATAATGTTTTATAAGGACAAATGCACAGGCTGCGGAAGATGCAGGGACATTACGGCGTATGATTCGGATTTTGTCTGCTTTAACGATGCAAAAAGAATCTGCGGAAGGACATACACCGCGGACGAGCTATTTGATATAATAATCAGGGACAAAGAATTTTACGAAACCACCGGCGGCGGTGTGACTTTCTCCGGCGGCGAATGTCTGCTGCAAATTGATTTTTTGCGTGAAATTCTAAAAAAATGCAAAAATAATAATATAAATACCGCGGTTGATACGGCAGGGGCAATTCCATGGAAGTATTTTGAGAGTATAATCCCGTATACCGACTTGTTTTTGTATGATATAAAAGCGTTTGAAGACAGCGTTCATCGTAAATATACGGGAGTTTCAAATGAAATTATCTTGGAAAACCTGAAAAAACTGTTTAAAGCAGGTGCTAATGTATGGATCAGAATTCCCGTTATTCCCGAGGTAAATGATACAATGGAGGAGATGCGAAAAATAAGGAATTTTCTTGCTCCGTACAAAGTATTGAAAACAGAACTTCTTCCGTATCACAGCATGGGAGAAAACAAATACAAAGCACTCGGAATGGATATGACGTCGTTCAATGTTCCCTCCAAAGAAAAAATAAAAGAGTTGAATGAACTGTTTTTGCAAAAGTAAACGAAAAAAACAATGTAAGTAAAAAGAGCGATATGAGCGGTTTCGGCAAATGGTATAACGGCATCAATTCCGATCGTGACTATGGAGCTTTTTGAATGTCTGCGAATATAGTTTTAATTTTGAGCTTGATTTTTGACGTTTTCGACATTCGCAACTGCATAAGGTGAATACATGGCATCAGATATGTACGATTTGTAAAAAGATAGTATTATTGAAAAATTCACAGCAATGGGCTATCACATTGAATATAAAATTATGTGTTCAGCAGATTATGGCGTACCCCAAAGCCGAAAGCGTGTTGTTTTTGTTGGGACAAAGGTTGGTGAATTTGAATATCCGTCAATCAATCCCAATGTAGTGACCTGTGCCATAACTGTTCATGCTTACTGTTTGCATTTTTCTCGTTCTCACGCCCAATGCAAAAAGAACCTCTTTGGCGAATCAAAGTACTCGCAAAGCATTTCCGTCAACCGACCTTTCTCAAGATGAGCTGAATTTATGAAATCAACAAAGGCTCTTGCTTCATTGTAGTCATCGAAGATATCCGTTTCGAGAACTTCGCCGCGATAGGATATTCCGTAAAGTTCAATTTCATCTATTGCATTATCACTCATTATTTGGTATTCGTCGGTTGCTGTCGTATTCATTTTAAATTTCTCCTTTGGCATTTGCCGTTTGTATTTCCGCAGAATCGGCTGACTTCTTGTCAGCACCGTTTTTCGCGAACGGTTTATATTATACACCCGTAATTCACATTTGTCTACGGTAATACTTGCCAAAGTTTTAGAGAAATTTGTGTGTAAAACGACTGAAAAGTTTTCCAAAGCCGCGTTTCTGATAGATTTATTCTTTCTAAATTCGTTTGCCGCTTCGAGGTTTCCGCTTGCGATATATTCGGCATACTTTCTGTCATTCTTCTCGCTTGTGGCTTTAATCGTCTCCGCAATCGCTTCCCACTTTGCGTTCTTCTGCTCTGCGTCAAGCATATTGTCCGGGAGATAACGAAGCAAATCTTTGTTCTTGACAAACGGAACGATTTGTGATATACTGTAGTTGACCGAGCGAGAGGCAGTCTGATTCGTTTCATTCGGACCGGCTGTCTTTACGACCTCGGTCTCTTTTTTTTGCTCAATATCGCTTATGGCGATTTTGTTTTGGTTGACGACAACATATAGCGTAGCGTTGCCTGTTTTGCTGTGTTTGAGCCCGAAGCGAACAGGGACAAAGTATTCGCCTTCGGTGAAACCACCCAACAGATTTTCAAAATATACTGTGTCCGAATCGAAATAATACCTGTTGTCATGCCTTTCAATGCCGATTGCGTGAGACACGGAGTCCTCCAACACGGGAAGCAGCTTGACAAGTTCTTCGGGTGTGGCTTTCTTTGAAATACTTTCCTTAAGATTCGATTTTGAGAGTGTTATTTCCACTCCGACATCCTCAATTGAGATATTCTTGCCTACTATGTCAAACTGTTCGCTTATAGAGACAATTGCCTTTTTTACAAGTCCGATTTTCTCACTGCGCAGATTCTCAGCATTCGCTTCGATTGCCGAATCGGCTTCCCCATTGTATTCGGGAGCGATTATACTCTTGTTGTTAAGTACCTCCGTTCTTTCTTCGTCGCTCATGTCGGGGGTTATTTTCGTCGTATCAACGGTGCTGTATTTATACCTCTTATCTTCTCCGTCGAATGTTCCTATGTTGTCCGTTGCCGACTTAACCTGTTCGGGATAAAAAGCAATATACTCTTCGTCACTGTTGTTGACTCCGTCGTATCCCTGCTTTATGAGGTAGTCTCTCGCCTTTACCCCTGCATTGTTCTGACCTTTGAACATATTAAGAGCCTTGTACGCTGTTCCCTCGTCCGCAGGATTTCTCAGGTTGATGTAGTATGCTCCGACTTTGCTTCCGTAGCCTGCGGCGTCTATTTCCCACGGGCTGAAAAACATTCCCTGAATGTCCATGTTCGCTCTTCCCTTTGTCGGGTCGAAAGCTTCAAACTCCGCATCCGTTCCGTGATACACAACTTTCGGTGTTCCGTCCTCGTTGAGAAGCGCAGGATTTACAGAATTGTAACGAAATTCTTTGTCGAAAGTCTTGACAAGTCCGAACAAATCGGATATACTAACAGCGTGGAGTTTACCTCCACTGTCGCTCGTTGTGCTGGCAGGACTCAAAACCTGAGATACCGCAACGGGCGATATTTCTATATTGTTCAGGTTGTATGCTCTGCGTGTGAGTGATTCCCCGGTGTCAAACTCATCAATCTTCAGCTTAACCAAGTAATTTTTGTTTTCGACAGTGGCAACAGAATACATAACATGAGTAAAGACTCTGTTCGGATTCTTCTCGTCGTCTTTCAATGTTGATGTTTCAAGAAGCACCGAGTTTTCGACGATGTCTTTTACATTCTGCAGCAAAGACAAACGAGCCGAGTACATTTCTTTGTTTCCGTTTCGCGAAAAGCTTCTGTTTGCGTATGTCAGAGTATCATCGTATACTTGCATTCCTATATTGACGGTGAAACCAGTATCCTTGTTGACTGCATTGCCTCTGAAGAACTCATGGTTTTTAGTTCCGTTTTTTACAAATGATGCGCCCTCAGCTGAATTGTTGAATTCTTTTTTTGCAATGTTTAATACAAACGGACTCTTGCTTACATCAAACTCTCTCCAATCTCCGAACCACGCACGGAAGAACGGAGACTTGACGCCCATTTCCTTGTAGTACCTCCGAGCAAAAGGCTCGGCTTTTTTTATGTCCTCCGACGTGAACTCGCTCACACTCTTTCTTCCGATTGAGCGGAGGTTTTCAACGTCTTCAGCTGTGATTTTTGTGGTATCGACCGTACTGTTAGATACAGTATTTCCCTTCCACACACCGTCGATGTATTTGTCACGGTTCTCTTCCGCGTAATCGAGAAAATCTCCCCATTCTTTGCGCGATATCGTCAGTGCTTCCGCACTTGCCGGTTTCTTAACATCAAGGTATGCTTCAATCACACGGCTTCCGTATCTTTCGGCACTCGTTTTTTTTGTCTGTGAAATAATATCCGACGCCGAGCATTTCACTGTTTTTGCCGCGATTCTCAAAAGAAAACGTCCAAAACTCCGCATCCGTTCCGTGGTACACGACTTTCGGCGTTCCGTCTTCGTTGAGAAACGCAGGATTTACAGAATTGTAACGAAATTCTTTGTCGAAAGTCTTGACAAGTCCGAACAAATCGGATATACTAACAGCGTGGAGTTTACCTCCACTATCGCTCGTTGTGTCGGCAGGATTAAAAAACTGAGGTACCGCAACGGGCGATATTTCTATATTGTTCAGATTGTACGCTCTTCTGAAAACTCCTTTTCTTCCTTCGTCGTAGAATTCTTCAACGGTTGTTACCGCCAAATATTCTTTTCCGTTGTAAGTAATGGGAGTATACAGTTTGTGAAGCATAGCGGTATTTACCGCCTTTTTCTTTAGCGTTTCCGATACGTCCTCACCTCTCATCACAGAAAGACGATAGTTTTCGTCGTCAACAGCCGTGCTTCTTGAAACATTTTGAGCTTCCGAAAGCATGGACGGCGGCAAATATTTAAAGAAATTTCCCAAATTGTTATTTAACTCGCCAATAAGTTGTGGTACACTTATCGTAGAAGGCGAGGGAATGATTCTCGTTTGGCGTTCGTTTTGAACGGCAGGTGGGGTCGTAGAGATCTCGCCTTCTTCTATTTTAACCTTACCGAGCGTTACGTTTACGTAAAGCCTGTTGCCGTCATTATTGTCAAATTCCTTGATATGAAGCTCAACGGGTATAATGAAATCTCCGTCTTTGAAAGCGCTGAGGAGGACGTAATCGTGCTTGAGTTCTCTTGTCTCTCTCTGCGTTCCCTTATACTTGTCCTCATGGACTTCTATCGGAACTGCGTTATTTACCACGTCATCAAAAACAGAAAGCATTTTTGCAAAATCCTCGAAGCCTGTTAGGTCTTCGACGGTTTTGTTTATTCTGCTTTGCTTGTTGAAGCTCTCTTTCAGCGATGACTTTGAATAATTGAACGTCAGCTCAACCGCCTTGTTGTAATATTGACGGTCGAAAATGCCGAACTTCTCGCCCAGCGTGAGAAGTATTTTTCTTGCTTGTTTTCCGTATGTTGTTTTGAGATTGTACACCTTCGCAGGAGAAATCTCACCATTTCCAACGTATTCTGCAAGCCTGATAGACGAATTGTTAAGTACCTCCGCTCTCTCTTCGTCGCTCATGCCGGGGGTTATCTTCGTCGTATCAACGGTGCTGTGTTTGTCCTCGTTCACAATTGTTTTCTGATTGTTTACATTTTGCTTATTGTTTTTCTCCGCCGTTTCGGATATACTGTCAACAGTAGCAGATTGCCAGCCCGTCTCCCGTTTAAAGATAACTTTGTTATCCAGGGATGGTTGCGGTCTGCTACTTTTTTGTTTGCCCGTGTCGATTCTCTTCAAGTCAACAACGTCGTAGAAATATTCTTTTCCCTCGGATGTGATTCCTGTAACGAGTCTTACGCTGTAGAGATTGTTCTTAACCTGTATTTCGACATCGGCACGAGAAAACGTTATGTAATTATCGGAATTTTTACTGTGGTGATACTTCCTCGCGTCGACTTCAACATTTCTTCGAGCCTGGATTATCTCATCAAGATTTGCCGCCATTCTCCACTTGTCGTATCTTTCTTTGCCTTTGAGTCCCTTGGTATATTCAGAATATGCAAATTCACTCGCTCCTGTTTTATCAATCTTCGTCGAGAACTTTGCCGAACCGGGGATTTCGTTCCAAACTTCATCGAAATTGTCAAGAATATACCTCTTAATCTTTGAAGGCGTGTCAACAGGGTTTTCACCTCTCGTTATGTCTTCACTTACATATACACGGTACAGCTCCTGTCCGTCCGAATCCTTGCCCATGGAATGAATCGAGAACCTCGGCTCGCCGTTCTTCCTCTCTCCGTTCTCTCTCCTAATTCCGCCGAACTTATCAACGAGTACCGTCCCTGCGACAGTACCGTTTCTTTTTTGCTCTCTGTACTCAGCCGCCGAACGGTTGTATGCACGGCGCATTTCTATGTAGGCGTCACGGATAAGGTCTTCCTCGGGCGTTCTTGCCTTGAAGCCGAGTCCCTCGAAGAATGTTCTCACTCTTTCCATAAGCTCATGTACAGCGTTGAGGAAACGTCCGAACCTCGTTCTGTCTCTCTCCATGTACTTCGTAAAAGACTCGAGCTTCTTTTCGTCCTCCAGTATATCGGGAATCATGTCGCAAGCGATTTCCTCACGGGCTTCGGTGGTAAATCACAAAAGTATTAAACAAATATAGCTCATTTATGGCATGAAATGTGAGCAATTCTGCTTACTTGACGATTTCGGGTTTGTTTTAGCAAAGTAAACATTTCAGTACCGTTAACAATTGGTATATTTATCTTGGCTTACTTCGATCCAAACCGCGCATTTACGCCGTTCTCCGCAAAATGATTAACTGCGGTAAGAAAATCGTCGAATATATTCACAATTTACGCTTGTATGTGTTGTTATTTTGTGGTAAAATATCCTCGCAAACCTGAAGAGGCGAGCATGGATGTACAGAAAGGCAAGCAACCACCTACACTGCACTGCAATGTGGGTGGTTGTCTATTTTGGTTATACGAGGCGGACACTTTCGCTTTCTCCAAAGAGGACGGAATATCGTTGCAAGGAGATGTTCGTCGGTGTTTTTGTAACATTGTCTTATACCGGCAGAGTACACATTCCGCTGTCTGTTATAACCGTAAACTGTTGCTTTCCACATTTAAAACGACAAGGTTTCTGCGTAAGTTAAAAAGCAAAGACCTTGTTTCTTTTTTCATATTTCCATGGATTAGACTGCCGTATGGCACCTTTCCGAATATGAACTTTTTCCGCGTATTACGTCCAATGCAAAAAGAACCGCTTTGGCGAATCAAAGTACTCGCAAAGCATTTCCGTCAACCGACCTTTCTCAAGATGAGCTGAATTTATGAAATCAACAAAGGCTCTTGCTTCATTGTAGTCATCGAAGATATCCGTTTCGAGAACTTCGCCGCGATAGGATATTCCGTAAAGTTCAATTTCATCTATTGCATTATCACTCATTATTTGGTATTCGTCGGTTGCTGTCGTATTCATTTTAAATTTCTCCTTTGGCATTTGCCGTTTGTATTTCCGCAGAATCGGCTGACTTCTTGTCAGCACCGTTTTTCGCGAACGGTTTATATTATACACCCATAATTCACATTTGTCTACGGTAATACTTGCCAAAGTTTCAAAGAAATTTATGTGTAAAATAACGGAAAAATTTTCCGAAGTTGATTGTTTCGACATTCATGCTTTTTTGATCCCGGAAAAATTCTGTGCGTGAGTAAGTTCGTACATTAGAAACACATGGAGCAAAAAATTCCATTGATAGGTAATTTTACGTTTTTTTATAAAAGCACTTGACAAAGGCAATTCTCTGTGGTATAATATACAAGCTGTTTGAGCGTGAGCAGACGCTTGACGGTTATATTTTATATGGACAGGTATCGAAGTGGTCATAACGGCCCTGACTCGAAAGGTTATACATCCAAGAGAACTTCGATAGACCAAAAGCCTTGATTTTACTTAGGTTTTGAGATTTTGCATCTCATAAAAACTTGCTTGTTTTGCCCTGAATTTTGCCTTAATTTCAAGCTTTGTCAAAATCGTGGGTTTAACATATAAAAATTTAATATACGGACAGGTATCGAAGAGGTCATAACGGCCCTGACTCGAAATCAGGTAGTCGCGCAAGCGGCTCGTGGGTTCGAATCC
>CAKSUT010000001.1 GCA_934502885.1 uncultured Eubacteriales bacterium | reverse complement strand
TCTCTCCCTGCAAAAAGCCGAAAAACAGCGAGTTTATCGCTGCTCTTACCGACGTCGTTTCAAGAAGGGTGGGGAGGGCGCATTGATACGCAAACAAGGTTGATATGGGAGCGTCGCTTCTCATGCTTGTCAACGAGGGCTTTGCAGCTTCTCCTGTTTCTCTGCGTGCGAGGTTCGAGATTGAAAACGGGTATAAACGCATAATGCTCGGTCACTACGGCTGTGAGATATGTCCGGGAACGGAAGAGGGGATTGCGGAGATTATGCGTGAACGCCGTGAGGTGCTTTCAAGATTTTCCGATTTGCGTATTGATTACGCCGTTCTGTGGCCGTATGATCAGGGCGGATGTACGTGCGCCGGGTGTGCTCCGTGGGGCGCGAGATAGTTTTTTTGTTGACGGGACAGCGTATTTTGTTTCACGAAACAAAAAAGACAGGTGGTATATTTTCAAACAAGAAACGCAGGAAGCCGCTTATTTTGATTCCATGAAAATAATGCTGCGCGACGGAAAGGTTAACGGAATTAGCCTCCGAGAGGCGTTTGACAGGGAAGATGTGTCCGTCTTTATCGATTACGTCTACTGATGCAGTTTGCTCTGGAATATTGCCTGATTGCGACGGTTTATGCAAGAGGGGTCATTTTTTGAATAAGCTCGGATTAAATCCGAACAGAAGCGTAAAGTTTTGAGTTTTTAGCACATTGCATCCTTCGGTTTTACCGGGGGATGCTTACTTTATACCCATTTGAGTTATAAAACTATCGTTTGCCTCATATACATATGCCGTAACGAAAACATATGAGAGGACGGTACAAATATGGCACAGGGTTATCTTATCGTAACTGCCGGGATATCGAGAGAGGCGGCACCGGTGAGCGGTGTTCGGGTCTACATAAAGGAAAGCACTCTTCCCGCGCAGGGAAGCGAAGCCAACAGACTCATGCAGTACACTCCGGAGGAGCTTGAGAAGGACGAGGTGTCGCCGCAGAATTTCGAGGTTGAGGCAGTGACCGACGTTGACGGCAAAACTGCGGCAATTCCGCTTGAAGCACCGGTGGCGGCAAAGAGCTTTATGGAGAATTCCACAGATATACCTTACGGAGTTTACGACGTTTACGTCGAAGGAGAGGGATATGTTCCCGTGCGGTACAAGGGCGTACAGATTTACGCCGGAACCGAAAGCACACTCCCCGTGAACCTTACTCCCGAAATCGGTGCGAATCAGTTTATTTACGTATACGTAATACCGGAGAACGCTCTTTTTCTCGCGCCGAAAAGAACGCCGGATTCCCCCGACGAGGTCGTAAGTCCCGATATATCGACGGCGGTTTACATCCCCGAGACGATAGCGGTTCACTTGGGACGCCCGGACGAAACGGCGGAGAATGTGTACGTCTCCTTTCCGGATTACATAAAAAACGTCGCGTCAAGCGAGATTTATCCCACATGGCCCGACGAAGCGATAAGAGCAAATGTCCATGCGCAGGTGTCGCTTGCTCTCAACCGCGTGTACACGGAGTGGTATCCGAGCCAAGGATACGACTTCCAGATAACCAATTCCACCGCTTTCGATCAGGCATTTGTCAAGGGACGAAACATTTTCACGAACGTCTCGAATATCGTTGACGAGATATTCAACACCTATATCCGCCGCGACGGTTTCGTCGAGCCGCTGTTTGCAAGTTACTGCGACGGAGTTACAACCTCATGCTCCGGAATGTCGCAGTGGGGAAGCCTCTATCTTGCGGAGCAGGGATATTCGGCTCTGCGCATTCTCAAAAATTACTACGGAAACGATATCGAGCTTGTCACGACCGATAACATTGTAAGCGACGAGGAGAGTTACCCCGGTGAGCCGCTTGAACTCGGAGACGTAAGCGCTGATGTTGCGGTGATACAGAAGCAGTTGAACAGAATACGCCGCAATTATCCCTCTATTCCCGTTATCGTGCGCGAAAACGGACGCTTCGGAAGCGATACCGACGCCGCTGTGAGAGGATTTCAGCGTATATTCGGAATGCCTGTCACGGGAATAGTTGACAGAGCGGTGTGGTACAGAATATCGTACATTTACGCCGCCGTGAAAAGACTCGCGGAGCTTACAAGCGAGGGAGAGTCGGAAAACTTTCCGCAAGAGCCGCCGACCGTCATACTTCGCTGGGGAGACAGAGGCGACGACGTTACTCTCCTTCAGAATATCCTCGGATATATCGGACTTTTCTACGACAATATATCGCCTATACGCTATGTTGACGGAATATTCGGCTCCGTTACCGACGATGCGGTAAAACAGTTCCAGCGTGAATTTGACCTTACCGCTGACGGCATTGTGGGAAGTGCAACGTGGGCAAAGCTCTATGAGGTTTTCGACGGCATATTCGAGACCGTTCTCATACAGACACCCGAACAGAGTTATCCCGGAACTCCGCTTTCCTTCGGCGACAGCAGTGAAGCGGTACGGCTTATCCAACAGTACCTCAACGTGATAAGCGAGGCGTATCCCGATATCCCGGCAATACCCGAAACGGGAGAGTTCGACTCTGACACGGCAAACGCTGTGCGCGCGTTTCAGACACGCTTCGGTCTTACCTCGGACGGCATAATCGGACCTATGACGTGGACGAGAATAATAGAGGTCTACAATTTTGTCACGAGAAGAGACGGAACGGTTTCGCAAAGCACCGTGAGAAGAGACAGCGAAAGTGTGAGAGTGAGCGCGTCGGAGACCGTGCCGGAGATGGATTTTCCCGGCGTAAATCTGCGCCGCGGACAGAGAGGATACCACATTCTCGAACTTCAGCGCGCGCTTAATACGCTTCTCGGTCAGAAAACGGTCGGTGAAAGCGGAACTTTCGACAACTCAACCGAGAGTGCGGTGAGGGAGTATCAAAGACGCACGGGCAGAACGTCCGACGGAATTGTAAACGAGGAGCTTTGGAATGAGATATTTTCAGACAATGAACTGCTTTTATAATGCCGAGCGCGATAAAGCGCTCAAAAGTCTTATTGAGCTTTTTACACCGGAACTCCGCAATTATTTCAGAGACAACGGCGCCATGTGTGCGGATCTCAGCGAAATAAGACTCCGCGCGGGACTTCCGTGTTCAGTCACGGTGAGAGGAAAAAACGAGGTCATAAAAGTGCCTCACAACACGCCGCTTCTCCTCTCGAAGGACGAGCTTGAAACGGTGTTCTCTCGGCTTTGCTCAGGTTCAGTCTACTCTCAGGCGGAGTCGCTTAAGTACGGTTTTGCCGTCCGTGACGGCGTGAGAATAGGCGTTGGAGGCGTCGTGAGCGTCAGAGACGGCAGAGTCTGCGGCTTTTCGTCGGTCGAGTCGCTCAATATAAGAATACCCGTTTACAACGAAAAGGCGGCAGATCCGGTACTCGGCTATATCGGTAAAGAGGGATTTGCAAAGTGCGGCGGCATACTCGCCGTTTCTCCGCCGAATGCCGGCAAAACCACATTTCTCCGTGCGCTTGCGAGAGGTTTGTCCAAGGGGATAGAATACCTCGGCGGAGTCAGACGCTTCAGAGTGTGCCTTGCGGACGAGAGGGGAGAGCTTTACAATAAGGAGTTTTTCGGAGGCTGTGTCGTTGACAGACTTGCCATGTGTCCGAAAGCCTTCGCAGTTGAGAGCGCAACCGCGCTTTTGTCGCCCGAGGTTATTGTGTGTGACGAAATACGAAACGAATGTGAGGCGGACGCACTTCTGAAAGCGTGGAGCGCAGGCGTTATCCTTGCGGCGTCGTGCCACGGCGAGGGAGCGTCGGACGTGATGAAAAGACCGCACTTAAAGCGGCTTGTCGAGGGCGGCGTGTTCGGCACGGTTTACTCGCTGCACCAAACAGAAGGCGTCTATGCCGGAGAGATAAAAGAAGTGTCGGAATGGCTGAAATGAGATTTGTGGGAGCGGCGCTCGTCGGACTTTCGGCGGCTTGCCTCGGAATATCGGAGTCAAAGAGAATAGCGGACGGATGCAGAATGCGCAAAAGCCTTATACGGCTTCTGAAAGAGGTAAAACGCGGCATATCCGCAGGCGAGACTCTCGGAAGCGTTTTTGCGGCGTTCGACGACGGAATGCTCACGAAAACAGGCTTTCTCGGAATACTGCGCACACCGTCCGATACGCCGCTTTACGATGCACTGAAGAGCTGCAAAGAAACAGAGCTTCTCACCTCCGAGGAGAAAACGGCTCTCCTTTCGTATTCGCACCGACTCGGAAAATGCGCCGACAGAACTGAAGAGGAAGAACGTGCTTCGGACATGATACGGCTTCTCGAGGAGAAGAGAACGTCGCTTGAAGCGCCCATGAAGCAGAGAGCGGAGCTTGTTCTGAGACTCGGAGTTCTTGCTGCAGCGGCGGTGATAATCGTGTTCGGACTGTAGAAATTATCTGTAAAACAATTTTCAGATCGGAGACGTAAATGCCATGGATGTAAACATTCTTCTGAAAATCGGCGGCGTCGGGATACTTGTCGCCGTGATAAACCAAGTGCTTTCAAAGGCGGGGCGGGATGACCAGACAATGTACGTCTCGCTTGCCGGAGTGATAATCGTGCTTCTCATGCTGATAGGGGAAATAGACAGACTCTTTTCAACCGTGAGAAGCGTTTTCGGATTTTAACAAACAGGAAAAGGTCAGTATGGAATTTACAAAACTTATCGGACTTGCCGCAGCGTCCGCACTCATATGCATGACGGTGAGAAAGCTGTCGCACGACGGCGCAAATTACATTGCTCTCGGCTTTTTTATATTTGTCGCCGGTTTTGCGGTTTCGTCGGCGGCACCGTACATAGAGTTTATTCGTGAGCTTGCCGAAAAGGGCGGCATTACCGACTGCGCCTCTGTGATACTCCGCGCGCTTTCGGTCGGGGCGTTAACGGCGTTTGCCGCGGATATGTGCCGCTCGGCAGGCGAAAACGACATCGCACGCTCCGCCGAGACAATCGGCAAGTGCGCGCTTATACTTCTTGCGCTTCCGCTCATAAAAAGCATCGTGTCAACCGCAGAGGGAATGCTGTCATGACGGCGCACACGGTAAAGGCGGTGCTTTCGGTTCTGCTCTCGCTTGTGCTGCTTTTTGCATCGGGCGTTTGCACAGTATATGCGGCGGAAACTGACGTCGGCTCGGACAAAACCTCGGAGGGAATGTTTTCGGAACACATAGAGTCCTTCGGCGGCGACAGCAATGAGAGTACATCGGAAGCGATAACCCGCATAAAGCGTGACTTTACGGTAAAGAAAATACTCGGCGACGCATGGAGAAGCGTTAGCGAATATTTCACATCGTATTTTGCGTATTTCGCAGGACTCCTGTTTATTGTCTTCGTGAGCGGTATTGCCGCCTCGGCACGTATAACACCCGGCATTTCGGGTACGGTCGATTCGGTGTGCGGACTTGCGCTCTGTGCCTACTGCGTTTCGCTTATCTCTCCGCTCTGCGACAATATAGGCATGATTCTTGACGAAGTCTGCGCCTTTCTCCTTGCAAGCCTTCCGTCGGTAACTGCGATATATGCCGGGGCTGTCGGAGCGTCGAGTGCCGCCGCAAATCACGCCGCAACGGTTGCCGGGCTTGAGATTATACAGAGTGCTGTGACTTACGTTGTGCTTCCGGGTGCGAAGGCGGTGCTTCTTCTCTCATGTGTCAGCGCATTTACAAGGTATATGGATATGTCGGGACTATGCGCTTTCGTGAGAGGGGCTTTGATGTGGACTCTCGGTATACTCACGTCGCTTATATCCGCCGTAATGCACTTTCAGACGGCTCTCGGCGCCTCGGCAGACAGTCTCTCCGTCAGAGGAATACGGTTTGCCGCACAGAGCGTTATACCGATAGTCGGCGGCGTTATCGCCGAAAGCCTGAGAGTCGTTAACGAAAGTATGCGCCTTGTGAAATCCGCCTGCGGCATCACGGGACTTCTGACTCTTTTGTACATCGCATTGCCGCCGCTTACCATTATCGCAGTATACAGAATATTTCTGTCGCTCTCGGCGGCTCTTGCCGGGATAATCGGGCTGAGATCCGGACAGGGGTTTCTGCGTGAAATGAGCGGCGTCGTGAATATACTCCTTGCGGCGCTTGCGGCTGTGGTCTTTGTCGGAATAATACTTTTCGGAATATTCGTCAAAACCGTCGGCGCATAGAGTATAATATCTCCCTTTTGCGGTAAAATACCGCAGAGGGGAGATGTTTTTATGGACAGAAGCGAAAAAGAAACTCCGCGCGCAACAGAGAGCCGAAGGCACCGCGAAAGCACGGGAATCGTGTCGGCGGTGTTTATATGGCTCTGTATCCTTATAGCAATAGCTCTCATCGCCGAGAATTTCGGGAACATATCGTCGCCGCAGGATCTTTTTTCATACGACGCCGCAACGGGAACATTTATCCTTTTTGGGGAATGCTTCGTGATGGGTGAAAGTGCGGCTGAGCTTGCCGCAGGGTGGTGTGAATCACTCGTTCGCTTTTGGGTGTCGTTTACGCCGCTTCGTCTGTTTATGTGAATACCCTATGCCGAGATGGTCAATAATACGGTAAAATTATGTATTGGAGTTGTCTTTATGCTCAAGGGTTGTACGAAAAAGGTGATATTTGTAAAGCTCCCGGAAAACCTCGTCTATGAAGAGGCGTACTTTGTTGTCCGTGCCGGAGTGACGGCGGTAAAGGAAGAGGGAGACTTTCTCAACGAAGCGAGGAAAATAATAAACGGCTCGCACATTGATACATCCGCACGGCGCACGAAAAAGAGCCATGCCACACTCTGCAACTTCTTGTTTTTTCTGTGCGGTGCCGTTGTGTCGTTTGCCGCTGCAGCATTTCTTCTCGGTCTCGGAACTGCGGTGTGACAAACAAAAAGTGCCGACGCACCATCTGAGGCTCGTCGGCTTTGTGCTTTTATTACATTTTTAAGGTGTTATGTGCCTTACGGTTATGCGCCGTTCTTCTTCGGAGAGACGTTCAAAAACTACCTCGTATCTGTCCTCGGGGAGCGCATAGGGAATATTCTCGCACCACTCCGCCGCCACTATACCGTAACGCTCACAGTATTCGCAGAAGCCGGTGGAGTAAAGATCCTCTTCGTCGGTTATGCGGTACATATCGAAATGGAAGATTGGAAGTGTGCCGTCATACTCGTTTACAAGCGCAAACGTGGGACTTGTGACTCTTACGCCTTTGCAAAGCACAGAGGCAAGACCTCTTGTAAACGCAGTCTTTCCCATTCCGAGACCGCCGAAATATGCAACAAAGTCTCCGCTTTTAAGCTTCTTTGCAAGCTCTGCCGCAACCGCCTCGGTTTCCTCGGGACTTTTTGTCAAATATACTTTTTCTTCCGTTATCATTCCGTTACCTGCAATCTCTCGAATTTACACCGCTATTATACACCGAATCGTTCCGTTTGTCAAGTGCGGAAAAGTTCTCAGAGCTTTGCGTTCTCGGGCTTGAAATCGGTAAACGGCTTTACGAAGCCTCCCATTTCGGCAGAGCAGATGTCGCCGGCGATAACTTTCTTTCCGCATACGATGATGTTTAAGAAAACCTTGCCTGACGGATTGCCCTCGGTGTCCTTGGGGTAGTTAAGCACTTCATAGGTATACCTTGTCGCAGATTTTCCCTTGTACTTTGAGAGCTTGAGTCCCTGCTCCTTCTGGAGCTTTTCGTATTCTTCGAGAACGGCGTCAAATTTCGACGGTATCTCTACCTCCATGACTTCGACAGGTTCTGACGTGACTTCAATGCCGAAGCTTCCGATAAACTCCGTTACGTCCTCCGCATTTTCCATGCCGTCGTAGGTCACTTTGTTTTTTGACGTAAATGTAGTTACCGACGCCTCCTTGTGCGGCATTACGAATATAACGGCACCTATTATCACAACCGACGCAAGCACCGCCCCGAGAAATTTAAGAGTCGCAGCTTTGAGTGAATACACGAACATTTTACAATACCCCTTTGCACGGATTTTAGTTTTGGTAAAATATATTCGCTCGAGGCAGTAATTATTCCGAAACGTGAAAATAAGCGGAAAATACGGTCACGAAAGTATGGTATTCGGTTGCTATTGCGGAAAACTGTGTTTTCGGTTTCTTCATTTTTGTAAAGCTTCCGTATAGAAAATTGATTTTCGGTATAAAATATATAATGCAATGCGTGAAAAATCCGCTTCATAAGAATACATTTGCGAAAGGACGGTTATTTATGGACGGCAAAACCGAAAGACAGTTCAGAGAGGTAATGGAGAGATACTGCTACGTCATAGACGAAAATGCGCCGATGAGCCGTGTTTCACACGATAACGAAGTACATTATGAGTGTCTCAACAAGTACAAGTGCAGTGAAAACGGCGGCTGCAAAAACAGCAAGTTCTGCGGCAGATAAGCATTTTGCGGCGGTGCGTTTTAACAGTGCGTTTTTGACAGAGACATAATAATGTGCTAAAATCACAGTGTCAGCCGAAGGGTGCGTCCCGATGGTGAACCGAAAACGCAAACACCGATTTTAAGGTTCGGCATTGCCGTTCCGAGAAAAAAGAAACGCAAAACGGATATGTCGGTGTGCGTCCTTTTCGGACGCATATTTTTTTGTTTTGCGGAAAGTGAGATGCCATGAAAATGAATACCCCCGAATTAAATTCGCTTGCCGATAAGCTTGAGAGAGAACACCGTCTTTCAAAGGAGGAGTGGGTGTCGCTGATCGCAGGCGCGACGCCGCAGACCTTTGAATACATACGTCAAAAAGCCGATAAAACAAGACAGTCGGTGTACGGAAAGGACGTCTATATAAGAGGGCTTATCGAGCTTACGAATTATTGTAAAAACGACTGCTTTTACTGCGGCATAAGGAGAAGCAACCGCAATGCGGAGAGATACCGCCTCGGAAAAGATGAAATTCTCGCCTGCTGCAGGACAGGGTATGAGCTTGGCTTCAGAACCTTCGTCATGCAGGGCGGCGAGGATGCTTATTACACAGACTCTGTCATGTGCGATATCGTGTCTTCGATAAAATCAGAGTACCCCGACTGTGCGGTGACACTCTCTCTCGGCGAGAAACCGTATGAAACCTACCGCGCGTATAAGAACGCAGGCGCGGACAGATACCTTCTCCGTCACGAAACTGCAAGCAAGGCGCACTACGAAAGGCTTCATCCGTCGGAGATGTCGTTTGACAACCGCATACGCTGCCTTTACGACTTAAAATCTCTCGGTTTTCAGGTGGGAAGCGGATTTATGGTCGGCTCACCCTATCAGACCGCAAACGAGCTTGCCGAGGATATGCTCTTTCTCGAAAGGCTGAATCCGGAAATGGTGGGGATAGGTCCTTTCGTGCCGCATCACGACACACCCTTTGCAAACGAGTGCGGCGGCACTGCCGATAAAACGGTTCTCATGGTCGCGCTCACACGAATACTTTTGCCCAATGCTCTCATACCCTCCACGACCGCTCTCGGAACGATAGACCCGAACGGCAGAGAGAAAGGCATACTCGGCGGAGCGAACGTGGTTATGCCCAACCTTTCTCCGTCCGATGTGAGGTCAAAGTATCTTTTGTACGACAACAAAATCTGCACCGGCACGGAGGCGGCGGAGAGCCTTGCCGCGCTGAAAAAGAAGGTGGGAGCAATAGGATATAACATTGTCGTCTCGCGCGGCGATGTCAAAAGGTAAAAGAAAAATGTGCCTTGCCGAATTCGGCAAGGCACATTTTCCGGTATTGCAAATTATTCTTCACATAGGTATTCGCGGAATCGACCGAGAGTTTTGCCGTCAACCAGAGCTTCGACCTTTGTGCCGTTGTCGAGGTATTCCGTCGATAAGACCGTCGCGTTTTTGTAGAGCGCATTCACGGCATTGTGAGCCGAAAACGGAATTAAGAACACAGCCTTTTTCGTGAGCGACGCAAGCATATCCTCGACCGCCGCAAGAAGTTTTTCCGTGCCGTAGCCGGTCTTTGCCGATATGCACACCGCACGATGCTCGGCGAGAGCCGCATCGTCGCCTCCGAAGGGGAGAATGTCAAGTCCGTCGCACTTGTTGAATACGTAAAGCGTCGGTTTTCCGCCGGCGGACAGCTCGTTTATCGTTTCCTCCGTCACCGCAAGCTTTTTCTCGACCTCCGGATCTGCGGCGTCGGTCACGATGATGAGCGCGTCCGCGTACCGCACCTCGTCAAGCGTGGATTTGAACGCCTCGACAAGTTTGTGCGGCAGATTGTCGATAAAGCCTACCGTGTCCGAGAGAAGAACCTCGCGCCCGGAGGGGAGAGTGAGCTTTCTTACGGTCGGGTCGAGAGTCGCGAAAAGTTTGTCCTCGGCAAGAATGCCGGCGTCAGTGAGACGGTTGAGAAGCGTCGATTTTCCGGCATTGGTGTAGCCGACTATAGCAACGCACGGTATACCTGAACGCACACGCTTCTTTCTCTTTACCTCGCGGTCGTTCTCCATTTCGCGCAGCTCGTTCTCCAAAGCGGCGATCCTGCGCTTTATGTGGCGTCTGTCTGTTTCAAGTTTTGTCTCGCCCGGACCTCTTGCGCCTATGCTTCCGCTCGTGCCGCCCTGACGGGACATTTCCGTGCCGCGTCCCGTGAGTCGGGGAGAGGTGTACTTTAAGAGAGCAATTTCAACCTGCAATTTACCCTCGCCCGTTACGGCGTGTTTTGCGAATATGTCGAGTATGAGCATTGTGCGGTCAATGACGCGTATCTCGCTGTCGCCGCTGTTTACGGCGTCCTCAAGGTTCTTTATCTGCGACGGACTGAGCTCGCAGTCCGCAACGACGAGAGAAACGCCGTTGACCTTGCAGAATTCCGCCGCCTCAGCAGCCTTTCCCGTGCCGAAATAGCACGCCGGGTCGGGCGTCGGACGGAGCTGTGTCATAGTGTTTATCTTACAGCGGCTCTCGTCGCCGAAAGCGGTTTCCACAAGCCTTGCAAGCTCGTCAAGAGAGCTGAGCGCCGCTTCCTCATCCTTTGAGCTTGTGTACAGCGACATGAGAAGCACCGAAAATACAGTCTCTTCACCGCTTTGTGCGCCATTATCGTTTTTTAGGTATTTTTCCATTAAGGCATACTCCTTTCGTGTGTGAAGGGTGCGCCGCCGTAGGAGCATACGGAATGCGCATTGAGATTTCGTCCTCGGACGCCGGAGCAAACGTCCGGTGATTTTGCCGTGCAAATCAAGTAAAATAAGCATATATTTTACCGCACGGGTATATATTACACGCATTTTCGCGCCGAGACAATATCACGCAATGAAAATTTAACAAAAGTTCTTATATAGTTTAAATTTACCCCCTTTTCAGAGACTGCATTTTATGATACAATGCAGTATATTTAAATACGGAGGTGTTTAGAATGGCATATAAGATTTCCGATGATTGCATCGCATGCGGTGCTTGCGCAGACGAATGTCCCGTAAGCTGCATCACAGAGGGCGACGGCAAGTATGTTATCAATGCAGACGACTGCATCGATTGCGGCACTTGCGCAAGCGTATGTCCCGTTGAGGCTCCCAAGGCTGAGTAATCGGCTTGCCCCGGTACGGTCTTTCCGTACCATAAAAGAGTAAGTGACGAACTGCCGCACGTTCGGTGGTTCGTTTTTTACTTTTTTCGACATCCTCTTAAGTTTTCCTTTCGCTTTTGTTCACTGTTTTTTTCTTGAATTTTCCTTAAAAAGGGTGTATACTGTAAAGGAACTTTTGAATTATTGGAGGTGTGTTTCTTTGAAGAAAAGATACAATAAAAACTACGAATACTATAGTGTAAAGCCTTTTCGCAATTTTAAAGAGTGCCTCACAAACGCCGTTGAGGCAAGCAAAGGTCGCCCGGCGTTTATGTACAAGAAGCCGAACGGAGACGTAATAAGCGTGTCCTACCCCGAATTTATCGATGCGGTAAACGCACTCGGTACGGCAGTGACGGATCTCGGCATCGAGAACAAGCACGCCGCGATTCTCGGTGACAACAGCTATGATTGGGTGCATACCTATCTCATGCTCCTCAACGGAAGCAACGTTGTAACCCCGGTTGACCGTCTTCTTCCCTTTGAAGAGATAATGCACGTTCTTGAAAGAAGCGAAAGTGAGATAGTGTTCTACTCGAAGAACTACGACGCAAATCTCCGCGCAAATGCGGACAAAATGCCGCAGATAAAGTACTTTGTCGGCTTTGACAACGCCGAGGACGACGGAAAGTTCCTGTCCTTCGCAAAGCTCTGCGAAAAGGGTAAGGCACTCCTTGACGGCGGCGATACACGCTATACCGACTATGTGCCCGAGAATGAAAAGCTCAAGATGCTCGTGTTTACCTCCGGAACGACAGGTACGTCGAAGGGCGTTATGCTCTCGCTCCACAACCTCGTTGCGAATGTCTACTACGGCAGACAGATATCCGATGTACTCACAAGATGTCTCTCGGTTCTTCCGTACAACCACACATACGAGGCGGTATGCGATATTCTCGTTTCCCTCAACGCCGGCTGTACTATATGCATAAACGAAAGCATCCGCTCTGTTGCAAAGAATCTCAAGTTCTATAAGCCGGACTACATCATGCTCGTTCCGCTCTTTGTCGAACAGCTCTACAAAAAGGTTTGGCTTGAGGCTGAGTCAAGCGGCAAGGCTGACGCACTTCGCAAGCTCATGAAGGTGAGCAACGGACTTTTGAAGGTGGGCATAGACCTTCGCCGCACTCTCTTTAAGTCTGTACACGCAGCGTTCGGCGGCAACCTTCAAAAGATTGTCTGCGGCGGCGCACCTATAAGAGCGGAGGTCGGAGATTTCTTCGAGACCATCGGCATCACGCTCTGCAACGGCTACGGTATTACCGAGTGTTCGCCTCTTGTTGCCGGAAACAGAGAGTACTTCTATGATTTTGTATCGTGCGGCGTGCCGATTCCCTGCGTTCAGATTAAAATAGACAACCCCAACGCTGACGGCGAGGGCGAGATTTGGATTAAGGGCGACACCGTTATGATGGGCTACTACAAGAATCCCGAAGCGACTGCCGAGGCAATAACCGACGGTTGGTTCCACAGCGGCGACTACGGCAAGACAGACGATCTCGGACGCCTTTACATCACCGGACGCAAGAAGAACCTCATAGTCCTCAACAACGGCAAGAATATTTACCCTGAGGAAATTGAGGATTACATCATGGGAATAAACCTTGTGAAAGAGGTTATCGTTTCCGCAGTCCGCAACGAAGCAGGTGAGGAGATAGCCCTCAAGGCTGAGATTTATCCCGATCCCGACGTGACCAAGGGTATGACTCTCGAAGAGACCGCAAAGGCAGTTAAGGACGCCGTAAACGAGATGAACAACAAGCTCCCGGCACATAAGCAGGTCATGAAGGTTATAATCAAGCCCGAACCCTTTGAAAAGACCACTTCCAACAAGATAAAGAGACATTACGACAATAAGTGATATCCGCCCCCCGATTCCACTTTCGGAGTCGGGGGGACTGTGTACAAAGTGAAATTGGCATTTTCAAGCGTTTCCCAGCTTCTGCCTAAAGGAGTTTACCATGAAAAGATACTTTGCTTTGTTTTTGACCGCGCTCACGGCACTTGTTTTCTGCGCCGGGTGTGAAGTGACAATACGGGACAAAGAGGAGGACGTAAAGACGTCCGAGAACACGGAAACTGTCGAGCCGACTGAAACGCAGCCTGAAACACCGCCTGCCGAGCTTCAGCCCGATCCGTCGGAGCAAGACGACGAGATAGGCTTTCTTATGAGTCAAATGTCTTTGGAGGAAAAGGTAGGACAGTTGTTTATTGTCCGCCCGGACGCCTTGGATTTTTCGCAAACGCCCGAGACCGTCAACGATTCCTCGGCGGACGGAATAACCGAGCTGTCGGAAACGGTGAAAGAGGCGTTGCGGAATTACCCTGTCGGCGGAGTCGTTATGTTCGGCAAGAATATTGAAAATCCCGAACAGATTTCCGTCTTTATCGATACTCTGCAGGACGACAGCCGTGTCCCGCTGTTCATCGCGGTTGACGAGGAGGGCGGCACAGTGGCGCGCCTTGCGAACAGTCAGGCTTTTGATTTACCGAAATACGAAAGTGCGGCGGCGGTAGGGGAGAACGGCAACAGAGCCGACGCAATGAATATGGGAACGTCTATAGGTGCGTATTTGCGGCAGTACGGCTTCAATCTGGACTTTGCTCCGGTTGCGGACGTAAATTCAAATCCCGACAACACAGTGATAGGAAAACGTGCGTTTTCGTCGGACGCCGAGGTCGTAAAGGTAATGTCTCACGCCATGGCGGACGGACTCCGTGAAGAAGGGATTATCCCGACCTTCAAGCACTTTCCCGGTCACGGCGACACCGCCGAGGACAGCCACAGCGAAGTTGCCGTCTGTCATAAAACGAAGGACGAAATGCAAAACTGCGAGTGGATTCCGTATAAGACGCTGACCGTGGACGAGTGCGTTATGGTCGGTCATATCGCACTGCCGAACATAGTCGGCGATATGACGCCGTCCTCCGTGTCTTACGAAGCGGTGAACGGTATACTCAGAAACGAGCTGAACTTTGAAGGCGTCGTTATTACCGACTCCCTGTCAATGGGAGCGGTAACAAACACATATACTCCCGGCGACGCCGCAATTAAGGCAATAGAAGCCGGATGCGACATGCTTCTCTGTCCGTATGATTTGCGCAAAGCGTTCGGTGCGCTTGTGAACGCCGTTGAAAACGGAACGGTAAGCGAAGAACGAATCGACGAAAGCGTCCGCCGTATTCTGACTTTGAAAAGAGCCTACGAAATAATCGAGTAATACGTTGTGTCGAAATTATGCCTATTCGGGCGAGCTTGAACTGTTATTTCTCGGCTGAGCGGAAGAACACAAAAACAGCGGCAGACACCGTTATCGTGTCTGCCGCTGTGTTCTATGCTCTTAAATTGCCGTGAATTAACCCTCGACGAGAGATTCATCGGGTACGTTCATATCCTCGGCTGCGTTGTCGGGATTTTCGCCGTCTGCGCCGTCGGTGGGAGTTTCAGCGTCTGTGTCGTCGGCTGCAACGCCGCTGTTATCGCCTGTGGTGTCAGCGTCGGTATTGCCGTCCTCGTTCTCCGCTTCCTCGTCTGCGTCCGCTTCGGCAGCCGCCTTTTCGGCGTCAACTCTGTCCTTGACTCTTGTGTACATCGCCCTGAAGTCGATAGCATCGAATGCGTCTGTGTACTCGGGTTCGAGACTTTCGATTATTGTGTTGACGTCCTCGTTCATTCTGTTGTAAGCAACGTCCTGCTTCATGTCTTCGGTTGCCTCGATGGGGAGTCTCTGGATTATGTGGAAGCCGAAGGAACTCTTCACGGGCTTGCTTATCTCACCTTCTTCGAGTGCCGCAGTACCCTCGTAGAACTCCGATACCATTTTACCCTCGCCGAACGTGTAGCCGTCGGGATTGGACTCCATGCCGGGATCTTCGCCGTATTCCTTAATAAGAGCGTCAAAGTCCGCACCTTCGGCGATTGCCTTTTCGTATACCTCGTTCGCAAGCTTTTCCTTTTCGGCGTATTCTTCGGCACTGAGGTTGTTCTCGTCAGCCGCTATGAGTATGTGCTTTGCACGGTAGGTGCCGTCCTCGAGAGTTGCGAGAGCCTCCTCGGCGGTTACGTCCTCAGCAAGCCTTTCGATGGTCTTTGTCATTATCGCCTGTACTCTCATGAGCGTGTCGAACTCATCACCTATTTCCTTGCGGACGTCAATTCCGTACATATTGTAGTATGCGACGAAATCGTTTGCGAGGTTGTCAATTTCCTCCTGGGTGGGCTCTTCAACTCCGCACGACTTTGCATAGGATTCGTATGCCGCGTACTGCTTGAAGTTCTCGGTTACGTCGGAAATAAATGTGTCCATGAACTCTTCGTCGTCTATCTTGAAATCGTCGGGGGTTTCGCTGTTTTTAAGAGTGTTGTACATAACCGTCTCGGCATACGACGAGAAATGACCGACCGTTACTTCATAGTCGCCTATTTTTACGGCAACCTCGGAATCCTCCGCGCTTACAACATTGCTGTCATCAGGGTCAACGGGTGCCTTGTTGCAGGCTGTGAATGCGGAAACGGTCAGAAGACCGCAGAGAAGCATAGCAATTATACGTTTTTTCATTATGTGTACCAAACCTTTCTTTTCACTGCAAAGCCATATATGGCAAATTTAGTATGGCGCATCTCGGCAAACGCCTTGTATCTGCGTCTGCTTGATTATATCACCCATATGTGATATTTGTGTGAAGATTGAGAAAAATTTACAAACTGTTACACAAATAAGCGATTCCGACGGGAGTGTGTCCGACGAAACCGCTTATCCGAGATTATTCGTTTTTTCCGACTGCCGCGTTACTTCACAGAATATACCTTTGCGTCGGCGTCGCCGAGAATGTACTTTATTATGACGGGAGCGGACTTTGTATAGAGGTACTTTGTGCCTTTAAGCACGCCGTATTCCATGAGCTTGCCGCCCAAAGTCTGAATGTAGGTGTTCCCGGAGACCTCGGGGAGGTATGTTTTGTAAGAGGAAACAATCTGGAACATATTGCAGGTCGCTCTGTCAAAGGTGTTGTTTTTGATGACAAAGTTCTCAAACTCGTTTGCGTTTTCCCACGACTTTATGTGAGCCGGAGTGTCGGGATTGTATCTCTGAGAGCCGAAGCCGTAACCTGAGAGACGCATTATGTTGTTTTCTATCACGATATTGCTTCCGGCAGATTTTCCGTTTGCCATCTTTCCGTTGAAGTATTCTATCGAGTATACGCAGTTTTCGATTACGTTGTTGGTGTAGTAAATTTCGGACATTTCGACACCGTTTCCGGACTGATGCGTGAGACCCGCGTCGTATACCTGATTTACGTAGCAGTTATTGACAATGTAGTTTTTTGCCGAACCGTATACTTCTACCGCATTGCCGTATCTTGTTATCGTGCCTGCCTTTGAAGTACTTTCGTTGTAGTGTTGTATCGAGCCGCCTATCCAGCCGAACTCGCAGTTCTTTACGACAAGACCGTCCGTGTTTCCGGTTCCGATGCCGTGGCTTCCGCCGTACATTATGCAGAGGTTGTCGAAGACGCATCCGCTCTTTGCGGCAATGTTGTTGTTGCCGACGGCAAACTCTATTGATGAGAAGATCTCGCCGGGATTGCCCTTGTCGCATCTTAAGTAGATTTTGCCCGTGTCGCCCTTGGATCTCGACGGATAACCTCCCTCGATGGTCTTGCTGTCTGCCTTATGGAAGAAGTCGAGGTCGTTGTCGAGAGCTTCGATTATGTCGAATTTCCTGTCCGTGCCTCTGTAATAGTAGGTGTTGCTTTTGTAGTCGGGCATTTCCTTGTAGGTGTTCGCTTCGCCCTCGTTGAATACGATGACGCCGATGTCCACCATATCCTCGTTTGCGTAGATCCAGATATTCTTTGTACCCTCCATGAGCGTCCATTTTGAGGCGTCCGCGCCGTTTTCGGGGGAGCGGTAGAAACGTGGTTTTTCACCCTCGCCGTATGCGGAGTAGGTGACGCCTGCCGTCGCTGTGAGCTGACCTCTGAAAATGTCGCCTCTTCTGAAGAGAACACCGTCGCCCTTTCTTACGGGGAGCTTTGATGCCGCCTCGAGAGTCTTTACCGCCTTTTCGGGAGACGTGCCGTCGTTTGCGTCGTCGCCGTCTGCGGAAACGTAGAACCTTGCGCCCGTTATCGTGCTGTAGTCGGACTCGGTAGCGCGGATTTCGTCGCGTCTCTTTGCCGCAAGAGATTCGACCTCAGCCGCCTTTTCCGCACCTGCCTTGAGGTTCGGCTCATCCTTGATGAAACTCTCGGGACTTGTGGAAACGCTTGTCCAGTGACCGGAAAGCTCGGTGTGGTTCATCGTCGCCTCTGCAATGTTCGCAAATCCCCAGAAATCGGGCGCAACATCGATAAAGGTGTAGTCCACATCCTCGGAAAGGTTTTCCACCGTTATTTCTCTTCCCAACGCACGGTTGATAACGGTGACTACCTGCGTACGGGTTATTGTTCTGTCGGGAAGGAAGGTGCCGTCGGCGTAGCCTGCGATAAGACCTGCCGAAGCCGCCGCCTTTATTGCGGCGTACTTCGGATGAGACTCCGCAACGTCGCTGAACTTAACCTCCTTATCGGAAGCCGAAACGAGTCCTGTGTTGTAAACAAGCTCGGAAAACTCAGCTCTCGTTATTTCTTTGTCGGGGAGAAACGTTCCGCTGTAGGACTTGAGAAGACCTTTCGCCTCGCAGAAACCGATGTACTTTGCGTACCACTTGTCTGCCGCAACGTCGGTGAAGGAAGTCTTGCCTGTGATTTCGTTCTCAGCCGCAAGAAGTCTTGCGACAACCGTACACGCCTCGGCACGGGACATTGTCTTGTTCGGCTTGAACGTGCCGTCGGAGTAGCCGTTCATGTAAGCCGTGTGTGTGACCGCGTTCTCCGCAACGCCGTCGTTCGTGAAAACTATGGTGGATACGTACATAACGTCGCCCTCGGCAAGCTCACTTGACTTCTTGTCGCCGAACGGGTAGAAATGCATCTGTCTGAGTACGGGTTCGACTCCCTCGACGAGCTGTTCGTTTATTGCGGTTATGTCTATGACAGCTGTCGCCCATTCTCCCGCCGTTATGTTTTCTGCGGAATAACAGGGTGTTGACTTCTGAAGTATGCCGCCGCTCTTGAGAAGATTAACCTTGAGCTTTGTCTCGGTGGGAGCTGACGACTCGTACTTGTAGTTTATGAGAAGGTACTTGTAGTTTTTGAGATTGATATTCGCCTTGGTGTAGTTCCAGCCGTCAACCATGGGTATCTTCTCTTCGGCGTGCTGAGGCATTATCTTTACGATTTTGCTGTTCTCGTCATCAATATTCTCGACCTTGACTGCCGGAGTTCTGTCAACAGGTCCGCCCTGATAATTGGTGAAAGCGAGGGAGATAAAATCCTTTGCCTCCTCTTCGATTTTCCATGCGGCGCTGAAAAGAGTGTCGATTTCGGGAGTGATTGACTCGCCGGGCTTGTAAACAGTGTCTGAGCCGACAGTCTTCCAGCCGAGAAACGTGCCGTTCTTGAGCGTGAGGGGACATTCGGGAAGCGTTATGCTTTCGCCCGGCTTCATCTCAACCTTTTCGGGAGCTGTGCCCTTGGCGTCCGGGTTGCCCTTTGCAAATTCGACAGTAACTTTGGCGTTGGGATCGGGGTTTGTTTTGTAGAAAGAGAGCTTTCCGAGATAAATCACGTCGCTCTCCGACATTACGGTTACGTCGGATTTTCCGAAAGGATATAAGTGAATCTGACGGAGTATACCGTCGCCGTCTTCTGCGATTTGTGCGGCAATTGCACCGCCTATGGGGAAGTATGCCACGTTCCAGCCGCCGGCTTTTAGATTTACCGTTGCCGGTACTTCCGTGGACGCCTTGAGAATGCCGCCGTTTTTCATTATGCGGAGAATCATCTTGTCCTCGACCGGTCCTTCGGAAACGTATTTGTACTCAATCGAAGCAAACTTGTATTCGCGTATATCTACCTTAAGCTTTGAATTGAAGCCGTAACCGTCAATGTTTACGACGGTCGCCTCCGCATCCTTTATCATCGGCTTTACCGAAACTGTGTTTCTGCCGTCAAGCTCGACCTTTTCGATGGTGCAGGAGACCTTTTTGTCAACACAGCCCTGCTGAACGCTTGCGTAGTCAACCGACAGAACGTCGGGAAATTCTTCGTCTGCGGCAAATATGCCCACGGACATTGATGAGATTATCATGACAAGAGTCATAATAAATGCGAGTGTGCGAGAAAGAGTGTGCTTTTTCATGATTGATTCCTTTCTTTATGTGAATTATACATTTCATTTCAAGTACGATAATTCTACCATGCTTTTTGAATAAAGTCAAGGACAAAACAATCAGTTTTTTGTACAAAACGCGCAAAAAGGGAGGCGGATGCAAAACTTGCAAAACTATTTTATTGCGAGAGTGCGCAAGTGCGCTTTTGCGGCGTCGGTGACACGAAAGCTCTCTGTCGCTTTGCGGATTGCTTTGTTGTGAACGTCGCGCGTAAGGCGGCGTTTCTCAAAATAAGGCAGTGTAAGATCGTAATTTTTCGCAAGAGCCGTGGCAAAAAACCATGCGCACATCATATTTACGTAGTATTCTTCACTCTTTATCGCCGCGACTTCATCGAGAGCCTTCGCGACGGTCTCGGCGTCGCCGTCGAGAAAGTACCGCATGAGAACGCCGACGCCGTATCTTACCGTGTAGGTTTTCCCGGAGTTTATCCATTCTGTCGCCTTTTTCCGAATGAACGGAAGATTTTTCGCAAACACCTTCGGCGCAAAGCAGTCGCAGGTCGCCCAGTTGTCGATGTGCGGCAGAAACTTTTCCGTAAGGCTGAGTGCCTTGTCGAAATCACGCACTTTTTCAATGAGGAATGCGTGCAGATTGTTTTCCTCATAGTAGGAGTGCGGAAGCGATGCAAGAAAAGCCTCCGCTTCGGGTGTGCCGCTCAGGCGCGCCGCATATTTGCGAAGCGCAGGTGTGCGTACTCCGATTACACGCTCATATTCTATATTGGGGATAAGTTTTGAGTGAAAATCACGGTAGCCGCTGTCGGCAAGAGCAAAAAGCTCCTTTTGTATCTCGGTTTTTGTTTCCATAAATTCACGTCCTTTGCTTTTTTGTAAAAGAAATTATATCAGATGAAAGACTCTTTGTCAAGCGAATATAAGGAACGATTCGGGGAATAATCGATACAGAAAAACGTGTCTTGAAAGGAACGGTGACACATTATGAATACGGCAGTGTCGAAAACGGTGTCGGCGGTCGGTGCGGTGGCTGTGACGGCGGCCGCAGTTATGTCCGCGGCGGCATATATAACGTCAAAGCTTCTCGTGCAGACGGCGCTTGACAGAAAGCTACCCGGAATAATGAAGAGGGTGAACCTGAGAGTGTCGGGGAGCGTCAAAGACGAAAAATTCGGTCTCGACTGCGCCGAAGCTTCGGACAGACTGAAAGGACTTTCACTCGAGGAGGTTTGCATATGCGCCGCCGACGGCACGAAGCTCGCCGGGCATTTCTATCCGTGCGATAATCCGAAAAGGGTGATAATCGCCTTTCACGGCTGGCGTTCGTCGTGGCACTACGACTACGGAATGATAGCTGACTTCTGGCATTCGTCGGGCTGTTCGGTGCTGTACGCGGAGCAGAGAGGGCAGAACGGAAGCGGCGGAGAACACATGGGTTTCGGACTTACAGAACGCTTCGACTGCGTGGCGTGGACAGAATGGGCAAATGAACGCTTCGGCGAAGATATGCCGATATACCTTGCCGGCATATCGATGGGTGCGGCGACGGTTCTTATGGCATCCGACCTCAAAATGCCCGACAATCTCCGCGGCATAATGGCGGACTGCGGCTTTACCT
The DNA here is from genome assembly GCA_934502885.1 of uncultured Eubacteriales bacterium. Classification (GTDB taxonomy): domain Bacteria; phylum Bacillota; class Clostridia; order Oscillospirales; family CAG-382; genus CAKSUT01. Next base: position 345,158 of record CAKSUT010000001.1, on the reverse strand, counting down.
CGCCGAAAGCGATATGGGAACACGTCGCAAGAAACAACCTCCATATTTCCTACCGCGTCAGAGGAATGATAGCGGATGCTCTGTGCCGAAAGAAGATAAGAATGGGTTCGGGCGAGTATTCTGCTGCCGACGCACTGCGCCGCACGAAAATTCCCGTACTTTTCATTCACGGCACCGACGACCGCTTTGTGCCTGTCGAGATGACCTACGAAAACTACAAGGCGTGTGCGTCGCCGAAAAGGCTTCTCGTTGTCCCGGGAGCGGATCACGCAATGAGCGCATACGTAAACCGCGCCGAATACGAAAAAGCGATGACCGATTTCTGGCGCGAATTCGACGGAAAAGCCGCAGAGTAAAAAGAAGGGAGAGGCATTTCACCTCTCCTTTTGCATTTTGATGTTCAGAACAGCTCTTTGCCCTCGGGCTTGACCTCAAGGAACGTCATTGTTCCGCCGTAGCCGCCGAGGCACCTAAATCCGACGAATACTATCTTCCCATTCCATATTGCCGCCTTCGGTACGCTCTCGCACGGAATATTTGATTTCTCCGGCACTTTCCAGTTGGTAAACGGGCGGTCGGAGTACATATACTGCGCCCTTGTGTGGTGACTGAAAACAAGGTAGTACGTGCCGCCGAACTCGAAATAATCGGGACACTCGGGTTCGTTGCCGTCGTGAGCGACGTATATCGGATGCGGCTCTTCAACCCAGTTTTCGGCGTCACGGGAGGTGAGATGCACAAGACACCCTTTTTCCTCGGAGAGAAGCGTCGAGGTGAGAATCATATGATAAAGTCCGTCATCGGACAATACAACCTTAGGGTCACGTGCCGAGGCGGAATTGTACTTTTCGCTGAGGGTAAAGCCGAACTCTCTGTCCTTGACGTAGTGATAGCCGTCGTCGGAAATGCTTCTGCGTATCGCCGCAGGAGAGCCGTTGCAGGTACGTACGGTGTAATAAAGGTAATGCTTTCCGCTGCACTCTATATGAGAACCGGTGCATATCGATCCCTCGGACGGGTCATCAATTTCAACGACGTTCGGGTGAATCTGCCACGTTACGAAGTCGTCCGTCGAAATGTGCGACCACTGATGTGCGCCGCGTCCCCATTTGCTGCCGTGATGATGTCTGTCCTTGAGATATATCACGTGAAAACGCTTGCTGTCCGAGTACGGCATACAGTCGCCGACGAATACGTTTTCTTCGGGACGCCAGCCCTCGGCGTTCTTGAACGTGCCGAGTACGGTCGGAAGGGGAGAGGAGTCCTCGCAAAACTCCGTCACTTCGGGAGCCGTATTCCACTCCGCATCGAGAAGCAGAAGCTTTCCGTACTGCCATTCCTCGTCATGAAGAACGCCGTCCGCCCACAGCTCAAGTCTGTAGGGACGAACGCGCAGAGCCGCGTTGCCGCGCACGTTTTTTGCACGAAGAACAAGGGGTTTCTCGCTGAAATCGGTGTATACCGAAACGGTGAGAGCACCGTCGGTATTTTCCGACGCAAATGCGGTCTTACCGTTCGCCGTCTTTGCCGTATACGGCTTTGCGCCGTCGAATGTTATATCAAAACTCTCAAAATCAATATTCATTTTCACCACTCCGTTTTTGCATTTGCGAAAGTCACGGCGTTATTTTAACAGAACGGAAAAGCTTTGTCAAGTGCATTTTGTTGAAAAGATAAACTTTTGCTTTCAGAACACAAAGGTCGTCTTGCCGTGAGCGAGGGGACACTCGGTGTCCGCAAACGAGAAGTGCGCTTCCACGCCGTCGGGAACATTGACCGTTATGCGAATGTTTCCGCAGACTCTTTCGAGATTTACGGCGATTTTTCCGTGCAAAGTTGTGAGATGACCGCCGAAGCTTCCGAGACCAGGTATGTCACACGGCGCAATTTTCACTTTGCCGTAACCGGGTTCAAGAGGCGTTATGCCGAGAAAGCTTGTCCAGAGTGCCTTTATACAGCCGCCGAACATCGGATGATTGTGCGACGCTTTTGTGTCCCAATGCTCCCAAATCGTCGTTGCGCCTCTGTCAAACATTCCGCCGAAGGAGGCGTTCTGCATTCTCGAGGAGAGAAGCTTGAAGACAAGGTCGCTGCGTCCTCTTTCGCCGAGTATGCGGACGAGTATTTCGGTGGCGAATATGCCGGTGTCGAAGCCGCCGAGAGCGTCGTATTTGCGGCAAAGGTTCTCGAAGGTGCGCTCGTCGCCGATGCCTATATCGACCGCAAATGCATTCGCACCGCAGAAGTTACCGCAGAAGTCGCCGGTATTATCGTCGAAGTACCTGTCTTTTATCGCTTTTTTGTGGCTCTTTGCAAGGCGCGAATACTCCTCGCGGTCGAGACCGAGAGAAAGCCTTTCGTCAAGCTCAAGCATCATATCGTAGAATTTCGCAAGGTAGCAAGTGTTCACGTACTCGGAAGTCAGCGGAAAGACGTCCTTTTCCGTACAACAGCCCTTGAAGCACCAGTCGCCGAGACACCAGCCGCCCTTTTCCTCGTGCGTGACGAGCATTCCCTCACAGTGGCTTTCCATGTATTCGAGGTAGTGCTTTATCGCATACAGATAATTCCTGACAGCCGACGGATCGCCGTACATTTTGTAATACATATAGGGAACAACGACAATTGCGCCGCCCCAGCCTCCGGGACCTCCACCGCCGCCGTAGAAAGGTGCGGTGTGCTGAATGTGACCGTTCTTTACGTTGCGGCAGTCGGCTATGTCACGAAGCCACTTGTCGTACATTCTCTTTGCGCCGAATACGTGCATAACCGTCTCGCAGGTTATCTGACCGTCGCCGGTGTAGCCTCTGCGCTCTCTGTGCGGACAGTCGGAAGGCACACAGCCGTGAGTGTTGGAAAGCTGAGTGCGGCGGTAGGCATCAAGAAGATGGTTCACAGTTTCGTTTTCGCAGACGAAGTCGGACACTGTTTCAAGGTCGGTGTAAATTACCTCGTACACGGGATTTTCTATCTCGCCCTCAACCGTGAAATATCTTCCGGACACCCACGAGAACAGCGGCTTTATATCCTTGTGCGGCTTGCCGTCGCCTATAGCGACAAAGGTTTCGGGTATCATTATCGAGTCCGTGTTGAGGGTCATGTCATGATTCAGCTCTTCCGAAAAAGCGACGGTTATCCTGCCGTCATACGACGTATCGAAAGCAAGCCGACCCGAAATGTTTTCTCCGATGTCGTACACGTATTTGCCGTCATACACGTCGAGAAACTTCGGCACTATTTTGCGGACGACACGGTCGTAAGGGTAGTCGTACAGCGTAAGCTCACCGTCGGGAGCGTCTGTAAGCTCCGATACCTCAAATGCGGAGTCGTCGAACGGGGGACTGTGAATGTCCGTATACTCCGACAAATCGTGTACTTCGCCGTAATACATATTGTTTTCCGTGATATAGCTTTTTCCCGAAAGGACGCTCTCGTCACTTGTGATTTCCTCACTGCTGCCGTCGGAATAGGTGAGCGTCAGCGAGAACGCAAGGCGAAGCGGACGGACGCCGCAATCGACCTCCCAAGTCATCTTTGTCTGATTGTAGAAGCCGTTTCCGAGATGAACCGACAGAAGATTTTCGCCGCCGCAGAGATACTCCGTGACGTCAAAGCGACAGTAATAGAAGCGTGTTTTCTCGAAAATATCGTCAAGCGGATATCCGAGCTTTTTGCCGGTTATCTGCTCATAGGTGGACTGCGCCGGCATATGTACAAAGTCCGACACCCTTTTGCCGTTTATGTACAGCTCAAACATTCCGAGTCCGCATATGTCGATAACGGCACCGACGGGTTTGTTTGCCGTGAAGCGCTTTCGGAATATCGGAGCTTCTGAGTGCGATTTTTCGCAGATCCATTTTGCGCTATGTATTCCCATTTTTACTCTCCCTTACGGTATAAGTGATTTTAGAGTAAGTATATCACATATTGAAATGCAAATCAATGGTGTATTTTGCAATCGTAGGGGACGATTTTGCGGCGGTTTAAACTACGGTGAAGCTTGCCGCTTTGTAATAACCGTCGGTTTCTTCAAGGTCGTTTTCAAAACGAATCGGAAGAAAACCGCTTCCCGAAAGAGAGAAAAAGAGGTCGTATTTTCCGGGAGAGGTATTTTCGTCGAGCTTTGCTTCAAAAACAAAACTGTTTGTCCCGGGAAGCCATTTCCGCACGTCCGCTTCTGTCACAAAATCCGTTTTTTTACCGCACGACGAAAGCCTTACGGTAAACGGCACTTTTTCGTAAAGCGGAGCGACACCGCTGTTTTCAACCGTGAAAACGACCTTTAATACGTCTCCGCATTTAACCTCGGGCGGGTATTCGACGGACGTCACCGCAAGGTGATATCCCATGCGTCCGAGCCACGACTCCATGAGGCTACGCCTGTGAAACGGTATCGGCATCGACTTTCCGTTGAAGCTCGATATATGCCACTCGAGAGATTTTTCGATAATGCCCTCAAAGTCCCAGCTGCGGCGTTCCCATTCGCCGAGCCACCAGCCGCACTCAAGGGAAACGTGACCGGTTTTCCAGTAATCGGAAAGTTCATCAAAGCTGGGCGGATAAAGCTCTGTCATATGCAAAGGATTACCGAGGCAGTCGGCACGCAAACCGACTGTGCGCTTCGACCTCACATAATCCGCAAATTTTGTGTTGCAGAACTGAGCGAGAAGCTCCGTATGCGGAAAATTCTCGATATATATGTCGAGAAGACGGTAAAACTCATCTTCAGGATAGTCCTCAATTCCGGAGCCTTCGCCCCACGCACCCGAGAGGGAGATATCAACATAAGTGAGTACGGGACTTTCGTCGAATGCTCTGCCGAGCTTTTTTACCGCCTCTCCGAACAGCCGCAGAAAGAGTATGTCCTTCGGCGATTCCTTGACACGCATACCGTCGGGCCGCTCCGGGCAGGGGATAAGGCTCTTGAGCCAGTCGGGGACGTCGTCGCACGCACGGGTGCTGTGCGGCATCATGCGTATCATAACGCTTTGCCCCTTCGCTTCGGCTTTGTCGAGGATATCTTTTACGAAGCCGTAGTTATATTCGCCTCTCGCAGGTTCAAATTCTTTCCACAGAAAGCGTATGTACGCAATGCGGCAGTCGGGGTAAAAGCCCTCGCTGTCTCCGTTTTGCGGTGCATCCGCCGGGACGGGATAACACTCGCGGCTTTCGGTTTCGATCCAATTGCCGGTTCTGTTTACAACGCAGTCGGAATATAGCGGATCTCCGCAAAAGCGCTGAAAACTCGTAAAACCCATGTATGGATTCAAGAGAATGGGGGAAGTGCGTAAAAGTGTTCTTTTCTCGTATCTCATATCTCTCCTCCGTATGTATTCGGAATTTATACTCTATTATTATATATCAGAGCAGTTCATTTGTCAAGATATAAGTCAAAAAAACGCTTGACAAATCGTATAAGTTAATGTATAATAGATTATGTACATTAGTGTACAGGCGCACTATTATTAATATTACCAACTGAAAGGATGATTATCATGGGTCTTATCAAAGCAATCGGCGGAGCTGTAGGAGGAGTCCTTGCAGATCAGTGGAAGGAGTATTTTTACTGCGATTCGCTTCCTGCGGACGTACTCGTAAAAAAAGGCAGTAAGAGAACCTCTTCGCGTTCCACCAATGTAAAAGGCGAAGAAAATATCATTTCGAACGGATCGCTCATTTCGATAAATGAAGGGCAGTGTATGATCATTGTCGAGCAGGGCAAGGTTGTTGAGCTTTGTGCAGAGGCGGGCGAGTTCAAGTATGACGCTTCGACAGAACCCTCTATCTTCGAGGGTGGACTCGGAAAGGGAATAATGGATTCCTTCAAGACCGTCGGCAAGCGTTTCACCTTCGGCGGAGACACCGCAAAGGATCAGAGAGTATATTACTTCAATACCAAGGAAATCGCCGGCAATAAGTACGGCACTCCCTCTCCCGTTCCTTTCAGAGTCGTTTACCCCAACCTCAATCTCGACACCGAGATTTCCATAAGATGCAACGGTGAGTATTCCTATAAGATAGTTGACCCTATCATGTTCTATACCAACGTCTGCGGAAACGTTACCTCCGATTACAACAGAGGACAGATTGACAGTATGCTGAAGACAGAGCTTCTTTCCGCTCTCCAGCCGGCGTTTGCGAAGATCTCCGATATGGGCATACGCTACAGCGCACTCCCCGGACATACAACCGAGCTTTGCAACGCAATGAATGAGGTTCTTTCCGAGCAGTGGAAGCAGAAGAGAGGCATCACCATCTTCTCAATCGGCGTAAATTCCGTCAACGCTTCCCCCGAGGATGAGGAGAGACTCAAGAACGTTCAGACCTTCGCAAATCCGACACTCGCAGCCGCACACCTCGCCGGCGCACAGGCGCAGGCTATGAAAGACGCCGCAAAGAACCCGAGCGGCGCAATGAGCGGCTTCTTCGGCATGGGTATGGCTCAGAATATGGGCGGCAACGTTCAGGGGCTCTACAACATGGGTGCACAGCAACCCGTACAGCCCGTACAGCAGAACGCTCCTGCAGCCGCACCGACAGTCGGTGGTTGGGATTGCGCCTGCGGCAAGAAGGGCAATACCGGTAAGTTCTGCGCCGAGTGCGGACAGCCCAAGCCTGCCGAGGAAGAGGGATGGAAGTGCTCCTGCGGCGCGATAAACAAGGGTAAGTTCTGTGCCGAGTGCGGCGCAAAGAAGCCTGCCGGTGCTCCGCTTTACCGTTGCGACAAGTGCGGCTGGGAGCCTGAAGACCCCAAGAATCCTCCCAAGTTCTGCCCCGAATGCGGAGATAAATTTGACGAGAACGACGTTCAGCAGTAATTTATTCTGCGCGGAGAATGATATGACAGACTTTATGAACAGTCTTGCGGCAAGGCTTACGTTCCCCGAAGAAGCGATGGAGAGCCTTGCTGCGGATTTCGGAAGGATTGAGTCGGACTGCGAGAATATGCGCATATTCGATAAGTACCGTGCAGAGTTTCTTGACGATTCCGACGATACACGCTCAATGTGCGAGGGACTTGAAAAGGTTGCCGAAAACAGCGGAGTGCATATATATTCGGTGCATTTTCTGTTTCTCATGTACTGCGCCGAGGCACTTTATGAAAAGTATGCCGCAAACGGACTTCCCGAAAATATGTATTTCGACCTCATGAACGACCTGAAATGCAAGCTCATCGAATGCCGAGAGGTTCACGGTGTGTGGGGCACTTTCGTGTTCGATTGGTATTTTCACCACCACTTCGCACTCAAACTCTTTGCCCTCGGCAGATTTCAGTACGAGAAGAGAGACTTCCGCGAAGAGCATTTCGAGGGCGGCGGCGTCACTCTGAATAAGGGAGATACAGTACTCGGTTTTCACATTCCGTCGTCCGGACCGATGACGAGAGAAATGCGTCTCGACTCTTACAAGAGAGCGTACGATTTCTTCGGCGACGGAAAGTCGCCCGTCGTTATCACCTGCGGTTCGTGGCTTATCTACCCCGAAAACAAGAAGATTTATCCCGAAGGCTCGAACCTCTCCGATTTCATCGACGACTTCCGTATTCTCGAAAGCGTGGAGAAGGACGAGTTCGGAGATGCGTGGCGTGTGTTCGGACGTGACTACAACGGTTCGACCGAAGGCTTCCCGAAAAAGACAACGCTTCAGAGAAATTTTGCGGCGTGGCTCGATGCCGGGAAAAAGACCGGATGGGGTTACGGCGTGATAATCTTCGACGGAGAAAAAATCGTGCGCGATTAACGGTAAAACGTATCATTAAGTATCATTAAATATGTAAAGTTTGAGCCTTGCCGTTTTCGGCAAGGCTCGTCGATTTGTATCAATCTTTGTATACCCTCTTAAACCTATCTCCAACCGCGCAGAGAAGCTCGTATGGGATTGTCCCCACAGTTTTCGCAACTTCGTCCGCTCCGACGAAAGAGCCTTCGTTGAATCCGAACAGGGTTGCTTTGTCGCCGACCTTTATAACATCCTTTATTTCGTCCGCATCTATCATGGTCATATCCATGCACACGTTGCCTATGACGGGGCATTTCTTTCCGTGGCAGAGAACGCTGCCCTTGTTTGAAAGCTCGCGTCTGAAGCCGTCGGCGTAACCGGCGCATATCGTCGCCGCAACCATGTCTTTCGGCGCACGGTAAGTGTAACCGTAACCGACGTAGTCGCCTTTTTTCAGCTGGTTTACCGCAACGACTGACGCATTGTAGGTCATAGCCGGAATAAGTCCCGGAAGCTCGGGAAACGTGTAACCGTAAAGACCTATGCCGAGGCGCACCATGTCAAGCCTGAAATCCGGCTCGGGAAAGTTTACGATGCCCATCGTGCTTGAAATGTGTCGTATACCGAAGGTGAGACCGAGATTTTCAAGAGCCTTTACGCACGAAACGAACCTTTCATCCTGCGTGCGCGAAAAATCCTTGTCCGGTTCGTCTGCGCAGGCAAAGTGTGAGAATACGCCCTCGCGCACTATGTTTTTGTGCGAAAGCAGGGTTTTCGCCGCAAAGCGAAGATCGTCCGTGAGACTTCCGTCCGTCGCAAAGCCGGTGCGGTTCATGCCGGTGTTGAGCTTTAAGTGAATTTTCACGGTGCTTCCCGTACTGTCCGCAAAGTCGCAGAGCGTTTGCAGATATTCCGCGGACGCACAGGCTTGAGAAATGTCATATTCGCAAAGCTTCGGAAAAGCCGACGGCAGAGTGTAGCCGAGAATGAGCACCAATCCCTTTATGCCTGCTTTGCGAAGAAGTATTCCCTCGTCCACTGTTGCGACCGCAAACGCATCACAGCCGCATTCCGAAACGCATTTTGCAATTTCCGTTTCGCCGTGACCGTAGGCGTTGGCTTTTACAACCGACATAAGCCGACAGCCGTTGCCTATCATCTCTTTAAAAATGCGGTAGTTGTTTTTTATTGCGCCGAGATTTACTTCGGCGTTTACTTTTTGTGCTTCGTTGAATTCATATTGGTTGTACATTGCCTGAAATTTCCTTTTGTTTTATTGTCTGCCGCTTTCCGGCTTGAATTTTGTTATGTACGCATTTATTACCGCGCCGTCGCGTGAAACCGTGAAGCTTTTCGGCTCACAGCTTTCCGAGTCGTACCGCATACTTACGTCCGAACCGTTGTAGTTAAAATCGACCGAACGCAGTTCACTGTCGGGGTAGTCCATGACGGAATCTTTCGGCAGACGCAGAAGAGTCATCGCGAAGTCGTCGGTAAATAACGCCATGGCGGTGTTCATTCTCGCAAACGCTTCTTTCGGAACGTCGAGCGTTATACCCTCGTAGGTTATCTCGATGACCTCCGGAAGAGACGTCGCCGAGTACTTTGCGCATATGCCGCCGTATGGGGGAGGCGAGGAAATGTTGAGAGTCACGTTTCCGTCTGAAACGCCTCGGCACACCGACGCCGTTCCCGTTATCTCACCGGAACCTGTCGTGACCGAGTATTCAAGCTCCGCCGAGTAACCCGTGATAAGGTAATCCGAGAGGTTTGAAAGCTCCTTTTTTTCACTGTTGCATGAGACGAGTGCAAACGACAGCACCAAAACCATAAAAGATGCGAGTATGCGAAAAGCGGTTGCGTGCGCCGCGCCTTGCGGCTTCGGTAAATGCGGCTTGTTCAAGAATATCGTCCTTTCCGAAGAAGGGAGTCCTGCATGAGGTCATTTGCCGATGCTTCCGAGTATCTTTCCTATCTCACGGGGGAGATCCGACGGTAAAAGTCCGTACTCCGTGTACTCACCGACAAGCCTGTCGGCGGCAAGTCCGTGTACGTAAACTCCCGCGACGGCGGCATCTATTGCCGGAATCCCCTGTGCGGCGAGAGAAGAGATAACTCCTGCGAGCACATCTCCGCTTCCGCCTTTGGAAAGTCCGGAATTACCTGTGTCATTTACGTATACGAAGCTTCCGTCGGTTACGACAGTTGCCGCACCCTTGAGTACGACGACGCAACCGAACTTTTCGGCAAATCTCCGTGCAGTGCCTATTCTGTCGGCACTCACTTCGTCAACCGTCATTCCCGTGAGTCGTGCAAATTCGAGCGGGTGAGGTGTAAGTATCGGCGGCTTTGCAGTCTTCTTCAATACATTTATATTGTCCGAGACTGCATTTATTCCGTCCGCATCGAGAATTATCTGCCCTTTGTACGTCGAAATGAGGGAGTATACCTTTTCGTCAATCAGCTTGTTTCTGCCGATTCCGCAGCCGATAAGGAGCGCCGACGCCTTTGCGAGAACTCCGTCAACCGCCTCAATGTCGGTGCAGATAGGTTCGTCAAGCTTGTTTTTGAGTACGTCGAGAACCGATCTCTCGGACGCTATATTCAAAAGTCCCACGCCGCTTCTCAGTGCGCCGAGAGCCGAAAGAGCCGCCGCACCGGTCATATTTTTGCTTCCGACGACCGCAAGAAGTCTGCCGAAAGTACCCTTGTTGGTGTTCACTCCGCGCTTCGGCACAAGGCTCGGCACGTAATCCGCGCCGCCGACCTCGGAGGAGTGAGGAAAGCGTGCGTAAGCTTCTTCGGGAATGCCTATGTCCCTGACGACAACCTTGCCGCAAAAATCCTTTGCCGGGTAGGAATAAAGTCCGGGCTTCGGCTTTGCAAGACACACCGTGACGTCGGCTTTGAAGGTAGCTTCGGCAACACAGCCGTCGAGTGCGTCAACACCGCTCGGAGAGTCTGCGGCAACACGCAGTAAGTCGGCTTTGTTTGCGGCGTCTATCACTCTTCCGACAACGCTTTCACGCAGAATGTCTCCCGAAAAGCCCGTTCCGAATATGCAGTCGAGACACACATCTGCGCTCTTTACAGCGTCGGTGATTTCCTTTTCGCCGACGAGAATCTTTCCTCCTGCAGATGTAAATTCCGACTTGAAACGCCGTGCCTCCTCCGAGGACGGTTCGACCGAGAAAACGTTGGCGCAGACGGCATTTCCTCCGTTGGCGAGTATCAAACCTCCGACAGCGTAGCCGTCGCCACCGTTGTTGCCTTTTCCGCAAAGTATAAGTACCTTTTTTTCGCCCGAAACCGAAAGATCCTTTAATTCCGCATAAATTCCCTCGGCGGCGTGCTTCATCAGCTCATATGCCGGTATTTTCAGCGTTTCTATGGCGTATCTGTCACCTTCGCGCATTTCCGCAGGTGTGTAAGCTCTCATAAAAAATCCTCGCTTTCCGTAAATTTTCCGACGCCGCACGGAGGGATGTTTTCGCACTCTGCCGAAAGAAGTTCGGCATTGCAATCGATATTTCCGTGCTTTGTCGAGTAATTAACTTTTTCGTAAAATTTCGCCGCACTGATTGATTTTAACCGCAGAGAGTGGTATAATCAAAGAAAACGGTACGACAGTCATTCCCTGCCCGTGAGAAAGTCAATCGAACGCTCAACCGAGTCTTTTGAGTTGCCCCACGGTTCGCTGTCGTAGCGGTAGTCGAATTTCTTACAGAACCACGACACGTCGCCGGTGAGCGTTTCAAGGTACGACGTTTCAAGCTCGCTTATCTCTTTCAGAAAGTCGCCGTACAGTTTTTTCGGCATCTCGCCCGACGCTTTGCGCAGAAACATCGAATAGTGCGGCAGACAGAAATAAGGCTGTTCACGGAGCTTGTCACGAAACGCTTTGTCCTTCTCCCAGAGAAAGGCGGCGGTTTTGAACATCTTGCCGAGCTTGTCGTCTATCTTGTCGCAAACATAGCAGCTTTTCGTGAGCGAATCGACGAAATCCGCGGCGCGGAGTCCCGAATCCTTCACTAAGAGAGTCGGCTTTGCCGACACTTTCTTTGCAATCTCCGCAAGGTGACTTTCAAGCATGAGTCCGAGTCCGAGTCGGTTTTTCATTCCGAACATACGCGAGAAATGCTTGCCGCAAAAGCCCTTTTTGTTTGTTTCTATTCTTGTGTCCGGCTCCATCATTGCCGCACCGAGTATCGATTCGAGTTCCGTCTGCTCAAGCTCCGAAAAGAGCGTGCAGAACGGACAGCCGCACTTTTTGTCAAACGCTTCGTTGACGGGTATTGTATATATTTTTTCTTCCACGAGGCAAACCTCCGCTTGCAATACTTATTTTACAGCTACATTCTACCACAAAACCTATACTATTTCTACAGGAAAAAGTAAAATGACGATTACAACAACAGAAAGACAGAATGTCTTAAGGCTTTGCAAAAACGAAAACTTCATTCCCGAGCAGATATTCGACTGCGGTCAGTGCTTCCGCTTTGAAAAGGTATCGGACGGACGATACGGCGGAGTCGCTTTCGGTCGGTACATAGAGGTGTCACTCGTGGACGGCGTTCCGTACATATACGGTGCTTCCGAGAGTGATCGAGACCTCTGGAACGATTTCTTTGATATGAGTCTCGATTACGGCAAGGTCGGCGAGAGCTTTTCGTATGATGCGACGCTTACCGAAGCGTACAAAGCCGGGCGCGGAATACGCATACTTCACCAAGAAGAGTTTGAAACTCTCATCTCGTTCATAATAAGTCAGAACAACAATATTCCGCGCATAAAGGGAATAATCACAAACCTCTGCAAAACCTACGGAGAAGCCTTCACCGACGCATGGGGAAACATAAGATACGCCTTTCCGACGCCGGAGAGTCTATACAATGCCGGTATTGACGGCATGGCGAGCCTCCGCATGGGCTTTCGCGCAAAGTACGTCATAGACGCCGTGACGCGCATTCTCGACGGCAGGCTCGTGCTTTCGGAGATTTACAAAATGCCGACCGCCGACGCTCTCGAGTACCTCATGCAGGTGAAAGGCGTGGGACTTAAGGTTGCGTCGTGCGCCGCGCTCTTTGCTTTTAAAAAATACGACGCATTCCCGGTCGATGTGTGGGTGAAGCGCATACTTGACAAGTATTACGGCGGACACGAAAGGGTAAACGCCGAGTATTTCGGAGAGTACGGCGGTATCGCACAACAGTATCTGTTCTACTACGAACGCTGTCAAAACGGCGTTTACCTCAGCAAATAAAGGAGATGTACATATGAATACCGCAAGCAATACGAATATAGTCTGCCGATGCAGTGAGTGCGGTGCGGCAATATCGGGAGGTTTCAACATTTTCAGCCTTTCGGGAGTGCCGCTCAGAATGAAATGCCCGAGGTGCGGCGAGAGCGTGCTGACGGTCGAGCTTGACAGAGTGAGCAAGGTGAGACTCTCCGTGCCGTGCGCGTTTTGCCGCAGTACGCATAAATACACGCTTTCCGCGCCGTCGTTCTTTTCACGTGACATTTTCCTCTTGCAGTGCGCAATGACGGGTTTCGATTCGTGCATAATGGGTACGGATGAAAAGAAAGTCGAGGAGGCGTTCGAGAACTCCGAAAGGGAGCTTCGCGACGCACTTATACAGCAGGGCGTTGATCCCACTCAGACCGTTACCGATCCGAACGAGCTTACCGCAAACTTTGAGGCGGTAATTGCGGCGGTGAACAAATTCATCACCGAGGGAAAGTACGGCTGCGAATGCAAGTCAAGACCCAAGCCCTCGGAGATAGCGATGACCATAAACGGCGCGCTTATCGAGATTAAGTGCAAGAAATGCGGCGCGATGGAGAATATAGACCTCACCAACCCCGACGACGTAGAGAGCTTCGTTAACGGCGAAAGACTCGATATGTGGCTTTGATAAGACACGGCGAAAGGATAAACAATGGCTGAAAAACAATACACCCCCCCGCTTCCGAGACTTGCGGATAAGCCGCTTCCGATGTTCCCCGACGAGCTTCCGGAGGGTGTCGAGACTCCGGACTTTGTGTACGTCAGCGGCGACGCATACGTCGATCACCCTTCGTTCGGAACGGCGTTGATAGGCAGAGTGCTTGAGGACGCCGGATTTACCGTCGGCATTATCGCACAGCCCGAGTGGAAAACCGCATTTAAAAAGGACAGCCGCATGGGAGTGTGCCGCTTCGGCAGACCGAGACTCGGATTTCTTGTGAGTGCCGGCAACCTCGACTCCATGGTCGCACACTATACTGCTTCAAAAAAACGCCGCAGTGAGGACTACTATTCACCCGGATGTAAAGCCGGAATGCGCCCCGACAGAGCGGTTATAGTCTACTGCAACAGAATAAGGGAGGCATACGGCGACGTGCCGATAATCATAGGCGGACTCGAAGCGTCGCTCAGACGTTTTGCCCACTATGACTACTGGGACGATAAGGTGAGAAGAAGCATTCTCATCGACTCCGGTGCGGATATTTTAAGCTACGGCATGGGCGAATACACGATAGCCGCAATAGCTAAGCTCCTTGACAGAGGCGTGCCGATAAAGAAGCTGCGTGACATCCCGGGTACGGTCGTTTCGGCGCCGCTCGATTACAGACCCAAGGGCGCATACGTCGAGACCTATGATTACAATACGCTCAAGACCGATAAGGAAGCGTATGCCCGAGCGTTTATGACGCAGTACGGCAACACCGACCCGTTCGGAAAGGCGGTCATAGAGTTCTACGACAACTGCGCCGTGATACAAAATCCTCCGGCGAAGATACTCACCCGTGAAGAGCTTGACCGCGTCTATGCATTGCCCTTTACACGCCGCTGGCATCCGTATTACGACAAATCCGGCGGAGTACCTGCCATAACCGAGGTCGAATTTTCGATTACGCACAACCGCGGCTGTTTCGGCGGCTGCGCATTCTGCGCCATAGCATATCACCAAGGCAGAAATGTTTCGTCGAGAAGCGAGGAATCTGTCATTGCCGAAGCAAAGCTTTTGACGACGCTCCCCGGCTTTAAGGGATATATCCACGACGTCGGCGGACCTACGGCGAATTTTCGCTACAGTCCGTGCATGGGAGTACGTGAGGGAAAGAGAGGCGTTTGCGAGAACAGGCGCTGTCTTGCTCCGAAACCCTGCAAAAACCTTGTCTGTGATCACAGCGAATATATCGACCTTCTTAAGAAGCTCTCACGCATTGACGGCATAAAAAAGGTATTCGTGCGTTCCGGTGTCCGCTTCGATTACCTTTTGTACGACAAAGAGCACGGCGACGAATTTCTCTCCGAGCTTGTGAGAAACCACGTCAGCGGTCAGCTTAAGGTCGCGCCCGAGCATATTTCACCGAGAGTTCTGCGGTGTATGGGCAAGCCCGACGTTGAGGTGTACGACGAGTTCTGCAAGCGTTATTTTGCGGAAACCAAAAGAGCCGGACTCGAACAGTATCTCGTACCGTATCTTATGTCTTCTCACCCCGGAAGCACTCTTGACGAGGCTCTCGACCTCGCGCTTTACCTCAAAAAGCACGGCGTCCGTCCCGAGCAGGTGCAGGATTTTTACCCTACGCCGGGGACGGCTTCGACGACAATGTACTATACGGGAATAGACCCGTTTACGCTTGAAAAGGTATACACTCCGCGAAGCTACGAGGAGAAAAAGATACAGCGTGCGCTTCTCCAGTACTCACGCCGTGAAAATGAACCTTTCGTCCGCAAAGCGATAGAGACGACGGGACGCCGAGACGCAAATGTGCTTTTGGGTTACGCAAAGGAAAACGGAACAAAAAACGGTGCGAAAGACAGTGCCGGAGACAAACACCGTAAAAAGGCAAAAAGCGGTACGAGAAATGTTAAAAAGACCGACGGCAGAGCAAAACCCGGGAAGTCGCGTGAATTTGTGCCTAAAAACGAAAGCTTCGCAAAACAAAAGGGCAAACGAAAAGGTAAATAACAAAGAAAGAGTACCGACTTTGCAATCGGTACTCTTTTAACTTATTCTCCGGTTTTGTCGGGAGCGTTTTTCTTTCTCGCCACAACGCGGTTTATCGTGAATCCGCGTGCCGAGAAGGTGTTTTCGTATTCCGTGTGAATGTTGTCCGCCTCGTATTCCGAGTTATGCAGATCATACGTTATGTCCGAAAGCTCAAGACCGTATTCCGTCATTTCTTCGAGAGAGAAATCGAAAAGTCCTCGGTTGTCGGTTTTGAAGTATACGGTACCGTCGGGAGCGAGAATTTTGTCGTATACCGCAAGGAAATTTCTGTGCGTGAGTCTGCGTTTCGCATGACCTTTTTTCGGCCACGGATCTGAGAAATTGAGGTAGATCTCGTTAAGCTCACCGTCGTCGAATGCTTCGCACAAAGTACCTGCGTCTCCGCAGATAAAGCGCACGTTGGAAAGCTCCGCCGCCTTTGCCTTTTCCATTGCAAGAAGAGCGACGTCGGGAACTTTTTCTATCGCAACGAAAAACTTTTCGGGATGACGCCTCGCCATCTCACAGATAAACGTACCCTTGCCGCAGCCTATTTCAAGGCAAAGACTGCGCTCCTTTGCAAGCTCGTCACGCCAGTGTCCCTTGTATTTTCCCGGCTCTGTTATCCGGATGTCGCTGCACGCCTGCATACGCTCCGCACCGTGCTTTTTCTTTCTCATTCGCATAAAATTACCTCTCAGAACAAACCGCTGATTTTGCCGTGTTCGTCAACGTCGATTCTTTCCGCAGCCGGAGCCTTGGGAAGTCCGGGCATTGTCATAATGTCGCCTGTCAGAGCAACGATAAATCCGGCACCGGCAGAAACCTTAACGTTCCTAACCGTTACCGTGAAGCCGTCGGGCGCACCGAGCTTTGTCGGATCGTCGGAGAAGGAGTATTGCGTCTTTGCCATGCAGACGGGCATCGACGAGAAACCGAGTTCCGCAAGGCGTGCTATCTGCTTTTTCGCATTCGGAGTAAACGCAACGCCGCTTCCTTTGTATACCTTCTTGACTATCGCTTCAATCTTCTCTTCGATAGAGCATTCGTCGGTGTAGCTCATTGTGAAATCGTTTTCACGACCGAGATCGCAAAGCTTTACGACTTCTTCCGCAAGAGCCCTGCCGCCGTCTCCGCCTTTGCCCCAAACCTCGGAAAGAACCGCATTTACGCCGAGCTCACGGCACTTGTCCTCAACAAGCTTAAGTTCAGCCTCTGTGTCTGTTGGAAAGCGGTTTATCGCAACCACGCAGGGAAGATGATATACATCGGAAATGTTTGAAACGTGTCTGAGAAGATTGGGAAGTCCCTTTTCAAGAGCTGCAAGATCCTCTGTTCCGAGTTCGGTTTTTGCCTTGCCGCCGTGCATTTTGAGCGCTCTTACCGTGGCGACCACAACAACTGCCGACGGCTTGAGTCCGGCGAAGCGGCATTTTATGTCGAGAAACTTTTCCGCGCCGAGATCCGCGCCGAAGCCTGCCTCGGTAACTGCGTAGTCGCCGAGCTTCATTGCCATGCGCGTCGCAATAATCGAGTTGCAGCCGTGAGCGATGTTTGCGAATGGTCCGCCGTGTACGAACGCCGGAGTACCCTCGAGAGTCTGCACGAGATTCGGCTTGAGAGCGTCCTTGAGAAGAGCCGCCATAGCGCCCTGAGCCTTGAGATCTCCTGCCGTCACGGGTTTGTCGTCGTAGGTGTAGCCCACGATTATTTTCGCAAGTCTTTCCTTTAAGTCGGAAATCGAGGACGCAAGGCAGAACACAGCCATTATTTCGGACGCCACCGTTATGTCGAAGCCGTCCTCGCGCGGAACGCCGTTTACTTTGCCGCCGAGACCGTCAACTATGTTGCGAAGCTGTCGGTCGTTCATGTCAACGCATCTCTTCCACGTTATCTTTCTCGTGTCTATACCGAGTGCGTTGCCCTGGTGTATGTGATTGTCAAGCATTGCCGCAAGAAGATTGTTTGCCGCACCTATTGCGTGAAAATCGCCTGTGAAGTGGAGGTTGATGTCCTCCATGGGGATAACCTGCGCATATCCGCCGCCGGCCGCACCGCCTTTTATGCCGAATACCGGTCCGAGAGACGGTTCACGGAGTGCGACAACGGAGTTTTTGCCTATCTTGCGAAGTCCGTCCGCAAGACCTATCGTGGTGGTTGTCTTGCCCTCGCCGGCAGGCGTCGGAGTTATCGCAGTCACGAGAATGAGCTTGCCGTCGGCGTTTTTGTTCTCGTTTAGAAGATTGAAATCTACCTTCGCCTTGTATTTTCCGTACTGCTCAAGGTATTCTTCGCCGATGCCGGCTTTTTTTGCAACCTCGGTTATGGGAAGTGCCTTTGCCTCCTGGGCGATCTCAATGTCTGATTTAAACATAGGTCTTGTTCCTTTCTTGGTGTAATGCTTTTTGTGCGTTATACGCATTATATATGTAAAGCCTTTCGGCGGTTACATCGGAAGTGACGACAACAGTTCCTTTGCGTTTGCAATTATGCCGTAGTCGGCGTAGTCGAAGATGCGCGCGTTTTTGTCGGTGTTCACGGCAATTATACACCCTGCACGGTCAACCGCACAGGTGTGCTGAACGGCACCCGATATTCCGACGGCAAGATACACCTTCGGACAAACGCTCCTTCCGGTGAGTCCTATCTGGTATTCGTAGGGAAGTGCGAGTTTATCGACTGCTGCTCTTGACGCACCGAAGCCGCAGCCGTGAGTTTCGGCATATTCCCTAAGTTCTCCGATTACCTCCGCCGCACCGACACCTACGCCTATCATAATGCTCTCTTCCGTCTCTTCGGTACTTCTTACCGTCGCCATTTGCGGCAGAGTGCGGCATTCTATCTTTGCTATAATGCTTCCGGAGAACGCCGGACGGTACATAAAGAGCTTTTCGCCGTCGGTTTCGAGAGACGTGCAGTCTGCGCAAAGACCTGTCGAGAGAAGGTAAGCCGCCTGCGGAGCGTTTCTGCGCCCGAGAAAATCACTGCTCCAGAGAATTACAGAGGGTTTTTCCTCTTCTGAAAGCTTCGCAATATCAAAAGGGGAGAGGTTTTCGTCGATTATGCGTATGTTGTCCGCAACCGTATGTGCTTTTTCGAGCGGCTTTTCGCCCACGCACCACACGAGAGGGAGCTTTTTGCCGTCAGTCGGCACGCTTGCGGCGTCTGTGCGCTCTCTTTCTGCTTCGGTACGCATGATATTGCCAAGCTCCGCAAGAGTCACAAAACGGCACTTTCTCTTGCCGAGGGATGACTCAAAGGTCTTGAGTACCTTCGTCGGAGAGGCGGCGAGTCCGCATCTTTTAGGATCCGCGCCTATATCTGCGGCCGTTATTTTTTCGACGCCGACACTTTTTGAACCGAGTTTCGGGAAACGAAGCGTGTTTATGCGTTCTATCGTTGCAACGGCAGGGAGAGCCGCCGATTCTTCGCCGAAACGCGTCGTGCAGATGAGTTTGTCCACGGCGTCAGACACCCCGAGCTTCATTACATTCGTGATAAGCGAATAACCGAGAGCAACCGAAAGCTCCGGTCCTACCTGTGCCGTGTCTCCGTCAACGCTCTGACGACCGCAGAAAACAAGATCGGGAGCAGGGGAGAGACTTTTTATCACGCACGAAAGAGCATACGCCGTGACGAGAGTGTCGGAACCGGCAAGAACGGGGTCGGTTAACAGTATGCAACGGTGAACTCCGAGACGGGATATGCGCAAAAGCATCTCTTCGGCGCTTTGCGGTCCCATGCAGAGTACGGTTACGTCGGCATTTTCGAGACGAAGAGCTTCTTCTAGCGCACACGCATCAAATGGGTTTATCTCTTTGTCAACTGTCTGCTTTACGCAGACGGCAATGTTGAGCTTTCGCATTGTACACACTCCGTTACTCGCTTTCCTCCGGCGTTTTTCTCACCGTAACGACGGTATATCCGGGATAGTCGGCAAGCTCTTTTTTTTCGACGTTCTGCGGCAGGTTTACGGAGTCGGTTCTTGTTATTGCCGCCATGCCCTCGCCGCTCAGCTTCACGAGAGCTTCTTTCGCCACCCAAATTTTCAAGAAAGTCTCGTTTGTTTTGTCGTCACCGCATTTGTCAAGGAGTTCTCGCTCACTCGGAGTAAAGAATCGTGCCGCAAGTGCTTTTGCGTCTCTGACACGGCGAACGCTTTCTTCGCAGTCGATGCCTATTTCGATGTCGTCCACCGCAACGAGCATGAGGGAGGAGGCGTGGGTTACGCTTATATGAATGTCTCTTTCACCCTCGACAAACGGCTTTCCGAGAGAGGTGCGCTTTACGAAAAGCTTACCGGGAATATGTCCCCTTGTCTGCAAGGTGTATTTCGTGACGGCATCGCAGATACAGTTGTCGGTGTCAACACGCGTATGTGTTTTGTTGTAGTTGTAGGAGTAAATTTTCATAGTTGCCTTAACTTGCCTTTCACCTTTATTTGAACAGTTCGCCGTGCGACGGTTCTTTGTGCGAACGACGAATGCCCCGAGATACAGCCATCAGCATGATTTCGGGACATCCTCGGATTTTATTCTTCGCTGTTGTTATTTTCCGTTGTTTCCGCCCGTTTCGGAGTTTATTGTGTCTGCGGCTTCTGTGTTTCCGTCCGCTTCCGCACCCTCCTCGGACTTGTCGTCGGCGGCGAGCGTTGCAAAGCCGGAAATCTTGGTATCGTTATCGAGACGCATCACGATAACGCCGCTTGTGCTTCTGCTGTTGTATACGGGTATTTCGGATACACGTGTTCTTATTATCGTGCCGAAATCGGTTATGAGCATGATATCGTCGTCGTCGTTAACAGCGGATATTCCGACGAGAGCACCGGTCTTGTCCGCAAGCTTGTGACAGATGACGCCCTTGCCGCCTCGGTTGTGGCGCGGAAATTCCTCGGGATCGGTACGCTTGCCGAAGCCGTTTTCGGTGATTGTGATAATCTTTCTCGTGTCGTCCTTCGCAATTGCGACAGCACCTACGACACGGTCGCCGTCCGCAAGGTCTATTGCCTTGACTCCTCTTGCCGTTCTGCCGAGAGAACGTGCGCCGAGTTCGCTGAAGCGTGCCGCAAGGGCATTTCTTGTCGCAACGAGAATGTCGCTGTCGCCTCCGGTGCGGAGAACGTAGAGAAGCTCGTCGCCCTCATCGAGGTTTATGGCAATGAGTCCGGCTTTGCGGAAGTTCCTGTACTGGTCAACGCCCGTGCGCTTGATTACGCCGTTCTTCGTGACCATGGTGAGATATTCGCCGCTGTCGAAGTTCTCGAGAGAGATAGCCGCAGTGACCTTTTCACCGTTTTCTATGCCGAGAATGTTGACGAGGTTCGTACCCTTTGATGTTCTGCCTGCCTCGGGAATTTCGTAGCACTTCTTTACGAACACTTTGCCGAGGTTCGTGAACATCATGATATAGTTGTGGCTGTTGGAGACGAGAACATCCTCGACAAAATCCTCCTCCTTGGTCTGCATACCTATGATGCCCTTGCCGCCTCTCTTCTGTGCGGAGTAGGTGTCGGCAGGGAGTCTCTTGATGTAGCCGGCGTGGCTTATTGTGACAACGCATTCATGGCGGTCTATGAGATCCTCAAGGACAATATCGTCTGCCGCCGCTTCTATTGCAGTGCGTCTTTCGTCGCCGAAGCGGCGCTTTATTTCTTCAAGGTCGTTCTTGATTATCGAGTTGAGCTTCACTTCGTCCGCAAGCGTTTCCTTTATCTCCTTGATCTTCTCAATGAGAGAAGCAAGCTCTTCGAGAAGCTTGTCTATTTCAAGACCTGACAGACGTCCGAGAGGCATTGCAACGATTTCCTGCGCCTGTATGTCGGTGAACGCAAAGCGCGCAATGAGGGCGTCTCTTGCGTCGGGAATGGTTTTGGAAGCTCTGATTATCTTAATTACTTCGTCGATGTTGTCTATCGCAAGCTTGAGACCTTCAACGATGTGTGCGCGTCTTTCCGCCTTTTCGAGGTCGAAGCGCAAACGTCTGCAAAGAACGTCCATCTGATGAAGAAGATAGTAGTGAAGCATTTCCTTGAGGTTGAGAACCTTCGGCTCTCCGCCAACAAGTGCGAGCATATTTGCCGCAAAGGTGTCCTGAAGCTGCGTGTATTTGTAAAGCTGATTGAGAATTACCTGCGCATTTGCGTCACGGCGAACGTCGATAACGATACGCATACCGTGATGACGGTCGGACTCGTCTCGAATGTCGGTGATACCCTCGACACGCTTGTCACGCACAAGGTCGGCAATGTCGGAAACGAGCTTAGATTTGTTGACCTGATACGGTATTTCTGTGACGTGAATGCTCGTCTTGCCCTTTTTCTCGACGATTTCCGCTTTGGACCTTACGAGAATACGTCCTCTTCCCGTGGAGTAAGCCTCGTATATTCCGGAGGTGCCGTGAATGGTTGCCTTTGTCGGGAAGTCCGGACCCTTGATGAAATTCATAAGGTCGCTTATCGTGCAGTCGGGATTGTCGAGAAGATATACGGCACCGTCGATTACCTCGCCGAGGTTGTGCGGCGGAATATTCGTCGCCATACCTACGGCAATACCTACGGAACCGTTGACAAGAAGGTTCGGGAACTTAGACGGAAGCACCGTCGGCTCTTTTCTCTTGTTGTCGAAGTTGGGCATGAAGTCAACGACGTTCTTGTCGAGACCGTCTACCATTTCGTCGGCAATCTTTGACATTCTCGCCTCGGTGTAACGGTAAGCAGCGGCAGGGTCGCCGTCAACGTTACCGAAGTTACCGTGACCGTCTATAAGCGGATAGCGCATAGAGAAGTCCTGCGCAAGACGAACCATGGCGTCGTAAACCGCAGAGTCTCCGTGCGGATGATAGCGTCCCAGAACGTTACCTACCGTCGCCGCCGACTTGTGGTAAGCCTTGTTGTATGTAAGTCCGTCCTCGTTCATGGCGTAAAGGATACGTCTGTGAACCGGTTTCAATCCGTCTCTGACATCGGGAAGAGCACGGTCTATGATGACGGACATCGCGTATTCGATAAAGGCGCTTCTGACTTCCTTGCCTATCTCGACATTTTCGATGTTTCCGTGAAGATACTGAACCGCATCGGCGTCCTCGGCTTCCTTGTCGTAAAGCTCTTCGGCGTTTTCTTCGTTACCGTTCGTCAATTCTTCGCCGTCTCTCTTGTTATCGTCCATTAAAATATTCTCCTTTTGTCCGGTACGGATATTGCTTTCGCAAGCCGTTGCGGAAGTACTTGGATGTAAAAATCCTACATTTAATATTATATCACATTATTTATGTAAAGTCAAGGATATTTTATGAATTATGCGTTGATTTTGATATGGCGTGAATATTTGAATTGCACAAAAAAACACCGCAAACACAGACGTTCACGGTGAAAAAATTACTTTGAGGATTTAACCGACATACCTTCCTTTTTTGAGTACGAAACTATGACGCTTCCGTCAAGGTCGGTGCGGTAAATCGGAATGCTTCTGCTCTCAAACCGTTCCACGGCATACGGCGACGGATGACCGAAAGCGTTGTCCGTTCCGCACGAGATGACGGCAAGAGAGGGAGTTGCGGCTTCGAGAAAGGCGTCGGTTGACGAGGTGTCCGAACCGTGGTGCGCAACGTCAAGAAGATCAATGTCGATGCCGTATCCGCCGTCAATGATGAGATTCTCGGTTTTCTTTTCGATATCGCCCGTAAAGAGAGCGGAAAAATCGCCGTACTCAAGCTTTATCACAAGGCTTCTGTCGTTTATATCGTCGGAGGTCGTGTCGGGGACAATGAACGTAACCGTACAGCCGCCGAGCATTATCATGTTGCCGTCCGACGGCACTTTGACGTCTGTTCCCTCCGGAAAAGCGATACCCTCTGTCTCGGAAACGTATACCTTCCCGGCAGGGTATTCTGCGAGAACCGCATTCATTCCGCCGATGTGATCCTCGTGAGGATGCGTTACCGCAAGAACATCAAGCTTTCCGACATCCGAATCCTCGAGGTATTTTAACAGCTGCGGCACCGAGTCCTCCGACCCTGTGTCAATAAGCATATCCTTGCCGCCGGGAGACCTTATCAGTATCGCTTTCGCCTGTCCGACGTCGATAAAGCACACCGAAAGTTCGCCGTCCGGAATGTTCCACGCAGAGAAGTCGCCGGTGGCAAGGTAGCGGTAAAAACCGTCGGTAAAGCGAGTGACCGCTTTCTCCTTTGCGCCGAGAAAGATGAGAAGTGCCGCAAGAAGCGCCGCAAGCACGACACGAAGAGGACTCTTAATCGGAGTACGCTTCCTTGCCTGTGTGTCCGACTTTGCCAAAACTTCGGATCACTGCCTTTCTTCTTCAAACTTTGTCTTTATGTCCATGTATTCGTTTGCGCTTATTGTCATGTGACGGGGTTTTGAACCCTCGAAGGGACTCACAAAGCCGAGATCGGTGAGCTTGTCGAGTATTCTCGCCGCCCTTGCGTAGCCGAGAGACAGCCTGCGCTGAAGAAGGGAGGTTGAAAGCTGTCCGCTCTCGAGACCAAGCTCTATTGCCGGGAAAATCATCTCGTCGCTTGCCAAAATGTCCTCACGTGAGCTGCTCGAAAATCCCTCGTCGCTGTCCTGAGACTGACCGCCTCTGCCTTTCTTCTTTTCGCCGCAGTGAAGAGCTTCTTTCTCAATGCTTTCGATTATGTCTGCATCGTATTCCGCCTCGCCTGTACCCTTGAGGTATTCGACTATCGCTTCAACCTCGCTCTCCGATACCCAAGAACCCTGCACACGCATCGGCTTCATACAGCCGACGGGAGCGTAGAGCATATCGCCTCGTCCCATAAGGCGTTCCGCACCTGCAATGTCTATAATGGTGCGTGAGTCAACCTGTGATGCGACAGTAAATGCAATTCTCGAGGGGACGTTTGCCTTGATAAGACCCGTGATGACATCGACCGACGGTCTCTGCGTACCTATGATAAGGTGCATTCCGGCGGCGCGCGCCTTCTGCGCAAGACGGCAGATTGAGCTTTCAACGTCATCCTTCGCCGTCATCATGAGGTCGGCAAGCTCGTCGATAATTATCACTATCTGCGGCAGAAATTCCTTGTTCGGGTCGTTTGCGGTGAGCTTGTTGTAGGTCTTTATTTCTCTTGCGCCGACCGCTTCGATGAGCGTAAAGCGGCGTTCCATTTCGTTTACCGCCCACGCAAGAGAGCCTGCCGCCTTTTTCGGTTCGCTCACAACGGGGACGAGAAGGTGCGGAATACCGTTGTACATACCGAATTCAACCTTTTTAGGGTCGATGAGTATGAGCTTTACTTCTTCCGGCGTCGCCTTGTAGAGAAGACTTACGATGAATGAGTTTATGCACACCGACTTACCCATACCGGTGGCGCCGGCGATAAGAAGATGCGGCATTTTCGCCATGTCCATGTACATGGGGCTTCCGGCAACGTCCATGCCGAGACACATAGAGACACGGCTCTTAAGCTCCGCAAACGCCGGGTTTTCAATGAGGTCTCTTATGTAGACCGTCGCTCTCGTTTTGTTCGGAATCTCGATACCTACGGCGTCCTTGCCGGGAATCGGCGCCTCTATTCTTACGCTCGACGCCGAAAGATGAAGCGCGATATCGTCCGCAAGGTTCTGTATCGCACGCACCTTTACGCCGACGTCGGGCTTAAGCTCGTATCTTGTTACCGCAGGACCGCAGCAGATATTCATGATTTTCGTCCGCACGCCGAAGCTTGCAAGGGTTTCCACAAGTTTTACCGATGTACCTCTCAGCTCGTCGTTTATCTCGAATGTCGCCGGGTTCGGGTCTTCTTCGAGAAGAGATATAGGAGGGAAAGAGTAGCTCGGCTTTGGTTTCTCACCGACGGTTATATTCTCGACTCCGGCGTCTATCACTTCATCTTCAAGTCCGCCCTCTTCGGCGGCTGAATAGTCTCTCACCTCTGCGTTTTCCGCTCCCGTGACGATTGCCGAGGAATCTACGGCAGTGCCTGCTCCGGCTATCGTTGCGCCGTCGGTGAAAATGTTCTCGAACGAAACCGTGCCGTCCGAATTGTCCGCAGATTCGCTGTCAATATCAAAGGGCGGTCTTTCCGTGTCACTCTCTCCGTCAGAGACTTTGGGAGTGTCGGCGTGCTTTGCGGCGTGCGCCTCTTCAAAGGTATGCGCATCTGTGTATGTGCCGAGACCCTCGTCGTCCTCTCCGTCGTCGGGGAAGGGTACTGAATCCGAGCCCTCACCGACAGACGGTATTTCTCCGCACGGCTCTATCTTGAGCGGCTGACCGGCATCTGCGACGGCTTCTGCGGCGATTGCAGTCCCTGTACCTGCGGCAATTGACGTTATGTGACTGTCGGTGAGGGTACTGTCGGCTCTTATCGAAATGCCGCTGTCAACGTCTATCGGTATGTCAAGCGGATAATTAGCGGACTTCTTCTTTGCGTCAGACGTCTTTTCCGCACAGTTTTCCGTTACTGCATTTATTTCCGCCGTGTCGCCGTCAAGAGGGGTGTCAACGCTTATTTTCTTTCTCGCGCTCTGCGCTTCCTCTTCTTCACGCGCAAGACGGCGGTTTTCAAGCTCCATTCGGCTCTGCTCCTTGCGCTGACGGTGAAGCTCCGCGGCGTCGTAGTAAAGCTCTTTTGCGCGGAGCTTGGAGTATGAAAGCACGTCGTTTATCGTCCAGCCGAAAAGGAAAAGACCGAATATCACAGCTCCCACCGACGAAACGAGTCCGGCGCAGATTTTGCCGCCTATGCCGTAAAGCAGAGAGCAGAGTCCGCCGCCGAGAATGCCGCCTCCGGTTAATTCTTTTCCGTTATCGTAGAGCCACGCAACGATGTTTTTTACCTTGCCGCTTGCCTCATATGCGGCGTCAAGGTCGTCCATAACGAACATATGGAGAATCGCGCCGAGAAATACCGCAAAGAAAAACGCGCATGAAGCCTTGACCTTTACGTGTCCTTTCGGAGCATCTATCTTCCAGAGAAAGCTCTGTATCGCAAGGTAAAGCGGCAGTACCCATGCACCGCGGCCGGCAAGTCCCTCGAGAAGCCTTGCGGCCTTGCCGAGTATGTTCATCGAATCGGGAAAAATGAACGCAAGAAGAGAGAGCACCGCTCCGAAAAAGCAGACGTAGGGCATGAGAAGATTGTATACGGAGTTCTCGTTATACGGCTTCTTCTCACGCAGGAAAAAGTTGAGCTGACCTACAGCTTCCTCCTCCTTTCGGGAATGAGTGCCTTTCTGCTCCGCGCTCTGCTTCGCCGTGCTTGTTTTACGTGTGTTTTTCTTTTTTGTTTCCGCCAATTTACTTCCTCCCAATATTTCTGTAAACAGAAGCTTTACAAAACCGGTTATCCCCTTACCAAGAGATTTTCGATGTTCTTTATTCTGTCTGCCGTGCTTGCGGACATAATGCTGTTCATGAAGAGTACGTCCGTGATGCCGTTTTCCTTGATGAAAAGCGCGGAGTTGTATGGGAACGAACGGATATCGGCAACGTGAATTTCCTCGAAATTGTCAACGAGAAAAGGCACAAATGCGTTTCCGTAGGACTCCTTGAAAACGATAATCTTTCTGCCGTTCTTGTTTTCGGTCAGAATCTTTATATACGGTTGATCTCCGCCGGTGAAGCAGAGGTATCCGTTGTTGATGTTGGATATCCCCTTGTAGAGAAGCGTCTCGTTTTCTTTGTAGATTGACCTGTCCCTCTTGTAGTAGGTCGCATTATATGGGGACGCTATGTCGAAATACTCGACGTAATCGGGATTTGCCGCAAGTGAGGGGTCGGTCGTCGAGGTATAGAACGTACCCAAAAATCGGTCGATGCGTCCCGTCGCATATTCGCCGAGGGGCTTTGCCGAAAAACCTGCCGCTTTCGCAAATTCGGTGTAGGCGTAGTATGCACCCCTTGCCGTCCAGTGATGGTCGGTTCGGAAATAGAGATATTCTCCGGCGAAAAATTTCTGCTTGAGTATATCATAAGGGTCGACAAAGGTCACATTCGAGTCGAGAGAATCCTTTATCGTGTCGATACACGGACGCTGCTCCTTTGAAAGGCTTCTGTCGGCGTCGGGAATCGCAAATTCCGTGTGAGTGGGGAATACCATGCAGTATATATTTACGTTTTCGGAAAGCTCACGGTATGTGTCTGCATGAAGGTTTACAACGCTGCTGTAGTATTCGCACGCCGCCGATGTACCTCCGAAAATCTCGAGAGCCGTGTCGCCGACGACATAAAGCGCACCTCTTTTTTCACCTCGTTCACGGTTTACGTCAACGACAACCTCATCGGCAGTATCGGTGTCGGGTGTCTGAACTGAGTCGGCGTCCGTGCCTGTGCTTTGACTTTCGTCCGGCGGTACGTTCACCTCCGGCGTTTCGGTGCTGTCGGGTACTTTACCGGCGTTCGGGTCGTTCATAAGCTCGTCAAGACGCTTCAGGACGTCGTCTCGGTTTGTGGAAAGCGTGTAATCGTCGGTATTTTCCTCGGTGTTTGCGCCGTTGTTGTAAATCGTCTTACCCTCCGGACGGAATCCGAAGAGCCTCTTTATATTTGCGCTCGCCGATATGAGCTTCTCACGCCACGGAAATGTATCCGCATAGTATGCGTCAAAGTCGTCGGTAAAGCTGCCGTCGGAAATGCTTTCGCCCGTAACCGCCGGGAATTTTGCAAGCTCACGCTTTTCAAGCTCGGAGTATTCGGGTTTGGGTGAAAACACAGACACTATTCCCACAAACGACGGCACGAGAATTGCCGCACTGCACAGAAAAAGAGAGCATATCGCACTTGTGCGCCGTATCTCGGCAAGCTTTATTTTCTGCGCTATCCGTTTTTTACGCTCTGCCTCGGTTTCTTTTATATTAAATCCGGCATCGGGCTTGCGTCTGCCGTTCGGTGTCCCGTTCATTGTACTTTGCCCCTTTCTCATTGAAGCGGTTCTCGGATATCCTTGAACAGTATGCTGTCTCTCGAAATAAAGTAAACGTCGTCGGACGTCAAAACTTCCTTTTCCGCAAGTGCTTTCATAAGAAGCTCCGGGTTCAGGTATTCCTCACCTGCGGCGCAAAGCACAAGTGAGAGTACAGTTAAACCGTCCGATTCCGTCACACTGAACTCCTTTATTCTCGGTATGAGGTCTATTTCTTTTTCGCCGCTCTTGGTTTTCTTGACCGTCGTGAGCGTGTGCGAAAGAGCCTCAGAAAATGCGTCCGAAAGTCCTGCACGTTCTACCGATACCGTGTATGCCGCACACTCTATATCCGAAAACTTTCTGTCTGGTGCGTAAACGCACTTGACCTTTATCTGATGCGGAAGCTCGGCGGTGAGAGCGGAGAAAAAATCCTCGTCGGTAATGTCGTCGCTTTTAAGAGTTATATCGCAAAGCTCGTTCTTTCCCTCCATACCAACAGAAAGAGGAAGCGCAAAGACAAGCTTGGGATGAGGATTGAAGCCGGAGGAATAAGCCACAGGCATATTCGCACGCCCCAATGCACGTACAAAGGTGTGGGCAAGGTCAAGGTGCGAAATGAAAATAAGCTCGCCGCCTTTTGAAAACAATACTCGCTTTGTATTCATATTAAAGAGATTACCTTTCAGTTCATTGTTTACGTCTCGGCATGCCGCCGACTATATATCACTTTACAGTATACCATGTTTAAACGTATTTTTCTTCACATTGATGTAAATTTTGTTGAGAGTTTCGCAAATATAAGTCAGAAAGTGAGTGTGTGAACGACAGTTTACATAAATCTCAAACATTAGAAACAATTGCAATTTTACGTTGAAAATGTGCGAAAAATACGTTTCAAGGTATATAACAAAAATTTCCATTTAATTACAAAGTTTTATTTTTCCCGACCTAAACTCACGGCATAAAACTCCCACTTTCGACCGGCTTTTGTGCAGTGACGCCAAAGAAAAAACGGCGCAGTTATTGATACCGCCGAAATGTCGGAATCTTCGCGGAAGTACTTGAAAG
This sequence comes from uncultured Eubacteriales bacterium, assembly GCA_934502885.1. Classification (GTDB taxonomy): domain Bacteria; phylum Bacillota; class Clostridia; order Oscillospirales; family CAG-382; genus CAKSUT01. Next base: position 315,501 of record CAKSUT010000001.1, on the reverse strand, counting down.
CAGTGGAATAATGTGGTAAAATGTACTCACAAAGAAAGAACAGACGTCTGAAAAAACAAACAACACACCTAAAACGACATATACCATATACATTAAGGAGAATTGCAATGACATCACAGATAAGAGTATTTATAGCTGACAGCAATGCGGAATACAGAAGAAACACAGCGGAATACCTTCGCAGAAACGGTTTTGAGGCGGTCGGAGAAGCCTCCGACGGAGAGGAGGCGTACAAGAGAATAAAGGCGTGCAATCCGGATGTGGTAATAACCGACCTTCTGCTTGCAAAAATCGACGGTGCGAGACTCATCACCGAGATAATGGGAAGCGATATGGTGCCGAAGCCGGACTTCATCGTGGCAACCTCCATAACCAACAGCAATATGCTCGACGAAGCTCTCGAGGCAGGCGCGTCGTTCTGCATAATGAAGCCGGTTGACAACAAAATACTTGCGGCGAGAATAGAGAAGGTCTGCGCAGGCAGAACCAAGGGAATGAGAAGCCGAGAGGTGCGTGAAATGTCGGACGACCTTGAGACACAGGTCACGAAAATCATACATAAGATAGGCGTCCCGGCGCACATCAAGGGCTATCAGTATCTTCGCACGGCGATAATGCTCTCGGTAAACGACAGCGAGATAATAAACGCAGTTACAAAGGTACTTTACCCGACGATCGCCGCAAAGTACGGCACGACGCCTTCGAGGGTCGAACGTGCGATACGCCATGCGATTGAGGTCGCGTGGGACAGGGGAGACGTCGAGGTTCTGAACAGGTATTTCGGCTACACAGTGCAGTCGTCGAGAGGGAAGCCCACAAATTCAGAATTTATCGCGATTATCTCGGATATGCTGCGGCTCAAGAACAGAATAGCCGAAAAGGTGGGATAAACGTCAAAACGGCGTCCGTGCAAAACAGTACGGACGCCGTTTTGACGCCGCGGCGTGACGCTGTGAAAAAACTCTTGACATTTGTGAAGATATGTTGTATAATCAAAACTGGATATTTATATATTTGCGGAGGAAAAATAAATGCGTACCGTAAAAAAAACGGCGGTGATTCTTATTGCGGCGTCGCTCTGCCTTTCGTTCACGTCGTGCGGAGAATTGAGAAGCCTTAAGTATAAGCTCCACGGAATGGACGCCGCACCGAAGATTTTTGAAGTCGGCGGAAGCGCTCTCGAAGAATACGAAAAAAACAAAGCTCCCGAACCCGAAAAAGAGGAGTATGAATTCAGAACGCTTCTTGCGGACGACGGCTCCGAATATGCCGAGCTTACCGCTTACAACGGCGGCGAGGTGAATGTCACCGTCCCGACTCTGTCGGACGGCGCGGCAGTAAAGTCGGTGGGCGCGGATTCTTTCGGCGAAAACGAGAGCCTTTACTATATTGGTATACCCTACGGAGTAGAGACAGTCGGAGATTATGCGTTCTATTCTTGCTCCAACCTTGAAAATGCGGTTTTGCCGTCTTCACTCACGTATCTTGGTTCGAGAAGCTTTGCGTACTGTTCGGCTCTCGGGAAAATCTATATACCTAAAGCCGTGACTTACCTCGGCGAAAGTGCGTTTGCGGGCTGTACGGCACTGAAGGAAATCGGAATATCGGGAGGACTGAAAATCATTCCCTACGACGCCTTTAAGGATTGCTCCTCCGTAGGCTACATTTACATTCCTCGTTCGGTGGAAAGAATAGAGGCAGGTGCTTTCAAGGGCTGTACTTCGCTTAAAAGAGTGGATATTTCCGAGAACGTTACCTACATTGCGGACGACGCTTTTGAGGGGTGTCCGGCGGTGTTCTCCTGCCCGAAGGATTCGTATGCCGAGAAATACGCTGCGGAACACGGACTTAACGTCAATGCGCTTTCGACCGCGCAGGAACAGGAGGTCGTAAGCACCGCCGAGGGTATTGCCGACAGATCCGAAAGAGAGCTTGCGCAGGAGGAAAGCCTTTTGCCGAATCTTTCGTTCGAGACCGATGACGGCGAGGATAATATTACGTCAGATGAAAACGTCGGCGAGGAGTGACTTTTTTGCCGACACTGTAAAGAGAGTGACTTTTTGAGAAAAGGAGACGGCGTGTGATGAGTTTGAGAACCGCGGCACTTTCGGCGGCACTGCTTGCGCTTGCGTTTGCGGTAAATTCATGTGCCAAAATCGAGGTCGGTATAGTCGATAAAAGAAATAACGGTGCAGAGAGCGACACCGAAATAAGCGTGCGGATTCTCGAGGACGCCCTCAAAAACGGCACAATACCGCCGGAGACCTATTTGCGTGTGCCAAAAGGTGCTGATACTGCGCATGAAGAAAGCATCGACTCAACCGACAATACCGACGAAACGCAAAGCGACGCCGCAGACGAAGAGGTAACGGTCGAGAGGGAACAGCTTGACCCCGATACCGAAAACAAGGCCCGCAATTTCGCAAAGGCACTCACGGAATACCGCAGAGTGTGGGAGCTTGAGAATCCGTATTCGTGGGGTTACTACGAAAACGGCTATGCGTTTTTCGACGTTGACCTTGACGGCGAGCCTGAATTTCTTGCGCAGAGCGGCGGCGGCACAATGGCTGACTGCACGACTAAGGTTTATAAGATTTCGGAGGAGGGTGTTCCGTACCTTTATTCCGAGGGAGCGTTCTCTTACGTTGATCTTTCTCTTTACAAGGATAAGCGCGAGGACGGAGAGTGGTTCTATGTCGAGAACCGCTACGGCAGAATCGGAAGCGAGAGGGATTTCACTTTTACGGGAAAGTTCAATATTGCGGACGGCGCATATGTTTTCGACGAATATTTCAGCGTTGTCAACGACTATGACGCCGACGGAAATGCCTCCGTAACCTACAAGTTCGGCGGAGAAGAGGTCAGTGAAGAGGATTACAAAACGCTATACGACAGCTTTTTCAGACTGCTCAAAAAGAAAAAGGTGTTTACCGTATTTGTTGCGCAGTCCGAGGTCAGCGAAATAACCGACGGCGCGGAGCTTAAAAAAGTGCTCTCCGATGCTTATGCGCTGTATGAGAGCGACTTTGAGCCGAGTCCGGACGATGAAGAAAAAACTTCCGAAGAGGAAAGCTCCGAGACAGGCGACTCTGACGCTGAAGATGACGCCGCCGTGGGCGATGAAGCCGCAAGCGACGGCTACGAGATTGATTACGACGGCAAGATGTGAGAAAGGTCGGTGCGTGTGAGCAAGTACGGCAAGCTTTGGGAGTACATAAAGGAAAATAATGAGGACGCACTCACACTGACATTTGACGAGATAGAGAAAATTTCGGGAGCGCCGATAGACCATTCCTTCCTGAAATACAAGAAGGAGCTTCTTGATTTCGGCTTTGCGGTCGGGAAAATTTCAATGAAGCTCGGCACTGTGAGCTTTGGAAGACTCAAATAATACGCAAAAAGCGCGGTCGCGGAACGTCTTTATTCGGAGGTTCCGCGTTTTTTTCGAAAAAATAAAAAAATTTGAAAATCACGGAACAAATCCGATTTTCTTACGTCTAACAGGCATGACAGATAAATGAAAAACATCGCATCTGTTAAATTTAAGTGTAAATAAATATGAAAAGGAGAAAACATTATGAAAAAGAGAAACACAAGAATAGCGGCACTTGCACTTTCGCTCGTCCTTGCGGCAAGCATGAATATTAATGCGGCGGTTTTTGCGGAAGATGAGCCGATGGTAATTTCCCCGGCACTCACAGCTGATGAAACCGCACAGACTCCCGATATGCTTACGAGCTTCGCAACCGTAAAGTCGGTCAAGAACGGACAGATTACGGCAACGGTCGGAGACACAACGGTTGTTTTCAACACCTCCGATGAGACGATGTTCCTCGGCAGTGATTTTTCCGTAATCGACATCTCAGCACTAAAAGAGGGAACGCTCATAAGCGTTGTTCATTCTCCCTTTGCCACAAGAAGCATACCTGCACAGATGTTTGCCGACGTTGTCGTTACCGCTGAAAGCGAGACAGATTACTTTGTATACGTAAAGGCAGACGGCGTTACATTCGCCGAGGACGGCAGTGCAACGGTTGGCAGCATGGACGGAGAGTATGTGGTAAACGTTCCTGCCGACACACGCATTATCCCCAACAAGACAAAGAATATTCTCGGTATAGACGACCTCTCGACCGGCGACAAGCTCATCTGCAAGGTAAAGGACGGCGTTATGACGCTCAGTCTCCCGGCAGGCTTTACGGCGGAAAAGATATTCATGATTGAGAACGCACTCAGCGATAAAACAGCGGAGGACGGCGGCGATGTCGTTATCTCGAAGCCCGAGGAGAACCTTGCGGAGTATATCGCATCAACTGCGACTGTAGAGAGCGTTGCTGACGGAACGGTAACGGCGATAGATGAGAACGGCATGACCGTTGAAGTAAAATATGACGGAAATACGGCGTTCCTTGATGGAAAGCTCAGCCTCATCGAGCCGTCGGCATTGGAAAAGGGAGATTTGATTACCGTCGTTCATCTGCCGATTATGACGATGAGCCTTCCGGCACAGATATCGGCTAAGCTTATTGTTGCTGAAAAGAGCGACGCCGCAAGCGGTGCCGTATACATCGAGGTAAAGTCCTGCGAGTTTGACGCTGACGGAAACCTCGTTATCGAGAGTGTCGACGGCGAGTACATAGTAACAGCCGTAAAGGATTCGGCGGTAAAGCCCCTTTACACAAAGAATATTGTAAAGCTTACCGACATTTCCGCAGGCGATAAGATACTTTGCATCGCAAACGACGGCATCGTAACCATGAGCCTCCCGGCAAAGCTTTCGACCTCGAATATTCTCCTTGTGGAGAACAAGACCGAGAACGACAAGTACGTTGACGAAAACGGCGTTGCACTCGTACCCCTCAGAAAGAAATGCGAGAAGCTCGGCATTGCGCTTGAGTGGAACGGCGAAGAGAAGAGCATCACCCTCGACGGCAAAGTTAAGATCGTCCTCGGCGACAACAGTTGTACAAAGGATGGCGAGAAGGTTGAGCTTCCCGCAAAGGCAGTGCTTGTTTCTGACAAGACAAACCCCGGTTACGGTCTCACATATGTCCCCGAAGAGCTTTTCGATGTACTCGCTAAATAATTAACCTGTCCCCCAAAATCTCCATATATACGCTGACACCGCACAAAGCATTCAAGCTTTGTGCGGTGCCTTTTGTATGTGCGCCGCAAAACTTCGGTTTACGGTGCATTTTTGTTTATTCTATCGGCTCAAAATCCGCCGCTCCGTGCTTGCAGAGAGGGCAGATGAAATCGTCCGGAAGAGTGGCTCCCTCGTACACATAGCCGCATATCTTGCAGACAAAGCCTTTCTTGCCTTCGGTTTGAGGCTTCGGTTTTACGTTTTCGTGATAGTAGGCGTAGGTCATCGACGGTTTGTCGTTTATCACTCTTGCCTCGGTGACAGAGCAGATGAACATTCCGTGAGTGCCGAGGTCAACGTAATCCTCAACCTTTAGCGAGAATGCGGCGTTGACGTAATTCGGAAGTATCACAAGTCCGTTGTCGGAACGTATGGGCGTAATACCCGCAAACTTGTCAGTGTTTCTGCCGCTTCTGAAGCCGAAGTCCTCGAATACCTTGAAAGGAGCATCGATCGAGATGCAGTTTACATTCATTATTCCCGTCTGCTTTATGACGTGGTGCGAATAGTTTGCTTTGTTGATGTTCACGGCGATTCTGTTAGGACTGTCGGATACCTGCGTTACCGTATTCACGATAAGACCGTTGTCACGCTTACCATCGTTTGAGGTTACAACATAGAGACCGTAGCCGATTTTTTGGAGAGCCGTCATGTCATTTTTGTCCGCTCTGTCGCCTGAGAGAGCAACGTATTCGCGGCAAAGCTCTTTCGCCATAGCCTTTATCGACTCGGCGCAGGCGTCGTTCGGTGCGGACTTTATCGTCACGACTGTGTCAAGATACGTGAGACTCTTGCATCCCTCGAGCATACCTTTCATCACCTTTGCCGCAAGCGGCGCCCACGAGCCGTTTTCGATAAAGCCGACGGTGCGGTTTTTGTAGCCTCTTTCGGTGAGATGTTCGATAAACTCACGCATGAACGGGAAAATATCGGCGTTGTAGGTCGTTGTGGCAAGAATGAGCTTTCCGTATCTGAAAGCGTCGGCAACGGCGGATGCCATGTCACAGCGTGCAAGATCCGTCACGACAACCTTGGGACACCCATCCTCACACAGCTTTGCGGCAAGCATTTCGACTGCCTTTTTCGTGTTGCCGTAAACCGATGTGTAGGCTATCATTATTCCCTCTGTCTCGACGGAATAGCTCGACCATGTGTCGTAAAGACCGATGTAGTATCCGAGATTTTCGGTGAGAACCGGACCGTGGAGAGGACAGATTTTCTCAATATCAAGCTCCGCCGCCTTTTTGAGAAGCGCCTGCACCTGCGCACCGTACTTTCCGACGATGCCGATGTAGTAGCGTCTCGCTTCGTCCGTCCATTCCTCCGTGATGTCAAGCGCACCGAATTTTCCGAAGCCGTCTGCCGAGAAAAGCACCTTGTCCGTGCTGTCGTATGTCACCATGACCTCGGGCCAGTGTACCATCGGCGCAAACACGAAGGTGAGAGTGTGCTTTCCGAGAGAGAGCGTGCCTCCGTTTTCGACGACGAGCTTGTTTTTGCAGAGTCCTTCGCCGAAGAAATTGTCTATCATCGCAAAGGTTTTAGTGTTTGCGACGACCGTCGTTTCGGGGTAAGTTTTGAGAAAGCTTTTGATGTTTGCGGAATGGTCGGGTTCCATGTGCTGAACCACAAGATAGTCGGGCGTGCGTCCTCCGAGGACTTCGGCGAGATTGTCAAGCCATTCGTGGGTGAATTTTGCGTCAACCGTGTCCATAACGGTTGTCTTTTCGTCGAGGATTACGTAGGAATTGTAGGACATTCCGTTAGGAACTGTGTACTGACCCTCGAAAAGGTCGATTTCATGATCGTTTACTCCAACATACTTTATGTCTTTCGTAATCTGCATAATATTTCTCCTTTACTTAAATTGTCGGTATTGTGATTATTGTCATTCCGAGCTTAAAAAATGCAGTTCTTCGTCAATCAAGTATTTTTCCGTCGGTCGATATCGTGACAACCTGCCACGGTATAAACTTGCCGCTATTCATGAGAGCTTTCTTTGCTGCGTTTTCGAGACCGCCGCAGCACGGCACCTCCATACGCACAACCGTCACGCTCTTTATGTCGTTTTCGGCGATAATTGCCGCAAGCTTTTCGGAATAGTCAACCGAATCAAGCTTCGGACAGCCGATGAGAGTCACGGCGCCTTTCATAAATCTTTCGTGGAAAGCACCGAAAGCATACGCCGTGCAGTCCGCCGCGATAAGGAGCTTCGCACCGTCGAAGTACGGTGCATTTACAGGAACAAGCTTTATCTGCACCGGCCACTGACCAAGTCGGCTCGGCATATCGGAGGGAGTATTTTCGGCGGTTGTGTTCCGCAAACTGTGTTCGATTTTTCTCGAATGAGTTCCGGGACAGCCGCAGGGAAGGTCCTTCTTTGCCGTGACGCCTTCTTTCTTTGCCTTTGCGGCAAGCACTGCCTCTTCGTCGTAAGCGGCGGCTTCACGCTCGACAAAGGTTATAGCGCCCGTCGGGCAAGCCGGCAGACAGTCGCCGAGACCGTCGCAGTAATCGTCGCGCATGAGGTACGCCTTGCCGTCCTTCATTCCTATTGCACCCTCGTGGCAGGCGGAGGCACACGCACCGCAGCCGTTGCACTTTGCTCTGTCTATGTTTATTATTTTTCTTATCATTGTTATTTCTCCTCTTGATTTTTAATGTTTTTGATGATATGATTGTATCACAAAGGCAAGAATAATTCTGTTGTATTTACAACAAAAGGAGAATTGTTTTATGGAAAAATCTATAATTGCAAAAACCGTTGCGGAAAGCGGAATGTTCCGCGGCGTACCGGAGAACGAAGTGTACACACTGCTCGAAAAATTCGGAGCGAGGTGCGCGGAATATTCTAAAGGGGAGATAATCCTCCGAAACGGAGTAAGGGTGCATGAATTCGGACTGCTTGCGGTCGGAGCGGCGTCGATAGTTCACGAGGACTTTTGGGGAAACAGAACTCTCATCTCAAAGCTCGGAGAGGGACAACTGTTTGCCGAAGCCTTTGCGCTCTCGGGCGGCACGCAGACCTATGTGACGGTCACGGCGGATAGAGAGTGTACAGTGGTCTGGCTTGACGCGGATAAAGTCACAGACATCGGCGGCAGTCCCACCGAGGCACACGCAAGAATGCTTGCAAATCTTCTCTCGGACTTTGCCTCGAAAGCACTCACCGTAAACGAAAAAATGCGGCATATGAGCAAGCGCACGACAAAACAGAAACTGCTCTCGTACCTTTCTGCGCGCGCCGCGGAAAATTCAAGCTCCGAATTTGATATACCTCTCGGACGAACTCAGCTTGCCGATTACCTTGCCGTTGACAGAAGCGCCATGACGACCGAGCTTTCAAAGCTTCAAAAAGAAGGTGCGGTGGAGTTTTCCGGCAGACACTTCAGACTCTTACACGCAGACGCTGAGTGACGGACCTTTGCGTCAGGTCGGCTTCTGAACCGGTTCTGACATTCCGACCTGCTCTTTGCCGAACATTCGCGCGTATTTGGACGGTGTGACTCCTGTCTTTTCCTTAAAGGTTCTTATGAAGTGGCTTTCGTTGAAAAAGCCGCACGCAATCGACGTTTCGAGAACGCTCACGCCGCTTATGAGCATACGTTTTGCGTTTATGAGGCGCACTGTTACGATATATTTGTGAAGCGTTATCGAGGTCATCGACTTGAAGTCCATATTGAGCTTCGCACTGCTGACGTAGAATTTGTCGGCAAGACTTCCGGCTGTGAGCTGTTCGCCGTAGTTCTCGGATATGAACTTTATTACTTCCTCTATGTATGAGCTGTTTGCGTTTCTCTCCATGTTCTTTCCCGTGCCCACGTAGTCGCCCATTTTGTTGAGAAGAGCCGCAAGAAGAAGCGACTGACGCTGTACATTTCCGTTTGCGGAAAAGATAAGATTGAGATACGTCATAAGCTCGGAAATGTCGTCGGGAGTAAGCTCTGTTACGCTGAAATTCGAGTGAAAGAGCTCTCCGATATTTAAATACTCTGACGGAAACTTCATGAGAAAGCTGTTGTTGAAATATATGTGATATCTGTCGTAGCTCGTGCCTTTTTCGGCGATTACGGCGTGAAAGGTGTTTGGACGATGGAGAATAAGACACGGATTGTCGGTTTGAATGGTGTCTCCGTTGTTGATTATCGTGAGTTTTCCGCCGAACGCCATGGATATTTCGTAGTGATTGTGGAAATGAAAGGAATCGGGCGTTATACCGTCACTGCTCTTGAAATCAAAGCTTATGTTTTCGGGACAATCAAGAAAAATACTGTTTTGCGGTTCCATGCGTACCTCCCGTTTAATCAAGTTTACACTTGATATATTATCGTTAAAATATGAAAAAAGCAAGTATTTTAAGAAAATGAGTGAGAAAATTTGCAAAATAATTCACTTTCGGCGCGCGTCAGGCGTTTTTGCTCCGCTTGCGGTGCGAAAAACTCTGCGAAAATTTACATTTTTTACCGTTTGCCGTAAAATCCGAACCGAATCATGAATACGGCAATACTTTCCCGAAAAGCGAAAAAACGGCTTTATTTATTAAAAAAGCACATTTTTGATAGGGTAATTTATAGTTTTCGCATATTTATTCCTGCGCGTTTGTGGTATAATACAACATGAAGATATTGTATGAGCAATTTTGTGTGAAAGTTGCGCATATAATATTGTGTCCGCACGGCGCGTGACTTCTTAAGCTCCAAAGAATCATGCGAAGACGTGCGGATATCGTCAACCGTTCTAATTCTAATTTAAAAGGAGAAAGACGACAATGAAGAAAATTGTAAGTATTATGCTTTGCGTGCTTATGCTCGCAGCTATGGCATCCCTTGCTTGCGTAAACGCTGAGGACGCTTTCAAGATCCTTAACGTAAGAGAGGGACAGTGTACTCTTATCGATAACCCCGACACAAACGACCAGGCAAGCGGCAACGCTCTTTGCTTCGCTGAAGCATACGGCACAGGCAGAACCACTCAGGGCGACATAGTTAAGTTTGAAAACGTTGATTTCGGCGCAGGCGTTACCAACATCGCAATCAGGTGCGGTTATAACCTCGGCGGCGACAAGGCAGGCACCGGCACAGAGTTCTGGGTATACATCGACGACGAAAAGTGCGAAGGCGAGCCTATCGCTAAGTTCGCTGTAAACGACAGCGAGACCAAGTCCTCTCAGATCGTTGACCAGGTTTATAAGAACCAGGACATCGAGAAGATCGAAGGCATCCACAACGTATTCGTAAAGGGCGAGACCGAGTACTCCGGTTCTTTCTCTCAGATCGTTCTTACATACGAGGGCAACAAGTTTGACGAGGCGGCTGTCAAGGCAGTTGCGGACAAGCAGGCTAAGATTGAAGCTATCGCTCTCAGAGCAGAGATCGGCGATACCGATTACATCATCTGCACAGTAGGAGCAGGCAAGTGCGAGCTTATTGACAACCCCGACACAAACGATCAGGCTGCAGGTAACGCTCTCTGCTTTGCAGAAGCATACGGCACAGGCAGAACCACACAGGGCGACATCGTTAAGTTCACCGGCGTTGACTTCGGCGACGAAGGCGTAACCAACGTAGCTGTTAAGTGCGGCTACAACCTCGGCGGCGACAAGGCAGGCACCGGCACAGAGTTCTGGGTATACATCGACGACGAAAAGTGCGAAGGCGAGCCTATAGCTAAGTTCGCAGTTAACGACAGCGAGACAAAGTCCTCCCAGATCGTTGACCAGGTTTACAAGAACGCAGACATCGACGCTATCACAGGCGTACACGATGTATACGTAAAGGGCGAGACCGAGTACTCCGGTTCTTTCTCCAAGGTAGTATTCACCAAGGCCGGCAACACCTTCGATCAGGACTATGTTGAAGCTCAGGCAAGTGCTGAAGTAGCTATCGAAATCAAGAAGCTCGAAGAAGATCTCAAGGCTCAGGAAGATGCTGAGAAGAACAAAGAAAAAGACAAGGCTGACGAGACAACCGAGCCTGATACAAAAGAGCCTGCAGACGAGACAAAAGAGACTGTCGATGAGACTGAGACAAAGACCGAGACTACATACGAAGCTCCCGCAGAGAGCGGAAACAACACAGTTGTTTGGGTAGTTATCATCATCGTAGTTATCGCAGTTATCGTTGTTGCTGTTGTATTCTCCAAGAAAAAGAAGAACTAATCGGTAACAGATAACAAGACATAAAAAATTAATGGTTTTCCCCCGAATTTGGTGCATTGAATGCTATGGAGTCCGAATTCGGGGGTTTTTATTTTTGCATTTTACATCAAAAAAAGGGACGTCGGAGGACGCCCCTTTTTGAGTGTGCCGCAGGTTTGTGTTTTACGGCACGGGAAATTTCGCTTGCGCGGAGAAGAATTTTCTATGTATGTTGAGCTTGCTTATGCCCTTGTCATCTTCGAGTAGTTTGCCATCATTTTTTTCGTTCCGACCTTGTCGAACGTAACCTCGTAAAGTACGTCCGGTCCTGTGGGTGTTGCTTTTGTTATGACTCCGACTCCGAAAACCGGGTGCTTTACGCTGTCACCCACGCTGAAGCGTTCGACCGGAGTTTGCTGTGCCGCAGGTGCGTTTTTTGTCGGCTGCGATGAACCGTAGCCGCTTTGACCGTAACCGCCTGTCGGACGGCTTGCGCCAATGGGACGGCTTGTGCCGTAACCGAAGGTGCTTCCCGTGCCGGTGTTTTTGCTTTCGCCGTTCGGCTTGAATGGATTGTTCGGCTTGAATGGATTGTACGGGTTAAACTTGTTGCCGACTCCGAAGTCAAAGGCGTCGGGCTGTGTCATAGACTCAAATTCGCATATTTCCTCGGGAATCTCACTTATGAAGCGGCTCTGGGCATTGAAGCTTGTGCGTCCGTACTGGAGTCTCGAACGGCAGTGTATCATGAAGAGCTTTTCCTTGGCTCTTGTTACCGCAACATACGCAAGACGCCGCTCCTCCTCAAGCTCGCTGTTTTCAAACGCCGACTGCGACCCGGGGAAGATGTTTTCCTCCATGCCCGGGAGAAATACGACGGGAAATTCGAGTCCCTTTGCGCTGTGAATCGTCATGAGAACAATTGCGTCGGCGTCGGTGTCGTAGTTGTCCACGTCCGCGACAAGCGCGACCTCCTCGAGAAATCCGGAGAGAGTTGCATCCTCGTTGTTTTCGGTGTAGGTCACTGCATTCGACACAAGCTCTTCGATGTTCGAGAGTCTGTCCTTTTCCTCCTCGCCGCCGTCCTTAAGCATCTTGCGGTAGCCGCTCTTTTCTATTACCTTTTCGATGAGTACCGACAGCGGTTCATTGTCCGCCGTGTCGCGGAAATCCTCGATTAAGTCGCCGAACTCCTTGAGCTTTGCCGCCGCTCTCGAAAGCTCCGGGTACTGTGACACCGTCTGCATAACGTCAAGCGGCGATTTGCCTGTTTTTACGCATATATCCTCGAGTGCCGCTACAGAAGTGTCGCCGATGCCCCTGCGGGGAACGTTGATTATGCGCCGAAGTCTCACCATGTCGGTCGGATTCGACACAACGCACAGATATGAGATTATGTCCTTGACCTCTTTGCGCTCGTAGAAGCGCACACCGCCGAGGACTCTGTACGGAAAACCGCTCTTTGCGAGCGCCTGCTCTATTGCAAGGGACTGAGAGTTCATGCGGTAAAGCACCGCAAAGTCCTTGAACGGGCGCTTGCCGCCGCTTGACATTTCGCCTATCTTGTCAACGATAAAGCGCGCCTCTTCGTTTGCGTTCGGGCATTCCTCAACCGTTATCTTCTCGCCCTTGTCGTTGCTTGTCCAGAGCGTTTTGCCTTTGCGGTTGAGGTTGTTGTTGATTATAGCGTTCGCCGCTTCAAGGATTGTGCCCTTTGAGCGGTAGTTCTGCTCGAGTCTTATCACCTTTGCATCCTTGTAACAGCGGTCGAAGGAGAGAATGTTCTCTATTGTCGCGCCGCGGAATTTGTAGATGCTCTGATCGTCATCGCCCACCACCATTATATTCTCCGCCTCGGAGCAGAAAAGACGGATAAGGTAGAACTGCGCCATGTTGGTGTCCTGATACTCATCGACAAGAACATACCTGAATCTGTCGCAGTAGGTGCGGCGAATGTCCTCGTTTTCGGACAAAAGCTTTACGGTAAACATTATTATGTCGTCGAAATCGAGCGCGTTTGCGGCGGCTTTTTTCTTTTCGTACATCTCGTAGAGCTTCGCTATCGCCTTGTCGGTCGGTCCCGACTTTTCGGTGAGGTTGTCCGCAAAGGCGGCATAGCCTATGAGCTTGTCCTTCGAGCGGCTTATTACCGAAAGCACCTTTTTCGCCGGGAGAAGCTTTTCGTCGAGTCCCAGCTCCTTTATGCAGGAGGATATGAGCTTTCGGGTGTCGTCGGTGTCGTAGATCGTGAAGCTTCTGTCGTAGCCTATGCGGTCTATAAAGCGGCGCAGAATGCGCACGCATATCGAGTGAAACGTGCCTGCCCATATTTCGAGAGCCGACTCGCCGAGTATCGCAGAGAGACGCTCCTTCATCTCGTTTGCCGCCTTGTTGGTGAAGGTTATCGCAAGAACCTCCCACGGTCTTGCCGGCTTCACCTTGAACATTTCGAGATATCCGTCGAGAGTTTCCTTTGAAAGTGTCTTGTCAGCGGCAAGCTCTTCAAGCTGGTTTACGAAAAACTCCGGCACGTCCTCCGGCACATTCTCATCGAAGTATGCGTTGCCGTATTTTACGATAAAAGCGATTCTTCTTACGAGAACCGTCGTTTTTCCGCTTCCGGCTCCGGCGAGAACGAGAAGAGGTCCCTCCGTCGTGAATACCGCCTCGGCTTGCTTCGGGTTGAGGTTTGAATAAGCTCTTTCAAAAAGCTTGCGCTTTGCGTTTATATACCGTTTCTTTAATGCTTCATCCATGACTTATGTTCCTTTCGCTTCGTGGGTCTTTGCCTGTCAACGCCATAGTTTACCACAAATTCCGCTTTCTTTCAAGTGTTTGCGGAAAAGAAAGCGTGAACAATAATTTTATTATTTTCGCTCTTGACTTAACGCCGGAGTTGTGGTATACTGTAACTTGTGAATGAGAGGGGAGCGGTAAACATTGACAAAGCTTATTTTTGTGCGCCACGGCTACAGTGAGGGAAATCTTTTGGGAGAATTTCACGGTCATATGGACGGCGACCTCACCGAACTCGGACATGAACAGGCGGAGTGCGCCGGGGTGTACCTGAAGAACAGAAAAATCGATATCGCGTATTCCTCGGATCTTCGGCGTGCATACAAGACCGCGCTCCATATCACAAAGTACCACGGTATTGAGCCTATTAAAGATGAAAATCTCCGCGAGATATACGCCGGCGAATGGGAGGGCAAAAAGTTCTCCGAGCTTGAGAGGGATTACCCCGAGCTTTACAACACATGGCGCACCGATCCCGCCGATTTCGTAAGTATCGACGGTGAGTCTATGCGTGAGGTTTACGACAGGCTGAAAGCCGAGGTCGAGAGAATCGTCGCAGAAAACCGCGGTAAAACGGTGCTTGTCGCAACTCACGCAACACCGCTCAGATGCCTTGCCTGCACATGGCTCGGAAAGCCGCTTTCGGAGTTTAATTCGGTCGCATGGATGAATAACGCCGCAATAAGCGAGATAGATTACGCCGATGACGGCACGATAACTCCGATTGTCATCAATTATACCGAACACCTCGGAGATTTGGTGACGGCACTCCCGAAGACAATATGAGAAGCTCCGAAAAAGAGGGATAAATCGTGGTTATCACAAAGGACAAAACGTTTTACAGATCGTTTTTCAGACTCATGCTCATGCTTGTTCTGCAAAACGTGATAGTTCTGTCGGTAAACCTTGCCGACAATATAATGATAGGCGTTTACAGCGAAACCGCTCTTTCGGGCGTCGCCGCGGTAAACCAGGTGCAGTTTATCTTCCAACAGCTCATAATGGCGGCGGGCGACACGCTTGTCACCGTCGGAAGCCAGTATTGGGGACAGAAGAGAACCGAGCCTATAAAGAGACTTACCGTCGGCGCACTTATACTTGCCGTGACCTTCGGTGCGGTGTTCTTCTTGGGAATGTCCTTTTTCCCGAAGCAGATAATTTCCGTGTTCACTCCGTCCGAGGCGATTATTGCCGCAGGAGCGGAATATGCGTACCTCATAAGATTTACATATCTTCTGCTTGCGGTAAGTACGGTGCTTCTTGCCGCGATGAGAAGCGTTGAAACCGTAAAGATTGCGTTCTTCGCGTCGGTTCAGACGCTCATTATCAACTGTGTTATCAATTATCTTCTCATAGAAGGTCACTTCGGTGCTCCGAGACTCGGAGTTACGGGTGCAGCAATAGGTACGCTCTGTGCAAGAGCGGCGGAGCTTGCCGTGATAATATTCTATTTTGTCACCAAGGAAAAGAAGATATCTTTCAGACTGCATGACCTTAAGGCCTTCGATAAGTCGCTTTTGTCCGACTACTTCCGCACCTCGGTTTTCATCGTGATAGCGGCAGGTATGTTCGGAACGTCAACGGCACTTCAAACCGTTGTTCTCGGTCATATGAACGACAGCGCAATTGCGGCAAATTCGGTCGCAACGACGCTCTTCCAGCTTCTTAAGGTTGCCTCGGTCGGTGCGTCGAGTGCGGCGGCGGTTATGATAGGTAAAACCATCGGTGAAGGGAAGACGGATAAGATAAAGCCGTATACCGTTACGCTTCAGCTCATCTTCCTGTGCGTCGGTATAGCGACAAGCGTCGTACTCAATCTTTTGCGGCTTCCCATTCTCTCGCTGTATGAACTCAGTCCCGAAACAAAGTCGCTTGCGTCGAGCTTTATTCTGGTGCTTTGCGTCACCTGTATCGGCACGGCGTATGAAATGCCTGTGCTTACGGGAATAGTCAGAGGCGGCGGAGACACACGGTTTGTGTTTATAAACGACCTTGTAAGCATTTGGTGTATCGTGCTTCCGCTGTCGTTTCTTGCGGCGTTCAGGTGGGAGTGGTCGCCGGTGGCGGTGCTGTTATGCCTCAATGCGGATCAGATATTCAAGTGCTTTGTGGCGTTTATCAAGGTAAACAGATACTCATGGATAAAGAAAATGACACGTCAGAGCTGAACGGTTCTGCGTTAATCGAAGAGGAAAGGCGGTGAATGCGGTGTTTCTCGGGGTGTTCGGTTTCGGTGAGAAGGAAAAGCCGAAGACAGATAAGAGTATACCCGAAATGAACGACAGTGAGCTTGTTGAAGCAATTGTGGGCGGAGACGCCGATGCTTTCACCGAGCTTGTGAAAAGATATGAGAAGCTTGTGTATTCAACTGCGTATTTCAGTGTGAAAAACAGCGACGACGCATGGGATATCTCTCAAGAGGTGTTCATGCGTGTGTACAACTCGATTTCCTCGTTCAGAGGCGAGAGCAAGTTCGCAACGTGGCTGTACAGGCTCTGCAAAAATGTCACCTACGACTATATGCGAAAGCATTATGCACACAAAGAGATAATGCTCTCGGAGCTTTCCGGGGACGATGACGACAGACCGTTCGAGATACCGGATGAAAGCATTCTCTCCAACCCGGAAAATAGCGTCGTGCGGCGTGAGGAAATAGAAGCGGTGCATGCTGCGGTTAAAAAGCTTGACGAAAACAGCAGGACGGTTATAGTGCTTCGTGAATTTGAAGGATATTCGTACAGCGAAATCGCCGACATTCTCGGTCTCGAAGAGGGAACGGTGAAGTCAAGACTCAACCGAGCGAGAAGTACGCTGAAAAAACTGCTTTACGAGTCGGGGGCAGTCTGACCGTTTGCGGAAAAAATCTTAAAAAAGTCTAAAATTTCCGGAACAAATCGGAATTTACTTCGTCTAAAGAATTGTAGATGAAAGAGAGTCTACAAAAATATACAGCAAAGGAGGTGCGGTGTATGGACATGGACTGTAAAAGATGTGACTGCGGGGAAGTTCAGAGCTTTATACTTGAAAATGATAATATAGACGATAATTCGCTCGGAGCGGAAAGACTTGCTCACGTAAAGTCGTGTGGAGAATGCCGTACCTTGCTTTGCGAAATGCGCAGTATGAAGCGCATAATGGCAGGGGCCGGTGTGAAGCCGGAAAAGGATGGAGTTATGCTTCATGACTGCATCGCCGAACGAATAAGAAAGGGCGATACCGCAACGCCGCTTCTTGCATCAAGAAAGCCGAGGTTCAGAATACCGTTTGTTGGAGTCGCTGCGGCGGCAGTGGTTGCCGTGTTCCTTATAAAGGGCGTGCCTTTCTCGTCGTTTATAGACGGCATCACCTCAGCAGACAAGAACGGTGCGGCGGAGGAGACTGCGGATCAGGCTGCGGATGCACCCATGTTTGTCATGATGATGCCTAATCCTGACAGCACTTCCGACACAGCCGCAGCGGAGATTCCCGAAAGTGAAAGTGCGGCGGCAAATGATGAAACAGGCGACAGCAACGGTTATGATGCACAAAACGATAACTCAAGGGATAAAAAGTCGGTTTCGGTTGAATGGGCTGATGCGGGTAACGGCGATGCTTCCGAGCAAAAGTCAACTTCTGAAGATGAGGTGTTCGGTACATCTTCCGCAGATAAGAGCGATTCGCCGAAAATTGACAGCAACGATACGCAGAGCTATGCGCCTCGGAGAGTGTTTGCACCGCCTCCTCCGACAGACAGTGATGAGGAGAGTGCGGCAGCAACAGACAATATTTGCGGAATTTCAAAGCAGAAAGACTATTCGGGTAGCGAAAGATCCGCCGGGAATGCCGAATCAAACGAACAAAGCGTTGCACCGGACAATGCAATCGGCTCTGAATTCGCCGTGCCTAACGATATCTTTATGACCTCCGGCGCCGGAGTGCCGCTTACCTGTGAGGGCATTATCGAGGAAGCGAAGACGTATTTCGAGTCCTCCGAATGTGTCCACACCGACGGCAGGCACGATATAACGCTCGAAATGGCGCAGTCGGTTGATTTTACAGCGTTCTGCGACTGGTATATTTCTATCACCGATATGGAAACCGAGTATACGATTGAGAACTTCAACAGAGCATTCGGAGCGGAAAAGTAAAGACGGTTATGTTTTAATTGCGTCGCAGGCAATACTGCGGCGCAGTTTTTATGCCGTTTTTTTACACGTTATTCAATTATTCTGTCAAATTATGTGTTACAATTTCAATATGTTATTAAGTAGGGAGAGACTTGAATTGCCGTCGCATCATGGGTTTGACAGTAAAAGCAGTAATATTCCGCATTTGAAGAGACCGCTTCTTTTGGCGGCGGCAGTGTGCGTCTTTCTTGTGTGTATCGTTATGTCGGTCGGCATAGGCGATTCGCTCGGTGCGGCACTTCTTGTTTCTGCGGTGGCGGTAGTTGCCGGGGCGGTGTCGGCAGTTTTCTTTCGCAGAGCGGACTTTGCCTTGCTCGCTTTACTTGTTGCCGCAGTACTTGTCCGTTCTGCGTGTGTGAGAGTGTACGGCCCGGAGAAAATGAGCGTGGATTTTCTCGACGAAAACCATGTGTCCGGCAGTACTTACGATGATGACGAAGCGGCGGTTGTCGATTACCGAGGCATTGTCACGGAGGTAAATCCCGGGAGCAACTACGCATATTATACCGTGAAGCTCATTTCTCCGCTTGATGTCAGTGTAAAGCTCAGCTGTTACGGTGCGAGAGGTGTCGGGGTCGGTGATACTGTCGAGGGGAAAGCAAAGGTGCTTCGTCCGGAAAAAGTAAAGTCGAACGGATACTTTGAAGAACGCACGCTGAAAGCCGACGAAATATTTATAAAGCTTGAAGCCGACGGTTCGGTGAATGTTGCAAAGAAAGCCGAGAAGAGCGGCATTGCACTGTTTCGTGACAGAGTGAAACGTGAGCTTCTCCGATATTGCGCCGCCGCGGATGACCTCGACCCGTACTATATCGCCGTCGGTATGTTTACCGACGACAAATCGGGCTTGCCGCAGGAGATAAAGAACGATTTCCGCCGATGCGGACTTTCTCATATTCTTTCGGTGTCGGGACTTCACCTGAGCGTTTTGGTGCTTCTTGCAGGGTGGATACTATCCGTAATTAAGATTCCGAGACTTTTGCGCTGTGTGCTTCTCACAACATTTATATTCGGCTATGCGGCTTTTACCGGGTTCGGTATGCCTGTTGTGAGAAGTGCTGTCATGGCGTTTGCGGTGAATTTCGGCGTTATCATCGGCAGAAAGAGCGATCCGCTCACGTCGCTTGCCGCCGCAGTTTTCGCCGTGCTTCTCATATCGCCTTATTCCGTGTATGACGCCGGTGCGGCACTCTCTTTTCTGTCTACGGCAGGAATACTTATCTGCGCTCCGCTGTACGGCAAATTTTCGCACGGAAATAGCTTCGCTTTCCGCGCCATTGGATATGTGTTTTCGACTGTCGTCACAACTCTGTCGGCAGTAACATTCTCACTACCGGTTCTGATATTCTCATTCGGCGAGGTGTCGCTCATATCGCCTGTTGCTAACGTCGCCGCCGCACTTCCCGTTACCGTAATACTGACGCTCGTATTTCTGACAGCGATTCTTTCGCTTATGCCTTTCGGCGTGTGCCGTGCGGTGTGTGCGATTCTCGGACTCGCGGTGAAGCTTGCGGCAGGATTTCTTGTCAACGTTTCGCACTTTCTCGCCTCTCACAGATTTTCCGCCGTAAGCGTACCCGAAACAGATTTTCCGTTTGTGCCTGCAACTGCGGCGATTGTCGTAGTCTGCATAGTACTTGCGGCGTACCTTCGGAAGAAGCATATGTTTGCACCGGGAATCTGCGCTGTCGGTATGTGCCTCATTTGCTGTACCTTGTTCGCACTTTTTGCCGTGAGGGACTTTGCAAGACCTGCGGTTTACGTTGCCTATGACAAAAACGGCGGATATCTCTCACTCCGCGCGGACGGCGAATATATGTGTATCTCGACAGGCGCGAAGGACGCAAACCACGGCGCGAAGAGCGAGGATATCTGTGATTTTTATACGCGCAAGAACACATATGTCGTCGCCGAAAGGGGAGATTTGGACGTTCTGCGTGAGCTTCGGTGCATAGAAAACTTTGACCGCCGCTACGGAATATCGCGCATTCTTCTCCCGAAAAGCGCAAATGCCGACGGCGCAAGACTTTGCTCCGAGCTTGAGAAAAGACTCAGAAATAAGGGCTTCTCACCGGAATATTACGGCAAAAGTGAGACCCGGTTCGGTCCTTTCTCCTTGCACTTTAATCCGCAGTCCGACGGTTACGAGGTGACGGTGAAGTCGCGCGGAAAAGAGGTGCTCGCTTTTCTGTCGTATGACAGATACAGAAGCGGCGGCGCGGAGAATATATCAAAAGATGTTCCGATATTTGTGTATTCGTCGAAGAAAAAGACAAAGGACTTCGGCGGCATTATCTCGGATGCGGACAGAGACGTATATGTGATGAATCTTACCTCGGAATACGGCAAACCTTTGGAAAAAGGAATACCTTACAAAATATACTGTGACAGATAAAAAGGAGAGTACTTATGCTTAAAATTCTTGCAATAGGAAACAGCTTTTCGGAGGACGCAACGTCATACCTTGAAGACATCGCAAACTGCGGCGGAGAGAGGTGCAAGGTCGTAAACCTGTACATAGGAGGATGCTCGCTTGAAAGGCACTGCCGCAATATAGACGAGGATTTGCGTGAGTACGACCCTCAGTTTAAGGCGAAGCCGACGGGTGAGAAGGTCTCGGTAAAGGACGCGCTTCTCTCGGACAACTGGGACATTGTAACTTTACAGCAGGTCAGCGGTCTTGCCGGCGTCCCGGAGACCTATCATCCTTACCTTGAAAAGCTTTCGGCTTACGTAAAGGGGTATCGCCCCAATGCAAAGCAGTACCTCCACATGACGTGGGCATATGAGAAAGACTTCGTAAGCGACGAATACGCAAGACACTACAATTCCAACCAAAAGATAATGCACGAATGCGTGGTGTCGGCATACGAAAAAGCGAGGGAGAGCATGGGAGATGTTTGCTGCGGAATAATTCCCGCAGGCAAGGTGATAGCGAAAATACGCAAGAGCGAACTTTTTGACATCGACCGAGGCGGCATATCTATTAACCGTGACGGCTTCCACCTATCGCTTATATACGGCAGATTTGCTGCGGCGTCGGCGTGGTACGAAACGCTCTTCGGAAAGAGCATTCTTGATAACCCGTATCTTCCGCCGCATATATTCGACGACGGCTTCGGCGAGAAAATTGCGTATATAAAGAAATGCGTGCATGAGGTTTGCGAAAAAGCGTAAAATAAGGGTCTGTTAAGAGCGTTATGCTTTTAACAGACCCTTTTCACGTATACGTGCCGCCGTATTTGTATGCGGCGAAAAGACCGGTTAAAGGTCGTCGGCGTCCTGTACGGGTACTTCCGTAATATCGGCCGGACGACCGGTGTAGCTTCCCTGCGGATCGGTCATGACATTTCCACGGTACATACCGGCGGCAATTCCGCTGATATCTCCGCTCATGCCGCGATTTTTCATATCGGCTTCGCTTGTCACGCCGCTCGGCTTATTGCCCGTTTTTTCGTTTGCCTTACCGTGAGCTTTACCGTGAACAGACTTGTGCGCGCCTGAACCGCAACGACCGCAGCATTTTCCTTTTTCCGAATTTACCGTATTGTTTACTTCTGCAATGTTCTTATTCTGATGCATCGTTTCCTCGCCATCTTCATACGTCTTTTTTGTTTGCGCCGCTTGCGCACTTACCTTCAAAAATCTGTACAGAATTGCCGTGCATAGACCGTCGTCTTACGCAGAAACACGAAAGACTGATCCCATGTACTTCATCGGCACTTGGCAAATGTGCTGCACTATGACGTACAAAAGACACGAAGCTCGGTGCTTTGAATACTTCGCTCAATGCCGCTTCACTCTTTCCTGTTCCGAGAATAGTATGTGCCGCAAACGAGTGTATATACGATTTTGAATTTGGAAAAATTACGAAAAAAGCGGCAGGTACGAAACCTACCGCTCGGAGAAATGTGCATAAATTATCTTTCTTCTCTGAAGTACGAAAGTCCGAGACTTGCCGGAGGCTGATTTTCTTTCTTATTTCTGAAGCTTACAACGATAAGCACTATCATCGTAACGACATAGGGAAGCATCTTTACAAGCTCAATTGCGTAGTTCGGGACGGATATGCCGAAGTTCGGGATGAACTGGTACGTCCACGAAAGGAAACCGAAAAGGAGCGAACCCCAGATTACGTTGAGAGGCTTCCACGTTGCAAATATAACAAGCGCAACAGCAAGCCATCCGAGAGCCTCTATACCGTTTTCGGTCGCCCACATCGCCTTGTTGTATTCGAGTACGTAGTAAAGACCGCCGAGACCCGATATTCCGGCGCCTATGCAGGTAGCAAGGTATTTGTAGCGTATGACGTTAATGCCTGCTGCATCCGCCGTTGCAGGATTTTCACCGATAGCACGGAGATTGAGTCCGATTTTCGTCTTGTTCAAGAAAAGCTGAGTAAGAACGGCGACTATTATCGCAAGATAAACCATGAATCCGTAGCTGAATAAAAGCTGACCTACAGCTCCCATGCCCGAAAGACCGGGGATTTTCGTCGTGAATGCCTTGAAGCCGAGGTTTGTAACGGCAACCGTCTTGTCGCCCATTACCATTTTACCGAAGAAGTTGCCGACGCCCACGCCGAAAATAGTTATCGTGAGTCCCGTTACGTTCTGATTTGCACGGAGAGTTACCGTGATAAAGCTGTAGAGAAGTCCCATGAGCGCTGAGGCGGCAAAAGCAACTATGAACGAAAGGATAATGCACACAAGGGGATTGTAGTTTTCACCGTGAAATTGCTCGTAAAGAAACGCCGTGACAAATCCGGAAAAGCCGCCGACGTACATTATACCGGGTACGCCGAGGTTTAAGTGCCCCGATTTTTCGGTGATGATTTCACCGGTTGCTCCGTACATCATGACCGTGCCGAACATGACGGCTCTGTTGAACCACGCAATTATTGTTGGCAGCATATCATTCACCCTCCTTTGTCGTTGCGGCGCCGGCATTGCGGCGGAACTTTATTTTGTAATTGATGAAAAATTCGCTTCCGATAAGGCAGAAGAGAATGATGCCGGTGATAATGTCAGCGGCGTAGTCGTTCATTACCGCAAATTTACTTGCAATCTCACTCGCACCGTGTTCGAGGAATACAATGAGGAACGCTATTATCATCATGACAAACGTGTTGAATTTCGACATCCATGCGACGATTATTGCCGTAAAGCCGTAGCCGCCGGCAGTGTTCGCGGAGATGGTGTGGTCCTTTCCGGCAACCGTCATAAAGCCGCACAGACCGCATATAGCACCGGAGATCGCCATGGTGCGGAGAATTACCTTGAATACGTTTATTCCGGCGTAGCGCGCCGTGTTTTCGGATTCGCCGACAACCGCAATTTCATATCCGCTCTTTGTATACTTGAGGTATACGAATACGAGAATTGTGAGTGCGAACACTATTATAATGTTGAGCGTGAAGCCCTGACCGAGAATGCTCGGAAACCAGCCGAGCTTGGTGCCGGCGTTAATCGTTCCCATTGAGGATTTCTCGCCTCTCCATATGTTTGCGACACAGCATACAATGTTTATCGCGATGTAGTTCATCATGAGTGTGAAAAGAGTTTCGTTTGTGTTCCACTTTGCCTTGAAGAACGCCGGTATAAAGCCCCAGATTGCACCAATAAGAGCGGAGGATACTATCATCGCAATAAAGAGTACGGGAGCGGAAACGTAAGGCGCGAGATACTGCATACAGAGAGCAGTTGCAAGTGCACCGACGAGAACCTGACCCTCAGCGCCTATGTTCCAAAAGCGCATCTTGAATGCGGGCGCAAGAGCAACGGCGATTCCGAGAAGAAGAGCAACGTCTCTGAGCGTGCGCAAAAGCTTCATCTGGAACATCTTGGGACCGAAGCTCCAGTCAAACGTTCCCGTGAATATGGTCTTGTATACGTCGATAGGATTGAGCTTTGTGATAAAGTATATGAAAATCGCGTCAATAATGAGAGCAAGCAGTACCGCAAGAACTCTCACCGTAACCGACTCCCAGAGCGGAAGACCGTCGCGCTTTTCAATGCGTATAAACGGTTCTTTCAGTTTTGCCGACTTTGCCATTTTACTTATCCTCCTTTTTCAGCTTTGTCATGAGAAGTCCTATTTCCTCTTTCGTTGTGCTTCTCGCATCGACTATGCCGTTGTTTCTTCCGGCACAGAGGACAAGTATGCGGTCGCAAAGCTCTACGAGAACGTCAAGGTCTTCACCGACGTAGATAACCGCCGCGCCGCTTTCTTTCTGATCGTTAAGCAGATTGTATATCGTGTATGATGTATTTATGTCGAGTCCTCTGACGGCATACGCAGTCATAAGAACGGTGGGGGCAGAGGCAATTTCACGTCCGACAAGCACCTTCTGAACGTTGCCGCCGGAAAGGCGTCTTACGGGTGTGTTGATGTTGGGAGTTACAACCTCAAGCTCCTTCTTTATGCGTGAAGCAAGCTTTCGGGGACTCTTTCTTTCGGTAAAGGGATTGTGACCGGAGGCGTAGCTTCGTATCATCATGTTCTCGGTCATGCCCATGCTGCCGACAAGACCCATGCCGAGTCTGTCCTCGGGGACAAAGGAGAGTGCAATACCGTAGTCCTTTATCTGCTTCGGAGACTTTCCGACAAGCTGTTCTGCGTCGTTGCTGTCGGGAGCAAAGTACTCAATGCTTGAACCGGGGCAGGTGAGCTGAAGTCCGGCAATAGACTCGAGAAGCTCCTTCTGACCGCATCCGGAGATACCGGCAATGCCGAGAATTTCACCGCTCTTTGCGGTAAAGGAAACGTCGTCGAGAACCATCACTCCGTCGCTGTTGCGGCAGGTGAGATTCTTTACCACAAGACGCGGCACGGAATTTTTCGGTTCGCTTCTCTTTATGTCGAGGGAAACCTTCTTTCCGACCATCATTTCCGTAAGGGAAAGCTCGTTTGCATCGCACGTGTTCACCGTTCCGACGTACTCACCCTTTCGGAGAATTGCGACTCTGTCGGAGATTTCGAGAACCTCATGAAGCTTGTGCGTTATGATTACTATCGATTTTCCGTCGTTTCTCATGTTGCGGATTACAGAGAAGAGCTTTTCTGTTTCCTGCGGTGTGAGAACGGCGGTCGGTTCGTCGAGAATGAGTATATTTGCACCCCTGTAAAGCACTTTGACTATTTCGAGAGTCTGCTTTTGAGACACTGTCATGTCGTATACTTTCTGATAAGGATCTATCTCGAATCCGTATTTGTCGCAGATTTCTTTGATTCCGTCAGCTGCCTTTGCAAGGTTGAAGCCGCCCTTTTCGTTGAGACCGAGAATTGTGTTTTCGGCGGCGGTAAAGACATCGATGAGCTTGAAGTGCTGATGGATCATACCAATGCCGAGACGGAAAGCGTCCTGCGGCGAACGAATCGAAACCTCTTCTCCGTTTACGCATATAGAGCCGCTGTCCGGATAGTAAATACCGGCAAGCATATTCATGAGCGAGGTTTTGCCGCTTCCGTTTTCGCCGAGAAGAGACATTATCTCACCGTTCTTTATGCTGAAAGAAACGTTGCTGTTTGCAACTACCTTGCCGAAAGTTTTTGTTACATTTTTAAATTCTATTGCTGCGGAATCCTTCATCGTAAAACCTCTTTTTCCTTCGATTGCTGTTGTTGCGACCTGCAATTAAACCCAATAAGGGCTGCCTCGGTGGGGAAGCAGCCCTATAGAGCGTTCGGAAACGCTTATCAGTTGAACTTTTCGCCGATACCGTCAATGTCAAGTGCGAAGTAAGGAGCGGAACGGAAGTCGGACTCTGCGAAGTAGGAAACGCCGCCTTCTGTCTTGATTGCGTTCACAGTCTCACCTGCGTATACAACTGTGGGGGGATTTGCTGAGAAGTCCATGTAAGAGAGGTCAACCATTGCCTCTGTGAGGTGCTCGCCGTTTACGGTGAACTTGGAGGTGTCGAATACCTTGAGAGAACCGTCCTTGATAGCTGCGATTGCAGTGTTGACTGCCTCTTCGGTACCCTCTGCGCAGGACTCGCCGAGTGCGGTGATGTTAACTGCGCCTGTCTCATAACCTTCGGACCAGTTGGTGGGGATTTCCTCGCCCTTCATTGCAGCACCGATTGCTTCGGTATAGTATACGGACCAGTTGTTGGAAGCGGAGGTAAGAGCGGCTGTGGGAGCAACGTCGAGCATATCGATGTTGTAGCCGATGGAGTAAGCAACAGTACCGTTCTTGAGAGCGGCTTCAACTGCTGCGGGAGCGCCGGTGGAGTCAGCGTGCTGACCGATGATTACGCAACCGTCAGCCATGAGCTTTTCTGCCGCAGCGCCCTCCATCTCGATGTCGAACCAAGAGTTGGTGTATGTAACTTCCATAGCAACCTTTTCGTATACGGACTGAATGCCGAGAAAGAATGCGGTGAAACCGGACTTAACCTCTGCGTAGGGGTAAGCACCGACATAACCGATCTTTACGTTGCCGTTAGAGTCGAAGTTGCTGTCTGTGAGCTTGTCTGCTTCAACGAGCTCCTTAACCTTCATGCCGGCAACAATACCGGATACGTATCTGGACTCGTAAACTCTTGTGAATGCGTTCTTGAGGTTGTCAACGCCGCTGAGACCCGCATAGTCGCCGGTCATGGAAACGAACGTTACGTCGGGGTTAGCTTCAGCTGCCTGCTGCATGAAGTCCTGATGACCGTAGCTGTTCGCAAAAATTACGTTGCAACCCTTGAGTGCGAGCTCGTCTGCCTTGTCCTTGCAGGTTGCGTCTTCGGGAACCTTGTATTCCCAGATTATCTGATCGTCGTTGAGACCGAGAGTCTTTGCAGCTGCTTTGATGCCGTCCATGTGCGCAAGGGTGTAGCCTTCTGTTTCGTCGCCGATGAGGAGAACGCCAATCTTGAAATCAGCGTTTGCCGAGTTGTCGCCGTTGCACGCCGCAAGGCAGAATACCATGATGAGTGCGAGTACTGCCGAAAGAATCTTTTTCATTAGGATAAATCCTCCTTAAAAAAATAAAAAAAGCGGTCAAACAAATTCTGCACTTTTACATAATTCCTGACCACGCGTTTATTATATCAAATAAACGGTAAAATTTCAATCCCCAAAATACCAGAAAAATGCATGATATTTCCACGGTGTTTGGTGCATTATGACAACTTTCCGCGAATAATGTTGACCGTTAGGGCGAAATTGTAAAAAAACATAGTTTTCTCTTTACAAAACAGGCGAGTTGGTGTATAATAGTAGGGTAAATGCGATTACGAAATATATGCTAAAGGTTTCGGAGGAAAAGACTTTGATAATTCAATTGGAAGAAGCAAGACTTAAACTTAATTCGCTGAATAACGACATAGCGGAGCTTGGAAAAGATCTCAAGATAGAGGAACTGAAAAAGAAAGCGGCAGAGCTTGAGGAAGAGACCTGTAAAGAAGGTTTTTGGAACAGAGACGACACTCAGAGCGTCCTTTCCGCACTGAGCGACGCTAAGAATACGATAGAGAATTTCTCGACTCTCAATAAGGACGCCGAGTCGCTTGCTTCTCTTATAGAGCTTGCTCTCGAGGACTCCGACGAGTCGCTTACCGATGAGATTCTCACCGAGCTTGCTCACGTTGAAAAGGAGTACGACAAGCAGAGAACCGAGTCGCTTCTTGACGGCGAATTCGATAAACTCAATGCAATAGTTTCCATTCACCCGGGTGCCGGCGGTACGGAGGCTCAGGACTGGGCGGAAATGCTCTACAGAATGTACTGCCGCTGGGCGGAAAAGAACGGCTTCAAGGTTAAGCTTATTGACTACCTCGACGGCGATGAGGCCGGTATCAAGAGCGTTACATTCCTTATATCCGGAACTTTCGCATACGGCTACATGAGAAGCGAGAACGGAGTACACAGACTCGTGCGTATTTCGCCTTTCGACGCTTCCGGCAGACGCCAGACCTCGTTTGCGTCGGTTGAGGTTGCACCGGAGTTTACGGACGACCTTGATATTGAGCTTCGCGAAGAGGACCTCAAGATGGAAACTCACCGCGCGAGCGGCGCCGGCGGTCAGCATATCAACAAGACCGACTCCGCAGTCCGCATAACGCATATTCCGACAGGAATCGTTGTCGGCTGTCAGACAGAGAGGAGTCAGCTCCAGAACAGAGAAACCTGTCTTAAGATGCTCAAGTCCAAGCTCATGGAAATCAAACAGCGCGAGAAGCTTGATAAGATTGAGGATATAAAGGGCGAAAAGCTCAACATCGAATGGGGTTCTCAGATACGTTCCTACGTGTTCATGCCGTACACGCTTGCAAAGGACACGAGAACCGGCTACGAGGACGGAAACATTCAGGCGGTTATGGACGGAGATATAGACGGTTTCATGACGGCATTCCTCAAGGCTAAGGGCAACTTCAAAAAGTAAAACGCCAAAGACCGCTTCACGGACGGCGGCAATGTGAATACAATAAATATATGTAAACTCTTTAACGGAAGGACGGTTTATATTATGTTGAAAAAGACAAAGCTTTACATCGCAATATCGCTTTTGGTTCAGGCGGCAACGTTTATTGTCACCGCAATTGCGCTTTATCCCAAGAAAAAGAGCCTTTCGAGAACGTTTTTCGCGATAGGACTTGCCGGAGCGGCTGCGGGCAGTACGGTGTGGGCACTCCACGAAAGAGACGCCGCAAAAATGAGACGCCTCGAAGCGGTTGACGGCGGCTACGGAATCGACGACGATCACGCTTTTGATTATGAGCCCTGCGAGTATCCCGACTGCAGTGTGGACGATGCTTACGAGTTCCCGTATGTTGAGACGGAGGATGCGGACGAGAGCGAGTTCGACTCCGAGAATAAGTAGTTCAATAAGGGACGGTTTTCCGTCCCTTATCTTAATAATTCTTAATATTTTTCCGATTTGCACATAATAAATTGACAGTAAAATAACACTGTTTGATGAGAAATATATCACGGAGGTTGACAGTGTGAGCGAACAGACGAACAAACCCAATGCAATGTATAAAGTTGCGGCGTTCATAGTCGATAAGAGACAGGGCTTTATACTTTTTTTTGTTATAGCGGCGATTTTCTGCGCAATTTCGTCGGGATGGGTTTCAGTAAATGATGACATAACGTCGTATCTTCCGGGTACGACCGAAACGCGCCGCGGACTCGACATAATGGAGGAGGAATTCACCACTTTCGGCACCGCAAAGGTCATGGTGGATAATATCACCTATACCGAAGCCGAGGATATTGCCGATCGCCTCGAAAAAATCGAGGGTGTGTCGGGCGTCGAATTTGACGACACGGAGGATCACTACAAAAACTCCGCAGCTCTTTTTGATGTGACCTTTGACGGCGAAGAGGACGAGGAGGTATCGACAACGGCAATGAAGAACCTCAAGGAGGAGCTTGCCGATTACGATACATACATTTCGAGTACCGTCGGAGAGGGAAAGTCGGATCTTATCGCACAGGAAATGAACGTCGTTATTCTCATCGTTGCGGCGATAATTCTTCTCGTGCTCCTTCTCACCTCGCAGACCTACGCCGAGATTCCGGTGCTTGTGCTGACTTTCGGTGCGGCGGCGATACTCAACAAGGGTACAAACTATATGCTCGGCGAGATATCGTTCGTGTCGAACTCGATTGCAGTCGTTCTTCAGCTTGCGCTTGCCATAGACTATGCAATAATCCTCTGCCACAGATACACGGAGGAGAGAGTGAACCTCGACGCGAGAGAGGCGGTTGTCGTTGCGCTCTCGAAGTCGATACCGGAAATATCCTCGAGCTGTCTTACCACGATTTCCGGTATGCTTGCGATGATGTTCATGCAGTTCGGACTCGGAAAAGACCTCGGTATTGTGCTTGTGAAAGCGATATTCTTCAGCCTCCTTTCAGTGTTCGCTCTTATGCCGGGACTTCTCATGATGTTCTCGAAGCTCATTGACAAGACGCATCACAAAAACTTTATTCCCGACGTTACGATTATCGGTAAGTTCGCCGTAAAGTCAAGATATATAATAGCACCGATATTTGCGCTTCTTCTCGTTGCAGGCTGTATCGCCTCCGGAAGATGCAACTACGTTTACGGTTATTCCACGCTTTCCACAGTCAAGAAAAGCGAGAGTACGATAGCAGAAGAGAGAATAGACGACGTTTTCGGAACCGACAATATGATGGTAATAATGGTGCCGAACGGCGACTACGAAAGAGAGGGCAAGCTTCTGCGCGAGCTTGAAGCTCTCGATATAACGGAGTCCGCACTCGGACTTTCCAACGTAGAGATCGACGACGGCGACTACGTACTCACCGATTCTCTCACGCCGAGACAGTTTGCAGAGCTTACCGACCTTGATATAGACATAGCGAAGCTTCTCTACACGGCATATGCCGCCGATCAGGAAAGCTACGGTCAGATAGTCGGTGGACTTGAGAGCTACGGCGTTCCGCTTATAGATATGTTCGATTTTCTCTATGAGCAGAAGGAGCAGGGCTACGTTGACCTTGACGACGACCTCGAAAAGGATCTCGACGACCTCAACGATGAGCTTACCGACGCCAAGGCACAGCTTCTCGGCAAAAACTACAGCCGTATGCTCATTTACACCAACCTCCCCGAAGAGGGAGAGGAAACCTTTGCCGAGCTTGCAAAGATTCATGAGGTAATATATAAGTACTACCCCGAGGATTCGTCGTTCCTCGTCGGCGACTCGACGAGCGACTACGACCTTTCAAGCTCCTTTGTCGGAGACAGTAACCTTATAAGCGTTCTTACGGCATTGTTCGTAATAATAATTCTTGTGTTTACGTTCAACTCGGCAGGACTTCCGATACTCCTCATGATGGTAATTCAGGGAAGTATCTGGATGAATTTCTCTTATCCGACGATAACGAATACAAACATATTCTTCTTGAGCTTCCTCATAGTAAGCTCCATACAGATGGGCGCGAATATCGACTACGCCATAGTCGTCTGCACAAGATATACAGACCTCAAGCGTTCCATGCCGATAAAGGAAGCGGCGATAGAAGCGGTCAATCAGGCGTTCCCGACGATACTTACCTCCGGAAGCATACTCTGCATGGCAGGTACGCTTATAGGGCTGTTCTCTTCGGACTGCGCGATAGCGTCGGTCGGAGAATGTATCGGCAGAGGTACTCTTATATCGATAATACTCGTTCTTATAGTTCTGCCCGAGATACTTGTTATCGGCGACAGGATTGTCGAAAAAACCTCGTTCACTCTCAAACGGCGCGACCTTGTCAAGTCGTATAAGGGCGTCACGAGAGTCAACGGCAGAGTCCGCGGTTATGTCAACGGATTTATTGATGCAAGAATAACCGGACTTATCCACGGTGATGTAAATGCGGTTCTCAGTAGCGACAGCATATCCGAGGAAAAACTCGAGGCTGCGCTCAAAAACGGAAACGAAATCGGCTTAACGGAAACCGACGGGACGGAAAAAGATAACGGGAAAGGGGAGACGGTGAAATGATGAATAACAAAAAGTCCTCGTCAAGATTCATTGCGGCGGCACTCGCCCTGCTTCTTGTATTCTGTACGGCTGCGGCGTCGTATTGCTTCGCCGCTCCCGGCAAATCGTCTCTCGAAATAGGTAAAAACGCCGTACTCTACATAAAATCCGCAGAGGATTTCGCGGCGTTTTCGCGTTTCTGCCGCTATGATGCAAACAGCCGCGGACTCGCGGTCGAACTCGGTGCGGATATAAAGCTTGATGACTCGTCCTTTGAGCCCGTGCCGATTTTCTGCGGTTCTTTCGACGGCAAGGGATATACCGTGACAGGTTACGACTATGCCGATGAAGGCTCGACCGTGGGACTTTTCAGAATAGTCGCGGCAGGCGCCGTTGTCAAGAACCTCCGCTTTGAGGGCGGTATACGTCCCGAAGGCACGGCGGAGTACGTCGGCGGCATCGCCGGCAAGAACTTCGGCACGCTTCTCAACTGCACCTTCGTCGGAAGTGCCTCCGGCAAGGAGTATGTCGGCGGTATTGCCGGCAAGAACGACACGACGGGTCTCATTTCCGCCTGCCGCACATACGGCGTGACAAAGGGCAACCATTATACGGGCGGCGTTACCGGTTACAATTCGGGTATTATAATAAACTCCGAAAACTCGATGCTCGTCAATGTCACCGATGAGGAAATACCGTTCTCAATAGAGAATATAGACATAAGCAGCATAATTTCCGCGGAGGGCGTTACCGGAAGCACGGACACGGGCGGTATCGCCGGATTCTCGTCCGGAAGCATAAGAAGCTGTACCAACCTCGGAAACGTCGGCTACATTCACCTCGGCTATAATGTCGGAGGTATTGCCGGACGCCAGAGCGGC
Organism: uncultured Eubacteriales bacterium; assembly: GCA_934502885.1. Taxonomy (GTDB): domain Bacteria; phylum Bacillota; class Clostridia; order Oscillospirales; family CAG-382; genus CAKSUT01. Next base: position 282,940 of record CAKSUT010000001.1, on the reverse strand, counting down.
TACATCAACAATTGCAGAAACAGCGGTGAAATTAACGGCAGAAAGGACGTAGGAGGTATTGTCGGTCAGGCAGAACCTTTCCGTGCCATAGATTTCTCGGCGGACATTGCCGCAAAGCTCTCCGAGCAGGCGGATAAACTCGATGCCTCAAGCGACAGACTTACCGAAACCGCTGACAGCTCCAACGATAAAATATCGGGTACGATAGATTCACTTGCCGACAGCCTCGACAACGTCCGTTCGGATCTTTCCGACCTTTCGGATTATCTCTCGGGTTATGCCGACGATATTTCCGACAGCGCCAACGAGCTTTCCGCGAGAGTCACGGACACTCTCGACAAAATGTCGCCGATACTCGATAACTTCACGGAGATAACAAGAAAGGCGACCGACCTCACCGACACTCTCCGTACCGCGACGGACGAGCTGAAGAAAACTTCGGATCTCGCGTCCGACTCGGTGGAAAGTCTTAACAGCGCACTCGACAAGATGGACGGTGCGTCCGCGAAGCTTGCAGACGCACTTGCAAACCTCGGCGATTCTCTCGAAATGCTCAAGGACGCAATGGGAGACGCGGACGAGATAGAGAAAGCCGCGAAAGATACGGCTGACAGCCTCAAGACGATTTCAGGCGGTCTTTCCGACCTTTCGGACGCGGTTACTTCGTTCGGAGACGCGGCGGATATTCTCGATGAGAGAGTTACCGATTCCAAGGAGTGGAACGCACTCTTTGACAACGCCGAAAAGATAGGCGACAGCATATCCGAGCTTTCCGAAGCGGTTGGCGACATTGCCTCGGCCGTGGATAAACTAAAGGACAGCGTTGACGAAAAAAAGACCAAGGCGGTGCTTGAAGATATCCTTTCGGCAACCGAGCATTTTGACAATGCGTCAAAGAAGCTCGACGAAGCACTCGCCGAAATTTCCGGCAATATAGGCGGCGATTCCTCCTCGGCAAAGGACGCGGTTTCGGAGATTAAGAAGTGCAAGAGCGACCTTGATACCGCGCAAAAACAGCTTGACGAGGCAAGACAGCACCTTGAAAATTCAAGCGAAGGTCAGGAAGCGCTCAAGTACGTTGCAAGTGCCGAGGAGCATATTTCAAAAGCGGCGGAGTACGCGGGACTCGCACTTGATGCGGCGTCGAGCGGAGACCTCACAAATGCGGCAACCTACGCCGCAAACGCACGTGCCGAAGCGAAAGCCGCGGATGCGGATCTCACCTCGGCAAGAAAAATCCTCGATTCTCTCGGTTCGAGCGATGACGAGGAGGTAAAGGCGGCGCTTGCGTCGTTTACCGCGGCGCAGAACAGCCTTCGTTCGGCTCAGAATCACGCAAAGAACGCCTTTGACAGCGCAGGCGACTTTATAGACAGCGTGGACGTAAGCCTCGGCGGAATAGTCAAGGCTCTCGGCACGATAACGGAAGCCGGCAAGGAGTTCCGACTCGGTCTCGGCTCTGTTAGAGACGCTATAGAAAACGCCGACGGCGCAGTTGATAAGGATAAAGCAGACAAGGCATACAACAATCTTCAGGAGTCGGTCGAAAGACTCTCCGACGCCGGTGCTGACCTCGGTGACGCAATGTCTGACGCAATAAGCATACTCGACGATATGCGCGATTCCGAGAGCGCAAACGAGATAAAGGATCTTCTCAAGAGTGCAAAGGACTCCCTCGGCACGTCTCTCGATAAGTTCTCCGAAGCGACGGACGTTCTTTCTTCGGCACTCGACACAATAACCGGAGAAATAGACGGCAACAAACTCGGAGACGCCGTCGGATTGCTTTCCGACGCAACAAGACTTCTTTCTTCTGTTGCGGACAGCGTTGACAAAGCGTCCGATGACCTCAAGGATTCTATGAAAACGCTTGACCTTGCGGCACAGTCGCTGACGGACTCTTTCGGAACTCTCGGAGATTCGATGGATATAATGAAAGAAATATCCGGAATGGCAACGACAGCTTCGGACGACCTTCACACTCTTGTCAAAGACCTTGCGGACAAGGAAGAAATAAAGATGCCGTCACTCGGAGAGAAGTTTACTTCACTCAAAAATAATCTCTCCGATTCGTCAAAATCTGCTCTCAATATAATAAGAAAACTCAACTCCGAGCTTTCCGATTCCGCAGACGAGCTTATCGACTGCCTGTCGGACGTGGGCGATATCGTGAGCGAGGTTCTCCACATTTTCTCCGATGCAATAAGCGGCGAGGACGGAAGGGCGACAAGTATAGACGAGCTTACCGAGGATATCTCCGACGAGGACACAGATGAAGTGACACAGGGCAAGGTCTCCGGAAGCACGAATGCCGGAATTGTCAAGGGCGACGTAAACGTCGGCGGCATTGCAGGCTCCATGGCAATTGAGTTCGACTTTGATCCTGAGGACGACGTCACGAAAATCGGCGAAGAATCCTTTAACTTCAGATACCGTACACGTTCGGTTTTGAGAGAATGCATGAACACCGGTAAAATAAGCGCAAAGAAGAATTATGTCGGCGGCATAGTCGGCAGAGAGGACCTCGGTTCGGTTATCAATTGCGTGAACGATTCTGCGGTTTCCTCCGACAGCGGAAGCTACTGCGGCGGTATTGCCGGAGCGTCGTATTCGACAATCAGGGGAAGCTGGTCGAGAAGCGCCGTTTCTGCGGCAACCTATTGCGGCGGTATTGCCGGTTACGGCTATACGCTTCTCGGAAACGGAGCGATAGTGAAGTTTGACGACACCGATATTGATATTGAGGAGTTTTACGGTACAATATGTGGCGATGCCGACGGTGACGGAACGATGAAGGACAACTTCTACGTAAAAGGCAATTACGGCGGCGTTGACGGTGTAGGCTACGAGGGAAAAGCGGAACCCTGCGACTTTTCGGTACTCAGCTCCAAAGAAAACTTCCCGGCTTTCTTCTTGAGCTATGAGATAAAGTTTACCGAGGACGACAAAGTTATTGCGAGCCTTACAAAACAGTACGGCGAGAGTATAGGTGATGACGAAATTCCCGATATACCTTTCTTTGAGGGAACATATGCGCACTGGAGCAACTTTGACAAAAGCTCTGTGACCTTCCCCGAGACCGTGACGGTAGAGAGAAGCAATTACGTCACCTCGCTTTCCGCCGGAGATGTCGGAGTCCCGGCAATTGCGGTTGTTGACGGACTCTTTACGGATACCGATACTCTCGAGTATAAGTACCGTACCGGAGACGATGTGTCGATTGACAACGCGGCGTATACGATTGAGCTTAAGCTCAACGGCACATCAAAGAGCGGCGACGGCCTCTCGACTCTGCGTCTCAGACTTCCCGACGGCAAAAAGCAGAGACTTTACAGATACAGCGATATCACCGGAGAAAAAACAAAGCTTGATTATGCGGTAAACGGAAGCTATGCCGTGGTTGAAGGCGTAAGCCTTGCAAATCCTGCCGTATACTATTTTGAAAAGGGCTTCAGTCCGATATCGGCGACCGTGCTTATCGCGGTTATAATCCTTGCGGTTGCGGTGCTTGCCGCGGCGGTCTACGGAAAATCAAGAGCCGGAAAGCGCGGCAAATATACCGCGAAGAAATAAAGGAAGTGAAAGAATGTCGAAGGTATTGATTATCGACGATGATATAGCGATAGCAAATCTTGTTGACGACGCACTCGGTGATGAAGGAATAGAAAGCGAAATATGCCGCGACGGCAAAAGAGCGTATGACATTCTCCGACGCAACGCCGACGAGTACGACCTCGTTCTTCTCGACATAATGATGCCCGGCATGGACGGACTCGAGGTTTGCAGAAAAATCCGCGATACCGTCGCCTGCCCGATAATTTTCGTTACGGCGCGCAACAAAACCATAGATACCGTCGTGGGACTCGAAATGGGCGCGGACGACTACATCGGTAAACCGTTCCGCGTCGAGGAGCTTGTAGCGCGTGTCAAAGCGCACTTTCGCCGAAGCGAACGCGAGACCGGCGGCAGGATAGGCAGAGTGATAACCTGCGGTGAAATAAGCATCGATACCGAACGTTTTGAAGTAACCAAGGGTACAAGACGGATTGAGCTTACCTCGAGAGAATTTCAGCTTCTGCGCTTCTTAATGGAAAATGAAGGCAGAGTGCTTTCGCGGGAAAGAATATTTGACGTCGTGTGGGGTATGGAGTATGCGGATATCGGCACGGTTGCGGTGAATATCAAAAACCTGCGAAGCAAGATAGACCCGGAAAACCGCCATATTATCACCGTCTGGGGCGTCGGATATAAGTTTGTCGGAGGAGAAGACTGAGAAAAGTGGGAGAGTTTGCGGTGAATAAAAATAGCGGCACTGATTCCGTGTTCAAAAAACGAAGCGTTTGTCTGAGAAAGGTTATCATGGTCTCGCTTGCGGCGTTTGCGGCGAATATGGTTATGCTTTTTGTCGTGTATAAGCTGTTTTTGTCGGCAAGCGTCGAGGATTTCTTCGTTGCTATGCAGACCGAGGCCGACAGCCGTGCCTCGGAGATAGCCGCAAAAATCGAAGAAAACGGAGATTATGCCGGCGCAATTGACAGTTTTGCGGCTGACGGCACGGTCATTACTCTTGAGCGCCTTGACGGAAGAGTCGTGTACGCCTCCGGCGAACCGATAACACCGTCGATTGAGGTCGGAGCGGCAAAGGGCGTTCCGGTCGGAGACGAGGGATACATTGTCAAGGTCGTGCTTATGACGCCGCTCAAGCAGGTGTCGGCACTTGACGTGACAAGACGGCTTCTGTGGTTTGAGGTCATAGCACTCTTTATTATTACCTCGTTTATCGCACTCTATTTCTACATGAATTTTGTAAAACCCATAGAGAAGCTCGGCGAAGATATGTACGGCTACAGCGAGGGTAAGATTCCCGAGAGGACAAAGCGTTCCGACGAGATAGGCAACCTTCGCAACGATTTCGCGGAGCTTGCCGAGAGATTGGATTCAGAGAAAAAGAAACAGAACCGCATAATAGCGTCGATTTCCCATGATATAAAGACTCCGCTGACCTCCGTTATGGGTTACGCCGAAAGGCTTTCGGAGAATGCGGCGTCTATGACGCACGAGAAGCGTAAGATTTACCTTGATACGATATACGAAAAGTCGCTCTGCATAAAGGAGCTTGTCGAGGAGTTTGACGACTACATCAGCGCGGAACAGCTCTCCGACTTAAGAAAAAGCACCGTCAGTGTAAGCGAGCTTTGCGGTATCGTAAAAGAGGACTACCGCTACGAAATGGAAAGCATGGGCTTTGACTTTACGGTTGAATGTAACTGCGACGGAAAAGTGGAAGCCGATATTCCGAGAATAAGAAGAGTATTCGGCAACATAATATTAAACAGCTTAAAATACTGCGGAAGCGACAAAATAAGCATAAAAGTGTCGGCGGCAAAGAACGGTTCTAACGCTGAGTTCACCGTGACCGACAACGGCGCAGGCGTTCCGGAGGATAAGCTTGAGAGAATATTTGAACCTCTCTACACCTCCGACGAAAGCCGAGGGTCATCGGGACTCGGACTTGCAATATGCAGTGAGATAGTGAAGGCGCACCGCGGAAGTATACGAGCCGAAAATATTCCCGGCGGCTTTTCGATTATATTTACGCTCCCTCTCTGCGAATAAAATGTTTGCGGAGCTTCGGGGCGTATAAGTATAAAGATTCCGCTAAGATTTCGCTAAGAAGTTGTTCATCAATTGTTTGCAGATGTCTTCTTGACAAAAACGGGGAAACAATATAAAATGTACTTATATGTAATTTGATTGCATATTTGTAATAATTCAACAAAAAAGCAAAGCAAGTATAACTTAATCGGAGGTGATACAATGGAGATGCTCGATAAGGTTAAGCAGGCCGAGGAGGCGGCAAAGACGTCGAAAGCCGACGCCAAAGCAAAGGCGGCAAGAATGTTGGCTGACGCAAGAAACGAAGCCGAACGCGAAGCTGACAAGCTTGTTGCGGCGGTGAAGAAAGAGGCGTCGGAACTCGTTGCGTCGGCGCGCGAAAAGGCAAAGGTTCAGACTTCGGAGTCCGAAAAACGCTGCGAGAAGGAAAAAGAAAAGCTCACGGCGTCGGCATCCGGCGCAAAGCAGAAGACAGCAGACCTTTTGGTATCATTGTTTTAACGGCGCAGACTTTCGCAAAAGAGAGGTGATTCAATGATTGCGCCAATGAAATATGTAAAAGTCCTCTGCATGAAAGAGGACAGAGACAAAGTACTCTCGGCGATTCAAGACAGCGGAGATATGATGTTGTGCGAGACGGAGGAAAGCAAACCTGTCGGCGGCGACGCGGCGGCAGAACTGCGGAAGATGGAGAAGCTTCTTTCCGAACTCAAACAGTACGACAAAAAATCAATGCTCGATACGCCGGAGGAAATCACGAGTGCCGCTCTTGAATCGGAACATCCCGAGGAGAGGGAAAAGGTCGAACGGCTCTCGGCTCTTACGGACGAAAAAAACGCACTCACGGATCGTGCCGCAAAGGCGAAGACCTCGGCGGAAAGCTACACACCATGGCTTTCTCTCGATACTCCGCTCGAAGAGGTGCGCGACGGAGAGTATACCGCTGTATTTGCGGCGGTAATCCCATCGGGAAGCTTTGCCGAATGTGATACAGCGGCAAAAGAAATCGGAGTCGGCATCGACAAAATTTCCGAACTTTCCGGTAAGACCTACGTTGTTGTTACGGCGATGAAGGACGACGACCTTTCGTCTCTGTATGCATTGGGGCTTGAACGCACGGCACTCCCGAGCGGTACGGGAACGGCGAAGAAAATACGCGACAGACTTATCGCGGAGTCAAACGAGTGTACCGAAAAAGCCGAAAAACTCGGCGAAGAGATAAAAACGCTCTACGCCGACGGCGACGCACCAAAACTGCTCTACGACAAAGCTCTCAATGAGAGTGAGCGTGAGTCCGCACCTTACACCGAGACCGACGAGACCTTCTGCTTTGAAGGTTGGATAGCGGCGAAAAAGGTGACGTCCCTCAAAAAGCGCATCGAAAAAGAAAAGGTGATATATGCGCTCTCCGAAAGAGATCCGGAGGAGGGTGAGGACGTCCCGACGGTTCTCGAGAACGGAAAAATAACCCGTCAGTATGAGGGGATCACGAATATGTTCAATCCGCCGAAGTACGGCGACTACGACCCGAACGCCGTTATGGCGCCGTGGTATTGGCTGATATTCGGACTCATGATGGGCGACGCCGGATACGGGCTTATGATGCTCGTGATTATCCTTGCGGCAAAGAAAATAATGAAGCCCAAAGGCGGCACACTCGCTCTCATGAATGTTATGCTCTATTCGTCGATACCGACCATAGTATGCGGCATACTTTTCGGAAGCTATTTCGGCGAAGAGCTTTTCCCGGCGATACTCTTTACGCCTCTTAACGACACGATGTCGATGCTGATTCTGACTCTTGTCATAGGCGTGCTCCACATTTTCACGGGTATGATTGTGAAGATATACCTGAATGTGAAAGAAGGAAAGGTACTCGATGCAATTTTCGATCAGGTTTCGTGGATGCTCATTATCGCCGGTCTCGGAATGCTGTTCTTGCCTCAGGTAAGACAGATCGGAATGGTACTCGCGATAGTCGGTGCGGCGATAGTGCTTCTCACGGCAGGACGAGAGAAGAAAGGAATATTCGGAAAGCTGACAGGCGGTCTTGTGGGACTTTACGGAGTCACAAGCTACTTAAGCGATATCCTTTCCTATTCGAGAATACTTGCTCTCAGCCTTGCTACGGGAGTTGTCGGAATGGTAATGAATATCCTTGCCGGCATGGTGTCGAGCGGCATACCGATCCCGGTCGTAAGATTTATCCCGGCACTTCTCATTTATATCGTGGGTCACGTATTCAACCTCGCACTCGGACTTCTTTCGGCATATGTTCATGACTGCCGTTTGCAGTATATCGAGTTCTACGGCAAATTCTACGAGGGCGGAGGAACGCTTTTCAAACCGTTCGCCGTCAAAACAAAGTACGCAAGCGTCAAATACGGCGACGCTGAATAAATTTACAATTATATTTTGGAGGTAAAAAACATGTCTGGTATTGCAATTGCAGTTTTCGGTGCAGCTCTTTGCGCAGCTCTCGGCGGATGCGGATCCGCAATAGGTGTTATGGCGGCAGGTAAAGCGGCCGCAGGCGTTACGGCGGAAAAGCCCGAGCTTTTCGGTAAGATGCTCGTTCTTCAGGCACTTCCCGGTACGCAGGGTATTTACGGATTTCTTACCGCTGTAATCATCATGGTAAACATAGGCGTTATCGGCGGCAACGCGGCTGACCTCACGGTCGCTCAGGGATGGCAGTACTTCTTCGCGGCAATGCCTATGGCTATAACCGGTCTCATTTCCGGTGCGTGCCAGGGTTACACCGCTGTTGCGGCTATCCACATGACCGGCAAGCAGCCCGACGCTTCCGGTAAGGGTATCACAATGACTGCACTTGTCGAAACATACGCTATTCTTGCGCTCCTTACGTCCATCCTTCTTATCATGGGTATCTGACACTGATAAAGCTTTATGATAACGGTGTATCGGAAGGAGGAGAAAGATGAGTGTTGAAGCATTGATCGAAAAGATCGAACGAAAGACCGCCGAAGAAGTCGGGGCAATCCTCGTCAACGGCGAGAAAAGAGCGGCCGATACAAGACGTGAAATTATGTCGGCTGCGGAGAAAAAAGCGGATTCAATAATCAAGACCGCAAAAGAAAATGCGGAACTCATTATGAGAGCCGGCAATGGCGAGGATGAAATAAACCTGCGAATAGGCGTTCTGAACAAAAAGCGTGAGCTTCTCGACGAAATAAAATCAGAGGCTGCGAAAAAGCTTGCGTCAATGAGTGCTGCGGACTATGCAAAAATTATGACGAAGTACGTTCTTGAGTCCGGCGTTGTCGGAAATATTGCCGTGACAGCCGGAGACAGCGAGAAAAAGAAGCTTCTCGACAAGGACGCCTGCAAGAGCGCATTCGGTTTCGACGGCGACTTTATCGGTTACTGGAGCGAAAAGCTCGGTGCAAAGTTTGCGTTTAACGATAAGCAATGCGACGGCGGAACGCTTGTGCTTGAATGCGAGAACTACGATATAGACCTTTCTTTCGGCGAGATAATCAACGCCGCCTTTGAGGCGAACGAAAAAATGCTTGCCGAGAGCTTATTCGGAAAGGATGCGTCGTTATGACGGGTGCATACGGTGCGTTCGGCGGAAAGTCGTATGAGTACGCGGTCGGAAGCATAAGAGCAAGCGCACATCAGCCGATATCGAAGGAAAAGATGGCGAGAATAGCCGAAGCGGATCTTGAGACGGCAAAAAAGCTTATCGAAGAGTGCGGTTATCCGCCTGTCGGTGAGGGAAAAACGGTGTACGACTCGATAGAAGCCGAGAAGAACAGAATGACGGTGTTCGTCAGAGACATTGCCCCCGATGAAGAGCTTGTTTCGGCAATGCTTTTCGAGGAGGACGCACTCAATCTAAAGCTGTATCTCAAAGCAAGGTTGCTGGGGCGTGACGACTTCAAATCTCTGCCGACGGTGTCCGGAAGTATCAATCCCGATATTTTCGAGGTGTGTATTGCCGCGGAGGACTTTTCCGTACTCGGAGAGGAAGCGGAGAAAGAACTTGCGGGTGTGTTTGACGAAACCGACGCCGCAAGAGTCAGCGGCAGAGCCGACAGAGCAATGTTCCTTCGTGCGCTCGGTGCGGTAGAGAAAAAGCACTGCCGTCCTCTCGAATCGCTCTTTATAAAGTACGCCGACTGCAAAAACAGAATAACGGCTCTCAGAATGAGAAAGCTCGGACTTCATGACTCGGATTGTCCGTATGCGTTTTTGCCGGTTCGGATCGATAAAGAGGTAAGTCTCGAGGACTTTTCCGCCGATGAAAACAAAGACGAAAACGAGATAATCGCTATGGCGAACGACAAGCTTTCCGTCGAAATGGCGGATCTCGGATACGAGGCAGGCATGGGAGCGATAGCCGAGTATTTCTTCGCAAAGAAGAGTGAAGCGGCAAAGCTCAGATATCTTTTTGCCGAAAAGTCGCTCGGCGGCAACAATGACAACGGAGGTGACGCACGATGAATGAAACTAAAACGGCAGCTGTCGGAGAGGCGGCGTCAATTGTGCTTTTCGGAGCGGCAGGCGTGCGCACCAAGGAAGCAAGCACCCCGGAGGAAGCGGAAAAGGCGGTGGCGTCACTCGTGAGAGAGGGCTTCACGATAATCTTTCTTTCGGAACGCCTTGCGGAAAAAATGCCGGAAACGCTCGAAAAATACAGACAGGCGGCGTATCCTTTGATTCTGCCTATTCCGGACAGGGCGGGTGCTACGGGCTACAGTATGGAGAAAATTCGCGAAAATATGGAGAAAGCAATCGGTACGGACATATTTGCGGACAAGAATTGAAGCTCCTTTCAAAATCAATTTACGGAAGGAATGATAGTATAAATGCAGACAGAAAAGGTCGGAACAATATATAAGGTCGCAGGACCTCTTATCGTCGCAACCGGAATGCGCGACGTTCATATGTACGACGTCGTCCGTGTCGGCGAGGCAAAACTTATCGGTGAGATAATAGAGCTTCGTGACGATAAGGCTTCCATTGAGGTTTACGAGGACACCGGCGGAATAGGACCGGGAGAACCGGTTTACTTCACAGGAGAGCCGCTTGTTGCGGAGCTTGCTCCCGGACTTATCGAGGGTATCTACGACGGTATCGAGAGACCTCTTACGGAGATTTACAAAAAAGCCGGCGACAGAATACCGAGAGGCGTTGACGTGCCGAAGCTCGACCGTGAGAAGAAGTGGGACTTTGTACCCGTCGCAAAGGTCGGGGACGCACTTGTCGGCGGCGACATACTCGGTACGGTTGAGGAAACGCCTGCCGTAACGCAGAGAATAATGGTTCCTCCCACACTTTCGGGTACGCTTGAGTGGATATATTCGGGAAAAGCGAATATCACAGAAACAATAGCGAAGATAAAGGACGAAAAGGGCGTCGTACATGAAATTGCCATGCTTCAGAAGTGGCCCGTAAGACGCAGACGTCCGTATGCAAAGAAGCTTGTGCCGAATGAGCCTATGGTAACGGGGCAGCGACCCATCGATATGCTCTTCCCTATAGCAAAGGGCGGTATTGCCTGCGTTCCCGGTCCTTTCGGTTCGGGTAAAACCTGCGTACAGCACCAGCTTGCAAAGTGGGCGGATTCCGATATAATTATATATATCGGCTGCGGCGAACGCGGAAACGAGATGACCGACGTTCTTATGGAGTTCCCCGAACTTCATGACCCGAGAACGGGACTTTCGCTTATGAAGAGAACGGTTCTTATCGCCAACACCTCGGATATGCCTGTTGCGGCACGTGAGGCGTCGATATACACCGGTATCACGATTGCGGAATACTTCCGTGATATGGGCTATAAGGTTGCGATAATCGCCGACTCGACCTCCCGTTGGGCTGAGGCTCTGCGAGAGATGTCCGGACGACTCGAGGAAATGCCCGGTGAGGAAGGATACCCTGCATACCTTTCAACAAGACTTGCCGAGTTCTACGAAAGAGCGGGATATGTAAAGTGCCTCGGCTCCGACGACAGAAACGGCGCAATTACGGCGGTCGGTGCGGTTTCCCCTCCCGGCGGCGACACGAGTGAACCCGTATCTCAGGCAACTCTCAGAATCGTCAAGGTGTTCTGGGGACTCAGCGCAGAGCTTGCATATCAGCGCCACTTCCCGGCTATCGACTGGCTCAAAAGCTACTCTCTTTACGAGAAGAAGATAGGCGAATACTTTAACGAACACATCGACGAAAACTGGTCGGCGTATGTAGGCGAGGTCAAGAGTATTCTTCAGCAGGAATCCGACCTCAACGAAATCGTTCGCCTTGTCGGCTTCGACGCTCTCGGCGAGAACGACAGACTTGCCCTCGAATGCGCAAGACTTATCCGTGAGGACTTCCTTCAGCAGGACTCCTTCCGTGAGATAGACACCTACACATCGCCGAAAAAGCAGATAGACATGGTGTCCGCAATACTTCTCTGGTATCACGGCGCAAAGTCGGCTCTTGCAAACGGCGCGCTCTACAGAGACGTAATGAAGATGGAAACGCTTGTCAAAATTGCGCGTATGAAGTACGAGCCTGAGGAGAATTGGAAGAATTATATCGCAGAGCTCTTTGACTGTATGAAGTCGGAGTTTTCCGCAATGAGCGGAGGTGACGCTGCATGAGAAAGGAATATAAGACCATAAAAGAGGTAGTCGGACCTCTTATGCTCGTTGAATGCGTAGAGGACGCAAAGTACGATGAGCTTGTCGAGATAAAGCAGGCGGACGGAAGCGTCCGTCTCGGAAAGGTTCTCGAAGCAAAGGGAACGAACGCCCTCGTACAGCTTTTTGAAAGCTCTCAGGGACTCAAAATCTCCGACGCAAAGGCACGCTTTGTCGGTCACAGCCTCGAGCTTGCCGTAGGACCCGATATGATAGGTCGAGTCTTTAACGGAATGGGCAAGCCTATCGACGGCGGTGCGGAGATTATCCCGGAAGCAAAGCTCAACGTAAACGGCGCGCCGCTCAATCCTGCCGCACGTGACTACCCGGCGGAGTTTATTCAGACGGGCGTTTCGGCGATAGACGGACTCAATACGCTTGTAAGAGGTCAGAAGCTTCCGATATTCTCCGGCTCCGGACTTCCCCATGCCGAGCTTGCGGCGCAGATTGCACGTCAGGCTAAGGTAAGAGGTACAAAAGAACCGTTTGCCGTTGTTTTTGCGGCGATAGGCATCACCTTTGAGGAGGCGGAATTCTTCGTCGAGGACTTCAAGAAAACCGGTGCTATAGAGCGTTCCGTGATGTTCATGAACCTTGCAAACGACCCGGCGGTAGAGAGAATTTCAACTCCCCGTATGGCGATAACCTGCGCCGAATACCTTGCGTACACCCTCGGAATGCACGTGCTTGTCATAATGACGGATATCACGAACTATGCCGAGGCTCTCCGTGAGATTTCCGCCGCAAGAAAGGAAGTCCCCGGAAGAAGAGGATATCCCGGATATCTCTATACAGACCTTGCGTCCCTCTATGAGAGAGCGGGACGTATAAGAGGCAACAAGGGTTCGATTACGCAGATACCGATACTCACCATGCCCGAGGACGACAAGACTCATCCGATCCCAGACCTTACGGGATATATCACCGAGGGACAGATTATTCTTTCCCGTGAACTCTATATGAAGGGTATAACACCTCCTATCGACGTACTCCCCTCGCTTTCGAGACTTAAGAACAAGGGTATCGGATCAGGAAAGACACGTGAGGATCACGCCGATACAATGAACCAGATTTTCTCTGCATATGCTCGAGGAAAGACGGCGAAGGAGCTTGCTGTGGTGCTCGGTGAGTCGGCACTTTCCGATATGGATAAAAAATACGCTGAGTTTTCGACCAAGTTCGAGGAAAAGTATGTTTCGCAGGGCTATTACAACGACAGAAGCATCGAGGACACTCTCGCTATCGGCTGGGAGCTTCTCAAGATACTTCCCGAGACAGAGCTCAAGCGTATTCACCCCGAATATATCGAGAGGTATATGAAAAAGGACGGTGAGTGACAGTGGCTGTAAGAGTCAACCCCACCAGAATGGAGCTTACAAAGACCAAGAAAAGGCTCAAAACAGCCGTCCGAGGTCATAAGCTCTTGAAGGATAAGCAGGATGAAATGGCAAGACGCTTTATGGTATATATCAAGCGCAACCGTGAACTGCGTATCGAAATAGAAAAGCTTCTCTCCGAAGCTATGGGAAAGATGTCGCTTGCAGAGGCGCAGATGGGTTCGTCGGCTCTTGCCGAAGCGCTTCTCGTGTCAGCGTCAGGAAAAGCTCCCGAGTGCGGCACGCAGAATATCATGAGCGTAATTGTCCCCGAAATATCCGAGTATAAGGCACGGACGGGTATTACCTACGGCTTTGCTTTTACATCGGAAAAGCTTGACAGTGCCGTTATGGCGATGAACGACCTTATGCCTAAGCTTTATGAGCTTGCGTCGGTCGAAAAAACCTGCGATATGCTTGCGGACGAGATGGAACGCACACGAAGACGCGTAAACGCTCTCGAACACGTAATGATCCCCGAAATGGAGGAGACCATAAAGTATATCACTATGAAGCTTGAGGACAATGAAAGAGGAAATCTCACAAGACTCATGAAGGTCAAGGAAATAATGGCGGCTGAATAACAGAACATTAAAACTGCATAAATTTTACCTCCGGGGTCGCAATGATCCCGGAGGTCGTTTTTTGACTCTTGCTTACTTGTATAAGCAACGGATTTTTGGAAAAAGTCTCGATAGCTTTATAATGAGAAAAGCAGAAATGAAAGAGAATACAACAGTAAATGCGTAGTTTGCAAGCCCTCCGCCGGGAAGACTTTCGAGTGCCGGAACTATCATGAGAAGCTCTGCCGGAATCATGTGTATATAGTATATCAGCGACGACAGCGTGCGCATCTTTTTGTATATCGGACTGTCCGGAAGCTTAACGGTGATTGAAACGTAAAAGAGAAAGAACACCGTAGGGATAAGTCCAAGGTACATATCGTATTCTCTTATCCAGTCGAGCCGTGTAAGTGCAAATACCTCCGCTCCGAAAAGAATGAAATACAAGGCAAGAAACATCACCGATTTTTTGACGGTCATTTTCAAGGGTCGAACTGCAAAGAGCATTCCCATAACGATAAATAACAGTCCCTCGCAAAGTCCGTTGCGTGCAGTCCCGAATACAGATTTCAAAAACAGAAGAGCCGAGTGAAACTGCGGATAATGCGTGAGCGGCTCAATAAGTCCGTACCAGCTCTGTGTGAGAACGCCGAGACAGTACAGCGTGAGCGAAAAGCCGGCAATTGTTCTCGGTTTTATCCTGAGCGAAAGCAGTGCAAGGAGAATGAGGTAGGCGTAAATAACCGCACCGAGATACCACAGATGACCGTAGCTTGTTCCGCGGAAAAATCCGAGTGCGTAGTACAGTGAAACTTTCAGAAAGTTCGTACTTCCGGAATTTATGTATGCAAACGGCATATATATCACCGACCATATTGCATAAAGCCGCAGTATGCGAAGCACGTATTTAAGTATGACCCTCTTGTCAATTGAGTCCGTCTCACGGTTGTATGCTTTCAGAAACACAAAGTACGCCGACGAAACGAAGAAAAAGGGTACGGCAATGCGTGCAACGAAGTTTACGACTCCGAAGTTGAGAATCCAATTTACGCCCGAAAGCGGCGGAATGTGTATTGCAACCACAAGCAGCGCACATACAAGCTTCACCGCATCAATCAGGTTGCTGCACTTTCCGACCGCTTGATTTACAGAGTTTTCGGTCACTGTCCTATCACTGAATGAGCGACTTCAGAAGATCGCCGTTCAAAACGTACTTCCAGCAATCGTGCATCTGCTCTTCAAGAGGAGTGAATACAACGTTTACGCCTGCCTCTTGGAGTACCGCAATTTCCTCCTCAACCGCGCCTATGCGAACCTTTACGTCGTTTGTGCCGTGGTAAGCGTAGATAACGTCAAGCGGTTTTACCGCCTCGGCATGGGTTGCGTCAAGACCGCCGCAGACAACAGCCGCACGTTTGAAGAGGTTCGGATGTCTCATCGTGATGTCCCATACCGCCGTTGCACCCTCGGAGACGCCGACCGCAGATACATTCTCGGAGTCCGCACCGAAACGCTCCGCAACAATCGGTATAAGCTCTGCTACCGCACGGAGATGACGGCTCTCGCCTACTTCATCCATGGAATAGGAGGGGGCAAGCTTTGTGTTTACCCACTTGTAGCCGTCGCGGCACTGCGGGAAGAGGAATATGCACTTCGAGCTTCCCTGACTCCAGAGAGAGTATGCCGCATAAACAATGTCAGCGTTGAGTCTTGCCTGCTCACGGTTGTTGTTCCCGTTCTGATACTCGCTGTGGAGAACGACCACCATGGGGAGCTTGTCTTCTTTTTTGTAACCTGACGGATATACGACTCTTAAAGGTATGAGAGTTCCGTCCTCGGAAACATAGGAATAAGAGGGGAGACTGTCGAGATAATCGTCGTAGCCGAGAAGAGGGGCTATTACCGCACCGCCCTCCACAGGCTTTGCGTAGTATATCTCGGCGTTTTCGTCTTTGATATAGCCCTCTCTTATTGCGGTCTCGACGTTCTCGTCAAAGACTACCTCTTCCGGATTTCCCGGTCCGAACATACCGAGCTTTGCGCTGTAGTACTGAATGTAGATGTTGCCGTCCATCTTCGGAAGATGCTCTTCATAAGTCGATGCTATGTGAAGAAGTCTGTGGTAGCCTCTGTCGAAGATGTTGTCGGAGATAACGAAATCCGTTGAGGGATTGGACGACGACCAGCTCTTGATGTGAGCCGCAGAGCCTGTGTCGGGTCTCTGCTCACCCCAGCCGTTGCCTGCAAAACGAAGGAGATTGTCGGTCATGTTGATGTTCGTCATCATACTCGGGTTGCCCTCGGGCACGCCGCTTAAGAAGTACTCGATGTTGTAGGTGCAGTACTCGACGAGGTTGTTCGTGTAGTACACGTCGTTCATCATGTACACTCTGTCGCTGTTGTCAACGCCGACCTGATGCGTAATACCGGCATCGTATATTTGATAAATGTAGTTGTTGTTTACATAGAAGCCGTCGCAGCCGCCGTATATCTCGATTGCGTTGCCGTAACGGGTGACTCTGCCTGTTGTGTCGCCACGGAAATTGTAGGTCTGTATGCCGCCGCCTATCCATCCGAATTCGCAGTTCTGCACAGTGAGGTCAGCGCACGTGCCTGCACCCACGCCGTGAGAGCCGACGTACTTTACCGTGAAGTTGTCAATCGTAACGCCCTTTGCGCCGCCTATCTGGAAGCCGTTCTTTCTCGGGAGAAATTCTATCGACTTGAATACCTCGCCGGGGTTGCCTTTGTCGCAGCGCAGATATATGTATCCGACGTTTGTGTCGTTGCCGACCTGAGGCTTTCCGTCACTGCCGAGAAAGCTGTCCGCCGCCTGGAACATTTCAAGGTCGTTGTCAAGCTCCTTTTTGTAGTCGAACTCAACCGAAATGTTTCGGCGAAGCATGAACTTTCCGTCAATGTAGTTGGGGACTTCCTTATACGCACAGCCCTCGTCGCCGTCGTCGAAAACGAGAGTGCCGGAGTCCATCATCTTGTTCGTGTATTTCCAGATTTTCTTTCCCGTGACCTTGTCCTCATAATCTAGAACCCACTTCGATGCGTCCGCACCGTTTTCGGGAGAACCGTAAAGACACGGTTTTTTGCCCTCGCCGTATGCGGTGTAGGTCACGCCCTCCTTTGCAACAAGCTGACCTCTCCAAACGCCGCCTCTTTCAAAGTAAACGACCGTGCCGGGCTTGAGAAGAGGGGAATTGTTGACGTTTTTCAGAGTTTTCCATGCGGACGAGGGGGTAAGACCGGTGTTTGAGTCGTCGCCGCTTTCGGAAACGTAGAAGCCGTAACAGCCGTCGTCGGGACGAAGCGCGCCGTCCTTTGCGCTCAGTATGCTTTCACGCATAGCGTCCGATTTTTCGTCGATTGACGCAAGATATTCGTCCGACACATACTCAACCGGCACTTCGGGAGCTTGATATTCGGCAGTGGGAGCGTATTCGGTGATACCTTTTTCCGACGAGAACTCAAAGCCGTCGTCACGGACAAATACCTCCTCGTAGTTTTCCTCGACCTTATCCGTGCTGTCGCCGGAGGGAGTGACCGTGCCGTCAGGAGTGTCTGTGTTCGGGACGGTATTCGGTCCGCAGGAGGCAAGGCTCACTGCAAATGCCGCCGCAAGAAATGCGCAAAGAAGTCTTTTTTTGTTCATTCGACTGTTCCTTTCTCTATGTTTATTTTTATTCGGACTGAAAAAAGTCGAACGCCGCAGTGTTCGGCTCTTTTCGCTCCGAGCCGCACTTTGTTTAAAATGCGGCTCGTAAATATACCTTCGTAGTGCGGAAGGTTTAGTTTTTCTTTACGTAGTAAACCTCTGCGGTTTTGTCGCCGTAGATGTCCTTGATGACGTGTTCCGCATTTTCGTCGAAGGTGTAAACGGTTCTGTCGCCGAGATTGCCGAGAAGATTGCCCTCGTACTGGATGTACGTGTTGCCCTCAAGCTTTGCGGTGTACTCCGGCTTCATACAGCCTGCCTGAAGAATGTTGTAACGTCCTCTGTCAAAGATGTTGTTTCTGATGATGTAGTCCTTGGAGGGACTGTCGGAATTCCAACCCTTGATGTGAGCTGGTGTGTCCTTGTCGGGACGCTGATCACCCCAGCCGTAGCCGGCGAAACGGCAGAAGTTGTCCTCAATGAGAAGTCCGTCCATAATACTCGGTGTGTCGCCGACGGCACTTAAGAAGTACTCTATTGAGTAGGAGCTTGTTTCGATGAGGTTGCCCTTGTAGAGAACGTCCTCCATGATGTATGTTCTTTCCTTGCCGCAGTTTACCTGATGAGTTATCGCGGCGTCGTATACCTGATAGAAGTAGGAGTCGGTGACGGAATAGTGCTTGCAGCCGCCGTATATCTCGACAGCGTTTCCGAAACGGGTCGGGTGCTTTCTGCCGAATATCGACTCACCCTGAATGGAACCGCCTATCCAGCCGAACTCGCAGTTTGTTATCGTGAGTCCCTCGTTTGTACCCGAACCTACGCCGTGAGAGCCGCAGTACTTGAGGCAGAGGTTGTCGATGTGCGCACCGTTTCTCGCGCCGATGAGGTTGCCCTTGGGGGAGAATTCTATAGACGCAAAACGCTTGCCGGGATTGCCCTTTACGGAGCAGAGGTACACCTTCTTTTCCTCGTCCTCACGGTATGCATGCCAGAAATCAAGGTCGTGCTTGAGGTCACGGTAGGAGTTGAAAGGCTCGTTTGTTTCAAGGTTGAGGGCTGTGCCGTCGTCGTTTCTGAGCTTCATAACTTTTCTTGCACAGCCGTCATCGCCGTCGTTGAAGACTATCGCACCGATGTCGTTGTAAAGGTCGGCGTCGTACATATAAACATTCGGCGTGTCGGTGAGAATCCACTTCGACTCGTCCGCCATGTTGAAGGGAGAACCGTAGAGCTTCGGCTTTTCGCCCTCACCGTATGCGGAGTAGGTCACGCGCTCCTTTGCCACCATGTTTCCTCTGAAAAGGTCGCCTCTTTTGAAGAATACGGCGTCTCCGGGATTAAGCTCGGCGTCTGTTACCTTTGCAAGGGTCTTCCATGCGGTTGCAGGTGTAAGACCGTCCGCATTGTCGTCACCGTCCGCGGCAACATAGTAAGCTTTTCCTGTGTAGGTTACGTTTGTCTTGGAGTTTCTGATTCTTTCTCTCATCTCGTCCGCTTTTTTATCGAGCGAGGCGAGAAATTCTTCGCTTGCGTATCTCATAACGTGTCCTTTCTTTGAGAGTATTTCTCAATGTGAGCTTTTTGCTCAGTATGCAATGTAGAATTTGCCGTTCTGTTCGCCGAATTTTTCTTCGACTATTTTGTCGCCCTTTTCGATGTCAAAGTAAACAAGCTCCGTAGGCGGTACGCCTATTCTGCCGAACTTTGCGTTCGGATACTGAATGTAGGTGTTGTTTCTGAGTATGGGGTTTCCGCCTCTCTTCGACGCTACGTGAATTAGCTTGTCGGTGCTGCGGTCGAAAATATTGTTCTCGATTATGTAATTCTCGTTCGGGTTGTCGGAATCCCAACCCTTGATGTGTGCGTTTGCGTGACCTATTCTCTGACGTCCCCAGCCAAAGCCGCAGAAGCGCATGATGTTGTCTCTTATGAAAAAATTCTTCATCGTGCAGGTGTTTTCGGGAGTGAGACGGGAGAGGAAGTACTCGATGCTGTAAACGCAGTTTTCGATAAGATTGTGTTCATAGGTTACGTCAAACATATCGAGGTGCTTGTCCTCAGCGGAAACCTGATGCGTAACTCCGGCGTCGTAGCACTCGTAAACCCAGCAGTTCTTGACCGTGTATCTGTGACAGCCGCCGTATATCTCGACGCCGTTTCCGAAGCGGACGACGTGACCGTCGGTTCTGCCGTAGAACTGTATGGAACCGCCTATCCAGCCTATCTCGCAGTTCTGAACGGTGAGATCGTCAACCGTACCCGAACCGATACCGTGGCTTCCGGCGTGTTTTATGCAGAGGTTGTCTATTGTGATTCCGTTTCCGGTTATCTGAATGAGGTTGTACTTTGTGTTAAGCTCTATCGAATCAAACACCTCGCCGGGGTTGCCGACGGAATATCTGAGATAGAGAGTGCCCGTGCAGTTGGGGTCTCCGACATTGGGAAGACCTGCATCGTTGAGAACCTTGCAGTTGTCCTGGAAGAACATGAAATCGCGTGTCAGATGCTCTCTGAAATCATACTTCTTCGTCTTGTCCTCAAGGCATCTGAATTCGCCGTCAATGAAAGAGGGAATCTCCTTGAGACCGACTGCCTCGCCGTCGTTGAAAACGAGAGTGCCTGCGTCAAGAATCTCGTCGGTGTACCTCCAAATCATTCTCTCCTTGTCGAAAAGTTCCCATTTTTCGGGCTTTGCGGCATTTTCGCGGTAAGCGTAAATCTTCGGCTTCGGACCTTCGCCGTATGCCGAGTAGGTAACGCCCGGTTTTGCGAATACACGGCCTCTGAAAAGGTCGCCTCTTCTGAAGAACACTGCGTCGCCCGGATTAAGCTCCGCCGCGGAAACCTTTGCGTTTGTTTTCCAAGCCGTCTCGGGGGTGAGACCGTCGGCGTCGTCGTTTCCGTCGTTGCTCACATAGTGCGCGGTTCCCGTGAATGTTACCTCGGTTTTTGTGTTAAGAATACTGTTTTTCAGTTCCTCCGACTTTTTGTCAAGCTCATCATAAAGCTTTTTGGTTGCATATTCAAGCATTTATTATTGCCTCCTTTTTTGCAAATACATTTCTTTGCCTTTGCTGTGTATCTGCCGATTCGTTCCATTTTACCATAACCGAATACTTACGTCAATAGATTTTGCAAAGTTTGGTCAAAATGACGAATTATTCGCCAAACAGTACATTTTGACGTGGAGCAAGTGGCGATTTTTGTTTATAACGCACAGAAAAACCGCACCGTGAAAACACGGTGCGGCAGGCGTCGGTGCAGATTTTTACATGAAAAATGTCATTTTCCGCTGTCGGAATACTCGGTTATCCATACTTTCATGTCGCGTTCGCCGCGGTTCGCAAACGCATTGTAGGGAATGAGGTCGAGAGACGTCGGAATAAAGCGTTTGCCCGAGCATTCGGCGTAAAGAGAGCTTTGCTCACATTTAAGCGCATGAACGCGGAGTACGGGCAGTCCGCCGAAGCATTCGGTGAGTACCTCTGCGGTCTTTGACGAGTCGAGAAAGAGTGTGTCAAGCTCGGGAGTACTGTCACCGCCCTCGGCACAGTAAACCACAGGTCCGCGCATAACCGCAAGCTTTCCGGAATCTGCAGATACTCTCGGGTCGGCGCTGACGAAGGTCGGTGTCATGTCGAGAGTGAGCGTGAAAGCGATTTTTCCGTCGGCGCCGGCTTTTACAGCGGCGTAACCGTCATTGTAGGTGCAGTCGGCGGTTATTTCATGCGACTTTGCCCACGACGGTATTCTTATCATGATATGCTCCGCACCCTCAGCCGAAACCTTGATTTTTCCGCTTGTCGGGTAGTCGGTCTTTACGGAAACGGTTACACCGCCGTCGGAGTATGTGCTTTCCATATACTGATTGATGTAAACGTCCTTGCCGTCCGTGCCGTAAGCATATGTTCCCATTGACGGAAGAACACGGTTGATATTCGGAGGACAGCAGGAACAGCCGAATACTTCAACTCTCTGCATTATGGGGAAATACTCGTCAGTGTTGGTTGAGGTGTGGCGCTTTCTCATGCTGCGGTTTATCTCGAGGGGATTCGTGTAGAAGAATCTTCTGCCGTCAAGGGAAAGTCCCGAAAGGAAGCCGTTGTACATCGCTCTCTCGACAATGTCGGCGTAAAACGCACTGTTCTTATACTGAAGCATTCTGTTTGCAAAGAACATAAGCGATATTGCGGCACAGGTTTCGGTGTACGCCTTGTCGTTCGGAAGGTCATACGGAATTGTGAACGCTTCACCCTCGTTTGTCGAGCCGACGCCGCCCGTGACGTACATTTTCTTTTCGGCTATGTCGTGTAAAAGATCCTCGCAAGCCTCCCAAAGCTCGTTGTCGCCCGTCTCGACGGCAAGATCCGCCATGCCGCTGTAGAGGTAAAGCGCACGGACGCAGTGACCGAGTGCTTCATGCTGCTGCCTTACGGGCAGATGATGCTGGTCGTATTCCGGATGATCCGACGGCTTCATGAGAGCGGGATTCTTTTCCTTTTCGTTGTTGCCTCTCTTGTCGATAAAGAACTTCGCAAGGTCGAGATATTTCTTCTTTCCGGTGAAACGGTAAAGCTTTATGAGAGCAAGCTCGATTTCCTCGTGACCGGGAGTCGTGAACGCAGCCGAATCCTCCTCAGCGAACACTTTGTAAATGTAGTCTGCGTAGTCCTCCATGAGTTTAAGGAAGCGATCCTTTCCGGTGACGCGGCAGTATTCGACAGCCGCTTCGATAAGATGACCTGCGCAGTAAAGCTCGTGGTCGGTGCGGCAGGTGAAGTTTACACCTGGGAGGCATTCTTGATAATATATGTTGAAGTAACCGTCGGCGCGCCTGTTTTTCTCTATGCCGTCGATTATCTTTTCAATTTTTGCTTCAAGCTCGGCGTTGGGCTGTGTACGCAGAGTCATCGCTGCTCCCTCTATCCACTTTGCAACGTCAGAGTCCCAGAAACAGTGCGGCTTCACTCCGCTTTCCTTCATGTTGAAATTAAACGCCGTTATTCTTCCCGTGTCGTAAAAGCGGTCGTAAACTGCGTCGATTGTGATTTTTCGATTAAGCTCGGCTTTGTCGTGCCAGAAGCCGCCGGTGATGTTTACAGTTCCGTAATCAATATTTTTCATACACATACTCCTTTGTTAATGAGGTATCCTTGAATATATTGTACACTATGAAAACAGAATTTTCAATAGTGAAAAACAGATATCGATTTGAAAAAACAGACTTGGAGATGCGTATGTTTACCTACTGCGGCAGAGAATACACGGTTGACGGAATGGGGCTTTTCACGACCGGCGAGGAATGGATTCACCCGGAAAAGCGCGAGATAACATATGAGATAATCTGCGTTACGGAGGGTGAGGTCACTCTGTGCGAGGCAAATGAGGGCGGAGAGAGGGATTACGCCGACGGTGCGGAGTATAATCTGAAAAAAGGCGACGCCGTTATTCTTTACCCCGGAGTGTTCCACAAGGGAATAAAAGTGAGCGCACCGCCGACCTCGTTCTATTGGCTTCACTTTTTTGCGTCGGAGGACGAAAGGGAAAGACTTCCCAAGGTTGTCCGCGACTGCGGCGGTTCGTCGCTTTTCCGAGAACTGCTTCACCTTAAAAATATGCCGTCGCCGAATGACGATCTCATAAACGCCGTATTTCTGCACATTCTCGCCGATCTTTCGGACAAGTCGAATAAGGAGAGCGGAAACGCTCTTGCCGAGAGTGTGTATGAGTGGATTCGCATAAATGCAGACGCAAAGCTGACCGTCGAAAAAACCGCCGCACACTTCGGATATAATTCCGAGTACCTTTCACGCCTCATGTCGGACTTTTGCGGAGCCGGCGCAAAAAAGCTCATCGATCGCTTCACACTCGCGAAGGCAAACGAGCTTCTCGGAAATACATACCTTTACGTAAAAGAAATAGCCGAAAGACTCGGTTTTTCCGATGCGTCGGCGTTTGTAAACTACTACCGCTACCACGAAAAGCGCACTCCCGGAGAGTACCGCAATATGTTCTCAAAAACGCATATGAACAAGAGATAAAAAAATCCGCCTCCCGAAATAGGGAAGCGGATAAATTTTTCGCATTTGCGTTATCGCGTTATTGTTTGTTTGCCTCAAGCCATTCCTCAAAGGTTAGGCCGCTGTCGCGGATCTTCGCCGCAACGTCCTTGCCGACATATCTGTAGTGCCACGGCTCGTAGATAATGCCCGTGATATCGCTTTTGCCGTTGGGATAGCGGAGAATGAAGCCGTAGTCATAGCAGTTTTTGATAAGCCACTTCTGCTCGTCGGTCTCCTCCTGCTTTTCGTCAAGCATCTGATAGCTGAGAGCGACGATATCCACCGCAAGTCCGGTTTGATGTTCGCTCGTGCCGGGAACGGCAACCACACGTCCGGCTTCTTTTCTCGCTTCTTCGTCCGAAAGACCGAGTGCTTTCTGCGACTGTACCTGCCTGTCGAAAAGACTCTGCTGTTTTGCGTTTGTGCGGTACGATGAACAGATTATCGGAGAAAGCCCCTCCGACTTCATGGCGTCCATCATTGCGCGCAGATCGTCAAGAATGCGTGCGTCAACCGAATGTGAGGCGTTATAGCTTGCAAGCTCGACCGTGAATCCCTCGGGAGTCTTGTTCCACGGGTTTACGAGAATGAGATTCCACGCACTCTCATCGACCGCCTCGGAACTCTTCGAGCCGTCGTCGCCGGTCTGAGAGGGAATCGGTACCTCCGGAGTCGTGGGACGTGTGTCGGGAATACGGGAGTCGTCTGACTGAGACGGCTCTCCGCCGGTGGGGGATACTGACTCGCCGCTTGGCACATCTGCTGTGTCGGACGGAGTCTGCGTATCGTCGGGTGAAGAGGGAAGAGTGTCATCCGTGTTCGGAGCCTCGGTGTTTCCGCCTATGTCTCCGCTTGTTATCCCGTTGGGATCGCTGCCGTCGAGGACGTCATTGTTCTTTTTGTTTGACATTGTGTAAAATATAACCGCCATGATTACGCACAGTATTACGGGCACGGCGATAATCGCAAGCAGTATTCCGTTGTTTTTCTTTCTTTGCTTCATAGATATTCCTTTCAGGTTGTCTCAAAATGTAGATGTTCATGCTGATTTACGGAAAGTACAAGAACCGATGTTCTCACACGCTATCATTCTAACACATAAATGTTGCCGTTACAAAGCTATTTTGAAACATTTTATGTCCCGTATTTTTACCGAAAGGAGTGCAAAATGGCAAGAAATAAAGATTTTCAGAATAATTTACAAATTGTTTGCCGGGATTTGCAAAAGATGTGATATACTGTCACGAGTTGCACGCAAGGAAGTCTCCGAGTGAGGTTTTCACAGCGTGCTCTTTTTGCCCTTTGGGCAACAGTTTATCGGTCAAACGATTTGAAGCGTAAACCAACGGAAAGGAAGTGTTGAAAGATGCACATTGTAAAAAAGCTTGCCGGATGTATCCGTGAGTACAAAAGAGTCTCGCTGATAACGCCGTTTCTCATTGTGTTTGAGGTCGTGCTGGAATGCATAATTCCGTTTATCGTCGCGGATCTCGTGAACGCAATACAGGACGGCTGCGACCTCGGAACGCTCGTATCGACCGGACTTACACTTATAGTTATGGCGCTCTTGTCGCTTGCGTTCGGTGCGGCGGCGGGAAAAACCTGCTCCACGGCGTCGTGCGGACTTGCGAAGAACCTCCGTCACGATATGTTTGACAGCGTTCAGAGCTTTTCTTTTAAGAACATCGATAAGTTCTCAACCTCGTCGCTCGTCACAAGACTCACCACCGACGTTGCCAACGTGCAGATGGCGTACATGATGATAATAAGGACGGCAGTCAGATGCCCCTTGATGTTCATTTTTGCCTTTGTCATGGCGTTCGTAATGGGCGGCAAAATGGCAATTATCTTTGTCGGAGTCGTTCCGATTCTCGGTATCGCACTTGCGATTGTAATAAAGAGCACAATGCCGCTTTTCAGAAAGGTTTTCAAGAAATACGATGCGCTCAACAGCTCAATACAGGAGAACATTAAGGGCATAAGAGTTGTAAAATCGTATGTCAGAGAGGACTTTGAGAGAGAAAAGTTCGATCGTGCCGCTGATGACGTCTGCCGTGACTTCACTAAGGCTGAGCGTATACTCGCCTTCAACGGTCCGGTAATGCAGTTCTGCCTGTACGCCGTCATGGTGTTTGTGCTTACGGTCGGCTCAAAGCTTATTGTAACCACATCGGGAGCATCTCTCGACGTCGGCCAGCTTTCGGCTATACTTACATACGGCTTTATGATATTGAACAGCCTCATGATGGTCTCAATGATATTCGTCATGATAACTCTTTCCGCAGAATCCTGCGTGCGTATCGCAGAGGTGCTTGACGAGAAGAGTACGCTCTCCAATCCTCCGTCTCCCATTTACTCAGTGCCGGACGGATCGATAGACTTTGACGGCGTAAGCTTCAAGTATTCCTCAAAGGCGGAGAGATACGCACTGAAAAATATCGACCTTCACATAAAATCAGGAGAGACAATAGGTATAATAGGCGGTACGGGTTCGTCAAAATCGACTCTCGTTCAGCTTATTTCAAGACTCTACGACGTCACTGAGGGAGACATAAAGGTCGGCGGCATCAACGTGAGGGATTACGATCTCGACACTCTCCGAAACGGCGTTGCAATGGTGCTTCAGAAGAACGTTCTCTTCTCGGGTACGATAAAGGAAAACCTCAGATGGGGCGACCCGGGCGCATCGGACGAAGAGCTTGTACACGCCTGCAAACTCGCACAGGCAGATGAATTTGTGTCCTCTTTTCCAAACGGCTACGATACATACATTGAGCAGGGCGGCGCAAACGTCTCCGGCGGTCAGAAACAGCGTCTGTGCATTGCCAGAGCACTTCTCAAAAAGCCGAAAATACTCATTCTTGACGATTCTACGAGTGCCGTTGACACCAAAACCGACGCGCTTATCCGCCGTGCGATGAAGGAATATATTCCCGAGACCACGAAGATAATAATCGCACAGCGCACCTCTTCGGTCATGGACGCAGACAGAATAGTCGTAATGGAGTCCGGTGAAATAAACGCCGTCGGCACGCATGATGAGCTTATGAAGTCTAACGAGATTTACCGCGAAATCTACACATCCCAGAACAAGGCAGGTGATGACGATGAGCAGAACTGAAACGAAAGGCGGAAAGCCGAAGATAAATAAAGGCACGGCGGGGCGCCTTTTCAAGACACTTTTTGAGTTCTATCCCGTCATGCTTCCGATAACGCTTGTCTGTATCGTCATAAGCGCCGTTGTCGGCGCACTGCCGTCGCTGTTTATGCAGAAAGTTATCGCCCTTATAGAAAGTGCGGTGACGACGGGAGACTGGGAAAGCATCGCAGCGTCGGTTGCGTCTGCCGTTATGCTTCTCTGCGTGCTTTACGTCATCTCCCTTGCGGCATCAATTACTTTTAACCAGCTCATGGCGGTAATTACGCAGGGATCGCTCAAAAAGTTCCGTGAGAAAATGTTCGGACGCATGGAGACTCTTCCCGTAAAGTATTTTGACACAAACAATCACGGCGACATAATGAGCCGCTATACCAACGATATAGATACACTCCGTCAGCTTGTGTCCCAGAGTGTGCCTCAGCTTCTCATTTCGGGAATCACGGTAGTGACGCTCTTGTGCGTAATGCTCTATTTCTGCCTTTGGATGACGCTTGTTGTGCTCGTGGGAGTCGGCTTTATGCTGTTGGTTACAAAACACGTCGGAGGCGGTTCGGCGAGACATTTCTTCCGTCAGCAGCAGGCGATAGGCAAGGAAGAGGGATATATCGAGGAGATTATCCACGGTCAGAAAGTCGTTAAAACCTTCTGTCATGAGGACGCCTGCCGCAGAGATTTTGACAGAATAAACGACGAGCTTTTCCGTGAGTCCGAAAGGGCGAATATATACGCAAATATGCTGGGACCGATACTCAACAATATGGGAAATATCATGTACGTAATAGTTGCGTTCGCCGGAGGTCTTCTCATCCTCGGAAACGTACCGAACGTAAGCTTCTCGGGCTTTGCGATAGGAATAAGCGTCGTTGTGCCGTTTCTCAATATGACAAAGCAGTTTGCCGGAAACATCGGTCAGGTGTCGCACCAGATAAACTCGGTTGTAATGGGACTTGCCGGTGCGCAGAGAATATTTGAGCTTCTCGACGAAGAGCCGGAAAGCGACGATGGATACGTAACTCTCGTAAACGCAAAAATCGAAAACGGAAAGATAACCGAAAGCACCGAGAGAACAGGTATGTGGGCGTGGAAGCATCCTCACTCCGCAGACGGAAGCGTAACCTACACAGAGCTTTGCGGAGATGTGCGTCTTGAAAACGTCGATTTCTGCTACGAAGAGGGCAAACCTGTTCTCCATGATATTACGCTGTATGCGGAACCCGGACAGAAGGTTGCGTTCGTCGGTGCAACGGGTGCCGGAAAGACGACCATCACAAACCTTCTCAACCGTTTTTACGAGATCGCCGACGGAAAAATCCGTTACGACGGAATAAACATCGGAAAGATATCGAAAGCTTCTCTCAGACGTTCGCTCGGTATTGTGCTTCAGGATACAAACCTTTTCACGGGTACGGTAATGGATAATATCCGTTACGGCAAGCTTGACGCAACCGATGAGGACTGCATAAAAGCAGCAAAACTTGCGGGTGCCGACGATTTCATCACACGTTTGCCGGACGGCTACGAAACCATGCTTACCGAAAACGGAAGCAACCTCTCGCAGGGTCAGAGACAGCTTCTTGCAATAAGCCGTGCCGCAGTTGCGGATCCGCCTGTAATGATTCTCGACGAGGCGACCTCCTCTATAGACACAAGAACCGAGGCGATAGTTCAGAGAGGAATGGATGCTCTCATGAAGGGCAGAACGGTGTTTGTAATAGCGCACAGACTTTCGACTGTCAAAAATTCGGATGTTATCATGGTTCTTGACCACGGAAGAATCATTGAGAGGGGAAGTCACGAAAAGCTGATTGCCGACAAGGGGCAGTACTACAGACTGTATACGGGAGCGTTTGAGCTCGAATAAATTGTTCATAAGGGGGGAGCACTGCTCACCCCCTTATGCTATCCCCCCACAGATTCGTTCACTCGCGCCAAAAGCTCACGCTTTTGCAAATCTAAAGGAGAAAAATTCGCGGCACATGTCCGCGGATTTTTCGGAATAAATTGTACTCCGCCTGCGGCGGAAGAGGGAGTGAAGCTCTCTCTTTTTTATTTCAATCAATTGTCAATCATCAATTGTCAATCGCCGGAGACATCAGCCGCCTCTTTTCCCAAAGCATATACTTGTTACCGCAAAGCTCAAAATCTTCACCATGCAATTTAATATGCAATTTAATGAAGAAAAACGGCAAAGCCGTTTTTCAACGTCAACTCCACTCTCCACTCTTCACTCTCCACTCTAACGAAACTCTGCTTTCGTACACTTCACTCTTATATAAGAAAAACTCCGCAGAGCATCGAAAAACGATAGGCTTTGCGGAGTCGCTTTATTTGTGCTTTTGCGAATTTATACCTTCGAGAACGTCGCCTTTGCGTTGATACCGTCGATGCGTCCGAGCTTGCCGGTGAGTGCATTTATCGTTTCAGCCGACGCCTCTATGGCGATGCTTATTATGCTTATACCGCGGCTTTTGTGCGGTATTCCCATTCTGCCTATAATGCTGTCGCCGTAAGCGTGAAGCAGTTCGTTCATCGGCTTTACCGCCTCGCCGTTTTCGACTATTATGCCGATTATCGCAACTCTTGTTTCGGTTGTCTTTTCGTCCATGCCGTTTACCGTTCCTTTCTGCTTGATGTTTTTCGTTACTTTGTGCCGAGAAGCATTTCCGCCACCTTGTACGCTTCGCCGGCGCCCATTGTTATCACAAGATCACCGCTCTTTATTTTGTCCTTCAGGCAGTCCGCGATACCGTCAAACGACGGTATGTAGGTGCAGTTTTTCATGCGCGCCGCGATGTCCGCCGACGACACTCCGCTTTCGTTCTTCTCACGTGCGGCGTAGATGTCCGCGACGTACACCTCGTCGGCAAGAGACAGAGCCGACGCAAAATCGTCGAGAAGAGCCGCGGTTCTTGTATATGTGTGCGGCTGGAATACGCAGATTATGCGGCTGTAGGGGAGCTTTTTCGCCGCAGTGAGAGTGGCGCGAATCTCGTCCGGGTGGTGCGCGTAGTCGTCTATGAGTACCGCACCTCTGTATTCACCCAGCTTTTCAAATCGGCGCGACACACCGCGGAATTCGCACAGACCTCTCTTTATGTTTTTCGCCGACACTCCCGAAAGATATGCCGCCGCACACGCCGCAACCGCGTTGCTGACGTTGTGAATGCCGGGCACGGAGAGCTTTATTCCGTCTATGCGGTCTCCGTCGCAAAGCACTGCGTCAAATTTTCCGAAGCCGTCCGAGAGGTCAATGTTCTCGGCGTAAAAGCCGGTTTTCTCCTTTACGGAGTAAAAGTATACCTCGGCACTTGTATTTTCTGCGGCTTTCACGGAGTTTTTACAGTCGAGACAAACGACCGCCTTGTTTTCGGCACCGGGAAAACGTCTTGTGTCGATGTATTTGCGGAACGATTCGATTACGTCGTCAAGGGTGGGGAAAAAGTCAACGTGATCATGCTCACAGTTGAGTACAACCTTGATTGTCGGAAACATTGCGTGGTACGAATTCTTATATTCGCACGCCTCGAATACGACTCTTTCTCCGTTTCCCGCTTTGTAGAGTCCGCCGAGAAAGGGGAGAGACGCACCTGAGAGAACCGCAGTTTCGCTGTCCTCGTACACGCATATCTGTGCAAGCATTCCCGTCGTTGTCGATTTGCCGTGAGTTCCTGCGACGCCTATTGCGTGCGGAAAATGCGCCGTGACGAGTCCGAGAAGCTCGGCGCGCGTGAGAATGCGAAGCCCCTTTCCTGCGGCTTCAACCATGTACGGATCGTCAGGCTTTATTGCGGCAGAGAAAATCAGCGTATCGACTCCGTTGAGTGCGTTTTCGCGGAAGCACGTGTCAACGGCAATTCCGCTTTGGCGAAGTTTTTGCACCGTTTCGCTTTCGTTCATGTCATATCCCGATACCGCCGTACCGTGCGATTTCAGAATCATTGCGAGACTCGACATACTCACGCCGCCTATCCCGAGAAGATATGCGCCTTTTATATCTCCGAGAGTTAGAACGGACTTCGTGTTGTTAATCATTTATGGTCATTCCTTCCGTAAGACTGAGGTTTTCGTCTGCCGTTCCGGGCTTTCGTTTTTCGGTTCAAAATACCGCGTGAAACACGGTATATTATTCGCAAATCCGCAAAAAATACTCTCAAACAAAGACAAACGGAGAGTATATATGACAATAACAGACGTAAAAATAAGAAAACGCTTTGACACAGAACCTCTGCGTGCCATTGTGTCGGTCACTTTCGATGACTGCCTTGCACTTCACGATATAAAGATAATCAAGACCGACGACCGCGAAATCGTCGTGATGCCGGCAAGAAAAACCGGCGACGGGAGATTCAAGGATATCGTCCACCCGACAAACGCCGCACTTCGGGGAGAGCTTGAAAGAGCGATTTTTGAAGAGTACCGCAAGGAGTCGGGAAACGGCGGAGAAAAGGATGCCGAATAAATAAGCGTGTGCGCTCTGCAGCTTTATCCGCGGAGCGTATTTCTTATAAAATACGAAAAAGAGTATTAAAAAATTAAAAAATATACTTCTAACCCCTTGAAATGGCATACAAAAAATGCTATAATCAAGCACGGTGCAGTAATCTCGTACAACACATTATAGTATAACAAATGTAAAAATATCAACGCATATATATGAAAGTTTCCGACATACCGTTTACGGTGCGCCGGAATGCAACAGTAAAGGAGGTCTGCCGATGAGGACACTTATTCTTTCAGTGACCGCAGGTCAGGGACACAACAGCACGGCAAAGGCGGTGGAGAACTATTTTCACAGCATAGGCGCAGAGGTTGAAACCCTCGATGCGTTCGACTGCATAAATAAAATTATTGCTAAGACCATCTCAAAGGGCTACGACGTATCAACCAAGATCGCCGCAAAGCAGTATGAGCAGGTGTACACCCACTACGAAAAGAGAAGCAAGACCGCAGACGACATAACGACGGTTCGAGTCACCAACACGTTCTTTGCGTCAAAACTCAAAAAATTCATCGACGCCTATGCTCCCGACGCCATTGTCTGCACCCACGTTTTCGCCGCCGCAATAGTCGACATACTCAAGGTCAAAGGTGAGCTTAAAAACGTCAAGGTGTACGGCATTGTCACGGATTTTGTACTTCACCCGTTCTGGGAGGAGGCTGTACATATAGATTATCTTGTTACGCCGTCGGAGCTTCTCAATCTTCAGGCGTACAAGAAAGGCTACAAAAAGAATCAGATTCTACCGATAGGAATACCGATAGACCCGAAATTTTCCAAGGAAGCTCAGAAAGGCTCGGTGCGCAGGTCGCTCGGACTCGATCCGCAGAAATTCACGGTTCTTTTCATGAGCGGAAGCATGGGCTACGGAGACGTTGCCGGTGTCGTAAAGTCACTTGACAACATAAAGATAGATTTTCAGATGATAGTCGTGTGCGGAAACAATGCCGACGCCAAAAAGAAGATAGATGAGCTGGAGCTTAACAAGAAGGTTCTCAACTACGGCTACGTCAACAACGTCGATACCCTTATGGATGCCGCCGACTGCATAATAACAAAGCCCGGCGGACTCACGACCTCCGAAGCTCTTGCAAAGAACCTTCCCATGATAATAACTAATCCCATTCCCGGGCAGGAGACGAGAAACACGGAGTTTCTTCTCAATAACGGCTGTGCGATGTACGTTTCGCCCACGGGTCATCTCGACGAGATTATATATCAGTTCTTCTATTTCTCCGACAGAGAGGAAAATATGCGCCGTGCAATTTCGCTTATACGCCACCCCAACTCCACAAAAGAGCTTTGCACGCACATAATAAAAAGCTGCGGCAAATAAAACGCTGCGAAAGGACATTTCACATATGAAAAAGCACTTTTTTCCGAGTGAAGGAAAATCAGTCTACAAGGCGAATCTTCACTGCCATTCAACGTTTTCTGACGGCAAGCTCACTCCCGAACAGATAAAGGCGGAGTACTCCGCAAGGGGATATTCGATAGTCGCATATACCGACCACGAGATACCTTTCGTCCATACCGAACTCAAAGATGAAAGCTTTCTGCCGATAACCGGCTATGAGGCGTCTTTCAACCTTGACGTTCCCGAAAAGGGACACGAGTACAGACGCTGTTATCACCTTAATCTTTACGCAAAGCGTGAGACAAACACAGTTGTAATCGACCCTATTATGGAGAAAATCAAGCGCTGGAATAAGCAGGCGAACAGGGACGCCGATTATATGCCGAAGTACTGCGGCGATTTTTCGGTTGATGAATACTCCGATGAGAGAATAAACTCTTTCATAAAGAGAGCGAACGAGAACGGCTATCTTGTCGCTGTAAACCATCCGGCGTGGTCAATGCAGACATTTCACGACTACGAGAATATAAACGGTCTTTGGGCGATTGAAATGTACAACCACGGCTGTGCGCAAGTGGGTCACATTGAGGACTCAAACCACATTTACGACAGACTTTTGCGTTCCGGCAAGAGACTTTGGTGCGAATGTTCGGACGATAACCACAACCCCATGCCTCTCAAGTCTCCCGACAGCGACTCCTTCGGCGGCTTCACGATGATATACGCGGATAAGCTTGACTATGAAAGCGTCATGACCGCACTCGAAAACGGCGACTTTTATGCCTCCACCGGACCCACCTTCGAGAGCGCATATTTCGAGGACGGAAAAGTGTACATAAAATGCTCTCCTGTCCGTTCGATAAGACTTCTCAACGAAGGACGCGACGCACCGGTTGCCATCGCGCGCAAGGGCGAGCTTATCACGGAGGCGGTGTTCGATGTTGATCCGGACTTTGTCGGAAAGTTTATCAGAGTCGATATCCGCGACGAACACGGTAAATTCGCCGACACGAATCCGCTTTTTGCCGCAGATTTTTTGAAAGATCTGTCGTAAATCGAAAGGAATGACCGAAAAATATGAAAAAATATCTAATTTCACCCGAAAAGAAGCAATACAAAGCGAATATGCACAGCCACAGCACTTTCTCCGACGGAAAACTCACAGTGGAACAGCTCAAAGAAGCGTACATGGAGAGAGGATATTCGGTCTTTGCGTTCTCCGACCACCGCACGATACACGATCACCGCGACCTTGCCGAGGAGAATTTTCTCCCTCTTTCGGCGGCGGAGATCGACGTTTCACAGCCCGGAAAGGAGAACTTCAACTTAAGAAAGTCGTTCCACTTCAACATAATCCGCCGCGACCCCGACAGCGATTTTCAGCTTAAGTACAACGGGGAGAATTTCAGCTTTGAGTACATAAACGAGCTTATCGCCGAGGCAAAGGCGAATAACTGTATAGTTGTTGCGAATCACCCCAACTGGTCGCTCTTTACCGAGGATGAATATCTGAAGGTAAAGGGATTTGACGGCTTTGAACTTTACAACTGCATTACCGCAAACTACGGCGGCGCACTTTCGTTCACTCCCGAAATATATATGTATCTTCTCAGAAACGGCCGCTATGTTCTGCCTATAGGTGCCGACGATAACCACAGCTTCTGTCTGCCGTTCTCCGAACCCTACAACGACTCTTTCGGCGGCTTTACCTACATAATGGCGGACAAGCTCGACTATCCGTCGGTAATCGGCGCAATAGACGCCGGCGACTGCTACTGCTCCATGGGACCGCAGTTTAAAGAGATAAGCATTGACGGCGACGAGCTTTACGTAAAGACCACCGACGCCGTGCAGATTGCAATGCTCTGCGATACGCGTTGTACAAAATTCGTAAATGCGCCGCAGGGCGAAACGGTAAACGAGCTGAAAGCGACAATAAGCCGAGAGAACATAGGAAAGTTTATTCTGTTCCATACCGTTGACAAAGACGGACTCCATGCAATGACAAGAGCGTATATTACCGGTAAGGATTTTTGAGTATAAATACAGATTACGGCGAAGCGTTGCTGCTCCGCCGTTTTCTTTATGTGCGTTAAAACAGAATAAGTGCAAGAAGTATAATCGGTATCAGCGAATCGTTTTCCTCACTGCCGTCGGTGAGAAAGAGTACGAGAAGGGCGGTCAGAAGTATGTCGTCAATGCCGATTGATGAAGTGAGTCCGCCAGTATACTTTTCAAGTCCGTGCTTCAGACGCATTGCAAGCCCCATGCTCTTTTCCTCCGAGCGGCTTACCGTCTGCACCGCTTCGGAGTGCTTTGCGACGGACTCCGATGCCTCGGGCTTTTCGTCCTCCGCCGATTCCGCTTCTTTTGTCACATTGTCCGCATCGGCAGCTTTTTCGGAAATATCGGACTTGTTTCCGACTGCGGCGGGGCTTTGCGTGTTTTGGGTATCGACGGCATTCGGCGGCTGAGTGCGCATCGGCGTGCGTGTGTCCTTCGGAGTCAGACTTCCGTTGCCGACGTCTTTTTCAAAGTGCGTGTATGCTCCGATATCGGGAAAGCTTTTCACGGGAATATCGCTTTTTGCACCGGCGGCGTTTTTCGCATTTGCAAAGGATTGCGCAACATCCCTTGCGGACGAGGTGTCAAGACTGTTGTAGCTGTAGTTCCGGCTGTACATATGTATCGCCGCCTCCTTTCAATTTTTGTATATCGTGAGCAGTTTCGCTGCTCCGAGAGCCTTTATCATAATGTCGCATACCTCTTTTTTGTGAGAGCCGAGGTATGGTTTCAGCGCACCCAGAAAGCCTATACCCTTGTCAACCTTTTCCGGAGTGAAGGTGTCTCCGAAAAGACCTCCGAGAAGACCGCCCGGGACTATCTCCGCGTCACTTTGTGTTGATGCCGCGATGCTTTCGGCCGACAGTGCGGCGGATGTCTCACCGACAGCTTTGCCGACAGTATCGGCGGAGTTTTCACCGTTGCCTGCGGCGTCCGCGCTTTCCGCACCGGCTTTTTCGTCTGTGCCGCTCTGCGGCGTGCCTGATGCCGGCATGAACCCTGCGGCAATCTGCGCTATGGTTTTTATGTTCTCGGGATCCGAGAGAAGCTTGCTTATTTTGTCCTGGGGATTGTCCATAATATCACCTTATCCTTTCACGGTGAAACACCGCCGCTGAAGCCTCAGTCCTTTTTCGTGAGTGCGTCGGCAATTTTCTGCGCATTGCCGCGGCCGAACATATTTATCATGCGCTCCGCGTCTTCGGGAGTGAGACTCGATATTACTTTTCTCAGTTTTGACGTGTCCCCGAGAAGCACTCTCACCTTGCTTCTGTCCGCGCCTGCCGCCGATGCCGCCTCTTCGAGCTTAAGTCTCATTTCCTCGTCGGAAAGTTTTAAGAAACCGTCAAGTGCGTTCTTGTCTATCATACCGTTTGCCTGCCTTTTATTTGTTGTTTGATGTATACTATGCATAAGACAATAAAAATGTGCGCGGCACGTGAAATCCGGTGCCGCGCACTATGTATTTTTGTGTAACCGACGTTTGCCGTCTCATTTCTTTTTGTCCTTGTTCCAAAGGAACTTATCCAAGAGCTTTCTTATTGCGAGCGTTATCACGACGCAGAGAGGGAAGAACGGTGTCATAGGTCCTGCCCAGAATGCCCAATAAACCGACGCCACGGCGTACAGCGCCTTTATGTCGAACATTACCGCAAGAAGGTAAAACAGCCATATCGGCGCACTCATCACGGCAAGCACACAGAAGAATATCGCGAGGTTGCGCCTGTCTTCAAGCTTGTGTATGATGTCGATTACGAATTTTTTTACCATGTCATACAGCTTTTTCAGCCGTTCCTTAAATGTCGGTTTCATTTTCTCCTTTACTTCCGTCCTCTGACGGCTCTTCGACTATTTCGGGGATGAAGTGCTTTGCGAATTTGCCCTTTCCGCGCGCCTTTACATAGAAATAACCTATTGTGCTGAATACGACGGCTCCCACAAAGTTTACCATGAGATCCTTCATAGTGTCGAAAAGACCTATGTCGAGATACCCGTCTATCGGGAGTCTTTCGCCGTTGACGACGGTGGTGGTGATGTTCTTTATGCTAACGGCGGAGTTTTCACCGCTCGGATTGAGCGTTACGGAGTTTATTGCCGTGAGTACCGTGTCCTTCTGCATATCCGTGCCGAAAATGCAGTCCGCCGAAAACTCGAAGAATTCCCACAGCACGCCTATCGTCATCGAAAAACAGAACGCCGCTATCGCCATGTAAATCGGGGAGAGGCTGAATTTGAGGTTTTTGTTGCGTGTCAGAATGTCAACGAGGCAAAATCCGAACGCCGCGCACAGAAAGCCGTTTATCGTGTGAAGCATTGTGTCCCAGTGGGGAATGGTGAGATAGTAGCAGTTAAGTTCACCGAGTATTTCCGCCGCAAAGACAAAACCGAGAATGAATATTTCGAGAGTGTTCGGAAGAACAATGCCGAAGTTTTTCTCCATGAACGCCGGAATGAAAAACAGAATAAGCGTGAGAACGCAGTAAAACGCACTCTGATAGTCCGCGCGGAAAAGAGAGCGTATGAGAATGAGTACAACGATAAGTCTAAGTACGGCGTAGGTAATAAAGACCGGCTTGTTTTTCTTTATCTGCTTTTTCAGTTCTCCGAACTTCGGATGTCGCATTTCTTCACCTCAATAAATATACTCGCGGATATAGTAATGTACATATTTTATAATCAAAATACGTCCTTGTCAAGTGAAAAAACGGAAATTTTCTCGATTCGTAACATTTGTTAACGAAATTTAACTTTCAAGCCTGAAGGAGGAACGCATTGCGGTTTCGTCGCACGATTTTATTCCTGCAAGACTCGGGTCGCGGAATATGATGCCGCTGTCGAGTGCGTGCTTGCCGTATCTTTTGCGTATTGCGTCCACCGTCCGGTCTATCCTCGATAATTTTTCGAGCCGTTCTCTGTCGGCGTCGAACATTGAAAGCTGTATGCCGACTCCTGCCGGAGAGAGGGAAAAGCACCGAATGCCCATACTCCTGATACCGCCTTTAAGCATATCCGAGAAGTTTGACGAAAAAAGAGCGTATGCCTCTTTGAAAACCGTCTTTGTGCAGTCTGTGGCTTTTCCGAGAGAGCATTGCTTCTCGCTTGTACGAAGCTCGGACGAACGCACGCTCAGCGATATTCCCGAGGCTTTGAGAGAGTGCTTTCGCAGACGGGAGGCAACGGTGTCTGCAAGCATTGTGAGAAGTACTCTTACGTCTTCGTCGCTTGAAAGATCCCTTGGCGGAGTGAAGGAGTTTCCGAGTGACTTGAGCGGCACAAACTCGCCGAACTGCGAGACGGGAGAGTCGTCGTACCCCGAAGCGGAAAGCCACAGATTTTCACCTCCGACGCCGAGAAGCGTGCGCATAAAAGAACGGCTGCTTTTTACGACGTCCGCAACGCTGTGAAGTCCGAAGCGCGAAAGGCGCGCGACTGTCTTCGGACCTGCGAAGATAAGCTCCGAGATGTCAAGCGGCATTATGCGTTCGGCGTAGTTTTCCGGCGACATGACGGAGACCGCATCCGGCTTTTTGTAGTCAGAACCGAGTTTTGCAAACGCCTTGTTGTCGCTCACGCCGACCGATACCGTAAGCCCAAGCTCACGCTTTATCCTGCCTCGTATCTCTTCGGCAATGCGCATTCCGTCCGAGAGAGTGTTCACTCCGTGACATTTCGTAAGCTCCAGCCACGCCTCATCCGCACCGAAAGGCTCGACGCGGTCGGTGTAGTCCGAATAGATTTTTCTCGCGCGGTGCGAGTATTCCATGTAAAGGTCGTAGTGCGGTTCGACGACAACAAGCCTCGGACACTTTTTGAGCGCGGAACATACCGGTTCGGCTGTTTTTATGCCGTATTCCTTTGCTTTGTAGTTTTTCGCAAGAACTATGCCGTGCCTGTCCTCTTCGCTGCCGCACACCGCAACGGGAAACGCCGCAAGCTCCGGTTTCAGCATACACTCAACGCTCGCGAAAAAGTTGTTCATGTCCGAATGAAGAACCACTCTGCCGTTGTTTATTCCGTTGCCGTCTATGTAGTTTCGGTAAGGCTTTGCGCAAACTTCGCTTTCCATAGTTACCTCCGATTTTAGTTTATCGAACTTTTGTACTGAACAATTGTACCATACAAACGTTCGATTGTCAAGAGGATTTTTTAGTAAGCTAAAAGTTAACAATTGGGCAGTACATTACTAACTTTTTTACGCTTGACGTAATCGGCAAAAACACATATAATGTAAAATATGCCGTGTTGTAATCTTATGAGGAAAAAGTGCCGAAGGGGTGAAACGATGAGCGAAAAAAAGAAGAAAGAGAGAGTCCTTCCGAGTTACACTCTCGGCGAAGAACTGTTAAGCTCGATATCTCACGGCATCGGTGCGTGCCTTGCCGTGTCAGGATGCGTCATGCTCATTGTTTTCGCCGCAATTCACGGCAACGCATGGAGTGTCGTCGGCGGAGCGATATACGGTGCGACCCTCATAATTCTTTACACCATGTCAACTCTTTACCATGCGATAGTGAACAAAAAGGCGAAGTATGTTTTCCGTGTGTTCGACCACACGTCGATATTCCTGCTCATAGCCGGAACATACACTCCCGTGACGCTCGTAACTCTGCGCAACGTCAATAAGCCTCTCGCGTGGACGGTTTTCGGAATAGTGTGGCTCGTCGCGGTTCTCGGAATAGTGTTTAACGCGGTGAGCATCGAAAAATCAAAGGTGTTTTCAATGATCGCCTACATCGCAAGCGGATGGGCGATAGTAATAGGCTTCCGCGCTTTTGCGGCGGGAATTGACCGTAACGGAATGATACTCATGGTCACAGGGGGAGCGGCTTATACGGTCGGAATAATTTTCTACGCAATGAAAAAGATAAGATATATGCATTCTGTGTGGCACTTTTTTGTGCTTGCAGGCAGCATACTGCAATATTTTTCAATACTATTTTACGTAATACCTCTCAAAGGGTAAATGGAGGAATTGACAGAATGAACAAAGCGTATACAAAGTTTTCGTGCGGCGATGAGAAGCTTATGTCGGTTTACGAAAAAGCGGAAAAGGCGGCACTCAACAACATAAAGGATTTCGCCGGAAGAAACGTGCTTATAGAGGGCGGAGGTTACACGAGCATCTGGCTTGAGACTCAGCCCATGGGCGGAGAAATGTACGCCAAGAGAAACCTTGAGGTTGCTCTCAACAATCAGCTTTTCTTTATGGACTGTCAGCGCGAGGACGGAAGAATACCGGGGCAGATATCGTGCGGTAAGGACGGAAAGATAGACCCGATATTCACCCACTATCAGGGCAACTGCTTCCCGAGACACGCGCTCAATATGTACTACCTTGCCGAACAGAAGAAGGATTACCTCGAATACCTTTACTCGACTCTCGAAAAGTTCGACAAACACCTCTGGGACACGAGAGATTCCGACGGCGACGGCTGTCTTGAGGTATGGTGTATGTGGGATCTCGGCGAGGACGGAAGCGAGAGACTCAAGGGCTTTCACGGCGGTTGGGATAAGGAGTATCCTCCGGAGGACACTCCGGCACCGTTCGAGTCGATGGATTTTATGGGATATTCCTACGAAAACAGACGCACGCTTGCCGAAATTTCTGATATTCTCGGAAACGGAAAGGGCGATTTCTGGCGCACCGAGGCGAAGAAGGTAAAAGACAAGATGCGCTCTTATCTGTGGCGTGAGGACAGAGGCGCATTCTTCGACCGCGACAAGAACAACGAATTTCTCGACACACTCTATCAGGGCAATATAAAGGCGATGTACTACGGCTGTTTTGAACGTAACATGGCGGACAGATTCATCGATGAGCATCTTCTCAACCCCGATGAATTCTGGACTCCCATGCCGCTTCCGTCAATTGCCGTAAACGATCCCTGCTTCAAAAACGAAAAGATCAACAACTGGAGCGGACAGTCGCAGTCGCTTACATATCAGCGTTCGATACTTGCACTTGAGCAGTACGGAAGATACAGCCTTATCCCGATACTCGCCGACAAGTACATAAATGCCGTCGCAAAGAGCGGAAAATTCACCCAACAGTTCGACCCCTTCACAGCGGAATCCAATGTCGGCTGGGGAATAGGGGACTACGGTCCGTCAATACTGACGGTTCTTGAGTTCACCTCCCGTCTTTACGGCGTATCGAGATGCGGAAATACGATATACTGGGGCGCACACGACAGCGGCTTCGACAGTGAGTATACATACGGAACCGGCGGAAGAGAATATACGGTGAAAATAAGCGGCGGTGCGGCGCACCTGTTTGTTGACGGAAAAGAAAAGATAACCGTAAGCACCGGCACAAGACTTTTCACCGATATGAACGGCGATAGCATTACTGTGGTCAACACCGAAGACAAGACCCGTGAGATTACGGTAAACGGCAGATCCGTCACAGCAAAAACCGACGCAGAAATAAAGATCCGATAAAACAAAACATATAAACGCATATCCGCAACATACGCATAAACGTGAGGAGCATTTCCGATGATAAAAATAGCAAAGTTCGGCGGCAGCAGCCTTGCCGATGACAACCAGTTTAAGAAAGTTGCAGAAATCGTGAGAGCGGACGAAAGCAGAAGATACGTCGTTCCCTCCGCACCCGGAAAGAGAAATTCCGAGGACACAAAGGTAACCGACCTTCTTTACCGCTGCTACGACTCGGTAAACAACCCGGAAGAGTTTGAAAAGGTGTTCGAGATAATAAGAGAGAGATACGAGCTTATCATAAGAGGTCTCGGACTCAACATGAAT
Source organism: uncultured Eubacteriales bacterium (assembly GCA_934502885.1). GTDB lineage: Bacteria > Bacillota > Clostridia > Oscillospirales > CAG-382 > CAKSUT01. The sequence continues at coordinate 241,156 of CAKSUT010000001.1, read as the reverse complement.
CTCGACGAGGAGTTTGAGCGTATAAAGCAGAGTCTTCTCCACAAGGCAGGACGCGATTATGCCGCAAGCCGCGGAGAATATCTCAACGGACGCATACTTTCCGAATATCTCGGATATGAATTTATAGACGCCGCAGAGGTTATCTTCTTTGCGGACGACGGTTCGTTTGACTCCGAGAGAACAAACGAGGTGCTGTCCGAAAGACTTTCGGTATGCAAGCGTGCGGTAATTCCCGGCTTTTACGGCGCAATGCCGAACGACACCATAAAGACCTTCTCGAGAGGCGGTTCGGATATAACGGGAGCTATAGTGGCAAGAGCGGCGAACGCCGATCTCTACGAAAACTGGACGGACGTATCGGGCTTCCTCGTTACCGATCCGAGAATCGTCGATAACCCCAAGGCGATAGACGTCATCACTTACCGTGAGCTTCGAGAGCTTTCGTATATGGGCGCAACGGTTCTTCACGAGGACTCGATTTTCCCCGTTAAAATAGCGGGTATTCCGATAAATATAAGAAACACAAACGCTCCCGACGACAAGGGAACAATGATAGTTTCCGCAGTCCGTGAGGACAGAGTGCCGGCGGTGATTTCAAAGCAGGCTGACTTAAAGCAGATACACAATGCCGAGGGAAATGTCGTCACGGGTATCGCCGGAAAGAAGGGCTTTGCGGTTCTTACTCTCGAAAAGGATATGATGAACGAGGAGCTTGGTTTCGGGCGCCGTGTGCTTGAAGTGCTTGAAAACCATAAGCTTGTATTCGAGCATCTCCCCTCAGGTATAGACACCATGAGTATTGTCCTCAACGCACGCTCTCTTGCCGGCAAGGAGGACGCACTTATAAAGGAGCTGTTTGCGGTGACGACGGCTGACAGCATAAACATCGAGTCGGATATCGCTCTTGTGGCGGTCGTCGGAAGAAGAATGAGAAACGCAAGAGGAACGGCGGCGCGTGTGTTTGCGGCTCTTGCCGAGAACGGAATAAACATCCGTATGATCGACCAGGGCTCGAGCGAGCTTAACATTATAGTCGGCGTTGACTGCAAGGACTTCGAGGACTCCATAAGAACGATATATAAGGAGTTCGTCGAATAAATCCCTGCACCCAAAGGAAAGGAACGGTATAAACAATGCCAAAACCAATAATAGCTATAGTCGGACGTCCCAATGTCGGAAAGAGTACGTTCTTCAATAAGCTTGCAGGCAAGAGAATAGCGATAGTTGAAGACACGCCCGGCGTTACGAGGGACAGACTGTACTTTGAAACAGAGTGGAACGGAAGAAAGCTTCTCATGATAGACACCGGCGGTATCGAGCCGAACGGCGTTGACGTCATGATGTCGCACATAAAAAATCAGGCGCAGATTGCGATTGAAAGTGCGGACGTGATTGTGTTCATGACCGACAGCAGAGCAGGAGTCACGGCGGACGATGCGGAAATCGCAAATATGCTCCGCAGAAGCAAGAAGCCCGTTGTGCTTTGCGTAAACAAGATGGACTCAACAGGCGCACTTCCGCCGGAGTTTTACGAGTTTTACGAGCTTGGTCTCGGCGAGCCTTACCCCGTGTCGTCGCTTCACGGAACCGGTACCGGAGATATTCTTGACAGAGTTATTGAGCTTGTGGATGATATTGAGGACGATGAAGAAGAGGACGATTCGATAAAGGTCGCCGTTATAGGCCGTCCGAACGCCGGAAAGAGCTCTCTTGTAAACCGCCTTTGCGGCGAGGAGAGAACGATTGTCTCGAATGTCGCAGGTACGACGCGTGACGCGATAGATACGTACATCGAAAACGAAGAGGGAAAATTCACCTTCATCGATACCGCAGGTATCAGAAAGAGCGGAAAAATATCCGACAATATCGAAAAGTACAGCGTACTTCGCGCAGAGCTTGCGGTTGAGCGTTCCGACGTCTGTATCATCATGATAGACGCAAACGAGGGTGTCACCGCACAGGACGAAAGAGTGGCAGGTATCGCACACGAGAACGGCAAGGCGTCGATTATCTGCATAAACAAATGGGACTCCGTAGAGAAGGACTCAAAGACTCTCGATGAGTTCAAGAAAAAGGTGCGCGAGTCGCTTGCGTATATGACCTATGCTCCCGTTATGTTCATCTCCGCGAAGACCGGTCAGAGAACAGAAAATCTTTACGGAATGATAAAGTACGTCAACGACGAAGCCTCGAAGAGAGTATCTACCGGTATGCTCAACGACGTTCTCAACGATGCAATCACACGTGTTCAGCCGCCGTCCGACAAGGGCAAGCGACTCAAGATTTACTATATGACGCAGACCGGCGTGAAAGCTCCGACATTTGTGCTTTTCGTAAACAACGCAGAGCTTTTCCACTTCTCTTATCAGAGATATATCGAGAATAAACTCCGCGAGACCTTCGGTTTCGAGGGAACTCCGATAAAGCTTGTGATAAGAGAAAAAGGCGACGAAGAGTAATTCTTCCGCGCATGAAAGGAGATACCATGAGCGAACTTTTTAACATCGGACTCATAGGAAAGTACCCGGCGGCGCCCGAAATGGCGCTTGCGATAAACATCGCCTCCGTCGTTCTTGTCGCACTCATCGGTTACGCACTCGGAAGTCTCAACTTCGGAATAATCATATCGAAGCTTGTGTATCACGACGACGTCAGAACCCATGGCAGCGGCAACGCCGGAACGACGAATATGCTCCGCACCTACGGAAAGGGCGCGGCTCTCGGAACGCTTCTCGGCGACTGCCTGAAGGCGGTTGTTGCAATAATCATCGGCTGGATAATCCTCGGAAGAGCGGGACTCGGAGTCGGCAACGACGGCGGTTATATTGCAGGCTTCTTTGCAATTCTCGGTCATGTTTACCCCGTGTACTATAAATTCAAGGGCGGCAAGGGCGTTATAACAAGCGCCGTCACGATACTTATGCTCGAACCGACGGTGTTTCTTGTTGTGTTCACGTTTTTTGTGATAATAGTCGCAATTTGGAGATATATATCCCTCGGCTCGATTCTCTCGGCGGCAATATATCCCATGGTCGTTTACCTCGTGAACGGTCCGGGACTCGCGTTTATATTCGCGCTTCTCATAGGTATTTTCGTGATATATCTGCACCGCACCAACATACAGAGACTTCTTGACGGCAAGGAAAATAAGCTGAGCTTCAAAAAGGCAGGCTCTCTTACAAAGAATAAAAAAGAAAACGGCGGTAAGTAATCCGCTCACGGTTTAACGGCGAAAGGAAATACATATCATGGCGATAACGGAACTTTTGGAGCGCAATGCAACGCTCTACGGCAGTGAAACGGCACTTGTCGAAATAAATCCCGACGTAAAAGAAGTAAGACGCACCACATGGAAAGAGTATGAACTTATCGTTTCAGGCTATGCGGAGGACTACCGACGTGAAATCACATGGGGCGTTTTCAACGAAAAGGCGAACAGATGCGCAAATCTTCTTCTCTCCAGAGGTATAAAAAGGGGAAATAAGGTCGCAATCCTTATGACAAACAGCCTCGAATGGCTTCCCGTTTATTTCGGCATACTCAAAACCGGCGCAATCGTTGTTCCGATGAACTACAGATATACCGCTGAGGAAATAAGGTACTGCCTTGACCTCGCCGACGTTGACGCACTTTTCTTCGGTCCGGAGTTTATAGGCCGTATGGAGGAAATCTGCGACTCGATACCGAGAGTGAAGCTTTTGTTCTTCATAGGCGAGTCATGTCCGCAGTTTGCCGAGAGCTTCCACCTCCACGCCGCAAATTACTCGAGTACAAATCCGAGTATAGGTATAGTTGACGACGACTACGCCGCAATATACTTCTCCTCCGGAACAACAGGCTTTCCAAAAGCGATACTCCACGATCACAGAGCACTCATGCATTCCTGCAAGGTTGAGCAGAACCACCACGGTCAGACACATGACGACGTGTTCCTCTGCATACCGCCGCTCTATCATACAGGCGCAAAAATGCACTGGTTCGGCAGCCTTTTCACGGGCGGAAAAGCAGTAATCCTCAAGGGCGTGAAGCCCAAGACCATAATCGAAACCGTCTCAAGCGAAAGATGCACGATTGTGTGGCTCCTTGTGCCGTGGGCGCAGGATATTCTCGACGCCATCGACAGCGGCGAAATAAAGCTTGAGGATTATCACCTTTCGCAGTGGAGACTTATGCACATAGGCGCACAGCCTGTCCCCACAAGCCTTATCAAGCGCTGGAAGGCGATATTCCCCCACCATATGTACGACACGAACTACGGACTCTCGGAGTCTATAGGTCCCGGCTGCGTACACCTCGGCGTGAACAATATTGACAAGGTCGGTGCAATAGGTGTTCCGGGCTACGGCTGGAAGGCGAGAATCATAGACGAAAAGGGCGACGACGTAAAGCAGGGTGAGGTAGGAGAGCTTGCGGTTTACGGTCCCGGCGTAATGAAGTGCTACTACAAAAACGACGAAGCGACAAAAGAGGTTCTCCACGACGGCTGGCTCTGGACGGGAGACATGGCAATGCAGGATAAGGACGGATTTATCTACCTTGTTGACCGTAAGAAGGATGTCATTATAAGCGGCGGCGAAAACCTTTACCCGGTTCAGATAGAGGACTTCCTGAGAAGCAACCCCAAGATAAAAGACGTTGCCGTGATAGGTCTTCCCGACCAGCGACTCGGCGAAATTGCCGCGGCGATAATCGAGGTGAAGCCGGACGAAACTCTCACTGCCGAAGAGGTTGAGACCTTCTGCAAGGCTCTTCCGAGGTACAAGAGACCGCATAAGATTATCTTTGCCGATGTTCCGAGAAATCCCACGGGCAAGATAGAAAAGCCGAAGCTCCGTGAAATGTATTGCGGCGATAAGCTCGTTGAAAAGCAGTTCAAGGCGTAAATAGCGGAATATACATGAATACAAATAGAGACCGTCGGACTAACCGGCGGTCTTTTTGCGTTATGTTTTTTTGTTGTATTTTACTTTAAAAATACGTCCTTTATCACATCGAGATATCCGTAACCGTAAAGGTCGTCGGGCTCGAGGTAGCTTGTCTCCGTCCACTCGTTCCAGCTGTTTACCGTGATAAGCGGCGCTTTGAGGTTGGTGTGTGTGTCAACATACTCTTTCGCAAGCTCGAAGCCGCGGCGCACCGCTTCAGGTGTATTTCCGGTGCAGACGTTTCCTCTCGGAGCATTGAACCTCGGATTTGCGTCCCAGCCTAACGAAACGTGAGGGTAGTAGGGAATCTTAAACGTGCGGTCGATAAAGTCCCACTCACGGCGAACGTCGTCAAGAATCTCGTTGTAGTCGCGTCCCATATTTGCGAAGTGGACGAACTGATAGTGGACAACGCTGTCGAAGCCAACCTCATGTATCGCATTCACCATGTTGCCCTTGAATGCCGGGTCAAGTCCCGTTGTGTTGCAGGCATTCTGACCTCTCAGCGTGAGCTGAAGCTCGAGTCCCGGGAAGCCTGCCTTTATCGTCTCTTCTCTGAAGTATTCGAGAGCCTTTCTCGTATTCTCCACTCCGCCGAGACCCGAAACGAGATTTCCAAGGTCGTATATCATGTAAACCGGCTTACCGGCTATTTTGTAGTATGACGGATGCGAAAAATACTTCTCTATTGTACGGTGAACTATTGTGTCAAAGGTCTCACGGTTAACCGCACCGTCCCATATCGGGGTGTTTGCCTCTGCGGTGCGCTTGTCCCAGAGACTAGTTGCGGTGTGGTTTGCCCACATGAGATAAAACTTCACACGGTCATTGTTTTTTGCGCCGAGGTATCCGTTGTCAAGACACTGCTCGAGGAACGGACGGTTGTCGTACCAGTACCAGTCGTAAATAAAGATATTTACACCGTGGTCTGCGGCGGCGTTGATCTCCATTTCCATAACGTAAGGATCAGCTTCGTTTACATATCCCCATAGCGGTTTTCTCGGCCATTCGTGACCCTCGTACATCGGTTTCATTGCTTTCACCGTCTGCCATTCACCGTAGCCCTCCGGCCAGAAAATACGGCTTCTCGGCTCGTCTCCCGTGTAGCTCGGCCATATGAACGCCGCAATGTCGTACTTGTTCTGCATTATTTATCCTCCTTAAGTCGGAATTTGTACATTTTTGTACATTACCATGCCTCAATTATAGCATTCGCACGGCATACTGTCAACAGCAAATTTAAAATTTTGTGCGGAATTTGCAAAATGTGAGTCGTATGCGGTCAAATTCGTCCAAAATCTTGACATACGGCTGCGATTGAGGTAGAATCTATTCAGCAAATGAAAGGAGTTTTACTACGGAACTTGAAGTTTACTTTAAAAGTATAATCGACGCCGACACAGCGGCGGTCGTCGTCTGCAATTGCAGTCACGAGATACCCGTGGCATACTTTGCCTCGGTAAACTTCCCCGGTACGCTTTACCCGATGGGCTGGGCGTCGGCTCTCGGTTCGCTGTTGTCGGTCGTAATATGCGTTACGGCATACGCAGTACTGAATAAGAAAAAGGGTGGAAAAGCTTGGATAAACTCTTCAGAATAGGCGAGGTAGCAAAGATGTTTCATATGAGCGTCGGGATACTTCGCTACTACGAAAAAGAGGGGCTTTTAAAGCCCGAGTATACGGACAAATTCACCGGATACAGATACTACAGCACCGCGCAGTTTGAAATTATCAACACAATAAGATATCTGCGTGTACTCGATATGCCGCTTCCGCAGATCGGGGAATTTCTCAAAAACCGCGATGTTGACCTTATGAGAAGTATGCTTCTTAAGCAGAAGGAAACGGTTCACGAAAAGAAGCGTCAGCTTGAGCGGATAGAGCGGAAGATAGACAAATGACCGCTCGCCGGAGCATTACCGCAAACTTCTCGATTATATTGCCGAAAACGGCATGACTGTCTGCGGAACGTCCCGTGAGATAACGCTCATTGACTACGGTCTAACAAACGACCCGGAGAAGTTCGTCACCGAAATTCAGATTCCCGTGAAAAGATGAACAAAGAGTCACGCCGGTGTGCGTGACTCTTTGTTTTTTATACAGCCCTTGTAAAGCTCAAAAAACGCTTTCCCTGAAAGGTAAGCTCGCCATCGTCGCCCTCAACAAGGTAGCCGTACTCGCTTGACGGCACATTGAGCTCAAGCCTGTCGCCGCTGTCAAATTGGAATGTGGCATAGTAGTTTGTGTACGTGTGCGAGGTGGTGTTGTTTACAGTGTTGCGGTGAATGTCGCCTCTCTTTGAAACAACCCTCGCACGAACCGTGAGACGAGGGGAGTTTTCGTCCCTTTTCCACTCCTTGACGCTTCTTGTCACAACAAAAAATATTATGACAAAGAAAACAATAAAAAACAGTACGAACATTATCGGAAACAATACGTCAAAAATGCCGAAAAGACCGAACACACTCATAAATTTACATTCCTCCGCAAATCAAATATAACTTTACGGTATCAGTATACCATAAACGAAAGATTTTGTCAATAGGGAAACCTCCCTCACTTTTCGGCGGGGGAGGTATGGTTTTTCTATGCGTTATTGTCAGTCTATTCTCTCGTAGTGAATGAGTCTGTCGAGCGGAGCTTCTTCGGTTATAACCTTGCCGCCCTCGAATATTTCGCCTCTGTCGGACTTCCACTTAAAGCCCTTGGGAAGCTTTACGGTTCTTTTGCGGCAGCCCTTCGTGAGTACGGGAGCAACAAGATACTTGTCGCCGAGCATGAACTGGTCGCACACGCTCTCGAAGTCCTCATTCGGGTAAACGTAGCACATATGGCGAACGATAGGCTCACCGGTAACGGAGGCGTGCTTTGCAAGCTCAACGCAGTATTCGCCGACCTTGTCGTGCATGATAATAGCTTTCTTTATTATCTCGAAAATATCCTTGTTGAAGATTCTCCACGGAGCGATGGAAAGCTGCATCATTCCCATGAGGGAGTTTGCCTGCGCCCATCTGATGAAAAGCTCGGAATCTATACCGTCCTCAGTGTCGAAGCACTGAACCTCGCCTCCGCCTACCATATCGGGACAGCAGTAGGAATATCCTGCAAGACCCTGAGCTATTGTGTGCGGAAGAAGCATATCGAGACCGTTTACCCAGTCATGACGCTTGTCCTGAAGTCTTGCGACAATGGGATGACCGCCGCAGTTCCACGCCGAACGGAACTCGTTGAGCGCATACTTTTCACCGAGAAGATTGAAGAGCTTCGTCTGTTCTCTCGCCGTCACGGGAGCGTATGTAACGTCGTCGTCGTCGTAGAAGTATATGTCGCCTGCGTCAAACTTGAAGCCGTCTATACCGTACTCTTTCATGAGGTACTCAAGCTCGCCGTCGAACCACGCAACGGCGCCGGGATTCGAGAAGTCGAGAACCGCGCTGAAGCCGCTCCACCACTTGCGTATTGCCGGGTCGCTGCTCTTTGTCATTACGAGATATCCCTTGTCACGAAGCTCCTTGTAGCGTGTGCCGGCACTCGAAACGATGGGAGATACCCAAACCATTACCTTGAAGCCGAGAGCGTGAAGCTCCTTGATAAGCTCGTGCGGATGGGGGATCTTTCTGCGGTTGAAGTCGTAGTAACCGTTGTCCTCCTGCCAGCCGCCGTCTATCATGAAAATACCTGTGGGAAGACCGTTCTTTACGATGTTGCGTGCATATTCGAGAATGCTTTCCTCGTTCTGATTTGTCTTAAGCTCGATCCACGTGTTGTACTGCGGACGTCTGAGAAAGAGAAGGTCGGGAGTTGTGCCGGTAGGCTTGAAGTGCTTTTGGCACATATCGAGGTAAGCACCCTTTAAGTTTTCGTGACCCTCCGAGAGAATGGCGTCGTCTGCGTCAACCGTGATGAAACCGCCGTATACGCCGTACTTGAACGGCTTTTCCGACCAAATGTAGCGTCCCTTTGACGAGACGCCGGACGGAGTGAACTGATCACATCCCTCTGCGTTGCACATATCTCCGTCAAAGTCGCTTTCCTTGGTGAGGGGCATATGGTGAGCTGCATTTACCTGACCGAACCACCAGTATTCGCTGTCTAAAATCTGAATTTTCATCTTCGTATTTCCTTTCCGCAATGTTGTGACAAACATTTTCACTTTCACCCTTGGATTATAGCATTATTCAATCTGTTTGTCAACAATATTTTCGATATTCGCCGACATATTACAATAATATTTACTTTCTACAACCGATTGACGGAAAGAAAAAGAGACCGCAGCATTGTGCGGTCTCAAAGGTAATATGTGCTTACAGTCAATCAACCGTCACGGATTCTATCGTGATAAGATAGGTTGAGAAGTTTGTCATCTTGAGATATGACGCGGCGTCGTGAGACGTTATTATTTCCTCACGGATAATTTCGGCGTCATGCGCTTCGTCGAGAAGATAGTAGGAAATCCTGCAGGGCGCCGCAAGACTCATGTTGGCAAAGGAGAGCTTTACATCAACGGGAGCCGCCGTGTCGTCGTCATTGAAGTGGGTTATCATTACGGCATACATTCCGTCGCCCTTTGCCGCGCAGGCAAGAATGTTGGCGTTGTTGTCGGGAGTTACCTTAACATCCGTGCCGAGCTTGTAGAGCGTGTTGAACATACGGAAAGGATAGTAACCCTTGAGCGGAATCGTGGGAAGACTCTGATTGAAAAGTCCGTTCATCGCACAGGGACGCGCATCGTAGTACATTAGGTTGTCAAGGGGAGCGTGCTGCGAGGTTTCCATTACTGCGGCGGCGAAAGCTGCACCCTTGAGTCCCTGTTCGCTGCGCAGTGAATATACCCAATCTTCGTTCTTCCAGCCTTTTACGTAGTTCCACTCGTTGAGTATGCTTTCGGTGTCCTTGAAGCCGTAGCCGTCGAGCATCTTTCTTGTATCGTGCTCAATGCCTCTCACGTAGTCAACAGTGTGCGCATAGAGATGCCACGAGAAAAAATCGAGGGGAGAGGAGGTTTCGGACATATATTTGAGGAAGTCCTTTGTCCAGCCGTTCATCGGGAAAGTCACCGCCGGACCGCCTATCTTAAGGTCGGGGAAGCACTTCTTCAGGTGCTTTGACGCAATTTCGTAAAGCTCGAAGAATTCCTTCTGAGTACCGCCCCAGCACTTCTTCATGACGGGGTCTTCATCCTCCCAGCCGAGATCGGGCTCGTTCCATATTTCCCAGTACCTTATGCCGAAATGATGACCGTTTGCCCAGCCCTCGTTCATGTGACGGATAATGTGTTCGCAGATAACCGCCCATTTGTGAAAATCGGGGGGAGGGAGTGTTCCGTATTTCTTCGATTCATGCTCTATTCTTGAACCGAGTCTGTAGAAAACCTCAGTGCCGGCAAGCTCTATTACCTGCATATATTCATCGGTGAGCTGAAAATCGTATGCGTCGGGATCTTCGGGATCTCTCGAAAAGTCGGGGAATATCATGTGTACATCAACCGTGTGCGGACCGCCGTAGGTCGCATAGAAAGACGCATCGTGCGTACGTGCGAAAGGAATGCCGGCGTCCTTGTAAAGACCGAGATTCGAGACTCTCTGATCCTCCGTAAGCTTGTGTGACGGACCGTTGTTTACCGAGTGCATAGGTTTTACTTTTCCGCATTCCTGTGCGAAATCAATTGCTATGTTCATCATTTTGAGTACCTCCATGATGCCGTGGCATCGTAATGTATCATGCAAAGACAGTATAACATCCGCCCGTCGATATGTCAATACATTTTCAAACGAAATTTTTTCGTAAGCAAAAAGCGTGCCGATTTACGACACGCCTCTTACTTTATTCCGCATTTTTAGCAAACTTTTTCGGACTGCTGCCGACTCGTTCGCGAAAGGTTCTTATAAAGTGGCTCTCGTCCACAAAGCCGCATTCGTGAGCCGTGTCCATGACCGAAAGCCCGCTTGTGAGCATTCGCATTGCATTGCTTATACGCACGTCTATTATGTGCTGCTTTATTGTCTTGCCGATAATCTCCTTGAAGTCATCGTTCAGTTTTGTCTTGCTGACGTAAAAGCGGCGTGCGATATCGTCCACGGTAAGCTCTGACGAATAGTTTTCCGATATGTAGCTCAATACGTTTCCGATATATCCTATCTTTCCCGGATCGGAGCGGTTTGTCTTTATCGGTATTTTCTTCGGCGCCTGCTCTGCCAAAAGGTCAAGCAAAAACGCAAAAAACCTTTCGTACTGCGCACTTGTCGCATGAGTGCGGGGAAAAAGGCGGAGCACCGAGAGAATTTCCTCACCCTTTGCGTCAACAAGCGGTATAATGGTAAGGTTATCCGAAAAAAGCTCACGGCACTTCATCGCTTCCGGATTAAACTTGGCAAGATAGCTTTCGTTAAAGTGGAACTTGTATCTTTCATAAGGCTCGCTTCCGGATGATATCACCTTGTGAAAACTGCACGGTGCATGAAAAAGCACGCACGGATAATCGCAGTCGAGAGTCGTTCCGTTGTTTATGACCGATATTTTTCCGCTTACAACGCAGTTTATCTCATAGTGCAGATGAAAGTGCATAGTACCTATCATACTGCCTATGGAATAAGCCGCATTCAAATCTTCGCTGATATAGTTGTAGAAAATTCTGTCGAGTGACATACAGACTCCTTTAATCTACCTGTGACAGATCGAGAAAATAGAAGACGTGGTTATCATCCGTTTCCTCATACATCGTATAACGGCCGAGCATATAACCGCTCTGCGGAAGACCCTTTATGAGAGTCGGCGAGCCGTACTCCGTGGTGAACGTGAATTCTATGCCGCATTCTTCGAGTATGGACTGCAACAGTATGTCGCTCTTGCCGTGCGGAAAAGAGAGTGCCTTCGGCTCATATCCGAGAGCCTTTTTCATCTCTTCGCAGTCGCGGCGTATGCGCCCGACATATTCAAGCTCTGTCTCGTCGTCGTGTTTTAACATATTGTCGTAGCAGGTCAGAGAAAGCTCAAACTCCGGAGACTGGTGCAGGTCATAGGTGTGGCTCTGCACTTCGATTATTCCGCCGTCATTGAGGAATCTGTTGTCTTCGGTGCTCAGATGCGGAAAACACGGATTTGCCGTTTCCTTGTAGTACGAGTCGCCCATCGCCGAACCGACAGTGAACACCGTTGCGCGAAGTCCGTACTTTTCGAGTATCGGAAGCGCAATTTCGAGGTTGCTCTTGTAGCCGTCGTCGAAGGTGATGAGAACCGACTTTTTCGGAAGATCTATCCCTCTGTAAATGTAATTCTCGAGGTCCTTTATCGTAACCGCTGTATACCCTGACTTTGCAACCTTGGCAATCTGTCTCTCGAAGGTCTCGGGAGTTATGATTGATGGATTAGTCACTTCGTCCGCAATGTGGTGGTAAAGAAGCACGGAAATCTTTTTCGTATACGCCGATTCGTCACGCTTAAGACCGTAGAAACCGTCAATATGTTCGGCGTAGTTGTCGGAGGTGACGAAAGTGCCGAAGTCGTCGGGAATGTAAATATCCTCCTTGCCGAACACCCTTGCAGCCGCCATTTTGCCGACAGCGTTTCTGAAATGCGTTTCGTCGTAAAAGTATCTCGGGTCAAGGCTTATACTGCTCACGGCAAAGTCCCAGAAGCCTCCGGTGGCGTCCGCAAGTGTGCGGTAAAATTCCGCAATGTCAGCCTTTTGAAAGTAGAGAAAATAGTCGTAGTAAACGGGAGCGGTCACGACGATGAGATTTACACCCATGTTGTCGCACATCTCTTTTATACGGCGCACCGACTCCGCATTGTCCGCAATGTGGGGCATGGTGTATTCGTACTTCGGATAATTCTTGAAAATCGGATACGCTTCAAGGTAGCTCTCAAGGTCGGATATCGGCTCGGCATCGCGCTTGCGCTTGTCATATGCACCCGTTTCCGCATCGAAAACATCGAAAACTTCGCTTAAATATCTGTCCTCAAACGCCGCCGCACGTATCTTGTTAAATGCATACATCGGGTTTGCAAGCATATAGCGCAGATAGAACGCCGTGTCCGATTCTCCGCTTACATGACTGTGCAGGCTGTCGGTGAGAGAGCCGCTGTTCGTACCGTACGAGACGGCGTTGCCGAGATACACGTTTAAAACGATATTCTTGACCGTGCGGTTTTCGAGTAAGTATTTGACGCTTTTCTCGACGTCTGCCATATCCGCACCGTACATTATCATGTTGTAAAACTTTGCATCGAGCGCCTTTCCGAAATCGTCGGTCGGGAAAGAACTTGTTGACGAACAGCCGATGAGATAAGAGTCGTAATCATCGCCGTGTTCCTCAATGTACGCCGTTTTTGAGGTGCGGGGATTGTTGGTCATGTCGTAAGAGTACCAGTTAAAAACCTTGTCTCCGAAAATTCCGAACGGATCGGAAACAACGTTCAGAACCGCAATGAAAACAAATATTGTCAGAAAGGCGCATATTGCAAGTACGCACCATTTTTTTGAATTCAAATCCGTTCCTCCTTGCATCAAAACTGCTTGTAGATAAATTCGGGGGAAATGTAGCCGCTGCGGTATATTCCCAAAAAGACGACGGCCGCAACCGATACCGACATGAAAACAAAGGTGAGAAATACTCCTTTTTTCTCAATACGCTCCGAAAGGGGAGGACCGTTCTCCTCGAAAAGCTCAAGTATGATGAGAACCGCCGTCATTGCCGCAACCACGCCTATATCAAACGCCTTAAGACCGAAGCTCCCGGGAAAGGACGCCGCAAGACGTCCAAAGTCAAAGTCCGAGAAGGTGCGTGCCATCATGGAAAATGCGTCGTGAGCGGTGGCGGCTCTTGTAATATACCTGCCGAGAAACACCAAAACAGCGGTTCTTGCAACGCAGAAAAGACGGTAAGCTTTGCCGCCCTTAATGTGAAGCTTTTCCTTGACTTTTACAAAGAGAGGCTCGCAGAGAAGCGCCGCCGTGATAAGTATGCCGTTCCACAGGCCGAAGACGATGTACTTAGCATTCGCTCCGTGCCATATGCCTATTACAAAGTATATGAGGAAGGTCGCCGCCGAAGTCGGAAGAATTTTCCCGGCTCTGCCCTTGAAGTACTTTCGTGTAAAACGACCCAGTGCGCCGAACGGCTTCGAGAGGGTGATGGGGTAGAAGAGATAATCCTTCATCCATGCGCCGAGAGTTATGTGCCAGCGTCTCCAGAAGTCGGTGAGAGTGTTCGCAAAGAGCGGACGGCGAAAGTTCTCTGCCATAACAACGCCGAAAAGCCTTGCAGTGCCTCGCATTATGTCAATGCCTCCGGAAAAGTCGGTGTAAAGCTGTATGCAGTAAAAGAGAACGCCGACTGCAATCTCCGCACCCCCGAAATCCGTGTAAGAATCGATTACCGCACACGCCGCAACCGACGCACGGTCGGCAATTACAAGCTTCTTGAAAAGTCCGCGAGTTATCAGCTTGAAGCCCTCACGGAAGTTGTCAAAATTAAAGCCGTTTCCGCCGAGAAGCTGTTCGGAAAGCGCGTCATATCTTCCGATAGGTCCCTGGATCATCTGCGGAAAGAAGCACACAAAGAGAAGATATTTCGCAAAGTTTCGCTGACAAACCGCCTTTCGCCGACCGACGTCTATAACGTAGCTTGCCGACTGGAAAATGTAAAAGGATATGCCCAGAGGCAGTGCTATCGAAAAATCGCCCATGCCGAATGACGTGAGTATCGGACACGCATATTTGAGTACGAAAAGCAGACCGAAATTTAAAATAAGGCATACTCCCGTTATCGCCTTTTTACGTGATTTTGCCCGCTTTTTCGCTTCGTCCGAGAGCTTTTCGCTTTTTAACTCACGTTCAATGAGAAGTCCCGCGGCATAGGTTGTAAACCCGGTAAACGCAAGATACAAAAGCAGATATGCACCGCCCGACGCATAAAAGATAAGGCTCAGCGCAAGAAGTACCGTCCACCGCAGGCTCTTCGGGAAAGCGTAGTACGCCGCAAGCCCTATTGCGACAAAAAGCGCAAAGCTTATGCTTACGGGAGACATCAGTTGTTACCGCCGATAAGCTTGAGAATTGCGTCGAGAGAGTTGAAGTTATCAGGGACAATGTCATCAACCTCAATTTCCGCGCCGTAGGTCGAAACAAGCTCGCTTATAATTGCAACGAGGTCGAAAGAATCGATTATTCCGTCGTCTATAAGCGACTCCGAGTCGAGGTCGGCACCGGGGCATATTTCCGAAATGAGTTCTCTTAACTGTTCCTTGGTTATATCCATATTGTCTTTCCTTCCGTTTCGGTAGTTTTAGTTGTTTTAATGTATACGTAAGAGCGTCTGGAGAGACGCACAAAACCGCATTTTTCATAGAGCGACAGAGCCGCCGTGTTGCCGGAGTCCGTCCAGACCGTCGCTTTTTTGCCCGAATGTGCGTGCAGAGCCGTCGACACAAGCTTTTCTCCTATGCCTTGACGCCGGTACTTTCCGTCCACCGCAAGCTGTTTTATTGCAAGCTCCTTTTTGCCTATTCCGCACCTCAGAACACCTTTGACGTCGCCCTCCTCGTAAAGTGCAAAAACACAGCCGTTTTCGGTATCTGACGAAAACTCCGAAAAGGTCGGTACACAGCCGGTGACGGGCGAGAGGAAGCCCTTCAACACATCGTACATTTTCCGCACATCGGGGCAAGAGGTTGTAATGCGTGCGTCGTCACACATCTGCGCACTTTTGTCACATACCGCTCTTTCAAGCATTGTGCGCTCAAGAATGCACTCGAAGCCGCCGTCCGTTACAATGTCACGCAGTCTTGCCTCGGCTTCATTCACATTGCCGCTGTCGTAAACGGGTATTTCCGTGACAACGCTCAATTCGCCGCAAACGTCTGTGAAAGATGGGAGAGCGATGTTGCCGTTGACGTAAAAATTCAGAATGCACACGCCGTCTCTTTTACGCAGAAGAAACAGGGAGTCGCTGCGCTTTTCGTAATACAGACGTCCCTCGTCTATGTCAAAGGTAAACGAGGACGCCGTAAAGCAGTTTGTTGCAACTCCTCGCTTCATGGACGCCATTATGAGCCTTGAAAGCTCTTTTTTGTCAGTAATCTTCTCAATCATTTGCCGATAAGCTCCGTCGTAAACTTCCTTTTGGAAATGTCCTCTTACCCGATATCGCACAGCATAGGTGTTCTTTTTCGAGGTTTTCCTTTGTTGCCCGTATGTATTCCAATAAAATCACCTCAGTCTGCGTTTTTCTTTTCCGAGAAGTATTCCTCACGAAGCTTTACTCTGTCAATTTTCCCGTTTGCGGTGTACGGCATACGGACTTTGAACCTGTAAATATTCGGAAGCATATACTTTGGTAAAGAACTGCGCAAAAGTACGGTCGTTTCTTCCTTTGGCGGAAAAGGCTCGTCCGCCTCGACGACGGCAACTATTCTGTCTGCGTCCGTGTCGAAAAAACACGCCGCATTGCGGACGAAATCAATGCCGATAAGAGCGTTTTCAATCTCACCCAGCTCTATTCTGTAGCCCATATGTTTTATCTGTCCGTCTTTTCTTGCGAGAAATACGATATCGCCGTTTTCATCGTACACGCCTATGTCTCCGGTACGGTAAACCGTGTCTGCGTATTCGGTTATGTGCGGATTCTGTACAAAAACCGCCGCCGTTTTTTCGGGATCGTTGTAGTAACCCTTTGCGAGTCCCGTGCCTCTCACGCATATCTCGCCCGGCTCTTTGTCATGCGCATCGCGGAGTCTGCCGTCCTCCTCGACCAAAAGCATTACCTCCATGTTCCGGCACGCCTTTCCTATCGGCACGGATTCGCCGTCGGCAAAGTCTCTTTCGACAATGTGGCAGGTACAGTCAACCGTCACCTCGGTAGGACCGTAAAGGTTTACGTATTTTACCTCCGGAAGATTTCTCCTCCACGCATTAAGCTGTTTTCCGCGGAGTGCTTCTCCGCCGAGTACGACCGTGCGCAGATGCGAAGGCTTCTTTTTGCTGAGTATACCGGAGTTTGCAACAAGGTTGAACGCCGAGGTTGCCCACGTTACTGCGCTTACACGGTTCTTGTCGAGAAAATCGATAAGAAGCGGAGGAAACATAAAAAGCTTCTTCGGAAGGATAAAGTCCGTCGCCCCGTGACGGAGAGTGAGATATATGTCCTTAACCGACGCATCAAAGAAAAACGGAGCCTGATTTGCGAAAATATCGTCGGACGAAAAGCCTATTTCGTCGGTCATCCATTCGATGAAGTCAATGACGCTCCTGTGAGACATGACAATCCCTTTCGGAACGCCCGTCGAACCGGAGGTGTGAATGATATACATGGGGTCGGTGTCGATAACTCTGCGGCGTATACCGCCGAGGAGCGAAAGGTCGGACTCCGTTACATTCCTGCCGCTGTCGGAAAGCGAAAGAGCCGGTACTCCCGGGAATACCTTTTCCGCAAAGTCGCGGTGCTTTTCGCCGTCGGGGTAAAGCACGAGCGACGGCGAAAGATTCTTCGCAAGCGCCGCCGCTCTCGCGACAGGCATATCCGCGTCTATCGGTGCATAAAAACAGCCGGCGTAAAGTATGCCGAGAAAGCCTGCAATGCAGTCGAGACTTCTGTCGCACAGGACGGCAACGGGCTTTCTTATTTCTCCGACAACCGCCGCCGTTTCGACGCCGAGTATCGCCGCTCTTCGGGCGAGTTCACGGTATACAACGCTTCCTTTTTCGTCCGCAAGTGCGGTTTTTTCGGGAAACTTTGCGGCGGCATTTTCAAGCCAGCTTAATACATTCGTGATATACATATTTTCCTCCGGAAAGAGAAATATTATGTTCTGCGGTTCGCGCGGCAATGTGCCGCAACGCACTGATTATACAAAATACAGTATACCACAAAATTCGCCGAAAGTCAACCCATAAATATTTGCCGTTTGCAGATGCGGGTGTCGGGACAAAATCGCGTGATTTTGAAGTCAAAAAAAGAAATTATGCAAAAAATATTTTAAATGTTACATTTAACACTTGATTTTACTCAAATTTTGCAATATAATGAACCCGGCAATTCAAAAAAAGAGCATTAGTTTTCGAAGTGCTGCGGCTTATTTACGGCACGGCGTTTTAATATAAGTCGAACCGCACAGAGCGGTGCGCAAAAAAAGGAGCAGAGCGATGTACTATTCTGAAATGACGAAGAGCGAACTTGAAAATGAGATGAAAGAGCTTCGTGCCGAGTACGACAAAATACTCGAAAAGCACTTGAGCCTTGATATGTCGAGAGGAAAGCCTGCCGCAGATCAGCTTAACCTTTCCGAGGGAATGCTTACGGCGATAGGCTCGAATGAGGACTGCTTCACCGAAAAGGGAACTGACTGCCGCAATTACGGCATAGTTGACGGTATACACGAGGCGAAGGAGCTTTTCGCGGAAATACTCGGCGTCGATCAGTCCGAGGTTATCGTCGGCGGCAACTCAAGCCTTAATATGATGTACGACCAGGTCGTCCGCTGTCTCATATACGGAGTTTACGGCGGCACGGGACCTTGGATAAGAGACAGAGTGAAGTTCCTCTGCCCGGCACCCGGCTACGACAGGCATTTCGGAATCTGCCAGTCTCTCGGTATCGAGATGATAAACGTCGATATGACTCCCACGGGTCCCGATATGGATCAGGTTGAACAGCTTGTCAAGGATCCCCACGTCAAGGGTATATGGTGTGTGCCGAAGTACAGCAACCCCGACGGAATAACATATTCCGACGAAACCGTAAAGCGTTTTGCGGCACTCACTCCTGCGTCCCCCGACTTCAGAATTTTCTGGGACAACGCATACTGCATTCACGACCTCTACGACGAGGGCGACGAGCTTCTCAATATCCTCGACGAGTGCAAGAAAGCCGGACACCCCAATTTCCCGTTTATATTCGCCTCCACCTCGAAGATAACCTATCCCGGCTCGGGTATCTCGGTAATGGCGGCATCGGTGTATAACATTGAACATATAAAGGGCATACTTTCGTTCCAGACCATCGGTTACGACAAGATGAATATGCTTCGTCACGTGCGTTTCTTCGGAAATGCCGAAGGCATGAAGAAGTACATGAAGAAGCACGCCGAAATACTCCGTCCGAAGTTTGAAACCGTGCTTGAATGCCTTGACAAAGAGCTTTCGCCGAGAGGAATAGGGGAGTGGAAGAAGCCTAAGGGCGGTTACTTCATAAGCCTCAATGTTCCCGACGGCTGTGCGCTGAGAGTAGGAAAGCTTGCCAAGGAGGCAGGCATCACGATAACGAAGGCCGGCGCAACCTTCCCCTACGGCGTCGATCCGCGTGACAGAAACTTAAGAATCGCACCGTCCTTCCCGAAGATAGACGAGCTTAAGACGGCGATTGAGGTGCTTTGCGTCTGCGTGAGAATCGCGGCGGTCGAGAAGCTTCTCGAAACAAAGTAAAGGCAGAGCGAATATGTGACAAAACCGCAGAACGAAATCGGCGTTCTGCGGTTTTTCCGCGTGTAAAATAAACCTCCCTGCGAAGCTTTCAGCTTCGCAGGGAGGTTCCGTTGCTGTTCCGTTTTCAGTACGCGTCAGTTTTTGCCGTGACCGTAGTTCAGCTTGACAAACGAAAGATCTTCGATTGTCACCGTGCCGTCCTCGTTTATGTCGGTGACGTCCTTGAGACGCTTTACCGCACCGGGGTCGAACGCTCTTATCACACGGATGAAGTCGTCAACGTCAATAACTCCGTCGCCGCATATGTCGGAGAAGCTTCCGACTATGTCGCCGGCAACGAGAAGTGCTTTGCCGAAGCTGTTCTCTCCGCCTGCCGTTACCGATACAACGGACGAGGTGTACTTTGCGTAGCCGTTCTTTTCGATGGTGACGTAGTAATCGCCATCTTCAAGAGAACCGAAGCTGTAGGAAATTTCGGAGTCACTGCCGCCTTCAGGCTCTGTGTATACCGCAGTTTCAACCGCATTCTCACCGTCAACCCTGTAAAGCGTTACCTTTGCGGCGCTTGTGAAGTCGTAGCCGTCGGGATTTGCGGTTTTTGTTCTCACCGCATTCGAGGAAACCTTGATAAAGCTTCCCTCGGCGCTGATACCTGTACTTTCGCCGAATACCGCGTAGAAGGTCTTGTCCTCCGTACCCATTACAAGATCCTCCGCCGTAATAGGTGCGCCTCCGACTGTCAGCGACCAGTGACTGAAGCTTTCGCCGTCCTTCTTGGGCTTCTCGGTCGGAAGAGCTATCGTCGCACCGTTTTCGTAAACGTAGGTCTTGTAATCGAGGTTTACGGACTTTGTTTCGAGGTAGTAGTCGTTTGCGTAGCCGTTGTAGTAGGTCATTTCCTTTGCGGAATAGGGGTTGATGAAAGTCGCCGTGCCGGGAACGTCAATAAAGCTGTAGTTTGCAAAACCGCTCTTACTGCCCTTGACCGCAACAGCCGAAATACGTATTCTGTAGCCTTTTGCGGTGTAGCCGTCCTTGTAGTCTTCGTATCTTACACGGGGAATGCAGACGACGGTGTGTTCGCCGTACTTGAGGTCGGTTTCGCTTATAGGGAACAGATAATTCTGTGTCCAGTTGTTGTCTCTCCATGCGTCATGAGTCGTTGTGGGAACGGGAGAACCGTCAACGTATACGTCAAGGTATGCATAGAAGCGACACTTTGCGGACCAGACATAAGCGTTTGTGCCGGTGAATTTAAACGCATAGCGAGAACCCTCTTCGACACTTCCTATCTCGTCCTTTATTGCAATAAGCTTGCTTCTTTCCTCGGCAGGGCGTGTACCGATTCGTGACATATGTCTGTCCGTGTCAACGGTTTCGTCTATTCCGTCAAAGCTCTGAACAGTCTTCTCAGCATTCGGATTGAGCGTCTTTGTGCAGAACTCGTTCGTGAAGTAGTCGGTTATGCACTTTGCGTATACCTCGTTGCCCTTGACGTCGGGGTGTACCCAGTCGGAGAAGTAGGTGAGCCAGCTTGCGTTTTCAGCCTTGATCTGATTCGATATCACCTTGCCGACGTCGATGTACGGAATGCCGAAATCCTCGGCGAACTTTCTGTGATAGGTGAGGGTGGGGAAGTCGTTCGCAAGCTTATTTTGGTCGGTCGTGAGGATGAACATGAAGTTTGCATAAGGATTTGCGTCGAGAACTTTCTTGAGAACCACTTTGAGGTTTTCTCTTATTTCGTCCTCTTCGTAATACTCGTAAGCATCATTTATCGCAAATTCGATGAAGAGAAGGTCGGGAGGAGTCGTGCCGAGCTTGAGGTCCTCCGTCGCTCTGTATGCGGCGAAGCGTGTGCCTGTGCCGTTTATCGCACCGTTTACCTCGGTAATCTTCGCGCCGAAGCTCTCTGCGAACCAGTCGCGTGTGAGTCCTCTCCAGGAGAGTGCGTTTCGGATGTCTGCACCGTACTTTGAAAGTCCGTCGCCGAAAGTGATCGAGCCGCCGAAGTAGCTTACCGTTGCGTTTCCGCTCATGAGCGCGTTGTAGAAATTCTGATAGTAGGAGGTTTCGTAAGCGTCGCGCCATACCGCGTAAAGCTTTACGTCGCCCGTACCGGCAACCTTAAACGACGGGAAGGTCTTGTCGCCGTCGGGCGTTTCGCTCCAGCCGGTGAATATCTTGTCGCCGTTGGTTGCGTCAACCGTTCTCGGGAGTGCGACAAGGTCTCCTGCGGAGGTCTTTATCGTTGCGGGAACGGTACCCGTACCGCCGTTGAGGTCGAAGCTTATGTCGGTAATGCCGTAGCCGATGTTGAATACCGTTCCTGCCTCGGGAGCGTCTACCGTGAAGTGCTTGAGTCCGTCGGAGTCTGTGGTGTAGGTTTCGTAAACAACGCCGTTTGCGATTATCTTGGGATATTCGGTCGCAACGTCGAAGCCCGTGAGAACGCTCAGGTTGTTTACGTTTGCCGTAACCTTACCCTCGGAGGTCGATTTTACGACTATCGCTTTGCCGTCCTTAACCGTGAAGTCTTCGCCGATGCCGTTGTTGAAGATAACGACTCTTGTCGCCTCGGGGTCAAGACCGCCTCTGTTTACAGTCTTTCCGGGGAAGGTACCGCCGTTTATCTCGAAGATGTTGACTCCAGACTGCATAACTGCCTCATGCGTGTAGTCGCCGCCGTAATTGCCGCCGGTTCTTGTAGTTGTATAGAGATTGTTTACCGTGCCGCCGTTTATGACAAAGAGCATCGTTCCGTCGGAACCGCCCTTGCTTGCGGAACCGATTATCGCCTCGTTTATCGTACCTCCGTCGATTGTTACGGTGGCATTTCCTGTAAATACGGACTTGGGGTTGGAATGGTGATTGAGTGCGACAGTGCCGATTGTCGGCGTGCCGCTTATGTTTATCTTTACGTCGCCGGAGGCGTTGCCGTAGTTATTGCCGGCGTAGAGAAGACCGATGTTGCCGCTGCTTATGTTTATTGTGCTGTTCGCTCCGTTTACCTCGGTGTAGTCGTGCTGAGCTATGGTAAGACGCTTTGTTGCCGCCGTGCCGTTTTGAGTGTAGCTTTCGTCGAAGGAAACTCCTGCGCCTATCGTGAGATTCTGTCCGTTGACACGCAGAGGAACCTCCGCACCGTCGCATCTGCCGAGAATAATATCGGAGAATTCGACTTCGCCGGTGAGCACCGCTCTGTAAGAGATGAATTTCGACGTTTCGTCGTAGCCTGTGATTCTGAGCGTACCGCCGTCAAGCGAGAGCTTTTCGCCGTTTGTTGAGGTGTATGTGCCGACTACCTTAATCCAGTCGCCGTCCTTGCAGAGAGCCGCGGCGGCGGACAGGGTTTTCTTCGGAGCCTCGGGGGAAAGTCCGTTGTTCGAGTCGGAACCGCTGTCGGAAACGTAAACGTAGCTTCTCGTATCGACGAATACCGAAAGACCGAATGCGCAGTGGTTTCCGTCGGGCTTTCCGAGAGCGTACAGACGGAGCTTCTTTGCACCGTCGGGAATGTTTACGTTGAGAACGTAGTAATCGTCCCACGTAAGCTCGGGAGTTTCTGCGGCTATAACGCCGTCGATTTCAACGTAGAACGTGGCGTTGTTCTTGCTGTACCACGATGAGCCGTTGTGATGGTCTCGTCCGGCAACCGCGATGAATTTGTTTGCCCCTGCCGGAATGTCGGCTGTGTAAGTCGAGAATGTGTCGGTCGTGCCGGCATTAACCGCAACGCCCTTTTCAAACTCGGTGTTTGCGACATTCATCTTTATTCCGTCGCCGCCGAGGGATTCGTCAAGCTTGCGGTAGCTTCCCTGCGGCGTGGGATTGAGGTCGGAGAAGTAAGCGACTATATTGAGTTTTGAAACATCCGGGAGTATCTGTGAGGGATCGAGCATGAAGCCCGCGTTTCCGAATGCAACATGGTTTCCGTTGGCGTCGCCTATGGCGTATACGCTTATCTCGGACGCACCCTCGGGAATACCGACTCTGAATACGAACGAATCGTCCCATCCGAGTTCGGGCGAGGAAGCGGCGACTTTTCCGTCGAATTCAACATAGAATCTCGCCGTCTGTCCCTTTGACCAATCAATGTCACGGTCGCGTCCGACAACCGCAACGAAGTATTTCACGCCTGCCGGGATTTTCGCCGTTACCTTGGGATAGCCGTCCTCCGGACCTGCATTCATGCCGATACCCTTTTCGTAGGTGTTTCCGGCGATGTTTATTGTTACGCCGTTTACCGAGGTGTTGAGCTTTGTGTAGTTCGAAAGAGAACCGGATTTTGTGACTTCAAGGTCGGACAGGAAGTACGAAATTTCCGAAGCGTCGGGAGCTTCAATGAGAAATTCGTAGGTCTCGGAGTCCTCCGCAAGAACCTCGCCGCTTTCGGTGAGTACAAGGTATGCTTTCACGGTGAATGAACCGCTTCCGTCATCTTGGAGTGCAATACCGTCAGCGCCGGAGTAGACAACCGCGTCTGCGACTGTGGAGTCTTTGCCGAGCGAGTACTTCACGGAAACCTTGTCGTAGCGGCTGATTTCGGGAGAGGTCATGTAGAGTCTTTCGCCTGCCGACCATGTTTTTGAGGACGGGTCGGGGAGAGAAACGGAGGGAGTGACGTCGTATGCCGTCATTTCGCCGAGATTGTAAGCGTACTTGTAGCCGAGAGCCGTGAGTGAGAGCACCGCCTGCGCACTTCTTTTTGCCGAAGAGCAGTATGCGACAAAGACCGTGTTCTTGTCTGGGTAGAGGCTCTCTATCGTGTCGATTACTGTCGTGTATTCGATATTTACCGCACCGTCTATGTGACCTGCGGCGTATTCCTCCGCACTCCTTACGTCGAGAAGAACTGCGCCCTTGCCGACGAGATTTTGTGCGGTAAGTCCGCCGATTCTGTTTTCCACATCAGCGGTGCTTACCGAAAAGGAGAGAGGATAAGAGTGTGTCGTGGTTTTGCTGAGAATATTTCCTTCGGCATCGGAAACGTAAACCTTGACCTTGCCGGAGGTGAAGCCTTCGGGAATATCCGCCGTGACCGATACCTCGGAAAGCTCGCTTGTGAGAGCTATGTCGGACGATGCGGAGGATACGACGTCCGTATCGCTTATGTATTCGAGATTGAGTTTTGCTGTCTTGTCCGATACGCTTCTTGCGAGAATAGAGGCGGTTATCTTGCCGTCTGTCTCGGAAAGCGTCGGGTAATCGGTTACATATTCCGCATTTTTGCGTACAGATACGGATTTGAGCGTAATACCGCCGTTTTCGGCAAGCATTCCCTTAACCGAGAGAGAGACGCCTGCTTTTACGTTTTTGTCGTACCAAACGGTGAGAACCGCCTCTTTGCCGTCCTTGGTGTCGGAAACGGAGGTGTACGATTTTTCGCCGTCGGTGTATACGTTGATTCCCGCAACGACCCCCTTTACCTCAAAGCATATGTCAGCCGCTGTGAGAGTGCCTGTTTCGGGAAGAGTAAACTCTACGCCGCTGCCGTAGCCGGAGAAGAAGTCGCCGTCTGCGGTGGCTGTTACTTCGGTCGAGCCGAGAGTGAGGCAGTCTGTGATGAGATTTGCGCCGTCAAGGCGTGTTCCGCTTGTGCCGTACTTTACGTAATCAGCCGTGCCGACCGTCGGATCGAAGCTTTCGACATCTGTGCCGACCGAGCTGTGAGAGAATCCGCTTCCCTCAGCCGTGAGCCATGCGCTCTCAAAAACGATAAACGCACTTGTCGTTATCTTGTTTGAAAGCGTGATCTTAACTGTGGCGGCTGCCTTGCCGTCGGCACTGTAGCTTGCGGTGAAAAGACGAGAGGTCATAGTGCCGGAGGTTCCGGATATTGTCTCCGTGAAGAGCTTGTCTTCTCCTACGTAAAATTCAACCGTTGCGTTGCCGGAGTAAACTCCTATAGGGAGAGTTACGGTTCTTTCTGTGCTGTCGGCAGGGAGACTTACTGTGAAGCTGTCATAGGTTCTCGTTCCGCCCTTTGCGGAGGAGACGGCAGTCTGAACGTCGCCGTCTGACCACTTGTAGTTAATTCCCATGCCGCTTGTCGTGATGTTTTCGCCGCCTGCGGACGCTACTCTTATCTGTGAGCCGCCGTCCTGCTTTCGCACGCCTCTTATGTTTCCGACCTGACCGTAGAACATCCAGTCGGACGCACCGACCTCCGTGAGGTTAACCGTTGTGGGGAGAGTCTCGGAAAGAGATGCGCTTCCCGTGCCGACAACGTCGGACGAAACGGCGATTGCGTCAACATTTACGTCTCCCGTTACGGTGATTGTGAGTCCCGTGTCGGAGGTGCTGTAGTACTTTATCGAAAGCGCCTTCGCGCCGCCGTCGAGAGCGACGGTCTTCTTTATCGATTTTCCGCCGATTGTCGCCGTGAGGTTTGCGCTTCCGCTGTTGCCGCCGAAGTAAAGAACGGCGGTCGATTCCTCGTTTTTCGACGGAAGAGTTACCGCGAACGAAGCGTTTTCGCCCGTTACCGAAACGCCCTTTGCAGTGCCGTTGTAGGAAACAGCCGAAGTGTACTCGGACTTTGTTCCGGTGTACGCAGTCTTGAATGTGCCGTCATTGCCTTTTGCAAATATCGCAAAGTCTTCGCCCTCGGTACCTGCAAAGGTGATATTCTCCGCAACGTCGGAAACCGACGCGGAGAGAGTCGCTTCGGGGACGGTTTCTGTGGGAGATATCTTGTATATCGCGGTCTCGTGAGAACCGAGCGTGAAATCAACGCCGGAGTCGGGAGTCATGTCTTTGCCCTCGAAAAGCTCACGGATGTTGACCTTGCCCGTGTAACCGAGCTTTGAGAAATCATAGGAAAGCGTCTGCGGTACTTTCGTGCGGTTGACGAAGCAGATTGCCTTTGTGTCGCTGTCAGCACTGCCGAGAGGCTTTACCCAGATTTCAACCTTGTTTCCGATGTCGCCGATGTAGGACGCCGAAAGGCACGCCGGGTCTTGGTTTATACCGATAAGCTCCTTGTTTTTGAGAAGAGCGAGAGTCTCATCGGAGAGCGTGTCGAGCTTGCAGCCTATCATAAGCGGAGCGGAGAACATACACCAGAGCGCGAAATGCGTCTTATCCTCTTCGGCTGTAAGACCCTTGCCGACGACCATCATGTCGGGGTCGTTTGTGTGACCGGGGCTTGTGAGGTAGGAAAGACTCTTCATCTTGTCGACCTGCACCATTACCGAGTCGAAGCTGTTGCCGCTCATGTCGATGTCCACACCGATACGCCACGAGTCGTACTTTAATTGCCACGGTCCTGCATATGCCCAACGGCAGATGTTGTAAATCTTGTCCTTGCCGGTCTTTTTTTCTACCTCTTCGATGTAGTTGCCGATTTTCGTGTACTGTTCCTCGTCGTTGAGTCCGGCGTGACCGCCGCCGCACCAGTCAACCTTTATGAAGTCGTAGCCCCAGCACTCGATGCCGGGATCGTCCGGGTTCGCCTTTGCGTAGGTGTCACGGTAAATGCCGTCGTCGAGGTACATATGTATGTCGTCCTCTTCGTGCTGGTAGAGACCGACGCCGATGCCCCACGGCTTGTTGACCTCGTCGTTGCCGGAAGCGCAGCTGTTGTCGCCGCCGTCGGAATAGATACCGGCGTAAAGTCCTCTTGCATGAGCTTCGTCGGCGTACTTTTTCATTCCGTAGGGGAACTTTGTCTCATTTACTTTAAGACGTCCCGTTTCGGAATCTCTGCCGTTCTGATATGTGTCGTCAATGTTGAAGTAGATGTAGCCTGCGTCGGCAAGTCCCGTTGACACAAGAGCATCCATCTGAGTCATGAGAGACTCGTCGTTGATGTTGTGACCGAATGCGTTCCACGACGCCCAGCCCATTACGGGCGTGAGCCTCTTTTCGTAGGTGAGTGCGCTTTGCATGGATACTGCCTCCGAATTTTCGTCGGTCTGCGTTGCGGCGGCATATGAGCCTTGTGACATTCCGACCGTCATTATGCCTGCAAGCACCGCCGACAGTATTCTTTTGAAATACGGTTTCATTGACATTCCTCCGATTATTTTATTTTGATAATTCATTTTAACAAAAATTTTTCTCTCCGTCCATGGAATTTTGTGACTTTGTAATGGTATAATACTACCTGATAAAAACAAAGGCGGTGAAAAAGTGACTAAAAAGTATTCCTATAAACATCGTGACAACAAGCAGTATTACTATATGGTGAGGAACAACGATGTGATATCGGAGCTCAGACCGTATTTCGTCGGACGTGAGCAGTGTTCGCCGTCGCACCGCTTCGGACCGTCTGCGCGTATGTACACGATAATACACTACGTGCTGTCCGGCAAGGGCTTTTTTGAAAAGGACGGAGTTCGCTACGACCTCACCTCCGGGGACGCTTTCGTCATATGCGAGGGGGATATAACGTACTACGAAGCGGACGCCGACGACCCGTGGCACTACTATTGGATAGCGTTCATGGGACCGTTGCAGGAAAAGTGGCGAATGCTCGAATGTCCGATAATCAAGGTCAAGGACTCGTCGATTTTCACCGAACCTGCCGACCGCGCCGCAAACGACACGCTGACATGTGAATTTGTGCTGTCGAAGCTCTTCAGACTGTACGACGAGGTGTTCGGCAAAAACAGCGAATCGGAGGATTACGTAAAACAGGCAAGACGGTATATTTCGCTCAACTATATGTGTAATCTTTCGGTCGATAAAATAGCGGACATGGTCGGATTCAACCGAAGCTACCTGTCGCGCAGATTCAGGGAGGAAACGGGGATATCGATAATGCAGTATATAGTTTCCGTGCGTATGGAAAAAGCGAAAGAGCTTCTCGAAAAGGGAAATTCCGTCAAGCAGACCGCAAGACTCGTCGGTTACGGCGACCAGTTTGCCTTTTCAAAAATGTATAAAAAGTTCTACGGAATATCTCCCAATGAAACGAAATAATAGAAGACAGCCTAAACGCCCCGGCGCAGTGAATGAAATATTTCACTGCGCCGGGGCTGTTTCGACAGAGGCTTTTCAAAAACAAATACCGCCCCATTCGAGGCGGCACTGTATAACAGAGAAGGGATAGGTTATTTGCGCTGAGGTGTCTTTGTCAGCTCGTCCGCAGACGGATCGGCAAAGTAGAACGAAGAGGTGAGGTCGGCGTTTACGCCGCACTTAACCGCGTCGCTCTTCACGCTTCCGCTGTAGATAAGGTTTGTTGCCGGAGGCGTGCCGAAGAAGCCGAATATCGACGAACCGAAGTTGTAGTATTGAATGTAGGTGTTGCCGGAGAGAGTGGGAAGCCAATCCTTTTCGTATGCTCCGTAGTAGAGAAGACTGTATCTGCTGCGGTCGAAGATATTGCCGGAGATTACGAGGTTCTCCGCACGGTTGCCGTTGTCGGCGCCGGTGCCTGCTCTTATGTGAGAACACTGCTCGCCGCTGTCGGGACGTGATTCACCGAAGCCGAAGCCCGAGAAGCGGAGAATGTTGTCCTTTACCTCGCTGTCGCGCACGACTCTGAGCGCGTCGTTGTTCGCACGTGCCATGTAAATCTCAATGCTGTAGTTGCAGTACTCAATGAGGTTGTTTCTGAAGGAGTAACCCTCGGCAGTTACCTCGTGCGTGCCGCCTCTGTTCTGCTGATAGGTGATGCCGGCGTCGTAGCACTCGTAAATGCGGCAGTTTTCGACGACATAATTCTTGCACTTGTCGGTGACTTCAACGCCGTTGCCGAAGCGAACCACACGTCCCGTTGTTCGGTCGTAGTGCTGAACCGAGCCGCCTATCCAGCCGATTTCGCAGTTTGAAACCGTGAAGTTGGTGACAACACTTGCCGGGCATATGCCGTGAGCACCGTAATACTTTATGCAGAAGTTGTCAACCGTGATGTCTGTCTTGAGTATGCCGTTCGGCATATAGAAGCCGAAGCCGTATGCCGCAAATTCGATAGAGTCGAATACCTCTCCGGGATTTCCTGCCTTGCACTTTAAGT
This sequence comes from uncultured Eubacteriales bacterium, assembly GCA_934502885.1. Classification (GTDB taxonomy): domain Bacteria; phylum Bacillota; class Clostridia; order Oscillospirales; family CAG-382; genus CAKSUT01. The sequence continues at coordinate 211,844 of CAKSUT010000001.1, read as the reverse complement.
AAAGCGTGCCGGCGTTTGTCGGGTCGGGCATATTGCCTCTTGTGGATTCTGCCTCGAAGAAGATATCGAGATCCTCCGTCATTTCCGTTTTATAGTCAAATGCTATGGACGGATCCTTTCTCGTGACATACTTCATACCCGTGTGATTGGGGATAAGCTTTCTCGAGAAGTTCTCTCCGCCGTTGAATATTACGTTTCCGATATCGGAGGCAAACTTTTCCTTAAAGCGCCAGATGTCTGTCGTGCCTTCGGCAAGCTCCCACATGGAAGCGTCCGCACCGTTGACGGGAGAACCGTAGAGACGGGGCTTTTCACCCTTGCCGTATGCGCCGTAGGTCATGCGGCTCTTCATTGTTATCGAGCCTCTCCAGATTCCGCCTCTTTCAAAGAATACGCCGTCGCCGTCGGCAAACTTGAAGCCGTTCACCTTGTCAAGCGTTTTCCATGCCGTTTCGGGAGACTTTCCGTCTGCGTCGTCGTTTCCGTCGGGAGATACATAGTACTTCGTTCCCGTAACCGAGAGAGAATCTGGAGCGTTCTTTATTTCCTCGGCACGCTTCGCCGCAAGTGCGTCAACCTCGGCAATCTTCTTTGCGGCAATGTCAAACTGCGCCTTGCCTACCGTTTCGGTAAAGCTTGCCCATGTTTCTTTGCCGTCTGCGACGGAGAAGTCGTGCGAAACTGCGGCTTCCGAAACCGCACCGTATGCCCAGAAATCCTTGTCAACATCGGAGAATGCCGTTACGCCGAGAGCGGCGACTCTGTCCGCGTCGGGGGTTCTGCCGAGTGCGTTGTTTATGACTGTCGCAACCTGCGCACGGGTTATCGTTCTGTCGGGAAGGAAGGTTCCGTCCGAGTAGCCGCCCACAAGACCTGCGGAGGCAGCGGCGGTTATTACCGCGTATCTCTCGTGCGTTTCGGGAACATCGGTAAAGCTTACCTTTTTGTCGCCTGCCTTTACGAAACCTGCGTTGTAAACAAGCTCCGCAAACTCGGCTCTTGTGATGGGCTTGTTGGGGTCAAACGTGCCGCTGTACGACTTAAGCATTCCCTTGTTTTAAAGGAAAGCTATGTAATCTGTGTACCAGCCGCCGTTTACATCGGTAAACGAAGAGACGGCGCCCTTGTTCTGATCGCCGAAGCCGAGTAGCTTCGCAACTATCGTACACGCCTCGGCACGAGTCATAGTGTTGTTGGGACGGAACGTACCGTCGGAATAGCCGTTTATGTAGGATCTGTGCGTCTCGTAGTTGCCGTACTCAATTGATTCGGGATCGAATGTGACGGCAATGTAGTCGAATGTGACGTCAATGACCGTCTCTTCGTCAGCCGGGACAAGCTTTATGTTGAAGCCGGTGTGACCGAATTTGTACTTTGCCCAAAGGCTCTCTTCAACGGGGATATACTGTTTTTCGCTGTTGCGCGAGAACCAGCCGTCCGTGCCTCCGATGTCGCCGATGACGGAGGTCCACTCCGTGCCGATCTCGGCATTCATGCGGAACTTTGCCGCACCGTCAAGGCTCGTAAACTCTATCGTCATCGGGAGAGCCTTTTCGGTATTCGCCTTCATGCGGAGAACAAGCTTTGTTTTATCGCTGATAAGCGACTTCATGGCGTTTCTGTACTGCTCGGGGAAGGTGTCGTAGGTCATGGAGATCGTCTTTCCGGCAGAGGAGGAGACGACACTCGCAAATCCGTTTTCGGGGAAAATGTTGGCGGTGAACCAGGTGTAGATTTCGGGTACGGCCGCCGTGGAATCGCTGTCGGGATTGGGGTAGTAGCACTCCTGATTGCGTCCTTGTCCGTAAGGGAAGGTTTCAAGATCGTTGCGGAAGCTTATGATAAAGCTTTTCTGCGTCGTTTCAAATCCCACAGCACCGGCGGGAAGAACGAAAAGCAATGCGAGAAAGACCGCAACAATTGCGCTGACGATGTTTCTTTTCATATTTGTGTTTCCTTTCGTTTGAACCTGCGGAGGTTCTACGCTTATTTTCTTGTATCGATTATAACATACGAAGTCTCATGTTGTAAATATAATAATCAATTATTATGTGCGCGTTTTCAATTATCGATATGTATATTTACAAAAAGCGCTTTAATATTTCGCCTGTATATTGTAGTATTTTTGACAAGACAGACACCGCTTTTGAGACAAATATGATATATCACTGCAAAATAAAGAAAATATCACATGAAAAGAAGCGTACAAAACCGCCGTGTGATATAATTTGTACAACCCGGTTCGGTTGATACAATATGCTTTGAGTCTGCGGCGGTGGCATATGGTATGCAAAACGTCATCCGAACAGCAAAAATAACAGGAGAGGAGGGGACAAAAATGCTTGAATATCGTAATTTCACCTTTGAGGATGTGTCGGAGGCGATAAACGGACGGGTATATTCGAGTGAGAATACCGTTGTGATACCTCATATTGGGTATCCGAGTTCGAGACTGCACAGCCATGATTTTTACGAGATAGAGATTTTTCTTTCCGGCGGAGGGGAATATACGATAAACGGCGAACACAGACGGTTTGAAAAGGGAAGTCTTATGTACCTTGCGCCGTCGTCGTACCACTCGTTTTTGTTCGACAAAGCTCCGCGCTACGAAATACTGAGCATCCGTCTCAATTACATACATACCGCTATGTGCGAGGAGCTTTTCGGAGACGCGACCGGCTTCTGCGTCGCACTGCCTGAGCGTGCGGTTGCGAGTATCGTCGCAGACGCAGAGAATATCTACGAGCAGAAGAAACACGTTCCGCAGCCGTACATTGAGCAGTACGTATGCGGAACGCTCAGAAGAATGTTTGCCATTGCGGCGGCGTGCCGTACCGAGAGTCCCGATGTCGGCAGAGTGCGCGATATGCGAATGGTCGAGGTCATGATGTATATACGCCGCAACTTCAGAAACAGACTCATGCTTCCCGATGTTGCCGCAAAGTTCGGTTACTCCGCAAACCATATGAGCCGAAAGATACGCGAGACCACCGGAAACAGCTTCTCCGATTACCTCATTTCGCTTCGTCTTGCATACGCCTACAATTTTGTCGCCGAAACCGAAAAAGCGTTCAAGCAGATAAGCGTTGACGCCGGTTTCCGCTCATACGCCTGCTTCTCGAGAGCGTTTGTGAAAAAGTACGGAATGTCGCCGTCCGAGGTGAGAGAGCAGAGAAATAACTGATAAAAAAGTCGCTCTCCGTTTACGGAGAGCGACTTTCTTATTACGTTTTGCGCTTATTATACGTTGTATGTATTGCCCTTGGGAGCTTCGTCATCCTTTGCGCGTGTGTCATAATCACCCTTGGGGAAGATTATGTTGAGTACGATACCTGCTATGGAGGCTACTGCAAGGCTTGTAATCTGTGCGGTTCCGTTTATCGGGATTGCCACACCGCTGAGTGCGCATACAAGGATAACTGCTGCGATGATGAGGTTTCTGCTTCTGGAGAAGTCAATCTGATTCTCGACGAGGTTTCTGATACCGATTGCGGAAATCATACCGTAGAGTATGAAGGAGATACCGCCGATGACCGCTGTCGGAATGAGGTTGATGAGGGCTGCGAACTTCGGAGAGAAGGAGAGGACAGCCGCAAAGATTGCCGCAAGCCTGATTACTCTCGGGTCGTATACTCTGGAAAGTGCGAGAACACCGGTGTTTTCGCCGTAGGTCGTGTTAGCAGGACCGCCGAAGAGGGAAGCGAGAGAGGTTGCGAGACCGTCGCCCATGAGTGTTCTGTGGAGACCGGGGTCTGTGATGAAGTCACGCTCTGTTGTGGAGGAGATTGCGCTGATGTCGCCGATGTGTTCCATCATGGTTGCGAGCGCTATGGGAGTGATGCCGATTATCGCACTCACCACAAGGTCAAAGTGAGTTGCAAAGTCAACTCCGCCGAATACCGTTTCTTTCCATACTATTGGGTTGCCTATCCAAGCCGCTTCTTTCAAAGCTTCGATTTTTGAAATCTCGAAGAGAATGAAGTTCTTGTTGCCGAACATTGCTATAAATGCGTTTCCGTCTACTTCAATTGTCTGACCGCAAGCGAAAGCGAGGATTACCGCTATTGCAACCGAGCCGACTACACCGAGAAGTATCGGGATTATCTTGCACATTCCCTTGCCCCAGATGTTGAAGGCGATTACTATGCCGAGTGCGACAAGAGCGATTATCCAGTTCTTGTCGCAGTTGGTCTTTGCACTGCCTGCAAGGCTCAGACCTATCGAGATTATGATGGGTCCGGTTACTATCGGAGGGAAGAATCTCATTACTTTCTTTACGCCGAAAGCCTTGATGAGACCTGCAAGTATGAGGTAAACAAGACCTGCCGTGAAAACGCCCACGCAAGCGTAGGGGAGAAGCTCTTTCTGAGACATTCCCGTCGATTCCGCAAGACCTGTTATCGAAGCGTAACCGCCGAGGAATGCAAAGGACGAACCGAGGAATGCCGGGACTTTACCTTTTGTGATGAGGTGGAAAAGGAGCGTACCGAGACCTGCCATGAGAAGCGTTGTCGCAACGTCGAGTCCTGTGAGAAGCGGAACGAGTACCGTCGCACCGAACATTGCGAACATATGCTGGAAACCGAGAAGAAGCATCTTCGGTACTCCGAGCGTTCTCGCATCATAGATTCCGTCCATCGGGATTGAAGTCGGGATTTTCTTGTCTGCCATCTTTGTAACCTCCAAAGTTTTATTTTCCGAGCCTTGAGGCACGGTATTGCGGATGGGTTTTATATCTTACACGGCGAGGCCGCCGAAATAAGCGGAAATCTTAAAGTGAATAAAGCTCAGCGCATAGTGAACCGTCGTATTCGGGAACCTTCACGCTTATCACTTCGTTCTTTGAAGTCGGCACGCTTTTTCCGACAAAGTCTGCTCTCACCGGCAGTTCTCTGTGACCTCGGTCAACGAGTATCGCAAGCTGTATACGTGAGGGTCTGCCGGCGGAGAACACGGCGTCTATCGCCGCTCTTGCGGTTCTTCCGGTGTAGAGTACGTCGTCAACGAGTACGACCGTTTTTTCGTTTATGTCAACGCCGAGATCGGCATTTTTTACTTCGGGGTCTTCGTGAGCCTTTTCGAGGTCGTCTCTGTAGAACGTAATGTCAACCGACGCAAAGGGAACGTCCACACCCTCGATTTTCTTTATGTTCTCGCAAACGAGCTTTCCGAGCGGTATGCCGCGTCTTTTGATGCCCACTATCACGATGTTCTCCGAGCCTTTGTTGACCTCGGTTATTTCGTGCGATATTCGCATCATGGCGCGCTTTACCGCGTTCTCGTCCATTATCGTGGCCTTAAGCTGCAACCTTGTCACCTCGCAATGCGCAAAAAAATATCCTGCCTCGGCATATGCCGCAGCAAGATTTGCAGTCTTAAGTACGCGCACACCCATACCTCTGTCCGTGCATACACGCACTCCGACACAGGGGGGAAAACGCTGTTGTCACAAATCTTGCGGCATCTCTGTACCGTCCTTAAAGAATTGTTCCTGTTCACTTGTCCCGTAGAGTATACCACACAAATTCTTTTTTGTAAAGGGGTTTTACGAAAAAAATCCGATATTTACATTTTATCTACATTTTGGGCGATTTAACGACAGAGTGCGGAACGCGTTTCCTTGACCGACTGCGATATTCCGATAAATCGGATGCTTTTGCGGTATCCGGACAGTGCCGACTTCATGTTTCAAATGCAAAATTATGTGCGCAATACGCGCAATATGCGCGCAATATGCGCAAGCCTCGGAAAATTAACAAATGCCGCGTTGAAATATGTTGCGGTTTATTGTACAATTGTTACAGAACGGCGGTTTACATATTTTTCCGACATGAGGAGGTTTGACAAAAAATGAGAGACAGACTTAATTTCTTCGGCTTGGGAATGTTTCTGTTAATTCTGCTTCTTTTCGGCGAAATGTCGAATTTCAGTGTCAAAGACGACAACCGTCCTACTGAAAGACAGCGTTATGCAATGTATATCGAGCGGATAAACAATCTCGTAAAGGACTGCGATTTCAGCAGAGGATATCTCAACGACGGCGTAATAACCCTGTATGATGCTTTTGAAAGAAACGTCGGCGATATTGAGTTCAAAAACTACAATTCCAAGTACGCCCTGTTGTATTTCCGCAAGGACGGCGACAACATTTACTACATCGAGAGCGGCGCCGTTGACGACGAATTCGGCATCATGTTCATAAACGGAGAAGCCAACAGCGCACTCGACGGAGTCGCAAACCTGAGAAGATGCGGAGGGAATTCCTACTATTACGATACAATGATGTATGAGTGAAATGTTTGCAAATAATGCTGACGAATAGTCGGTATACCAATTTATGAGAAGGCACAGCTTAAACGCCGGTACAAACAGTTGATATGAGCAAATTTGTAACACATTAAGATTGCTTTTCAAAAGCGTTCGATATCAATTTATCTATCTACACAGAAAATACGATATGCCATCTCTAAACGTCACCCACTCACAATCGTTCATCAATGCAACGGTGCCATTTAATGAAAGGTTTATGTTATACAAAAAATCCGGTGTCTTGCGAGCACCCGGCAAAGAAAGGAGAATATCATGCTCAAATTTATTTGTTACCCCAAATGCACGACCTGTCAAAAAGCGAAGAAGTGGCTTGACGACAACGGCATCGAGCACGAGCTTCGTGACATAAAGGAGGATAACCCGAACCTTGAGGAATTGACTTTATGGTACAAAACAAGCGGTCTTCCGTTAAAGAAGTTTTTCAATACGTCGGGACTTTTGTATAAGTCCATGGAGCTTAAAGATAAGCTCTCCGCCATGTCGGAGGAGGAACAGCTGAAACTGCTCGCAACCGACGGAATGTTGATCAAACGTCCGCTTTTAATCGGAAAAGATTTTGTTTTGGTAGGATTCAAAGAAAAAGAATGGAGTGAAAGATTATGAGAAAGAATTTCGGAGCAAAGGCAATTTTATACCCTATGCCGGTGCTTATCATCGGCTCGTATGACGAAAACGGTAATCCCAATGCGATGAACGCCGCTTGGGGAGGTATCAGCGAAGAAGCTGAAATTTCAATCTGCGTAAGCGCCGAACACAAAACGACAAAGAACATCATCGCAAAAGGCGCATTTACCGTGAGTATTGCAGACGCTGAAAACATCGTTGCCTGTGACTACGTCGGCATAGTTTCCGGAAACAATGAGCCTGATAAAATAAAGAGAGCCGGCTGGCACGCCGTAAAGAGTGAGTTTATCGACGCTCCGCTTTTCGAGGAACTGCCCATGGCGCTTGAATGCAGACTTATAAGCTATGACAAGGAAAGCTGTCGGCTTGTGGGCGAAATTGTAAATGTCTGCGCCGACGAAAGAATACTTGGCGAGGACGGCAAAATCGATTTGGATAAATTCACACCCATAACCTATGACCCCGTGCATAATACCTACCGTAAAGTCGGCGGCGTGGTCGGCAAAGCTTTCAGCGACGGAAAGAAAATCAAGTGAGGCTTTGCTTGAAATGTGATTGAAGACAATAACTGAGCGGTGCTGTTTGGCAATCGAAAGCTCACGATGCGTGCAAAATACGATTTACAACTGAAATGTGGGGAATGCTGTGATTTTAAAGCTTTTTATGCGGCTTGCAAAAAGTATATTGTTTGTCGCTGTACTGTTGGTTGCCGCTATTGCCGCAGTGATCACGGTGATTTCAATTGTTTTCGGCTATCCGCAAGATGCTCATGAAATGGATAAGGAACTTGAAAAATATCAGGATGAGGTAAGAATAGTTTCCGAATACATGATGTCCTGTGAGCATGAAAGTATGTGCTGTAATGACGTCGATTACAAGTACGACGACCATCCGGAACGATACGGTTGCTTTTATGCGGACGGCGAATATGAGAAAATCGAAGTGCCTGAGGTTGCGGAAGCGGTTGAAAAGTTGTTTTTAAAGTACAGATTTGTGTCTGTTTCAAAACACGGTGATGTTCTCAAATTTTCGCGTTGGGCAACTTTGTCACAGGATGGGGGCATGGTTTATTGTGAGAGCAAAGAGAGAATGTACGAGGAGATAGATTTCCTGTATGTGCTTGACCCTTTGAAGGAGGATAATTGGTACTACTACGAAACGGATTTTGAGAGGTACAAACGTGAACATCAAAAGAATTGACAGCATATGGGAATCCTTTTTGATAGGCAGGAATGAGAAGCGTGTCATGAAGAACTTTTCGGACAATGCGATAATATATCACGGCAGAAACATACTTTTCAGCCGAAATGACGCCGCAAGAGTTGTTGAGTGGTGCAGGGAAAAGCGTATTGGTGTTTGCTGTACAGAGGCTCTCCGTATTTATCCGAACGGAGGTATTCAGCCGAGCATGGAGAACAGCTACGACGTTTGCGTCAAAGAGAGGTGTTGGGAGGAACTGACGGCGTTCTTTCAAAATGCAAGCGACGATTACTTTTACGAACTGTTTTTCGCGGAAAGTCCCCAAAATACGCCTTTACAATTACGTGCGGTCGATAATCTTTTGAAGAAATACAAGGTTCAGCCTGTCGGCAACGGATATATTGATTGCATAATTGCTGAAAATGCGGAAGATTTTATAGACGAACTGACTGCCTTGGGAATTACCGTAACGGCTCTCACATGGTGGTATTTCAGCAAAAGCGGCGACGAGAATCTGCCGTTGCTTGCCATGGGCGGACCGAAGAGCGTGTATTACGACGGTTGGTTTGCCGAGATGAACGTGAAATCCAAAGAGTTTGACGGACGCGGAAACGAGGAAGTGAGGCGGTATTTGCGCCATGAAGCGAAAGCCGAGCCGTTTTACGCCGAGAATCTTGTTCCGGGGCTTTGGCTTGATATAGATAAGGTTTAAAAGTGCAATCGGTCTGATTCGGACATTTCATTCGGTCTCTTTTTATATTTTCGGTTTATAATCACTCATTAAAACAAATTCGGAGGTAAATATGGAATACAAAAGATTCGGAAATACGATTGTCGCAAGAATAGACAAGGGCGAGGAAATTCTCCAAAAGGTCAAAGAACTTGCGCTTTGCGAAAGTATAAAGCTTGCTTCGGTAAACGCTCTCGGAGCGACAAATGATTTTACCGTCGGTGTCTACAACACGGAAGAGAAAAAGTATTACGCAAATTCTTTTAAAGGCAGCTTTGAAATATCGTCGCTTACCGGCACGATAAATACCATGAACGACGGGTTTTACGCTCATTTTCACATGAGCGCCGGAAACGATAAGGGTGAGGTTTTCGGCGGTCATCTCAACAGAGCGGTCGTCAGCGCAACCTGCGAAATGATAATAAACGTCATAGACGGTCGTGTTGACAGATTTGCGGACGAGGATACCGGACTTAATCTCTTTAAGTTTGTATGATTTATTATGTCGAAATTTGGTAACAGTATAGAAAGAATCCCCGTGGCTATGGGGATTCTTTGTTATTTTGCGTTTCGTCCGACCCCCGGGGAGTCTCCCGTATACCGTTTGTAGATACGGTTAAAGTAGCTTGCGCTTTCAAATCCGACCATGGAGGCAATTTCGTATATCGGAAGCTCGGGATCGTCGAGAAGCCTTTTCGCACGGTTTATACGAAGCCTATTGCGGTATTCTACGGGAGTCATACCGACCTCTTTCTTAAACAGCCGATAAAATTGGGCAACACATAGGCAGCACATTCTTGCAAGAACCTCGGCATCGGTATTTTCGGAAAAATTGCCGTCAATATACCTGACAGCGTTTCCGACTCTGCCATATGAGCTTCTGACGGTGAACGATTTTACACGTTCAAGAAAAGCCGCCATTATTGATATTGCCGAGAAGCTTCCGTCAATCGAAGCCGTAACATGCATAAGATCGTAACAAAGTCCTGCAAATTCACGTCCGACGTTGTGTTCGACAAGCTGCGGCGTCTCGGAAAAGACAATTCGCTCCGCATTTTCATTTCGGAGCATATCGAAGCTTATGCGATAGTACGAAAAAGGTTCCTCTTCGACCGTTACGGAATGACATGAACCTGTCGGTAAATATATCAGGCTTCCGTGGGTAAGATGTACTTCGTTGCCGTACCACGCATATCTGCATTTACCTTCGGTTATAAGTAAAAAACCGTTCAGCTTACGTCCACCTGCCGCTGGCTGAGATGTAAGATTTTTCCAGACAGGAGTTTGCTTTACGGAAGAAATGTTAATGAGAGAAAACGACTCTTTCTCTGCGGCACATATGCTTTTTATTATCATTTTTTCGCACCCCTTTTTAAGGACATTATACACCGAAATTGCATTGAAGTCAAGTAAAATGATAAAATAGTTCAATATAATGCGATTATAGGATATTTACTTGACTTGCGCCAAATGTTATAATATAGGTAACTTCGAGAGATTGAGGAGGTGTTGCTATGAAAGTAAAGTACAAGGTTGGCGGAGGGTGTGTGTTGTGCCTGATGTGCGTATCGCAGTGCCCGATCGGAGCGGTCGAAATAATCGAAAATGTCTCGGCGAGGATTGATACCGAAAAGTGTCTCGGTTGCGGAAGATGCTATGACTGCTGTCAAGCCGAAGCAATTATACCCATAAAGGAGGAAGAAAAATGATTGAATTTAATGTAAAAAACGGTTGTCTGATAAGCAAGGACGAGAGAAAAATACCTGTAATGGGTGAGTACGATGTTGTTGTTGCGGGGGGCGGCATGGCAGGCTGCGGTGCGGCACTTGCCGCGGCGAAAAACGGAGCTTCGACCATCATTATTGAAAACACGAGCGGTCTCGGGGGACTGGCAACATTTGGAATTGTTAATATTCCCCTTGATTTTGCTTCGGGCGTAGGTGCTGATTTTTACAAGAGGATAACCGAAATAGGCGGTCTTAAGCATAATAATACAGATCCTGAAAAGCACAAGCTGATTCTCGACAGAATGATGACCGAAGCAGGCGTAAAAGTTCTTCTTGTTACGCCCGTTATTGATGCTGTGGTTGACGGAGACGATTTAAAGGGAGTTGTTATATATACGAAAAGAGGCTTGCGTGCAATACTGGGCAAGACATTCGTTGATGCGACCGGAGACTCTGACGTTGCCTTCCTTGCCGGGGCCGAAACAATGAGCGGTCGCACAGAGGATGGCATTTCAATGGGATGCTCGCTCGATTTTGTCCTCGGTGGAGTTGATTTTGATAAATATGCGGCAAGTGACCTGCGTCAAAATGACCCGAAGTGGGTAGATTTAATCAAAAAATCCCTTGCGGAGGGGAAGCTGTCCTACGAAATTGACAACCACATAAACTGGATGACGCACATCCCCTCGCGTCCGGAGCATTGCGGAATGGATGAGGTCGGTGTTTGTCTCGCACATTCGCGTAACTGTCGCCCTACCGATAATGAAGATTTAACGAGAATGTACACAGAGGGCAGAGAACAGTGTGCCATACTCGCCGAATTCATCAGGGAAAACGTACCCGGATTTGAAAACTCCTACCTTAGTTACACAGGGACACTTCTCGGCGTAAGAGAAAGCCGCCGCATCAAGGGTGAATATATTTTTACGGGAATGGACATTGCATATGCAAGACGTTTTGACGATGTTATTACTATAAGTCAGCACGGCTTTGATATTCATGGTTTTACAGCCCCCGGTAATCTTAAATGGTTTAAGGGTACTCTTCCAGACGGCAGAGAGGCATATATCTCAAACCGAGCCGGATGGGGTACTCAATTACCGCCGGAGGACGATCTGCCCAGAGTCAATATGATAGACCTTGTACCCGATGGCGAGTTCTGGTATGACATTCCTTACAGAAGTCTTGTTCCCATAAAGCTGAACAACTTGCTTTCTGCCGGCAGAAACATTTCCGCAGATGTCCCCGGGCAATCCGGAACACGTCTTGTGATGTGCTGTATGTCTCTCGGCGAAGCCGCCGGTACTGCCGCCGCAATGTGCGCAAACAGCGGAAAATACGTAAGAGACATCGATGTTGCCTCTCTTCAGAGAAGGCTGGATGAAAACGGTTTAAATATCGGACAGTCCTTCCGCACGATTCCGTCTATCGGCGAAAAACCGAAGAGCAACTTCATCGGTTTCGGTCGCAGAAAAAACTACAACGGCTGACAGTAATATAATAAAAGAACTGCGGCGGACCGCTGAGTACACGGTCCGCCATTTGTCATGCAAGGTTAAGCTTTACGGTCATTTTACGCATATCGGGCGGTATTTCGGACGTGACCTTTACCGGATGTCCGTCGGACGGGTGGGGGAAGGTAACCGACTCGCAGTGAAGGAGAGTCCGCACTCCCGGTATTTCCTCTCCGTAAAGAAAATCGCCGTATATCGGACAGCCGATGCTTGCAAGATGTATTCTTATCTGGTGCGTTCTGCCGGTTATGGGGTATGCTCTTATGAGCGAATATGCACCGCTTTGCGATTGCGATATAACCTCGTACTTCGTCACCGCCTCCGCTCCGTCCGCGCGTATTGTGTGCTTGATTATACTGCCGTCGGCACGACCTATAGGTGCGTCGATTGTCCCGGAACTTTCTTTCGGCACTCCGACGCAAAGAGCAACGTAGCTTTTATGTAATTTTCCTGCGGCTATATCTGCACAGAGCCTGCTTCCGCTTGCGGCATTCTTCGCTATGAGAACCGTTCCCGTCGTGTCGCCGTCAAGTCTTGTTATGGGGCGAAAGACAAAGCTTCCGCCGTATCTGTACATGACTGCGTTTGCAAGCGTGTCGTCACGGTGACCGGCACTCGGATGAGTCGGCATTGCGGAGGGCTTGTTTACGGCAAGTACGTCGTCGTCCTCGTAAATAACCTCTATCGGTATGTCGGACGGAACGATACTCTCCGAGCGTTCGTCGGGGAACACAAGCGTTATCTTGTCGCCGACCGAAAGCTCGTCACGGACGGCGGCGTTTTCTCCGTTTTTCAGTATTTTGCCGTGAAATTTTAACTTCTTTATGTTGTTACCCGAGAGTCTGAGAGTGTATGTAAGCAAGTCTTTTATGCGTTTTCCGTCTGTTTCGCCGTTTACGGTTATGTTGATTATCTTTTCCATTTACACTGCCTGTCTTTAGTAGTAATGTCAACATTATAAAGCAATACGCGGAATATGTCAAGAAGTTTTTCGCCTTTGCAACACAAAAGTACAAGAAATGTAATGAAAGTTTTCACCGATTGTGGTATACTGTCCTTGAGACTATATTAAAAGACAAATACGGAGGTTTATCATGAGTAAAACAGTTGTAATTACAGGTGCCACAAGCGGCTACGGTCTTGCTGCGGCAAAGAAATTCAAGGAGAACGGCGACACTGTCATAATTGCCTCGAGAAACGCCGAAAAGGTGCGCAAAGTCACCGAGGAAAACGGCTTTGACGCCGGTTATAAGCTTGACGTTACAAGCTATGCCGAGTGGGAAAGCTTTTATAATGATGTCACGGCAAAGTTCGGCAAGATAGACGTTCTCGTAAACAACGCCGGCGGCGGTGTGCGCATTGCGGACGTTTCAGAACAGACACCCGAGGACATAGACAAGGCACTTGCCCTCAACCTTGCAAGCGTTATGTACGGATCAAAGCTTTTCGGTGCGCTTATGAAAGAACAGCACGAAGGCACTATAATCAATATTTCCTCCGTTTGCGCACGCCATTGTTGGGGCGGATGGTCGGTGTACGCCGCGGCAAAAGCCGGCGTACTCAACTTCACAAAGGGACTCTACGTCGAGCTTCGTCCTTACGGCGCAAAGGCAACTTGTATAATTCCGGCGGCGGCAAGCACGGGATTTCAGTCAGGCGCCGGCATCGGTGAAGAGAATCAGACGCTTACCGCAGAAGACATTGCAAATGCGATATTTTACGCCGCAAATCAGCCGAGCGGAGTGGTCGTCGAGGAAATGACAGTGTGGGGTACGTCTCAGGACGTACAGCCGCTTTAAGGTGACGCCATGTACGATTTCAAGGATATTATCGCCGACATAGAGAACGGACTTGACGGTGAAATTGATATCGATGAGCTTGCGAGAAAGGCAAATCTTTCAAATTATGAGCTTCGGCGCATTTTCTCGTTCCTTGCGAAGATACCGATAGGCGAGTACATAAGGAAGCGCAGGCTCTCAATTGCCGCCGAGGAGCTTCGTGACGGAAAAAGAAGTATTACCGAGCTTGCCGTAAAGTACGGTTACGACTCACCGTCCTCATTTTCAAGAGCGTTTCGTGAGTTTCACGGCATATCGCCGACGGAGGCGGTAAACGGAGCCGCAAGCTTCAAGACGCTCACGAGACTGAATACGGAGATAACCGTCGGCGGAGGCTTCGACCTTACCGTTACGATATCCGAAAAGCCGCAGTTTGAGGTTACGGGTTATTCGGCGGTGTCGGAAATCGACGACACGGAGTGCTGTGAGGGCGTGTGGGACGGCTTCTACGCCTCGGATATTGCCGAGAATGCCGTATCGCAAAGCGAAAGACTCTATGCCGTGTACGAAAACGGCGACGGTTATGTGCGCTGTCACATAGGCTCACCCGAATGCACGGTTGGCGACACGGTTGTTATCCCGAAAAGCACATGGGCAATATTCCGTCTCAATTCCACCGACGACTCATACGTCAATTGTTTTTACAGAAACATAAACGACTACTGGCTTCCGTCGGTTTCGTACGAAAAACGCACCGATGTGCCGAATATTGAAGTTTTTCCGTCTGATATGAGCGAGGACGGATTTGAATGGGAGATACATATTCCCATTAAGAAAGGAAACTGAAATGAGTAACTGTACAAGTATCTCAAACGGTGAAATATTCATTGAAGCTGAGAGCTTTAAAAACCTCGGCGGATGGGTAATCGACAGCCAATCCATGGAAAATATCGGTTCGGCGTATATCATGGCGCACGGAATGGGTATTCCCGTAAAAGACGCCGAGACGGAGTTTACAGCGGAGGACGGCGGATACTCGGTGTATATTCTCACACATGACTGGACTGCCGTGTGGGGCGTAAAGGACTCCGCCGGAAAGTTTAAAGCGGTTGTCGACGGGACAGAGCTTGACGCCGTACTCGGCACGAACGGAGCAGAATGGGCGTGGCAGAAGGCAGGAGATCTCAGGCTTTGTAAAGGCACACATTCGCTTGCTCTTCGTGACCTCACAGGCTTTAACGGCAGATGCGACGCAGTGTACATAGCACCAAAGAGAACGCCGTCACCGCAAAACAAAGCAGAGACCGAAACACTCCGCAAGAGACTCGGTTGGAAAGAGGTAAAACGGTGCGGCGAGGAATACGACCTTATCGTTGTCGGGGGCGGCATAGCGGGAATATGCACGGCTTATGCGGCGATAAGAAGCGGCGTAAAGACTCTTCTCATAAACGACCGTGAGGTTTTAGGCGGCTGTAACAGCTCCGAAATTCGTGTGTGCATGGGCGGCATGATAAATCTTCCTCCGTACAAAAACATCGGAAACGTGGTCGGTGCGGTCGGTTCGATATCGGGCTATCCCCACACCTACGACGCAAGCTTTTACGAGGACGGACGCAAGAAGAATCTTTTCTTTGAGTGCGCAAGCTACCGCCACCTCGCTCTCGGTGAGAGGGTAACGGATATAACTATGTCGGACGGAAGTGTTGCGTCGGTTATCACGACAAATATACGCACGGGCGAAAAGACCGAATACCGTGCGGCAATGTTTTCCGACTGTTCCGGAGACGCAACGGTCGCAAGGCTTGCCGGAGCTGAGACGATGTACGGTCGTGAGGCGGAGAGCGAATACGGAGAAAGCCTTGCTCCAAAAGAGCCGCAGAGGATTGTAATGGGGCACTCTATACGCTGGTATTCCGAAGACGTCGGCGAAAAGAGCGCTTTTCCTGACATCGACTGGGGACTCGGAATTGACGAAGAGTCGTGTCTCAACTGCACCTCGGGCGACTGGGAGCAGGAGACCGGTTTCCGCCGCGACATGGTGAACGAGTCGGAGTACATAAGGGATTACGGCTTGCGTGCGATATATTCAAACTGGTCGTTTCAGAAGAATACCTCACAGAATAGGGAGAAGTACAAAAACCTTGCTCTCAAATGGGTATCTCCGTTCGGCGGCAAGCGTGAGAGCTGCCGTGTAAAGGGAGACATTGTGCTTCGTCAGCAGGATCTTGAGGAACACATACCCCACGACGACGGCACGGCGTGCATAACCTGGAGCATCGATATGCACTTTCCCGAACCGACGAATGAAGCGAAGTTCGGTGAGGCGTTCCGTTCGTTCGCATACCACAGAGGCATTGTCACGCCATATCCCGTTCCGTACCGCTGTCTTTACTCAAAGGACGTGCCGAACCTCTTTCTCGGCGGCAGAATAGTCAGCACAACTCACGTTGCATTCTCGGCAATCCGTGTAATGCGTACCCTTGGCGAGCTTGGCGAGGTGGTCGGAATTGCCGCAGGCGTGTGCAAGAGACACGGCTGTACGCCCCGTGAAGTCTACACCGCACACCTTTATGAGCTCAAGGAGAAGCTTGACGAGGGAATAGAAATGTATCAGCCGTTTGACGGCGGCATCGGCGACGAAGAAGCATATCACTTCAAGGATCTCGGCTGGCTTCACTTCCACCCGTACCGCTGTGAAAGCCCCGACAAGCTCGACAAGTTCAAGAAAGGCATCGCCTACCTCGGACTTCCGCATAAGTACCCTCTGCCGGATGAGCTGAAGTGAGAATTCGCCGACAAAGCTTAGTGCGCAATATGTAACGCAAAAGGACGCCTATGGGCGTCCTTTTGTGTGTTGCTTTTTATCTTAATGCTTCGTTAATTATATAATATGTTGCAGTTGAATGCGCATCTCCAAACATATCCATTGCATCCATTTCGCCTGTCGTTAATTTTATTAGTTTTACAACGGCATCCTCTTTGTTTTTAAGCAAGAACAAAGATAGTGCTGCAGAATATCTGCTGTTCCACATTTCTTTCGCCAATGAAACAATATCGCCTTTTTCCTCATTTGTACGTTTATCAAATCTGATAACACTACCGTCACAAACTGTTTTGTAACCGCCGAACGCTTCGGCACCAAGCTGGAAAATGAAGGCTAAACTCGGATGCAAATCATATCCGTTTTTGATTATTCCGAGGACTTTGTTGTCTACAATATCACAGTATGCAAGGGCACGTTCCGGAATAGCATTTTTTTGTTTTTCGCTTATCTCTTGCTTTCCGACTCTTTTGTAAACGTCATCCCATTTATTGCAGCACAAATTGTTTATATTATTTGTAAACTGAGTAATTTGTACGCTGTTAAGAGCATTATATCTCGGAAGCTCTGTCAAACTGCTTGTTTGTATGCTCCACATTCTCTTCAGATAGCTGTCCATAATCATGGGCTTTGTAACGCCGTATCTGTAGAAATTCCACTGGCTCAGCGGAACATAGGTAACAACGTCATCTATGTTTACAATATTCTTGATAGAGTCGTATTTTTCGGATGTTGCAGTTTTATCAATTGTGGTTGCCGGAGAAGCAAAGGTGTATGCGAAAACAGTCTTGTCTTCATTGATCAACATGCTTGCAAGGAGATTTGCGATTCCGGCACCTCTTGAATGACCCGTAATCCAAAATGCGTTGTTTCCCGAAGAGCGTTTCTCAGCGTATGCATCAACATATTTCTTTATTCTCTCCGCTGTAACACTGAAGCCTTTATGATTATCGGACTTCCATTCTTCTCGATTTCCAATATCAAAATTACTGCTCCATTCTTCAATGGTTCCGTTTGTTCCTCGGATTATTACCCCGAATACCCGTGCAGATTTCTCATTGAATTCGACGTCGTGATATCCAATGCAAATTTCGGAAATGTCGTCGTCATTATAGTCAACGGCGAGATTATAATCCACGACGTCCTTGAACCCATGCGTTTCCATTAAAAGTTTTGCGTCGGAAATCTTACCCTTAATGCCCTTACTGTAATCAAATGAGCCGCCGGAATATATCATGTTTGCAAAAATCAAGGAATCTGTTGAAAGTCTGTAGTTATAATCCTTGCTGTCTCTTAAGAAATAACGATAATCAAAAGTATACCTTGCTTCATTGATACCGTATTTCTCATTGTTCATTGTTCCGCAGAAAACATTGTCTCTCGGGAGTATGTCTTTATCATCCGGTATGCCGTCGAAATCCGTATCGGTTTTTGTAGGGTCGCTCTTATATCTGTATGTTTCTACTATTCCGTATCTTGTGTCGGTAATAATTCCGCGGCTTACTTTAGTGAGAAGTTCGTCCAAATCAATTTTTCCCGGGTTTTCGATATCAAGCTCGTCTCTGTCAAGCACTCCATCACCATCGGTATCTGCCAAACTGTCTTTTGAAGGCTTTTCATCAAGCATTACCGCAACGGGAATCGGGCCCTGAAGGTAAATCAGATAACCGTCTCCGACTATATCTTCTCCTATTTTGTCGGCAAATTTTATAAGCAATTCCGCAAAATTTCCGTTTATATCTGCAAAGTCGCCGCCGGTTTTTGTGTAAAGTTCTTTGTATGTGTTCTTATAGCTTGTGGTTGAAACAACGAAACACTTTATGCCAATATTGTTTAAAAGCTGTATCTCAGCATCCATAGAAGGAATACCGTATCTGTTGTCAACTTTGTAACTCGCATCTGTTACCAATACAAAAACTTTTCCGGCAGACGCTCTCATGTCAAGTAGTCTGGCTGTCTCTAACGCATCTACAGCGCATTCGGGCAAATCTCCACCATCATCAGCATACAGCGCAGCAATTTTTTCTTTGTATGCATCTATATCATAAAACCAGTTGGATGTGCCGTTTTTATGGACTCGTGTAGAATCGTAACCATCATGTGTTATGTCTTGATAGTCAATTAAGGCTAAACCCGCAGATACTCCTTTTGATTTTAGAACATCAACAAAAGCGTTAATATTATTTTTTACATTATTAATTTCATCACCCATAGAACCGGTTGTGTCAATAACAAATACGATATCTGCCTGTGCCATTGCACCGATACCTTTTGTGCTGATTATGTGTTTTTTGTCGTCGGATGCAATTTCGACATCTGTGTCGTCAAATGCAATGAAATCGTCTTCCATCAATTGTACGCTTTCATTATTATTGACATTACTGTTATTGCTGTTCTGAGCGTTGTCCACAGCTCCCTCTTCCATTAGAGAGAATGCAATCTTCTCCGATTCGGAAGCAACATCTTCAGATTCTTCGGCAGGCAAAAGGCCGACATTTGATACTTCAGGCATTTCTAAGCCCAATTCATCAAACAGTACCTTTACGTCCAAAACAAAGTACATACCATCGCCGCTTATCTTGGCATTCAGAGTGTTATTTTCCTCGTCGTATATCGTATCAATGAACTTGGTAGAATCATCCGTATATTTGCATATAATCTTGGTGTTGTATTTTTCATCGGTATCTTTGAGCGACAATAATTCATTTTCTTTTGCCAAATCAAATGACAATTCACCTTCTGCACCGTTTAAACCCGAAATATCAATTGCTTCTCCGACAAGAGAACGGCTGTCACCGAAGTTTTCCGTTTCGTTTGCCTGAACTCGTACTGTCTCGTTTGCATTTCCTTCAGTTAAAACCGTCAAGCTCGGTATCGCAGAATTTTCGTCTGACATAAGATTTTCATCTATGTTATCGCTGTTTATTATTTGTTCGATTTTACGCTTAGAGTCGAGAGTTTTTCCATCGGTTTTCTTTTTGTTGGGATCTAAACCGAGCAATACCTCATCCCCGTCATTCAATCCATCACCGTCTGTGTCTGCATTGCAAGGATCGGTATTGTATACATTGATTTCATCATAATCGGAGAGTCCGTCATCATCTGTGTCGGCTTTTGTGGGGTCTGTTCCAAGAGTTACTTCCTCTATGTTTGTGAGCCTGTCGCCATCGGCATCTTCGTCGGCATCAGATACTCCGTTATTATCAGTGTCTTTCAGCTTCGGATCGATTCCAAGAACAAATACTTCAACATAGTTGTTGAGGCCGTCACCATCGGTATCGGTATCGTCAGGATCTATATCCAAAAGCTCTGCGATATCTTTCGGGAGTGTTGTGCTTGCTTTTTCAACGAATAAAGCGGATATTGTTGTGTTGTGTGAAGGCATGGTGAAAGTAGTTGATGTACTCTTTTCATCTTCAAAAACTCCACCGTTATCAGATACCCACTTTACAAAAGCATACCTTTCATTCGGAGTTGCAGTGAGAGTTATCTTAGCACCTTTTTTGTATTTGCCGCCAACGTCAGAATTAAGAGTGCCGTTTTCAGTACTTTCAAAATTTAAGGTATACTTCTTCGTCCCCGACGAACCCGAGCCGGTGTGAGCTTCCTTGACAATGGTGTACTTTGCGTCGGTCACGTCGCTCGCAAGAACTCCGCCCTTTACCGCAACCGCCTTTATCGTGAGCGTTTCGAGAACCTTTATCGGGTCGTCGTACTTCTTGCCGTCCTCAAGGGGATCTGTGCCGTCTACCGTGTAGTAAATCACAGCACCGGCGGTTTCTGTGGTGAGCTTGACGGTCTGTATCGTCTTGTATTCGCCCGGCTCGACCGATACCTCGGGAGCCTTCATTTCGGAAATAAGAGCGTTGCAAACCATGACGGATATGTCTGCACGTGTCGCCGCTTCGCCTTTTTTACCCTTGAGTGAATCGGTAATGCTCTTTTCTTCGGCAACGGCAAGATAGCCCTTCGACCAGTCCTTTGCGTCAGCCTCAACCTCGTCACCGAGACCGAGTGCGCAGACTACCATCTTTACCGCCTCTTCGTATTTCACTTCGTCCTCGGGACGGAACTTTCCGTTGCCGTCACCGTTTATTATGCCCTCGGCGGACGCCGTGTTTATGTAACCGCTCGCCCAGTGCGTTTTTGCAACGTCGTCGAAATCCGTTGCGCCTGCCGCTTTTTCCGTTTCGCTCTCCTTGTCGATCATACGGCAGATAACGGCCGCCATTTCGGCTCTCGTTATGGACTTTTCCGCACCGAACGTGCCGTCCTTGTAGCCTGTGAGTATGCCGAGCTTTGCAAGAGTACCTGCGCTCTCAGCGTAGTACTCACTGCCCTTTACATCGCTGAATGCCGACTTTTCCTCAGCTTCGACGGGGGAGATGAAGCTCATAACGCTTACCGCCATTGCAAAACACAACAGTATCGCAAGCATTTTTCTGAATGTTTTCATTGCCTTTTCTCCTTTTTTTGTTAATTTTGGTGATGATAATATACATTCCGGCACTTTCGCACCGCCACTCATTCCGCGCCGTATTGCAAAGTCCGTCACCTCTGCACATATTGACGCAGTTTGAATGCATAGTTATATACTATCATCTTTATGTTAACAAAAAAAGAAAAGCAGTTAACACCATGTAAATCGTATCGGAAATTCGGTACAAATGACGGCGAAAGCGCGTATAAATCCTAAGATGCGCGACTTTGTACTTTTTGTATTGTATTTGTGTAAACAATACTTCATCAGATTGCAACACAAAAAATACAATTTTGGACAAAAAACTCCGTCCGACACGGTAGCGTATCGGACGGAGTCCTATCTTCACTTGCGAAAGTTCAGCTTTTCAACATCTTTTCCTCGCGGTACTTTGCGATTCCTTCTTTTCCGGCGTCTGTAACCGGCTTTATCCATTTGTCGGTGAGGTAGTAGACAATACAGCTGATACTCTTCGGAATGTCCTCGGAAATATACATTATCCAGTAGACGAGAGGGAACGGAAGCTTAAAGACAAACGCCGCAACGAGAGTTGCCGGGATTGCGATAAGCCACTGAAATGCGGTGTCGAAAACCATGCCCATCGTCGTGTCTCCGCCGGAGCGGAAAATGCCGACTATCATGATGTACGGAATGTTTCGTATCCACATCTCGAAGCCGTAAATGAGCGATATCCACATTGCAGTGTTCATCGTGATGTCGCCCATGTTTCCCTTGAGGTTGAAAAGCCCCACAAGATACGATCTGAAGGTGATGACGAGCGCGCCGACGATGATTCCGATTGCCGGTACGAGAAATGCAAAACGGCGTGAATCTCTTATCGCTTCCTTGATTTCGCCCGAACCTATCGACTTTCCGAGCATTACACAGCAGGCGCTGCAAAGTCCGATAAAGAAAGCGTAGGCGATATTCTCAAAGGTTTTGAGTATTACGACCGCCGCATAGTATTCATGACCGATGTTCGCAAAGATTATGTTGAATACGAAAGTTCCGGCGCCCCAGATGCTCTCGTTGCAGATGACGGGAGCCGCCTTGGAGAAAAAGAGCCGTATTTCGGGCATTCCGAAACTGAAAAATTCGGTCGGTTTACAGCAGAGAATGTTCTTCTCGATTACCGAGAACAGTATCAGAAGCACCGGGCTTGCCCACGAGGATATAACCGTCGCGACAGCCGCACCGGCAATTCCCATTTCGGGCATTCCGAATTCCCCGAAAATGAGACCGTAGTTAACAACAGCATTGAGAATTGCGGTGAAACCGGATACGTACATCGGTATTTTAACGCGTTCGGTTGAACGGAGCGTAGCGGAGAGTATGTTGCTTATGACAACCGCCGGATATGAAAAAACGGCAATGCTGAGATATGCCACGCCTTCGCGGACGACTGCTTCGTCTCGGTTGAAGATGCGGATTACCGTTTCGGGAGCGGTAAAGCCTATGCCGGCAAAAACAAACGCCGCGAGCAGACCGAAGGTAAGTGATATTCCGAGGGTTTTTCGTATGCCCTTAATGTTGCCGGCACCCCAGTACTGCGACGAAAAAACGGCGGTTCCGGAGCATATGCCGAACATTATCATGTTGAGAAGCCAGTTCCACTGCGCCGCCATGCCGACCGCGGAAAGCTGAATGTCTCCGAGCTGTCCGACCATAAGCGTATCGACAAGCGAAAACGAGCTTGTGAGCAGGTTCTGCAAGGCAATCGGTATGCTGAGCGAAAGAGCGACTTTAAGGAAACGCTTGTCGCCGACGAATTTGTGTATATGAGATTTGTTTATGCCCATTTCGTTCTCCTTTTTCAGCGTAATCGTCTCATTATACCACAACAGAGAGGTTTTGTCAATGCTCTTCGACGGTTTTAGGAGAAGCGGAGAAATCGGGAATTGACGATTGACGATTATTGATGTTGCATAGAGTGCCGGTCTGAGAGTAGGGGCAACACGAAGTGCAAATACAACAGAAAGCGAAAAACCTGCGGACAAGTGCCGCAGGTTTTTCACCTATAGATTTGCGAGTGAAGAGAAGTCGAGCAAAGCGAGACGCCTCGAACGAGATGCGAACGAACAAATCTGTTCCGCAAGGAATTACGGAGTATTTCCTTGCGAGGTCGTCGCTTGCCGACGACCTTAATAGAGCGGTCCGAAGTTCTTGCAGGCTCTGAAGTCCGCGCCTTCGAGATCCTTTGTGCCGAAGAGCGACCATGCCGACGGACGGAAAATCTTCTCCTCGGGAACATTGTGCATTGCAACCGGTATTCTGAGCATGGAGGCGAGAGTGATGAGATCCGCACCTACGTGACCGGGGCAGAGTGCGCAGTGGTTTGCACCCCAGTTTGCCATTACCGAGTATACGTCTTTGAATGCGCCGCCGCACTTTTCGTCAACTCTCGGAGCAAACCATGTGCAGGGCCATGTCGGATCGGTTCTGTCAAGAAGAGTCTTGTGTACGTCGGGAGCAAGCTCTACACTGTGACCCTCGGCGATCTGAAGTACAGGTCCGAGACCCTTTACTATGTTTACTCTTACCATCGTGAACGGAATGCCGCCGAGCGTTGTGTAGGTCGAGCTGTATCCGCCGCCTCTGAAGTAGCCGAGGTTTGCGGGACTCCACGTTGTGTTCTTGAGGCAGTCGTTCTTTTCCTCTTCGGTGATCTCCCAGTAAGGCTTGAGTGTGGGATTTCCGTTTTCGTCCTTGCAGCGACCGGTGCCGTCAAGAGCAGCCGCGCCGGAGTTGATGAGGTGGATAAATCCGCCCTCTGCACCCTTCGGCATATCCGTGCCGGTAACACGCTTTACAGCCTCGGGACTCCAATATGTTCTTACATCGCAGAATACCTGCGCTTTGTTTGTGAGAAGACGTCCGAAGAGCATCGCAACGCCGTTGAGAGAGTCGTTTTCGGTTGCGAGAACGTAAGGCGCACGGATGCCGTTCCAGTCGAAGGAAGAGTTAAGCATCGCTTCCATAAAGTCGCCGTTGGGGAGATAGTCCGTCCACTGACGCTGACCCTGGAAACCGCCTGCGATTGCGTTGTGACCGTTGGATTCCTCGACAAATCCCATTTCAGCAAGCTTGGGATTGCCCTGCATGAGGTCGCGCGCGATCATCGTCATCTTGACGACGTATTCCCAATCCTTGTCCTTGCGCTCACGGGAAAGCGGCTTTGCATTAAGCTCAAGACCCTCCTTGCAGTTCTCGCGAACCCACTTTACAGCCTTGTCGAACTCCTCGTGATCGTATATGCCGAGGTCGATTCTTCTCTGAATCTCTATCATGTCTATGTACTCACAGCGCATACCGAGGTAGTCCTGGAAGAAGCTGTCGTTTACCATAGAACCGGCAATGCCCATTGCAACGCCGCCGAAGGAGAGATAGCTGCGCGTTTTCATGAGAGCAACCGCAAGTCCGGCTCTGCCGAATGCGAGGAGCTTTTCGGCAACATCGGAGGGAATTGTGTCAACCATGTCGATGTCCTGTACGTCGTGACCGTATACCGAGAATGCCGGCATACCCTTCTGATTGTGTCCTGCAAGAGCGGCTGCAAGGTATACGGCGCCCGGACGCTCGGTACCGTTGAAGCCGAATATCGCCTTGGGAATGTCGGGTGTGAGGTCGAGAGTCTCCGTGCCGTAGCACCAGCAGGCGGTGACGGTTACGGAAAGTCCGACGTTTTCCTTGCTGAACTTCTCTGCACAAACGGCAGCCTCTGCGGCGCCTCCGATGTTCTGATCCGCAATTACGCACTCAACGTGGCTTCCGTCGGGGTAACGAAGATTGTCCTCAAAGAGCTTTGCCACGGCTTTCGCCATTGCCGTGGTCTGATCCTCAAGGCTTTCTCTGATGCCGTTGCGGCGGCCGTCAATTGTCGGTCTTATACCGATCTTCGGGTAGTTTTTGTTCATGTCTTTCACCTCATATATAAATTTTTAATTGTCACTTTCAAGTATGAGCGGCGTTCCGTCAGTGCCGTGCGCACCGTTATCGAAAGTAAAAACGTCCGAAAGTCCGTCCGTCACCGTCACTTTTCCGTCGTCGGTCACGATAACCGCCTCAAAGGAGTACACTCCGCTCTCGTAAAAACCGAGAGCCTTTTCCTTTCCCATTACGAAAAGCGCTGTGGAGAGTGCGTCGGCGAGAGTGCCGTCGCGGGAGATAACCGCAACGCTCGCAACTCCGCTTTCGGCAGGAAATCCGGTCTCTGAGTCTGTGATGTGGTGGTATCTTTTTCCGTCAACTTCATAGTACCTCTCGTACCATCCGGAAACCGATACGAAGCAGTCGGAAACGCTGAGAGTGCCGACAGGCTCGTTGGTGTTAAACGGATTCTTTATGCCTATCGTCCAGAAGCCTCTTCCGCGGTTCGACTCCGACTCACCGATTACGGCAATGTTTCCGCCGAGATTGAGCATTGCATTTTCGATACCGCCGTCCCGCAGAATTTTCACCGCTTCGTCTGCGGCATAACCTTTTGCCACTGCGCCGAAATCGAGGGAAAGTCCGCCGTCGGACTTCACAAGATACGGACCGTCAAGAGAGAGTCCGTCGGGTGATGTGTGGGCAAGCGCTGAAAGAACCTCGTCCTTTTCCGGGACGGTAAGCTCCGCTTTGTGCCTTTCCCAGATGTCTTTTACCGCGCCGAGACACGGATTGAACGCTCTGCCCGTTGCTTTTGCTGCTTCGAGAGACTTCGAGAGAAGCGTTTCACCGTCGCTGTCGAGAGTAAACGCGCCGCCTTCGGGAAGCGAGTTTATCTTCGATACCGCGCTTTCGGAGGAAGAACGCGAAAACTTTCGCTCTATCTCGTATATGCGCGCTTTTACGTCTCGCATCAAGGCGGAATTTGCGTTCTCCGCCTTTATGTACATAAAGGTGTCCATCGAGAAGAACGATTCCTCCATGTACCGAACTCTCTGCATACAGGAGAAAAGAGAGAGAGCAAGCGTGAGACAAAGTACGATTGAAATTAAACGTTTAACCTTCATTTTACGTGCCTTTCAGTCGAGAGATATGTAAGACTTCGCAAGCTTCGTTGAGCTTACTGCCGAGTATACCGCGTTCGCCGCAATTCCGGTGATTGTTCCCGTCGCAACCGACAGCGAACCTATCAGGGGAAAAGCCGAGAACACCGCAGTACTTCCGACAGTGACCGACGCCGCAAAGAGCTGACCGAGCGCATGAAAGAACGCGCTTGACGCCGATACGCCGATAAGCGTACACATACCCTCGCGGCCGCCGAATACGCGGCACTTTATGAGAAGCGTCATTGCGGCAACCGAGAGCGTCCCACCGGCAAGCGAGATTACAAAGCTCACCGCATTGCCGAAGCACAGAAACGTGATAAGACACCGCGCAAGCATCACGGCAAACGCCCCTGCAGCACCGACGCTTAGAACCGCACCGGTCACGGCGATGTTTGCAAGTCCGAGCTTTACACCCGGGACGGGCAGAAGCGTGTTTACGCCTGACAGATTTTCCGCAAACGAAATTGCCGCCGCAAGTGCGGTGAACATACCGCAGAGTGCAGTCGTCTTTATACATCCGACTGAAATCGTCTTTATACCTCCGACTGCAGTCGTCTTTACGCTGCCGACTCTTGTTTTCATCTATACATTCTCCATTACTATTATACTATTTTTCCGAGGTTTTTACAATTGCAAAAACTAACCTTTACTTGATAAAAACTAACCTGTTTTGCGGCATTTCAAAACGAAACAACACAAAACAACATTCAAAATGCCGTATTCTGTTTATCCGGCAACAGCGTCAAGTAGGTTTTCACCGCCGCACGGAAGCACGCTTACTCTGTTCGGAACGCAGACCGCGGAACCGCCGTCCGAATCGACACCGCTCATTTCCGTACACACGCCGTCGGGGCAGTCGGAGGATTTTATAAACGCTCTGCCGCCCGATACGCAGACTACGGTGTGCCCCCCGTCCGGGGACATTTCGCAGTCGTCGGAAAGAGGGAGAAGTGCAACCGTTTCGCCGCCGAGAATTACCTTCGCCTGAGTTACTTTTCCGCCGCGTGAGGTGAAAAGAAGCGGTATAAAGCAGAGTGCAAGTAACGAAGCGACAATGACGGCGTCGCCGATATACCGGCGTTTACCAAATCGGAAACTCATCGCCGTTACCCGAAAGATAAGGGTTTCTGCGAAGCTCTTTTGCGATATCCGTGCTTTCACCGTGACCGGGATACAAACGGTACTCTTTCGGATACTTTGCAAGCCTTGCGAGTGAGGACTTCATAGCACCGAAATTGCCGCCCGGAAAGTCGGTTCTGCCCATAGAGCCGTGAAAGAGCGTGTCGCCGGTGAACATAAGGCTTTCTTTCTCAACCTCGAAACAAGATGAGCCGGGAGTATGTCCCGGAGTGTGAACCGCACGAAATTCGGTGTCGCCGAATATGAGAACATCGCCGTCCTCAAAGGTCGTGACCTCGCCCTCGACTCTGTAATCCGTGCCGTATGCCATGGACGAGAGGTTGAGCGACGGCTCTGTAAGACCGCATTTGTCGAGCTTATGTATATACATCGGAAGCGGCGAGGGGAGAGAGGCGTTAATTTCGTTTGTACCCATTATGTGGTCGAAGTGCATATGAGTAAAGAGAATCGCAACTGGGTGAAGTCCGTGAAGCTCCGCGCCGTCAAGTACTCTCTCTCCGCCGTAGCCGGGATCTATTAAGACGCACTTCCCGCTTCCGACATCGTAAAGATAGCAGTTTTCGCCCGTTGAGCCGAGCGGTATCGTGATAGGTGTCATGAGGTAATCCTTTCGCACTGTGTTGGAAAGTCCCCGCCGCGGTGATACTGCCGGCGAGGACTTCCGATTGTCGCTCAGAAGTATCGAATGTAGTTCAAAGACCTTGCCGCACGCTGCAAATCAAAGCTTTGAGAGCATTTCTTCAACGTTTTTGAGCATTTCCGTATATTTTGCAAGCTTTTCTCTTTCGCCTGCGATAACCTTTTCGGGCGCTTTACCGACAAATTCGGGGTTGCCGAGCTTCTTGTTTACACGCTCTATTTCCGAAAGTGCGGTTGTCTTTTCCTTTTCGAGACGCGCTCTTTCCTTTTCGGTGTCAACTATCTCGTTCATCGGAATAAAGAGCTTTGCGCTGTCGGTGACGATGCTTACCGCACCCTCGGCGTCGTAGCTGTCGGTAAACTCAACCTCGGACGCCGACGCCATCTTCTCAAAGAATACGGCGGTCTTGTCGTTGAAAGAGTCTTTGTAGGACGAAATAACGATAAGCTTTGCTTTCTTTGACGGCGGAACGTTCATCTCTGCACGTCTGTTTCTTATCGCGCGTATTGCCGCAATTATTCTGTCCATTGCCTTCTCTTCGTCGGCAAAGTTGAGTTCTTTCTTGTATTTCGGCCACTCCGCTACGATAACGGGACTGTCGTCAACTCCGAGATGCTGCCAAATCTCCTCGGAAATGTAGGGCATGAACGGGTGGAGAAGCTTGAGAGTCTCGGTGAGAACGTAAAGAATAACCTGCTGGCACGACTTGTTTTCGGGCGTACCCTTTGCGAAAAGTCTCGGCTTTGCAAGCTCGATGTACCAGTCGCAGAAGTGATCCCAGATGAAGTCGTAAAGCTTTCCTGCGGCAACTCCGAGTTCGTACTTGTCGAGGTTTGCCGTCATTTCGGATACGGTATTGTTGAGAAGCGTGAGAATCCACTTGTCCTCGAGAGTGAGCGACTCGGGAAGAATCGGCTTTGTGTCCTCGTCGAGATTGAGAAGAACGAAACGCGCCGCATTCCATATCTTGTTCGCGAAGTTTCTCGACGCCTCGACTTTCTTGTCGGAGTATCTCATGTCGTTTCCGGGGGAGTTGCCGGTTACGAGAGTGAATCTCAGAGCGTCCGCACCGTATTTGCCAATGACCTCAAGCGGATCGACGCCGTTGCCGAGGGACTTACTCATCTTTCTGCCGAGTTCGTCTCTTACAAGACCGTGTATAAATACGTCGTGGAACGGCTCCTTGCCCATATGCTCAAGACCCGAGAAAATCATTCTCGCAACCCAGAAGAATATGATGTCGTAGCCGGTTACAAGCGTGCTTGTCGGATAGTAGTACGCAAGATCCTCCGTCTTTTCGGGCCAGCCGAGAGTCGAGAACGGCCAGAGTGCCGAAGAGAACCACGTGTCGAGAACGTCCTCCTCCTGACGAAGCGGAGCACCGCACTTTTCGCAGGTGTGAAGTTCGTCCTTGGAAACGTACATCTCACCGCACTTGTCGCAGTAGAACGCCGGTATTCTGTGACCCCACCAAAGCTGACGGGAAATACACCAGTCGTGGACGTTCTCCATCCAGTTCGTGTAGGTCTTTGTGAAGCGTTCGGGAATAAACTTTACTCTTCCGTCGTAAACGACCTCGAGAGCCGGCTTTGCGAGAGGCTCCATCTTTACGAACCACTGGTTGCTCGTGAGAGGCTCAACGTTCGTGCCGCATCTGTAGCACGTGCCGACGTTGTGGCTGTAATCCTCAACCTTTACGAGGTATCCGCCCTCTTCAAGGTCATGTACAACCGCCTTTCTCGCCTCGAGTCTGTCCATACCCTCGTATTTTCCGCCGTTTGCGTTTATGGTTGCGTCGTCGTTCATGACACGGATAACCTCAAGGCTGTGTCTCTGACCAACAAGGAAGTCGTTGGGGTCGTGCGCGGGAGTGATCTTAACGCAGCCGGTACCGAAATCCTTCTCGACGTATTCATCGGCAATAACGGGTATTTCTCTGTTCATGAGAGGAAGAAGAAGCTTCTTGCCTACAAGATGAGTGTAACGCTCGTCGTCGGGATGAACCGCAACCGCAGTGTCGCCCATCATGGTCTCGGGACGGGTAGTTGCAACAATGATGTATTCGTCACTGCCCACAACGGGATATCTTATATGCCAGAAGTGACCGGGCTGTTCCTTGTACTCAACCTCGGCGTCGGAAAGTGCCGTCGCACAGCTCGGGCACCAGTTGATTATTCGGTTACCTCTGTATATGAGCCCCTTTTGGTAAAGGGAAACGAAAACCTCTTTAACAGCGTTGGAACAGCCCTCGTCCATCGTGAATCTCTCGTGAGTCCAGTCGCAGGAACAGCCGAGCTTTTTGAGCTGACTTATAATTCTGTTTCCGTACTTGTTTTTCCATTCCCATACACGTTCGAGAAATTTCTCTCTGCCGAGATCGTATCTTGTAAGCCCCTCTTCTTTGCGAAGATTTTCCTCAACCTTAATCTGAGTCGCAATGCCGGCGTGGTCCGTTCCGGGAATCCAGAGCGCATTGTAGCCGTTCATTCTCTTGAAACGGATGAGGATGTCCTGCAAGGTCTCGTCAAGAGCGTGTCCCATGTGGAGCTGTCCCGTTACGTTGGGAGGGGGAATAACTATAGAGTACGGAGGCTTTTTCTTGTCGCTTGACGGTTTGAAGAATCCGCCGTCGTTCCACATGGCATATATTCTGTCCTCTGTGCCGTGCGGATTATATTGTTTTTCCAATTCTTTCGGCATAATGCTTTCTCCTTAATATTGTATATCTTTTATCTTGTTCATTACAAGTCCCGTTATGAGCTTGGGGTAGAAGTAGGTCGATTTCTGAGGCATCTTGTCTCCTGCCGCCGCAACGTCTCGGATCTCGGATACCTTCGTCGGATTGATAATGAAAGCGCAGTCGAACTTGCCCGAATCCACTCCGTCGGTCGCTTCGTCGATACTTCTCGTGTATGTCAGATTTATCTGATTTGCCATGTTTTCACGGTCAATACCGAAAATCTCTTCGAGAATCAGACTGTGAAGCACCGTAACATCAAGATTTCTGTAAGCACTGCTCTTGTCCGCAAAAAGCTCGCCGAGTCTCTTTTCGGCACTCTCCTTGTCACGGAGCGCAACACTGAAGTACTCGCCGTTTCCGGCGCACCATACGTAAACCTTGCCGTCCTTTCCCTCGTCAAGAGCCTTTTCAATGCCGCTTTTTTCGACGGGAGTAACGTCAAAGTACTTCGCAAGACCTTTCTTTACCGCTTCTCTGTCGTAGCTCTTGAGGTCTCTTACAAGCCTGTGAGTCGGAAATACGACAAGTCCGTCGTTCTCCATATCGACAAGCATCATCATGACGAAGTTTCCGAGATCGTCCTCCGACTTAATGTCGCCGTCGGCAAGCATCTTTTTTCTGAACGCAAGAGCCGTTTCGTAGCGGTGATGACCGTCCGCAATATAGAGCTTTTTGTCTGCGAAAGCGACCTTTAATGCACAAATCTCTTCCTTATTATATATACACCAAAGTCTCTGTACAACTCCGTCGTTTGCCGTGAACTCAATATCGGGCTTTCTCTCGGAGAGTCTTCCGATAATCGACGTCGCTTTTTTCTCGGCGTCCGAGTACATCGAGTATATTGCGCTGAAATTGCAATACGTCTCGCTCATGAGGTTGAAACGGTCGGTCTTAGCCTTGGAAAGCGTCTCCTCGTGCGGAAGCACAACTCCCTCGGAAAATTCCGCAAGACGCACAAGCGTGTAAATGCCCTTTACCTTGTGACGCTTGCCGTAAGCCGTAAACTCTTCCTCATAAATATATATTCCGTCCTCGGCGTCACAGCTAAGCACACCCGAGGACAGCATCACTCGCAGATCCTCCGCCGCTTTTTTGTACGGTTCTTCACCCCGGGGGAGTTCGAGTCTTATGATGTTGTTCTCGCTTTCACGAAGAAAGCCGAGACGCTCCTCTTCGCTGATGATGTCGTAGGGAGGGCAGACGTTTTTTGAAATGTCGCCTGCTTTTTCCGTAAACCTCATTGCGCGGAAAGGACGGATTTCTGCCATAGTGTTCATTCCTTTCGTTTGTTTGCTTGAATATCGTTAAAGTTATTTCGACCTTGCGGCACACAGTAAACACTTTGCGATATTCCCCATTATTATATCACAACAATGTGACTATTTCAAGCAAATTTGTTAAAATTAAGAAATAAAAGCGTTTCGGCGAGTTCACCAAAATATCGAGCCGAATACACAAAAATTCGGGTCGGTTTTTGTGCATTTTGGAGAAAATGAAAGAGGGTGCTTAAAACGGCTTAAGTTTTTTGAAAAAAGCCTTGATTTTTAATTCGATTTGTATTATAATACCATTGCATCAAATATATTTTCAAGGAGTGTGCTCAAACATGAAGAAAACTCTCTCGACAGTATTGGCAATCCTGATGATACTGTCTGCTTTCGTCTTCACAACAGGCGTAAGCGTATCCGCTGCGGATCTTGAGATCAAGCATGACAACACGTTCACAGAAACGCCGATTGCGCTTGACATAACCTCAGAATTCTTTCCGCGCATGGACGGTGTTGACACCGACATCCGTTCTTTCCAGACTCTTGATGACGGAAAGACAAAGACCGTAAGATTTGCTCCGAATTATGCAGCAACAATTCTTGGAAACAGCAAGATTATCGTTGCTGACGGTTGGCCTGTTGGAGATAAGAATGTATCTCCTTCCAAGTACAAGTACATAGAGATTATCTACTATTACAGTGTGCCCGAAGGCAGTACCCCTGTTGACACAAAGATGGAGATAAGCTGGCTTCAGAATGCAAGCAGTGCCGGAGTGGTTAGCTCCGACGAAAAGATCGTTGCAAACCGGTGGTCAAGTGCCATTTTTGACATGACAACAAAGACGGCTTGGGCTTCGCTTACCGAAAATCTGAAGCAGTATCATTTCCGTCCTTTCGGTGGCGTTAACTATAAGAACATCCCCGAGAATCAGAGCCTTGATATTGCCGGCTTCACGTTCTACTCCGAGAAGCCCGTTACCACAATCACCGGCGGTGTAAGACCCGTTTGCGTTCCGCTGACAAGCGACAACGGCTTCGGCATCGGTACGGAGTTCAAGGCTGACGACTTCACGGCGGGTCTCGTTGAGAAGACCGCTTCCGAGAAGAAGACAACCGAGAATCTCAACGACGAATACACAATCGCAAATGTTAACTACGTTGCAGTCGGCGCAGGCGCGGGCGAAATCACTCTCACCGTTAACGGCACAGCTTACCCCGTAACCTCCACTATCGTTGATTCCGATACCGTTACGGCTGATGGGTTTGTAACCGGAAAGTGGGCGACAGCGGTTATTGATATCTCCGCCGCAGGCGCTTCCGCCGAGCAGACGCTCAAGGTAACACCGGCAGACGGACAGAGAATATTCGTAAAGTCTATTACATACTCGAACAAGACCGTCTCCAACAAGACCTTCTCCGTTCCGAAGTATGACTCGAATGACGAACTCGTCGGCAAGATGGACGACTTCATCAAGGAAGGCGAATCCATGGACGCTCTTGAGAGCGAAACGTTCGAGACAGGGGTTGTAGACTTCGTCGGCGGTAAGGCTGCAAAGCTTTCTCCCATTGTCGGCAAGTCCGCTTACTCCGTACATATAGACGCAGTGCCGATAAGAACCGAGTGGCAGCCCTATGTGAGAATAGAGTACTACGCTCACGGTGCTGTTTCCGGTACTCCGGCAATTGAGGTTGAGGGCAATGTCGTCAAGGCTTCCTCCGCAGTTGTGGCGGACGGATGGACGGTCGCACTCTTTGACCTCGGCGCAATCAAGAATGTACATACAACCAAGGGCGCAGAATTCTATCCTTTTGGTAACACCCTCGAATTCACACCTGCGGCTTCCAATAAGGTATACATAAAGAAGATAGTCTTCTCTCAGACAGAGGACACCTCCTCCGTATCCTACGCAAAACCCGACCTCGAGGAAAACGGCGACATTCGTCCTTACATCTATGAGGATCCCGACGGTCAGGCGGTTGCTTACTACATGGCAGGCGGTACTTACACCGGTACTCCCGATAAGTCCACCTCCCTCAATCCTTACGGCGACCTCACTGCAGCGGTCAACGCACTCGATAAGGTAGGCGGCGGTACGCTCGTACTTCTCTCCGATATTTTTGTGGCGAATGCGGATGATTTGGGCGGAGAAGATAAGAAGCCGATAATCATTGACGGCAATGTATACAAGAGATTTCCGACTCACACGAATCTTATTAAGGTAAGAGGTACGGAAACATACACCGCTAAGATTTATTTCCGTTCTCAGGCTCCGATAAACGGAGATACATGGTTCCAGAAGTATATTGAGTTTACCAACGGAACAAACGGCGATACAGGTATTATTCTTGCCGGAAAGAAAGGCATCTTCGGAGAACCCGGAGGTTCTGATACCGATATTGTTTGGGTAAAGAAATCCGGCACTACACCTGCTCTCGGTATCATCGGCGGTAACGACGGCGGACAAAGCCCCAAGGTTGACCTTACGTTCTACTCAGGTATGGTTGCTCCCGAACTCAGAGTCCTCGGTGCATGGGGTAAGGGCGTTATCAACGGCGACGCAAAACTTACAATTTACGGCGGTAACTTCACAGGCTCCAACCTCAAGGGTATGCACGGCGGCAACGGTACAGAAGCAAACTCCAGAGTTAAGGGAAACTACACCATAAGCATCTACGGCGGTACATTCGGCAATAACTTCGTAAATCTCGCCGGTAACGAGAAGGTTTGGATTGACGGCGACCTTACTCTCAACCTTGTAGGCGGTACGTTTGCAAAGCTGCTTTCTGTAGCCGGCAACACAAATGTAGGCGGCAAGAAGATTCTCAATGTCATTGACAATCCTGCCATGGCTTCCTCCGCAAACCCTGCGGCATTCAACGAAGTATATAAGGTAACAACCACAAAGAGCGGCGAAAACCTCACAGCAGGTGTCAACGAAGTAATCGCAGGCTCCACCTCCACCACAGCATACGGCGGTACTGTAGTTGCAGAGAGCGAAGGTCTTACGGTTTCCGCAGACACAACTCTCCCGACTCATGCAGCAACAGTTACCGTTACCGGTACAAAGCTCACAATAGCTCCCGGCGCAACTCTTACGCTCGGCGGCAACATGTACTTCAAGGATATCGAAATCGTAACGGGCGACGATTCCGTTATCGACGCCGGCAACTACAAGCTCACGGTTGATAACGACGTTAACATAACAGGTCCCGTTAAGATTACAGGTACAAACACAAACTTCAACGGCAACGCTGATGACTTCACAATTCTTCCTGCCGAGCTAAAGCAGTACGGTGACAAGAACGTAACCGTTATCGCACTTGACAACTTCGACGTTGCAAAGGTAGCGGACGGCGCAGTCGTAAGCATTCCCAAGAGCATAGCAAACACGATAAGCGGCGGCTCTATCGTTTACTACATCTCAAGCATAAAGAGTGACAAGACTGTTGCCGGTTCGATGAAGATCGAGGACAACGGCGGAGTTGCATTCATGTTCAATGACCTCGTTGTAAACGAGTGGGGTACAGCTTCCTTTGACGCTTCTCAGTTCAGAGGCGCTTCCCACATAAAGTTCACCGCCTCCGAGACCGCTCTCGAAGAGGGCTTCCACCTCTACATCAAGAGCATCTCCTTCGCACAGAACAGCATGAGCTACTCTCTCGACTACGGCAAGGTTTCCACCGACCGTTTCGGCGAGATAGTAATTCCTCAGGACGACATAGTAATCCCCGGCATCAACTGGGTAAACAGACGCGACGCCGACGGCCTCCTCACAGAGGAGAAGCCCTTCGTAGCCGGCGACACAACGATGCTCACTCTCAAGACTGACGCTCCCGCAGCTCCTTTCGTTGAGTACAAGCTTGACAGCACCGTTAACCCCGAGTGGCAGCCTTATGTTAAGGTTGGTTACTACCTCCACTCCAACAGCGCAATCCCCACAGACCTCAAGGTTACAGCTCAGTTCGGCGACAACGCAATTGTTGAAGCAGAGCAGGTTATCGTAGCAAACAACTATGCTATCGCAACATTTGAGATTGGCGGTCTTGCAAACAACTTCAACTCCTTCAAGCTCTATCCTTACGGTGAGGATGCAACGGCATTCGACGCAACGAACAAGATTTATATGTTCGACACCGTAATCTCCAGAGAGAAGAATACCGAAGTATTCATAGGTAACCTTCCCAAGCTCGATGAGAACGGTCTCATCATTCCTTACAAGTATACTCCCGACGACGGCAAGGCTGTTGTATATCTCTCCGCAATGGGTACGTACACCGGCAACTACAAGGGTTCCGTTGACTCCACAAAGGCTTACGGCACAATGAACGCAGCGTTTGCGGCGCTCAAGGGCGTAGGCGGTTACGTTATAGTTTGCGACGACTTCAACCTCGTTGACGGCGCAGGCAAGGCTCTCGGATTCCCGTCTCACACCGATATGATTACCGTAAGAGGTGCTGAGGACGAAGACGATCCCACAGCTAAGGTAAAGCTCAACCTTTACTACATGAATGATGCAAGGGGTCCTCTCACTTTCGAGAACGTTTGGCTCAACTGGCTCCCCGGCGGCAATGACAACTCCCTCCAGATGGGCAACCACCTGCTCGTTCTCGGAAAGAAAGGCGTTGCTGACGATGTAATCCTTTCTACCAACCTCAATACCTCCGCAAAGCCTATGTTCACTGCCTCTAACATGATTGTTAACGGCTGTGCGATCGGTACAATTAGAACACACACATGGGTACAAAGCGGTACGCAGACCCTCTCCTCAATGAACTTCACCTATAACGAAGGCAGTTCGTTCGGCACAATTTCCCAAGGCTGGGGCGGTGCTTCCGACGTAACCGTAACGGGTGATGTCAATATCACCGTCAACGGGGGAAAGGCATACGCAGGATTTAGACCGTTCGCTACCGACAGACCTCTTAACATCAACGGCAACTTCACCCTAACAATTACCGGAGGAGATTTCTCCGCACTTAATGAAAAAACAATCGTTGCGAGAGGTAATACGACAGCCGTAAAGGGAAAGGCAATTCTCAATGCTCTTGACTATAGCGGTGACGGCGAAGCTCTTCTTAAGAAGATAGACCAGTCCACGTTCGACGTTCTCGAAGTTAACACAATTTACCTCTCCTCCGCAAGCGGCGATGATGCAAACACAGGAGCCTCCACAGCTCCCGTAGCATCGATAAAGAGGGCGGTTGGGCTTCTCACGGAAGTTCCCGCTGGCGGTAATCCCAACGCTTCTTACAGCGGTAAGATAGTTGTTCTCGATTATACCTCCGAAGGAAACGAGGAAAAGGCATCTTCCGGTTCCGAAATCCTTATAGTAGGTGCAACCAAGGATTCCACAATAACAATCGAAGACGGCGCATTCCTTAAGCTTGCGGGTCTTAACGCAAGATTCAAGAACATCACCTTTGCTGTTAACTCCACAGAGCGTGCGGGTATCGATGCGGGTGGCGGAAAGCTCACCATGGATACAGGCATCACCGTAAAGCCAAATACACAGTATCTCACGCTCATAGGCGGCACTTCCGATGCGGAGGGCACGGCTGACAAAGCGGATATCACAATCAACAGCGGTGAGTACGCAGATGTCGTCGGTTCCGTAGGTTCCGTTACCGGCGGTTCCACAATCACAATCAACAACGGTACATTCAACGGTACTGTTCGCGGCGGTGCTGAGGACGGCAACGTAGGCGGCGATGTCAACGTTATCATCAACGGCGGCAAGTTCACCTCCGACGCGGAAATCATCGGCGGCAACAAGAGACCCGACACAAGAGTCGGCGGCGATATCATCATCACAATCAACGGCGGCGACTTCAGGGATATGAAGAACGAGACGATTTCCGCAGGCGAGAGTAACAACAGTTCTACCGAAAAGAAGCTCAACATCAGCGGATATCCGGGAACTTTCGACAAGGATAAGATCGACAATGCTTCCTTCGACGCAGTCATAAATCCCAAGCCTCCGAAACCGGATTCCGGCTCCAAGTTCGTTTATATTCTTGAGATTATCAGAGATAAGAACAACGGTCTCGAAAGAGCTAAGCCTTTCGTAATCACTCAGTCCGCGGCTCAGACCAAGGATCCTGTAGTTGTATCTCCGAAACAGCTTAACCTCAAGATGGACGGCAACGACCACGCAATCATGACTGTTCAGCCTATCGGCGACGGCAAGTACGAAACAATAAGATATACACCCAATCATAATCCTTCCGTTGGTTCTTCCGTTGTAAGCGACGGTTGGAACATAAAGGGCAGAGGCGTTGATCTTGACACCTACAAGTACGCTGAGGTTATCTATTACTACAGAGTACCCGAAGGTGAGGAACAGGTGGCAACCAAGATGACACTCAGACCTCTCGGCGGCAACAGCGGCGTTGGCATAATCAATGCCACACCTCTCGAAGCTAACAAGTGGGCAACCGCAATCTTCGATATCGGCAAGGCAATGTCCGACAAGAGTCTCTCCGGTCTCGGCGAACTCGCACAGTACCACTTCTCCGCATTCGGCGGACTCAAGGGTCCCGATATCCCCGCAGGTCAGACAATCGATATCATCTCCCTTACATTCTATACGGATAAGCCCGAAACAACAATCAGCGGCGGCGCAGCTCCCACAGTAAAGGTTGCTTCCGACGATAAAAAGGATGATAAGCCCACGACCCCGACGGTTAAGAAGGTTCCTCTTGTTACAAAGGGTACTTCTCTTACAGGTCAGGTTGACAAGTCCGGCGCATTCACCGGTACAGCAGATACCAAGGACGATGTTAATGTAGGTAAGATCGTTCCGAACAGCGAAAGCACTAAGAATTTAGCAATCGAGGGCTATTCAAGAATTCCTACCACCGAAAATTCTCCCAAGGGTGTTATTGATACGAGGGTATACAGATATGTCGTTCTCAAATACTATTATGAAACAAAGAACGAGGCTGTATACGGTGTTCCTGTAATTAATCTCTATGCAGGCGGTTTGGGGGATGACGAAAACAAGGTTAGCGGCGGTACTTTCAAGGCACAGTGCGAAGTTTCCGAAATCAAGGCTAACGACTGGAACTACGTAATGTTCGATATCAATCCTGCGGATCAGACCAAGTATAAGACAATGCAGTTCCACCTCCGTCCGTTCAGCGACGTTGCGGCTAACAAGATCCCTGTCGGAGATATAATCTACATTGAGTCTCTTACATGGTATCCCACAAAGCCCGACCTCGAAAAGCTCAGAAGCGGCACAACCGACGAAGAGGAAGAGGAGGAAATCATCGAAGAGGGCGAGCTTACCGATGCTGATATCGAAGCTAAGGATCCTACCGTTGTAGGCCCCGAGATGCTCAGATACTCATACGATAACAAGAAGAACTTCAGCTCCACTCTCACAACTAAGGATGAGAAGACTGTTGTTGCAATAGTTCCCGGCGGAAACGACTCCGGTGCGGTTCAGATCGACGGTACTACCGCGGTCAATGCGGACGGCGGCGTTATCAGCATGAAGAACTACAAGTACGCTGTTATCTCCTACTACTTCAAGACAGAGTCTGCTGAGGCTGTTAAGCCCTCCATCAAGCTTCTCTCCATCGGAATCAGAGGCGACGAGGGTGCAATGGGCGAGAGAACCTTCACGGCAACAGAAGACCTCAAGGCAAATGAGTGGGCAACCGTTAAGATAAGACTTGGCGGTACTCCCTCCGCTTACCTCACCAAGGGCTTCATACTCAATCCTTTCGGCACAACCTCCTCTTCGAGCTTTGCTCACGGCGACACCCTCTATATTGAGAGCGTAACCTTCTGCACAGAAGCCGAATAAGGTTTAAACCGAAAAGGTAAGCAAATAGTAAGTGATGCCGAGTCCGTTTCCCGGACTCGGCGTTTCTTTGCCGAATGCAGTGAGGTACTGTTTATCGTACCGAAAATGTGATATCATTAAATCGTTGAATTTGTAATTTACAGGAGCGGCTATGAAAGGTAACTACGATAAGACCGGCACTTGCTGTTTTACCGGTCACAGACTGATACCGTACGACGCAAAGGAGTCTCTTTCTCTGAAGGTAAAGGACGCAGTCCTCGAAATGTATGGGAAAGGGTACAGAACCTTTGTCGGCGGCGGTGCGATAGGATTCGACACTCTTGCGGAACTTACCGTCATAGGTCTCCGGAGCGTCTACGATGACATGAAGCTTGTGCTTGCCGTTCCCTGCGCCAATCAGGACGAACGATGGAATTTCACTCAGCGCGCGGTTTATGACAGGGTGAAAAAAGCCGCCGACGAGGTTATAATTCTTCACGACGTCCACACTCCCGGCTGTATGCATGAACGCAACGATTTTATGGTGGATATGAGTTCTGCCTGTATCGCATTCTACAGCGGACAGCCCGGCGGAACACGGTATACGGTCGAAAAGTGCCGTAAAAGCGGTCTTTACGTTGTCAATTTATTTGAAAACAAAAAAACACGCTGAATTAAAAACGACATTGTGAGCATAATATCATTGCAACAGCGCAGAGCTTTGCAAAGAATGATGAAAGGAATGATATTATGCCTAACATTTCATGCGATGCCGTAAAGTGCATCTACAACTGCGACAGAGGCTGCTGCCGCACCGCGATAAGCGTAGACGGAGAGAACGCCGACAGCTATGAGGATACCGAGTGCGCAAGCTTTTCCGACAAGGTAAACTCCCTCACAAACTCCGCTGCCTGTGACAGCACATGTCCCTGCTCCGACAGCGAGATAGAGTGCTCCGCAGCCGAGTGTAAGTACAACAGCGGCAATACCTGCACCGCTGACGGCATCGACGTAGGTACGTGCTACGCTTGCAACTGCAGTGAGACAAGATGCGAAACTTTTACCAACAGATAACTTTCTCAAAGACGGTTCTTTTTTGTGAGCGGTAAGTGAGGCAAAAACGGGGACATTCTTCGCGAGTGTCCCTGATGCCTTTTTTGATATTTGTAATTGTATCAAAATTTCTAATAAATCGTAAATACATATCCAAAGCACTTGCATTTTCCGTAAATTGTGGTATAATATAGCCATAAGTATAAGGAGTATAGAAGAGCGGTCGGCAACGGTCGCTCTTCTGAGTTTTGTTTGGAGAGTATTCTCCGGAAAGGACGCAGATGAGTAAGACCGACAACGAAAAAGAAAGTAAACGCTCCGGCGGCAGTCTGACGGCGCGTATCGCCGACTTGGTGAGAGATGCGGTTGAAGGATGCGGCTGTACGCTCTGGGACGTCGATATTGTGAAGGAGGGCGGAGAAAAAAGCCTTGTTATCTATATCGATAAGCCCGACGGCATAAGCCTTGACGACTGCGAAATGGTAAACGACGCGGTAGATCCGATAATCGAAGAGGCGGATCCGATTCCCGACAGCTACTACCTTGAGATTTCGTCTCCGGGACTTGAGCGCGAGCTTAAAACCGAAGCTCACCTGAAAGCCTTTACCGGAAGCGAGGTTGCCGTAAAGCTTTATGCTCCGCGCGACGGAAGAAAGCAGTTCACGGCGACTCTTTGCGGTATCTCCGAGGACGGAAACGGCATAATATTGAAAGAGGGCGAAAATGAGTATACGCTCGAGAAAAAACTCATCGCCAAGATTTCAACAGTCGCCGATTTTTAATGTGTAATATTTTTACGGAGGAAATGATAAAATGCAGAACACAGAGCTTTTCAGAGCCATAAGAGCTCTCGAAAAAGAAAAGGGCATACCGGCAGACTATATGCTTGAAAGAGTCGAAGCGGCTCTCCAGGCAGGCGTCAAAAAGCATTATAACTGCAACAACGTGAGAGTTGTTCTCGACCCCGATAAAAACGAGATAAAGGTGTTCAGAATACTCACGGTCGTTGACCCCAACGCCGAAAGTATGAAAGAGGACGCTGAACCCGAAAAGACCGAAGCGGAGAATACAGAGGCGGTCGAGACCGAGGGCGAAAATGCCGACGGAGAAGCAGAGGAAGCCGCAGCGGAAGAACCTGAGGAAAAGAAACCCGTTATAGAAATAGACGATACGGACTCAATGGGTATTCTTTACGACACGGACAATATAGCCGAGATCGAAGCGAAGAAGCTCCCGAGATCCAAGTTCAACCCGGCACTCCACATAACCCTTGAAGAGGCTCACAAGAAGAACAAGAGATACAAGCTCGGCGACAGTGTCGAGGTTGAAATAAAGCCTAAGGACGACTTCGGCAGAATGGCAGCAGTTGCCGCAAAGCAGGTTATAATCCAGGGTATAAGAGAAGCCGAGAAGGGACTCATAATCAAGGAGTACGAGAACAAGAAGGACGAACTCGTAACCGCAACCGTTTCGAGAATCAACCCCATAAACGGCGACGCGATACTCGAAATCGGAAAGAACGTCGTCTGCCTCCAGAAGAAGGAGCAGATTCCCGGAGAGACCTTCACGGAGGGCGAGATTATCCGTGTGTACGTCCTTGAGGTAAAGAAGGACAAAGAGGCGAGAGGTCCTGCGGTCGTTCTTTCGAGAACGCATCCCGGTCTTGTAAAGAGACTCTTTGAACTTGAAGTGCCCGAGATTCAGGACGGCACGGTTATAATAAAGTCCGTTTCGAGAGAAGCAGGTTCGAGAACGAAAATCGCCGTATATTCGAGAGACGAAAACGTTGACGC
Organism: uncultured Eubacteriales bacterium; assembly: GCA_934502885.1. GTDB lineage: Bacteria > Bacillota > Clostridia > Oscillospirales > CAG-382 > CAKSUT01. The sequence continues at coordinate 169,180 of CAKSUT010000001.1, read as the reverse complement.
TATAGGTTCGTGTATCGGACCTAAGGGAATAAGAAAGAATAATATCGCAAAGGAAATCGGCGGAGAGAAGATAGATATCGTAAAGTACAGCGACATTCCCGAAGAATTCATCAAAGCCGCGCTTTCTCCGGCAACAGTCGTTTCTGTAACGGAGGTTGCTCCGAAGTCCTACAGAGTGCTTGTTGACGACGATCAACTTTCCCTCGCAATCGGCAAGAAGGGTCAGAACGTAAGCCTTGCGGCACGTCTTACCGGATGCAAGATTGACATAAAGAGTGCGGAAGAAGCACGCGCCGAAGCACTCAACGATATAATTGAGGGCAGAGCTGAGGCGAATACGCTCATGGGCGGTAAGCTCGCCGAGGCTCTTAAGAAGGCAAGAGAAGCTGAAATCGATATTGACGACTGAAAAACGCATCAGTAACAGTGCATGGGGGGATCAAAAGAATGGCAAAGAAAATACCCGAAAGAAAATGCATGGGATGTAACCGAAAGCTTCCGAAGAATGAGCTTTTGAGAATAGTCCGCTCACCCGAGGGAGCAGTTTCGGTTGACAGCGTCGGAAAACTTCCCGGCAGAGGAGTTTACATCTGCTCTGAACCGAAGTGCTTTGAGAAAGTGAAAAAGTCGAAGAGACTTGAAACGGTTCTCGAAGTACATATTCCGGATGAGGTTTACCTCGAAGCGGAAAAGGTGATGAGCGAAAGGCAGGCGGAGAAGGAAGATGGCTGACAGAGAAATATCACTGCCGCTTGATTCGGAAAAACTCAGAGTCTGCATCGATAAGATATTCGGTGCAATGGGATTTGCCGCAAAAGCCGGAAAATTTGTCTGCGGCAGAGAGCTTTGCATCGAGCAGATGAAGAAAGGCAAGGCGGTTATGGCGTTCTTCCCGAATGATATTTCGGACAACGCAAAACGCGAGCTTTCCTACGCCTTTGATAAAAGCGACATCCCCTATATAGCAATGCCCGTAACAATGTCCGAAATGTCGGACAGACTCGGCAAAAAGTCATATGTTTCGTGTGCGGTTATAACCGAACGGGGCTTTGCCGACATTATATATAAACTTTTGGGTTCGGAAACGCAAAAGCCCATGCTGTGACAGATGGGACGGATTAAATCCGAAACAGCCGTCAACGTCTACGAAAGGAATGGTCTAATATATGGCACAAAAGAATACCGGAACAAAGATCAGCGAGCTTGCCAAGAACTTCAAGCTCAAAAATAAAGAGGTAATAGATATACTTGAGGAGAACGGCGTCACCGGCAAGACGCACACCGCCACCCTCGAAAAACACGAAATGAACGTGTTTCTTGACAGCATAACCAAAAAGAACGAAGCGTCGAACGAAGAGCTTGCGGCGTTCTGGAACCGCACAAAACCCGAACCTGCCGAGAAGAAAGCGGCCGAGACTGCGGAAACGAAAGAACCGAAGGCGGCAAAGTCCGCCGCTAAGACCGCAGAGGCTGCCCCCGAAAAAGCGGCAAAGCCCGAGGTAAAGGCAGAGCCGAAGAGCGAGGTTAAAGTCGAAGCAAAGCCCGAACCCAAGAGCGAGACAAAGCCTGCCGAGAGCGCAAACGCACAGCAGACAGAGCCTAAGGCAAGGACCGAGAACAGAACCGACAGACCGGCTCAGAATTCGTTTGACCGCAACCGTAACGGCGGATATGCCGGCAAACCCTCCGATAATAGCACCGGCGACAGAAAGCCTTACGGTGAACAGAGGAGCTTCGGCGACAGAAAACCCTACGACGGACAGAGAAACTTCGGCGATAAGAAGCCGTATGACGGACAGAGAAGCTTTGGCGACAGGAAGCCGTACGACGGACAGAGAAGTTTCGGCGACAGAAAGCCTTACGACGGACAGAGAAGCTTCGGCGATAAGAAGCCGTATGACGGACAGAGAAGCTTTGGCGACAGGAAGTCCAACGACGGCAACTCTCAGCAGGGCGGCTACGGCGACAGAAAGCCTTTCGGCGCACAGAGCGGTGCAAACGGACCGCAGGGAGGCTTTGACAGACCGCAGAACTCCGGTGCGAGATACGGCGGCTTCGATAAGCCGGCATTCGGTCAGAAGAGCAGCTCCGGCAAGCCGCAGAACAAGAACGGCTTCCGTCAGGGCGGCGGAAAGGATGATGATTACGATTCGCAGTCGGTTCGTCAGCCGAGCATTCGCCCGATATACGACAAGGACGGACGTGCAAGAAGCCGCTACAAGAGCGAGAATACCGTTTCCGCGGAGAACAGCACTCTCGCAACCGTGACGGAGGACGGAACGAGACTCGTCGATATAAGAGCGCGTGAGATTGACCTTTCCAAGTACGACGACAAGTTCGATCGTCTTGCCGGCGAGGCGGCGGTTTCCGACGACGATACCGAGGTAAAGATCAAGAAGAGCGCGGGCACAAGAGGCGCAAACGGCAGAATCAACAGAAACGAGTCCGCGGCGCGTGAAATTGCTCCCTCCGCAGGAAAGTTCCAGAAGAACAGCTTCAGGGGCAAGGGCAAGAAAGGCGCAAAGGGCAAGTCCGTCGAGAACGAGAATATCAAGAAGTTCACAGGCCCCGTTATTCTCCCTGAGCAGATTATGATTTCCGACCTTGCGGCGGCGCTTAAGATAACAACCGGCGAAGTTATAAAGAAGCTTCTCATGATGGGTCTCGGAATGGACGCCGTCGGTGCAAACAAGACAGTCGATTTCGATACCGCATACCTTGTTGCGGACGAAATGGGCATAACGGCAGAGAAAGAGGTTGTTGTCACAATCGAAGAAAAGCTCTTTGCCGAGGAAGAGGATAAGCCGGAGGATCTTGAGGAGAGAAGCCCCGTCGTTGTCGTTATGGGTCACGTTGACCACGGCAAGACCTCACTTCTCGACGCAATCCGCCATACGCACGTAACGGCAGGAGAAGCGGGCGGCATTACACAGCACATCGGTGCTTACAGAGTAAAGGTCGGCGAAAAGGAAATTACCTTCCTCGACACCCCCGGTCATGAGGCGTTTACAGCAATGCGCGCAAGAGGTGCGCAGGCGACCGATATCGCAATCCTCGTTGTAGCGGCGGACGACGGTATCATGCCGCAGACAGTCGAGGCTATAAACCACGCAAAGGCGGCGGGCGTTTCCATAATCGTCGCTATCAATAAGATGGATAAGGTGGGAGCAAATCCCGACGCCGTGAAGCAGGCTCTTATGAATTATGAGCTTATACCCGAGGAATGGGGCGGAGATACTATTTGTGTGCCTGTATCCGCTATAAAGAGAACAGGTATAGACGAGCTTCTCGAAATGGTAACTCTCGTTGCCGATATGAAGGAGCTTAAAGCAAATCCGCACCGCCCGGCAAAGGGTATTGTTATCGAGGCAAAGCTTGACAAGGGCAGAGGTCCTGTTGCAACAGTACTTGTACAGAACGGTACGCTCCACGCAGGCGACATCGTTATCGCAGGTATGGCGACGGGGCGTGTAAGAGCAATGTGCGACGACAACAGACTCCCCGTTAAGTCTGCCGGTCCTTCCGTTCCGGTAGAGATAATCGGTCTTTCCGACGTGCCGGACGCAGGCGACGAATTCAGAGCCGTTGCCGACGAAAGAATGGCAAGAGAGCTTGTCGAAAAGAGAAAGAACGAGGCAAAGGAGGAGGTATTCAAGGCGAACTCCAAGGTATCGCTCGACGACCTCTTCAGCCAGATAAACGACGGCGTAAAGGAACTTGCCGTAATTATCAAGGCGGACGTTCAGGGCTCTGCCGAGGCGGTAAAATCGTCTCTCGAAAAGCTCTCGACCGACGAGGTAAAGGTAAAGGTTATTCACTCCGCAGTCGGCGGTATCAACGAAAGCGACGTTATGCTCGCAGACGCCTCCAACGCCATTATCATCGGCTTCAACGTCCGCCCAGACAAGGGTGCAATGGACTCCGCCGAGATGCGTAAGGTCGATATCCGTACCTACAGAGTCATCTACGAGTGCATCGAAGAGGTCACTGCGGCTCTTAACGGTATGCTTGACCCCGACTACAAGGAGGTCGTTCTCGGTCATGCGGAGGTTCGCCAGACAATCCACGTTCCCGGCGTCGGAACTATCGCAGGCTCGTATGTCCGCGACGGCAAGATTCAGAGAAACGCACAGATCCGCGTTGTCCGCGACGGCATAGTAATATTTGAGGACAAAATATCCTCTCTCAAGCGTTTCAAGGACGACGTTAAGGACGTATCGAGCGGTTACGAGTGCGGTATAGGTCTCGAAAGATTCAACGACATCAAGGAAGGCGACGTTCTTGAGGCGTTTATTATGGAAGAGGTTAAGAGAGAAATCAAGGTAAATAACTGATTTCGGGAGGAAATATGCCGGTAAGAAAATCAAACAATTTCAGAAACGGCAGAGTGAACGAAGAAATAGCAAGAGAGCTTACCGATATCCTGAGAACCGTAAAGGATCCCAGGGTGTCGGGGGCTTTCATCAGCATTCTGCGCGTTGAAACGGGAAACGATCTCAAACAGTCCAAAATTCACTACAGCACCCTCGGCGGCGATGAAAAAGAGGTAAAACTCGGTCTTAAAAGCGCGTCCGGGTATATCCGCTCCGAACTCGCCGCAAGGCTCAACCTCCGCGCAACTCCGGAATTGCTTTTCATACACGACAATTCCATTGAGCACGGAGCGCAGATATCGAAGATTTTAAAGTCACTCGATATTCACGGCGACGAGGAGACAAAGGACGAAAACTAAAGTTAAACGGAGAAACAAAGCTATGAAAATGAACGGAAGAAACGCTGTAAAATATGTTCAGTCGGCAGTGATAGCGGTGCTTGTCGCGTCGCTTATTTCGCTCTGCGGAATGTACGTGTATACGGAAAACAGCAGTGACGCGGCAAGTCTCCCGGCTTTTCCCGACGGTCATATGCACCTTCTTTCAAAAGACGCTTCTCTCATAATGAAGAGCGGCAACAGCGGCTTTGTTTCTCCGTCTTTCGTTTTCCTGACGGATGAAAAAGGCACAAGCTACGGAGGTTTCGGCGGCTCCGACGGCGGCAAGACCGTTTGGACGGAGTTTGAAAGAGTACTCACTCTCATTTCCGACTGCGACATTGAAAAAAAGAGCTTTTCCGACAAAAACGAAGCCTTTGACTATATCGACGGCTTGTATTTTTCGACGGACAAGTATTATTGTGAATTTGCAAATCCGCTTCCTTTGACGGCGATTGCCGTGTTTTTTGAGAATACATATAATGACAGTATAATCTACAAAGAGAGCTTTTTTGCAAAGTCCATGATAATGACAGCCGATGCAAACGAAGAGGTGTATCTTTACATTATAAGCGAGGACGGCGAGGTGATCGCCGCAAAACCCAAAACGGCACTTAAGTTTAATTACGAGCCTCTCGACGCTCCGACGGAGGCGGGACTTGAAAAAGTGTCCGCGGAGGTGTCGAAAACGGCGAGAGAAAACGGAATAACCGGGTTTATTCCCGTTTTTTCCGGAGTGAAAAACGTAAGTCCCGTTTACCGTGAAAAATTCTCGGACAAATTCAAAATAAGCGCGGACTCCGAAAACGTAGCTGATATTGTAAGCAGCTTCGGCATGAATTCAAACAACACGAACCGCTATACCTCTCACAACGGTACGGTGGGTTACGTCGAAAATTCCGGAGAACTCAAAATATCGCCCGACGGAAAAATTACCTTTGAGTCCGACAAAAACGGCGGTATCGCGATGTCGAAAATTCTCGGATATCTCCCCGAGGACATAGAAAAGAATACTTACGGTTTCTCCGACACGGTCGGTGCGGTATGTTCGGTACTCGAGACGCTCGGAACGACGGTTCTCGGCGGCGAGGCGGAGCTTGTACTTGAATATGTCGGCTACGACAGCACAACGGAGCTTACAAGCTTCGGCTTCGGTTATTATATCGGCGGAGTGAAAATACGCACCGTAAACGGAAACGGCAGTGCCGCCTACGGCAACTTCGACGCATTCTTCAGTTTCAGCAATACGGCTCTTGTGAGTGCGGGAGTTTCGGGAGCGGTGTTTGCAAGCGCAAACGGCACATATTCCGATATTCCTCAAACGGCGGCTTTTGCCGCGGCACAGAGCGAGACAAGACCGCTCACGGGACTTTATGCGGAGTATGTCAGCCGCGACGGAACGGAGTACCTGCCGGAATGGACGGCTGAATACGCGGACTGACATGAAAACGAAAGGGTTTTAAAATGGATTGGGGAAAAACTAAAGCTCTGCTTATTGTACTGCTTATCACGGCAAATCTGATTGCCGTTTTCATGTATGCCCGATTGAGATATGATAAGACCATGCTCCCGGACGAGATGATCGACGGCGCGGTGGAGAATCTTATGTCGAAGGGCGTAAAGGTCGAAAACGGCGCGATAATGAGGAAAAAGCAGAGCCTTGCAATTTACACCGCAGTAAAGGAAAAGACGGAGAATTGCTCCGAGTGCCTCGAAAAAGCTCTCGATGTGATTCTTGCCGAAAAAGGAACGTATTCGGAGGTTTCCATACCCGACGGCGTCGGAACGGTCAAGCGCGCCGGTGCGCTTGAAGCGTCCGCTCAGCTTACATCAAACTCGCTTCTTACGGCGTTTTCGGGAGTCCTTTCCGAAAAGGAACGCGTGAACATATGCGAAGTTCTTATGAGCGTTTCGGACTTCGAGATGCCCGTGTCGGTCGATTCGGCTCACATGAATGACGTAAAACGCTTTTATTCGGCTCTTTGCAAAAATTCAAAGCGCGGCGGCGCCGACTTCGGTTTCCGTGCGTTTGAGGTGCGTGAATACGGCGGCGGTGAGATAGTCTTTTGCGTGCAGACCGCGGACGGAGTTATACTTCCTGAGTATGTTTCACGCTTTTACTTTTCGCCGACAGGAGAGCTTGCTCTTGTGTACGGTCACTTCTTCATAGGCGAGGCGGATAAAGCATATTCCGCAACTCTTCTTGACGGAGTAAACCTTATATACAAAATAAATCTCGACAACGTGTCTGAAATTATCGGCGAAAGAAACGCTTTTTCGGTCATCGCTATAGAGGGCGACAATTTCTACTTTGTTCCGTCATATTCCGTGATTTATAAGGATAAAAAGGGAAATATCGTGAATCATATATATGACAGCGTGACCGGAGAGCTGAAAAGCCGCGTATAAATGAGGCAGTTTAATAAAAATTTAAGCTAATCAATAAAGATTTACAAAATTCGGCTGAATTTTCGGTTCTTTTGTGGTATTATAATTTGTAACATATGCAGTTTCTGCTCAGAGCGGATCGCGACGGCACGGACTTTTAAGCAACGACGGCTCCTGCGGCTTGCGCAAAGCACCGCAGTCATGAGCAGAATATCTGAGAGCTGCTTCTGCATCTTGCTTTTTGAACGATGGGAAGGTTGGTTTTACCGTATGGAAAAAATAGTAATTAACGGCGGCAATCGCCTTTGCGGCGAAATTGAGGTCAGCGGAATGAAAAACGCTGCCGTTGCAATAATATTCGCCACGATACTTAACGAGGATAGGTGTGTGATAGAGAATCTTCCGCTTATCAGCGACGTTACCGCGGCACTTGAAATACTCTCGAAAATAGGCGCAAAGGTGAAGCTCGTGGATAAATCCACCGTCGAAATAGATACGACGAGGATAATTCCCGGCACGTCGCCTTATGAGCTTGTCAGAAAGATGCGTGCGTCGTATTACATTCTCGGCGCAGAGCTTGGACGTTTCGGCAGGGCAAGGGCTGCATATCCCGGCGGATGCGACCTCGGCGTCCGCCCCATTGACCAGCACATTAAGGGCTTTGAGGCTCTCGGTGCTGTCGTAAACATAAGCGACGGAGGATACGTTGACGCAAAAACGACTGGCGGCCTTGTCGGAAGCGAGGTCTATATGGACTGCGTGACCGTCGGCGGCACGATAAACGTAATGCTTGCGGCGGTGAAGGCAAAGGGAACGACCATAATCGAAAATGCAGCACGCGAGCCGCACGTCGTTGACCTTGCAAACTTTCTCAACGCCTCGGGCGCACAGGTCTCGGGTGCAGGTACGGACACGATAAAAATCAAGGGCGTGTCGAAGCTTCACGGCGTAAATTATGCGATAATCCCCGATATGATAGAGGCAGGAACGTACATGATTGCCGCCGCGGCGACGAAAGGCGACCTTCTTGTCAAGAACGTCATTCCGAAGCACCTCGATTCGATATCCGCAAAGCTTATCGAAATGGGTGCGGACATCGAAGAGTTTGACGACTCCGTGAGAGTGTGTGCAAATAAGCGCACAAGACGTGCAAACGTCAAGACTCTCCCTTATCCCGGATTTCCCACCGATATGAATCCGCAGATAGGCGTGCTTATGGCGCTTTCGGAGGGAGTCAGCACTCTTTCGGAGGGCGTTTGGGACAGCCGTTTCAGATACGTTGACGAGCTTTGCCTCATGGGCGCAAACATCCGTGTCCAGGGAGGGGGAAAGGTCGCAAACTTTGAGGGCGTCGAGAAGCTCATGGGCGCACCCGTTAAGGCGACCGACCTTCGTGCAGGCGCGGCGATGATAATAGCAGGTCTTGCGGCGACCGGCCGCACGGAAATTTCAGAGATTTACCACATTCAGCGAGGTTATGAGGATATCGTCGGAAAGCTTGCCGGTGTGGGTGCGGATATATCCGTTTTAAATGTTCCCGACTCCGAGAACGGCAGTGCCGGAGCCGTGGGCTGATGTTTTTGTGATTTTGGGGACGTGCCTTTCGGTGCGTCCTTTTTTCATACGCCACACACTTTACCATACTCATACGCAAAAAAGAACCGACCCTCACGAGTCGGTTCTTTTCACATTTACCTTGAATTTTACTTTGCAAACTCAAACGTAATCTCTCTTGTGTCTCCGTTCCACGAAACGTTTCCGAAAGCCGCAAGGTCGTCAACGAAGATTATCGTGTAGCCGCCGATGTTGTAACCCTTGACCTTTTTGCCGTCAACGTAGGTTGTGATATCGGTTGCGTAAACGTCCATAGCATACGAACCGACCTCGGCAGTATCTTTCGGGATGTCTCCCATTCCGACCGCCTCACCGCTTCCCTTTGTCACAGAGAGCGTCCTCGCCTCGCCGTCCCACGCCACGCCGAAACCGTAATTCAGAAGATCCTCCGCGACAATCGCCGTGTTTCCGTCAATGTTGTACGACCGTATCGCCTTGCCGCCGACCTTGCACATAATGTCGGTGTGGAGAACCTTGTTTATCACAGAGCCTGCACCGGCGTAAAGACGTAAAATCGCAACACTGTTGCCGTCGGTGAAGCCGAAGTCGGTGTAGGAGTCATGATAATTGAGATTCCAAGAGTCGAAAGAGTCCCAAGAATCGAAAGAGTCTCCCAAATAGCTTTTTTTTCTGCACTCTATAACCGGAATGTTGTTTGAGCTATAAACAATGTCAGCTATGTTTCCTGATTTATGCTCATTAAAACGGATGTAGTATTTTTTGTTGCCGACTGTTATAGTTTCGTCCCATTCTTCTTTTGTCGAAGTAATTGTCGAAGTAATAACATTCCCGGAGTAATCAAAGTATTCGAAGCTTTCATTTGAATCATTTACGTAAATACTCGCAAAAATTGAGTTGTTGTCCTCATCGTTATAAAGGTAGTCATAGATTGCCGGTATTACTGTGTTTCCTTGTGTGTCAATTATTCCGACTTTGCCGTTGCAATACACTAAGTATAATCCGTAGGAAAAGTCTGCCAGACTTGTACCGTTTACAAAGGGAATGAGAATGTTGCCATATATGTCAATTATTCCGACGCAACCATTTTTTGTCACTTCCAGCGTGTCGAAGCTTCGAAAGTAAATGGAGTCATATATGAATGACAATATCTCTGTGTCGTTTATATTGATTACACCGTATTTGCCGTTGAGTTCTGCAACTATGTAGTTGTAATTACTGTCGTATTTTGGGCTGAGATTGTCATATTTATGAGAAACAAGAACTTTGCCAGTATAATCGATTATTCCGTATTTTCCGCCCTTTATCTCAATAATATAACTGTCGTAGAAATCCATACCGTTGAATACTCTGTTGTTATTGTCGTATGTTGAATAATATCCGAAGCTATTTATTATTTCGCCTTGAGTGTTGTAAATTGTTTCTTCACGATATTTGTTGGCATAGGACTTAGTTGCTTTAATCAGATTATCATTTATAAAACTAATATCTGAGTATTCAGTAGGAACAATAATTCTACCGTTCATGTCAATTAAGCCGCAATAGCAATGACCTGAGTTTACTGGAGCACTGAGTATTCTGTAGTGATTATGCATATTATATATGGAGATACCATTGGTGTAAAAATAATACTTGCCATTAAGAGGGGCATTTCCAGAGGAGTCGACAATTCCATACAGATCCCCGTCGGCACTTACGGCAAACCATTTATTCTCCCAGTCGTATGCAACCTTTTTGTATTTCGGCTGTATTACTATATTTCCGTTTTTGTCAATAATGCCGTGCAATTCACCGACGGTGACTTCGTGATAATTGTCCATGAAATAGGTTATGGAATCATATGTTATGGCTGAAACGGCATTTCCGCTTTTGTCAATCACTCCGTATTTGTTGTTTAACGAGATTATGTAGTAATCATAAAAAAACTTTTCAATAGAATCATAAATAATAGGAATTACGGCATTGTCCTGAAAGTTAATCACTCCGAATTTTCCGTTCTTTTGGGCAATCAGAAGTGATTCGTCGCCGGCGACACCCTCAATGTATGTATCATACTCAAACGGTATGACTGTGTTATTGTTTGCATCAACCAAGCCGTATTTTCCGTTCCGGCATATTGAAACAAATTTCTCGTGTACAATATTGAATTTGCCGTAGCCATGGTTAAAAACGTAATTGTCTTCACGGTCTTCACCGATGTTATCGGCAATGATTTTACCGTCGCTTGTTATAAGCCCCATTCTCCCCTGTGCGTCGGTAACGGTCCAGTAATCACCGCCGGCGTGGTAAATGGATTTGTACACCGACGTCGGCTCAAGCGCCCACTGCAAAGCCTCCGCAGCGTTCACGCTTCCTCCGAGAGTCATTGCCGCCGTGAGAATGACGCTGATAACCGCTGTGATTATTCTGCGCACCATCCTTGTGTTTGTTTGCTGTTTCATTCGTTTGTACCCCTCATTTCATATAATTTTTTGCCGAAATACGACATCTTTACAAGTGCTTTTTCGCTTACCTCGCTGTCGCCGAAAGCTTCGGAAAATTCGGTGTTGAACGGCTGTTCATCCAAAAGTGCCGCAATTTCATCGGCATTCTTTCCGTTCAGCACTACTCTTTGTACTGTAAGCTTTGGCGACGGATATTCGATTTTATCGTACACTTTTATGTATTCGTCACGCCGTCCGCTCTCGGCAAGCGCATTTGCGTAAACCTCGGTCGCATTACTTGAAAACATTGCCGCTGTTGTTTCGTACTCTGCAATTGCGAAATCGGCACCGTAAGTCTTTGCCGCACTCTCATATCGCTTCGCCGACGCAAGTATCACTGCGTTTGCCGTAAACACAACTGCGAGAGATAAACAGAGGGTACGTGCCGCAACAGAAGCAGACCTCCTTTGCGGTATTGACGTATTTTCGGCAGGGCAGACGAGAAGAGCGAAAAACATTCCGAACGCCGCAAAATAAAGGTCGAAGTCAAAGAAGCTGTGCGCAAAGAGCATGACCGCACATACAAATGATTTTCTGTCGCCCTTTATGCGAAGCATTGCCGCCAAAGCCGATATCAAAAGAAGTATTCCTCCGATGAACCCGGACTCCGCACATACCTGTATGGGACTGCAATGTATGAGCTTTGCGGTGTAGAACCCTGTCTGGTATATCTGCTTTGCATTTTCCCACCGCCCTGCGCCAATTCCGAATATCGGGTTTGACACCGCACACATAATTCCGTCGTGAATTTGCAAAAGCCGTTCGGCAAATGTTCCGCCGCTTTCAATAAGCCGCTCTTTCATGAAAAACGCACCGGCAATACAGACCGCCGTGTAAATTATAACCCTCTTTTTGTTTCTGTCCGTCGCAAGTATCGCGAGGTAGGTTATCGCCGCGGCTCCTACCGACATTGTTGTCAGAAGCGAGAATATAAAGAGGTACTTTGCTTTTTTCATGACATCATCGCCCGAAAGGCTTGCGAGAATGTAGCATACCCCGAAGAAAATGCCGGTTGTGTTGGAATAGAAAAACGGAAAATAGGCTCTTGCAATGAATCCCTTTTCAATTGACATTATAACCCAGAGTATTATTGATACTACGGATATCGGTATACAGACCCGCAAAAACAGTGCTGTAAGCTTTTCCTTGTGTGCGCTGTCGGCGCGGCACATGAGGAGAAAAAGATATGCGATTGACGGTATGAGTCCGATGGCTGCAAACTCTGCGACGAATCCGTTTTTCACCGCGCAGAAAAAATACCATGCGCAGAAATACAGATAAGGAGCATCGGTTGCTTTAACAAAGGACAATTTGCCGAGCAAAAATACTGCCGTCAGTAATCCGGCAAAAACAATTCCGCCGCCGTAGAACGACCCTTGATTACAGAGAGCGACGGTGAACACTCCTGCCGATACGACATAAAAAAGGCTGTTGCCGTTCGTTTTGACTTTTTGTTGCATATGTATCTCCGTTTTTAAAACAGACTTTTTTATAACAATCATACCATGATTTATTTGTATTTTCAATCATTTAAGACAAATGTTAACACAAATGTGACTGAAAATTTGTTCAATGTACATTTTGAAAACCTTATCGGTACTGTTGAAAGTCCTGCCGCAAAAAAGAACCGACCCTCACGAGTCGGTTCAAACACATTATAAATCCGGTCTTTTCAGTTCTCCGTCATCCCAAACACCTTTTCGGTTATTTCTGCTGACGCCTGCTTGAGAATTTTCACGTACCTGTCCACCTCTTCAACGTCGCGCTGACCGATGAATCCCGAGAAGGAGAGCGCCGCCAGAACGCCGCCGTCCGGGTCGAACACCGGGACCGCCATGCAGAAGCCTTCCTCCTGCGACTCATGCGCATCTATCGCAAAGCCTTGGGTTCTTATCTTCTCAAGCTCTTTTTCGAGGTCTTCGCGCGAGGTTATCGTGCTTTTGGTCATCTTCACGTAATCTATAGAGCCGAGAATTGCATCTCTTATTGTCTCGGGCGCATACGCGAGAAGCACCTTGCCGCAGGCACTCGCGTGAAAGGGGAGTATCGTGCCGACAGGCGGCGTGTAATCGACAATTTTCATCGTCCGCGACTGCCCGATTATACGGCACTTGTCTTCTTCGCGAACGACAAGGTTCATTGCCTGCTTCTCCTGCGCCGTAAGTGCGGACATCGTGAAATACGCCACCTCTTTGAGCGCGGTGTAAAAATTGTTTTTCTCGGTTACGTACGATATCTTATGACCTACCGTGTATTTCTCGTTTTCGTCCTGATATACCCAGCCGCGGTTTTTGAGTGTCTTCAGTATTCTGAACGTCGTCGCCGCACTCAAACCGCAGATTTTCGCTATCTCGTTCACACCTGTCGGCTGTTTTGCGTCTTTTACGACGTCGAGAACCGTCAGTGCCTTTTCGAGTACTTTTATGTTTCCGTTTGTCTCCAATGCGATTCCTCCGCTTCCTTATATTTCATCAATCTTATTTTACCATAGACTTTTTGACATATCAACCCCTTTTTTATCAATTTTTTTGAAAAGTACTTGACTTTCAAGAATGTATGTGATATAATCATTAAAAATGAAATATGTATTTCAAAAGGAGCTTGATACACATGGAAGAGAATAAGATATTCAGATCAACTGAAATTGCCGCAGATAAGACGCTTGAACCGGTATGGGATCCTAATGTGCCGTTCCCGTCGCACGAGGAAATGAAGGAACCCAAGGTCTTCACCACCGTGAAAGTTACCGAAGCCAAGGAGGGCGGATACTACTACCTTCACGAAGCGACGATAGCTTTTCATAAGGGCAAGTTTTTCGCCGGCTGGGCAAACCACAAAACAAGAGAAACGGGAGACTGGAACGAGCTCGTAAGAGGCGCGGTATCCGATGACGGACTCCACTGGAGCGAGCCTAAAACATGGGCGGCGGCACCCTCCGCAGGTTCCGAGTCACACAACCACCCTCTTATCTGCGACCACAACGGCGTTCTCTACGGCTTCTTTGTCTGCTGGGATAAGGATCATCACCCTGTAACCGAGATATACATCTACAACGACGAAACCGAGGAATGGGAGCATCAGCCCGGTCACGCAATACAGGACTTCGTACCATTTTCCGCTCCGCAGAAGAACGAGGACGGCGACTATGTCATCGGCGGCGAAAATCACTGGGATGATGCGGCGGTTATTATAAGCCACGGAGAGGATTTCCTCAACTGGGATAAGGTTGTCGTTCCCCGTCCCAAGGAACTCATACTTCTTTTCCCCGAATCCGCAACGGTTTACTACGGACATAATCATTTCAGAGTTATCTGCCGTACATATAACGGATGGCATCCCATGAGAAAACTCGAGAACTACAAAATGGAGAGCGCACCTACAGCCGAAAGCTTTGACGGCGGCCGCACATGGACGACTCTCAAGCTCTCGAATCTTCCCCTTTGCGAGAGCCAGCCTGTCGGCGGACGCCTCTCCGACGGAAGAAGCTTTGTTGTGTTCAACAGCCTTGAAGAGGGCAGACGCCTTCTCGAAATAGCTCTCACAAAGCCCGGCGAAACTCTCTTCACAAGCGTATACAAGGTTCGCCATGCGGCATTTCCGAGAATAAGACTCTTCGAAAACGCCAAAGGTCACGAAACACAGCTTGCATACCCGAAGACTCTCGAGCTTAGCGGAAACCTCTACATAATCTATTCTCAGGGCAAAGAGGACTGTGCGATGACGATTATTCCTCTCGACGCACTTAGCGATTGAACCGAAAGGCATTTGTGAAATGAATGAAATCCTGAAAATCGCAGTTCCGCAGGCGTTCGGACTTCTCGGAATGTTCTTCCTGTTCGCACTCTATCAGCAGACCGACCGCAAAAAACTCCTTACCGGAAAGCTCTGCGCCGATGTCTGCTGGGTGCTTCACTACGTTATCCTCGGAGCCTACGAGGGCGCAATACCGAACTTTGTCGGCATATTCAGAGAGATTGTCTTTGTAAACAGTGAGAAGAAAAAGTGGGCAAGGTCAGTTGTTTTCCCGATACTCTTCATACTCATAAACTGGACTCTTTCCGCTTTCAGGTGGAAGTCCGGCGGCGAGGCGTGGGAGGTTGCGGTGAGACTTCTTCCGATATTCGCTTCGACCTTCGTTACAATTTCTCTCTGGGTAAAAAGTCCGAGACTTACCAAGATGATCTCCGTTCCCGTGTCGGTGTGCTTCATAATCTATGACGTTTACGTCGGCTCGTGGATAGGCATCGTGAACGAATCCGTTGCGATAATCTCCATTGCAATATCCTTTGCAAGACAGCACTTTAAGCAGGTAGATGCGGAAAACAAAGCATAATGACAATTCAGACCGTCTGCTTCGGCTTTCGGTCTGTTTTTTTATCTTCTTTCATATACTCTACCATTACGTATCCGTGAAAGAGGTAATCGCATGAAAAACTTCAGACTTACCGCCGCTCAGGTGCTTCTCGTGCTGTGCGCCGCAGCTTTTGCCGCAACCGTGATTTACATAAAGTACAATGCCGATGCGAAGGTCGGAAACTTCGGCGCGGAGTATGTGAGCAATATCACACTCGGCGACCTTGCGCGAAATCTGAAAACGGGAGAGGGTGTCGGCTATGACGGATGAGCTTTTCGGAATGATAAAGATTTTCTCGGGACGCGGCAATTCGCCGACGGTGAGAGTCAGTGCTTTTGCAATAGCGGCACTTCTCGCTTTTTTTGCGGCGGACTTCTCAGCGTGGACTTTGCTTTGCGTCTCGGCGGCTTTCCTCCATGAGGCAGCTCACATTGCGGCGGCGTTTCTGTGCCGTGAGCGCATCGACACCGTAAATATATACCCGTTCGGAGCGGAAATAAGAATCGGCGGCGGAATTTCCTCGTACAAAAAAGACCTTATTGTTTCGTCCGCCGGAATTGCGCTTAACCTTCTTCTTTTCCTTGCGTTTTTCTCTTCGCAAAGCGTACACTTAAAATTTTTCGCCGCCGCAAACCTCGTCCTTGCCGCGGTGAACATTATCCCCGCAAGGGGACTTGACGGCGGACGTATGGCGGAGGACATTCTCTTTACGGCTCTTGATTACACACTCGCTTCGTCAATATATCTTTGGCTGACATACGCCGCTATGGGAGTTCTTGTGACGGCGGCGGTCGGGGCGGTTGTTGTCAGCGGAGGAAACGTTTCGGCGGCATTTGTGTGCGCATATATGCTTATTGCGGTGTATGTAAAGGACAAGTGCGGAGTCGGAACATAAACGCAAGAAGCACAGCATATCGTACACAAATATGAAAGTTTACAATAAGTTGTATTGCCGTTTTTAAAAGAGTGGTATATTACCTTTGTGCTTGAATAATGGATCACGGAGGTTTTATATGCATAACAAAAACATAGTGTACACGGCGGTTCTTGCGGCGGCAATTGCGGTTCTCCTGTCGCTTTTTACCGTATACGCAGCAGATGAAACGGAGGTTTCGGACGTCGTTTTCCTTGACGGCTCATATACCGTGACGGGCGAGGAAACGTCGGAGCAGGGTATGAGTGCCGAATTCCCGTTTACGAGTATTGCGGAAGCCTACGGTTATTTCACGGACAGTGACGGCGGCACAATAGTCGTATCCGGAAGAACGCGGTTTTACGACTACACGAGAAGAGTTGCGGCGAAGCAGTATACCGGAACGGTAGTGTTCACGAGCAAATACGGCGGTGTTGATTACGCCGAAACAAACGGTGCAAAGCTTGTCCTCACGGCGCAGTTCCACCAGAGAGGCGATGTGCGCTACGAGAACATCACCTTTGTTTCAAGACAGAATACCTTTATGCACGGCAACGGTCACAAAATGATTTTCGGCGAGGGCGTCGAGGTTCTCATGGGTACGCCGGAGGACCAAAACCTCCTTGCTGACGGCGAATATGTTGCGACCACACAGTACCTTGTCCTTCGCGGCGGCGCGGAGAGCGCGGCGATTGACGGCGACACGTATATCGAGATAAACAGCGGAAAGTTTTCGTCGATACAAGCCGCAACGAAGACGCGCGGCGTTTCGGGTGACGTCAATCTCGTTATAAACTCCGCCGAGTATCTGCCCGGGTCAATAAACCTCGGAAACGATATTGCAAAGGTGAACGGAGTTTATGCAAGCGGGACGATAGGCGGCAATATTAACGTTACTTTAAACTCCGGTACTGTTCAGAAATTCAGCATAAGTTACATAGACAGAATCTGCGGAGCAATCAATATCGCAGTCAACGGAAACGGCGCATACAGCTTTTCCGGAAAATCCGCAGAGCCGGATATGGGTATATATGCGATGTTTGCAAGCGATAACGGCAGAGCGACGATAGAAGGACTTGCAAAATTCCGCCTGAAGGCCGACGACGGTTATGCGGCTATCAGCGAAGCGGTGGGCGACGGAGAGACCTTCTTTACCGATGAAGTTGCGACGGTCGATAAGGAGATTAACACCGCTCACTTTATCAACAGAGCAAACAAGCCCTTTCCGCTTTATGTGTCGTCTATTACCGCAAGCCGTCCCGACTCAAGCGACGGCACTCTTACCGGCATGAGCCGAATAATAGAGTACAGACTCAAAGGCGAAGAGAATTTCACCGCGGCGGAGGGAAATACGGTCACGGGACTTAAGCCCGGCATATACGAAGTGCGCTACGTCGCAGAGAACGGCTATCCGGCAGGCGAGATATGCGAGGTTAAGGTCAGCGGCAGAAGCGGAGAATATATTGCGGAAGAGGCTCTTGTCAAGAGAAGCGAGAGAATAGACGAGATAAGAAACACTCCGTCCGCTCTCGATCCGAAAGACTATGCGGTAACTTTCTACGTTTCCCCGAACGGCGACGATACCGCCGACGGACTTTCCCCGGAAACGGCATGGAAAAGTCTCTCCAAGGTAAACGCTGTTTCAAAAGATAAAAACTACGTTGAAGGAGACACTCTCGTGCTTTTTGAGAGGGGCGGTCTCTGGAGACGCAAGAACGCAAATTCACCTGCGCTTACACTCACTGCCGGAGTCGACTACTCGGCGTACACGGGAAATCTCGGCGACGCAAAGCCCACCTTCTACGGCTCTCCTGAGAACGGTGCAGAGTCCGAAAAATGGACGCTTTATTACAGCGACAATGCCACAGGTGCGAAGATATGGAAGTATGCGACATACCTTCCCGACGTCGGCGTTATCGTTTTCAACGAGGGTGAGGAAAACTCCGTAAAGGAGATACCGGACTATTACGATGGAGAATACTTTGTCAGAGGTACAAAAAAAGAAGTACCGTTTACGGTCGAGACCTGCCTCGACAACGACCTCGAGTTTTTCAATGAGTATACCGACGGTCAGACGAGCGTCTACGTTCCGAAGCTTACAGGCTCGGTACTCTATCTGCGCTGCGATAGGGGAAATCCCGGAGAAGTTTTCGACTCGATAGAGTTCAACACGAGAACGCACATTGTTCAGAATGCCTCGAATACCGTTGCGGACAACATCTGCATAAAGTACGGCGGCTCGCACGGCTTCGGCGGCGGCGCACCTGAGAAAACCATTTTCCAAAACCTTGAGATAGGCTGGATAGGCGGCGTTGTGCAGATGTACGAGAAAAGCACTGCCGGCGAGTTCGGCACGGTGACGCGTTTCGGAAACGGCATCGAGATATGGCAGAACTGCGACGGCTTCTATATAAATAACTGCTACGTTTACCAGTGCTACGACGCCGGCATCACACATCAGGGCAGAGGGGCAAATGTGGGAGGCGACGGAACGAATATTGAGACCAACGCTTACATGAAGGACGTAAAGTTCACAAACAATGTTCTCGAATACAACGTATACAATATTGAGTACTTCCTCTCGAGACTCGCTTCCGAGTATGTGAAGTACCCTTACCCCATGATGTCCGATATATACTATACCGACAATCTCATGTACTATGCCGGTTACGGCTTCGGAAAGCAGAGACCGAACCCCGGACTCATGACGCATATCCGCACGGGTTCGGATAACCCTGCGACGAATTTCCATATTGATAACAACCTTTTCTTCGACTCGGTCGATTACTGTACAGTCACCATGGCGAACAAGGAGGAGTGGCTTCCCGAGTACAGCGGAAACACGTTCGTGCAGACACGAAGACGGTATCTTGCAATGTTCGGAACGACGACGTCAAGGTATGCCTATGACGACAGTGCCAAGAGAACGCTTTTCAACGTCATCGGCGACAGAACCGCGGAAACATTCTATATAGAAGCCGTTCCCGAGCTTTCGGCAAGATATGACGGCAAAGGAATTACTGTGTCGGGACTTTACAGCATCTACGGCGACAGTTATGCTCTTTCGGTTGACGGCGGCGAGACGTGGATTTCCGATTTTGACACCGACACAATGACCTTTGAACCGAGTAAGGTCAAATCCGTTCTTGCATACACTCTCCCGCGTGACAATTCCTGCATAAAGTCGGAAACCGTTGAGGTGGAAATTGTTTCGGAATTCGATTTCACCGACAGCACGCTCACTGCATATAACGGAAGCGAAAAGACAGTTTTTCTTCCGGAGAATATAATCGCTCTTGCCGATGATGACTTTTCGATTCTCGGAATACCCGATACGGTTTACCTTTCTCCTCGTGCCGAGACGCTTGCGGAACTTCTTTCGGAGAACGGAATTGTCTGCCGCTTATACGGAGACGTAAATCTTGACGGCAAGGTTGACGCAGGCGATCTTTCGGCTCTGATAATGTCTGAGGCGTCCGGAACGGTTTTGCCCGACAGTTTTACGGCTGACGTAAGCTTTGACGGCAATCTCACGCTTTATGATCTCTCGCTTTTCATGAAGTATCTTGCCGGCGGAGAGGTTTCTCTCGGCAGAGTATTTAAACCCTTGAGATAATTTCCACTCCGCATTCGGAAAATTTCCCCGGGTGCGGAACTTTTTTGGGAATATTACGTCTAACAGTGTGTAAGCAGTATTGTATTTACGAAAACACATCATCTGTCAAGGAGGTAAAAGATTATGTTGAACGTAAACGAAAAGAAAATACCGAAACTTGCAAGAGTTATTGTAAGCTTCATACTCAGTGCGGCGATGCTTCTGTCACTTGTGCCTTTTACGGCGTATGCGGCACCCACGCTTTCCGTAAAGGTCGGCGGAGCGGAGCTTAACGAGACGAATATGTATTATCACAACGGTGTCGGCGCAAACAGCACTGCTGAGGGTGCGAACGCTGTGTTTGACCCGTCAACCGGCACGCTCACGCTGAACGGACTTAACGTTACCATGACAAGCGGCGCAGCAATATCGTGGTCGTACAGAGTCGACGAAAAACATGAGCTTACAATAGTTCTTGCCGACGGCTCTGAAAACAGAGTTAAGAGCGAAAGCTCAAGTGCGATACTCGGAGATGTCGGCAACGGAAGCATAGGTCCGTCGCTTACGGTAAAAGGCAAAGGCAAGCTTTATGCCGAGGGCGCAACCTGCGGTATGTGGGTTTGGAGCAATATCACCGTTACCGACGGCGCATACGTAGAAGCCAAGGGCGGCTCTAAGTACGGCGTCAGCAACAACACCTCGTCGGCGGCAATAAACGTTGAGAACGGCGGAGAGCTTAAGGCAAACGGCGCGCTTTACGGCGTTGCTTGTGACAACGGCTTCAAGGGCAAGGCTGTTTTAGACGGCGGAACGCTCACCGCGACCGGCGGCACGAAGGCTGTCATGTATGCTCCCGTGTTCAACACCGCAAACGTCAAGGTTTCCGTAGGTGCGACCGAAGCGGCAGCCGGAGAGTGGAACGGAACGGATGACATAGCCGCATACAATTACGTAAAGATTACAGCAAAGGATCTTTCCGTCCCTGCAAGCGCAAGTGTGGCTGACGTTACAATTGCCGGCGAGGTAGGCAAGGTGCTTTCCGACGAAATTGTTCTCACTGTTACAGGCGACTCTTTCAAGAGCGAAGCTGCTGCGGCTGACATTGCAAGCTGGCTCAATCTTCCCGAAGGACTCACCGTAAGCGAATCTATTGCCGCAGGTGCGGTCTCCCCCTATAAGATTAAGGTAAGCGGCACGCCTTTGAAGGCTTCTTCCGAAAAAATCACGGTCAATATTCCCGGAAGTGCTCTTGCAGGCGGAAAAGACCTTTCTGCCGCAGAGAACGCAAACGCTGTGTACAGAATCGCAAAGGGTGAGCTTGCCGTTCCCGTTCTTGCGGACGAGGACAAGACTGTAAAGTATACCGGAAGCGATATAGATATTCTCGATAAGCTTACCGGTTACGACTCCGCATTCATGACGGTAAGCGGCGTTACAACCGCAAAGGGTGCCAATGATTACACTTTCACGATAAAGGTTGCGGATCCCGATAACTATGTATTTGAGGACGGCACGACCGAAAAGGAATACACCTGGAAGATAGCAAAGAACATTCCGACATACACAAAGCCCGAAAACCTCGAGGGTGAAAAGGGCAAAACTCTTGCGAGCGTAATCCTTCCGACAGGCTGGACATGGAAAAATTCCGAGACCGTTATGGGTGCTGTCGGGGAAAAGACCTATACTGCGATATTCACTCCCGAGGATACCGTAAACTACGATTCCTTTGAGGTTGAGCTTACGGTTAAGGTGTTCGGTACGGTGAACATACCTGTTGCCGATACAACTCTTTTTTACGACACAACCGAGAAGCAGGGCGTTGCCGACGGTGAAGGTTATACGCTTTCCGGCGACGTTAAGAAAACAGACGCAGGAACATACAAGGTAACGGCAAAGCTTGCGGAAAACTGCAAGTGGAACGACGGCACGACCGGAGACAAGGAGATTGAGTGGAGCATTTCCGCAAGAACACCCAAGGCGGAAGACTTCGATGTCACGATTCCAGCAAACCTTGTTTACGGCGACGGCGCAAAGGTTGTTTCCGCGGCGTTCAAGGACGGCTTTACCGGTACAGGTAAGGTAACGGTATTCTACGAGGGCGTTGAACCCACGGTTTACGCACTTACCGACAAAGCGCCCGAGAATACAGGCACCTACAAGATAGTTATATCCGTTGAGGCAGGCGCAAACGTGCTTGCGGCACTCGGAGAAAACGCGATCGACGGCGGTGTGTTTGCGATAGTTAAGGCAGAACCCGAGTACACTATCCCCACAGAACTCAAGGCAACCTACGGCGATAAGCTTTCGACAGTTGTTCTCCCCGAGGGATGGAGATGGAAGGAAGGCGAAACGGTGATCGATGCGGCAGGCGAAAAGACGTATAAGGCGATTTTCACACCGTCAGACACTGATAACTACGAAACCGTTGAAAAGAACGTAACGATTTCCGTTGCCAAGGCGATTCCCACGGGACTTCCGAATTACGACAAGATAAAGTCCTCCGGCAAGACTCTCCGCGATACATTCATCAGAATTGACGGTTCGACTTTCAATGTTCCCGGTATAGTTGAGTGGGTGGACGACAACAACAACCCTCTCGGCGACGACGTGAAGATAAAGTCCAACACAAACTACACATGGCGTTTCACTCCCGACGATACGAACAATTACGAGATAATATACGGTGAAATTCTCCTTTATAAGCGTTCCTCCTCAAGCGGCGGAATAGTAACCTACACCGTAACCTTCAATTCGAACGGCGGCAGCAGAGTCAAGAGCGTATACGTCGCAAAGAACGCAAAGCTCACAGAACCCGACGACCCCACAAGAGAGGGCTACGAGTTCATCGGCTGGTATGTTGACAGCGACCTTGAAGAGGAATATGACTTCGACTCGAGAGTAACCGAAGAGTTCACTCTTTATGCCGGTTGGAAAAAGGTAAACACCCTTGCGGATAAGATAATCCTCTATATCGATGACGTTGACGCTTTGGTATTCGGCAAGACTGTTACCAATGACGTTGCACCGAAGATTGTCAAGAACCGCACCATGCTCCCCGCGAGATTCGTTGCGGAAAGCCTCGGTGCAAAGGTAACATGGAATTCCAAAAAGCGTATCGTTACAATTGTCGGCAAGGACGAGAACGGCGATAAGGTTACAATCGAAATCACCATAGGTCTCGGCAGTGCCATGGTAAACGGCAAGGTCGAAAAGCTTGATTCTCCGGCGTTTATCGAGAATAACCGTACCTACACTCCCATAAGATTTATCTCCGAACACCTCGGTGCCGACGTTGAATGGGACGCAAAGGCAAGAAAGGTTACAATAACCAAGAGAAGTGCCGACTGAATTTAAAGTGTAATTCTGAGTCACCCGATCACCTGAAGGTCGGGTGATTTTTTTGTGTTGCGGCAGATGAAAAAAGGAGGATAGTGGTTTTTTTGATGTTTTGCATAAATTTACTTTTTTTTGAAAAAACACTTGACAAATTGCCTAATGTGTGTTATAATACTACCGTTGCAGACAGGAAGCGGACAGACTTTACGGAGAGGTGTCCGAGCGGTTTAAGGAGCCGGTCTTGAAAACCGGTGACTCTTCACGGAGCCGCGAGTTCGAATCTCGCCCTCTCCGCCACATTTTCTTTCCGAGCATTTCTGCTTTCTCTGCGGCTTAACGAAATATGTTGAGCGGTTTCACCTTTTGGAGTTGTACTCAAGTGGTGAAGAGGCGCCCCTGCTAAGGGTGTAGGTCGGGCAACCGGCGCGAGAGTTCAAATCTCTCCAACTCCGCCAAAGAGAAAGCACCGTTTTATTTCGGTGCTTTCTTTGTAAATATGAAGCTTTTACCTTCATGACGGCTTGAGTGCCTTTGAGAAACGGTGCGTAAGCACGGACTTTCGGTGTGGCTTCGTAAATTATAGGTCTACGGGATATCATTAAAACACAGGAGTCCATTATTATGAATTGCGGACTCGGCAAAGTGGCTTTGTTTGTTGGCGGAGTTCTTTTCGGAACTGCCGGTATCAAGATTCTTTCCGGAAGAGAAGCAAAGAAAGCGTACACACACGCTGCGGCTGTGGCTTTTCGTGCAAAAGATGACATAATGACGACCGTAACGGGGGTCAGAGAGAATGTCTATGATATTCTTTCGGACGCAAGGGAACTTAATGAAAAGATTGCCGCCGATGAGGAGGCAGAGGTCGTAAACGACTGCGAAGAAGTGCCGGAATGCGACAAGACAATGAGGTCAAGTGGTTGAATGTACTGCGCTGTTAAGAACGGCGCAGTTTCTTTTTTGGAGGTATTTTGGTATGAAATGCTGTATACTGCACGAATCGCGCGGCAGAATGCGTGTTCACTTTTGTATTGGCAAAATGACGTTGAAGCAGGCTGATGTTGCCGATATTATCTAAGAAGTGTCGGCGGCGTTGGGAGCATCAAGGTCTTTGTCAGAACCTGCAATGCCGTTGTGCGCCACACTTGCGGACGAGAGAAGATTTTATCTGCACTTTCGCGCTTCTCGTTCGGTTACGCCGAAAATCTCGGCGTTGTTCCCGAACATACAAGCCGTGCTTTGAGCAGAGAATTTGAGGATAAGCTCGTATTTTCCGTGATAAAGAGAATTTTTTCAAAGATGTTTCTTCCGCTTCCCGTGCGCGCGGCAATTGCCGTTTTCCGCTCGATCAAGTACATAAAGGAAGGTCTCGTATCGCTCTTGCACGGCAAGCTTTCGGTTTCGGTGCTTGATGCGACGGCGGTCGGCGTATCGCTCGCAAGAGGCGGCTTCGACACCGCAGGTTCGGTAATGTTCATGCTTGGTATCGGCGAAATGCTTGAGGAATGGACGCACAAGAAGTCTGTCAGCGACCTTGCCGGAGCGATGTCGCTTAATGTTGATAAGGTCTGGAAAAAGACCGAAGACTGCGAGGTTCTTGTCGGCACGGACGAAATAAAGGAGGGCGACCTCATCGTTGTCCGCACCGGCAATATGATTCCGCTTGACGGCAAGGTTGCCGAAGGTGAGGCGGACGTCAATCAGTCGGCAATGACCGGCGAGTCGCTCCCGGTACATAAAACGGTCGGCAGTCTTGTTTACGCCGGTACTGTCGTTGAGGACGGCGAATGCATTATAGCGGTCGAAAAAGCGGCGGGCGGCGGACGTTATGACCGTATCGTAAAGATGATAGAGGCTTCCGAAAAGCTGAAGTCAACGGCTGAGGGAAAGGCGGCTCACCTTGCCGATGTCCTTGTGCCGTATACGCTCGGCGGAACGCTTCTTGTCTATGCGCTCACACGCAACGTAACAAAAATGCTTGCGGTGCTTATGGTCGATTTTTCCTGCGCACTCAAGCTTTCGATGCCGATAGCGGTTCTTTCGGCAATGAGAGAAAGCCAGAAGTACGAGATATCCGTCAAGGGCGGCAAATTTCTCGAAGCTGTCGCAAAAGCGGACACCGTTGTTTTTGACAAAACCGGTACGCTTACATATGCAACACCAAAGGTTGCAAAGATTGTCACATTCGGCGGCAGAGCGGAGGACGATATGCTTCGTCTTGCGGCGTGCCTCGAAGAACACTACCCTCACTCTCTTGCCAATGCGGTGGTTGAGGAGGCAAAACGCCGTGACCTGCGCCATGAGGAATACCATTCAAGCGTTGAATATATAGTCGCTCACGGTATTTCGAGCATGGTGGAGGACAGAAAAGTCGTAATAGGCAGCTACCACTTCATATTTGAGGACGAGGGATGTGTTGTCCCGACGGGTGAGGAAGAAAAGTTTGAGGCTCTTCCGCCGGAGTATTCTCACCTCTACCTTGCCGTTTCCGGTGGCAGTAATATGTATTTATGATCCTCTGCGTGCCGAAGCGAAGGCGGCCGTAAAGGCACTTCACGACCTCGGTATAACCAAAGTCGTCATGATGACAGGCGACAACGAAAAAACCGCGGCGTCTGTTGCGGCGGCTGTCGGCGTGGACGATTACCGTGCCGAGGTTCTTCCGGAGGATAAAGCGGAGTTTGTGCGAAACGAACGTGCCGCGGGCAGAGTCGTCATGATGATAGGCGACGGAGTTAACGATACACCGGCACTCTCCGAGGCTGACGTCGGAATTGCAATTAATACCGGTGCCGCAATAGCGAAGGAGATAGCGGACGTAACGCTTTCGTCGGAGGACCTTTTCCGACTTGTTACTTTAAGGTGTATCTCGACGGCTCTTATGGCACGTATACACCGCAATTACAGGTTTATCGTGGGCTTTAACCTTATGCTTATATGCCTCGGCGTGGCAGGTGTTATACAGCCGACTTTCTCGGCACTTCTGCATAACGCTTCGACGCTCGGTATAAGCCTCAAGAGCATGACAAATCTTTTGCCGAACGGAGAGCATGAAGAGGAGTAAGCTTTTTCGTTACCTGTTAATCTGAATATAAAAAACGGTGCGATTTACAGTAAAAAAGCTGTGAACTGCACTTTTCTCTTTGCTTTTAGTGTATCTACCGCTTTACGTTAAGCCCGGCTGAAAGAGCAATACCGTAAGCAGTGTTCATCTCTTCCTCGGTCGGCGTCCTCTCGGGGAGCGTATTCGGCATTTCAAAGGCGTCGTACTTTGAACCGGCAAGGTTGTGGTAGGGGAGAATGCGTATGCCGGTTACGTGCGAAAGCGTTTTGATAAAGTCAACCGCACTCGGCAGTTCACCGTCGTTGTAGCCCGGAACGTAAGGAAAACGTATCTCGACCGCCTTGCCGACGCTGTCTATGTACCGCAGATTTTCGAGAATCCGTTCGTTTGTGTGACCCGTACACCGCCTGTGAACCTCAGGGGCAATTGCCTTTATGTCGTAGAGAAATACATCGGTGAACGGTATCACGGCGTCTATCGCTTCTCTGCTTACATATCCGCAGGTGTCAACGGCTGTCGATATTCCGGACGATTTCATCTCGGAGAGAATCTCACGGCAGGCGTTCGGCTGTAAAAGGCACTCTCCGCCGGACAGCGTTATCCCTCCGCCGCTCTGCCTGTAGAACATTACGTCCTTTTTCAGAACGCCGCATATTTCGCTTACGGTCATCTGCTTTCCGTAAACCGTGAGAGCGTCGTTCGGACAGACCTCTGTGCATTTTCCGCATACCGTGCACTCCGTGCGGTCAAACGCGTGCTTCTTTTCCGACGGCGAGACGGAGTGCAGACCGCATACACCCATGCACGAATCGCAAAAAGTGCATTTGTGAGCGAAGAAGCCGAGTTCACTTTTGGGTGAAATCGACTCCGGATTGTGGCACCAAATGCATTTGAGAGGACATCCTTTGAAGAATACCGTCGTGCGTATGCCGTCGCCGTCGTGTACCGCAAAACGCTTTATTTCAACTATTTTTGCTTTCGTTTCCATGTGCCTCTCCTTTCCTGCGGCTGTCACGGCGTGCGAGAAGGATGCTTGCCGTTATGAGAACGAATGCGGCAAGATATCTAAGCTTCAGGATATCTTCTCCGAGAAGCACTGCGCCGAATACGCACGCAAAAAGGGGTTCCGAGAATTTTATTATGGATAAGGTCGAAAGCTTTATCTTTCGCTGAACAAAGTAGAACAGCGTGTATCCCGTAATTGAAGCCGCACATATGTAGACGAATACCGGCGTTGAGCCTGCCGTGAACGACGGAGCTTCAGCTCCCATGACCTTTGCCGCCGCAAGCATTATAATTCCGCCCGAGAGCTGAGATATTCCCGTTATCCAAATCGGCGAATTACCGGAGGAGCGTTCGCTCAACATCATCGATATCACCGAGCAAACCGACGCCGCAAGAATAAGAAGGTCGCCGACGGCAAAGGAGGAAAGGGGATTGCCGAAGTTTATTGCGACTATTCCGCAGAAGCCGACGAGAGCACCGATAATTTTGTACACGCTGAATTTCTCCGACTTCACGAACAAAAAAGCAAAGCAGGCGTAGAGGAGCGGTCCTGTCTGCTTGAGAAGTGCGGTCTTCGAGCTGTCGGTCATGGTAAGTCCCACATACAGAAAGGCGTAGTGGAGAACTATCGCAAAAATCCCGACGAAAACGAGCCGAAGTACGTTTTTTCCGACCGGCTTTTCGAGCTTGGCACGGCTCACTGCCGCCGCAAAGCACATAACAGCTCCGCATACCGTGAATCTCATCGAGGCAAACATGATTATGTCGGCGACGCTTGAAGTGTCGATGCCGAACGTACGGTAGCCGAGCTTCACGCACGCAAAGAGCGAACCCCAAAGAGCCATTACGATAAGTGCGAGAAACGTGTATACCGCATTTCCTGTTCGTTTATTTTCAGTGTTTTCCGGTGCTTTTGTATTCATAGCTGTCTCCGATTATTATATTTTGTAAATTTCAAGATATTTTTCAAAAAATCTCTCTCCGATTATTCTGCATGAGCGTGACGAAAAGTGTATGCCGTCCGGCTTCAGCTCAAGTCCCTCGGAGGAAACTATACCGCAATCAGGTATATCTTCGGCTACCGAATGAAGAACTCTGTTCATGCCGCCGGGGTCTCTCGGCTTGTCGCCGAAGGTTATTACATGAGGTATTTCTCCCATTATAATGGGTGTGTTTTCGGTGCCGATTTGTGAGCGAAGCTCGGCGAACATTTCGGTTACTTTCCGCTTGTGTACGTCGGGCTTGAAGCTTATTGAATCGGTTTCTCCCTGAAGATACAGAATTCCGGCAAGCTCAGAGGTTCTCATTGCAAGCTTTGTCATCATAACGGCGTGGTCAAACAGAACGCCGCCCGGTACCCACTGCGAAATTGTCGTTCCGCCGTCGGCGCACGGAATCAGTCCTGTATCCTCGCCGAAATATTCCGCATACCTGTCC
The DNA here is from genome assembly GCA_934502885.1 of uncultured Eubacteriales bacterium. Classification (GTDB taxonomy): domain Bacteria; phylum Bacillota; class Clostridia; order Oscillospirales; family CAG-382; genus CAKSUT01. The sequence goes on along the minus strand of CAKSUT010000001.1, from coordinate 140,286 downwards.
GCAAAAGACGTCGCAAGCCCGACGCCGCTGTGATAATCGCCCCATATGCATTTGTCGGGATTTACAGGCTCACTCATGCGCTGCCAGCGTCCCATGCGAAGCATATGGCACTTTTTGTTGTTTATCTCGGGTACTTCGCCGAAATCGCCCCTGCCTGCCATGTTTGATTGACCTATCATCAGAAATGATTTCATGTTTATGTACCTTTCCTTACATTTTTGTTTGATATTTACACTGTAATTGTACCACCGACAAGGAAAAATTACAATGGTTATTTCGATACCTATTGACTTTTTCGATATAGTTTGATATAATAAAAAGCATATGATGTGAAAATAGTTTGCGGAGGTACACATGGATATGAGAAAATACGTTGGCGGCAAAAATTATGTCCCGAATACGGTAAATAAGTCGCCGGATTACTACTGCACATGGCAGACGCAGCTTTATGCCACTAATGACGGAAAACCTGAAATGCAGAAAAAAGCGATAAACGAGAGAAGTCTTTTTGATACGTCAAAGCCGAATGGGTGGGCTTATTTTTACGAAAATGCGAGAAGGGATCTCATCTTTGTGCTTGACAGCGGTTGGGATGTGCCGTATGATGACAATCCTTCAAAGACCTGCAGAGGATCGCACATATTGAGTGTCGACAAATTTCCGTCGTTTGCCGGTGACGGTGCGAAACCGCCCGTTGTTTTCAAACGGCTCGCCGATAAGCTGATGAGTCTCGGCTGGAAAGGTGTCGGAGGGTGGATTGCTTCCAACGAGTGTGATAGGTTCGTCGAGAACGGGGATGCCGCAGCTTTTTGGAGAACAAGATTTGAGTGGGTAAACGATTCGGGTATGGCATATTGGAAGGTCGATAACGGTTATAAGAGGGGAGACTCCGATTTCAGAAAGAGACTTGCCGAGGCAGCACACAGATACGCTCCAAAGCTCTTTCTTGAGAATGCCGTGAAGGATGATGTCATTCCGTATTCGGACGTTTTCAGAACCTATGATGTTCCGGCGATAATGTCAATTCCCATGACGCTTGAAAAGATATACGACAAGCGAAATGTTGCTCCACCTGCGGAGGACTTCAAATGCCTGCTCAATTGTGAGGACGAAGCATATATTGCCGCTGCTCTCGGCTTTACAATGGGAATAATGCGGCATCCCTATACAGGGTGTTTCATGAACGGAAAAGCCGATATGTCTTTCCCCGAAATGCACAGAAATCTCAAAACGAAGCTGACCGAGGTTACACGCGCCGCTCGTTGGCACAGGATTGCCCCTGCATATGCCTTTGATTCAAGAGAAATGAAGTGCAGCGAAGCATTTCTTTCCGACACTTGGAATATTGAAGTGCAAAATGATGAAATTGAAGAATGGTGGTTCGCCGTAAATGAGTTTAACAAGGATGTGACCGACAATACCGTCATAAAATCGGCGCCGGCGGTTATAAGCCGCAATATTTCACTTCCGGAGGTTGTTCCCGACTCCGAAGGCAGGGTACCGTATGTCATAGCATCCAAGAATCCGAACGGAGTTGTGTCGTGTGCGACTCTCGGCAGGACTGAGGGCAGGGTATACGGTATACCGAAATGTGATGTTACGCTTGACGCAGGCGACAGTGACACGTTCGGTATATTCGGCGAGTATAGAAACATAACGCTAAAAACAGGCTCAGACTGCAGCGGATTACGTGTTTTTGCGCAGGATCTTGCAGATGATACATCATATAACATCACCGAAAGTGTGTGCTTTGATCAAAACGGTATTGTGATACCGGGTCATGTTATACATGAAATCGGCACAATCTCACAGCCTGATGGGGATACGTCTGAACCGGGGGTTTTGATAAAAATATCAAAAGAGGAGTGAAAGCATTGCAGGATTGTCTGACGGAGAATTTCAATATCTCAAGAATATGTCTCGCCTGCTACGTTTTCCCCGGCACAGGAGAAACAATTCACAGAAACAGACCGTCGCACGGCTTTGCGATTCATTTTTCCGGGATAAAGAAGTATGTTTTCACGGACGGAAGCTCGTACATTGCGAAGAAGGGCTTTGTCAACTTTATGCCGAAAGGCTCGGATTACGACGTTGTGAGCGACGCCTGCGGAGACTGCTATGCGATAAATTTCGACATTGACGAGGATATTGCCTTTACCCCTTTTTGCACGGAGGTAAAGAATTTCACAGCCGTTGCCGAAATGTTCAAAAACGCCGAGAAAGCGTTCAGGCAGAAGAAGCCGTGGTACGAAATGCAGTGCAAAGCGGAGCTTTATTCGATACTCTGCATACTCCGCTCCGAACACGAAACAGGATATGTCCCCGGAAGCAAAAGGAGCATTATCGCACCTGCCGTCGAGTATATCCACAGTGAGTATACCGGCGGAAGCATTGAGATACCGAAGCTTGCCGAGCTTTGCGGTGTGAGCGGCGTGTACTTCAGGCGGCTGTTTCACGACTGCCTCGGGATGTCTCCGGTGAAATACATAAACAAGCTGAAAATCGAACGCGCCAAAGAGCTTATCCGTTCCGGTGCAGGAATTTACACCGTCGGACAGGTTGCGGAGCTTTCGGGATTCAGAGAGCTCTGCTGTTTTTATCGGTTCTTTAAAAAGGAGGTCGGAATGACACCGTCCGAATACGCCGAAGGCAGGGAATGATACATTAAGGAAACCATTACAGAAAGGATTGACTGACAATGAAACTTACAAGAGACGAAGCCTTTGAACTTTTGAAGGAGTACAACAAGGAGTCTTTTCACATAAAACACGCCGTCACGGTCGAGGGTGTAATGAGATATTTCGCAAACGAACTCGGCTACGGCGGCGAGGCTGATTTTTGGGCGATTGTCGGACTTCTGCACGACCTTGATTTTGAGATGTACCCCGAGGAACACTGCAGGAAGGAGCAGGAGATAATGCGTGAAAGAGGTCTCGACGAGAGACTTATCCGCGCCGTCGCAAGCCACGGATATGGACTTACCGTCGATATTGCGCCCGAACACGAAATGGAAAAAGTCCTTTACGCCGTCGATGAGCTTACGGGACTTATCGGTGCGGTTGCTCTCATGCGCCCGTCGAAGAGTGTCTCCGATCTTGAACTCAAGTCCGTGAAGAAGAAGTACAAGACTCTCAACTTTGCCGCCGGATGTTCACGAGAGGTAATAGAAAGAGGCGCCCAAATGCTCGGCTGGGAACTCGACGACCTCATCTCCAAAACCATCCTCGCCATGAGAAGCTGTGAGAAAGAGTATTCGGCGATTGAATGAGACGACCTTACGCTCCGCACGTTTTGTGGCGGAGCTTTTGCTTTTGCCGTGCCTTGACAGCGCGGCAAAAATTCTGTTACTCTTCAAAAGAGCGTGAATACCGGTAAAATATCTTGACGGGTTGAAATATTCACAAATAAATGGTAAACTGTGTAGGAAACATATATAAGGGGTAATATTGTCTTATGACGGAAAAATATCTTGAAATAGGCAGAGTTATCAACAAACGAGGCTTAAAGGGCGAGATTAAGGTCGAACACTACTGCGACAGCCCCGAGGACGTAATGTCTCTCGAAAAGGTGTACTTTGACCCGAACGGAAAAGACTGCCGCCGCGTAGTCTCGGTGAAGGAATACAAGGACTGCCTGTATTTTATGCTTGAGGGAATCGACAGTGCAGAGGCGGCGGACGCAGTGAGGGGAAAGTACCTCTATGCCGACCGTGACGACCTCGACATCGACGAGGACAGCGTGTTCATCTCCGATATAATCGGACTTCCCGTGATAGACGCCGCAAGCGGTGAAACCTATGGCACTCTCGTGTCGGTCGATAATTACGGTGCTTCCGACGTGTATACCGTGAAAAGACCGTCCGGCAAGGAGGTTCTCATGCCCACAGGCGGAGATTTTGTAGAGGATATCGACCTCGAAAAGGGAATATACGTAAATGTGATACCCGGAATTTTCGATGATGACGCCGAAGAAATACACGACTGAAACCGAGGATTTGGGGCAGAATATGAGATTTGATATAATGACCGTGTTCCCCGATATGATAAAAAGCGCAGTCGGCGACAGCATTCTCGGAAACGCGGCGGAAAAAGGAATAATAGACGTAAAACTCCACGATATCCGTGATTACACCAAGGATAAGCACCGCAAAACCGACGACTATCCTTTCGGCGGCGGCAGGGGAATGGTAATGACGGTTCAGCCTGTCCTCGATTGCCATAAAGCGGTGTGCGAGGACGAGAGGGTGCATACAGTTTATATGTCGCCGCAGGGGAGCGTGCTCACCCAGAAAAAAGCGGAGGAGCTTTCAAAGCTTCCGAGACTCTGCATTCTCTGCGGACACTATGAGGGAGTTGACGAAAGGATAATCGAGAGCATAGTCGATGAGGAGATTTCGGTGGGCGACTATGTGCTGACGGGCGGAGAGCTTCCGGCGGCGATTCTCGTCGATTGCATATCGAGACTTATCCCGGGCGTCCTCCCGGACAGCGAGTGCTACGAAATAGAGAGTATATCGTCCGGACTTCTTGAGTATCCGCAGTATACAAGACCCGCAAGCTTTGACGGCATGAATGTGCCGGAGGTTCTTCTGTCCGGACACCATGAGAATATAGAAAAGTGGCGGAGGCGGAAAGCTCTTGAGAAAACCTTTGCCGTAAGACCCGAAATGATAGAGACACTGCGTACGGACGGAAAGCTTTCGTTTGATGACGAAAACGTGATTCGCGTGTGCCGGGGCGAAGAACCGATTGAAAAGCCGTCGAAACGGCGCAGAAAAAAGAAAGCGGCAGACAGTAACGCCGATGAAAAGGAGGGTAAGCCGGAGAATGAATCGTGACTTAAAAAAGACTCGGAAAAGGGCGACCTTGGGTAAACTCATGAGTGAGAGTTTTTTTGTGCATATTCTCACCGTAATTGCGGATTTCTTTCTCGATTCGATAGCGAAAAGCAACTTTGCTAGAGTGTTTGCCGACTACGGCAGGGTCGAGGAGCTGTACGCCGAAAGCTTTATAGGCAGATATCTCAAAAAGCTCTTCTCGCTTACAAAGGAGAAACACCGCTTCAAGGCAACGCTTGCGAAAACCTGCGAAAACAGCGTGATACTGACAAAGCTCAGATCGGGAACGCTTGGACTTCTGCAAAAGCCGATGAGGTATTACGGCAGCGGATTTATGTATTTCGGACTTTATGTTTCGATACTCCACATAGTGAAGTACCTTGCGTTTATAGAAGCGTCGTTCGACAGTACCTACATCTATACCGGAGTGCTTTGCATACTCGCCGGAATAATCCTCATGGCGTCGAAAAAGAATGCCGCAGAGGCGATATCCGAAAGCCGCATACTCGGAGTACTGCTTGCCGTGATAGACGTTGATGTGAAAATGCTTCCGCACGAAGCCTCGAGGGACACCTCCCACGCTTCTGCAATAGCCGTCGGAACGGTTCTCGGACTTTTTTCGTTTGCCGTACATCCGCTGATACTTATCGTCGGCATACTTGCGCTTATAGGAGTTTTTCTCGTACTCTACTCTCCCGAAACCGGCATGATAATCATATTTACCACCGTGCCGTTTCTGCCGACAATGGTGCTTGCCGGGCTTGTAATGCTCACAGCCTTTTCGTTCTTCTACAAGGCGATAAGGGGAAAGCGTTCGCTTAAGCTCGAGTTTTTCGATATTCTTGTGCTGTGCTTTGCCGTTATCGTCCTTTTCGGAGGATTTATCTCCCTCGGAGGAAGAGGAAGTCTTCCGCCTGCACTTATGTTTGTCTGCTTTATGGCGGCGTATTTCCTTGCGGTGAATCTCATTCGCTCGGAAAAACTCCTGATGAAGTGCGTCGTCAGAATGCTTGCGGCACTTGCTCTTGTGTCGCTCTACGGAATATATCAGAACTTTTTCGGAACGACAACCGCGGCGTGGCTTGACAGCACCATGTTTACTGAGATAGGAAACAGAGTTGTTTCGACCTTTGAAAACCCCAATGTTCTCGGACAGTACCTTATAATAATGCTCCCGTTCTCGATACTCGCGGTATTCGAGGAGCGCGGAAAGGCGAGACTCGGCGCGCTTGCCGTTACGGCTCTTGCGGCGGTCTGCCTTGTGCTTACGTGGTCGAGAGGCGCATGGCTCGGCGCAATATTTGGAATACTCGTTATGTTCCTTATCTACAGCAGACATACCATGAAAATCTGCGTTGCGGGACTTATTGCATTGCCGCTTGTGCCGTTTGTTGTCCCCGACGCAATTCTCAACCGTTTCACGAGTATAGGAAACCTCGGAGATTCTTCGACTATGTACAGAGTGAATATCTGGAAGGGAACTCTCAAAATGACCGGCGATTACTTAATCGGCGGTATCGGCATGGGCGAGTCGGCATTCAGAAAGGTATACCCGAATTATTCGCTTGAAGCGATAGAAACCGCTCCGCACAGTCACAACCTGTTCTTACAGGTGCTTGCGGAAAACGGAATTTTCGGAATGCTGTTCCTTGTCATTCTGTTTTTCTTCTTCATCAAGCTATGCGCGGATTTTGTGACCGACAAATCGAGATACGACGGCAAATGCGCCGTTATATGCCTCGCCGGTCTCGGCGGCGTTCTTTCGGTGCTTATTCAGTCTTTCACGGACTACGTTTGGTACAACTACAGATTCTTTCTGTTCTTCTGGCTTGTTATCGCACTTTGCGTTTCCGCACGGAAAATAAGGCTTTCCGAGGAAGCGGCGAAAAAAGCCGAAATGGAATGACGGAAAAGTGAATTGAAAGGAATGGTCAATAAAATGAACAACACCGCAAAAACAAAAAAACACTTTAACTTTGTGGATGTACTGATAACGGCAGTGGTACTTGCGATTATTGCCTTTGCGGTATATCTTTTCCTCGGAGATAAGCTCATGTCGCTTTTCAGAGGGGGAGACGAGATTTACCTCAGATATACGATATCCATGAGTTCTGTCGAGGACAGGTATATAGACTATATAACAGAGGGAAGCGAGCTTCACAGAGGCGATTCGGAGATAGGCATAATAGAGAGAGTGAAGGTCTCTGAGGTCGAGAGAATCGAGTTTAACGAGAGAACAGGAGAGCTTGTCACCGTAAATTATCCCGACCACAAAAAGGTCGATATTACTGTTGCCGCAAAGGCAAAGGACGAAAACGGCGAGTTTAAGATAGACAAACTAAAGATTGCGGTCGGCGAATATGTGGAATTTAAAACCGTCGGCTTCAAGAGCTACGGATATATAACCGCGTTTGAAAAGTTCCCCGACGGCGAAGTTCCCGAGGTTTTCGGAAAGCCGACGCCGCCGAGCGCGGAATGACGTCCGAAATTCACTTCACGGGCTGTATAACTTCAGTATAAGGAAAGGAAAAGCCATAACATGGAAAAGAAAAAGATACGGTTTAATGTTATCGACTCGGTAATAATAATAGCGATACTTGCCGTTGCGGCGGCACTCGTAGTCAGAGAGCTTTTCGGCGGAGCGATGCTTGAAAGGAATACGGACGGAACTCCCGTTTCGATAGAGATGAACATTAAAGTGTCGAATATACAGAAAGCGTCGCAGGACTATATAAAGGTCGGAGACATTGTCAACAATGCAAAGGGTGAACATATAGCACGCATCACGAAAGCCGACTTTACTCCTGCCGAAGGATACTACGTAACCGAAACGGGCGATATAAAGAAGCTCGACATTCCCGGAAGAATAGACGCATATATTACCGTAGAGTGCCTCGGCAGAGTGAGCGACGACGGACTTTATACGTCTGACAGCTCGTATATCGCCGTTTCACAGCAGTTCGGCATATATACCTCGAAGATTTCCATATCCGGATTCATTACCGGTATTGACTACGAAGAAATTACCACCGACGCATATGCCGCCTTCAAGGATGCCATAGACGAAGAGGGAAGTAAGGCTTCCGTGTAATTCTCAAAGCCGATTTTCAACATATTTTAACAAAAACAGAGGCTTTTGTACAAAACAAAGCTCGGTATTTGCGGAAATTTAGCACGCTGTGATACGTTTTGACCAAAATATGCGTGTATCTGCGACACTATTCGTGAAAACTGCTTTTTTTTGTGAAGCGAATCAATCTTTTTTATAAAAGTACTTGATTTTCCTGCCGAAAACCTATATAATATCAATCGTGATATTGTAATCGGTGGGAATATTTGCGGAGGATGCGATTAAGTCCTCCGCGCACCGCATTCCTTCGATTTACCAAAGATCGTGCGGACAAAAAATAAAGGAGATAAGTGCAATGACATCTAAAGAGGTTGTTGTAAAGAATACGTCGGGACTTCATGCAAGACCTGCTACATTCTTTATTCAAAAAGCAAATTCATACAAGAGTTCCGTTTGGATAGAAAACGGTGACAGAAGAGCGAACGCAAAGAGCCTTTTGGGAGTTCTTTCTCTCGCCGTAACCAAGGGACTTACAGTTCTCATAATGGCTGACGGTCCCGATGAAGAGGAAGCGGTAGAGGGTCTTGCGGCTCTTATAGAAACCTCTCTCACCGACTGAGAGTGAACCTATCGGCGGTTGCCGTGTGAGCTGCGTTCCGGCGCAGCTCTTTTTGTTAAAGGCGTTTTTTTATAAGCCGTGCGCCGATGCGCCGCTTTGTATTTCGGAGAAAGGGGGCTTTTGAGAATGCCGACAAGAGAAGAGCTTAAGGAAAAAGTGAAGCTTCTTCCGCCGTCTCCGGGCGTGTATATGATGCACGACAAAACCGGAAAGATAATATACGTCGGGAAATCGAAGTGCCTCAGAAACCGTGTGGCAAGCTACTTTCAGCCTCTGCACAGACTCTCTCCAAAAACGGCGAAGCTCTCGGAGAGAATCGACGACTTCGAGTGTATTTACACCTCGACCGAGACCGAAGCGCTGATACTCGAAAACGAGCTTATCAAGCGTCATATGCCGAAGTACAACATCAAGCTCAAGGATGCAAAGACCTACCCCTATATCCGCCTTTCGTCCGAGTACGGCAGACCGGTTATATCCATGACGCGCCGCCGCAAGGACGATAAAGCGAAGTATTTCGGACCGTATACCTCGGGAATTGCCGCGAACGACATAATAAAGGCGGCAAGCAAGGCGTTCAGACTTCCGAGATGCAAGAAGGTTCTCGAGCCGGGCAAGGTCGTGGGTCGTCCGTGTCTGTACTACCATACAGGCACCTGCATGGGAATGTGCCGCGGCGAAATAAGCGCGGAGGAATGCAGAGACCTGTACGCACGCATAGAACGCTTTCTCAAGGGCGACTTTGAAGGTCTTCTTTCCGAGCTTAAAGAGAAGATGATGAAAGCTGCGGAGGATATGCGCTTTGAGGCGGCGGCGATATACCGAGACAATATAGAGGCTCTTTCGCTTCTTTCGGAACAGCAGAGGATAATCACCGATCCCGATAAGGAGTTTGACGTGTTCGGACTTTATGAGGGCGAGACGGTGAGTGCGCTTGCGATTCTGTTCATCAGAGGCGGCAAGGTGCTTGACAAAAACGTCGTAGTTTTTTCCGCCGACGAGCCGGTCGATGAGTACATGATGACCGACCTCATAGAGCGTTTTTACGGCAAGGACGCATACTTCCCGAGAAATATTCTCGTGTCCTTTCCTCTCGGCGAGGAAAACGAAAAGTCGCTTGAAGCAAAATTAAGCTTTCTTGCCGATAAGCACGTCAATGTACACACACCCGAAAGAGGGGAGCGGCGCGCATATACTCTCATGGCAGTGAACAATGCCTGCGAGGCGGTTCGACAAAAGCTTTCGGCGGATGAAAAGGACATAAAGGTTCTCGTCGAGCTTGCCGGCATTCTGGGACTTGAGGTCGTGCCGGAACGCATTGAGGCGTATGATATATCGAACAACGGCGTTGACGATATGTATGCCGGGATGATAACGGTGGCGGAAGGAAAGTTTTTAAAATCGGATTACAGAGCCTTTTCGATTAAGAGACTTGTCGGCGAAACCAACGATTACGCCGCGATGAGCGAAGCTCTCGAAAGGAGACTCACGCACCTTTCTGACGAAAAGGGGACCTTTTCGGTTCGTCCCGACCTCATACTTCTTGACGGCGGCAAGGGACACGTAAACACCGTGAAAGCTCTCATGCGGAGTATGTGCCTCGACGATATACCCGTCTTCGGTATGGTCAAGGATGACTATCACAAAACACGCACTCTTACCGACGGTGAGCGTGATATAAGCATAGCGAAGAATATGAGCGTTTTTTCGTTCATCTACCGCATACAGGAGGAGGCACACAGGTTTACTTTCTCCAAAATGGACGCTTCGCGTACAAAAAAGGTAAAGCGTTCATCGCTTGAGGACATAAAAGGCGTGGGAGCGGCAAAGGCGAAGGCACTGCTCTCTCATTTCAAAACCTACACAGCAGTGAAAAATGCATCGGTCGATGGGCTTGCCGAGGTTAGCGGAATAAGCCCGGATATAGCAAAAACGGTGTACGAGCATTTTCACGCCGACAAAACAGAAAACGAACGTAACTAACGTAACGGAGGATAATTTATGCGTATAATAACCGGAAAAGCAAGAGGAATGAAGCTTGCTACTCTCGAAGGAGAGGATATAACGCGCCCCACAACAGAGAGAGTCAAGGAGGGCGTATTCAGCGCGATACAGTTTGATATAGCCGGAAAAAGAGTACTCGACCTGTTCGCCGGAAGCGGTCAGATGGCGCTTGAAGCACTGAGCCGCGGCGCCGACAGCGCGGTGCTTATCGACGAGAACACGGATGCCGTTGCGATAATCAAGGAGAATGCGAAGAAAACCGGCTTTATGAAGCAGTGCGCCGTGTCGAGAATGGACTACAGCGAATATCTCAAGAGCGTCGCCGGCAAGGAGCGTTTTGATATCGTTTTCCTCGATCCGCCGTATTCGAGAAGCATGAAGGACGAGATTCTCAAGAAGGTTGCGAGAGCGGATATCCTGAACGACGGCGCAATTGTCGTATGCGAAACCGACAAAGACGAGATAGACGGCGACCTTTACGGTCTCACTTTCAGAAAAAAGTATAAGTACAGCAGAGTTCTCACTTATATCTTCGATTACGACGAGAAAAGCAAAAACGAGGGGAATGAAGAGTAATGAGCGAGCATAAGAAACGGATTGCCGTGTGCCCGGGAAGTTATGATCCGCCGACTGTCGGTCACACCGACGTCATAAGGCGTGCGTCCGCCGTCTTCGATGAGGTCAGAGTGCTTGTGTGTGTTAATTCCGCAAAAAAAGGACTCTTTACCCCGGAGGAAAGAGCGGTGCTTATCGAGGACGCACTTCGTGACTGCCAAAATGTCACAGTCGAGGTCTACGAAGGACTTCTCATGCGCTATATCGCCGATAACGGCATTGACGCGATAGTCAAGGGAATACGCAACACGAAGGATTTTACCTACGAGAACGAAATGGCGGAGGCGAACAGACTTCTCATCGAGGATATGTGCGGAAAGCACTGTGAAACGCTGTTCCTTCTCTCGAAACCCGAGAACGGACACGTAAGCTCGACCATAGTCCGTGAGCTTTTAAGCTACAACGCACCGATTGAGAGGTACGTTGACAACGCAAAACTCCTTTCGGAAATGTACCGCAGAAAAACGAATAAATAAGAAAACTCCGTGGAAAGCTTTGTGCTTGCCACGGAGAACTTTTTGTATGTACGCAAAACGGAGTTATTCACCGTATGCTTCCTTGTCGCAGATAAGTACAACGTCGGGGTGAACCTTTAAGAGAGTAGCCGGAACGTCGGTGTTGATGTCCTCGGTGAAAAGCTCACGCACAGCATCTCTCTTCGACGCACCGCACGCCATAAGAACTATCTTCTTTGACTTGAGTATGGTCGAAATTCCCATAGTGAGTGCCTTCTTCGGAACGTCGTCAACGCTTGAAAAAAACCTCGAATTTGCCTCTATCGTGCTTTCCGTGAGGTCGGTGAGGTGAGTGCTTGTGTTGAGGTCTCTGCTCGGTTCGTTGAAGCCGATGTGTCCGTTCTGACCTATTCCGAGGATCTGAAGGTCAATGCCGCCTGCTTCCTCAATTGCCGCCTCATAAGCTTCGCACTCTGCATCGGGATCCTTGCAGCAGCCGTTCGGAATGTGGATGTTGTCTCGGTTTATGTTTACTTTCGAGAAAAGATTCTGTTCCATGAAATAGTGGTAACTCTGTTCGTTGTCGGGAGATATCGGGTAGTACTCGTCAAGATTGAAGGTTATCGCTTCGGAAAAGTCAACCTCGCCGCTTTTGTTAAGCTTGCAGAGCCTTTCGTAAAGTCCTATCGGCGTCGAACCGGTCGCAAGACCGAGAATGCTGTCGGGCTTGAGCGTGAGCTGGCTTACAACAAGCTTCGCCGCTTTTTCGGACATTTCGTCGTAATTACTGCATACTATTGTTCTCATATGTATTTCCTTTCTTTTAAGCAGAGGTTTTCATTGTTTTGCCGCGGCGTTCGCGACGGCTTCTTTCATTTCGGGGAGCTTCTTCAAAATATCGCGGCACATCGCAAATTGCGATCTTGCACGGTCGAGATTGTGTCCCTGGCGGTGTACCTTGAAGTATACGTCGCCGTCGAGATAATCCGTCAGAAAACGTATTCCGCACTCATATGTGAGAAGAAAGACGGAGTATGGCATAAGATCTTTTTCCTTTTCTGTTATGCTGTCGCCCATTCCGGCAAGATAACCCTCAGTGTAGCTCTTGAATAGAGGAAGACTGATACCGGGCTTTGTAAGGTCTCTCTCGTCCTCGTCGGCTGTCGCACCGCCTGTTCTGAGACCGTCGCCGAAATCGTAGAGAAGAGAACCGGGCATTACCGTGTCAAGGTCTATCACGCAGACGCCTTTTCCGGTCAGCGGATCTATGAGTACATTGTTTATCTTCGTGTCGTTGTGGGTGACTCTCAGCGGAATACTGCCGTCCGCAAGACCGTCAACCACCTTCGATACTTCTTTTTCGAAAGAAAGCGCAAAGTCGATTTCTTCTTTCACAGAGTCGCATCTGCCTGCCTTGTCTGCCGCAATTGCGGTTTTCAGGTTTTCAAAACGCTTGGGCGTGTTGTGAAAGTCGGGAATCGTTTCGTGAAGCTCCGCGGCGTCGAAATCGGAGAGCATACGCTGAAATTCGCCGAAAGATTTTGCCGCACCGTACAGAATCTTTTCGGACTCGACTCTGTCATACGAAACGGCGTCGTCGATAAAGAGGAACACTCTGTAGCAGTTGCCGTCACCGTCTCTGTAAAAGTTTTTTCCGTCCTTGGTTTTTACTATCGTGAGAGTACCCCTTGCCGGATCTTCTCCCTTTTCGACGAGCTTTTTCTTTATCGCAACCGTTACCTTCTCAATGTTCTCCATAAGTTCTTCCGGCGACTTGAAAATGTCGGTGTTTATCCTCTGCAATATGTATTTGGGATGAGAGGTGATGACAAACGTGTCGTTTATGTGTCCGTTTCCGTAAGGAAGTGCGCCGGAATCTATGGAAAACTGCTCCATTATAGCGGCGAGATTTAAATTTTTGCCCATTTTATGCAAGCGTCCTTTCATCGCCGCCGTGCCGAAAACGCACACCGGCGTAAAAAAATATCCGCGAATTTCTTGACAAAATTCACTTTTTCTGCTATTATACCAATTGTAACATATATTTGTAAACTTGTATATACGCTATGGGATACTTTATCTTTGAATTTGAATCCAAAGTGTAAATTTTGCTTCGGAGGGACACAATGCACTATCCGTGTGATGTTAAGAATGCGGTTGAAATACAGACCGTTTATACCGCATTTAACCAGCATTTTGCGAAGGACTTTTCATTTAACGGCGAGAGCCACGATTTTTGGGAGACGGTGTTCGTGCTTGACGGGAAGGTCGGAATAACGGCGGACAACGACGTATATTCTCTCGGAAGCGGACAGATGCTGTTCCATAAGCCCATGGAATTTCACCGCATACGTTCGGAGGGCGGCACCGAGCCGACGGTTATAATATTCTCGTTTTCGGCGTCGGATATGCCTAAGCTCAAAAAGCGAGTGTATGCCGTACCGGAGGAAGGTCTCGAGGAGGTAAAGGCGGTTCTTGATATGACGTCGGGCGCGTTTGTTAACACCGACGGACGGTTTCATATCGGAGACGGGAAAGAGCTTGAAGCGCGTCTTGCTCTGAAGCGGCTCGAGGTGCTTCTTCTCACGGTTATTCTGGGCGATGAAACAGAGGAAATACGCGAGATATCAAAAGGTACGGAAAGCTACAGACGCATAGTCGATACCATGAAGAAGAACATCGGAAAAATGCTGTCGGTTGACGATATAGCGAAGCTTTGCAGTATGAGCCGCTCAAACGTAAAGAGAGTTTTCGCGAAGTATTCCGGCATGGGTGTTATAGAGTACTTCAACGATATGAAAGTCAAACGTGCGAAAAAGCTTTTGCGCGAGGGCATGAGCATAAAAGAGGTTTCCTTGGCACTCGGATTTTACAATCAGAACTATTTCAGCACCATGTTCAAGCGTATCGACGGCGTTTCACCGGGAAAGTATAAGACCTGACGAAACACAGACAAATTTTCTCCCACCGCATTACTTTGATTGCGGTGGGAGTTTTTTACGTCTTAAGGGTCACTGCTTTCCGAGCAGATTTTTTCTGTAATATTCCATTGCTTCGTCACAGTCGGCAAAGGTAAGAGCCGCACTGCTTTCCGATTTTCCGTTCCCTTTGTTGATGAATGCGGAGTACTTTGCCTTTTTGAACATACTCACATCATTCGGACCGTCGCCGAGGGCGAAAATGTCCTCGCGGTGGCAGAAAAGTCTCTGCGACAGCGCCTCAATAGCGTTTCCCTTGTCGGCGTAGCGCGAAACGTACTCGCAAAGTATGCCGTCGTTGTAGGCACAGCGTGCATCGGCAGGACACATACCCGTTTCTTTGCCGTCGGAGAGGTCGATTCCTATTTTGTATACGTTTTCGTTAATGCTGTATACGTTCGATACCGAAATTCCCGTCAGAGCAAATTCCGGCGCATATGTAAACCTTGTCGCACCGCCGTATATGTAAGCCTTGTCCGCGGCGCAGAAGAAACCGCCGTCGTGTTTTTTTGCTTCGCCGAAAAAGTGCGCGCAGGCACTCTGCGACAGCGGCTTTCCGAACAGGTGCTTTCCGACGAATGTGCAGAGAGCACCGTCGTTTGAAATGACGTAAAGCTTCTCCGGAATACTGCCGCCGAAAATTCTTGCTATACTGTCGTAAGAACGCCCTGAGGCAACGGCGGCGACGACTCCGTTTTCGGCAAGCTCCGCGAAAAATTCAAGCACTTTGCCGCTTACGGTGCATTCGCCTTTTCTCAGTATTGTTCCGTCAATGTCGGTGATAAACAGCTTCGGCATGGCTTTTTCCTTTCGTTTTTGATATCGTCGTCATTTGTCAAGCTCGTCAAGATTGTAAGGAGTATCCTGATATACAAAGTAGTTGAGCCAGTTTGAGTACAAAAGATGCGCGTGACTGCGCCAGAAATTCTTGGGAGTGTTTTCGGGATTGTCAAACGGAAAATAGTTTTCGGGTATGTCGGGATTTATACCTTTGGCAAGGTCGCGCAGATATTCGTTTTTAAGCGTGTCGGCATCGTATTCCGAATGCCCCATGACAAAAAATCTGCGTCCCGTACGTGCGGCGGCGATATAGACGCCGGCTTTGTCGGACTTTGAAAGTATCTCAAGGTGCGGACACTCCGCAATGCTTCTTTCCGTGACCTCGGAATTTCTCGAATGCGGTGCGAAGAATACTTCGTCAAAGCCGCGCACGAGAGGGTGAGACGGCACAATAACACGGTTCTCGTAAACTCCCGAAAGCTTTCTCGGAAGCTTTACCTTTGGAAGACCGTAGTAGTAATAAAGAGCCGACTGCGCACCCCAGCAGATGAAAAACGAAGAGTACACGTGAGTCTTTGCCCACTCATATATTTCGCATATCTCGTCCCAGTAATCGACGTCTTCGTATTCGAGATCCTCCACCGGCGCACCTGTTACTATCATTCCGTCAAAGCGCATTCCCTTTACGTCGGAAAAGTCCTTGTAAAACGACGTCAGATGCTCTTGCGCGGTGTTCTTCGAGGTGTGAGTCGCCGTGTGAAGAAGAGTTATCTCTATCTGCAAAGGCGTGTTCGACAAAAGACGGAGTATCTGCGTTTCCGTGACGGCCTTTGTCGGCATGAGGTTGAGAAGAAGTATTCTAAGCGGACGAATATCCTGCGTTGTCGCACGCTTGTCGGTCATAACGAAAATGTTTTCTCTTACGAGCGTTTCGTGCGCCGGGAGGGTATCCGGAATTTTAATCGGCATTTGCAACATTCCCTTCGTATGTTCTCCCGATAATATACCATAAATTTTGCTTTAATACAAGAACGGTGCAAAAAGTTTAACAAAAAGAATACAAATGCCGCTTATTGTCAGACGGACGATGAATAAAATGCGTGAGTGTGTAAAAAATACTTGCGGAAACAAAAAGACGAAAGGAGACCTCGCATTATGTTTATGCACGCAAACAAAGAGGACATCGCCGCCGGAATGATAGCCGGCGTAATTCTCGGAACGGCGGTTGGCGTCGCCGCAAAGGCAATGTGCGACTGCGGAAAAAAGTCGTACACTCAGCGCCTCATGGAGGACGTGAAGAAAAGCACGTCAAAGCTTTTGGGCTGTATGAAGTAAAAAGACTGTGAATTGCGGTAGAGCCTCGGACGTCATTGTGCTCCGGGGCTGCTTTTTTTGCGTGATTCCGCACTTTTTTCGGTGCTTTCCGCTTTTACGCAAATTGTTGTCGAAAGACGCCTTTGTAAAGGAAAAATTACTTTTTTTACGATAAATTTTCTTTTTTGCGCCAAAAAGGTTGACTTCCGGCTCGGAATATGGTATAAGTGTGTCGTAAGCAATGACTTACATTCATTTTACGCTTTTCGGAGAAAGGGATGATGACATGGATTTTAAAGGCGTTCCGGCAAACAAAGAGCCGTCAGAAGGTATGAAGAAACTTCTTGAAGAAACGCTTTCGTCGGCGAACGGCAAAAGCGCGGAGAAAGAAAAGCTCTTGTTTATTATCGTCGGCGACCTGACTTTCGGCGCAAAGTACGGAGAAACGCTCCTTGCGGCTACCGACAAAAGGGCAATTTCTATAGACACGTCGGCGGCAGAGAATAAGAGGGTGCGGATAATACCGTATACAGAAGTCGAAAGTGCAAAGGTCAAGCGAATGTACGGAAACGCAAGACTCGTCGTGAATACCGTCGGCGGAGAAAAAATTGAGTTTTTCCGCTTTACGTATTCGGTTGCGACGCTCTGCGACATGGCGGCGGCTTTTATGGAGAACCTCGGACGCGGAGAGCCGCTTGAACGTGAATACGACGTTGTCTGCGCAACCTACGAAAAAATGATGAACGTCTGTCCGAAGTGCGGCAGAACGCTCCTTCACCCCGGAGCCGAGTGTATCAACTGCCAGTCAAAAGGCAAGATAATGAAGAAGCTTTCAAAGTACGTGAAGCCCGAGATAGGCAACCTCATACTCTGTATGTTCCTCTCGGTTTTCTCGACGGGAATGGCTCTTCTGCCGCCTTACATAACAAAGAACCTCGTCGATGACATACTCCCGAACAGCAATATGCAAAAGCTCAAAGCCGTGGTTTTTATCCTTCTGTCTGCGTACCTGCTTCAGCACCTTATCGGTATCGTGCGCGGCTACAGACTCCGAGTCAGCGGCGATAAGATAGTTGCGGAGCTGCGAAACGACGTCTACCGCAAAGCACAGCACCTTCCCATGAGCTTTTACGACAAAACCTCGACAGGCTCGGTTATAAACCGCATAAGCGGCGACTCTTCGACAATACAGTCGTTTATGCTCCGTATAACCCAAGAGGTTGTCGTGCAGTTTTTCCTCATGATAGGCATTATCATTATAATGTTTGTTATGAACTGGAAGCTCACTCTCCTTTCACTCATACCGATACCGATAGTCGTACTCGGCTCACGCTACTTCAACAGAAAAATCTTCCCATACTACCGCAAGATATGGCGCAGATGGTCGGCGGTTGTGTCTATACTCACTGATTCTCTGCCGTGCATAAAGGTTGTAAAATCGTTCGCCGGAGAGGACAGAGCTGTCGATAAATTCTCCGACTACAATAAGGAGTGGCTGAGAGTCGATACGCAGTCGGCAAGAATATCGACGGCATTCCCGAATATCGTTTCATTCTTCGTAAACTGCGGCTCGCTTCTTATATGGTTCGTCGGCGGCACATGGGTCGTAAACCTTGAGGGAGGACTCACGGTCGGCGTGCTTGTGTCGTTTCTTTCGTATGCCTCGATGTTTTACGGTCCCGTCAACTTCTTCGCAAACTTAAGCGACGCCTATCAGCAGGCGCTCTCCGCGGCGGAACGTATACTCGATATTCTCGATGCCGAGGAGGAAAACGACAGAGGAAGCGGAAACCGTCCCGAGATAAAGGGAAAGATAGAGTTCAAGAACGTAAACTTCGCCTTTGACCGCACGAAGATGACTCTTTCGGATATCAACCTCAGAATTGAACCGGGAGACATTGTGGGTATAGTCGGTACTACCGGCTCCGGGAAATCGACGCTCATAAACCTTCTCCTGCGCTTCTATGATAAGTACGAGGGCGAAATTCTCGTTGACGGCGTCAATATCAAGGATATAGACCTCGAATATTACCGCTCCAGAATAGGCTATGTTCAGCAGGAGCCGATGATGTTCCGTGACACAATCTTCAACAATATCGCATACGGCAAGCCGGACGCACACGTCGAGGAGGTAATTCACGCCGCTGAGATAGCGAATGCACATGAGTTTATCGCACGTCAGCCGGACGCCTACGACTCTATGCTTGGCGAGAGAGGCATAGGACTTTCCGGAGGTGAGCGTCAGCGACTCTCCATAGCGAGAGCGGTTCTCAAAAACCCGAGTATGCTCATATTCGACGAAGCGACGGCGTCGGTTGACTCAGAAACCGAGAATATGATCCAAGATGCTATAGAACGTCTCATCAGCGGCAGAACGACTCTCATGATAGCTCACAGACTCTCGACTCTGCGAAAGGCGAATAAGATAATAGTCGTCGATAAGGGACGCATTATCGAGAACGGAAGCCACGAGGAGCTTATGGCACTCAAGGGTAAATACTATAAGCTCGTCGAAATACAGTCGATGTCCGAGAAGATAAGAAAGAGCAAAGAGGAGGAGAATTTTGAATAATGGCAAGACGATATATTGACGGCGACGAAGCCAAATTCACAAAGCGTGATATGTGCGTTGTGGACGTTGAGTTTTACGGCGGCGAGAAAATCGAAAGCCTTGAGCCGAGAAGACTCTTCCCCGTGAGCGGACTCCGACGCTACATAACCCTCCTTGACAGCGAGGGCAAGGAGCACGCAATTATAAGAAACCTCGACAACCTTATGCCGGAGTCGAAAGCGGTTATAGAAGAAGCACTGAACGAATATTACCTCATACCGAAAATAACGGCACTTACCGAGGTGAGCGAAAAATTCGGCATACTCAAATGGACGGTCGATACCGACAGGGGAGAGCAGACCTTCACAATACGCAACCGTCATAACGACATAAAGGTGCTTTACGACGGAAGAGTACTTGTCAGGGACTCAAACGACAACAGATATGAGATACCCGACTACAGAAGACTCGACCGCCGCAGCATAAAACTGCTCAATTCCGAAATATAATCTGACAGAACAGGAGAATAAATATGAAACTTGTACTTGCGATAGTAAACAACGAGGACAGTGCGGTCGTCGCCTCCGCGCTTACGGCAGAGGGCTATTTTGTGACAAAGCTCTCGACGACCGGAGGTTTTCTCATGATAGGAAATACAACTCTTCTCATAGGAACCGACGACGACAAGGTCGAAAACATCAAGGAAATACTCAAAAAGCACAGCTCTACGAGAACCGCCGTAAATCCGACTCATGCCGCATACGGACGCGGACTTTCCCACGACGGGCTTCCCGATGAGGTAAAGGTTGGCGGCGCAACGTATTTTGTCCTCAATGTAGAGGAACAGGGAAAAGTTTGACCGGCGAAAACGAGAGCGGCGAGACTTGACAAATTTGTGTTTTCGGTGTATAATTAACTGCAAGTATGTTTGTACTGTGAAATGCCGACGATACAGAAATAATTTGATGCGTGGTGAACAAAATGAATATTTTTCCCGCACCGTCGAAGTGCGAAAAGAAAGAGGGAGCATTCACTTTTTCCGAAAATGATACGCTCTTTCTTATCATAGACAGCGGCGTGAAGAACGCAGACTTCAGGAATAAATGTTCCGAGCTTTGGAGTAATTTTACTGCCGGGAAAGCACATCTTGAGGTGGTCGAAAAAAACGGTATTCCGTGCCGCGCGGCAATTGCAAAAAGTAGGGACTGCTTTCCCGAGGATGAAAGTACGGAATATGAATATGTTATTCGCTGTACCGAAAACGCCGTGAATATCGCATATTCCTGCGAAAACGGTCTTATTCACGCTTTCTCGACGCTTTTGCAGATTATTTCGCCGTACAGCAATGCAAACGGGAGCTTTTCCGTGCCGTGCTGCGAGATATCCGACAGACCCGTTCTCAAACTGCGCGGAATACACCTTTGCGTGTTCCCCGAAACTTCGCTTCTCTTTCTCAGAAAAGCGGTAAGGCTCTGCGGACTTCTCAAATATTCCCATGTCATTCTCGAGTTCTGGGGAATGTACAGATACTCATTTATGAAAGAACTCGGCTGGAGCGACGGATATACTGCCGCAGAACTGCGTTCCGTCATTGAGGATGGCAGAGCATTGGGAATTGAGTTTATACCGATGTTCAACCACCTCGGTCACGCTTCTCAGTCGCGCTTTAAGGCTGGAAAAAACGTGCTTCTCGACAACGCTCCCGAATACGAGGAATACTTTGAACCGGGCGGCTGGACGTGGAAGGTGTCAAAGCCCGAGGTGAAAGAGCTTCTGCGTTCGGTGCGATCCGAGCTTTGCGGACTCTTCGGCAAGGGCGAGTATTTCCACGTAGGCTGTGACGAAGCGTATATCTGCGACGGACTCGACAAAGGTCTTGACGAAAAACAAAACCGTGAATTTACTGATTTTCTCAACGAAACGGCAGCAGATATAGAGAGCCATGGCAGAAAAATGATAATGTGGGGCGATATGTTCCTCGACAAGAACGCATTTCCGTTCCCATACTGTTCAAACATTTGCTTCCGCTGTACGGACACTGTGAGCAATCTTGAAAGGCTGAATCCCGGAATAATCGTTGCCGACTGGCAGTATAACGTCGGTGCGGATAAGGACGACACCGTGAAGTACTTTGCCGAACACCGCCGTGCAGACACGCTCATTCTCTCACCGTGGGAGGGATACGAAAACGTGAGTGCGGCGGACAACATAAAAGGTCGCTGTACACTTGCGAAAAAACACGGACTTTTGGGTGTTGTCGCAACGACGTGGAATACCGTCAACCGCGATACGCGAAATCTCATATACGCCGCCTGCGAGATGTGGTCGGAAAACGAAGGATATGCAGATCTGCGCACATGGGAGGTTTATAAGTGCATCGGCATGCAGAATCTGAGAAAGCTCATGCCGAGCGGCGGCGACAGGGAAAAAGCCGGTTGGTTCGAGGGCGAAAACACTGTAGCTTACGTATAAGTGCGTTTTCGGTGATACCGCAAATGCACATGATAAATACATTTACCGAAAGGAAAACAGAAGATGAAAGTAAGATTTCAAATGGAAAACGGCAAGACAATGACTGCCGAGCTTTACCCCGAGACCGCACCCATAACGGTCGAAAACTTCGCAAAGCTTGTAAAGGAGGGCTTTTACGACGGACTCATTTTCCACCGTGTAATCGAGGGCTTCATGATTCAGGGCGGAGACCCCACAGGTACGGGCATGGGCGGTCCGGGATATCAGATTAAGGGTGAGTTTTCGTCAAACGGCGTGAAGAATAACCTCAAGCATACCAGAGGCGTTCTCTCCATGGCACGTTCCATGATGCCCGATTCCGCCGGCTCTCAGTTCTTCATCATGCACGAGGACGCACCGCACCTTGACGGTCAGTACGCCGCATTCGGCAAGCTCATCGACGGCTTCGATACTCTCGACGAAATAGCTTCCTGCGACACCGACCGTTCCGACCGTCCTAAAAACGAGCAGAAGATGGCAAAAGTCGTAATTATTGAGGAGTAATCGGAAAGCGATTGCATATGCGTATAAAAATGACAGGGACTCACCGAAAAGATTGAGTCCCTCATTTTTTTGTTCCCGGAGAACGAGCTAGGTCTCGTCCCCGAAACCCTGAAGCTTATTTCTGTAGCTGTAAGGCGTTTCACCGTAAAACCTTCGGAACTTTGTTATGAAATAGCTTGTTGAAGAAAAGCCGCTTGCAAATCCCACCTCCGTTACGGACAAAGCCGAGGATATGAGAAGCTTTTTTGCGTTTGCGAGTCGGACGAAGTTTATGTATTCCGAAAAACTTCTTCCGGTCAGCTTTTTGAAGCTCCTCGAAAAATAGCTCTCGCTTACGTGGCAGATCTTCGCCGCATCGGCAAGCTTTATGTCGCTTGTGCAGTTTTCATGCACAAAGCCGAGTGCCGGCGAAATGACAGTCGTCAGCTTCTTTTCCTTGCTGTCAATCCACAATCCTTCCTTTTCCCACTCCCGAAGCACCCACAAAAAGATGCGGTTTATGTTGAGACGCACCGCAATCTCATAGCCGAAGCGGCGTTCGAGACACTCATTTGCAATTTCGGCGACCGCCTCGGGAATTACGCTTCCCTCAAGTTCCTTTGAGGTGAAGTGCTTCTTTACTTTTTCGTCCCTCAGCACAAAAGGGAGAAAGTACGAAAATTCCGAAGCCGAAGCGGTTGGCGGAATAAGAAGCTCCGGAAAAAATTTAATCACGGCGTTGATGTTTTCTCCATCGGTTAAGGCATATATTGAGTGAACCATGTAAGATTCGATTATTATGAAATCTCCCTTGGAAATTATCGTTTCGCTGTCGCCCGAGACTACCTTCATTTTTCCATCAATGCAGTAAAGAAGCTCTATTCTCGAATGTATGTGCGGCTTTGTCCACACCTTGTCCTTGTGCAGTGCAACTTTACGGTACTGAACCGGGCTTTCCTCGGACATTTCATTTTCGACAAAGTAGTCAGCACTCATGCGCTCACCTCGCAAATGACAAAAATTTTAAACTTTTCGACGGCTTTATTATATCATTGCACCGTTAACAATGCTATAATTTATATTAAACAATTATCTGATTATCGGAGGTTTATATTAATGACAAAAAGATTGCACCTTATCTGCGAAGCGCACATCGACCCGATCTGGCAGTGGGATCTGACCGAGGGTCTTGCCGGAGCGCTTTCGACGTTTTACTCCGCCGTCAAACTGTCGGAAGAATTTGATTATATCTTCTGCCACAACGAGGCGATTCTTTACGAATGTATAAAGGAAAACGCACCCGAGCTTTTCGGCAAAATCAAAGAACTTGTAAAGTGCGGCAAATGGAACATAATGGGCGGCTGGTACTTACAACCCGACGCCAACATTCCGCAAGGCGAGAGCATCGTGCGGCAGATTCGCATGGGATTTGATTTCTTTAAAGAGAATTTCGGCGTCACACCGACTGTTGCCGTGAATTTTGACAGCTTCGGACATTCTGTCGGACTTCCGCAGATTCTTAAAAAATGCGGTCAGACGGGGTACATAATATGCCGTTCCGGTAGCGACCCTTACCCGGCAAAAACAATGCTGTGGGAGAGTCCCGACGGCTCGCAGATAAAAGTTTTCGTTTCGCCTGACGGCTACGGCAGCTTGATGGGAGAAACTGCGGATAAGATAAGACGCCGCATGGCCGAGAGGGGCATCGACGACGTCGACTGCGTTCTCTGGGGCGTCGGCAACCACGGCGGCGGTCCGTCGAGAAAGGATCTTGCGGATATAAAGAAGCTTGCGGAGGAGGTCGATTTTGAAATAATACATTCAACTCCAGAAAAATTCTTTGGGGAAGCTTTTCCGACTATCGTTCACAATAAATCGTTCCGTACCGTTATGCCGGGATGCTATACGTCGGTGTCGGAAATAAAAAGATTCCACGCAAAGCTTGAAGACGAACTTTACCTCACCGAGAAAATGTGTACCGCAGCGGAGCTTCGAGGACTTTGTAAATATCCCGATAAAGCGCTTGCCGAGGCGGCGAAGGCTCTCATGATAAGCGAATTCCACGACATTCTTCCCGGAAGCAGTATAAAGACCGGAGAGAGTAACGGAATAAACATCATTTGTCACGGTCTCGAAATACTTGAAAAAGAGAAAACAAAGGCACTTTTTGCAATGGCATCTGCCGAAGAGTCTGCCGCCGACGGTGAGTATCCGCTGTTTGTTTTCAATCCGTACCCGTATGAGTGGGAGACGGAGGTTGTATGTGAATTCATGCTTGCCGCACAGAACAGGTCTGAAACCATTGAGTCAAGTATACGATTGTACGACACCTGCGGCAACAGCGTCGAATATCAGCTTGTCAAGGAAGAGAGCAACCTCAACCTCGACTGGCGCAAAAAGATTGTATTCCACGCAAAGCTCAAACCAATGGCGCTGAACCGTTTTTCCGCATATATTGACTATGTACCGATTGTCGAAAAGGAAACCTGTATCGTTCCGACCGAGGATATTGTCCGTTTCGGAAAGAATACAAAGGTTACGATAAGCTGTGAAACCGGACTTCTCACCTCGTTTGTTTCCGGAGGCAGAGAGTACATAAAACCCGATTCGTTCCGACCGTATCTGTACGACGACAACGCCGACCCGTGGGGGATGAGTGCGGAGCAGCTGAAACGCATGGGAGAAAACGGACGTCCGTTTAGCTGTGTAGGAGGTGAAACTCCGTTCGGCAAAGTTGATAAGGTGCAGATAATCGAGGACGGCGATATTTTGACAAGTGTCGAAGCGTTTTTTGAAGCGGAAAACAATTTCGTTCGTTTGCAGTACGACATATACAAAACAGAACCGTACATCGACGTAACGGCAGATACCTTTATGTCTGCACCGAACAGGATGTTAAAGCTTGCGGTTTTCACAAACGCCGAAAGCGGCGAGTATTACGGTCAGGGGGCATACTGCACCGAACCTCTTTACAATGACGGCAGAGAGTGCGCCGCACAGAGATTTTCCGCAGTGAAGGACGGCAGTATGCCGGAGTCCGAGTGGCTTGCCTTTTTCAATGCCGGGACTCACGGTTCGTCGTTTGAAAAGGGAACGCTGTACCTTTCTCTTCTCAGAACCGCCGTATACTGCGCACATCCTATAGGTGAAAGACCTCTTCTTAAGGATTCTCGCTATGTCAACAGATTTGACCTCGGCGAACGCCGTTTCGGTTTCAGGATGTGTGCCTGCAATATAGGCGAGACCGAAAGACAGGCGTCCGAATTCGCGACGCTGCCGCTTGCGAGAAACCTTTTCCCGTTTCCCGATGCACACCGCAAAGTCAGGAAGCTTGAAATAGGCATTGATTGCCGCGACATAGTTCTCACCGCAATGAAAAAGGAACTCGGCGGAGAAAGATACATATTCAGACTCTTTAACAACACCCCCGACGCACGAAACACCGCTTTTTCACTCGGTGAACACCGCGCAGAGCTTTGTTTCGGAAAATATGAGGTAAAAACGTTGATATACGACGGCACAAAGCTTGAAGAAACGCCGGAACTTATAATCTGATGAAAAATACCTCCGTAACACAATTTAACCTCGCGGCATAGTATATGGTATACGCGGTAACGGAAACTTACGGCGCATACGATAAGCGGAATCAAAGGGGAGGTCGGCAGCAGTGAGAAAAAGCTGTTCGGAACTCGGCGTCGGAATGGCGGTCGCCGGAGTAAGTATACTGTTTGCAATATTCCTGCCGGCGTCGGTAATGGTCTGCGTCGAGGCTGTATTGCTTGTTGCGGTGGGGCTTCTGTGCTTTTTCGGACGGTAAACCCACGGAATATGTGCCGGCTTTGTTGATTCGATTTTGTGGAGGGAGAATTATGTTAAAAATAGTGCTTGTAAAACCGCCGAGAATTTTTAAACCTCTTTTGTCTCTTTTTCTGAGAAAGAAGTAATACATCCGAACTTTTCCGAATATACTCCTTTCAGAAGCATAAGTAAAAAAAGGGAGATATTCATATGGAAAATTCAAGCTATACGATTTACGAAAAGGTTTTGTCTCAGAGAGAAGAAAACGAAACGGAATTTGAGGAAACTCTTCCCGAATATCTGCCGGGAATTGAGAAGGTGATCTTTGCAAAGGCGATCACCGTTGTGCGTTACGAACGCTTCGACGGAAAAACGCTCAATGTCGGTGTGCGCACGGTGTTTAAGGTCGTTTTTGCCTCGGACCACAAAAAACAGCTCAAATGTATGTCCTGCGCACGCGATTTAGACTTCTCCTTCGACAGCGCCTCGGGAGATTTCGCCGAAGATTCCGTTTCGTGGTGCAATGTCGGCTGTACGTTCGTGTCAGCGAAGGCTGTCGGTCAGAGAAAGCTTTCGATACGCGCACGCATTTCGCTTTCCGCAACCGTTTGGTCGGGAATGACCGAAGAACCGTTCGACGCTGTGGACAGTGAGGATCTCATATGCTTAAGACGCGAAATATCCGCGGTCAAAATGTCAAAGGCGCCGTGCGACGAACTTCGCATAACGAAGGAACTCGAACTCGGTTCAGGTATGCCGACAGTCGAAGAGATAGTCGATGCGTCTGTCGATATGTGCGTATGTAAGGTCAAATGTGCCGAAAACGGCGGCACGGCATACGGAAGCGCGGTGTTCCGCGCACTCTACAGAACTCCCGACGATACATATGTCACGCTCACGGAGGATATTCCCTTTGAAGCGTATCTCGGCAACTGTCCTAAGGACGGCACGGTGAACGCAGGCATTTTCGCAACGTCGCTTTCGGCGGACACCATGACCGACAATTACGGCGAGAATCGCATTATTTCCGTCGGAATAACCGCCGACGTTTCCGCAATATGCCGTGAAAACACTGCGGCGTACCTTTGCGAGGACGCCTTCTGCCGCAATTTTGCCTGCTCTGTTGAGGTGAAG
Source organism: uncultured Eubacteriales bacterium (assembly GCA_934502885.1). Lineage (GTDB taxonomy): Bacteria > Bacillota > Clostridia > Oscillospirales > CAG-382 > CAKSUT01. Next base: position 113,137 of record CAKSUT010000001.1, on the reverse strand, counting down.
CCGTTCCCCGAGAAGAGAGCCGTCGGCACGCTCGAAGAAAGCTTTAAGGTGTCCGGCAGTATCGGTACATCCGCAAAGGATATCACAGATATTATCGAAGTGACGGCGAATACTGTTTCTGCAAATGCGGAATATATGGATGGCAAAACCGTGCTTTCCGGTAAAATGTCCGTGTTCGTTCTCGGAGTCGGAGCAGAGGGCGATATCGTGAGTGTCGAGGGCATAATGCCCTACAACGCGGTGTTCTCTGAAAGCGGCACTGCTCCCGAAAACGCCGAATACGATACCTCTGTCTGTGTCCTCGGCGCGGAATGCACCGTCTCGCAAGGGGAGGTAGTCTGCAACGCTGAAATATGCGCAAGAAGCACCGTCACAGAAAGTGCGAAAACGGCAGGCGTGTCGGCTGTGGACATAGACGAGAGCGCACCTTGTTCAAAGCCCGATAATGAGCTTGTAATCTGTTATCCGTCAAGATCAGATACGCTTTGGTCGGTAGCCAAGAAATACAAGGTAGCCCCTGAGGCGATATCCGCGGCAAACAAAATGGCAGGCAACTCTTTCGGCACAAAAACCGTGATAATACCGATGAAAGCATGAGGGGCAGAGAAGTTAAGAGAGAAGGGTGAAGAGAGAAGAGAAACGGTAGAAAAACGTCTGCACCGTTTTTCCTCATTACAATAAAAACAAAATGGAAAAAGTGAGGAGAGACGGCAGTGCCGCGAAATCGCAAAAATGGATAACCGAGCCGATAGGCACGTAAGTAAGCAGGGAGATTTATTCGCCCTGCTTTTTTGTGCCGCAAAGTCACAACGTCCGGGGCATTAGCATACAATGGCGTGAGACTGAAATAAGAGATATTCGGTCTCGGAAAGGATGCCGGTATATGGAAAGCATGAAAATCGGCTTCGTCGGCGGTGACGGACGTATGCTTGAATGTGCAAAGGAGCTTGCCGCGAAAGGCTTTGAAACGGCTGTATGCGGCTTTGACGAATACCCTGACACCGGGGATGCTATAAGGACTGATCTCGGCGGTGCAGTTACCGGTTCATGCGCGGTGGTTCTTCCGCTTCCGTGCTGTACTCACGCAGACATAATAAATTCTCCGTTCGGAACGGGAAATATAACCTTCGGTGAGGTACTCGACAAGTGCGTCGGCTGTACCGTTTTCTGCGGAAAGCCTCCGGAAAGACTGAAAGAGGAGGCGAAAAAAAGAGGTATACGCCTTATCGACTACTACGAATCCGAAAAACTCCGAATTCTCAACGCAATTCCCACTGCGGAGGGCGCACTCTGCGCCGCAATGGAGAATTCGTGCGTTACGCTTCATTCATCAAACTGCCTTGTGACGGGCTACGGACGCATAGCAAAGCTTCTGACCGCGAGGCTTAAGTCGCTCGGCGCGTATGTGACGGTCTGCGCAAGAAGCGAAGAGGCTCTTACATGGGCGAAGGTTCAAGGTTACGGTGCGCTTCGCATGTCGGAACTCAAGGATGCCGTGAAAGACGCCGAATTTGTGTTCAACACGGTTCCGGCAAAGCTTTTCGGCAAAGATGAGCTTGACTGCGTCAATGCGGATACCGTGCTTATCGAGCTTGCGTCCCTGCCCGGCGGCTTTGACAGAGAGTACGCCGAAGCGCGTGGCTTGAATATAATCTACGCTCTCGGACTGCCGGGCAAAAATTCTCCGAAAAGTGCGGGGAAGTATATAAGCGAGGTTCTGCTTGACAGCCTTTCGGAAAACTGAGGGCGGAGAACGCTCCGGCAGACTCGCTTTCGGCAATATGCCCGAACCAATGTCTTGCGCGAAAGGAATGATCAAATTGAAGATCGGCTTTGCCATGAGCGGTTCATTCTGCAATATAAAAAAGGCAACGAAGGAATTTGAAAATCTTATTTCGAGAGGCGACGAACTGCTTCCGATAATGTCGTATAACGTATACAATACCGATACAAAATTCGGAAAAGCCGAGGTTCTGCGCGAATATGTGAGCGGACTTGCGGGAATAGATATTATACACACCATACCCGACGCCGAGCCTATCGGACCTAAAATAAAGCTCGACTGTCTCTGCATTTGTCCGTGCAGCGGAAACACTCTTGCAAAGCTTGCAAGGGGAATCTGCGACACTCCCGTTACCATGGCAGCGAAGGCGCACCTGCGCAACGAAAGACCGCTTGTCATAGCCTTGGCGTCAAACGACGCACTCTGCGGAAACGCCGAGAGCCTCGGAATAATGCTTGCAAGAAGAAACGTATATTTTGTGCCGTTTTCCCAGGACGACCCGGCAAACAAACCGAGAAGCGCCGTCTGTGACTTTTCGAGACTTTCGGCGACGGTTGACCTTGCCGTCAAGGGCGTGCAGATACAGCCCATTCTCTTGTGAAACACGTGTATAAATTCACCGTGCGGCTTTTTAATGACGGGGATGCGAAAATCCCCGTTTCTTTTTTTGAGTACAAATTAACATTATATCCTTGAAAACCGCAAATATATGTGGTATACTCTAAACAGGCTGTTGTTTCCGACAGCGAACCAAAATGAGAAAGGCAGTGTTAAGTATATGAAAAAGAGATTGATTTTTGCGCTTACTGCGATTTTTGCGGCAGTACTCTTCACATTCGGTGCAAGCGCCGTCGGCGAGATAGCCGGCAGTGCCGTCCGCACGGATATTGCGGCGTACATAAACAATTACCCGATATCCTCCTACAATATCGACGGTTACACCGCGGTCATTGCCGAGGAGCTTTCCGATTACGGCTTTACGGTTGTGTGGGACGGAGACGCGAGAACGCTTTCGATAACCGCAAACGAGAACGCAACAGAAATTACTGCAACAAAGACAGTCACAAAGTTTCCTGCGTACAGAATAGGCGAAAAGGCTCATGATGTTTACACGACTGATATTAAGACCTATATAAACGGCAAAGAAGTCGTCGGCAGAAACATAGGCGGATATACGATAGTTTATTTTGAGGATCTCGCTCCTTACGGTGAATGCAGATACGACAACGGAGAGCGTGCGCTTTTTCTCACAATGTCAAGACTCCCCGTGAAGGATTTCGTTCCGGTAGAGACCGAGAAGAATGAGGTAAACAGCGTCTCCGCAAAGGTTGTGATGAATGCGAATATCACGATGAACGGATTTTCCTTCGATATGGCGAATACCATGTATATGAATATCAGCCGCAAAACAGGGGTTGCCGAAGCGATGGCAGAGGCTGTTGTTGGCGGAAGCAGCGTGAATATGCACGTTTATGTCGATACCGCAAACAATATGATGTACTATACGCTCGACGAAAAAACATGGTATAAGTCGGCGGTGGAGGGCGTAAAAATTGACGGTGCGGACTTCGACGATACTCTTTACGCCGGTGCGGAAATGAGCGAGAGCTTCAATAAAGAGCTTGAAGATATGCTTGCAAGCTTCGGTATGCCCGGAACCGTTAAGGACTCGGAGGTTACCGTTACCGTGACCGAAATCGACGGCTGCGATGAACTTGCAGTACCGTCAGCGGTTGTTTCGTGCGCAGTCGATGCTGCGAAGGCGAACGCTTAATCAGCATCACTTTACAGCAAAAGCCAAAAACCAAAGGAGAATAAACGTATGGCAGAGAATATGCCGTCGTCGGCGTCCGTCAGGGGAGTGCCTTACTCGCTCGAAGCGGAGCAGTCGGTGCTGGGCGCAATACTCATCGACCCCGAGAGAATAAGAGACATAGCGAATCTGATAAAGAGCGACGACTTTTACGTCGAAAGCCACAGGCTCATATTCGGCGCGATGCAGGAGCTTTTTTTGCAGAGCAGGAATATAGACGTCGTCACGCTTGCCGACACTCTCACAAAGTCCGGCAATTTCAGCGAGGCAGGCTCGAAGGACTATCTCATGGTGCTTGCCGATACGGTGCCGTCGGTTTCGAATATAGCAGACTACGCCAAAATAATCAAGGATAAGTCGATACTCAGAAAGCTTATTTCAGCCTCCGAGGAGATAGGCGAAATGGGCTACAGCGCCGAGGGCGACGTAGAAAGAATAGTTGACGCCGCAGAGCAGAAAATATTCAATATTGCAAAGGGCACGGAGACAAAGAACTTTATGCACATAAAGGACGTTCTCATGCAGAACTTCCGTCACCTCGAAGAGCTTCTTCACAACAAAGAGGCGGCTCTCGGTACTCCGACATACTTCAGCTCAATCGATAAGTACCTCGTCGGCATGGGAAACAGCGACCTTGTGCTTGTCGGCGCACGTCCCGGTATGGGTAAAACGAGCTTTTGTCTCAATATTGCGTCGAATGTCGCACTCAAAACGAAGAAAACCGTCGCGATTTTCTCTCTCGAAATGTCGTGCGAACAGCTTGTGCAGAGAATGCTCTCAAGCGAGGCAATGATAGACAGCTACAAAATGCGCACCGGAGAGCTTGGCGACAACGACTGGGTAAACCTTGCCGTGGCGTCGGATGTGCTCTCGAAAACCGATATACTGATAGACGATACGACCGGCATCACCGTCACCGGAATGAAAGCGAAGCTCAGACGTGTAAAGAACCTCGGACTTGTCATCATCGACTACCTCCAGCTCATGCAGTCGGATAAACACACTGACAACCGTGTGCAGGAGGTCGGCGATATATCGAGAAGTCTCAAGCTCATGGCAAAGGATTTGCAGGTTCCGGTTATCACGTGCGCACAGCTTTCGCGAGGCCCGGAATCGCGTACCGACAAAACGCCGATGCTTTCCGACCTTCGTGACTCGGGTGCGATAGAGCAGGACGCGGATATAGTAATGTTCCTCTACAGAGACGATTACTACAAGGACAACCCAGACATGGAAAACGTTGCGTCCTGTATCATAGCCAAAAACCGCCACGGCTCAACCGGCAAGGCGGAACTTGGATGGTACGGTCAGTATACGAAATTTACTTCAATCGACAGGGAACACAGTGAATGATTGATATTAACGAAGATATACTTCTTGATTTTGAGCGCAAAGTGCTTAAAACCGTCAACAAATACGCAATGCTTCCGACCGGAGACATGACGTCGGTTCTCGTCGGACTTTCCGGCGGCGCCGACTCGGTGTCTCTTGTTCTTGCGCTTGAAGCACTGAAAAAAAGCGGACTCGGTATTAAAATAACCTGCGCTCATGTCAACCATATGATAAGAGGCGAAAGTGCGGACGCGGACGAGGAGTTTTCACGTAAGCTCTGTCTCCGGCTCGGCATTCCGTTTTTTTCGGTGAGAATAGACATACCGTGTCTCAGTGCCGAGAGGGGAAAGGGGACGGAGGAAACGGCGAGGGATGAAAGATACGCGTTTTTTGACAGAATAAAGCGTGAACACGGTATCTCCCTCACGGCAACGGCGCATACGGCGTCGGACAATGCCGAAACCATGATCTTCAATCTTGCAAGAGGCTCCGCACTTGACGGACTTTGCGGCATACCTCCGAAAAGAGAGGGCATAATAAGACCGCTTATACTTTGCACGAGAGCCGAGGTTGAAGAATACCTTTCGTTGAAAGGGCAGGATTACGTCACCGATGAAACAAATCTTGCCGATGATTACTCAAGAAATATAATTCGCCATGCGGTAATACCGAAGCTTAAAACAATTAATCCGTCAATCGAGAAAACTCTCTCGGAATCGGCGGAGATTTTGCGTCATGACCGTGATTTTCTCAACAGTGAGGCAGAGTGCGAGAGCGAGAGCGGAAATAACCGTATATCGGATATGTCTGACGGTGTTGCGGCGAGAGTCGTCAAAAACGCATACAGAGACTTTGCCGGGAAAGAGCTTTCGGGTGCCAACCTTTCCGAAATACTCCGTGTCGCAAAAGAAAGCCGCACAGACGGAACGGTAAAATACGTCAGCTGCGGCGAAGTGTTTGTCAAGGCGGAAAAAGGAGCTTTTTCTTTTGTGCAAAAAACGGACGAAACCTCGGCGGACGGATTTTGCATTGAGGCAAAGCCGGGACTAAACAAGGTCTCGGACGGAAAATGGATAGTGATTTTCGGCGGTGATAAGGAGAAAAACGACAAACTGCTTTCCGAATATTCCAAACACAGCCAAAATAGTTACAAATTGACTTTAAATTATTCTTTATTTTCTGATAGAATAAGTGGAAATATAATCATAAGATCAAAATGCCCCGGGGATTCTTACGTTTACGGTGGAATGACACGAAAGCTTAAGAAAGTGTTCAACGACAAGAAGATTCCCAACGGCGAAAAAGGCAAGGTTCCCGTAATCTGCGACGCAAACGGCATAATTTTGACCGGTGTAACTCCGATTGCGGATTTTCACAGAGATGTCGGCGGAGATCTTGAGGTTTTGGTATACAGGCGTATCGATGATTGAAATAATATTGAAGACATCAGAAGGAGCAGGGTTTAAGACTCATGAAGAACAATCTCAGAATAATTCTATTTTATGTCATCATAGCGGTGCTTTTCATATCGTTTGCCGGAAAACTGCTTTCGGATATGGACAGCATAAGAAAAGACTCGGTTTACAGCGACATTAAGGATCTTTTCAAAAACGAAGAAGTGAAGCAGTTCGAGGTAACGGAGGACAATATCCTCAATATCGTTCTGCAGGACGGCGGAAAGGTCTCGTACAGACTCAGAAGCGTCGATTATTTCATACTCGAGCTCGGAGACCTTATCGACAAGCAGAAGGATGAGGGAATAATCACAAGCTACGACTACCGCGCGCCTCAGCCGCAGGCATGGTGGGTTTCGTTTTTGCCTTACGTACTCATTATAGGATTTTTCTGCGTGATGTGGTACTTCGTGATGAACCAGGCAATGGGCTCGGGCGGAATAGGCAAGGGCGGAAGAATGAACTCTTTCGGCAGAGCGAGAGCAAAACTCGGTTCGGACGAAAAGAAAAAGGTGCTTTTCTCCGATGTTGCCGGTGCGGATGAGGAAAAAGAGGAGCTTCAGGAGGTAGTTGAGTTCTTAAAAGCCCCCGAAAAGTTCTCGGAACTCGGCGCAAGAATCCCGAGAGGCGTACTCCTTGTAGGTCCTCCCGGTACGGGTAAAACCCTCCTTGCAAAGGCAGTTGCCGGAGAAGCCGGAGTACCGTTCTACTCGATTTCCGGTTCGGACTTCGTTGAAATGTACGTCGGCGTCGGCGCGTCGAGAGTGAGAGACCTCTTTGACAACGCCAAGAAAAACGCACCCTGCATAATTTTCATCGACGAAATAGACGCAGTCGGACGTCACAGAGGCGCAGGTCTCGGCGGCGGTCACGACGAAAGAGAGCAGACGCTCAACCAGCTTCTTGTTGAGATGGACGGCTTCGGCTCAAACGACGGTGTTATCGTTATCGCGGCGACAAACCGCCCCGATATACTTGACCCGGCGCTTCTCCGTCCCGGACGCTTCGACCGTCAGGTTACGGTAAATTACCCCGACCTCAAGGGCAGAGTCGATATACTGAACGTACACGCAAAGGGCAAGCCTTTTGAGGACAGCGTGGACATGGAGAAAATAGCGCAGGCGACCGTAGGCTTTACGGGTGCTGACCTTGCAAATCTCCTTAATGAGGCGGCTCTTCACGCCGCAAGACGTCACAAACGCCTTATCGGCATGAGTGATATTGAGAACGCAATGCTCAAGATAATGGTAGGCACACAGAAAAAGTCGAGAAAGTTCAAGCCGGACGAGAGAAAGAAGACGGCTTACCATGAGGCAGGTCATGCGATTATCGCCCATGTGCTTCCGTCGGTAGATCCCGTGCGCCAGATATCGATAATTCCGAGCGGCAGAGCTTTGGGCTACACTCTCACGGTTCCGCTTGAGGATAAGGTGAGCGTTTACAAGAACGGTCTTAAAGAAGAGATAACGATGATGCTCGGCGGACGTGTTGCGGAGAAGATTTTCTTTGACGATATTTCCGGCGGTGCGTCAAACGATATTCAGCGTGCAACGGCGGTTGCGAGAAACATGGTCACACGCTACGGTATGAGCGACGTTCTCGGCCCCGTCGCGTATGCGTCGGAGCATTCCGACGACGAGATTTTCCTCGGTCGTGACTTTAACTCTCGGAAGAACTATTCCGAACAGACCGCCGCAATCATCGATTCCGAGATAAAGAAGATTATCGACGAAGCGTTTGAGAGAGCCGAGAAGATTCTCCGCGAAAACAGCGATAAAGTCGAGTTTATCGGTCAGTATCTCGTTGACCACGAGGTCATGGACGCAGACCAGTTCGAGGCTGTCATGAACGGCGACGCAACTGTCGAAAAGCTTGAGGCGATAGCCGAGGAAAAGAGAAAAAAGAGCCGCAGTGAAAACAGCAAGCGCGAGGAAGAGCTTCGTGCAAAGAAAGAGGAAGCAGCACAGAATTCCGCTGAAAGCGAAAATACCGAAAGTGCGGACAACTCCGATGATAACGGTTTCGGTGACGGCAACCTATAAGGCGTGATTGAAATGAAAAAAGAAAACGGGGGAGTACCCCCGAAAGTCGCCGCAGTGCATGACCTTTCCTGCGTGGGAAGGTGTGCGCTGACGGTTGTCATACCTATACTGTCGGCACAGGGCATTCAGGTTTGCCCTCTGCCGACGGCGGTTTTATCGACACATACAGGCGGTTACGAGAACTTTACGTTTCTCGATCTCACCGATGAGATGCCGAAGATAGTAAAGCATTGGGAAAGCATAGAGGAGCGGTTTGACGCGGTGTATTCCGGCTTTCTCGGGAGTGCCGGACAGATAAGACTCGTCCTTGACTTTGTGTCGTATGTGAGAAGAATGAACCCCGGCGCACTTTTCCTTGCCGACCCCGTTATGGGCGACGACGGCGAGAAGTACGCGACATATACCGATGAGATGTGCCGCCTTACCGCAAGTCTCGCCGACGAAGCGGATATCGTGACGCCGAATCTCACCGAAGCGGCGATACTTTTGGGTGCGCCGTACAACGAGAATCCGACGGAGTGCGAGATTGAGAATATGCTCGCAAAGCTTTCGCACGGCGGCAAAAAGAGCGTCGTGATTACGGGAATAGTTTCAGGTGACTCGGAGAGAAAACTTATCGGCGCGGCATACTTTGACAGGGACACGGGAGAGTCGGGAAAGTACTTCACAGAGTGGGTCAGCCGCTCGTATCCCGGAACGGGAGAGGTTTTCGCGTCGGTGCTTTTGGGTAAGCTCATCGGTGAAAACAAAAGGCTTTCCGAGGCGGTAAAGGACGCCTGCGAATTTGTACATGACGCCGTGCTTAAAACAAGCAGAACCGACACACCCGTAAGAAGCGGAGTGCATTTCGAGCCGCTTTTAAAGCAGTTGTAATAACCGTTAAAACGAAAAAGCGAAAGGATGATCACTGTGAAAACGGAAAGCGACGTAAAAAAAGTATCGGCAACCAAAATGACGGTGTTCGCGGCACTTTTTGCGGCACTTGTCTATGTCGGAACGATGTTCAGCATACCCATTCCCGGAGGACAGGGATATATGCACCTCGGCGACAGCCTAAATTACCTCTGCGCCGTGATGCTTCCTTTTCCGTATTCCGCGGCGGCGGCCGCTGTCGGTGCGGCACTCAGCGATATAACGGGCGGCTTTGCCGTTTGGGCTTGGGCGACGCTTCCCATTAAGTTCGTCATGGCAATGTGCTTTACACCGCGTTCAGATAAGATATTCTGCAAGAGGAACTGTGCGGCTGTTGTTTTTGCCGGACTCATAAATATCATCGGTTACTACGTCGCGGAGTGCTTTATCTACCGTTCCGATACTGTGGGAAAGACGCTTGCTTCCTCTCTTGCCTCCGTCCCCGGAAACATCGGTCAGTCGGTCGGCGCGGCGGTTGTGTTCGTAATCGTCGGACTTGCACTTGAAAAGTCGGGTGTTGCCGCAAGACTCAAGAAGCTCATAAATTCTTAACGCACGGCATATATTTACATATCGTTTTAAAGTCGGAGGTTTTGAATATGAAATACGAATCTGTCGCTCCCGAAAATTTCGACATGAACGCTTTTAAAGAAATAGGCAAACGCTGGATGCTCATCGGCGCATACGACGAAAACAAGAATGCTCCGAGAAAGTACAACGCCATGACCGCAAGCTGGGGAAGTATCGGTGTGATGTGGGGAAAGCCGGTGTTTTGGTGCTTCGTGAGACCGCAGAGATATACGCTTGAGTTCCTCGACGCCGCCGACACAGCAACGCTTTCGTTCTTCCCGGACGATATGCACTCGGCTCTTTCATACTGCGGTAAAGCGAGCGGTCGCGACGAGGATAAACTTGCAAAGTGCGGACTTACTCCTGTTGTCACCGAAAACGGCGAGCTTATGTTTGAACAAGCCGAAACGACGATCGTCGGAAAGAAAATCTACCGTTCCGCAATTGTCCCCGAGGGCTTTGCCGCCGTCGGAACAGGCGATATTGACAGCGCAAACTACCCCAAAAGGGACTACCACATTGTGTTCTGTTACGAGATTACAGATATAAGAGTTAAGCGTGACTGATATGTGCGCATAAAAATCCCGCCGTTCTTGATTGAACGGCGGGATTCCTATTTTACCGTAGCGCAAGCCCGAGCAGTGCGGCGGCGTTCCCGAAATATATCTTCTCTTTCGTGCTGTCTGCAAGACCGAGACGTTCTATACCCTTTATCGAGTCAAGAGGGTTCTCCCACGGTGCGTCGCTTCCGAAAAGAATGTGATTCTCGCCGATTTTTTCGATTATCCGCAGTGCCGTTTCGGCGTCAAGCTTATGACCGGTCATTGTCATCGACGTGTCGAGATACAGATTGCCATGCGGTTCGAGATTTTCCGCTGTGTCGCGCCACATATTGTAGCCGCCGAAGTGTGCCGCAATGAACCTCGTTTCCGGAACCTTGTCGCACACTCTGTTTATGCGCAAAGCTCCCGTGTGCATTGGCGGCGGATAGCCCTCGTCCTCGCCTGCGTGAAACTGCACGATAAGTCCGAGACTGCCGCACTTTTTATATATTTTTACGGCGTTGTCGCAGTCAAGGTAAAAGTCCTGGTACTCCGGGTGAAGCTTTATGCCCTTTATGCCTGCCTCGGCAAGGCGTTCAAGCTGACTTTCCCATGTGTCGCTCCCCGGATAAACCGAGCCGAACGGAATGAGCGACGGCTCGTCAAGAAGGCTTATCGCAAAGGTGTTCACGGAGTTTTCCTGCTTCGGCTTTGTCGCAATAGAAAGCACCGCAGCCATATCGACTCCGCTCTTTTTCATGAGAGCCTTAAGCCCTGATATCGTGCCGTCGTGATTCGGCGCAAGACGTGCCTTTTCGGCGAGCAGTGATATTGCACGGACAGCAATAGCGTCGGGAAATGCGTGGGTGTGAAAATCCATTATCATGAAAAAGTCTCTCCTTACTTGTATGAAAACAGTATACTGCCGCCGCTTTTCGTGAGCAACTCTTTTTTGTAACAAATCTGCAAACCTCACGACAAAAAGGTCACAGTCGCCACTGTAAATTTATATTTAATTTTTGCTGCCTGCGGTTTACAAAATCTGCATTTTGTGCTAAAATCAGAGAGCGGATGAATTTTTTGGAGGTATGGTATGAAAATGAAATTTAAAAGAGCAATGTGCGCACTGCTTGCCGCGGCGACAATGGCAGCGTCCTTGTCGGCATTCGCGAAATACGAGAGGACGTTTGAGGACAGATGGAGCGTCTACGATTCGGATTACGGTATGGAATGGAACGAAATAAGCAAAACTGCTGTAACCGACGATATGGAGGAGTATCGGCAAAATGATTCGCTCGAATCACTGGTTTATACTATTCGTGATGACGGCTCGGCAATGATTACAAGTTATGCGGCGAAATTCTGGTACGACCCAGATCCGAATTTCAGCGTTGAGCTTAATATTCCGTCCGAGATAAACGGTCACACGGTTACAGCTATAGGTGACGGAGCGCTTCGTGAAAGCGCAACAAAAATTTCCGGCATCACGCTTCCGCCTACGATAAAGGAAATCGGAAACAGAGCGATTTACGGACGTTATTTGAAGTATTTGAAGCTGAATGACGGTCTTGAGGTTATAAAAGACTGTGCCATCGACTGCGGCGATATTCTTGACACGCTTGTCATTCCCGAAAGCGTAAAATACATAGGCACCGAGGCAATCAACGGCGAGGCGCTTAAAAACATAACCATGCCGAGCAATGTTGAATACATGGGAAAAAGAATCTTTTTCGGCTCGGCATATGATAAGGATGCAAATAACCGCGTTGACGGCATTCAGTATCACGGGCAGTATTTAATCGCGGGAATCAGAATCGGATATGCCGAAATTGACAATCCCGACCCCTCCGCACCGACCGAAAACAAGCAGATACACGAGTGGGAGGCTGTCGGCGATATTGAAATCCGCGAGGGTACAACTCTTATGGGCGTTGACGCATTTGAGATGTCGGATATTACCTCGGTCAAATTTCCGTCAACATTAAAATCCATATCAAAGCTCGGTTTTTATTGGTGCAAGAACCTTAATAACGTCGTCATTCCGGGCAATATCAAGGAGATAGGACCTAACGCCTTTTCGTGGTGCGAGAGTCTTTCAAGCCTCACTATCGAAGAGGGCGTCGAGCATATCGGCGAGGCGGCGTTTTTCCGCTGCAATAAGCTGAATGAAGTCACAATCCCGAAGAGCGTAACGCAGATTGACCTACACGCTTTCGGCTGGGACTATGTGAACGACTACGATGTCAGAAACGAAAACCTTGTGATTAAGACGTACTCCGGCACTGCCGCAGAGCAGTATGCGAGGGATAACGGCTTCAAGTGCATCCTCATAGACACGGGTGAAGTGATTGAAAAGGGAGATCCCACCGCCGCCGCTGACGGCAGATTCACCTGCGAGGAAAAGGGTATGAACTGCGCCGTTAAAAAGTTCAAGGATATAAAGAGCGCGGACGGCGACCACAATCACAGCGGTATAGAGTTCTGCCTCGAAAAGGGCATAATGAACGGAACATCCGTGAATACCTTCAGCCCCGACAGCCCCATAACACGCGCACAGTTTGCAACGATGTTCTACCGCCTCGCCGGTGAACCCGAAGCGCCTGCCGCAAGCGCATTTACCGATATAAAAGCCGAGTGGTACAGAAAAGCGGTGAACTGGGCGGCGGCAAACGGAGTTATAAACGGCACGAGTGCGACAACCTTCTCTCCCGATTCATATGTCACACGCGAGCAGATAGCTGCGATTTTCTACCGCTATGCACAGTCAAAGGGAATTGATGTGTCCGACGTTTCCACGGGACTTGACAGCTACAACGACTACGCCGAGATATCTGATTACGCAAAAATCCCCGTTGTGTGGTGCTTTAATGAGAACGTTATGTTTATTCATTCCGTAAACGGTTACGAATACGCAATCTATCCTAAGGTTGCTCCGTCAAGAGCCGACACGGCGACAATGTTCCGGAAATTTTCGTATGTCCTCAATGAGGGATAAAGCTTTTCAAAAGTAGAGAAATACGCAAAAAGATACCGTCGGGGTATTGTACCCCGGCGGTATTTCCGTGTTTTATCGATGTATTTTATCTTACCATTTCATCCTGTGCGCCGCTTGCGTTGTGGGACGCAATAACGCTCTCTATTTCGTCTATACCGCTTGCGGAAAAGTCTCCGACAATGGTGTTCTTGACCGCAGAAAGCGCATTTCCGAGAGAAAGCGCACGGGAGATGTCGCCGCCGTAAAGAAGACCGTAAAGTACTCCGCCGACATAGGCGTCGCCGCTTCCGACTCGGTCGATTACCTCGATTCCCATGTACGGCTTCTCTTCATAGTATTCACCGCCGCAGTAGATCATCGAGCCGAAATTGTGTCGTGTGGGACTTACAACTTCGCGTTTTGTCGTTGCGACTATCTTGCAGCCGTATTTCTCACAGTAGCCTTTCTGTATCTCTTTCATCGTGCCGGTTCTTGCGAACATTCTTCTCGAGGTTTCCTCGGAAACGAAGAGTACGTCAACCATAGGAAGTATGCTCTCTATAACCTCTCTTGCTTCGCTTTCGCTCCAGAGAGCGGCACGGTAGTTTACGTCAAAGCTTATCGCAACGCCGTGTTCCTTCATTCGGCGCATTATCTCAATCGATGTTTCTCTGAGTTCGCGGCTGAGCGCGAGAGAAATTGAGCTTATGTGGAACATTCTCGTTTTGTCGTAAATTTCCTCCGGTATTTCCGATACAGAAAGCGAGCAAACAGAGCTTCCGGCACGGTCGTAGAGAACCGACGACTTTCTCGGATATGCGCCGCTTTCGTAGTAGTATACGCCGAGTCTCGCGCCCTTGGAGGCGTCGCTTACGACATATCTGTCGCTCACGCCGGTGTAGTTTATCATGCGCCTGATGTAACGTCCCATTTCGTTTTTTGGGAGCTTTGTCAGCATTGCCGAACGTGCGCCGAGCATTGCCGCACCGGAAATAACGTTGAGTTCGCTTCCGCCTGCGTTTTTCTCGAAGATATTGCCCTGTGATATCTTCTCTTTGCCGGGAGGGGAGAGACGGAGCATTATTTCTCCGAGTCCCATAAGGTCAAATTCCGCTTCTTGCTTTATAAAATCAATACTCATAATCAAGCCTCGCATTTAATGAATTACAGCTCAATTATATATCAATTTGCGTTATTTTTCAAGAGCAAAGCGCATTTTTTTACAAAAAATACTTATTCTGCATTGATAAGTTCTTCTTTGCGGTGTTTACGCCTATTTTCGGCTGCCGAGAAACATGAGATTCAGCATGAGAAGATTCTGCCTGTTGCGGCGGACGATATTCCAGTTAAGCACACCTCTGAAAGCGTACTCCGCACAGAGCGAAAGCTTTGCCGCAATGCTTCTTGCGTCCTCGAACCACACCTCGTGTACCTTGCCGTTTTCATCGGTGTAGTGGAAGTACGGCGACTTTGCCATGTCGTCGAAGTAAATGACGGCGTTGTACTGCGAGGCGAGAAGAAGAGCCGTGTCGGTGGACAGAGAGCGTGCCTTTGACTCCCCCTTGATGTAGGGAAGCGTCCAGTCGTAGCCGTAGTTTGACACACCCATGAAAATCTTGTGCCTCGGTATCTTTTCAACGGCGTAGTTGAGTACTCTGCGGATTGAAGGAACAGGCGAAACAGCACCGGGAGGACCGTAGGTGTAGCCCCATTCGTAGGTCATGAGAAGAACGTAGTTTGCGGCATTTCCGAGAAGCTCGTAATCGTGTCCCTCGTAGAGAAGCCCTGCCTGCGTGTCGGAAATCTTCGGCGCAAGAGCAACCATGACGTCGTACCCGAGAGGGTTTAACATTTTCGTGGAGGCGGCGACAAAAGCCGCATACTTTTCCACGTCCTCCGCCGGGAGAAATTCAAAGTCGATGTCAAGTCCCGAGTAGCTTTTTTCGTTGAGCGTGTCTATTACGTTGTTAAGAAGCACCGTCCACGTGTCGGGCGAATTGAGAATGTCGTGCGCAAGCTCGTTGCTGAACGTGCCTGCCGAGGTGAGTGTGGAAAGATGCATATACGCAGTTGTTCCGTATGCGTCCGCGGCGGCGAGAAGCTCTTCGTCGTCAAGCGGTATGAGTCTGCCGTCCGGCGTAAAACCGTAGGTGAACGGCATGAGATAATTCATGAAAGGAAGCGTCTCGATAAGAAGATCACGGTTTATGTCCGGGTACGCATAGCCGCCCGTGCGGTAGTTGCCGATAGGCTTGTCCTCAAATTCTATGACCAATACCTCGCCGACATCCGCAAACGGTCTCGACACAAGCTGAGGATTGTTGCGGTAGAGTCCGTTTATTGTTACTCCGTATTTTGCGGCTATAGAGTACAAGGTTTCTCCTTGCATTACCGTGTGCAGAGTTTTCGGATATGTTATTACAACGCACTGACCCACCGCAAGCCTTTCCGGGTTCGGCATTCCGTTGTCAAGAATCAGCCGCTCGACGCTTGTACCGTAGCTTGCGGCAATCGACGTAAGAGTTTCGCCGTTTCGCACTTCGTGAAAAATCATTTGAAAGCTCCTTTTCTTCGGTCGTTTCCTTCCATAATATGCCCGAAGTGCTTTCGTTGTTCGGAGAGAAACACGCGGTATTGTCCGTAAATATCGTTTGATGTTACAATTTGACATTATAAAGTTACATTTTTCCATTCTAATAAGTTGCCGTTTATGTTATAATCAAATAAACATGAGAGGTAAATGCGGACCTGTTATGTAAAATATGACAAGAAGAAAGGAAAAGCTTGCATGAAAATCAAAAGGATTCTGTCAGCCGTTTTGTTCGCTGTTATGACGATCGGAGTGTTTTCCTACACTGCGTCCGCCGAGGATGCGGCTGCCGTAACTCACGCATATTCCAACGTTGTCAACGCCACGGTTGACCACAAGGACAACGCAACCTATGAGCAGGGCGTAAACGTAGACGGAAAGAGAACCATAAAGATAGTTCCCAATCCGAGCGGCGAGAAAGCGGGCAGTGCGGTTGCACTCGACTCATGGGATCTCGGTAAAAGAGGTATCGACCTCACAAAGCATAAGTTTATTACAATTGAGTATAAATATGAGGCAGAGAACCAGGTCGATTCCTCAATGAGACTTGTGCTTATGGGAAGAACTCTCACAGGCTCGATAACGATAGAGTCTAATGAGAAAATATCCGCCGGTGCATGGAATATCGCTTCTTTCAACATTCCTCAGGATCAGATAACCGCAAAACTCAAGGACGGAGAAACAAGCCTCTATCAGTGTCACTTTTATCCTTTCGGAACCGTAGCGGCGAAGGAACTTTCGGCAAACGACGTTATATATATCGGAAATATCACGTTCACCGCAACAGACCCCGAACCCAACAGAGAGTATACCGTAGAGTTTGACGGAAACGGCGCAACCGGCGGTACTGCTCCCATGTCGTTTTCGCTTTACCCCGGAAGTGAGTTTACTTTCCCGGAATGTACATACACAAGAGGCGACATAGCTTTCCTCGGATGGAAGTCGTCAGCGACCTCGACGAAGATATATAAGCCCGGCGAAACCGCAACCTCGGGTGCGGCAAATGTCAAGTATCTTGCGGCGTGGGACATAAAAGAAGAGTCTCAGACTCCCTCCGAAGCCGCAGAAAGCGTTACACTTGCGTATTCCGGAATTCTCAATGCCATAGTGAACAGCAAGGATACCTGCACTGCCGACAAGGGCGTTGACAGCGACGGCAAAAAGGCTGTACGCATCACTCCTAAGCCGGAGGGTGCAGACGCAAGCAATTCGGTCGCTCTCGACTCGTGGGATCTTGCCGGACGCGGCATTGACCTCACAAAGCACAAGTTTATCACCGTAAGCTATAAGTACGAAGCCTCCGAAAATCCCGTTGACTCGAAGATGAAATTCGTACTCATGGGAAGAACGCTTACAGGCTCAGTAACCGTTGAGTCAAATGAATCGATAGTTTCAGACAAATGGGCGACCGCCACCTTCAATATTTCGCAGACCGCAATGAAATCAAAGCTCAAGTCGGGCGAAAAAACACTCGGTCAGGCGCACTTTTTCCCCTATGGTTCGGTTCCGGCGGCTGACCTTTCGGAAAAGGACGTCATGTATATCGAGAGCGTAACCTTTACCTCCGCCGACCCCAACCCCGGCAGAAAATATACCGTTGAGTTTGCCGGCGGCGGCGCAACAGGCGGTACTGCTCCCGAAAAGCTTACACTCAATGCAGGAGATGAGTATACTTTCCCCGAGTGTACCTACACCATGGGCGACGCGGAGTTCTCCGGCTGGATGTCCGCTTCAAACACTAAGGAAATTCATATGCCCGGCGAGAAAGCAACAGCCGACACCGTTGATACCGTTTATATCGCAATGTGGAACGCAAAGAGAGAATCGGACGACGTCAAGGTTCTCGATTACCGCACGTATTGCGGCGGCGTCATAGACGGCTCAAAGGTTCCCGACGCTACACTCGCATTTGACACCAAGGCGACCGTAGACGGCATCTACGCCGTTATGGCAAAGCCCAACCCCAAAACAGAGCTTAAGTACTTCGGCTTCGACGGCTGGGAGTACGCCAAGGCAGAGGTCGATATGCGTGAGTACAAGTACGCCGCTGTCCTCTACAAGTTCGATACCGCAAAGGAGCATGACGATCTTCATGTTGTCTTGAGACCTCTCGGATGCTTTACAAAAACCACGATGGCTATGAGTACAAATGCACTTGTCTACGGCAAATGGGATCTTGCGGTGTTCGATTTCTCCGAATATGCTGCAGATGTAAACGAAGAGAAGCCGATACTCAGACAGCTCCACGTACTCCCGTTCCAGGAGGGCAAGATAAGCGAGCTTGACGAGGGCGACGCCTTTTACCTCAGCAAGATAATCTTCTTCAAGGAGAAGCCCGAGGCACTCCATGCACACTCCGCATTCATAAGCGGATACTCTGACGGTACCTTCCGTCCCAACTACACAATGACCCGTGCTCAGGCTTGCACCGTCGTAACGAGACTTCTCACAAGCGAAGCAAGCATTAAGGGCGCGTACGAGTCGAAGTTCGGCGACGTAAAGAAAGGCGATTGGTACTGCGATAACGTTGCATACCTTGAAAACAAGGGTTACCTCAAGAGCTACAGCGGCTTATTTGAGCCGAATAAGCCCATAACGAGAGCCGAGTTTGCGGAGCTTGTATACAATATCGGACTTATCGAAGCGACCGAGGGCAAGAGCGTCACCTTTACCGACGTGACCGAAGCTCACCCGAGATATGCGGCGATAATGGCGGCAGCCTCCGCAGGTATTGTCAGCGGTTATGCCGACGGCACTTTCCTCCCCGACAGAACCATAACCCGTGCGCAGGTTGTCAAGATGATAAACAACGCATACGGCAAAAATCTTTACAAGAACGATTACATCGCACGGTTCGATTCCGCACTTCTTTACAGTGACGTACCCTCCGATTTCTGGGCGTACGTTGACATAACCGAAGCCTCCGTTCCTCACGGCACATACAGACAGAGCGAAAAGGGCGAGGAATGGTTCTATATGGCAACGCCGAGCGTGCCGGTTGACTACGCCGGCGCAAAGGCAAAGCTTGCGGAGATAGATAAACTCTCCGAAGAGAGAATAAGCGCAATCCGTTCGACCGAAACAAAGGTTGAAGTAACCGGCACGAAGTACTATGTAAGTGCCGACGGAAGCGACGACAACGACGGAAAATCTCCCGAAAAGGCATGGAAAACCCTTGCAAAGGTAAATTCGGCGAAGCTCACAAGAGGCGACGGCATATTCTTCAGACGAGGCGATACCTTCAGAGGAAAGATTGTTGCCGCACAGGGCATAACCTACTCCGCATACGGTGAAGGCGCAAAGCCCGTAATCTCGGCGTCGGAGTCAAACGGCGCGAACGAGAGCAAGTGGACTCTTGTCGAGGGTTCGACCGGTGTATGGAAGTATGCCGACACAACCTATGATATCGGCGGACTCGTCGTAAACAGAGGCGACGGCAAGGGCGATATATTGGTTGAGAAAACCACGAAATACTACAATTCGGAAACCCTCACATATTTCAACACAAAGAACGGCGACTCTGCCTTTGACGTTGCGAAGGATCTTCCCGATATGCACGTATTCAGCGACATCAAGTCCACAGAGGTTCGCAAGGAAAAGGGCGACGTCTACTTCAGATGCGACGAGGGCAACCCCGGCAAGATATTCGAGTCTATCGAGTTCATAACCGGCGGCGGTCACGTTATTACGGCAAACTATGATGTCACGGTTAATAATCTCAAGGTGGTTTACGGCGCACTTCACGGTATCGGTGCAGGTTCGGTAAATAACCTCACCGTCGAGAACTGCGAGATCGGCTGGATAGGCGGCGGTCTTGAGGGCGTAAAGAAGATTGCCGGCACATCGATGTACGAACCAGGAAGATACGGCAACGGTGTCGAGATATACGGAAGCTGCGACAACTACACCATAAAGAACTGCTATGTTTACAAGTGCTTTGACGCAGGTATCACGCATCAGTTCAAGGGTGAAGGCGGTGCGGCAACCGAGAAAAACGTGCTCTTCGCCGACAATATTATCGAGAACTGCTGTTATAATATCGAGTACTTCATGGGCGGTTCCTCCAACCAGTCAACAAGACTTCTTCAGAATATCGTTTACGAGAACAACATTCTCCGAAATGCCGGCTACGCCTTCGGACGCACCAATCCCACAAACGCCGCGCATATCAAGGGTTGGGACAGCGAGAACATGGCGACCGACTTCTACATCAGAAACAACATCTTCGACCGCTCCTACGGCGACCTTCTCCACATAGGCGCAGGCTCGCTCGGCTGGCTTCCCAAGCTCAGCGGCAACACATATCTGCAGTACGAGGGCGCAATGCTCGGTCGTTTGGGACAGCTCCCGACAACGGCATACAAATACGACTCCGCCGCAGGAAGCGTACTCTATTCCGTCTTCACGGAGTACGGACCGGGACTCTACTTCCTCCAAAAGTAACAACGGCAGAGTGTATTCCGTAAAGCTCACAATATCCCGATAAACGTAAATCGTCCCCATCGCAGTTGACGCTTTGGGGGCGGTTTTTTTGCGCTTTTGCGCACAAATGCAGAATTAACCGTTATTTTGTAAGAATCAGCACTTCTCATTCATCACTTAGAAATAAATAATTATTATTTGAAAGATAATTGTGTGATATATTATACTTGAAAGTTCACAAAGCGCAATTTGCAAAAACAGGGGGGATAAGCGTTATGCGTCGAGGCGCCGAGTGGACAAAAATGTAATATTTTAAGGAGTGAATGACTTATGAAAAAGTTAAAAAGAGCGTTGGCGTTTTTGCTGTGCATGATTATGGCGGTCGGCACAATGAGCTTCGTTTCTCCGGTTGGAGCGTTAGACATTGATGAACGACGGTAAGGTAATTGTCCGTGAGTTCAGCTTTTCTCCGTTCCGTTACTACGGCTCGAGATACGAGTGTGAATACACATATAACAGTTGCATGGGTATACTCGGCATATACAGCGATTCTTATTCCCGAACGTTTCTTTACGACGAATGGCATAAGTATATTTATATCGAAACCGAAACCTGTATAAACGGATATCTTGCCGATGTGGACACATGGGTATCGAAGGTTCCGGGAGAGGAACTGAAATTCATTCCTCTGAAAAAAATAATGTTTCATTACGACGATGCTCCGTCCGATGAACAGATGGCGCATGACCTGGACAGCGATTACATAAAGGAATGGTAACAAAAACGAGCAGACCGACGAAAAACGATCTGCTCAATTCTTTTTTGTAGGGGAAATGCTCTGCGTCACCCATTATAGCTCTCAAGAAAAGCGATGAAATCCTCCGCCGTTTTCTTCTGGCGTGAGCCGAGTGAGCGGTACCTTGCAAGAAGCGCACGCTCCTCCGCACCGAGCTTGTCCGCCTCTGAGAGATCCGATTCACGGCGGCAGATGAAATTGTAATCCTCCTCGGTTATTCCGCAGTCGGACGCCGACGCAAGCTTTGCAATAAGCTTCTTGCCCGGAGGGTTTTCCTGAAGTCCGCCGCAGAGCTTTCTCATCTGTAAATAGCTGATGCCGCAGTCGTCCGCGAACTGCTTGAGCGTCCGCTCACCTTTCGCTTTTTCGATTAAGAGCGAGAGTATTTTTTTGCTGAAATTCTTTCCGTTTGAGGTCTTTCGCATATTTGTCACCTTTCGTCAATGCCGCCTTTCCTGCGGCGCAAAATTACCTTTTTGATTGAAGTCTTTATTTCTCCCCATGCAAGGCAAAGTCCGAAGACTGCCGTGTATGTCAGTAAAATCCGCAGAGCATACCGCACCTTGAGTGACCCGAACCTTTCGAGAAAGACGGCGTTTACCCAGAATATAAATAACGGATGTGCAAGATATACCGCATAGCTGACACGGTCGATTTTCGCAAGCAGCTTCGGTAAACGCTCTTTCTTTGAAAAGAGCGCCGCCGACAGCATGAGGAAAAACATTATAGCCGAGATGATGTACGCAATATGTACCGTCTCGAGAAACGGTGCGGTTATCTCACCTCGCCATACCTTCAGAGAGAATATGCCGTCAAGAACCGCCGTCACCGCAAACAAAACAGTTACGGCAAGCTTTCGTGAGGTGAGATTATCTGTAAAAGATTCGTAATTGCTTCCGATGTAACAACCGCAGAGAAAGTAAAATATATACGTCGTGAACGCACGATCGTTGCAAGCAAAGTAAAAATCTTTTGCAAAAACGCCGATAATCTGCGGCAGATACTGACCGCAAACCACAGTTACCAAAAGCGCCGCCGAAAGAGCGGAAACTGCGGAATAACGGTTCACAATGCGCCGCCATAAGGGCATGAGCATATAAAACTGCATTATCGCAATGACGAAGTAGAAGTGACCCACAAGGTCGCCCTTCACTATGTACGACGCAAGGTCAATAAGCGAAAACTCAAAATACCCGAGACGCAAAAAGTATATGTAGTAAACGACTACCCATGCCGTATAAGGGAGAAACACCGTGCGAAAACGCTTTGCGATAAAAGCAGGGTAGGGTGTTAAAATTTTACCCCGCGAACCGAGGAAAAGCTTGACTCCCGATAAAAGGAGAAAACCCTGTACCGCAAACGCCGACAGACGCCACGGAATAAAGCAAAGTGCCCACGAAAGATTAGCTTTGTCAAGCGACGACACCGGCTCAGACGAAACGTGAATAAATACCACAAGGATACAGAGCAGTATGTTTAAGAAAGATATTTCGGTTATTCGCTTTCTCTCACCGATGGAGTTTGATTTGCCGTCCACAGTGCCTCCTCCTTTTGTCGCCGCAATTCACCGTCACATTTTACCACGCAACAAAGAATTCCGTAACGACTGCGTGTTAATTTTCGGAAAACTTTGCGCGCACTGTCACTGTATATGAGAAACCATACGGCGGTATTCTCCGGGCGATATGCCGGTGTGCTTTTTAAAGAAACGAGAGAAATAATTTACTCCGGAAAAGCCTGTCATGCGTGCCGCCTCGGAAACCGAAACATCGCTTTCACGCAGTAATTCTTTAATTTTACTTATCTTGACACGGTTGCAGTATTCCTGTAAAGATAAGCCGCATAGACTTTTAAACTTGTGACGAAAATGCTCGGCACTCAACCCAAACTCCGAAGCCATTGCCTCACGGTCGATGTATTCGTCACAGATATGCCTGTCAATGTAACCGTAAACGTCCTCGAGAAATGAGTCCGATGAAGGAGTATTATCGGCGTCGGCTCTCTCAAGCTCGTACAGAAACTCATAAAACAGGCTTGCACACTTGAATTTACTGCCCTTTATTTCGTTGAACGCTTTTTCCAAACGTGAAATTACGGCGTCTGTGTACTTACAGCCGTTTTGTACGATAAACGGAATGCTCGGCAGAGGCTTTTCGGAGTCGAAGAAGATGCAGATTGTCTCGCCGTCCTTGAGGAAGGTTTTGTTGTACGGAATGCCGCCGCTTTTTTCCTTAGGCAGATACAGGACGCTTCCGGCACGGTAATCTATCGTTTTTCCGTTGTAGACAACCTCTGTTTTTCCCGAAAACTTTACTCCGAATTGGTATATATCGGTGCGTCCGAAAGCGTTCAATACAGTGCCTGCTTCGTGACATTTTACCCTGAATACGTCGAGCAACCTTATCGAACCCCAGTCATATTCTCCGAAAGCCGACATCATATTCTTTTCCTCCCTGCGGGATAATTTACGCAAATATTCTATCATAACTATGGCAGTGTGTCAAGAGAAAACAGCCGTTTTGTGCTGTTAACCGTTATTTCGCATTGACTTTGTGCCAATGTCATTGTATAATTGAAGAAAAAACTCATGAAAGGATGAGAAACATGGTGTCTCTCAAACAAACGGAAAAACTGATGAGGGAAAAACTGGGAAACAAGGAGTTCGATTCGTATGCCGTCTGCGTCGGCAAGGACGGCGAAGAGGCAAAAATCTTCTCGGAGAACGTGAACGGCGACACTTATTTTGATATTGCAAGCATGGGGAAGGTGCTTGTCACGTCAACGCTCCTGCTGAAAGCAATGGGTAGTGGGAAGCTTACTCTCAGTGATACGCTTGATATGTTCTTCGATAATGTACCGGAGGAAAAAAGAAAAATAACGGTAAAACAGATGATGACGCATACATCGGGAATAATCCGCCATGAATTTTCCATGAGCGTTGCCGATAAAGGCAGAGATGCCGTTACTGACTTCATACTCGGCTTTCCTCTCGGCTTTGTTCCCGGAACGTCGCAAATGTATTCCTGTAACGCATATATTCTTCTCGGATATATCGCCGAAAAAATATACGGTATGCGGCTTGATGAAGCTTACAATAAATATATAAAAGAACCTCTCGGGTACACACGAAGCGGATTCAACATCGCCGTTGACGAGAAGAACGCCGCAGTGTCGTATAAGCGCAGAGACGCCGGCGAATACCGTGTCGACGACGAAAACGCATACAGTCTGAGAGGCATCGGCGGCAACGGGGCTCAGTTTTTCACTCCCGACGACCTCTGTCTTTTTGTGCAGGCTGTAATGCAAAAGAGCGGAAAGCTTTACCCAAAAGAAATATTCGACCTTGCGGAACGTGACTGTACCGGCGGCGTCGGCGAGCCGTGGGGACTCGGCTGGCTCATCGTTGACGAAAACTACCACCAAACCGGAAAGCTTTTTCAGCCCGGAAGCTTCGGTCACTGCGGTCACACCGGTACGTCAATGTTCATGAACCGCAATAAGGGACTGTACGCCGTCGTGCTCACCAACGCAACACGCTTTCTCAATATGCGCTCCGATTTTAAGGGCTACGACTACGGAGAGATAATGAAAATGCGCGAGGAAATACACAACGCGGTGTACTGTGATTTATACAGCTCTCAAATGTAAACATTTTTTGTATTTTCAAAAAAACACTTTACAAACACATCGTTATGTGATAGAATAACAAAGTGAATGCGCACCCATAACTCAGTTGCGGGAACAATGCCTTAATCCGTTTGCCGATATGCGGATTTAAGAGGATTTCACCCATCCGTGACCGGGAATGCGGCATGAGCTTCATAATATTAACGTAAAGGTGGAATACAACAATGATGCAGAAGGACGAAAAGCAGTCTATCATCGAGGAGTATAAGACCCACGAGGGCGATACAGGTTCTCCCGAAGTACAGATAGCTATCCTTACACACAGAATCAGCACTCTCACCGAACATCTCAAGACAAACAAGAACGACCATCACTCCAGAAGAGGTCTTCTTAAGATGGTCGGTCACAGAAGAAACCTTCTCAACTACCTCATGAAGAAGGATATCACTCGTTACCGTGCAATAATCGAAAAACTCGGTATCAGAAAGTAATGTAATTGCACTAAAGGCTGTTTTGCGTTTCACTCCCATAGAAATGTCAAGGCAGCCTTTACGGCATTATCAACCACGGCGCGGATGAGGACGTTAAGACGCTTTTTTAGCATTTAAGCGGAAGCATGAAGCATTTCGTGTGCCGGCTTAAGTGCTAAAACTTAACGTCCCTCCGGAAAAATCAAAAAGACGGAGGAAAAAAGAATGTTTGAAAATTACAAGACATTTACCTGCGACTATGCAGGCAGACCTCTCACGATAGAGGTCGGAAAAATGGCGGGACTTGCGAACGGTTCCTGTCTCGTAAGATACGGCGACACCGCAATTCTTGCGACGGCGACCGCATCCGCCGCTCCCAGAGACGGCATTGATTTCCTGCCACTTTCGGTAGACTTTGAAGAAAGACTTTACGCTGTCGGCAAGATTCCCGGAAGCTTCCTCAAGAGAGAGGGCAAGCCCTCCGAAAAGGCGATACTTACTTCCCGTGTAATCGACCGTCCGATAAGACCCCTTTTCCCGAAGGATCTCAGAAACGACGTTACAATAAACCTTCTCGTTCTCTCGGTTGACCCCGACTGCTCTCCCGAAATCACCGGCATGATCGGTGCGTCGGCGGCTCTCATGATCTCCGATATCCCGTGGAACGGACCTATAGCGGGTGCGTTTATCGGTCTTGTTGACGGCAAGCCCGTCCTCAACCCGACTCTCGCCGAGAGAGAAGAAAGCACGCTTGAGCTTACCGTTGCAAGCAGCGAAAAGAAGGTCGTCATGATAGAGGCTGGTGCCAAGGAAGTTCCCGAGGACACCATGTTCGACGCTATCATGTTCGCTTTCAACGAATCCCAGAAGGTAATTAAGTTTATAAACGACATCGCAAAGGAAGTCGGCAAACCTAAGTTCTCGTACCCTTCCGCTGAGGTTGACCACGATATGTACGACGACATCGCAGAGTACGCAATCGAAAAGGTTCGTTATGCCCTCGATACCGACGATAAGGTTGTAAGAGAAGAGAGACTCAACGAGGTTTATGCCGACGTGTTCGAGCATTTTGAAGAGAAGTACCCCGACGCAAAGGCGGCAATGACCGAGTGTCTCTACAAGCTCCAGAAGTTCGTTGTAAGAAGATGGCTTCTCGACGACGGCAAGCGCGTTGACGGCAGAAAGCTCGATCAGATTCGTCCCCTTGCCTCCGAAGTAGGCATATTCAAGAGAACTCACGGTTCGGCAATGTTTACCAGAGGTCAGACTCAGGTTCTCACCGTCGCAACCCTCGGACCTATCCGCGACGCACAGCTTCTCGACGGTATCGACAACGAAGAAACCAAGCGTTATATGCATCACTATAATATGCCCTCCTACTCCGTCGGCGAAACAAAACCGTCGAGAGGACCCGGCAGACGTGAAATAGGTCACGGCGCGCTTGCCGAAAGAGCGCTTGTTCCGGTAATTCCTCCCGTTGAGGATTTCCCCTACGCAATAAGACTTGTTTCCGAGGTTATTTCCTCGAACGGTTCCACCTCTCAGGGTTCTATCTGCGCCTCCACGCTCGCACTTATGGACGCCGGTGTTCCGATATCCTCTCCCGTTGCCGGTATCTCCTGCGGACTTATCACCGAGGGTGAAAGATGGATGACAATGCTTGATATCCAGGGACTCGAAGACTTCTTCGGCGATATGGACTTCAAGGTAGCCGGAACCAAGAAGGGCATCACCGCTATTCAGATGGACCTTAAGATCGACGGTCTTACACCCGAAATTATCAAGAAGGCATTCGCTCAGACGAGAGCCGGAAGAATATACATTCTCGACGAGGTAATGCTCAAGGCAATTGCCGCTCCGAGAGAAGAAGTAAGCGAATACGCACCCAAGATGATCTCCACCAAGATCGACGTTGACAAGATAAGAGAAGTCATCGGAAGCGGCGGAAAGGTTATCCAGAAGATCTGTGCCGACACCGGCGCAAAGATCGATATCGAGGACGACGGAAGCATATTCATATCCGCTATCGACAAGAACGCATGCCTCAAGGCTCTCTCAATTGTTGACGCCATCTGCAATGACCCCGAGGTCGGCACTGTGTTCGAGGGAAGAGTAACGAGAATCATGGACTTCGGCGCATTCGTTGAATATGCACCCGGCAAGGAGGGTCTCGTCCACATCTCCAAGCTCGACAACAAGCGTGTCGCAAAGGTTACGGATGTCGTAAACGTTGACGATATTATCAAGGTAAAGGTCATCGAGATCGACGACAAGGGCAGAATCAATCTCTCCAGAAAAGATTGCCTTTAATTAACGGTATTTACATTGATTACGGAAGCATCTCTGTTTGAGGTGCTTCTTTTTTTGCAGAATACGGTCACTCTTTGTCAAATCGCTCAAATTTAGACGAAAAATGTAAACAATACATAATACCTCTTGATTATGATGGGGGTTTGTGGTATTATAATAAGGTGAAAATTTAATATCAACACGGAAAACACGGTTCTGCGGAAGAAATTGCCGCAGATTAAAAAGGAAGTTCGGTGAAAAGCCGACGCAACCGCCATTACCGTAATCAACCGTCCGAGAAAGCACATATGTCATTGCGGCTATGCCGTGAGAAGGCGTGCTTTTGAGTAAGCGTGAAATGCGCTTTACGGTTCCAAGTCGGGAGACTTGCCATGTTTTTTGCCGATGTCGTTCTCGGGCAAGTGGGAGAATACGTATCGCAGTGAAGAAAAGGGAAGAGGTTCTTGTCAAAAAAAGTATTTGACATAGGGCTCTGGTTTTTGTACCCATTTTTCAATAATTGCGGCAGTAGAGTTATCCATCCGGGACGTTTCGGCGTTTCGGATTTTTTGTTGTTTAAGGAGGATTACCGTGAAAAAATGTTTTTTGCGTCTTGTTTCGTTTTTGTGTGCAGCGTGTCTGCTCGGTTCGGTTGCGGTCTGTGCTGTCGATTATGACAAAACGGCGGCGTACATCATGGAAACCGTCGTTTCACCGAAAAACGCATCTATCGGCGGTGAGTGGAGCGTTATAGGAATTGCGCGAGGCGAATATGCCGGAAGCGGCAAGACTGCCTTTAACGAAAACTACCTTGCGGCTGCGAACGAAGCGGTGAAAAAGAACGGCGGACAAATGAGTACAAGTAAGTCCACCGAGTATTCGAGGATGATTCTTGCGCTTTCTGCTTTGGGTAAAAATGCGAAGAATATCGCCGGATACGACCTTTACTCCGGACTTTCGGATATGGGATTTGTCTCAAAGCAGGGACTCAACGGCAGTATTTTCGCTCTCATTTCGCTCGACGCCAAGAACACCTCGCCGCAAGGCAACGTCACCCGTCAAGTGCTTATACGTAAAATTCTTGCCGCGCAGAAAGCGGACGGCGGATTTTCTCTCAGCACCTCTCTTGATTCGGATATCGACATAACGGCTATGGCTCTCCAGTCTCTCGCACCGTATAAGTGCATTCCGAAGGTAGGCGATGCGGTCGATTCCGCACTTTCGTTCCTCTCGAAGAAGCAGAACGCCGACGGTTCATACATAAGCTACGGAAGCAAAAACTGTGAAAGTGCTTGTCAGGTTGTAATCGCTCTTTGCGCTTTGGGTATTTCTCCGAATACCGACAGCCGCTTTGTAAAGAACGGAAAGTCAGTCTACGCAAGCGTACTCTCATTCGGACTTTCCGACGGCAGCTTCAAACACGTTGCGGACAAGGGCGCAAACCTCATGGCTACCGAACAGGCACTGTGCGCTATGGCGGCATACAAACGCTTCACGGAAAACAAGAGTGCGTTTTACGATATGTCCGGCTACATCTGCCCGTTTACCGATATTTCTTCGTCGGCAAGACGTGACAGCATAAAGCTTCTCGCAAAACTCGGCGTTGTGAACGGAACGACAAAGACGACCTTCTCGCACTCGGCAAACGTAACAAGAGCGGAGTTCTGCACCATGCTTGCGAAAATGCTCGTTCTTCCTGCGGCAAAGGACGCCGGTTTTTCAGATGTCAAAAAGGGCGATTGGTATTACGGCTACGTAAATTCCGCATTCGCTTCGGGAGTCGTAAACGGCAAGGGCAGCGGAAAGTTCTGCCCAAACGACAAGATAACGCATGAAGAGGCGGCAGTTATGCTCGAACGTGCTTCAAAAAAGTACGCCGCTGAATATAGGTCGCACGGCACCGGAGTACTCACCGCTTTTTCCGATGCGTCGCAGATATCGTCGTGGGCGAAAAACTCCGTTGCATATTGCGTTTCCGAAAAAATGTATGTTTCCGAGTCAGGCAGACTCTCGCCGTCAAAGGCACTTACACGTGAAGAGCTTGCGGCGATGTTCTGCGGCTTCTGGCTCGGCGTGTGAGGTGAAATGAATGAAAGTCAGAAATAACCTTTACTCCTCACCGGCAATGACTCTGCGAAAAGCGACGGTTTTGCTTGCCTTTTTTGTAATCCCCCTGCTTCTTTTTTCCTCCTGTGCAAAAAACGGAGAAAATAACCCCGATTCCCACCGTATAAAGCTTTCGATAGAGTGCACCAACGCACTTAAAAGCGGTCTTCTGTCGGAGGAAATGACGGCGCTTCTCCCCGAAGACGGCGTTATACTTTCGTGTGACGCAGAGTTTTCCGATGGTGAGAGCGTCGCCGATATACTGCTTCGGGAGACGAAAAACGCCGGTATTCTCACCGAGGTTTCGTTCACACCCATGTACGGCTCAATATACGTCGAGGGAATAGCGAATCTGTACGAATTCGACTGCGGCGAGCTTTCCGGGTGGATGTACAGAGTCAACGGGGAGTTTCCAAATTACGGCTGTTCAGGATACTATCCCGAGGATGGAGACGTCGTCGAGTGGGTATATACGTGCGATCTCGGCAAGGATGTCGGAAGCACGGATTTCAGTTAAGTCAATTTTATAAAAGGAAGGATATACAGCAATGAAAAAATTTCTCTCTGCCGCTTTGGCTGTGCTCACGCTTTTGTCAATGCTTTCGATAAACGTGTACGCAGCAACTGCAACCGAACCGGAAAACCTTGAGGATGCCGTTCTTTATGACGAAGCCTCCTCCGAAAAAATCTCCGTTTACGTAACGGCGCAGAACAACGGAAAGTTCATACTTCCGAAAACCAAGGTCGTAATTCCGGCGAATTACGCCGATTACTACGGACTCTCCGGCAAAGGTGAGTACTCCGCTCTCGACGCGCTTGTTGCGGCGAACGCCGTCATCGACTCCAAACTCGCACCCGACAATATCTCGGATTACATAGAGTTTTCCGATTCGGGATTCCTCACGAAGATATTTGGCGTCGAGACCTCGAATTTCGGCTTTACGGTAAACGGCGAACAGCCTCATGACGATACGCCCGTCACTTACCCCGGAATGCCCGAGAGCTACACCGGATATACAATAACCGACGCCGAGATTAAGAACGGTGACTCGCTTGAATTTTACTTCTACCTCGACGAATATGCGATGGATAACTACGCATGGTTTACTGATGCAGAGGGCGAGCGCGTTGACGAAATATACGCAGATGCAGGCGAGAAAATTGACCTTACGCTTAACGGCATAATTATAGGCTGGTACGGCTGTGCTGTTAATAAAACCCCGTTCATAGAGCCTCTTGCTGACGCCGTAATTTATTACGACATGGACGACGGTGAGGGATTGGTTCCTTATGATGCATCAGGTGATGACGGAAAGGTTTCCGTAGCCTTTGAAAAAGACGGCGTTTATGTGATTTCCGCTCTCCACGATACCACAGATGAGTACGCAACGCCTATAGTTATGCCGTACCTTATTGTGGCTGTAGGTGACGACTGCCTCCCCGGGGACATTATATCCACGGTTGAAGCACCTATTCCCTCGAAGATACCTATGCCCGGCGACGGTGAGGTTCTCTCAACAATCACCGCACCCGAAGGAGCGACGGTTTTTGTCGGATATAAGACAAAAAACACTCACTTTATTCCGTTTGACGAGATAAAACCCGCATACGTTGAAGACGGCACATATTATTATCTTCTCAAAAAGAATCAGCCCTACAACTACCGTATTTCCGGTGCAGGTCTTACCGCCGCCGCAAAGTTTACCGCAAAAGAGGGTGAGTGCGACTTCACATTCACCAAAGAGGATCTCGGCGGCGACCCCAAGCAGATAATCAGAAAAGACGGCTACTACGAGGCGAATATCCTCTTCAACCTCAGCCTTTCAAACTCCGTAAAGATGTCTGTCGGAGACACGTTTGACCTTGTCGCAATGAGAACATGGCAGACCGTCGATACTGTAATAAACAATTACTTCTTTGAGCCTGACTTCACCTATACCGTACACGGCGACAGCATTACTGTTTCCGACGACGGCGTTATTACCGCCGTAAAGGACGGCACATCGTTTGTAACCGTTGCCTACGACGCCTTTCGCTCCAACGGACATCTCTACTCCGCAATATTCCCCGAGAATACCGGTGTGTTTGCGGTAACTGTCGGCGACGGCTTTGCCGAAAGCCCCATAACCACAGATTCCGAGCTCTGCCCGATTTTCTATCTTGAAAACGACGGCGCGGCGAAGTACACATTCACTCTCCCCGAGGAAACGCCGGAAGCTAAGGTTTCTCTCCTTTCTCCGAAGCTTGATGATGAAAAGGCTGACTACGGTGAATTTGAATTCTCCGATACCGGCGTTGAAATCGACGGCACAAATGTCACCCTCACTCTCCCCAAAGGCAGAAACATTGTAAAGATTGAGTCCGAGAAAGGCACGGCTTATCACGTACTCACGGCACGCCCCATTAAAATGTACGCCGAGGTAACAAAGAGAGCCGACGAAACCTCCGACGCAGACACAATCTTTGAGGGCGATACGGTTAAGGTCACATTTGAAGGACTTTCCGCACCTGTTCCGAAGCTTTCCGGCGTTTACAACTACAGCAATCAGATATTCTTTACGGATGAAAACGGTACTGAGATAAAGGCTGCTTCCGCACAGTACAATTTCATAACAAACGGCAATACCATGACCTTTACCGTTCCCGAGGGCGCATTTGAAGACGGTGCGTATGTACTCGGCGGCGGATATATTAAAGTAAGAGGCTTTGGAGACCCGATAGGTGAGGGACACCGTGCAATAACACGCAGGGAAGGAAAGAATCCCAACTTCAGAGCTGAAGCAAGAGAATTTAACACCGGTATTTTCCCGACTATAATCATAAAGCCCGACGGTATAAACGCAAAGACCCCCGAACCCACTCTTACCGTCAAGACCCCCTGCAAGACAGTATACAACGTCGGCGATACTTTCGACACCACAGGACTTGTTCTCGAATACACCGACGAAAACTACAACAAAACGGAAATTACCGAAGGCTTCACAGTTTCCGCTGCAGAACCTCTAAAGAGAAGCGACAAGACCGTTACCGTAACCTACGGTGAGCTTTCCGTCGAGATAGCAATTTCCGTTCGTGCAAAGACCTCCTCCGATAAGACAATTTCCGTAAAGGTTGCAGTCAGAGGCGACTATGTCCACGGCGACGAAAAGCACGTCGGCAAGTACCCTGTTTGGATAAAGGCGAAGACGATTAAACTGCCAAAAGGCTCTTGCGTATACGACGCTCTCGAAAAGGTTCTCGGCGACAACGGTTATGTCGAGATAGGCGGTTCCGATAACTACATAAGCTACATTATTACCCCCGACGGCACAAAGATAGGCGAGTTCACAAACGGCGAAATGAGCGGATGGATGTATACTGTCAATAACGTGATAATTGAAGCGGGCGTTCTCGACTGCGAACTCAAGAGCGGAGACAAGGTTGCGCTCTTCTATACCGACGATTACAACGAGATTTGGAAAAACGCATGGTCCACCGGCGGAAGACATTCGTCAACCGTCGTAAAGACCGACGAGGACGGCAAGACCGTTTCCGACGATAAGAACGACGACAAAAAGGACGATGACAAGAAAGACGATACCGAGGACCAAGACAAGAAGGACGACGACACCAAGAAAGACGACAACACAAAGGATGATGACAAGAAGGACGACGCCATGGGCGGTGAAACAAAGACCGAGGTAAAGCTTCCGTTTGAGGATGTCGCAGAGGATAAGTGGTATACTCCTTATGTCAAAGAGATGTACGAAAAGCAGTACATTTCCGGAAAGAGCGAAACAAGCTTCGATCCCGACGGAAGCATAAAGAGATGCGAGATGATAAAGATTCTTGCTCTTCGTGCCGGAGCAGAGCTTGATAAGTACGCCGACAACGAAACCTTTACCGACGTCGCTAAGGACAGCTGGTATCACAGCTTCGTTGAGTGGGGCAGTGCCGAGAAGCTCATAAACGGCATCGGAGAGGGACTCTTCGCACCCGAGAAGACGATAACCCGTGAGGACGCCGCCGTTATCATCTGCCGCTTTGCAAAACTTGGGGCTGGGGAGAAAGAGGCAGCATTTACCGACGCCGAAAATATAAGCGCATATGCGCTTGACGCTGTCAAGGCAGTAACCGCAAACGGAATAATGTCCGGTTTCCCCGACGGAAGCTTCGGACCCAAGGCGGAACTCAGCCGCGCGCAGTTCTGTAAGATACTTTCCGAGATGCTTAAGCTTACCGCAAAGGCAGAGTGAAACGAATCGGAATATGTCCGCAGAGAACCGCAGACGATAATGTCTGCGGTTCTTTTTTGCGCTCAAAAACGTCGGGGAAGATAATTTTTGCGTCTGCAAAGTTTCAATGTTAAAAAAATATTTTCAATTCTGCCTACAAACGTCTATTGAAATGATTTTCATGCGGTGGTATAATCATACCGAAAATATTTATTTGTCGAAAGGTGGGTCTTTAATGGCATCAATGATGAATTATAACGTCAAGGTTGCTCTTGCGGCGATAAGACGTGACGTAACTCCGCGCCCGGGAATTTTCAACTGGGAGATTGCGGAAAAAAGAGGCGAGGTTATCACCGATTACATCAAAAAGCACTTTGCCTCCGAGAATGTAACCTTTGTTGACGTCGAGGGTGTAAACGAAAGAAACATTATCTACACCGAGGACGACGCTCTCGCAATGGCGGAGAAGTTCAAAAACGAGAAGGTTGATGCGGTTCTCGTTATCAACTGCAACTTCGGCAACGAGGACGCAATAGCGGTTCTTGCGAAGGAGGTAGGCAAGCCTGTCTGTCTCTGGGCTCCGCTCGACGATGTTTTTGACGCCGACGGCATGAGATACACGGACAGCCAGTGCGGTATATTCGGAGCGTCCCGTCAGCTTCAGAGATTCGGAGTTCCGTTCTCACACATAGAGACCTGCAAGGTTGATTCCGAGGAGTTCGCAAAAGGCTTTGCAAAGTTCGTGTCGGTTTCGTGCATGGTGAAGAATTTCAGAGGAATGAAGATAGCTCAGGTAGGCATGAGACCGAAGCCTTTCAGCTCTGTTATCTACAACGAGGGCGAAATTCTCCGTAAGTTCGGCATACGCTCCATTCCGATAAATATGGCGGTCGTTGTCGATAAGTACAACCGCATTCTCGCAGAGCGTGACGCAGAGCTTGAAGAGGGTGCAAAGCTTATAGAATCGAGATACGTTCTCGATGACCTCACAAAGCCTGTTCTCAAAAAGATATACGCTTTCGTGCTTCTCTATGAGGAAATCTTTGCTGAGTATAAGGTTCATGCGGTAAGCGCCGAGTGCTGGACGGCAATGCAGCTTGCTGTCGGAGCTATGCCTTGCACCGCTTACAGCATCCTTGCCGATATGGGCTACATAATCAGCTGTGAGTCCGACTTCCACGGCGCAATCACAATGGCTCTTCTCTCGGCGGCAACCCTCGGCAAGAAAGTTCCGTTTTTCGGAGAGTTCACTGTACGTCACCCCGAGGATAAGAACACAGAGCTTCTCTGGCACTGCGGACCGTTTGCATATTCGCTCAAGTCTCCCGACAGCGAGGCAAAGAACGTCAACATGCGACAGTGGTTCAAGGTTAAGGACGGACACTACACCATAGCCCGTTTCGATCAGGATGACGGAGACTATAAACTGCTTGCCGGAGAGTTCGATTCCGCAGAAGGACCGTACACGTTCGGCACATATATCTGGGCGAAGTTCGACAGCCTCAAAAAGTGGGAGGACAAGCTCATCGACGGTCCGTACATTCACCATATGGCGGAAATCGAGGGCGACTACAAGGACGTTATAGAGGAATTCTGCAAGTACGCAGGCGAGCTTAAAATCGATACAGTCGAGTAATAATAAACTTAACCGAAAGGAAAGATACGATGCTTTACAATGAATTCATGACCGACATGATTATGTCCGAGCTTGAGGACGCAGTCGGCAGAGAGAACTGCTCCGTCAAGGAAATCGACAAAATCACACACAGCGTTGACTATTTCTGGCTCTCCCGTATGTGGAGCGACAGAGGACTCCGTATGCCCGAGGCTGACGTTATCGTCTCTCCTAAGAACGCCGAGGAAACCTCGAAGATTCTCAAAATCGCAAACTACTACAAAATCCCCGTTACCACATGGGGCGGCGGCGGCGGAACACAGGGTGGTGCTATCCCGGTTGCCGGCGGTATCGTCCTCGACACAAAGAGAATGAATCAGATTTACGACGTCAACACCGACAGTATGTACATCGAGTGCGGCACGGGCGCAATCTATAAGCACATTGAGTGGGCGGCAAACGAAAAGGGATACGCAACGATGCATTATCCGTCGTCTCTTACCTGCTCGACGGTCGGCGGCTTCCTCGCACACAGAGGTATAGGCGTCGTCTCCACGAAGTACGGCAAAATCGACGACATGGTTCTCCAAATGGAGGTCGTTCTCCCGAACGGCGATATCATCAACACCTCGTCCGCTCCCAAACACGCCGCCGGTCCCGACCTCAATCAGATATTCATCGGCTCCGAGGGTACTCTCGGCGTTATCACAAAGGCGCAGATGAGAATATACGATCAGCCCGAGGAAAGACGCTTCAGAGGCTTCCTCTTCAAGGATATGACAGGCGCATTCAAGGCGTCGAGAGAGCTTCTTCAGAAGTTCAAGCCGTCGGTTATGCGTCTTTACGACCCGGCGGAAACCGCATCTCTTATTAAGAAGATAGTCGGCGTCGAAAAGCCGGGCGCATTTATGAATATCGCAATAGAGGGCGTACATGAGCTTGTTGAGGTAGAGGAGAAGATACTTCTCGAAACCTTCAAGAAGTACGGTGCGGAAGACCTCGGCAGTGAGTACGGCGAAAAGTGGTGGAACGAGAAGATTACATTCTTCTATCCCGGTCATATGATGGATCTTCCTCAGATGTTCGGAACGATGGACACAATAGCTCCCTACGACAAGATAGAAAAGATATACTGGGCAATGAAAGAGGCTATAGAGACAAACTTCCCCATGGCTCGCTTTATCGCACACTTCTCACACTGGTATGAGTGGGGCGCGATGGTATACGACCGCTTCATAGTTGACAATCCTCCCAAGGATCCCCACGAAGCGCTCAGACTCCACAACGCAATCTGGACCTGCGGCGTAAGAACGGCAATTGCAAACGGCGGCGTCGTAAACGACCACCACGGTGTCGGAATAAAGCTCGGCAGACTCATGAAAGAGCAGTACGGACCCGCAATGCAGGTTTTCGAGGGAATAAAGAGAGAGCTTGACCCCAACGGTATCATGAACCCCTTCAAGCTCGGAATTTGACGGACAGCGTGCCGCTGATACTTTAACTTCACGAAAGGAAAAAATATTATGCTTATTTCACAGAAGAGTAAGGAAATCATAGACAGCTGCCGCTTTTGCTGGATGTGCCGTCATATCTGCCCCATAGGCAACGCAACCGGTCAGGAGAGAGATACCTCCCGTGCGAGAGCGCTTGCGCTTTCACTCGTCGAAAGAGGAGCGGCGAAGCTTTCGGACTGTATCGACGACGTGTATGAGTGCGCTTTGTGCGAAGCCTGCACCAACGACTGCGCCACCGGCTGGGATCCCGTAAAGTTTACAAAAGAGGTTCGCCGTGAGGCCGCTCTCGATGGAATCACTCCCGAATACGTAACGAAGCTCATCGAAAATTTTGATAAAACCGGCAATATCTACGGCAAAACCGAGTACTGCCGCTGCATAGACGACGAATCGAAGGAGCTTGACAAAAACGCCGACACGCTTCTCTATATCGGAGCCGAGGCGAGATATCTTGCTCCGAAGTTTGCCGCTTCCGCAATAAAGGCACTCAAAAAGGCAGGCGTATCGTTCACCGTGCTTTCCGGAGCTGATGAACCCGACAGTGGACTCGGACTCGACACACTTGTCTCCGACGTTGACGAAACAAAGAGCGCAACCGAGAAAGCGGCAGCCGTACTCAATAAGTACAAAACCGTCATTGTCCTCTCCCCGAACGATATGAAGATGTTCGCAAGAGAGTATAAGGAATGGGGCGTTGAGCTTAAGTGTAAGCTTGTAACTCTCACCGCAGAACTCGCTTCTCTCGTTAAGGACGGCAAGCTTGTCGCCGCAAAGAGCGGTAAGACCGTTACATATCAGGATCCCGCAATGCTCGCAAGAGAGCTTGAGGAAACAGAGCCGGCAAGAGAGTTTATAGGCGCATATGCCGATATCACCGAAATGCTTCTCAACCGCAAGCAGACAATGCTCGGCGGCAGTCTCATAATGAATGAGTATATCCCCGACGTTATGAAGCTTGTTGCAAAGAACAGAATCGTAAACGCCACCGACATGGGCGCAAAAGTTATCGTCACCGCAACCCCCGATGAGTATAAGCTTCTTTCCGAAAACGCTCCCGAGGGCGTTGAGGTTATCGCAATTGCGGAGCTTGCACTCTGATTGATTCTGAAGAAAGGAAATGCGTTAAAATGCTCGTGAATCTTAAGGAAATACTTGATATTGCCGAAAAGGGCGGCTTTGCTGTTCCGGCATTCAACGTTTACAATATGGAAACCGTAATGGGTGCGATAGAGGCTGCCGAAGAGGCGAAAGCTCCCGTTATACTCCAGTCCTACAGCCGTCTTTTCAAAGAGGGCAGTGCTTTCTATCTCGCGCCGATTATCCTCAAGGCGGCGGAGAGTGCTTCAGTTCCCGTCTGCTTCCACCTCGACCACGGCGCAGGTGAGCTTGAAGTGACAAGAGCTTTGCGTTACGGTTGCACCGGCATCATGATAGATGCTTCGGCTCTCGATTTTGAGGACAATATCGCAATGACAAAGAAGATAGTCGATACCTGCGGATATTTGGGAGTACCCGTTGAGGGCGAACTCGGTCACGTCGGTACGGTTAACGACACCTCCATGGACGAATTTACAAACGTCGCCGAGGCAAAGACCTTCGTCGAGAAGACCGGAGTCGCCGCTCTTGCGGTGCTCGTCGGCACGGCTCACGGCAGATACAAGAAGCCTCCGAAGCTCGATATCGAAAGAATCGCCGACATCAAGAAGGCAACCGGAATACCTCTTGTTCTTCACGGCGGTTCGGGAATACCGGACGATCAGATAGTCGCTTCCATTAAGGCAGGTATCAGAAAGATAAACTTCGGTACGGACGTATGCTACTCCTTCCTTGACGGCGTGTTCGGCGTATCGAGAGACATCGTCGCAATAGACCTCTTTATGAAAGAGCCGATAAAGGCGGTTAAGTCGTTCGCACTTTCCAAGATAAACCTTCTCGGTGCTGCCGGAAAGGCGTAAACTATGGGAAAGGCAAAGATTGTAGGTATCGGTGCGTGCGTTATGGACACGCTCATCACCGTGCCGCATTATCCCACCGAAGACACAAAGCTCCGTGCCGAGGGAACGGTGCTTGCCGGCGGCGGACCTACCGCAACCGGAATAGTCGCCGCATCAAAGCTCGGTGAGTCCTGCGGCTTTATCGGCGTGCTGTCGGACGACTCATCGGGACACTTCCTGCGTGAGGACTTCATAAAGTACGGCGTTGACTGCGAAAATGTCGATATGATACCCGGTCACCGCGCATTTACCTCGTGCATATGGCTCAGCCGCGAGAGTACGTCGAGAACCTGCGTGTTCGACAAAGGCGACCTTCCGCCTCTCGTTCTTGACGAAAAGAAGAAGCAGGCAATAAGAGACGCCGAAATTCTCATGCTTGACGGAAACGAGCTGACTGCGGCAGTCGAGGCGGCAAAAATCGCGCGCGAGTCGGGGACAAAGGTTTTGTACGACGCCGGCGGACTCTACGACGGTATTGAAAAGCTCCTCCCTTACGTCGATATACTCATACCGTCGAAGGAATACGCACTCGGCTTTACCGGCAAGAGTACGGTCGAAGAGGCGGCAAAGGAGCTTTACGAAAGGTACAGTCCCGAGGTCGTTGTAATAACCACAGGGAAGACCGGAGGCATAATGTATTGCGGAGAAGAAGTGATACATTACCCCATATATCCTGCCGAGGTCGTTGACTCAAACGGCGCCGGAGACGTGTTCCACGGCGCATTTGCGGCGGCTCTCGCAAAGGGCTTTGACTTTGAGAAGGCGTGCCATTTTTCAAGTGCCGTGTCGGGACTCAAGTGTACCGGAATCGGCGCGAGAAAGAGCGTGCCGGATTATGACACAACAGTAAAATACTTAAAGGAGAACGGTTACAATGTATAAGAGAACCTGGAATAAAAAGTACGGCAAAAGCGAAATCTATACAAGAGAAGACAGCTACTGTCAGCAGGTCGAGATAGACATGGTAAGACTCGCTCCCGGCGAAAAAAAGACCTACCGTGAAGCCGATAAGGAGTACGGTCTCGTTATCCTCGGCGGCTCGTGCGACGTTGTGGGAGAAGGCTTTGAGTATAAGGGAATAGGCAAGAGAAAGGACGTTTTCGACGGTCCTGCTACCTGCGTGTACGTTCCGAGAAACACTGAATTTACCATAACCGCTGTTACCGAGGTTTCGATAGCGGTGTCGAAGTCCCCCTCGTGGCGTGACCACAAGCCGGTTCTCATAAAGCCGGAGGACGTCGTAATAAAGGACATGGGCAAGCCCGGCTGGCAGAGACAGGCTCACTTCATCCTTGCCGAGAACGTCGATGCGGATATACTCTATATCGGCGAAGCATACGTCAAGGGCGGTCAGTGGGCAAGCTATCCTCCCCATAAGCACGACGACGACAATATGCCCACAGAGGCGGCTACCGAGGAGATATACTACTATGAGTTCAAGAAGCCCGAAGGCTTCGGTATTCAGAGAGTATACACCAAGGAGGGCGACGTTGACGAGGTGTACGTCGTAAAGAGCGGCGACTTCGTTGAGATTCCGAGAGGATATCATCCTTTCCACACCGCTCCCGGCTACGATAACTACTATCTCTGGATAATGGCAGGCAAGGACAGAGGCTTCTTCATGACGACCGACGAGGATCATAAGTGGCTTAATAACTGATTTACAAACGGGCGGAGCTTTTGCGTCAGGCAGATACCGCCCATTTGGCTTTGACAAGGAGTTACCATGAAATACTTACTCGGAATAGACTTCGGCGGCGGTGCGTCAAAGGCAACGCTTCTCACGACGGGGGGCAAAATCGCCGCCTCCAATACCGTCGAGTACCCCACATACCACCCCGAGAACGGTTGGTGCGAACAGAATCCCGACGACTGGTACTGCGCTCTCTGCGAGAATACCAAAGCGCTTCTCGAAAAAAGCGGCGTTAATCCCTCGGATATTCTCACCGTCGCAATAGATTCCGCAACGCACACGTTTCTCTTTACCGACGAAAACGGAAAGTCCCTTTATCCGGCAATACACTGGACGGACTCCCGAAGCACAGAGGAGTCGGCGTATCTGCGTGAAAATTATCTCGACCTCATTCTCAAAAAGACTTTCCATAAGCCCGATACCATCTGGACTCTTCCGCAGATAATGTGGCTTAAAAAGCACCGTCCGGAGGTTTTCTCGGGTGCTCGGAAGGTTTTTTTCGAGAAGGATTATATCCGTTATAGGGTAACTGACGTTTACTGCACCGACTATATCGAGGCTGAGGGAAGTATGCTCTTCGACTGCGAAAAACTCGAGTGGTCAAAGGAGCTTTGCGGCATCGCAGGACTCGATATGTCGATTCTTCCGCCCATAGTCAAGCCTACCGACGTCATCGGCAAGGTCACTGAAAAAGCGGCGTCCGAAATGGGGCTTGCCGCCGGTACACCCGTAATCTGCGGAACCACGGATACCGTAATGGAGGTCTTTGCGTCCGGGGCTGTGTCGAAAGGTCAGATGACTGTAAAGCTTGCGACGGCAGGTCGTATATGCGTCATTACAGATAAGCCTTATCCCAACCGCCACCTTATCAATTATTCCCACATCGCCGACGGTCTATGGTATCCCGGAACGGCAACCAAATCCTGCGCCGCATCATACCGTTGGTACAGAGATACCTTCGGCGGCAATTACCGTGAGCTTGACGCAGAGGCGGAGAAAGTGCCGATAGGCTGTGACGGCGTGATATTTAATCCCTACCTCAACGGTGAACTTACCCCATATGCCGATCCGCTTCTCTGCGGTAGCTTTATAGGACTCCGCGCAGGTCACGGCAGGGGACACTTCAGCCGTGCTGTAATGGAGGGAGTTGCGTTCTCGCTTCTCGACTGTAAGAATGCACTTGAAGAGATAGGCATTCCGCACGAAAACGAGGCCGTAATAATAGGCGGCGGTGCGGCAAGTCCCATATGGCGCAAAATCACCGCTGATGTACTCGGAATTACCGTGTTTACGACAAAGAGCAGTGATTCCTCCCTCGGCTCTGCGATGCTTGCCGGCATTTCGGCAGGTGTTTTTGCCTCTCCAGAGGACGCCGTGTCAAAGTGTATGGAGAAGGACACCGTCACGGTGCCTGACCCCGAAAACACCGCAAAATATGCTGAGGTCTTCAAAAAATACAAGGCTGTGCATGATGCACTCGCACCGATTTACCACGGCGAATATTGATATAAAAATATCGGACGCTGTCTTCGTGACGGCGTCCGATGCGCTTTTGTCAATTTTAACGCACGAATGTGCAATTTTTGCGATTGTCCTTGACAAACATCTCAAAAGGGTGTAAAATTCAGTAAAAGCAAATCACAAAATTCTTGTCGAAAGGCGGATATGAAAATGAGCGCAAAGGATAAAAAAGTAGGTATATCGATAGGAGGACTCCAAGCAAAATACGGAGACAAAAAGGCACTCGAGCTTGCAAAGAAAGCCGGCGCTGACACGGTGGATTTCAGCACCGACATGAGTGCTTTCGATTATAGAGACCCGAAGTCTGTTTTTGCAGGGAGCGACGACGAAATAGAGTCGTACTTTCACGACCTCAAACGCTACGCCGACAGCATCGGACTCGGTTTCTCGCAGACGCATGGCAGAATAACGGGCTTCAGAAATATTCCCGATGAGGACGAAGCTTTCGTCA
Source organism: uncultured Eubacteriales bacterium (assembly GCA_934502885.1). GTDB lineage: Bacteria > Bacillota > Clostridia > Oscillospirales > CAG-382 > CAKSUT01. The sequence continues at coordinate 70,413 of CAKSUT010000001.1, read as the reverse complement.
AAAACGCGCGCCTTGATACAATAGCCTGCAAGGCGCTCGGCGCAAAGTATTGCGTTATCCACGACGTCACAACGATTTTCATGGGTAGGGACGCCGACCCGAAGCTCATGCGCGACCTCAACTATGATATGTTCTCGCGCATTATCGGCTTTGCCAAGGAGAACGGAGTAATACTTGCAACAGAGACCTTCGGCGACGCCACGGGACTCGGCTGCTGCGACTTCTTCGGAAACATAGACGAGTTTATGGCGGCATACGAAAGAGTCAGAGACACCGACGGCAACGCACCGTATATATGCACCTGCGCCGATACCGGTCACTCGAACAAGGCAATGCGCTTCGGCAATCCGACACCGGCAAACGTAATCCGCCGTCTCGGAAATAGCGTGAAGATACTCCACCTCAACGACAACGATACTCTCATCGATCAGCACAAGATACCGATGACGGGAACCATAGATTGGAAGGACGTGTTCGCCGCACTTTCTGAGGTAGGATACGACGGCGTATACAATATGGAGCTTAACCTCCGTCACTTCGGCAACAATTTCCTTTGCGAAACCGCAGAGTTTGCAGTCAAGGTAATGCGGAATATGCTCGAAATGTACGGCTGAGAATAAAAATCACTCCCATGTGCGTCTTGCGTGTGGGAGTGGTTTGCTGTTATTGTCTTACTTCAAATATATAAGTTCCGGAAGGATACTCGGAGTGACTGTCAATAAATCAATTGTAAATCCGAACGGAGATGAGACTTCCGGTGAAGCGTTGCCGTCATACTCTACCGAAATACTGTGCAGACAAGCCTTGAAACTGCCGATTTTCTTTGAAATGAGCGGTGCTATCCGTACTTTTTTGTATCCGAGACCGTCAATTTGCATTCCGGCAATATGCCTGTAAAGGAAGACATCAATAAAACTCATGAAAAAGTGGTTGAGACTCGTAACGGATTTTTTTCGCAGTTGAAACACTCCGGAAGCGTGCTTTGCCGCAACGCTTTTTGAGGCAAGCATCAAATTGCCCACCCACGGTGCATCTCGCTTCGGGTTATCGACGAAGAAACCCTGACAGCACGTTTTATTGATTGAATACAGGCGTTGTGACTGTTGTTCAGCGTCTTATTGCCGCACGAAAATGACGAGACTGTGCGCAAATCCGTGTGCGCCGTAACCACCGTCAGTTCAATCGAATCATAGTCGCCGACAACCTCGACATATCCGAAACCATGTATTGCAAAAACCGACTCAAAGGTTTCTGTTCCGCACCCGGAAAGGATAAACTCATCCGAATTGTACATATCAGGGTAGACCTTTTTCTCTTTTTTGAATGCCTACATATCGACGTGCGGCGAATCGCTTCTTCAATTTTTTTGCCGTTAACGAAATACGCCGCTTCACCGTAGCCTACAACGTTGAGTATCGCCGACTTTGGAAGTGCGTTTGTTTCGAAGTTTTTTGCAATGTACGGAACCGGTTCGTATTTTAACCCACGGCGGCTCTCGATATTGCAGGTTATCAACTTTGCGTTTTCAAACTTGATTTACCTCACGAAAACCTGAGAATCACTCCGTCACACGACGGAATTTCTCCGAGAGAGCCGTAGAGAACCTCGTAACTTTCGTCGATTTTCGGGGAGAATATGTGCGCCTTTCTGTCGTAGTTTATCGCACATACAATAAGCGAACCGTCGTCGCAGTTAAGCTCTGTTATGCCGATGTAAGGGTTGTCCGTTCGTATTTTGTAAGTGTCGCAGATGTCCTTTGCGACCTCGGCGTAAATCCTGTAGTATGCCTCGCCGCCCTCTTCCGGATCAAAGCCGCAGCAAGTGTTATACGCCGCATTTTCGGGAGAGAAGCCGAGAAAGTATACTTTGCCTTTTCCGAAATTGTTTACTGTAAAGACGGGATTTCCGTCCTCGTTTCTCGCCAAGACCTCCGCTCCGACCGACTCGATTATCATGTCGTTTGTCGGAGTGTAGTTTATGTCGCCGAACGAAAAGTGCGCCGTGTGAGATTTTCCGCCTTTGTATACGCCGTGCGAACGTATTCCAAAAATCTCTTCAATCTGTGTGAAGTGACCGCCGTCGTATGTCACGAAAAGCGTCGCACCGCCTGTGTATATTCTTTCGAGAAGCGCGTCCCACGTTCTGCGGTATGTGACCTGCCAGCCTTTTGCCGCCGGCATGAGATACATTTCGCTCTCGGGAAGAGTCGTTTCACAGTTTGCAATGCGGATGTTGAAGCCGGCTTCCTTTGCAAGAATGTTTGCCGAGCAGGCGACGCCCTGCTTGTCAAGCTCACGTGTGAGTACGCATACCGCATCGACTCTCTTTTTGAACGACGACGTCGGAGGAAGTGCCGAAAGTGCGCCGCTCATCTTTTTTATCGCCTTTCCGACCGGTTTCGGGTTCCTGTTTACGTCAACCATGCCGAGCTGACGCTCCATCATGCTCCATGAATAAGGCGGATTCTTGAGGTTGAGATGTTCCATTCCGCACCACCAGAGATAACCGTATAGTCCGTTTGCCCACGAGGAGAGAATGTTCACCCTTGCAAAATCCGCCGACATTTCGGGATTTCCTATTGTGGGCGAGAAAGTTCCGCTCTCCTGTATCATGCAGGGAACACCGGCAATTCCGGAGTAATATTCGCTCTGCGCCGTTGTGAGAAGCGTCGTGCGAAGTCCCGTATACGGCTCAATATCTCCCTTTATCGTGGGCGAGGGGTAGGGGTGAGTTGTCACAAGGTCGCAGAGCGCACCCTGATCGCAGAGCTGCCATATGCCGTCCGGGTCGCTCACAAGAGAGTGCATTCCCGAGGAAATAGGACGTGTTTTATCCTCCGTGAGTATTGCATTGCGAACGGTTGACGTCCATAAATACGCCGCCGCACGTGAGGGTGCATTTCCCAAACAGTTGCACTCGTTTCCCAAATCCCACACAACTATGTTGTCGCAGTCGCGAAAGCTTCTTACTATCGCTCTTACGTATTTTTCCGTCCACATGAGAACCTCGGGATCGGTGATAAGATTCTTTCCCTCAAGAGCCGGCGGCACGAAAAGACGTCCGCTCATCCAGCCGGTAACAATGGAAACTGTGAGCGTCATTCCGTGAGCCTTCGCCATTTCGGTAAATGTGTGGAAACGCTCAAGCATTACGGGATCCATTGCGTCGGGGTTGTCGTCGAGATATTCGCAGTTTTCGCCGACAACGTATTCACCGAAACCTCCGCGCCAGTTGTAGAGCTTGCGCAAAGGCTGAAAATCTCTCCAGAGAGGGAATACTCTCATGTGTTTTACTCCGCATCCCTCAAGTGCTTCAAGATCTTTTTCGACAACATCGGGCTGCCAGTTTTTCCACATTTCCGTTCCGGACGCAGAGTCCCAGTAGTTGCAGCCGAGCATATATTCGCTTTTTATCATACTTATACCTCCGTAGAACAATATAATACTTCACAGATACCATTATATAGTGAAAAACAGTTCGTGTCAAGGCAAAAAAACGTGCAAAGTGATACGGAATTTTTCCAACGTGCAACCTTTCGCGCAAAAACGCGGTCTAATAGGCGAGTACTCAAAAAACAGGAAAGGAAAATGCGGATGAACAAAACAGAATACGGCGGCAGCGGCGGCGCATTTACCGTGGGCGGCAAGGAACATATTGCCGAACTGCTTTCGGAGTCTGTGCGCAGAAACAAACTCTCGCGCATTGCGCACTGCTATCTCAAAAACGACGCCGATGTCTGTGACGCTTTGCAGGAAACCGCGTACCGTGCGGTGAAAAGCGCCGGGAGTCTGAGAAACGCCGGGTATTTCGACACATGGCTTGTGAGAATACTGATAAACTGCTGTAAGGATATACTGAAAGACAATTCGAGACGGGCGGCGGTGAATGAAAAAGTGTGCGTCCGTGAGGAGGACGCGGCGGCGGAGGATGACGGCGACGGCGACGTGTTTTTTGCTCTGCGCGAGCTTGACGAAAAGTACAGAAGTGTCATAGTCCTCTTTCATATCGAGGGCTACGACGTAAAAGAAATCGCGGCAATGCTCCGCGTTCCCGTGGGTACGGTAAAGTCGAGACTGTGCCGCGGACGGGAAAAACTCAAAGAAATTATCGAAGAAAACAGATGAGGTGAGGGTATGAAGAAATATAGCGGCTTGAACGAATACTTTGACGATATAAATAAATTCACATCGTGCGAAAACGAAAAGAATGCAATGGAGAGGGGAATTGCGAGAGCTGAGTCTGAACACGGCGCAAAAACGCCGCTTTTCAGAAAGATAACGGTCTTTGCGGCGGCAGCGGTGATTCTCACGGCAGTTACCACCGCGGCGGCGGTCGGCTACAGGTATATGTACTCAAAAACAGAGGACGGAGACAGCGTAAAATACGGCTTTAATATAAACCGCGACGAAACGCCGACCGTATATTCGGTGACTCCCGCGGTGCTTCCTGACGGATTTTACGAATACGCCGAAAACTTCAAGTATTTCAGAGGAGACGTCGAGGAGGACTACGACACGATAACCGTCATGGAGGTTCTCAACATGGCGCAGGTCGAGCGCGAGGGCGGTTTCATTGCCGAGTACGGCGTTAAAAATGTCAGTGAGGGAACAGTCGGAGATTACCGCACCGAAACAGTTTCGCACCTCGGCGAGGAGGAGATGCTCTACGGGCGCGATATGTACATTTTCGCTGAGGATAAAGGCGTCGTCGTCCACCTTTGGGCGTCGGGCGGCGTTTCGGACGACGAGCTTGCGGAATTTGCGGCAGGACTTGTGCTGACTCCGGTTGCGGAGGATAAGTTCTCCGACGCCGACGAGATTGCCAAGCTTGAAGCCGAAAGAGAAGCTGAAAGAATGAAAGCCGAAAAGGAATACGCACTCGAGCTTGCCGAAAGAGAAAAAGGCGTTGCGGCGGAAAATGTCGTACTGCCGGGTGATGGCAGAGACAACGGCAGTGTAAAACTCACCGTGCTTTCCTCCGAGACCTCCGACAGCATTGATTTGAGTTCTTATCCGAATAGCTTTTTCTCTTGCGATAAAGACGAAATAAAGGCAATCATAGGCGACGACGGAAAGCTTATTCCGTGTGAGCTTTACGATTTTGCGGCAAAGACTCCGAGCGGCGAAACCGCGAATATGACGTTTGTAAAGATAAAGCTGAGAGCCGAAGCGCTTGAGGACACCGAGCTTCTTTTCAATCCGTCGCTTTCGGGACTCGAAAAGCGCTCCGACGGACGCTATGCCTTTGCCGCCTCCTGCACCGACAGAATTTCACGTGTGAACCCGTATTTTGCGCTGACTCTCGACGATATGCCGATAGGCTTTGACTGTGCGGACACGCTCGAGGGTGCGGCAAGACTTAAGAGCTTCTATACCAAGAGCCTTGCGAAAGGAGAGACCTTTGAATGCACGATTCTTTTCGTAACCGACAAAAAGACCGCCGAGAACGGTATGCTCCGTTTCGGCGAATTTGAAGGAGTATGTTTTAAAATTGCCGATTGATGTATAAGAAACGGGGTTGCCGTTATTGTGCGGTCACCCCGTTTATCATCATTATGTTGCTTGCAGAGTTTTGCAAACTGTAGGAGAATTCAGATATATGAAACAGCAAGGACTTGTACGGCACAAAGAACACTTCCGACCGCGTCAAGAGCCTTGACACCTTGTGTTATGCATACGCCGACGCAGGACAACTGGCGTGTTTATAGAAGCGGTTCGGTAAAAAAGTCAAAGCCGCAGTCGGCGGTGTCTATTCTGTGACCTTCGGGATCATCGTGAATATTGAATCGGAAGTTGCCCTCAGCACCGAATTTTGCATAAAACGGTTTAACGAGAGCGTTAAAATCGGGTGCTGTGTCACAGGTGAACACTGTGTCGTAACGACCTATCTCGCAGTAAAAGCGTCTCGGCGCAATAATTGCGGCGATCCCCTCGTCGTTGAAGGTGTTGCCGGAATTATTCCAAATCCAGCTTTCCCAATTATACTTGAATCGATCGTTCATGGCACAAGATGAATATGCGGATACTATTCTCTGATCGGCCGCCGCTGTTATAAGTGTGTAAAACCCACCGTAGGAAAGACCTATCATTCCTATTTTAGCTTCGTCAACAAGTGAATCCGCACAGAAATAGTCAAGTGAACGCATTATACTGTAGATTTCAACCGCCGCTATGCTGCTTCCGAGCTGTTTCAAACTCCTGTCCAGAAATTCGCGTTTCCCGGAGAGAGAAGGGAGAGCTGCCGCAGCATCGTTGCCGCCCGGGATTTTCCCCCAGACGAGGATCTGCGGAGCAAAAACTCGAATTCCGCAATCAAGTATGCGGTGTACCATATTGTGATAATTGTTCTTGCCGACCATGTCTGCACAAAGCTCCGGGGTTCCTCCGCCACCGTGCTGACAGATCACAAGACCTGTCTTTTTGTTTTTTTTGTCGTTCGGAACGAAATATATTCCGTAAAACCAAAAACCGTCCGCAATCTCAATCTGCATACGATAAATCTCACACATTTCGTCGGTCGCAACGTATGTTTTCCGTACTTTTGGCACGGGCATTCCGTCACTGTATCCCGACAGCGGCACTCCGAGCATATCACGGTATTCCCTGCGATACCTTTCGGGATCTGAAAAATACGAGTCCGGATTTAGATACTTTTTTCGCTCATTTACCGATTTGTTTCGTAATATTTCGAGGTATGTCTCAATGCCCTCAACGTATTCCTCACGCTCCTTTTGAGCGACTTGATAATTCGGATACTCAGAGTAAAACCTGTAATTTGAAAAATCTTTCATAACTGATTTCCTTTGTTGTTATTTTCCGAACGGTTTCATAAACAGCTTTATGAAAATTATATTTTGCGCATCAATACTGCGGACGAGGTGCTGTTTAGTCCGTTACATAAAAGTCCTTACGGTTTACACCGGTAAAGTCTGGAACGTCCCAGCTCTTGCCGAGGTCGGAGGGACATATGTCCTGCGGCATGCGATAGTCGGGGAGATTGTTGCGCTGAGTAAGCTCCTCGCGAATAGCTTGAAGATACTTGAAACCGTGACTGTGACTTGGAGAAACAAAATGTCCTTCGTCCCATTCGTTCCAATTGTCAATCATCATAAGCTTTTTGCCGTAGGCATTTTTGGGAAGGACGTCGGTCATCTTTTTAAAATCATGCAGAAGCTTGCGAAAGCTCTCAGGTGAAAGATACCAAGTGTTTTTGTCGGAGTAGTGATATCCTTTGTTTACCCATGCCTCGGAAAGTCTTGGAGTAGGATCCCAGAAAACCGACGCCGTTGCTATGAATCGTTTGGAATCAATGAGAAACTCCTCCGACAATTTGCATTTTTGATCCTCAACAACCTCTTCTTCGGATGGTACTATTCCGTTTCCGTTTCTCCAGTAGTTGTACGTAAATCTGAAGTCGTATCCTCGTGCATATATGTCCTCAAGCTCATCTTTTTCAGCGTGACGTTTATTCAGAGCGAAAATCATACCGGGATAGCCCTTTTTTTCCATGAACCTGCGGCAAGCGTCGAACGCTTTCTTTTGCTCTGCAGCACTCTCAAAGTTATTCTTAATCTGATCGTCGGTATCATATACGAAAAGAACCGGTTTGCCGTCAACCTTTAGATAATTATTGCGTGAGAAGTAATTATCATACCAGAACGGCATAAGGTTTTCGATGATGTCGTTGCTGTCGGTCGCACCCCAGCGATTGGTAGCTTCAAACATTATGGCAAAGTCCATGTATTTCTGATACCTTGCATTGAAAAGAGCCTCGTGAAGTCCGTGACCGCAACGAAGATCTTTTACCGTAACAGTCTTTCCACAGTTATTCTTTTTACGATACCAGCAGTGTATGAAGCAATTTATGCCGTGTTCTGACGCCCACTTTATCTCCCAATCGCAGACCTCAGGGCTTTCCTCGTCGTAGTAACCCATGAGAGGCGTACGTTCGGGATAATTATGAAGATCGTTAAAGCCGTTATGAAGCTCTGCCGCCCCTTTTTTCCACGCCGCATAATAATGTGCACAGACGATAATGTTGCTTGTCACGGGCTTCGGTTCCGGAACATAATCGTAAAGCTTGATGTTGTACATTTTTCCTTCACTCCTGTTTGTTATAGTTTTATGCAGCATTGTTCTGCATCGTAAACCGTCAATATACGCATATATGTGTTCGAAAAAATATTGATTCTTATCTGTACGCTGTCATCTGTCATAGACAGTCGAAGAAATCTGAAACGGCGAACACCTTGTGTATGTTGACAAAATCATTGATTTGTGCTATAATTCAGTTGCGCGGTTGCGTGCTTGATTGGTGAATGAGGTTTCCTTGCTGTTCTTTTGTCATTCTATCACAAAAGAGATGGTTGGAAAAGAGCAAAAATAAACGTGTATTTGTAAAAAATAAACATGTAACGGTGATATTATGAGGTTTAATGAAATAAAACCATTTGTAAGGTTTATAAGAGTTCAGAAACAATTCCCCTACACAGAATCGATGTGTGCCCTTGATAACAGGATATTCTATTGCACAAACGGTGAAGGAAAACTTGAAATTGACGGCGATGAGGTCGAGATATCTTCCGGTTCACTTCTTTATTGGCGTTCGGCACTACCTTATCGATATACTTTCTGCACCGAAACCCTATCGTTTATTGCATGTAATTTTGATTTTTCCTGCGTGAGCGAAGAAAAAAACTATCCGATTCCACCTCTGAAAGAAAAAGAATTTGACACTACAATGCTCCTTGATGATGCCAATGTAGTTGACGAGGAAGCTTTCGGGAGGTATTTTGTTATAGATAACGCACAGCGATTTGAAGAGAAATTCATAAAACTCAGGGAAGAGTATAATAACAAGCAACAGTACTACTCTATGAATTGTACAGCAACATTGACAGGTATTCTTGTTGCTGCCGTCAGAGAGTACAATATGCCGAAGTGCATAAGGGAGAATGACATTTCCGAGAGGGTGATTTCATATATCAGGGAGAATTATCAAAAAAAAATCACATATGCCGACATTGCGGCAAAGTTTCACTACCATCCGAATCATATAAGCAGAATTATGCTCTCGTGTACGGGAATGAGCCTGCATAAGTTTCTGACAAGCTACAGAATTGGCGAAGCTGTAACGTTCCTCCAATCGGGAAAGTATTCGGTGCGTGAGGTTGCGGAGCTTGTCGGCATCCCGGATATAAGCCAATTCTCCAAATGCTTTAAGAAGTACACGTCGAATCCGCCGTCAAAGTATAGGTACAGCTGAAAAAGAGGGCTCGGTATTTTCACCGAGCCTTCAAGTCTCATTGCTTTTCCAAAATTCACCTATTACCTCCGTGAGTACACAGGCGTCCTTAAAAAATCTGATGCTTTGCCACGCTTCGGGGAGACATTCGAGGTACTTTCTCTTTTTGTAGCGTGTGTCGATAAGGAGAACGAAACCTCTGTCGCTTTCGGATCGTATCACTCTGCCCCCTGCCTGAAATACCCTGTTGAGTCCCGGAAAGGTGTATGCAAAGTCGAAACCGTTGCGGTTTTTCGCACTGTAGGACTTCTTTAGAAGATCTCTTTCAAAGCACAGTGCCGGCATACCCGTTCCGACAATTATCGCACCCGAAAGCTTTTCGCCCTTGAGATCAACTCCCTCGGAAAATACGCCGCCGCAGACTGTGAAGCCGATGAGAGTCTTGTCTCCGTGATTGTCGAAGCTTTCGAGAAATTCCGCGCGTTCGGCGTCGTTCATGTCGGTTGTCTGCCGCAGAAGCGTAATGCCGTCGGACTCGGAAATCGATTCGGAAAAAATCTCGTAGACATCATCAAGATACTTAAACGACGGAAAGAAAACAAGGTAGTTGCCGACCTTGCACCGTGTCGCCTCAGTTATTGCCTCGCAAATTGCCTCACATGACGCGCTTCTGTCCTTGTATACCGTCGATATTCCGCAAAGCGAGGCGCAGAGAAAGTTCTCTATCGGGAAGGGACTTCCCACACGTATATACCTGTCACGCTCCGATTTCCCTCCGAGTACGTCGAAGTAGTATCCGAACGGACGGAGCGTTGCCGAGAAGAAAACCGTGCTTTTCGGGAGTGCCGCAAGCTCTTCGAGAATCTGCGACGGATCGGTGCAGACTATGCAGAGCCGCTTCTTCTTTGCCGTGCGGTCGAGGTAAACCGCAAACGAACCCTCGTATATGTCGCGAAGCTCAGTCAGTTTCAGAAAGAAGCGGCACCTGAAGTATTCATCTATCGTTTTCTCTTTTTCGACCTCGTATTCTTCTCTTGACAGAAAATGCTTGTATTCTTCACACAGTGCGTCAAGCGTGCCGAGAAATTCCTCCGTCAGACCGACAATGTGCTTTTCGTCGGCGATATCCGCTTCATCAAGAGCTTTCGCTATTGCGCCTATCTCCTTTGCGAGCCGCGAAAACGGAATGCGCACCCTTTTCGGAGCCTCCTTTAAAGCTCTTGCCGCCGCTCTCAGCTCGGAAACTTCAAGATCCGCCGAGTACATATCTCTCGCTCTGTCCGGAAGATTGTGTACCTCGTCGGTGAGAACGACAAAGTTCGACGGCGTCGAAAAATACCGCTGAAGCATGGCGTTGGGATCGTAGGCGTGGTTGTAGTCGCCTACGATAACGTCGCAGAAAAGAGAAGCGTCAAGCGCAAGCTCATGCGGACAGACAACGTATTTTTCCGCATACATCGCAACGAGCTCCGGAGTTATCAGACTGTGTTCGCTCACAAGAGCGAATATCGCACTGTTTACACGTTCGCCGTGACCTTTCGAGTATTTGCAAAGGTGCGGCAGACAGTTTCCGCCGCCGATACAGCTTTTTGCCTTTGCGGAGAGGATTATCGACCGCAGCATAAGTCCATTCGCAGTGAGCGATTCGAGTGCTCCTTTGGCGACGCTCCTTGTTATGACCTTAGCCGTGAGATAGAATATCTTGCCGCAGTGACCTTCTCCCATGGCCTTCAGTGAGGGGAACAGCGCGGAAATTGTCTTTCCCGTGCCTGTGGGAGCCTCAACGAAAAGCTTCGCACCGTCACGCACCGCTCTGTAAACCGCGGCGCAGATGTCGCGCTGACCTTTGCGATAGCTTCCGTGCGGAAAGGTCAGTGCCTTGAGACCGGCGTCGCGAACCTCGGTGTGGTCGAGATAAAGTCTCAGCCAGCGGTGAAGCTCTCCGAGAACTTCGAGAAAAAATTCTTCGGCTTTTTCAAAGTCAAGAACTTCGTTAAGCGCGCTTGTCTCCGAACGTGAAATGTTGTGGTAAACGAGAATCACCTCACAGCTTTTCACGCTCTTTTCGCGCATTATCATGTACGCATAAAAATAAACCTGCGCTCTGTACTTCGGAATACTGTCGAAAGAGAGAAGATGTACGTTTTCAGAAACCGTTTTTATTTCGCACACCGAGAGAGTCTTTTTCGTGTCGTGAATCGCGTCTGCGATACCCTGAATGTTTACCTTGAGTCCGTCGGCGTATTCGTGCGTGCATTCTGTGCGGTACTCGGGAACGTAGCCTTTTTTTTCGAGCTTCGCCTCATATGAGCGGTGAAACCTCGCTCCGGCAAGCATCTTTTCTTCGGGAACGGAATAGCCGTCGGACGCCGCGTTGCCGTCGCGGAAAATGAAATCGGTTATGTCTCGCACCGACATTGTGACGGTGTTTGTGCTTTTGTCGTATTCCGCCATCCGTACCTCTCCTCCTATAGAATGTTTGTTCGCTTGTGATTATACACCTCAATAATGAACACGGCAACAATATTTTGATAACAATGATTATTGACGTTAAACGTACATTCGGTTTGCTGCGCGGAATTTGGACGGTGAACAGCCGTACTTTTTCGAGAAGCATACCGAGAAATAGTTCGGGTCGGAAAAACCCGCTTCCGCCGCCGCCTCATTTACCGATTTGTTTGTCCCGGATAGCAGTGACGCAGCAAGCTCAAGCTTTTTCTCGAGCAGAAATCGGTGCAGACTCACGCCGCACGCACTTTTGAAAAGCTGACCTATGTAGTACGGGTGGTAGTTGAAATGTGCGGCAATGTCGGCGTTGGAGTGAATTGCGGTGCAGTTTTCCGAAATGTACTCTGAGATTTTTTCGTACAGCCCGTATTCCGTTTTAGCATTGAGCTCCAAAAGTCTGTAGAGCGCAAATTCAAGAAGAGCGGACGCCTTTTCACGAAAGTATCTGTCCGAAGGCATCATTCCGTGACCGTAAACGTCGGCAATCTTCACGAAGTCCGCACGGAGAATCGGAACGTCGTGCATGACAAAAGACCTCCCGAAAACCGAAAGCTCCTCCGAAAGCTCGGTTGTGTGCATTTTTGTGCGGTCGAAATTCTCCGACGAAACCGGAGGAAAGGCTTCCGTGCGGTTTTTGTATTTCAAAGACAAATCGAAATTTAACGTCACGAAAAAAAGGGGAGAAACACTGCTTGACAGCGGCATATATTTTTCGCCGGCAGGGTAGTAACACAGAGTGTTTTCGGAAAGCTCAAAATCTCTGTCTTCAAAGTATATGCGACCTTTTCCGCTCAGAATGAAAAGTATTCTCGAATCGTATGCACGTGTGAAAAAACTGTTAGGGAGGTAGTCTGTTTTTGCGGCGTAGCGTAAGAACAAATCCATATTCATCACCGTTAATGTTTGTTTTTCAAAGATTTAGCTTTGCTTTTTATATTGATTATAGCTCTTCGGTGCGGTATAATCAAGCACAGCGATTTAATAATCGGTGAACATAAAAATAAGGCGGTGGCTTTGTGTACGAACTGATACCGATGCTCGCCCTGACGGGCAATCCGACAAGAGAAAGAATTTGCGATACTCTGAAGGAGTTTAAAAAAAACGGAGTAACGGCTGTTCTGCTGTACCCCCGTTCCGGCTGCGAGGTAGGATATATGTCGGAACGCTGGTTTGAGGTTTGCGGTACGGCAATAGACTTTGCACATGAAAACGACATGAAAATATGGCTGTACGATGACTTCAACTGGCCGAGCGGCTCGTGCCACGGCAGAGTGACGACGGAGCATCCCGAGTTTATCGCCAAAGTACTCGCCGTCGAAAACGGAAAAGCGACGGTTAAGTCCGCACTTAAAGACGGCATTAAACCCGACGCACCGACACTCACGGACGTTCTTAACCCTGACGCTGTGAAGTGCTTCATCAAATCCACTCACGAGGTGTACTATCGCCTGTTCGGTCAATACTTCGGAACGACGATTGAAGCAATATTCACCGACGAACCGTCCTTTGTTTACAATACGAGTGGCACCGATAACGATTACCCGTACTACGACGGCATTGCCGAAGACTACCGTGCGAGATACCGCTCCGATTTTTTTGAGGATATCATTAAATACCACAATCTGAAAACAAAGGGTGAAACCTTCGCCGAATTTGCAACGAGGTATTACTCTCTTCTCGGAGAACGCTTTGCACACAGCTTCACCGGTCAAATCGTCGACTGGTGCGAGAAGCATGGTATAGATTGTGCCGGACATATGTTCAACGACAGCAATGTTTCGGGCAGCGTCGTTTCAAACGGCGATATTTTCAAGGTGCTTATGAGAATGCAAATACCCGGCATTGACGCAACCGCAACCGACTTCGACGGTCATGAAACCGCACTTTACAGTATTCTTTCAGCGCTTAAAGAGTCCGGAAAAAAGCACCTTATGACAGAGCTTTTCGCATACGGTCCGTGTTCGATGACCTACGCCGAAAAGAAGCGCCAGATTATGCGCGCCGCAATGAACGGTGCTGATAAATATGTACTTGCGCTTGCACACCTCGACGCAAGAGGAAATGCCGTGAAGTCCGGCTATTTCAACAATTACAGCCCGTATGCACCCGACGCAAAATTCATGAAGGTGCTTGCCGCAGATGCGGAAAATGCCGCTCACTTTGCATCGCTTACGCCGATTTACGAAGTGTGTGTGAGATACCCGAGAGAGGAAGCACTGAACAATATTGCCTTTGAAGATAATTCACGGAAAGTGAACGGTCTTTACGAGAGAACGCTCTTCACGCTTGACGAAGCGCAGATTGCATACCGGGTGCTTATAAACGGCGAAAGAGACGACTCGATGCCGACCGTTTCCCTGAAAAGCGGAAAAATCACCGTCGAAAACAGTGCGCTTTCGTTTGACAATGCCGAGTCGTTTGCGGCTTGGATAAAAGAAAACGTAAATACGGATGCCTGCGTATGTGAACGTGACGGTCGGCGTGCCGAAGGACTTCTGTTCAGACGCTATGCAAACGGCGAGTTTATGGTTATCGACCGCGCCGAAAAGCCGCACGGCGAAAGAAAACTCGTCATCGTGCGCGGCGGCGAAAAGCGTGAGTTTACTCTCGGCTGCTTCGGCGTGTATACCGGAAAAGAGGACTTGCCGGAAACGCTTTTCGAGGAGTATATCGAGCTGTCAAATGCCGAGACATCGTATAACACACCCTCCCTCAAAAGACTCTACCCGGAAAACGGAAAAGCGGAGTTCTTCCTCCAATGCGATACCGATATAACGCTGAACAAGTGCGCATACCCGAACGAATATCCGCTCTTGCTTGACGGCGAAGAGATTGCATTCGGTTCGGACTCGTCGTCGCTCACGGAGTGCTTCAACGGTCTTTACCGCAAAAGCGGCACACTTCACCTCACAAAAGGAAAGCACACTGTGATGTCAGAAACTCCCGATCTTCCGTTTTTCCCGGCGGTGATACTCGAGGGTGATTTTGAACCCGAAACTCTCGACGGACGACCCGATAAGCTTCCCGAAAACGGAGTGCTGTTTTACGGAAATATTTCGGTGAAGTTTGGCGTCAATATTCCCGACGCCGACGGAGATATTTACATCGAGTACGACGAAACCGAAACGAGTATGCTCCCCTGCGAGCTTTATATTGACGGAGAATCAGCCGGTATGCGCGCATATCCGCCGTACAGCTTCAATATACCGTCCGAGTACAGAGGAAAGCACTCAATTGAGCTTCGCTTTTATTCAACGTATGCACCGATGTTCGACCGCCCATATGACCGCTTCATGGTGATAGAGGATGAGAGCATTATGAAACGGTTTGCGAAATTTAATGCCGTACCCGAGGTACTGTTACTCCGAGGATTGAGATTGGCGGCAAGAAAGCGCAAAAATTAATGGGAGATACATAAATGAACACATTCGGTCAGATAATGGGATTTGTCGCCTTGGCGGTGTCCTCGGTAATATACATACAGAAAAAGCGCAAGAACATGATAGCGATAAAGCTTGTCACGGATTTTCTCTGGGCGACGCATCACTTCTGCATAGCAAGCTATACCGCAATGGGAACAACGCTCATAGCGGTCGCGAGAGAGCTTATTTTTATGAACGATGCGCGGCACGAAAAGCGGCACAATAACGGCAAAGTGTACGTAGTCGTTTTCTCGGTTCTGTTTTTCCTTTCGGCAATACTCACGTGGCGCGACGTCTACAGCATATTGCCTCCGATTGCCTCGACGTTTTCTACGATTGCCTTTAACTGCCGCGAGGTAAAGAGAATCAGGCTTCTTGCGTTCGTTGTGTCGGTCTGCATGATGACATACGCAATACACTATATGTCCTATGCGACGATTGTCAACGAAACTATAACCCAGCTTTCGATACTTCTCACGCTCACCGGTAAATTCGACGACAAATGACAGAGACTCCCTCCGTGCCTTACGCCGCGGAGGGACTTTTTTGTTCTCGGCGGCGTAATAATTGGAGCGCATTTTTCACCGCAGCATGACGAATAACGGCATATTTGCGTCGATATGTACAATATGGCAAAATAGAATCTAAAAACAGATTGTAAATTCTATATAACCGTTATTGAAAAAAGGAAAATGTTGTGATATAATAATAAGGAGTACACGGCAAAATCAATCGAAAAGAGTCAAGGCAATGAAAGATATCGACATTAAAGCAATAACCGAAGAAATAAACAAACTGAAAGAAGAAAAGGACGCGCTTGTCCTTGCTCATTACTACCAGCCGATAGAGGTTCAGCACGCCGCGGATTTCTGCGGCGACAGCTTTGAGCTTGCAAAGAAGGCGAAAGCGTCCGATAAGCAGAATATAGTTTTCTGCGGAGTAAAGTTCATGGCGGAAAGCGCGAAGATACTTAACCCCGATAAAAGGGTGTTTCTTCCCCGTCACGACGCCGGCTGTCCGATGGCGGATATGGTGACTCCCGAGGACATACTGAAGCACCGTGCCGATCATCCCGAGGCTGCGGTCGTATGCTACATAAACTCCTCCGCGGCGGCGAAAGCGGTAAGCGATGTATGCGTTACGTCATCGAATGCGGCGAGAATAGTGGGGAAGCTTCCGCAGAAAGAAATAATCTTCGTTCCCGACAAAAACCTCGGCGCGTTTGTGGCAAAGTATTACCCCGATAAGAAGTTCTATCTCCACCAAGGCTGGTGTCCCACGCACAAAAACCTCACGGAGGCTGACGTCATGGCGGCAAAGAGGGAATACCCCGATGCTCCTTTTGCCGTTCACCCCGAGTGTGAGGATGAGGTTTTGGCACTTGCGGACTTTATCGGAAGTACGTCGGAAATATTGAGCTTCTCTCGTGAAACCAAGGCGAAAACCGTAATAATCGGTACGGAAATAGGCGTCGTCGAAAGACTCACCGAGGAATGTCCCGATAAGAATATAATTCTTCTCCACGAAAAGCTCGTCTGCCCGAACATGAAGAAGACCGGTATTACGGATCTTCTTTCGACTCTCCGCGAGTTCTCCGGAGAGGTCTTTATGACCGAGGACGAAATGAATGCGGCGAGACGTCCGCTCGAGAGAATGCTTGAACTCGGAAGATAAAATTTGAGGTAAGATTTTAAACATCTACGCATACATATGAAAAGGAATGAACTGAACGATGAGAAGATACGTGTATAACGAACCCCATGATTGCCGCGAAGCAATACAGTTTGACGTCATAGTCGTCGGCTGCGGAATGGCGGCGCTTTATACCATACTCAACCTTGATCCCTCGTTTTCCGTCGCTCTTGTGTCGAAGGGAAGCATCGAGTCGGGAAGCTCGTGGCTTGCGCAGGGAGGAATTGCCGGCGTTATGAGCGAGGACGACGACACCACACTCCACATCTCCGACACGCTCAAAGCGGGTGCCGGTCACTGCGACCCCGAAGCGGTAAAGGTGCTCTGCGAGGAAGCACCCGAGAATCTCCGTCACCTTATCGAACTCGGCGTGCCGTTCGACCGTGAGAACGGAAAACTCCATATCACGAGAGAGGGCGGTCACTGCAAAAACAGAATACTCCACTGCGGCGGAGACAGCACCGGCAAGGAGGTCACGAAAACACTCGGAGAGCTTGTTTTCACCCGTCCGAAGCTTGAGCTTTTCTTCGGAAGCTACCTCGTTGACGTCGTTACCGCAGGCAATATAGCAAGAGGCGTTATCATAAACAGAAACGGCTCGGAGCTTCTCCTTATGTCGAGAAACATCGTCATAGCGACCGGCGGCATAGGTCAGCTCTATAAATACACCACAACTCCCTCCGGCTGTCTCGGCGACGGTATTGCCGCCTGCCACAGAGCCGGCGTTATGACCGACGATATGGAGTTTGTGCAGTTCCACCCCACAGGCTTTGCAAAAAAGGTTTACGATAACAGAGTGTTCCTCATATCCGAAGCGGTGAGGGGAGAGGGAGGCATACTCCGCAACAAAAACGGCGAGCCGTTCATGAAAAACGTCCACGAAATGGCGGACCTTGCGCCGAGAGATATCGTAACGAGAGCGATACTCAAGGAGATGCGCAGAACCGGCGACGATAAGGTTTACCTCGACGTTTCCTCAATGTCCGAGGAATTCTTCAAGAACAGATTCCCGACGATAACCAATGTCTGCCACACCGAGGGAATAAACGTCCCCTATGATAAAATCCCCGTCCGACCCACACAGCACTATTTCATGGGTGGTATTAAAACCGACCTCAATGCACAGACGAATATAGACGGTCTCTATGCCTGCGGCGAAACCGCTTGTACAGGAGTACACGGCGCAAACAGACTTGCAAGCAACTCCACACTCGAGTGCCTTGTGTTCGGCAGACGTGCGGCGCGTCACATAAACGCAAACTTCCGCCACAGCAGAATAAATGAGTACTTTGAGCTTCCCCCTGTAAGCGGAATATACCAGCTTCCCGAAGAAGAGCGTATCGCCGCAATCATTGAACGCACGCGCTGCATTATGACCGAAAAGGTCGGCGCGGTGCGCACAATAAACGAACTCAAGAGTGCCGTCGCGGAGCTTGACAAGATGCTCGGCGAGCTTGAGAAGTGCAGACTTCTCACAAAGGAGTCGGTTGTCGCCTACAACGCCGTTACCGTTGCGCTTCTCATCGCACGCTCTGCACTCTTCAGACCCGAAAGCATGGGTGCGCATTACATAACAGTAAGCAAATAAACTTGAAAGGAATAATGATATGAAGTACGTAAACAGTCAGGTTAAGGCGATTATCGCGCTTGCTCTCGAAGAGGATATCGGAACGGGCGATATAACGACTGCGTGTACCATTCCCGAGGGCAGAATCGCTCACGGTCGTTTTCTCATGAAGGAGGACGCCGTAATATGCGGACTCGATGTGTGCGCTCTCGTTTTTGATACGGTTGACCCCACAATAGAATTCAAAGCTTACGTAAAAGACGGCGTCCTTGCAAAGAAAGGCGATATCATCGCCGAGGTCTCGGGCGAGGCAAGAAGCGTCCTCACCGGCGAGAGAACGGCACTCAATCTTCTTCAGCGTCTCTCCGGCGTCGCAACGAACACGGCAAAGGCAGTCAAAGAGGTCGAGGGGACAAAGGCAAAGATAACCGACACAAGAAAGACAACACCGGGGCTCAGAGTTCTCGAAAAGTATGCCGTAAGAGTCGGCGGAGGCACAAACCACCGCTTCAATCTTTCCGACGGTATGCTTATAAAGGATAACCATATCTCTGCGGCAGGAGGCATCACAGCGGCAGTTGCGGCGGCAAAGAAGAACGCTCCGCATACGCTCAAGGTCGAGGTCGAGGTTGAGACCTTCGAAGAGCTTGACGAAGCTCTCCGTGCCGGTGCGGATATCATCATGCTTGACAACATGAGCTGTCCCGACATGAAAAAGGCGGTTGAGATTGTCGCGGGACGCGCCGTTCTCGAAGCTTCGGGAAACATGGGCGACAGAAATCTTCGCGAGGTTGCCGAAACGGGCGTAGATATCATATCAATAGGCGCGCTCACGCATTCCGTGAAGGCGTGCGACATAAGCCTTAAATTTAAACTTAAAGATTGAGTACATTCCCCCGGCAACGGGGGAAATTTTTGCTCTGGGTGAGGGAAACAATACAATGATAGAAATAGTACTTATAGCTGCAGCTCTTGCAATGGACGCGTTCGCCGTGTCTGTCTGTAAGGGACTCGCAATGCAGAAAACCACATTCAAAAAAGCGGCGATCGTAGGTCTTTGGTTCGGCGGCTTTCAGACACTCATGCCGACCGTCGGTTACTTTCTCGGAAGTGCGTTCGCTGAGAAAATCGAGGCGATAGACCATTGGGTTGCGTTCGTACTTCTCGCGATTATCGGCGTAAACATGATAAGAGAGGCTATGAGCAAGGACGAGGAAAAGATTGACGCTTCTCTTGACGCGAAAACCATGTTCTTAATGGCTGTCGCAACAAGTATAGACGCACTTGCCGTAGGTATAACCTTTGCTCTTGAAGGTGAAAACATCGCCGTTTCCGCAATACTCATCGGCGTAATAACCTTCTGCATTTCCGCTCTCGGCGTGAAAATCGGCAGTGTCTTCGGAACAAAGTATAAGTCCAAAGCGGAGTTCGTCGGAGGCGTCGTGCTTGTCGGCATAGGACTCAGAATTATGCTTGAGGGTATAGGAGTTATTTGATATGAGTTTTGCGGCTTTATCGAAAAGAACGGCATAACGGAGTTCTACGTTGTCGGTGCCGACGCAACCGCTTGTGTGAAATCTACCTGCTACAATATGATCAAAAACGGTTATAGCGTTCACGCTCTCGCCGATTGCATTACAAGCTATGACAAAAAGAAAATTCCCGAAATGCTCGAGTATTACAAAAACAAAGGCTGTGCTGTCGGGAACCTGTGCGACATGATGTAAAAGCATCGCACAAGAAGAAAAAATATATTCTTATATAGGTAAGGAGAATTATTATGACAAGAATCGCCGATTCACACGTCCACATACGGTTTGACCGGGACGAAGAGATAGAAAGGATGCTCGACACAATGAAGTCGGTCGGTGTGGAGGCTGCTTGTATACTTTCGCTTCCGTACCGTACGATGACAGATAACCTTGCCGCAGTGTGGCAGAAGACGGTAAGAAAAGATATGGACATACGTGCATTCGGAGGCATCCATGTTAATGACCGCTGCGCCGATATTACGCCTGAAATACAGGTTCAAAAGCTTTTGGAGCTTGGCTGCGACGGAATAAAGCTTATGTGTTCTCCTGACTTGAGACGTTATATGAAATCCGGTTTTGATTCGCCAAAGTATTCAAAAATGTTCGGACTTCTTGAGGAATGCGAAATTCCGATGAATATCCATATAGCAGACCCTGAGGATTTCTGGGATGAGGGAAAACCTTACGCTAACGGTCTGTTTCCGTCAAAGAAGCAGATATACGAAGAAATATTCAGAGTTCTTGATGCTCATCCGAAGCTCCGTGTTACTTTTGCTCACTTTTTCTTCCTATCGAATTTTCCCGAAGAGGCTGAAAGAGTTATGGAAAAATACCCCAATGTTTGCTTTGACATCACTCCGGGGGTTGAGATGTACTACAATTTTGATAAGAAAATCGATGTTTGGCATGACTTCTTTACAAAATATTCGAACCGTATCCTTTTCGGCACGGACTGCAACGCAAATAAAACGTGCAACGATGAGCTTGTGGAGCTTGTCAGACGCAAAATAACCGAAAATCGGGACGTGTTCACTCAGCATTGTTACGGTAAGGATTTTATCGTTCGAGGACTGTATCTTGATAAGGAATCTGCCGAAAGAATACTGTACCGCAATTTTTATGACCGTCTCGGAGAAAATAAGCCTGTTGATCTGGATAAGTTTTATGAATACTGTGAAATAATGAAACGCTCTCTCGAAAATGATATGAGTGAACCGGAGAGAATAATCGGTGCGGAAATAGACCTTGGCGGTAAAACCTATTCTCAAATTGCACTTGAATTCCTAAACAGGAGACTTGTTTGACCGCAAAAAATACTGTGACGTTATCGTCAATCGAGAGCACCTGCAAAGGTGCTTTTTTTATTGTGTGAACAATTACGCAATTCGAATAAAAAATATTGACAAGTGAGACAAACTGTGCTATAATAAAACTAACAATTATTAGTTTGCGGAGGGCATATGAGGCGAGAAGACACAAAAGAAATAATACTCGAGAAGGCACTTGAGCTTTTCTCTCAGCACGGGTATGATTCGGTAAGCGTCGGAGAGATAGCAAAGGCGGTGGGGATAAAAGCACCGTCGCTTTACAACCATTACACAAGCAAACGTGCGATTTTCGATGCAATTGTCGAGACGACCGCACAGAGGTACAAAGACTACACAAACGGACTGAAGGTTCATGTCGAAAACTCACGAAAGGACATCGGCGTTTTCTCCGATATTACAGAGGACGCTCTTGTCGAAAAAGTTCGCAATATCTTCGTTTACTCACTTCGGGACGAGGAAATAAGCCGTTTTCGCCGCATGATGGCGATAGAGCAGTTCCGTTCTCCGGAACTTTCAAAGCTGTATTCGGAGCGTTACGTCGATCGCATGATAACCTATCACGCCGGTATATTCAGAGGACTTATCACCGGCGGTGAGCTGAAGAGCGAAGATCCGGAAACACTCTCGCTTATGTATGTGTCGCCCGTAATCACGCTTCTCGGCGTGTGCGACCGTCAGCCGGATAGGGAGGCGGAGTGCCTCGAAAAACTTGATACGCACGTGAGACTTTTTTACAGGACATTCAACACCGGTGCGCGCATTCTTAAAGTTAAATAACAGGAGATGATTTGAATGCCGCAGATGAATAAAGGCGGAAAGTATATATTCGGTATTTCCGAAATAATAAGTGACGGTACTGTGCGTTTTCCGACAGAAGCGGTGACGGAATATCACATTGCCGACGAGGGCAGAGTGTACCTTTTCACGGGAAGCAAATCGACCGGCGGTTTCTGTGTGACGAGAAAGGGACTGCTTCTTCCGTCAAAACTCGGACACATTCTTACCGAAAATCCTTGCCTTATGAATTACACCTCTAAGCCTGAAGAATTTGTCAGGTATAAAGGCAGGGCATAATGTTATATAAACATATCGGAAAACGGCGTATCTGCGCCGATGACACTTAAAGTGTCGCAGATGTGACGGTGCGGTTCTTTACATTTTCACAGCCTTCTGCACGGCGTTTTTGCCTACTGCGATTAAGACGGCGATTGCGTTTATCTGCGTAAAAACCGAAAGGGGAAGATAAAGTGACGATAGAAAGCATAGACCTTGATTTTACGGTGTGCAAAGTAAAAGAGTATGACAGCGCGTGCTTTGACTCAGAGTTTTTGTTTGCCTGCAAAACCGACGTCGAATATTCTCTTGTATGTCCGACCGCGGACGTCCCTCGGGATACCGTTGCAAGAGAGGACGGCTGGCGAATGTTTCGGGTTGCCGGAACTCTCGATTTTTCGCTCGTAGGTATTCTCTCGAGAATATCTTCTGTTCTTGCCGATAACGGTATAGGAATTTTCGCCGTATCGACCTATGATACCGACTATGTTTTGACCAAAAAAGAGAATATGCCGTCTGCGCTTAATGCGCTTCGTGAAAATGGGTTTGAGATAAATTGAAAATTTAAGAGAAAGCGAGTGAGACGAGTGGAAAACGGAAAAATGAATATCACTCTGATACGTGCGACAAAGCGCAAAAACAGCAGCACCTACTGCGGAGCGCAGTACTTCATATCAAAGCTTCACAACGTCGGCGAAGTTTTTGAGTTTACGCTCCCGGACGATATGCCGCATATCTGCCGAGGCTGTTATGCCTGCCTTCACGGCAACGAGGAAAAGTGCGGAGGCTACGAACACTTAAAGGTAATCGACGCCGCAATCGCAAAGTCAGACCTTATTGTGTTTTGCAGTCCCGTGTGGTGCTTCCACGCTCCGGGACAGATAAAGTCGTTTCTCGACCACTACGGCTACCGTTGGATAATCCACCGTCCGAATTTCGATATGCTCCGTAAACAGGCAGTCATCATAACAACCGCCGGCGGCGGAGGACTGAAATCCGCGGTCAAGGACATAAAGGACAGCATGGACTACTGGGGAGTCGCGAGAACGCACACGGTAACGCAGTCGGTTTGGGGATATTTCTGGAACGATATGCCCGAGAAGTTTAAAACGGAATACGAAAAAAAGCTCGCAAAGACGGCGGCGAAAGTCGAGAGATGCGCCGCAAACCTAAAGCCGTCGCTTAAGGTAAAGTACCTTTGCAAAATGTTCGCAAAGCTCCACCTTGATGGAAAAATGTGGGAGATTGACAACGATTATTGGAAAGAAAATTACTCACCATCTGTCCTTGACGGAAAATAACGTACATACAACACCGCAGAGGCATACAGCCTTTGCGGTCTGTTTTTGTTGACAAACGACGCGGTTTCTGCTATAATTTCAATGCAGTAAAAAATCGGAGGCGGTGTGTGTGCATAACTTTCACGAAAAGGTAAGGACGATTGCAAAAGCTCTTTTTGACGAAAACACGGACTTCCGCGTAAGGCTCTTCAATGTGCTTGCCTTTGCGGGCGTGGGAATCAGCGTTGCCACTTTGTTACTCAATCTTGTCACCGGAATGATGACGAGCTCCGCGCTGAGTGCGGTTCTTGCCGTGCTTTCCGCAGGACTTATTGTTTTTACCCACAAAACCGGGAAATACCACGTCGCATACTTTGTGACAATAGTCACTATTTTCATGATACTTTTCCCGATATTGTTTTTTGAGTCCGGAAGCTATAAGAGCGGCATGCCGTCGCTGTTCATATTTGCGGTGCTGTTTACCGTGCTTATGCTCGATGGCAAAAAGGCACTTTTCGTATCCGCGGCGGAAATTGCCGAATATATAGGAGTGTCGGTGTTTGCGTATTGCAATCCGCAGTATGTAACGTGGTTTGAGACCGAGGCCGAGATGCTTGCGGATATACTTGTGACGAATGCGGCGGTGAGCATATCGTGCGGAGTGGTGCTGTTTCTGCATATCCGCGAATATGAGCTTCAAAGGCGGAAGCTTGCCGCACAAAACGACCTTCTGAAACGTCACGACGAAGCGAAATCCGTGTTTTTGACCACTGTCGCGCACGAGATAAAGAATCCTCTCAATGCGATAAACCTTTATGCGAGAGACACATTCGAGCTTCTCGACGAAAAAACGCCGGATACGGAGACGATGAAGGAGAACCAAAAGACGATAGAGAAAATGGTCGTCCGCATCGACAGAATAGTCGTCGAGCTTATGGACACAGTCGCGATTGAACAGGGAAGACTCTCCCTTGATCTTTCGCCCGTGCGCATAGCACAGGTGATTCGCGAGGCGGCGGAGACCTTCGGAACGGACAAAATGGGAGATAATGAGCTTGCATTCGATTTTGATGAAAGACTTCCTCCGATTAAGGCCGACTTTGCGAGAATAATGCAGGTTATGACAAACCTAATTTCAAACAGCCTCCGTCATACCAAATGCGGCGTTATCACAATATCCGCAAAATACGACGGTAAAAATCAGCTTGTCTCGGTGTCAGACAACGGCGAGGGAATGCGCGACGAGATAAAGCGCAAGGCGTTTGACGGATATGTTTCTGTCAGCCGTGAGTACTGGCGTCACGGAATAGGACTTTATGTCTGCCGTCAGATAATCGAAGCGCACGGCGGAAGAATATGGATTGAAAGCGAAGAGGGAACGGGAACGACGGTTTCGTTCACACTGCCCTCGGAAGGCGGTGAAGCGGAGTAAATGGAGAACGAAAAAGCGATGGTGCTCATAGTTGAGGACGAGCCGGACATTCTCGGAATAAATGCGAGGATGATGAAAAGGCGCGGATATAACGTCATGACTGCCGCCTCAGTTGCCGAGAGTATGAAAATTCTTGAAGACAGCACTCCGGATATACTTATACTTGACATAATGCTCCCCGACGGAAGCGGTTACGATATTTGCAGAAATTTCCGCAAAACAAGCGACAATCCCATCGTGTTCCTAAGCGGAAAGAACGAAGTTTCCGATAAAGTCGAAGGACTTGAGAGCGGCGCTGACTACTACCTCACAAAGCCTTACAGCTTCGACGAGCTTATTGCCGTCACCGAACGTCTTGTCGCGCGGCACATCAAGGCGACACAGAAGTACAGGCAGTCGGATTTTATCACAAAAGGCGAGATTACTCTCGAGCTTTCAAAGAACAAAGCCTACGTCGGCGGCAAAGACGCAAAGCTCACCGCAAAGGAGTTTGCTCTTCTTCTTCTCATGATGAAAAACGAGAATAAAATATTCTCTCCGAGAGAACTGTACGAGTCCGTCTGGGGGGCACCCTCCGCAGACGATACGCGCACAATCCGCTTTCACATAGGCAATCTCAAAAAGAAGCTCGGCACGGAAATTTCCGACGGATACGATATCGTGTCGGTTTACGGCAAAGGGTACTTTTTCACGACAAACTGAATTGTGAGATTAAACTAACAATTAAAAAATGAACGGTTTTTCTGCTATAATGTGACCATGGGATATGAGTATAGTGGGAGAACCGCGCTCCGATCGGTTTTCCGGTCGGAGATTTATTTTTTTGCGGAGGTGTTTTATTGAAAATACTCATTGTCGGGCACGACGCCGAGCTTTGCGCAATTACCGGCAAAATCCTTGAAAGAAGCGGTTATACGGCGGTCTGCCGAGTATACGATGCCGAAACACCGGAGTCGATAAGCCGAGATACGCCCGCTCTTGTAATTGCCGAGCTTGAAACGGACGAAAACGAGAGAATTAGGTTCTGCAAAGCCGTAAAGAGCCTTGTCAGTCCGCCGAAGCTAATGCTCATCGGTCGAAGCGGTGAAGAAGAAACAAATATGCTTAACGCAGGTGCTGACGACTGGATAGAAAAGCCTTACAGAACAGACGTGTTTCTTGCGCGTGTGTCGGCTATTATAAGACAGTGCGGAAACATTTCACCGACGGCGAAAAGGGAGGATTACTGATATGAAAAAAAGAATTGCACAAATACACGCATTGTCGGCGCGTTTTCTTGCGCTCATGCTTGCGCTTGCAACAGCCGTAAACTGCTTTATGTTTACGGCATCGGCGGCAGATACCGCAGGCGGAAAAAACGCCTACGGTCACACCGTCACATACGCACCCGTGACTGAACTGTACACCGGCGGCGAACGTGTAAAGTTTTTTGACGCAAATATCACCGAATGGGCAAAGCTCGGAGACAGCATAACGAGAAGCGAAGCGGAGTCGATAAAGTGGCTCGAGAAGAACGGCTACCTTCTCAACCGCTTCGGACGCATACCAAGAGGAACCTTTACCGGCGGTATGAACGGCAGAGGTGAATGGACGACCTACATGAAAGGTCCGACCAATGTAAGAAGCTGGGACGGAACGGTGTACTTTGATAAGCTCAGTGATAAAACCGAAAGAGCAAACGGCAATATATCTTCTATGTACGACAAGGGAGATATCCGCTACTTTTTCTCGTGGAAGGTAAAGACCGTGCAGACCCGCTGGGGACTCACCGGCAAGAGCAACGACACCGGTACTACATACGCCCTTGACGAATGCACGAACTCGAGCGGCGGAGGCTGGAAGAAGTACAATACCGTAGCAGACGGACCGAACCTCGGTTATACCGCCGCATGGAAGCCGGCGGACACTCTTAGGGCAATCTCATTCATAGCAAAAAGCGACCGCGATGCAAGAGTTGACTCGTATCTGTCGGGAGCTATGCTTGTGGGCAAGGATATCATGGGACCGAAGATTTCATCGGTTAAAGTGACGGCTGATCCCGACGGCAAGGTTGAACTTGAAAACGGGACGGTTACTCTCGAAAATATCGGAAAACTCGAGAACCGCACCGTTTATTTCAGAGTCGAGTGGGACGAACCCGTTGTCTTTAAAGGCATGAACGACGCCGATGTCGCAAAACTCTCGCTTTACATTGATACGATAGGAGAGGACGGCACAAGCGGCATTATCGCGGAGGCTCCGTTTATAGAATTTGAACCGTCCGTCACCGACGCAAAGCCCGTCATGGTGTTCGAGTACAAAATTGCAGACCCCTACACCGATACCTCCGACGAAGCGCAGGAGAGGGGATTCGTCTACAGATTCAGCAAGGTCACGATTTCCGAGAGCGAAAACAAAACGTTTTGGAATAATATATACGACCTTTCGGGCAACAAATTCGCCGCAGACGAAAACGGACTTCAGCCCTCCGGCAGAGTCACGACGGGAGTCGGAGGCGCGTCGCGTGTTGACCTTGTCCCCTTCGGAATAAAGAATGTAAGACTCACAAAGTATACCGACGCCGCAAACCCGTTTATACTGTCGGGCGAACTTCTCGGCATAACGCTCGAACTCAATAAGCCCTTTGCAAAAGGTGCGTATAATACGGATATGCCGTACCTTACGCTCAATATAAAGGGTGCCGACGGCAATTACATTACCGTAAAGCCCGACCGCAACTACTTGCGCAAGAAGTATTATTATAACGGCAGATATTCATACGGCGGCTATTTCACCAACAACACCTCAAGCAACGGCGATTTTCTGTTCCCGGTAATGGCGGCAAATGACCGCAGCAGCATTATGTACTTTACGCAGATTTTCTCCGACAGCACCATTGACGGCGACAGCATAAAGGTGACGGCAGTGTCGTCCGAAAGCGAAAAATTCCGCGATGAATCGGGTTATTCGCTCATGACATATGAAATTGACAAAGACGGCGTGCTTTCTCCGATAAATCTTCCGCGTGAGGCGCAGGTGAAAGCGGACGAGTACAATGTGTCGCCGGACAAGAGATACAGACTCGACTTTGTGTCCCCCGAGGTTGACCTTTCGGTTGAGGATATCGGCGAGGGCGTTATCATGGTGAAAGCTGAGATAGACGACGCCTCTCTTGAAGGCTGTGATACGGCGATTAACGTAAAGGCAAACGGAAATATCGGCGGCGGTGCGCTTATGTATCAGGCGGCATCCGGCGATAGCTTTGACGACTCCGCGTGGCGTACCTGCGAATCGGGTGTCACTGCCGCGTCGTTTGGCTCTCCCATTGTAACCGTAAACGGAAAAGGCGTGTCGTATGGATTCGTAAAGCTTCCCGAAGAGAGCGAAATTGAAAGTATAGATGCAAGTCTCGCCGTAAGCGACGAGGCAGGCAATTCCGCAAGCGCGCAAAAGAGCCTTGCATCTCCCGAATGGAACGGCTTCGATACCCTCGCACCTGCGATAAAAGCGGCGGTCAAGGGTGAAGAGGTTGAGGTAAGCATAACAGACGCCGACGACGATGTTTACTATATGTACGGTTATTCTGACAATGACGCCGACGAGCCGCAGTATACAACCGTCAGCGGAAAGAGCGGAAAAATCATGTCTCCCGAGATTCCCGAGGACAACGCAGTACACAAAAAGTTCGTTTGGATAAAGGCAGGCGACTCGGCAGGCAACATAAGCGCACCGGTCAAAATTGCCGTTGCATACGACAGAACCCATACCTCAATAAATATTGCCGCGGATACCGACAAGACGTATTTTACCGGAGACTATCCCTTTGTGGAAATAACCGTCGAAAACACAAGCAGGATTTTGTATATGTGGGTCGAAAAGCCGGCGGAAACTTCAGATACGGCGGCATATATCGCAGATAAGTGCCTTGACGATATAAAGGCGTTTGCCGATAAATACGACAACACCTTTGTCCTTGAGGACGATATTCCCGAAACGCCGCAGTACAACAACAGTAAGGCTTTTCTGTCTGAGCTTTCCGCGGACACGCTTGTTGTGAAGATTAACTCCGAGGACGAAAGCTACGGCACGGAAGCCGATGCCTCCGAGACAACACGTCCTCTCATGCTTGTCGTCATGGCTGAAAGAGACGACGGCACAACCCTTGTAAAAACAGCGGAGTTCGATACCGTTTACTCCGCACCGAATGTAAATCTCCGTCAGAGAAGATTCTCGACAAACAATTCCGTCGGCGCAAGAAACGACTACATAAGAAGTGCCGGAGGTAAGGGACTTTTGTGGTCGGACGACGAAAATCCTCTCAACACACCTAACCTTTTCGGCTTTGCCGAAGCTGAGTTTTACCTTGAGGGCGATCCCGTCACAAACCTTGAGCGCATAGACACCGCAGACAGCACTCTCACATTTGAGAGAGTTGTTTACGATGCGAGCGATTTCACGGGCGGCGAGACCGAACGCACAACGGTAAAAAAGTGGAGGCTTGACGATATCTTCGGCGCGCTCTCCGACGGAGTAAACAGTGCGGTTGTCAGCGTTGACACGGCGCTCATCGATGCTGAATATAAGCAGAACGACGACGAAAACGGAAGGCGCGGCGTAAGATATGAGTTTGTGTGCAATATGAGCTACATCGGCGATATCGAACCGGAGAGCAAAACCGTTGCATACTATGCGTTTAACAACAAGCCCGAGGCATTCCTTAAGGATTCGTTCTACTACACAAAAAGCGGCTACGACATGACTCTTTCGCGATTTGAACAGTACGGCAGAGTCAACGTCGAAGCGGAAATCGACGCCGACGGAAACGACGTCACTAAGAATATACCCGTTTATACGACGCCGATTTACGATAACGGCAAGATATATATCCGCTTCGCTCCCACGGATTCGTACATTGACACCGTCTATTACGGCGCGCCTTCGATAGGCATATCCGACAGCGACAGATTCGCTGTCCGCGTGGGTGAATCCTACGATAATCTTTCCGAATATTTTCCGATAAAGTCCGACGGATACGAGGCCGTGTCGGAACCGTGCTTTATCGGCGAAAACCTCGGCGGAAATGATGACGGCATCGTCGAAAAGAAGATTTACTACAGATTCGAGTATCCCGACCGCGGCATTGTGTCTCCGGTTTATGTCATGATTATCCGCCGCGACAATAAGCCGCCTGTTTACGATATCTCGATTTCCGAAACAAAGCTCCCTGTCGGAGAGGTGCTTGTGAAAGTGAATTCCCTCACCGACACTCAGACCTCCGCCGACAGAAAGAGAGTCGTCGTCGATACTCCCGAAAGTGTTCTCGTTGAAAATGCAATGTTTGTGACGGAAAACGGCGGTGCCGGCTACGCTATCGATGCGTGGAGAGCCGCGACCGAGTACGACGACATTGAAAGCATTCCCGATGAAGATATACGCGCATACATTTCGGATTACGATTCCGAAACGGGCGAGGAATTTTACACATACGAAATAAGAGTCGTCCCCGACAGCGACGGAGTTTATCACTTTACGAGCAACGGTTGGTTTACTCCGAGTACGGAGGACTACGCCGGAAACCGCAACAGAGAGGTTTTCATAAACGGAGAGCTTGTCGATGTTCAGTACGGCGGCATGGACTGGCCTTGCTACTACATAACAAACGTAAATACAACGCCTCCGAGCTTTACCGACACTCCCGAATTTACGGTGAACCGCGATGACGGAAGCTTTGAGGTGAGCGCGGAATTTGAAAATACCGCAAGATACGTTTACCTGAAGTTTGACAAAGCCTACCGAGAGCTTCTTTCCGGCGGCGAAAGCACCGACGGCGAGAAATACGGACTTTCCGGCGTACCCGGTGTTTATACCTCCGAGTTTGACTCCGAAAACGGAACGGCAAGCGCAAAGATTTACGTAAAGCACTCCGAAAGCGTTCCGCTGACCTCCGTGACGCTTGTTATCGCGGGCTCTTCCGGAAACGAAACGGAGTATGAGTACACCTTCGATGCGCCGATTTACGGCAGAAAACCCGAAATAACAAACGCTCCGAACGAGAGCGGCTATCCTGTTTGCAAATACGGCGAAACGCTTAACTTTAATATCCCCGTAAAGCTTTCGGATTTCGGTAGAGATTATGATACATCCCATGGTAATCTTCCGGTTTACGCCGACGGTGTGACGACCGTTTCGTTTGACGACCTTTTCGGCGAAAACTATGGCATTGACGTATACTTTGACATTTTCGGCGCAGCTTTTGCGCACACAACCGAGTTTTACGCAGACGGCGAGCGCATAACCCCCGGGACTCCCGTTTCAAAGGATGTTACCGTAAAAATCGACGTGAGCGGTACCGACGGACTTTCGGTTGACGGCGGCAAGAACGAGTACACCTTCACCGAAAACGGAACTCTCGCGTATTCGCTCACAAATGCGGCAATGGGAGAGACAAAGAGTTTTTCGTTCCCTGTAAACTGCATTGACAAAACAGCACCGACGGCGACGGTGAATCTCTGCATTGACAGCGAAACCGACGCCGCAACCGGTAAGAAGCAAATCTACTCACTCACATATTCGATTGACGGCTTCAGCGAGGACGGAGTCGAAATTATCCCAGAAGCAGACGGCTCCGCTCCCACGGCAGTGACATTTAACTTTGAGTCTGCGGATAAGGTGTATACCTTCCGCTTCCGCGACAGAGCCGGAAACGAGGGCGAATATACGGCGGACGCCTCCGATATTGAATTTGCCGAAAGAAAGGACAACAAGATCGCAAGCGTAAGACTTGTGTATTATGTTGCCGATGCAAACGGCTTTGCGACGATCGGTGCTTTCGGCGCGGACGAGGCCGTTTCCGACCTCGGACTCTACAATAAAGCGGTGAGCGTTAAGGTCGAAGCGCTCAACGGAAACGGAGAGGTTGTTTCATCTGCGATTTCCGTAAACGGCAGTCTTCCCGTGGGGACGGCGGTGTATGGAAGAGCGGGACTTGTCGTGTTCGATGAAGAGAGCGATAAGGACAGAACGGTGCTTCTCACCGTCACGGGAACAGGAAGCGCAAATTCCGCAAATGTGTCCGTTGTTCTCCCGGCGAATACGATCGACGTAACCGCTCCTACCGGAACGGTGCGCTATGAGTCTGACGGAGATGCGGTCAGAGTGTACCTTGTGACGACAGCCGGCGACCTTGCCGACGACGGAGTTTACATAAGCGGAACAAAGTCGGACGGAACGCCGTATAAGCTTGAGCATGACGCAAACGGCTTCTACACTGTGCTTGACAGAAACGGCGTCGGAAAATTCGTAATGGTCGATAAAGCAGGCAACGTCGGAACGGTGTCGATTGCGGTGTTCACACTCGACAAAGAACCGCCCGAGGTTGTATACGAGGGCTGGCAGAGCGTTATCGACGCAAAGACGAAGGAGGAGATAAAGAAGCTTCTTTCGACTCCCACAAACAACACCGTAAAGCTTTTCATCACCTTCAACGAGCTTATCCGAGGCACTGACGTTAAAGCATACGGCGACGGCGAAAAGACAGAAGAGCTTCTTCCGACCGACGAATACGTAACCGTCGCGGCAAGCGGCGCGACACTCACCGTCGAGTTCAAGAGAAACTGCCTTGCCATGCTCACGGTTTACGACTTAAGAGGAAATGCGTGCGTGCTGTGGCGTCCCGAGGACGGACCGATTACCGTCATTGACAGAGATATACCGAAACCCGAGAACGGATATCCTTTGAGAAAGTTTGACGCCGAAACGAATACCGTCACGATTGAGTATTTGTTCGCCGACGGCGAAAAGGTAATGCTCTTGAAAAACAGCGGCGACGGATACCGTAATTCGCACATTGTCACATTCTCCGAAAACGGCGCATTTGCCATGAGCTTTGCCGACGAGGCAGGAAACGTATACAGCGATTATCCCGTAATAACCGAAATCGACGACCTCGCACCGAACATTAAAATCAGCTTCGATTACGTCGGAGACGGTGTAACTCTTGACGGCAACGAAACCTACATTGCCGGAAATATGTACACGAGCAAAAACGTGCGCATTCTCTTAAACGTCGAGGACGCAATGACCTCCGACGGAGTTTCGGTAACGGCAAAAACAAAGTCCGGAAAGGCACTCGCGGTCGTTAAGGAAGATATCACTTCAAACGGAAAAATCTACAATTACACCGTAACCGTCCCCGAAAACGGCGCATACACAATAACCTCAAAAGACAAGTGGGGACATGAGAACAGCGTTGAAACAAGAGTGTCGGTAATAGACAGAACCGCACCGACAATAAAGTTTACCGAAAGAAAGACCGTCGTAAAAACGGGAACCTCGGCGGACGACGTAAAGAAAGCCGTGCTTGACGGAGTCACCGCAACCGACCTCGAATCCGGTGCAAAGGCACCAATGGGTACAAAAATCGAAGCGACGGACGGAGTTTCGGTCACGGCGGACGTGCGTGGCGTCAACACCGCAAGACCCGGAAATTATACCGTCAAGGTGACAGCCTCCGACAGACTCGGAAACACCTCGGAAAAGCTCTGCACGGTCACGGTCATGAAGGATATATACACCTTCACGGTAAACGGTTCGACGGTTTACGCAGGAGACGTATATACCGCGGCAAAGGGCAGAATAAGCTTTGATAATGCCGATAAAGACGCAAAGTTCCGTTACTCAAAGGGCTACAAGACCTCAGCTCAGATGAAATACGCGCTCACATTCGATCCGCGCGAGGGCTTTGAGGCTTCGGAGAGCGGATATTACACGGTTCTTGTGCAGGAAAGCGGCAGAAAAATGTTCTTGCTTTATGTGTACGTAAATTAAAGACCGACATCTTGACAATGAAAGGAATGGTCGTAAATATGGTAAAGCGTTTTACAGCAATGCTGCTTTTCGTTGCGGTTATGCTGTCCGTTATTCCGACGGGACTTGTTTTTGCGGAAGACGCCGGAGACGGCACAACAGAGATATCAAACGAGTATATACGTGTCACCGTGAATAATGAAAACGGCGGATACGTGATTTCAACAGTCGGCGGAGATATCCTCAAAAAGAGCGACAACAACGCTCTTCTCACACACAGAGGAGAATACTTCGATACCTCGTTCACTTCGTTTAGGGTCGATTCCGGAGAGTATGTATTCGGTGAAGAATACGGCGTTTTCGGTACATACGGCGGCGTCAAAACGAAACTCGGCGAAGACGGAAATTCGGTCGTGAGTACATGGAGTACCGGCGATATCGAGGTAACGCAGAATATTTCTCTTGTGAACAGTCCCTCATCGGAACAGCTCGGCACTGCTATGATAACCTACACCGTAAAGAATATATCGGCGTCGGCGAAGAGTGTAAAGGGACGCATACTCATCGATACTCAGCTCGGCGAAAAGGATTACGGTTACTATGAAGTGCCGAAGCAGAGACTCGGACAGGGGTATAACTACTTCGAGTTTGAGCGCACGTGGGATTCTTCAGCAGATCCCACCGTCGAAATGCCGTCAGACTACTTCGTGAGAGATAATCCCTTCGCGTCTTCGGTTGTCGGCTACGGCGTGAACAGCGTCTTCACCGACGCAAAGCCCTACAAAATGACCTTCGCACATTGGGCAAACATTGCGTCAACCGTGTTTGACTACACGCCCGACGAAAGCCTAAATTTCACAAACAGCCTCAATTCCCACAAAACCGCAGACAGTGCGGCGGCTCTCTACTATGATCTCGGAAGTGTCGGCGCAGGTGCGGAGAAGTCGTTCTCGACCTATTACGGAGTCACGGCGAACCTCAAGAATAAGGACAATAAGGTCATACTCAATACGACCGCTCCGTCAAAGCTCGGGTTTACCGACGACACACGAACCGCATACACAGGCACAAATAAAGACGAGGACAACGTTGTGCGCATAAACGTGAATGTCACGAACCCCCGTTTTGCCGCAAAAAGCTACAAAAAACTTGCCGTTGTCGTCTACGCTCTCGGCTTTGAGACCCAAAGACGCACCGACGGCGGCATGTGGATAGAGTACAGCAACGAAGATCCGATTTACACGGAGATACTTGACTTTAAGTCCGGCGAGAACCGCGTCACCTACTTTGACTTTAAATTTACGCCGAAAGAGCGAGCCCGTCTCGGAACCTTTGTAACCAAGGTCTTCGATATGGACGAAAAGACAAACGAACTCGGTTACTACGCCGAAGAGTATTGCCTTGCCACAACCGAGAACAACATAATTCTCCCCGGAACGAATAAGAATCTCCCGGCGGTAACGCTCACGGGACTTTCGCCCGAAATCATCTATAACGACGATATACGCTACATAAACATCACCGGCTGGGGAATGAAGTTTTTCAAAAGCGGACTTCTCGGAAAAATAGAGCTTCGCAGCGAGGACGGTACGAATTACGAAATCCCTCTCGAAAACATCATTCCCGACAGCGGAGACGATCCGCAGGGTGCTTCCATAATGATTGACGAATACATGGAACCCGGAAGATACACTCTGCATTTTCTCTGGGAGACCGACACAACCGAAGAAGCTCTCGACGGCGTGCCGCGTGATTTTACCTCCGAGGCAATGACGGTTGCCGTGTCGAGCGACGAAAAGTACAGCAATTCGAGCTACGGCATCGTGACGGTTCAGCGAGACGGCGGCGACAAATACAAACTTGTCCCTTACAGAGACGAAACGGCGTTTGAAAATGCCAAGGTCACGGAGGATGACCTTCTTCTCACATTCCGAGGCGATATCCGCGAAGACAAAACAAACCGCGGCTTTTACCGCCTTTACGGCAAGAATAAGGATGTAAACATCAACTTTATTCTCAACTATCACGGCGGCGACCTTACTCTCGAAGAAAAGAACGGCACGGTTGAAGTGCTGATGGACGGAAAAATAACGACGGTCGGAGCAAACACAACCGTGCGAAACGGCACAGCAGCATTCCGCCTCAAGAGCGGTACGGATTACGTCATACCCGTCTACAGCGAAGAGGGAGAGATAACGGAGCATGAGTATCTCACCGATAACGAGGACTACCTCGAGCTTAAGTGGGATAACGCCTTTGACATTCTCACGACCGTCGGCGGCTTCCTTATCAATATGAAGTACGGCGTTCTCGGCAAGATTGAGAATGACGGAGGCACAAAATCCGACATAATATCCTTCGGCGGAAGCCTTGACCTCGGCTTTATGACCCCCGGCGGTGCCGCAGAAATGCGCAGAAATACCGCGGCAGGCGCAAAGTGGACCACAAAGGGAAGCACGGAAGAACAGTACGACGACAGCGACGACGGCAATTCTTTCGGTCTTACCTTTGACGAAGAATCGGGAATGTTTACGTCACAGCCGAACGAAAAGGATATTGCTCCGACCAATGCCGACGAAGACCGTATAGAAGCAGGAGCGATGATACACGATGTTCTCTACGGCGGCAAAAAGCCGGGATACATCGGTATAAACATGGAGGCGCACGTGACGCTCCCGCAGATAGTGAAGTTCCTACCGAACAAAATTGAGGGAAATCTGAGCGTGAATACCATATCCGGCTACAATGTCGGAGTTGAGGCGCAGGTGGAAACGGCAACGCTTTCCATGGCAATGGCGTTTGTGGTAAAAGCGTCTCCCTCCGGCGCACCGATACCCGATAAGCTCTTTTTCAGCATAGCAGGCTTTGAACCGGGCTTCAATGTTGACGGTCTCGGCGTAGTTTGGATAACGGGCGGCGGCGGTGGCTTCGATAACCTCTACGACACAATCTACGGCAAAGACGGCGTTCCTCCGCTTACGCTTCTTTTGAACGTCGAATTTGACATAACGAAGATTATGACCGGCTCTGCGGATCTTGAGCTGTCGCTTCGTGCGGTAAAGATAACATTCAGCGACCTGAGCCTCAAGATGCTCCGCAACGCAAAATTTCTCGAGGGCGGCGAGATCGCTGTCGGATGGTATCCGAACTTTAACCTCAACCTTTCCGCAGGCGTAAACTTCGCGCAGATAATGTCCGGACGGTTTACCATAACTGCGGCGGCAGGAAAGGACACTGCGGACTTCGTTCAGTTTGTACTCAACGTTGCGATAGGACTTCCCAAGTACATTCCGATAGTCGGCGGCATGGAGCTTGCTTCTGCCGAACTCGGCGGAGGCAGTGAGAAGGTCTGGGGATCTGTCGTTGTACTCAGTCTCATTAAAGTAGGATTTACGTACTACTGGGGCGGAAGCATCGAGTTTACTCACGGCAACCCGAGCGGCGGCGAGAACTTCGCAACTCTTTCCTCGGAGGACGACGACGGCGTAAAGAGAACCAAAACTCTCTACAACGAGCTTGTTTCGCCGACCGAGGTCGGAAAAGATCCGTCAACCGGAAGAACGCAGTTTGCAAGCCTCGGCGGCAACCTTTCGTACAGTGCCGGAAGCACGGCAGTACCGGACTTTGACGAAAGAGTGAAGAGCATGATGAATGCCGACTCTTCGGCTGTAGGTCTCCAGGAAAGCGCGACGGAAATTATCGCAAACAGCGACAGAACAAGTCATTTTGTAGGATTCGGCGACAGCTGCGACTACATTCTCTCGGTAAGCCGTGCCGACGGTAAGGACTTGACGGAAAAGGATGTAAAGAAAGCTCTCAGCGTAAAGCAGGGAAGCGATTCTTACGAACTTCACTTCTACGAAAAGCCCGAGCATGATGCCTCCGACGAAGAAAAGAAAGCGGCTCTCAAGAACGCGAATATCAACGTCACGGGGAACACGGCATATATCGCAATCCCGAAAAACGACACCGCAAAGCCTCTTCTCATTGATTTTTCCGACGGCAATGCCTACGATATCGGCGCAATAAAGGTAAATCCCATAAGCGAGCTTACCTCTTACAGTGCCGTCGTAAGCGGCGACACACTCAAAGTTGACTGGAGCGGAAACAATTTAAGCGACAGCGCGAAGATAATCGTTTCGATATGCGACGGCGAAAGTCTTGACGGTATCGTCCTCAACGAAAACGAGATATCCGCAAAGGCAGGCGGCGCCGATCTTAGAATACCCGAGAAAACGCCGAGCGGCGAGTATACGGTAAGAATAACGCTGAGCGACGAGGGAGTCTGCTTTACTTCGTATGACGTCGGCAAAAAGGTGACGATAACCGACCCCAAAGCACCCGGGAATATCACCGAAGTCAAAATTGCAAACTGCGGAGACGATAAGCTTGAAGTGACCGTAAGCACCGGCGAAACTGAATTCGACGGTTATCTTGTCGAGGTTTACGAGGAGGGGACTCTTGCCGATACCGGACTTTTCTTCAAAAAGGGCGAGAGAATAATTGTCGGAGGCCGCTACAGTATGCCGGTTATCGGCGAAGACGGAAAACCGACAGGCGAAAGTGTCACAGTAGGCTATACTCACGGCAAAAACTACAGCGCAAGGGTGAGACTCTGCAATATCGTCGCGGATTCCGACGGAAAAGAGGTCTACCGTTGCAGTGCGGCCGCAACCTCCGAAAAGGTTGTTCTCAAAGCGTCAACACGGCCGAATATTACTGTCGGTTACGATAAGTCAAAAGGCGTTCTCAACATAACCTCCGACGTTCCCGTGAACGGCGAACTCTACATAAACGGAAACACCGCAAAAGGGGAGTGGTACGTGCTTTCGGATAAAGCACGTGAGCATTCGCAAAAGCTTGAACTTCCCGACGGAGAATACTCGATAGAGTTTGCGGCGGTTGACGAAGACGGCGACCATGCGACGGTTCGCACGGCGGTGAGCGTCGATACGACAGCTCCCGTGATGCTTCTTGCTTCTCCGATAAACGGCGGCTTCTTCGAGGGAGATACTGTAACTGTAGAGGCGACAGCCGACAGCGACGCCGTCTATACCTTCAGAATAGACGGAAAAGAGGTGCTTCCGAAAGAAAGCGATATCTTTGCCGACGGCAGTCTTAAGTGTACTCTCCCTCCGGGCGAGTCGAAGGACAAAGCCGCGGTCGTACTTGAAATCATCGCAAAGGATGCCGCAGAAAACGAAACGGTAAAGAGAGTTACACTTTCAAACAAGAAGATTTCCGATATAAGCGAAATCGCTCTTTCGTGTGACGACAGGGAAATAGCCGACGGCAGACTTACTCTCGGAGAGGGTGAAACAGCGCATCTGAGGGTCGTCGGAGCAACAGAGCGCGGCGAAAAAATCGATATCACGGATCTTCCCGGAACTATGCTTGAGATAGTCAGCGGAACCTCGGCAACACTTGACGGAGCGGCCGTCACGGCAGGCTTTGCCGGTCAGTCAATGATCCGCGCGGAATTTTCTCTCGGCGGAAATGATTATCTGTACGACGGTGTCGTTATAGCGACGGTTGACAACACGCTGATCTTTACGGCACTCGACGAGGTTATAGCCGAAGCGAAAAAGATAACGAACGACGGATATACCGACGCAAGCTTCAAAAAACTCACCTATGCGATAGAGGGTGCGGAGCAGATAAGAAATTCCGAAAATATTACGCAGAGCGACATAGACAGCGCCGCAACCGATGTTGCAAACGCAATTGCCGGACTCAGAAAAAAGAGTACCGGTACAGGTTCAACCGGCGGTTCCTCCGATGTCAGTGCGGCATACTACACCGTAAACTTTAACTCAAACGGCGGCAGTGCCGTTTCGGGCGTGAAGATTGTTTCCGGAAACCGTCTTTCAAAACCGGCAGATCCCGTAAAGGACGGATATGTGTTTGACGGTTGGTATACCGACAAGAGACTCACGGCGGCGTATAATTTCTCATCGGCGGTTACAAAGAGCTTCACGCTTTACGCAAAGTGGACGCCGAAGAATGACGCAGAAAAGTGGGAGAACCCGTTTGTAGACGTAACAGAGGACGACTGGTTCTATGAGAATGTGAAGTACGCCGTCAAAAACGGACTCTTCACCGGAGTTTCGGCAACCGAATTTGCACCTGGAAAACCGCTTACCCGTGCAATGCTTGTGACCGTCCTCTGGAGAGCCGAGGGCAAGCCGTATGTGAATTACGCAGTGCCGTTTACCGATGTGAACGACGGCGCATATTACTTTGAAGCGCTCCGCTGGGCGGCAAGCGAGGGAATAGTCAAGGGCGTCAGCGAAAAAGAATTTGCACCCGATAAGAATATCACAAGAGAGCAGATAGCGGCAATAATGTTCAGATACGCCGGCTATAAGAATAACGCTCCCGTCGGTGCGTGGGCAATACGCCTTGACTACAAGGATCTTGCCGATATTTCGGATTGGGCGGTCGAAGCGGTCACGTTCTGTAAACTTCGAGGTATCATGACAGGCGACAACACAGGCAAGTTCAATCCCAAGAACAGCGCAACGAGAGCGGAAACCGCGGCAATTCTCGAAAGATATCTCGAAAAAGGCAAATAAAGCGCAAAAAAGCGGTCAGAGTCGTGAAGACTCTGACCGCCTAATGCTCTGTTTACAGTGCTCTTTTTACTTTGTAAAATACTCGTATGCGCTCTCGAAAAGTCCCATGTCGAAGTTGCCGGGAACATTTTTGTAAAGCCCCGGAGCGACTCTTTCCGAGTGTGCCATCTTTCCGAAGACCCTGCCGTCAGGGGAGGTAATGCCCTCAATCGCAAACGCCGAACCGTTCGGATTGAAAGATATGTCGTAGGTGGGAATGCCGTCGAAGTCCACATACTGCGTGAGTATCTGACCGTTCTCGGCAAGGTGTCTGATAAGTGCCTCGTCCGCAAGGAAACGTCCCTCACCGTGTGAAATCGGAGCGGTGTATATTTCGCCGACCGACGCTTTTTTCATCCACGGCGACTTTGCCGAGCATACCGCCGTTCTAACAAGCTTCGATTGATGACGTCCTATCACGTTGTACGTGAGCGTCGGACAGCTTTCGTCCGTGTCGATTATCTTTCCGTAGGGGACAAGACCGAGTTTTATAAGCGCCTGGAAGCCGTTGCATATGCCGCCCATGAGACCGTCTCTTCTTTCGAGAAGCTCAGTGACCGCCGCCTTGACCTCGGGGTTTCTGAAGAACGCCGTGATGAACTTGCCCGAACCGTCGGGTTCGTCGCCGCCCGAGAAACCTCCGGGGATAAACACAGACTGCGACTTCCCGATTTTATCGGCGAACGCCTCAACCGACCTTGCCACCGCGGACGGTGTGAGATTGTTTATAACGAATATGTCAGCCTTGAAGCCGGCTCTCTCAGCCGCCTTGGCAGTGTCGTACTCGCAGTTTGTTCCCGGGAATACGGGGATGAGCATTGTCGGAGAAGCGCACTTTACGGCAGGTGAAATCCTGCATTTTGCGGTGCAGGCGAAAAGCGTGGGAGCCTCATTTGCACTCTCCTTCGCATTTACGGGATAAACGTTTTCGAGCTTGCTTTCGTATTCCGCAAAGATCTTGCCGAACGGTATTTCTTCGCCGCCGAGAACGATACTTTCCGTTTCCGTTGTTTCGCCTATTATTATGCCGCACTCTGCGACTTGTGCGGTATCCGCAAGCTCAATGACAAACGAGCCGTAGCAGTAACCGAATATGTCGCCGAGAGACAGCGAGTTGCCGTATCTAAAGCCAACTTTATTTCCCATGCACATCTTAAGCACCGCTTCGGCAATGCCGCCGTAGGTCGGCGTGTAAACGGAAAGCGCATCTCCGGAACGTATAAGAGACATTGTCTTTTCGTAAACGCTCATGAGAGAATCAGTGTCGGGAAGTCCGTCCTTATTGTATTCCGGCTTCAGAAGAATAACCTTGTGTCCTGCCGCCTTAAACTCGGGCGAGATTATGTTCTTCACTTCGTCAGTCGTTACCGCAAACGAAACGAGCGTCGGAGGAACGTCGATATTCTCAAAGCTTCCGCTCATGGAATCTTTGCCGCCTATTGCCGCAATTCCGAGAGCTTTCTGCGCCGCAAACGCACCCAAAAGCGCCGCAAACGGCTTGCCCCATCTCGACGGAGCGTGGTTCGGCTTCTCGAAATATTCCTGGAACGTGAGGAATATCTTTTCAAACGACGTGCCGGAGGCAATGAGTTTGGATACAGACTCAACAACCGCAAGATATGCACCGTGATACGGACTTTTCTCCGTAATAAACGGATTGTAGCCGTATGCCATTACAGAGCAGGTCGAGCTTGTGCGTTTTTCGTCCGAAATGAGGTTCGCCATGACTTGGGACGGAGTGAGCTGATACTTTCCTCCGAAAGGCATGAGAACGCTTCCTGCGCCTATTGTGGAGTCGAATCTTTCTGAAAGTCCTCTCTTGGAGCAGACGTTGAGATCGCTTGCAAGAGCTTCGTAAAGCGATGAGAAACTGCCGTCGGTTTCCTTTGAGAAACTGCCGGGCTTTGACGGAGCGACCGCTGTGTGCTTCTGCGCACCGTTGGAGTTTAAGAATTCGCGTGATATGTTTACTATGACGTCGCCGTCCTTGCGCATTACAAGATACGGGTTTTCCGTCACAACCGCAACTGCTGTCGCTTCAAGGTTTTCGGCGTCGGCAAGCTCACAGAACCTCTTTGCGTCCTTCGGCTCAACGACAACCGCCATTCTTTCCTGCGATTCGCTTATCGCAAGCTCTGTGCCGTCAAGACCCTCGTATTTTTTTGGCACTGCGTCGAGATTTATCTCGAGACCGTCAGCAAGCTCTCCTATCGCAACCGAAACGCCGCCCGCGCCGAAATCGTTGCACCTCTTTATGAGAAGACTTGCCTCTTTGTTTCTGAAAAGTCTCTGGAGTTTTCTTTCCTCAGGCGCGTTTCCTTTCTGAACCTCAGCGCCGCAGGTGTCGAGGGATTTTACCGTGTGCGACTTTGACGAACCCGTCGCACCGCCGCAGCCGTCGCGTCCCGTTCTGCCGCCGAGGAGAATTACAACATCTCCCGGAGCCGGAACTTCGCGTCTTACGTTTTCGGTGGGAACAGCACCGACAACAGCGCCTATCTCAAGTCTCTTTGCAACATAGCCGTCGTGGTATATCTCGTCAACAAGTCCCGTCGCAAGACCTATCTGGTTGCCGTAGGAGCTGTAGCCGGAGGCGGCC
The DNA here is from genome assembly GCA_934502885.1 of uncultured Eubacteriales bacterium. Classification (GTDB taxonomy): domain Bacteria; phylum Bacillota; class Clostridia; order Oscillospirales; family CAG-382; genus CAKSUT01. The sequence continues at coordinate 27,359 of CAKSUT010000001.1, read as the reverse complement.
GTCGTCACTATCTTTCTCTGCGGAAGCTTTCCGGGAATGGTCTCGGATATCGGCGTGAGGGGATTTCCGGCGCCCGTAACACGCATTGCGGAGTAAACGTAGGCACGACCGGAAAGCGGATCTCTTATCGCACCGCCGATGCAGGTTGCCGCACCGCCGAACGGTTCTATCTCGGTCGGGTGATTGTGCGTCTCGTTTTTGAAAAGGAGAAGCCAATTTTCTTTTTTGCCGTCGAATTCAGCCTTTATCTTCACCGTGCAGGCGTTAATTTCTTCGGATTCGTCAAGGTCGGGGAGCTTGCCTTCTTTTTTGAGAAGCTTTGCCGCGATAGTCGCAATGTCCATGAGATTTATCGGCTTGCTTTCGCGACCGAGTTCTTTTCTCGCCGCAAGGTATTCGCGGTAAGCTTTCTCGTGAATCGGGTCACTGAATTCGACACTGTCTATCGACGTCAAAAAAGTCGTGTGGCGGCAGTGATCCGACCAATAGGTGTCAACCATGCGAAGCTCCGTTATTGTGGGATCTCTGTCTTCGCTCTTAAAATAGTCGCGGAAGAAAGCAAGATCCCCCTCGTCCATCGCAAGACCGTATTCCTTTATGAAGCCGCAAAGGTCGCCGTCAGCGAGGGACGTAAAGCCTGTGAGAGTTTTTACCTTTTCGGGAGTTTTGTAAACATTCGCAAGCGTTTCCGGTTTTTCGAGAGACGCCTCCCTTGATTCAACGGGGTTGATGACGTATTTTTTCACCGCCGCAATGTCGCTTTCGGAGAGGTCGCCCGAAAGAATGTAAACCTTTGCACTCTTCACCGTCGGCTTTTCGCCCTTTGATATCAGCTGAATGCACTGCTCCGCCGAGCTTGCACGCTGGTCAAACTGCCCCGGCAGATACTCGACGGCAAAGACCTTGTCTTTTTCCGTAACGTCCGTTATTTCGTATGAAACGCTGTCGAGCTGTGGTTCGGAGAATACCGTTTTCACACAGTAACCGAACAGCTCTTCGCCGATGTTTTCAACGTCGTATCTGTTGAGTATGCGAACAGCCTCAAGCGACTCTATCGACAGAAAACCGCGAAGTTCTCCCAAAAGGCTCATCGCTTCGTTGTCAAGACCGCTTTTCTTTTCAGAATATACTCTGTATACCATTTTTATCTCCCATCGTTTTACGGTTGTTTGTTTGATTATTTAAGAGCCGCAAGAGCTTTCTTGCCGATGTCGTGACGGTAGTACGCGTTTTCAAACGACACCGTGCCTACCGCACCGTATGCCGCGTCTATCGCTTCGCGGAGCGTCTTTCCCGTGCGTGTTACGCCGAGAACTCTGCCGCCGGAGGTGAGAAGCTTTCCGTCGGAGAGCTTTGCTCCGGCGACGTATATGCCGTCTCTCCCGTCCGCAAAGGTAATCTCGAATCCTGTGTCGTATTTCTGCGGATAGCCTGCCGACGCCATAACAACACAGCACGCCGCACCGTCGGAGAACTTCACGTCGTCCTCCGAGAGAGTGCCGTCCGCGGTCTTTTCCATTATCGTAAAGAGGTCGCTTTCGAGAAGCGGAAGCACAACCTGAGTCTCCGGATCGCCGAAACGGCAGTTGTACTCAATAACCTTGGGCCCGTCTTTGGTGAGCATAAGACCGAAGTAGAGACAGCCCTTGAAAGTCCTTCCCTCGCGGTTCATGGCGTCAACGGTAGGCAGAAAGATTTTTTTCATGCACTCGTCGGCGATTTTCTTTGTGTAGTACGGATTCGGCGCAATTGTACCCATGCCGCCCGTGTTAAGTCCCTCGTCGCCGTCGTGCGCCCTCTTGTGATCCATCGACGATACCATGGGAATAACGGTTTTTCCGTCGGTAAAGGAAAGAACCGAAACCTCCGGACCTTCGAGAAATTCCTCAATGACAATGCTGTTTCCGCTTGCGCCGAAGACCTTGTCCTCCATTATCGACTTCACCGCTTCCCGTGCTTCGTCTCTTGTCGCGGCAATGATAACGCCCTTTCCGAGAGCGAGTCCGTCCGCCTTTATGACCGTAGGAACGGGACAGCTTTCGATGTATCCGAGAGCGGCTTTTGCATCGGTGAATACCTCGTATGCCGCCGTCGGTATGCCGTATTTCTTCATGAGATTTTTCGAGAAAACCTTGCTTCCCTCGATTATCGCCGCATTCTTTCTCGGACCGAAGCACTTGATGCCTGCCTTTTCAAGCTCATCTACACAGCCGAGTACAAGAGGGTCGTCCGGTGCGACGACCGCGAAGTCAATGCCGTTTTCAGCGGCGAATTTTACTATGCCGTCAATGTCCTTTGCGCCTATGTCAACGCACTCCGCAAGCTCCGAGATGCCGCCGTTTCCCGGCAGAGCATAGAGCTTTCCGATGCGCTCGGACTTTGCAAGCGCCGAGACTATTGCGTGCTCACGTCCACCCGAACCTATTACCATAACCTTTATCTTGTCCATAACCACAGTTCCTTTCGTTGTAAGCGGCAAAGCTTTAATGGTGGAACAGCCTCATGCCGGTGAACGCCATTGCAATGCCGTATCTGTCGCACACCTCAATGACGTTGTCGTCACGTATCGAACCGCCCGGCTCCGCAATGTAGGACACGCCGCTCTTTTTCGCACGCTCTATGTTGTCGCCGAACGGGAAGAAGGCGTCGCTTCCGAGGCTGACTCCGGTGATTGTGTCGAGGTACGCACGCTTTTCTTCGCGTGTGAAAGGCTCGGGACGAACGGCGAAAACCTTCTGCCATTCGCCGTCGCGGAGAACGTCGTCGCAGTCGTCGGAGATGTATACGTCAATCGCATTGTCTCTGTCGGGACGTCTTACGTCGTCACGGAAGGGAAGAGTGAGTACCTTTTCGTGCTGACGCAGATGCCAGATGTCAGCTTTGTTTCCGGCAAGTCTTGTGCAGTGTATTCTCGACTGCTGACCCGCACCCACACCTATCGCCTGTCCGTCAACCGCAAAGCATACGGAATTTGACTGCGTGTATTTGAGTGTGATGAGCGAGATTATGAGATCTTTCACCGCACTTTCGGGAATATCCTTGTTTTTCGTGACAACGTTTGAAAGAAGCTCACGGTCAATTCTGAAATTGTTGCGTCCCTGCTCGAAAGTTATTCCGAATACCTCTTTCGTCTCGATGGGATCGGGAACGTAGCTTTCGTCTATCTTTACTATGTTGTAACAGCCTTTGCGCTTGCCCTTTAAGATTTCGAGAGCTTCGGGGTCATAGCCGGGAGCGATAATGCCGTCCGATACTTCACGCGCGATAATCTTTGCCGTCGTGACGTCGCAAACATCCGAGAGAGCTATCCAGTCGCCGAAGGAACTCATTCTGTCCGTGCCTCTTGCCCTTGCGTAAGCGGTCGCGAGAGGGGAGTCGTCAAGACCCTCGATGTCGTCAACAAAGCACGCCTTTTTAAGCTCGGCACTCATCGGCTTTCCTATTGCCGCAGAAGTCGGACTTACGTGCTTGAACGAGGTTGCGGCACATTCTCCGAGAGCGTTCTTTATCTCACGCACGAGCTGATAGCTGTTGAAAGCGTCGAGAAAATTTATGTAGCCGGGCTTTCCGCAGAGTATATCAATGGGAAGCTCCGCACCGTTTTTCATGTATATTCGTGAAGGCTTCTGATTGGGGTTGCAGCCGTATTTGAGTTCAAATTCTTTCATGCGATAATCCTTTCTTCGGTTGTGATTTTACGGTAAATTACCGCACATTCTTGTTTACGATTCTTGTCACGGTCTTTCCGTCGGAAAGAGAAATGTATCTTACAAAGAGAGAGACGCGGTTGTCCTCGTTGAGAGCCTCCCAAAGGTCGCCGCAGAACTCGTCAATACCGCCGGAAATGCTTATCTTTTTCGGCTCGCCCTCAAACGACGGCAGAGGATTTCCGTCACCGCGGTAGGTGTGTATGAAGTGACCGATGCCGTCAAGGGGAGAGTTGTACGAAAACGTAAATCTCTCGCAGGAGGACGGGTTTCCGTCGGCACTCTTGAGAATCGAAAGCGCATAATTCATCTTTCCGCCGTCGGCTTTTATTATACCTGATATTCTCGGAGTGTAGTTGGGTGCGTCAGGCTCAAAGGTTCGTGTGCGCAGTGCTTGTTCAAAGGTCTGCTGGTTGTTCATGAGGTCGTATATCGTGTCGGTCTGATCGCCGTTTGTGACTATCGTCTTGTTGCCGAGAACGCGCACGGGAGCGTAGATTATGAGAGAAGGATCGGTGAGCTTCGATTCGTCGAAAGCCTCGGTGCGTATGCCGTCGCCGTCTTTTACGAAAACCCTGTTGCGGCTGTTTTCGCTTCTGCCCATGATAAAGTAAGCGCATACCGCATTTTTGCCGTCCTCGGATTTTCCTAGAATTATGCCTCTGCCGGGATAAGCGTTTTCTCTCAGTTCCTTAAAGATACATCTCTTTTCCATATCTGCGTTTTCCTTTCACCTTTAGTTTGTTGTCAGTCTCTGTTCCTCTCAGCCGCAATTTTCGCCGATACAAGCTCCGCCGCCTTGGGGAGTATTACCCACTCAGCCTGTTCCATTACTCTTTTCTGAAGAGTCTCCGGCGTGTCGCCGTCCTCAACGTATACAGCTTTTTGAAGTATTATCTTTCCTCCGTCCGGAATCTCGTTTACATAGTGAACCGTCGCACCCGTAACCTTTACGCCGTATCCGAGAGCCATTTCGTGAACGTGAAGTCCGTATGCCCCCTTGCCGCAGAACGAAGGGATGAGGGAAGGGTGGACATTTATTATTCTGCCGTCGTACTTCGACGTGAAATCTGCGCTCAATATGCTCATGAAGCCGGCAAGCACAATAAGCTCAATTCCGTGCTCTTCGAGAAGACGCGTTATCTCTTTCTCAAATGCCGCCTGCCCTCCGAGAGCCTTTTTGTCGGCAACGGCACTTTCTATTCCTGCCTTTGCGGCACGTTCAAGCGCGTAAACTCCGGGCTTGCTCGATATTACAAGCACAATTTTTCCGCTGTGAAGTGTACCGCTTTTCTGTGCGTCAATAAGCGCCTGTAAATTCGTGCCGCCGCCCGATACGAGAACGGCAATCTTCGTCGCATTGTCTGCACTCAGCATATTACGACTCCTTCACCCTCGGCAACCTCACCCATTATGTAGGCGTCCTCACCGGCAGAACGTAGAATTTCAAGCACCGTGTCCGCGTCCTCTTTTGCGACGACAACGCTCATTCCCACGCCCATGTTGAATGTGTTGTACATATCTCTCTCGGGAATGTTTCCGACCTTTGCAATCATATCGAAAACGGGGAGCGTCTTTACCGCCGCCTTTTCTACCTTTACCGCAAAACCGTCGGGTATGCTTCTCGGGATGTTTTCGTAGAAACCGCCGCCCGTTATGTGAGATACCGCCTTTACGGTCACATTGCTCTCGAAGAGCGAAAGCATCGGCTTTACGTAAATCTTCGTCGGAGTAAGAAGTACCTCGCCGAGAGACTTGCCGCCGAATTCGGAGACGGGAACGGTGATATCCGTACTTCCTATTCCGAATACCTTTCTCACGAGAGAGAAGCCGTTCGAGTGAACGCCGCTTGAAGGAAGTGCGATAACCGCATCCCCTGCCTTTACCTTACTCGAGTCAAGCACTTTCGATTTGTCAACGACGCCGACCGAAAAGCCTGCAAGGTCGTATTCATCGACAGGGTAGAAGCCCGGCATTTCTGCCGTCTCTCCGCCTATGAGCGAACATCCTGCCATAACGCAGCCGTCGGCAACGCCTGAGACTATCGAGGCAATCTTTTCGGGAACATTCTTTCCGCACGCAATGTAGTCGAGGAAGAAAAGCGGCTTTGCACCGCAGCAGATAATGTCGTTTACGCACATAGCGACGCAGTCGATGCCGACCGTGTCATGCTTGTCCATGATAAAAGCGAGCTTAAGCTTCGTGCCGACTCCGTCCGTTCCGCTTACGAGAATGGGCTTTGTGATACCCGTCAGGTCAAGCTCGAAAAGACCACCGAAGCCGCCTATTCCGCAGAGCGCACCGGGGGTCATGGTCTTCGCAATGTGCGATTTCATAAGCTCAACGGCACGGTATCCTGCGGTTATGTCAACTCCGGCATCGGCATATGATTTAGACTGTGAATTGTTCATCTGTCTTTCTCCTTGTTCTCGGATATTTTTGTTTCAAATCGATTCTTGGACGGAGCTTTCGGAGTATCTGTCGGGTATTCTCCGTCAAAGCACGCCGTGCAGTAGCCCGAGCCGTTAATGCCCTTGGCAATCTTCTTTACGCTCTCAACGCTTAAGTAGCCGAGAGAATCGACTCCGATGAGCTTCGCTATTTCGTCTACCGTGTGGTGACACGCAATGAGATTTTCTCTCGAATCTATGTCTGTGCCGTAGTAGCAGGGATTGAGGAAAGGCGGCGCCGATACGCGCATATGAATTTCCTTTGCGCCGGCTTCTCGTAAGAGCTTTACAATTCTCGCGCTTGTCGTGCCTCTCACTATAGAATCGTCTATCATAACGACGCGCTTTCCCCTTACCGTCTCGGAAATGGGGTTGAGCTTTATTTTGACTTTATCCTCTCGGCTCTTCTGCCCGGGAGCGATAAATGTTCTGCCGATGTATTTGTTCTTTATGAAGCCTATCTCGTAGGGAATGCCGGACTGTTTCGAATAGCCTATCGCCGCGTCTAGACCGGAGTCCGGCACGCCTATTACAACGTCCGCCTGCACCGGGTGCTCAAGAGCAAGATATGCTCCGGCGCGGAGTCTTGCACCGTGAACCGACGCACCGTCAATGACCGAGTCCGGGCGCGCAAAGTAGATGTACTCGAAAACGCAAAGCGAGCAGGGGACTTTTTCGCAGTGATCCTCAATCGAACGCACACCGTCCCTGTCGAATACGACTATCTCTCCGGGCTTGATATCGCGGACAAATTCCGCGCCGACCGCATCGAGCGCGCAGCTTTCGGAAGCGACGACATACCGACCGTCGGCGGTCGCACCGTAGCAGAGAGGTCTGAAGCCGTTCTCGTCGCGAACCGCAATAAGCTTTGACGGCGACATAACGACAAGCGAGTATGCTCCCTTTATGCGGTGCATCGCACGGTTTACCGCCTGTTCTATCGACGGAGCGGAGAGTCTTTCCTTGGTGATTATGTACGAGATGACCTCGGTGTCGCTTGTTGTGTGAAAAATCGATCCCTCAAGCTCAAGCTTACGGCGAAGCTCCCCGGAGTTCACGAGGTTTCCGTTGTGCGCAAGCGCCATCTTGCCCTTTATGTGATTTACCACAATAGGCTGTGCGTTGCTGCGGTCGTTTGAACCGGTCGTGCCGTAGCGTACGTGTCCGACCGCAATGTTTCCCTCGCCGAGACGTTCTATGACGTCGTGGGAAAACACGTCGTTCACAAGTCCCGTGTCCTTGTAGCCGTTAAAAACGCCGTCGTCGTTCACCACAATTCCGCACGATTCCTGACCTCTGTGCTGAAGTGCGAAAAGACCGTAGTAGGTTGTGCTTGCAACGTCCGCCGTATCCTTTGAAAAAACGCCGAATACTCCGCATTCTTCTCTTAAATTACTCATTTCTCCTCCGAATATATGTGTATCAGTTGCCGAAAACTCTCTTCATCATTTCGTTGTATGCCTCTTCGACTCCGCCGAGGTCTCTTCTGAATCTGTCCTTGTCAAGCTTTTCGCCGGTAGTGCTGTCCCAAAAACGGCAGGTGTCGGGAGAGATTTCGTCCGCAAGAACTATCGTACCGTCGGAGAGTCTTCCGAATTCAAGCTTGAAGTCAACGAGTGTGACGCCGAGCTTTGCAAAGTACTCTTTGAGAAGTGCGTTTATCTTAAAGGACATCGACTTTATTGTCTCTATCTCCTCCTTGGTCGCAAGGCCGAGCGCAAGAGCGTGATAGGAGTTTATCAGCGGATCGCCGAGATCGTCGTTCTTGTATGAAAATTCTATAGTCGGCTCAGCGAAAACAATGCCCTCGTCAACTCCGTATCTCTTCGCAAAGGAGCCGGCGGAAATGTTTCTTATTATCACTTCGAGAGGAACTATGGAAACCTTCTTTACGACAGTGTCGCGGTCGTTCAGTTCTTTTACGAAATGCGTGGGAATGCCGCCTTTTTCGAGAAGCTGCATGAGGAAGTTTGACATCTTGTTGTTGACGACGCCCTTTCCGGCAATCGTGCCTTTCTTTATGCCGTTAAAGGCGGTTGCGTCGTCCTTGTAGGAGACTATAACGAGATTCTTGTCGTCGGTTGCAAATACTTTTTTTGCTTTTCCTTCGTAGAGCTGTTCGCGCTTTTCCATAACTTTTACCTCCGATAAATATGTTGTCCTTGGCTTTGCTTCTTACTTGCCTGAAAACTTTTCTTCAATCTCACGGTTCTTTTCGAGAACTTTTTCCGCACCCTTTTTCCTTGCCTCGTCGAGCTTTTCCGCAAGCACTTCGTCGCTTACCGCAAGAATCTCCACGGAAAGCAAGGCGGCATTGATAGCTCCGTCTATCGCAACAGTCGCAACGGGTATTCCCGAAGGCATCTGTACGGTAGACAGCAGAGCGTCAATGCCGTCAAGATATTTGGACTTTACGGGTATTCCTATGACGGGGAGAGTCGTGTTTGCGGCAATTGCCCCGGCAAGGTGAGCCGCCATTCCGGCAGCGGCAATTATTACACCGAAACCTCGGCTTCGCGCACTTCTTGCGAAATAGCGTGCTTCGTCCGGGGTTCTGTGCGCCGAAAATACGTGTACCTCGTAAGGAACTCCGTACTCCGAAAGCGTGTCAATCGCTTTCTCGACAACCGCGAGATCGCTGTCGCTTCCCATGATAACAGCTGCTTTTTTCATATGCTTCCTCCTTTTTGTAAACGCAAAAAAGGCAGTCCTATCCTCTTTTCGGATAAGACTGCCCAGACGGTCGGCATAACGAGTCTCTTGCTCCATTGCGGTAATCCGCAGGATAACCGAGACGGCTTGCCGCCGCGGAATCCGTATCCGTCAGTCACAAAAGACCTATTCAAAACGGAAATCCGCCGAAACTCGGCTTTCTCTCCGACACGCACATTGTACCATCTTTTCGGCATTTTGTCAATAGGCAAAGTGCCGAATTAACAACTGCTTCAAAACTTGTTTTTCACTTAAAAGTCAATCTCGGTCTTTACGCCTGCCGCATGAAGCTTTTCACGGAGAACAGATATGTCGAGCGACGCAAAATCGTCCGAAAGAGCGGCTGCCGTCCCTGCGGCTTCGCCCGTCACCGCGCAGACCGGGATTACTCTTGTTATGTCCCACATTGCATCCGTGACGGATATACAGCGTCCCGCGCATATGAGGTTCTTTATCTTTTTGCCGTAGAGCGTGCGGAAAGGAAGCTCGTATACCGGACCTCTCTTTCTCCAGTCGGAGAAAATGCCGACGGAGTCATCGTAATGCACACGTATCTCGGTGTCGTTCTGAGTGTATTCACCGACAATGCGGCGTGTCATTCTTATCTGCGGAATCGTCGCAATCGTTGTGGGTACAACGTCCTTTTCACCTTTTTCACGGCGTGCGAGGATATCCTCGAGTATCTTTGCGTGAGAGTCGCACATCATGTCTGAAAGCTCTTCACCGTCGAGACCCTCGTACCTCTTCGTGCCGACGCTTCTCTCTTCGGGAGTCTTGTACTTGTCGGGCTTGTCGGCAAAGCCGAGCATCTTGAGATCAAAATTTCCTTCGCTCAAGAAGTAGTACCACGCCGCAAGGACGTTTTTCTGCTCAAAGACAGCCGTATCCGCATCCGCATAGCGGCAGAGATCGGCGTCGCCCGTGCAGTCAACGAAGCTCTTTGCCGCAATCGCAAATCTTCCCGACTTGTTTTCGCACGAAACGGCGCTTATCTTTCCGTCTTTCACATCAGCGGCGCATACCGACGTTCCGTAGAGTATCTTAACGCAGTTTTCGAGAAGAAATCTTTCCGCAAGCATCGCAAACATCTGCGCATTATAGCGAAGCTCGAAACGGTGCTTTTTGCGTTCCTCCTCCGTGCCGTCCTCGAGCCACTCCTTGGGACAGCGCCCCTCACAGCCGTACTTTACCGACAGCCGCAGAAGCTCCTCCGTAAGACCGAAGCTTGCCTGATGCCCCTCGCCGTCACATATCGGAAGATATATCGTCACAAGTCCCGCCGTTCCGAGACCGCCGAGCATAAACTGTTTTTCGAGGAGTATGACCTTAGAGCCGCAACGCGCCGCCGCAACCGCCGCGGCAATACCGGCAACTCCGCCGCCGCATACGAGAACATCGCAGTCGTACCGAACCTCGGTCTTTAAGTTTTCGGCAATTATCTTTTCCATTTATGTATGTATCCTCTCATGAGAAATTTACCGCTTCAGTATAACCGCACAGTTTGAATACAACTGAGAGTAAATGTAAATTCCGTGTAACAAATGGAAATACACTTGATTTGTACGCAAAAAAGTGATAAAATCAAGGTGCTGACAATGAAAAAAGGCGGTACATACAAATGAAAAAATCTTCCCCGGTCATGAGACGTATTATCGACGCGGCATGGAGGCTCTTCTACGAAAACGGTTACGACGACACAACGGTCGAGCAGATTGTGCGTGAGTCAGGGACATCAAAAGGATCATTCTACCATTACTTCAACGGCAAGGACTCTCTTCTCATGTCGTCGCTTTCGGTGCTCTTCGATGAAAAATATGAGGAACTCAAGGTCACAATTCCCGAAAACATGAACGCTTTCGATAAGCTCATCTACCTTAATAAGGGTGTGTTCGGCATGATAGAGAACCGCATTGCTCTTGACCTTCTCGCAAAGCTCTATTCGTTGCAGCTTGTTTCGGCGACCGACAGATACCTCATGGACTACAACCGCCTTTACTACCGTCTGATACGAAAGATAGTCGCGGAGGGGCAGGAGAAGGGAGAGCTTTCAACGGCGTTCACGGTAAATGACATCGTCAAGCTCTACGCCATGCTTGAACGTGCGCTTCTCTACGATTGGTGTATCTGCAACGGAGAATACTCCCTCACCGCGTATTCCGAGAAAACTCTCAATATGACTCTTTCACGTATAAAAGCTGATGAAAATCCCGTATAAATTAACTTTTTGTGAATCTGCAAGTCAAATGTTCACAAATCCAATTGTAAACATTTGATGAAGTCTATTTTGCGGTCTAAAAATCGCACAACCGGATTTTTATTGTATATCACGAAATTTCGACACGATATACCATAAAAGTGCAGACAATCGTCTATACTTTGTTCTGTATTGCGTTTTGCCTCATAACGTGATATGATATAAGGGAATCTTTAGGAAATGAGGTCATATTATGGTAAACTATGCTGAAGTTGCGGCGGTTGTAATATATTTTGTCGCAATGGTAGCTATCGGCGTCTACTTCTTCGTAAAGTCGAAGAACAGCACCGGTGAAAAGGAATACTTCCTCGGCGGAAGAAAAATGGGTCCGTGGGTAACGGCAATGAGTGCGCAGGCGTCCGACATGAGCGCATGGCTTCTCATGGGACTTCCCGGAAGCATACTTGCCTTCGGCTTCGGCAAGGCGTGGATAGGTATCGGTCTTGCAATCGGTACGGCGCTCAACTGGATATTCGTTGCAAAGCGTCTCAGATGCTTCTCAAAGGTTGCGGGCGACTCGATAACCGTGCCGCAGTACCTCTCCAACCGCTTCCTCACCAAGAGTCGCACGCTTCAGGTAATCAGTGCGATTATATTCCTCGTGTTCTTCACAATCTACGTTGCGTCGGCATTCGTTGCCGGAACGTCGGTGTTCACAACTCTCTTCCCGAGCCTTGATTCTTCGACGGCAATGATAATCTTTGCGCTTATCATCATCGTTTACACTTTCCTCGGCGGCTTCAACGCAGTCTGCTGGACCGACTTCTTCCAGGGACTTCTCATGCTCGTGGCAATCCTCGCGGTGCCGATTTGCGTTGCGAATATCCTTGAGCTTGACCCCACACTTCTCACAAAGACGGTTATCGCTCCCGACGGTTCTGAGTGTGCGTTTACCGCAAACTTCTTCAGCGCATCGTGGAAGGAAATCATCTCCGGTCTCGGCTGGGGTCTCGGCTACTTCGGTATGCCTCACATAATCGTAAGATTTATGTCCATTGAAAAGCCCTCCATGATTAAAAAGAGTGCAACCGTCGCTATAATCTGGGTAATACTTTCCCTTGCGGCAACTATAGTTATCGCATACCTCGGCAGAATGACCGTCGGCATAGGCGAGGAGCTTCTCGCCGCAGGAAACCAGAAGCTCATATTCATCGCTCTCGCAAGACGTGTGTTCCCATCGTTTATCGCAGGACTTCTTCTTTCGGCGATTATCGCCGCATCTATGTCAACGGCTGACTCTCAGCTTCTCGTTGCGTCGTCCTCGTTCACGGTTGACATCTATAAGCCCGTGTTCAGAAAGAACGCCTCCGATAAGGAGATACAGATTGTCGGTCAGATAGTCGTTCTCATCATTTCCGTTGTCGCTTTCTTTATCGCAAGCAGTAAGGCTGAGGGCGCACAGGCTATCATGAACATGGTTGAGAACGCATGGGCAGGCTTCGGTTCGTCCTTCGGACCCGTAATCCTTCTCTCGCTCTTCTGGAAGCGTCTTACATACAAGGGCGCTGTTGCCGGCGTATTCGTCGGTGCGGTCGTTGACGTTCTCTGGCTTGTATTCCTCTCCGCAAGCACGGGCGTTTACGAAATTATCCCCGGCTTCATCTGCGGATTTGTTGCGGCTGTCGTCGTATCGCTTGTTGACAAAGCTCCCTCAAAGGAAATCTGCGATATGTTCGATGCGGCTTGCAAGAACGTTGACTGATTAAGAAAATGATACTGTCCCGGAAACGGTTTCGCACCGCTTCCGGGATTTTTTCCGTTTTATTCAAATATAACAATTTGTACTTGAAAACTCTGCGGCATTGTGGTATACTCATAATGCGGTTTTTTGTAACCCGAAAGGACGGATACTATGGAAAATATGACATACGAAAGCATAAAGGAAAAAATCGACGGATGCCCGGACGGCCTGCGTTTTGTCGATTGCACGGAGGAACCGATAAAGCTTTACGGTACGCGCGTGGAAAACGGCGTGTACGCAAAGGACTTCATAAGACTTCCGCACGACTGCATATGCGGCGACGGCGTTGACGATTTGAGGCACATTTCAACCGGAGTGCGTGTGCGTTTCATCACCGCTTCAAACCGCCTTGCGGTACTCGGAAAGACTGCCGCTGTCGGCGCGTTTGAGGAAAAATACGGCTTCGACGTGCGCGTGAAGTACGCCGACGGATATATGCAGAGCTACCACGCAATGAGAAACAATGTACCCTGCGATTCGCCAATGACCTCGGACGGAGAGTCTTTAACCTACCGTGAACGCAAAGCCTCTCTTTACTGCGGAAAGTATGTAACGCTCATGAGCGGCAAAAAAGAAATCGAGATACTTTTCCCTCACTACTGCGAAACGAAAATGCTCAAAATAGGCGTGTCTTCAGACGCCGCAATTCTTCCGCCGAAACCGTATTCCGTCGCAAAGCCGGTCGTTTTCTTCGGCTCGTCAATAACCCAGGGAATACGTGCGTCAAGACCTGCTTCAACCTACGAAGCGCAGGTGTCGCATATGCTCGACTGCGACTACATCAACCTCGGCTTTTCCGGAAGCTGCCGCGCGCAGAAACCGGTTCTCGAATATATTAAAACTCTCGATATGTCGGCTTTTGTGTACGACTATGACCACAACGCTCCCGACCCCGAGTTTTTGCGCAACACGCATGAGCCGTTTTTCCGTGAGCTTCGTGAGAAATTTCCGACTTTGCCGGTTATATTCATGTCAAAACCCGATTATCTCTGCGTTGAAAGAGACGGCGCACTCCGCAGAAGAATAATCTACACCACATACTCAAACGCACTTGCCAAAGGCGACCGCAACGTGTACTTTATCGACGGCGAAACAATGTTCCGCAAGGAAGGTGTTGATCTGGCAATCTGTACCTTTGACGGCTGTCACCCGAACGATCTCGGCTTTTGGTGTATGGCGAGAAGCATTGCAGAAACTCTTGCGAAAGCGCTTGAAAGGAGTGCGGTACTGTGCGAATGAAATACAGCCCCAAAGGCGACAAAAGACCGGCGCTCGCGGCGTTTACTCTGTTTTTGGCACTTACGGCGGTGAGTGCGGCAATGTTTGCAAACAAAAGCATTTCACCGTGGATTCCCCAGCTTTCAGCGGTCGTATTTGCAGTTTGCGCCGTGCAGGTTTACGTAAAATATATACTTTCCGAGTACAAATACGCCTTTGACGACAGAAACCTCTGCATAGACAAAATAGTCGGAAGGAAGATTGTGCCTCTCGGCTCTCTCGATCTTTCGTACTCCCTTGCCGAGGTGATGAGCAAGAGCGAGTACAACGAGAAAAAGAGTACTCTCCCGAAACCCGATATAATGTTCAACTACTGCAAAACCATGCGTCTTCGCGACCCGTTCGTGTATCTTTTCGAGTTCAACGGAAAGAACGCGCTTCTTACCTTTGAACCGAACGGGGAGTTTGTCTGCGCGCTTAATTCCGTCATAAACAATTGCCTTGCGCAAAAGGAAGAGGAGAACACACCGAGCGACGACCCAGACGACGGGGTCGAAATGTAAACGTAAAATGCAAAGCTGAAAGGAAATACACAGATGTTCAACGAAGTAATACTTTTAAAATACGGAGAGCTGATACTGAAAGGACTCAACAAGTCCTATTTTGAGAATCAGCTTCTCAAGGACGCCGAGGAGAAAATGAAGCACGTCGGGAAATTCGAGGTAAAGCGTGCGCAGTCAACGATATATATTTCTCCGCTCACCGAATCCGAAGATATGGACAAGGCTTTTGAGGCGGCGCGCAGAATATTCGGCATTGTCGCGGTATGCCGTGCGGCGTGCGTCGAGAAGAATATGGACGTAATAGAAGAGGCGCTTCCGCTCTATCTTTCCGAAACGCTTCAAAAGGCAAAGACTTTCAAGGTCGAAGCGAAGCGTTCCGACAAGAGCTTTCCTCTGAAGTCGCCCGAGATAAGCGCAGAGTGCGGCGGTGCGATACTTTCCGCATATCCGCATCTTAGGGTTGACGTAAACAATCCCAATGTGACCGTGAGAGTCGAGATACGCGATTTCGGCGCATATCTTCACAGCGGTGCCGTCGAGGGTGCGGGCGGTATGCCGAAAGGAACGTCAGGCAAGGGACTTCTTCTCTTGTCCGGCGGTATAGACAGCCCGGTTGCCGGCTATCTCATGGCTAAAAGAGGCGTCAATATCGAGGCTCTCCACTTTGAAAGCTATCCCTACACAAGCGAAATGGCGAGGGATAAGGTTATAGACCTTGCGAGAATAATGTCGCTTTACTGCGGAGATATCATGGTGAATATCGTCTCCCTCACGCACATCCAGGAGGAAATAATGCGCAACTGCCGCGAGGAGTACTTTACCCTTATTCTCCGCCGCTTTATGATGAGAATAGCGGAGAAAATTGCGGCGCGCGCAAAGGCAGGCGCGCTCATAACCGGCGAGAGTTTGGCGCAGGTCGCAAGCCAGACTATGAGTGCAATTGCCGTTACAAACAATGCCCTTGAAAGAATACCGATGTTCCGTCCGCTTATAGCGATGGACAAAGAGGAGATTGTCAAGGTCGCAAGAAAGATAGGCACGTTCGAGACCTCAATACTCCCGTATGAGGACTGTTGTACGGTGTTCACTCCGAGACACCCAACAACAAAGCCTGTGCTTGAAAACATAATCGCCGAGGAGCAGAAGCTTGACGTTGACGCTCTCGTAAAAGAAGCGCTTGAGTCACGCTGCCATAAATGGACGTCTCTAGACGATAAAGATGAGGAGATGAGCGACTGATGAAAGCGGAAATACTCTGCGTCGGAACGGAGCTTCTTATCGGCGATATTGTCAACACAAACGCCGCGTATCTTTCCAAGAAGCTTTCGGAAAACGGCATATTCGTGTACCACCACACCGTTGTCGGAGACAATGACGGAAGACTCAGAGAAGCTCTTGCGGACGCTCTCGGAAGAAGCGATATCGTAGTTATGACAGGCGGACTCGGACCGACCTACGACGATATGACAAAGGAGACCGTAAGCTCTGTCATGGGCAAAAAGCTCGTCCGTCACGAAGAGTCCGAAAAGAGAATACTCGCATACTTTGCGAGAACCGACCGTGTTCCCACTCCCAACAATATGAAGCAGGCTCTCATGCCGGAGGGGGCAGCCGTGTTTGAGAACAACTTCGGAACGGCTCCGGGCTGTGCCATAGAAAGCGACGGAAAAACCGTCGTAATGCTTCCCGGACCGCCCAAGGAAATGAAGCCGATGTTTGACGACGAGGTTCTGCCGTACC
Source organism: uncultured Eubacteriales bacterium (assembly GCA_934502885.1). Lineage (GTDB taxonomy): Bacteria > Bacillota > Clostridia > Oscillospirales > CAG-382 > CAKSUT01. Next base: position 10,974 of record CAKSUT010000001.1, on the reverse strand, counting down.
TTCTTCGCAATTCAACAGAGGTGCTTGTCTCGGAAAACGTCAACATCTTCGGTATGGGTGAATCGTCGGTTGAAGAAAAACTCCGTGATATCATGACCTCCGGCGACAATCCCACGGTCGCACCGTATGTGAATGACGGCGAGGTGCGTGTTAGAGTTACCGCAAGAGCAGAGAATAGAGAACGTGCGAAGAAGCTTATCGCTCCCATTGTCGAAAAGATAAAGAAAATCATCGGAGATTTTGTCTACGGCGTTGATGCGGTTTCACTCGAAAATGCCGTTGTTAAAACCTTTGCCGAAAAGGGACTTGCTCTTGCAAGCGCAGAATCCTGTACCGGCGGACTTATCTCAAAGAGAATCACCGATATTCCCGGTTCGTCCGCAATGTTCGGCTACGGCGTTTGTACGTATGCCAACGAAGCCAAAGAAAAGATACTCGGCGTGAAGCACGAAACTCTCGAAAAATACGGCGCAGTGTCAAAAGAGACGGCGCGTGAAATGGCGGAGGGACTTCTTCGACTTTCGAGTGCGGATGTCGCAGTCTGCACAACAGGTCTTGCCGGTCCCGGAGGCGGAAGCGGGGAAAAGCCCGTCGGACTTGTGTACCTTGCGGTCGGAACAAAGGACGGCATCAACGTAAAAAAACTCCTTCTCGGAAGAGGAAGAGCGGACGACAGAGCGAATATACGTTTGCTTGCGTCGTCGAATGCACTCTTTGAAGCACTCAAGTACGCCGAAAAACAACAATAAGGAAAATTGATAATGGACGCAGAAACGAAAACATACAACGCCGAGCTTCGCGATATACTCGCCTCACCGTCGTTTGACGGCGTAACAAAGCTCACGGTGAGCAATAAGAGAAATGCCGCCGCAAAGTACAATAAGATAACGGCACGGCGGATTTCCGTCTCAGGTAAAGAAGTGTATCAGCTTGAGTGCTTCACCGATAAGCAGTGTTTCCACGAAAACCTTGAACCCGATAAACTCCGTGAAAAACTGTATGACCTTCTCACAACCGATTTTCGCCAGCTTGACGGAGAAACTGTCCGCGACGGCGTGAAAAAAAGTGTTGCGCTGAAGCTCTCGAAAAAGGGAAAGGTTCTTTTTACCGAAAAGCGGATTGCCGAAAATGCGGTAAAAGTCGTTTTCGACCACAACCGCACGAAGAATTATATTCTCCCTGAGGGAACGTATATCCCGGTTCTTCACGACCTCGGCGTCATAACCGCAGACGGCAAGGTCGTAAACAGAATGTACGACAAATGGAAGCAGATAAACCGCTTTGTCGAGCTTGTGAACGACGCGGTCAAAAACGACAGCCGCGATTGCTTCAACATTATTGATTTCGGTTGCGGAAAGTCGTATCTTACATTCGTTCTATACCACTACTTCACGAAAATTCTCGGCAAGAAGGTGAACGTGGTCGGTCTCGACTTAAAGAATGACGTCATAGAGCATTGCAACGAGGCGGCGAGAAAATACGGTTATGAAACGCTTCATTTTTTCTGCGGAGACATAAAGGATTACAGCGCAGGCTTCAAGCCCGATATCGTCATAACCCTCCATGCCTGCGATACCGCAACCGACTACGCACTCTATAATTCGATAAAATGGGGAGCGGATTACATCTTTTCCGTCCCCTGCTGCCAGCACGAGGTGAACGGTTCACTGAAAGCCGATAAGCTCTCCGCAATGTGCGGATACGGTATAATAAAGGAACGCCTGTCGGCACTCGTCACCGATACCGTCCGCGCAAAGCTTTTGGAGTATTGCGGATACAGAACGGAGCTTCTCGAGTTTATAGATATAGCGCATTCCCCGAAAAACCTCCTTATTCGTGCGAGAAAGAGGGACGTGCGCCGTGAGGACAGAGAGAGGGTTGCGACGGAATTCGAAAAAATGCGCTCCGAGCTGTCGTTTGAACATACACTGCTTCGACTTATCGAAGAGGATAAGGATTTCATAAAAGACTGATTATACGATCCGTACTCTTTTCGGAGTGCGGATTGTTTTGCTTGACGTGATTTACGTTCAAACGGATGATTTCACAAAAACATCACACAGGCTTTTCCGACCTTTCACCAAAGTTTACAAAATAAAACAGCTCAATTCACACAATTTCGTTTCAACGAAACGTCATATATGGTATAATAACGATGTATGTCTGTGCGGCTTTTATCGAGCCGCGCTTAAGAATGACAAAGGAAACGCATATAACGTGAAAACGTGCAAAAATAACAGAAAGTCGAGGTGCGTGCATTGATAAAATTTGAAAATGTATCGAAAACCTACGACGGAAGAAAATATGTCCTCAATGACTTGAATATAACTATAGACGACGGCGAATTTGTATTTATAATGGGACCTTCCGGCGCAGGAAAAACAACGCTCACAAAACTGCTTCTCAGAGAGGAAAAGCTCTCCGAGGGCAGAATATATTTTGATAAGTACCGTCTTCATAAGCTCCCTGACAGAAAAGTTCCGTATCTCAGACGCAAAATGGGATTCGTGTTCCAGGATTTCAGACTCTTCCAGAACAAGACCGTTTACGAAAATGTCGCTTTTGCGATGGAGGTTTTGGGAGAACCGGCAAGACGTATAAAAGCGAGAGTCCCCGTGGCTCTTGAAATAGTCGGACTTACGGGCAAAGAAAAGGTTATGCCGAAGGAGCTTTCCGGCGGTGAAAAGCAGAGACTTTGCGTCGCGAGAGCGATAGTTAACAACCCCTCCGTAATAGTTGCGGACGAGCCGACGGGCAACCTCGACTTCCGTCTTGCAAAGGAGATAATGGATCTTCTCGTTAAAATTTCCGAGCATAATAAAACTGTTATCGTCGTAACCCACGCAAAAGAGCTTGTCGAACAGTATCACAAGAGAGTTATCACAATCGACGACGGCTGTGTGATAAGCGATACGATAGGTATTTCGTCCAACGAGTTTTTCGGCGATACCGAAGCAGATAAGAAGTCGTCGAACAGTGCGGAAGACAATGAGACTTCCGTGACCGCTGCCGAAAATGCAGATACAGAAGCGGCAAAAGGTGATAAGTCCGAGACCGCAGGCGAAATGTTCCCCGACGACGGCATAAAAGAAGGAGAGGGAATATTCAATTCCATAGTCGAAAAGTTCAGCAATATAGGAAACGACGGAGGCTACTCATATGATGAGTTCGGCGACTCCGACGGAAACGGTATAAGAGATATCGAAGAGGGCGAGGGAGACGGTGAAGCGGCCGTTATTTCACGCCGCAGAGAGCGCCTTGTAAAACGCCGCGATGTAATTAAGGAGCGTATCGCCTCTCTCATAACGCAGGGCGACGACGCAGACGAAAAGCTGAAAGAGCTCAGGAACGAACTAAATAACGTTACCTCCGACATAGACTCCATCGACGCACAGCTCGGAGAATACGAGGATCTCGACAATATCGGCGGAGGTGACGAAAAATGAGAAGATACAAAATATCGCACTTCCTTTCGGAGGCGCTTAAGGGTATGTTCCGAAACGGTCTTATGAGTGCTGTTTCCGTGCTGATACTCGTTTCGACGCTTCTCGTTATGGGTACATTCTGGCTCATAAACGAAAACATAAACTATAACCTCGACGCACTCGACGATTTCAGAGAGATTGTCGTTTTCCTCAAAAAGGACATTGACGAAGCAACGATAGAAAATGCAAAGAATAAGATATCGACCTACGTTGATATTTCCGAAAGCTCGATAGAGTTTATCTCAAAGGAACAGGCTCTCGAATCGGAAAAGGAAAGTTACGGCGAAAAGTACGCCTACATATTCGATTCCTACACCCCGGAAACTAACCCGCTTCCCGATTCGTTCAGATTCAGCTATCCCGAAACGGTCGAGGATATCGACTACTGCGTACAGCTTATCGAGGGAATAGACGGAGTTGAGAGCGTGAGAAACAGAAAAGACTTCGCCGATAAAATAGAGAGCCTTAAGAGCGTTATCTCAAACATCTCGGCGTGCCTTATGGCAATGCTCTTTATTGTCTCGATATTCGTAATAGGCAATACCGTAAAGCTCACCCACGAGGCGAGAAAAGACGATATCAGAATAATGAGATATATGGGTGCGACGAACTTCTATATTTCCGCACCGTTTATCCTCGAGGGTATAATAATCGGTCTGTTTTCCGGAACGGCGGCATACTTTATACAGAAGTTTGTCTACATAGAGGTTACGAGCGTCATAACCGAAAACTACGGCACAATACTTAAAATTCTGCCCCTTGACGAAAAAGCGGTTCTTCCGTTCGGACTTTCATTTGACATAAACTGTGATATGTTCATACTTTGCTCGTTCCTTGTTATCGGATTTCTTACGGGCATACTCGGAACACTTACAACAAGAAAGCATCTTAAGGCATAATACACCCGTACCGTGACTTTCGTCGGAAAGGAGTAAAGAATGTACAAGAAAAGAAAGATAATATCCGCGGTGATAGTCGTCATCCTCGCACTGCTTATGATAGTACCGGCAATAGTTGTGCCGTACAGAGCAGAGGCGGCGCAGTCAAAGGGACAGCTGAAAAATGAAATATCCGCACTTCAGTCTCAGCTTGCCGATATCAAGAACAGCCAGAAGTCGCTTCAGGATTTGATAGCGAGCATACAGGACGAACAGCAGAATAAAATAAAGTACATATCTCAGCTCGACGCAGAGATTGACATAGTTACCAATGAACTTGAAACGGTAAACGAGCTTATCGATAAGTATCAGAAGCTTGTTGATGAAAAGTATGAGGAGAAAGAGAAGCTTGAGGTAAAGCAGAACGAACAGCAGACGCAGCTTGATGCGGTTCTGAGACTTTCCTACGAGTACGGAGACGACAGCTACTGGGAGATACTTCTCGGTGCGGAGGACTTCAGCGATTTTCTCTCTCGTCTCGACTACCTCGCATATCATCTCGGTTCAAGCAGCGAGATACTTGATGAGCTTGACACAACCTACAATCAGCTTGTCGAAACAACTGAAATATATGAGTCCTCACTTGTTTCGATAGACGAATACAGAGCTTCGAGCGAACAGCTCCAGAGAGACCTCGAAGTAAAGAAGGGCGAAGCGGAACAGGCTCTTGCACTTCTCAACGACCAGGAAAAAGCCGAGCTCGATAATCTTGCAAAGTACCAGGAGGAAAGGGAACAGACAAACCGTGAGATAGCAAATCTTTCCGCCGAGCTTAAAAAGATAGAGGACGAGGAAAAGAGAAAGAAAGCCGAAGAAGAAAAGAGACGCCGTGAGCAAGAGGCAAAGAACAACGCCGGCAAACAGCAGTCCGGAAAGTCCGATACGGCTGTTCAATCCTCTGCATCGGCAGCTGCGGCAACCGGCTTCGCATGGCCTCTTTCGGGCTATAATAGTCCGTCGGGCGCATATATTTCCTCGGGTTTCGGATACAGAACAAACCCCATAACCTTCAAAAGCGAATTTCATAACGGAGTTGACCTCCCGGCACCCAAGGGAACTCCGATTTACGCACCGGCTGACGGAACGGTTTCGTCGGCCGGTGCCAAGGGCGGCTACGGCAACTGCGTCGTAATAAGCCACGGCGGCGGCGTCGTAACGCTTTACGGTCATGCGGACACGCTCTGTGTTTCGTCCGGTCAGAAGGTCAAAAAGGGAGACCTCATCGCAAGGGTAGGCACAACCGGTCAGTCTACCGGCAACCACCTCCACTACACGATTTATGAGGGCGGTACTGCCATAAACCCCATGACCTATTATTGATTAAGAACTGCGAAAGACGAAGCGAGTCTCCGAATGCTTCGTCTTTTTGACTGTCGACAACCCTTGAAAGGAAGATTTTATACATGAAGAAAAGCACATGGATACCGCTTACGGCTCTTATCATTGTTATAACCGCACTCGTATCGTGCCAGTACATGAATGCCGTGCTTACGAACTCCTACGAAGCAAAGCTTGCGGAACAGGCAAAGGCGTATGACGAGAAAATCGCAAATCTTGAGGTGCAGACCGACAAATACGGCACACTCAGCGAAATAGAAGAGCTTGCCGAAGCATACTATATGGGTGATCTTGACGACAAAAAGGTCGAAGAGGGGCTCATCTCAGGTTACATCTACGGTATGGGCGACAGATACGCATACTACTACAGTCCCGACGATTTCACAACATATAACGAAGAGAACAACGGCAAAATGGTCGGAATAGGCGTGCGTGTAATATACGATAACACCCTCGGCGGAATATACGTCACCGCCGTTATGCCGGGAAGCCCGGCACTTGAAAGCGGACTTTCCCACGGCGACCTTATTGTCGGCGTTGAAGACAAATCCGTTGCCGATATCGGTTACTACGAGGCCGTCAATATGATAAAGAACGGCGAGGAAAATACCTCCGTAAAGCTTCATGTTGCGCATAAGAGCGACGATTACAAAACCGCCGAAGAGATTACCGTCGAACGCCGCGCCATAGACAATAAGACGGTGTACAGTGAGCTGATTTACGGCAATATCGGATATGTTGAGATAACAGAGTTTAACAAAACCACCTCCGACGAACTCAAAAATGCCGTCCTTGACCTTATGTCGAACGATGCTGAAAAGCTTGTGTTTGACGTCAGAAACAATCCCGGCGGAGACCTTGACGGCGTTGCCGGAGCACTCGATTTTCTGCTCCCCGAAGGTCCTATCATACACATCGTTTCAAAGAAGGGCGTGGAGAAGGTAATAAACTCCGATGCAAATTGTATAGATCTGCCGATGGCGGTTCTCGTTAACGGAAGTACGGCAAGTGCCGGAGAGCTCTTCTGCTGTTCGCTCAAGGACTACGGAAAAGCGGTTCTCGTCGGTACGCAGACCTACGGCAAAGGCTCTATGCAGTCGGTAATACGTCTCTCGAACGGCGGCGGCTTCTCCTTTACAACAAACAGATATGATCCGCCGTATTCCGAAAACTACGACGGAGTCGGAGTGACTCCCGATATAGAAATAGAACTCACTGAAGAGCTTGCCGCACATTACTACGATATGACCCACGATGATGATATTCAGCTTCAGGCAGCACTCAAAGCACTTGAAAACAATTAAGCGATAATATCACGTAAATAATCAAGGAGGACGAAAAAATGAAAAGAAGAATTGCCTGCGTGCTTTTTTCGCTCATATTTGTGCTCACTGCCGCAAGCTTTACGGTAAATGCCGCCGGAATAGTTGACGGCTGTGAGGCATATGTCAAGGTCGGAAGCATGAGTGTCACAAAAAGCGCATCCGTTTCGTCAAAAACCATTGCCGTTGTGTACCTTGGCGATAAGGTCACGGTGCTTGAAGCCTACGTTAACGGCAAGGAGAAATTGTACGAAAACTTTCACCATATAAGACTTTATGACGGCACGGAAGGATATTGCTATGCCTATGCAAACCGTAAGGACACACTCGAATCTATGGATGATCTTGAGCAGAAGATAGAGAACTCAAAGGATAAGGACGATAAGTATCAGCACGGCATAAATATGATTGTCCTGTCCGACTATATATACGGCGGTAATAGAGCAACCGAAGGCGAAGCTATCCTCGGCTACGGCAATGTTCCTGACGAATGGACAAGACATAAACGTCCCTCATCTCTTCCTCTTGTAGGCAAAGCCGTACTTCATATAGGTGACAGCGGCAAAGAGGGAATGGTAAGAGCGTCTTTCTATCCGGAAGGCTACTATGGAAGCCCGAGCGGCAACTACCACGCAAGACGTCTTGACGAGCTTCAGGCGATAGGCTATGCTCCTATCGGTGCGGACAATACCAGAAACAACAAAAACTGGGCGTTCTTTGCTTGCACCGGGTCGGAGTTTGATGTCGTTGCGTATGACGAAAAATGGGTTGCCGTTTGGAGCGAGGGCGGAATTGACAGAAGCCGAGGCATCGGAGCTCCCTGCGGCGGTGCAAAGTACGTAGCCTACGGCAGCTGGAAGCCGGGCGTATACTTTATCCCCAGACAGTACTGCTATATTCTCGATATAAACAATCAGGTAACAACACCTCCGGAAATCGTCGCAATGGGCAAGGCAACAGAGCCTCTTATGGTCAAGACGACACCCGATGCCAACGATTACGTAAAATCCGGCGTGTATAAGGTGAACCAGTCGTTCCAAATGGTGGAATCAACTCCCATAAACGGTCACTATAAAATTTACTACAAGCACGGTCTCTACTACGTTGACGCAACATACGTAAATATGAAGCTCAACAACGTCAGAAAGCCGTTGACGGCTTATGCGGCAACGGTTGATACATCGGCGTCGCAGTCTAAGACCGTAAATGTATACTCCGCACCGAACACCGCAAGCACCGTTGTCGCAATGGCAAAGAACGGCGCCGCTTTTGATATCATAGACAGCGATATAAGCGGAGAATTCGTCAAGGTATGGTTTAATACCAAGGAATGCTACGTTGAAACAAAGTATCTTACCGACTTTCAGAAAACAGCCTCCGGATCGGGTATTTCCGCTCTCGGACGCCCGATAGGCGTTTTGGTTATCGATTCTCCCTGGAGCGCTTACGGTCAGCTCGCATATTCCCCCGAAGGCTTTGAGATTGTAAAGCAGTACAATTACGGAGAAACCTACAAAGCCTATTATATGCTTCAGGAGCTTAATGCAATGAATGGTGCTATAAGCAAAATGGAGGAAAAAGACTGGGCAAACGTCTACAAGGTTGAACATATTGTTGTGACTCCCGACCCCGATTACCCCGACGAAACCGAGACCGCGACGATATACACAGTTGTGTACGACGGAAATGTCAGGTACATTTATCAAAACGATGAACAGTATCAGACGTTCACCTATTACCCCGGAAACGGCTACAGCAAAACAACCGTCGCAAAGTCCCAGCCGCTTTACGTTGATACAACCGAGTACGAAGCACTTGCATATAACATAGACGGCAACAACTATTTCAAACTGAGGGACATAGCGAAGATGCTGAGCGGAACCGTTAAAAGCTTTGACGTGGAATACGACGCCGCAACAAACTCTATCGATATGTTGAGCTACTTCAGTTATACTCCGGTTGGAGGAGAGCTTGCCGCAAGTGACGGCGTTACAAGAACCGCATATGCATCCTCGGCGTTCCTCACGTTTGACGGCATTCCGATTCAGGCCGCTTGTTATAACATAGAAGGAAACAACTACTTCAAGCTCCGCGACGTTACCGACGCGATAGACTGCCGTGTTGAATGGAAAGAAAAAGAGCGTGTAATTGTTGTCAATACCTCTCTTCCGGCATACGATGACCCCAACGAGCCTGTGGGCTGACGGCGGCACACCAAGTCACAAAAAACAGTACAGGTTAATGAAGCAAGTACCCTCGAATTCTGCCGCGGGTGCTTGCAGTTTTTTCGGGGAGACAAAAAAGTGATTCGCTACTGTCGGATTCACGAACTTACATACTTTTTACGAAAACAGTAATGCAAAACATAATGATATGCACCCCAAAAGATAGACACTTTTGGAGGTGCATATTTTTATGGGTAAAAGGGGAAGAAAAAACAAAAAGTACTCGCCGGAATTCAAAATTCGTGTTATAACAACAACGAAAGAATTTCTATGAAACTAAAAGGAATGAGTCCGGTGCAATACCGAACTCATTCACGAGCAAGGTGATATTTAATTTTGTCTGAACTTTGGGGTTCACTTCAAAATTACTCGGAAACTTTTTTCGCCGTCTGAAACCCTCGTTTTAAAGAAGCTTTATTTTAATTTTTTCATTTAACGATTACATACCATAAAACGACTCAGGATTTTTATGGTATAATTGTACGAGCATTATTTTGATATTATTCTCATTTCATATCGGCGGCAATACATTGGTCGATCAACGATTGCAGCTTCTCCATTTGTGATTTGCCGGTAACGGCGCCGACGATCGGTTCTCCGACGATGCTGCCGCTGCGGTCAACCACATATGTTGTGGGATAGGCATATACATTTTCGACAAACTTTCCTGCTTCACTGTCCGAATCAAAGTATACGTTCCGATAGGAAGCGTCTTTCTTTTTCATAACCGCCTTTGCTTCGGATATTGCCGCCTCATCTCCGTCCAGCGTGAAAGAATTTATTCCGATGAGAGAGCCGCCTTTCTCGGAAAGCTCCTTGTTCAGCGCGTCGAGTTCGGAAAGCTCGCCCACGCAGGGAGAGCAGGTAGTAAACCAAAAGTTTACCACGGTGACGGCGTTGCCGGAAAACAGCTCGTCACTCTTTATTTCGTTCCCGTCCAGATCCTTTCCTTCAAAGGACGGGAAAAGTTCCATGTCGCCGTTACCGGAGGGCATGCTCATATCATTATCCGACGATTTTTGCGCGGCATCCGGATATTTATTTTCAATCACCGTCAGCTTATCTTCAATATCCCGGATTTTCTCCGCTTCACTCTTAAGCAATTTAAGCTCGTCCTCCGTAAACCGTTCCTTGACGGTGTCAATGGTTTTGAGAAGAAAATCACCGTAGTTTTTACCGTCCTCCTGCAAAGTCATACCTTTGTCCGCCGCCGCAAAAACCTGTTCCCAAAGTTCGGTATTTTCTGACAGAATCGCATTTTCCTGCGCCATCAGTTCTTTATGCATTGATACCGCTTCTTCGGCATTTTTCGGTTCATATTCCATACCGTTCAATTTGTTTTTATCCGCCGTTGTGCAGGCTGCCGTAACCAACACCACCAGCACAAGTGTCAGCGCCGCTGTTAGAAGTTTTTTTATACTCATGTTTATTCCTCCTGATTTTTTAATTTATTACCTGCGGCGTTTTCGCCGCTTTTATCTTTACCTTCTCCAAAGCCGTAATGAAAACTAACGGCGTTTGTCGGACATTCCCGGACGCACATACCGCAGCGAATACATTCGGTATGGTTAGGCGTTTTCGTTACGTCTACAGCCATTTTGCAAGCTTTTGCGCATTTTCCGCAGTCTACGCATTTGCTTTTGTCCACTTTCATTTGAAACAGCGA